>NZ_JBWKPF010000008.1:0-365814 GCF_059418105.1 Pseudomonas sp. GW821-FHT09C09
TCCTGACCAATATTGATACCTGTAAACCATGTCCCCGGTCTCAAACGTAAAGGATGTACCCGGTCTTTACCCACCCTAACCCTCTCCCAGGGGAGAGGGGACTGACCGAGGTGTTTATCGCCATACATCGACCTGAAAGATCGTGGCGATTATGGATTCACAAAAGTTCTTTCAGGTCAGCGTAGATCGTTAGCATCTCTCGGTCGGCTCCCTCTCCCTCTGGGCGGTCCGACGTTTCGGGAGGGCTGGGGTGAGGGGGGCTGTGAGTCGAACACTTATTCGGCACCACCACTAACCCGGTGAGTCTGCCGAAACTCGCCGGGCGGCATGCCGCGCCGGCTCTTGAAGGTACGGTGAAACGAGCGCGGTTCGGTGAAGCCCAGATACTGGGCGATGTCCTGAATCGGCAACGTGCTGTTGAGCAGGTAATGCTCGGCCAGTTCCTGGCGCAAATCATCGAGAATCTGCTGATACGAGGTGCCGGCCTGATGCAACTGGCGTTGCAGGGTGCGCACGGACACGGCGAGATGCTCGGCCACCTGTTCCTTGCGCGGCAGACCTTCCTTGAGCAACTGGCGCAGGATGCTTTTGACCCGTTGCTCCAGCGACGCATCCTCCAGTGTCGCCATCAGACTTTGCGCGTGTTCTTCCAGCGTGCGCAGCAAATGCGCATCGGCCTGGCGTAACGGCAACTGCAAATACGGCAACGGCACGATCAGCGCGGAATACGGCTGATCGAACAGCACCGGGCATTCGAAAAACTGTTCGTACTGCTCCAGCGTCGTGTCCGCCGGGCGTGAGTGCTCCAGCCACACGGCGGCCGGCGACAACTGTGTGTCGGCGATCCAGCGTGCATATTGCAGCCAGGAGCCGAGCACGTTTTCCACCAGATGCCGGCGAATCCGCGGGCGTTCGAAGCGGCAGCTCCAGATCAGGTGCACGTGGCTGTCCTGCACCTCGGCGCGGCTGACGCCCATGTCGCCCACCAGTTTTTCGAACGGCATGATGCGGCTCATGGCGTCGCCCAGTGTCGCGCAGTTCATGGTGATGTAGCCCAGCACGCTCCAGGAGTTGGGCAGCACGAAATTCGCCGCGTTGAGACCGAACAACGGATCGCCCGAGTGCTCGCAGAAATAATCGAGCAATCGTTCATGGGTTTCACCCGGCAGGCGCAGGCTGTTGTCGCTCAACTGCTGCGCCTGCAATCCCGCCGCCGCCAACGCAGGCTCGATGGCCAGGCCCAGATGTTCGGCATGACGCAGGTACTTGAGCAGCGGCGGAACGGAGGTGAAGCCGAGCGATTGCATGACCGAATTCCCTTGATCGAGGCCGCCACGGGCGGATGAGCGCCCTGAAAGGTAATTTGAATCCACGACTAAAGTAAATGGCTGACGCTTGCGCGACGTTTGACTCAATTGGCTACTCGAACTGGCCGGATGCGACCGTGACACTTTCCGCCGGCTGACTAGTATGAGGGCCTGAAATCTCACTGATCAGACTGCACAGAAGGACACACGCATGCGACGCTGGAACGGCTGGGGAGATGCAACCACGGTGGTCGAACTGCCGGCCCAGGGCGCAAGTTTTCTTCATGAACGGCTAGGGGAAGGTCGAGCGCTGCCCGACGCAACGCTTGAAGCAGCATTGGCTCGCGTGCCGTTCTCGCGGCTGGCGGAACACGCCTTGTACAGCATCGATGCCCATGAGCGTCTGCTGCATGCCCGTGGCCAGAGCCTGCCGGACTGGCTGGCGCTGCGCGAGGGGGCGCTGGGTAACTATCCCGACGCCGTGGCGTTCCCGGAAACCGCCGAACACATCCGCCAGTTGCTGGCGCTCGCCCAGGCGCAGGATCTGTGCCTGATTCCCTACGGCGGCGGCACGTCGGTGGCCGGGCACATCAACCCGCCCGACTCTGCACGGCCCGTGGTGACGGTGTCCCTGGCGCGGATGAATCGCCTGATCGACCTCGACGAACAAAGCCTGCTGGCGACTTTCGGCCCCGGCGCCAGTGGCCCGCAGGTAGAGAGCCAGTTGCGCGCTCGTGGCTACACGCTGGGGCATTTTCCGCAGTCGTGGGAGCTGTCGACGCTGGGCGGTTGGGTGGCCAGTCGTTCCAGTGGTCAGCAGTCGCTGCGTTATGGGCGGATCGAGCAACTGTTCGCCGGCGGAACCCTGGAAACCTTTGCCGGGCCGCTACAGATTCCAACCTTCCCGGCCTCGGCGGCCGGCCCGGATCTGCGCGAAGTGGTGCTGGGTTGCGAGGGGCGTTTCGGGATCATTTCCGAGGTCAAGGTGCGGGTCAGTGCGTTGCCGGCCGATGAGCGTTTCTACGGCGTGTTTCTGCCCAGCTGGAGCAAGGCGCTGCAAGCCATTCGGCAACTGGCGCAAGCGCGGGTGCCGCTGTCGATGCTGCGCCTGTCCAACGCGGTGGAAACCGAAACCCAATTGGCGCTGGCCGGTCATCCGCAGCAGATCGCCTGGCTGGAAAAATACCTGAGCCTGCGCGGCGCCGGGCAAGGCAAGTGCCTGCTGACCTTCGGCGTGACCGGCAATCGCAAGCAGAATGCATTGTCCCTGAGTCAGGCCCGCCAGCATCTGAAGGCATTCGGCGGTGTGTTCACCGGCACGCTGCTGGGCAAGAAGTGGGCGCAGAACCGCTTCCGTTTTCCGTATCTGCGGGAGAACCTGTGGAACGCCGGTTATGTGGTCGACACCCTCGAAACCGCCACCGACTGGAGCAACGTCGACAACCTGCTCAACCGGATCGAAAACAGCCTGCGGGATGCCTTGGCGGCCGAGGGCGAACGGGTGCATGTGTTCACCCATCTGTCCCACGTCTATGGCGAAGGTTCGAGCATCTACACCACTTACGTGTTTCGCCCGGCGGCGGACTATCCCGCGACGCTCGCCCGCTGGAAGGCCCTCAAACACGCGGCCAGCCAGACCATCGTCGACAACCACGGCACCATCAGCCACCAGCACGGCGTGGGAAAGGATCACGCGCCGTACCTGCCGCGCGAAAAGGGCGCGCTGGCGATGGACACCCTGCAGGCGCTGAGCCGGCACTTCGACCCGGCCGGGCGCCTGAACCCCGGCACGTTGTTGCAGGAGTGACCGCCATGAGCGCGGACTGGAACGCCGAATGGCGCCAGCAAGTCCTGCCGACGCTGGCGGGTGTGACCTGGGATTTGATCGTTATCGGCGGCGGCATCAGCGGTGCCGGCATCCTGCGCGAAGCCGCGCGCCGTGGCTGGCGTTGCCTGCTGCTGGAGCAGCGTGATTTCGCTTGGGGCACGTCCAGTCGCTCCTCGAAAATGGTCCATGGCGGATTGCGTTACATCGCCAAGGGCCAGTGGCGGTTGACCCGCGACTCGGTGCGCGAACGCCAGCGTCTGCTCGACGAGGCGCCGGGGCTGGTGGAGCCGATGAGTTTCATGATGCCGCACTATCGCGGCGGCTTTCCCGGGCCTCGGGTGCTGGGCGGCTTGCTATCGATCTATGACGCACTGGCGGGGCGGCGCGACCATCGTTTCCATGACGCGCAGCAACTGCGATATCTGGCGCCGGGCGTGAAAGAAAATGACCTGCTCGGCGGCACCTGTTTTGTCGATGCGCTGACCGATGACGCGCGACTGGTAATGCGCGTGTTGAGCGAAGCACGGGCCGACGGCGCGGTGGTGCTCAACGGCGTGCGCGTCGAACATCTGCTGCGGGAAAACGGGCGGGTGTGTGGAGTTCAGGTCGAAGATTGCGAGGCCGGCTCGTCGCTGCAATTACGATGTGGTGTGCTGGCGGTGGCCACCGGCGCCTGGGCCGAACGCTTGCGTCCGCCCGAGGCGCCACGGCAGTTGCGCCCGTTGCGTGGCAGTCATTTACTGCTGCCGGGCTGGCGCTTGCCGGTGGCGCAGGCCTTTACGTTTATGCACGAGCAGGATCGGCGTCCTGTGTTCGTTTTCCCGTGGGAAGGCGCCACGGTGGTCGGCACCACGGACCTCGATCACCGCGAGAATCTGGACCAGAGCGCGAGCATCAGCACCGACGAACTCGACTACCTGCTGGCCGCCTGCCGACAGCAGTTTCCCGGCGCTGAAGTGGTTGCAGCCGACGTGCTTTCAACCTGGTCCGGCGTGCGCCCGGTGGTGGGCAGTGCGGCGGGTGAGCATCAGGACAAACCGTCGAACGAAACCCGTGAACATGTGCTGTGGCAGGAGCCGGGTTGCGTCACCCTGGCCGGCGGCAAACTCACGACGTTCCGCCCGCAGGCCATCGAAGTGCTCAAGGCCTGCGCCGACATGCTCGGCCGGTCTTTCGATGATGATGCTGCGCCGGTGTTTGCTGCCGTGCCGCCACTGACAATTCCCGGCCTCAGTCCCGGTCAGTGGCGACGCCTGGCCGGGCGACATGGCCGGGACCTGCCGAGGCTGGCGCAACTGCTCGCCGAACTGGGCCATGAAACGGTCGGCGCCACCGACACCTTGTGGGCAGAACTGACCTTCGCCTGCGAGGCGGAAATGGTCCTGCATCTGGATGACCTGCTGCTGCGTCGAACCCGTCTGGGCCTGTTGCTGCCCCGTGGCGGCGCCGATTATTTTCCGGCCATTCGCCGGCTCTGCCAACCACGTCTGGGCTGGGACGACGAACACTGGCAACAGGAACAGCAACGCTATCAGGCGTTATGGCAACGCCATCACGGCCTGCCGGATATCGCGCAGTGATGCCCCTCGAAGAGAGCTCCATGGACAACCACCCGAACAAGCGTTACCTGCTGGCCATCGACAATGGCACCCAGAGCGTGCGCGCGCTGCTCTTCGATTTGCAGGGCAATCTGCTCGGCAAGGGCAAGGTTGAATTGCAGGCCTATTACTCGACGCAACCGGGCTGGGCCGAGCAGGACCCGGAATATTACTGGGCGAAACTGGGCGAGGCCTGCCAACAGGTGTGGGCGCAAACCGGCATCGATCGCTCGCAGATTGCCGGCGTTTCCCTGACCACCCAGCGAGGCACGGTGATCAACGTCGATGCCCAGGGCAAGCCGCTGCGCCCGGCGATTCTCTGGCTCGATCAGCGTCAGAGCGAAGTCGAAGGCGGGATCAAGGGTCCGTGGGGCTGGCTGTTCAAACTGGCCGGCGCGCAGGCCACCGTGGATTACTTTCGCGCTCAGGCCGAGGCCAACTGGATCGCCCGCCATCAGCCTGATGTGTGGGCGGCGACCGACAAGTTTCTGCTGCTCTCCGGGTTTCTCACCCATCGCCTCTGCGGGCGCTTCGTCGACTCGGTGGGCTGTTGCGTCGGCTACCTGCCATTCGACTTCAAACGCCTGCGCTGGGCCGCAACCCGTGACTGGAAATGGCAGGCGCTGGCGGTGCGTCCCGAGCAACTGCCGACCTTGCACAAACCCGGTGAAACCCTTGGCCATATCAGCGCCGAAGCGAGTCTTCACACCGGTATTCCCGAAGGCATTCCGCTGATCGCGGCTGGGGCGGACAAGGCCTGTGAAGTGCTCGGTTCCGGTGTTGTCGATTCGGGCACAGTGTGTCTGTCATACGGCACTACGGCGACCATCACCAGCACCCGCTCGCGCTATCTGGAAATCGTCCCGTTGATTCCGCCGTATCCGTCGGCGGTGCCGGATCAGTACAACTGCGAGGTGATGATTTATCGCGGCTACTGGATGGTCAGCTGGTTCAAGAACGAATTCGGCCTGCGGGAAATGCAGCAGGCCAAGGAGCAGGGCATCGAGCCCGAGCAACTGTTCGACGCGCTGGTCGAGGCGGTGCCCCCGGGCTCGATGGGATTGATGCTGCAACCCTACTGGTCACCGGGCATTCGCGAACCGGGTGTCGAAGCCAAAGGCGCGATGATCGGCTTCGGCGACGTGCACACCCGTGCGCATATCTATCGGGCAATCCTCGAAGGCCTGGCCTACGCCTTGCGCCAAGGCATGGAGAAAATCGAGAAGCGCTCGAAGATCTCCGTCACCCGTTTGCGGGTCGCGGGTGGTGGCTCGCAAAGTGATGCAGCGATGCAACTCACGGCGAACATTTTCGGCCTGCCGGCGGAGCGTCCGCACGTCTATGAAGCGTCCGGTCTGGGCGCGGCGATTTGTTGTGCGGTGGGGTTGGGATTGCACGCGGATTTCCCCACGGCGATAGCGGCGATGACCCGGGTCGGCGCGGTGTTCATGCCGCAGCCCGAGGCGCAAAAGGTCTACGAGCGACTGTACAAGGACGTCTATCTGCGCATGTACCGGCAGCTCAAGCCGTTGTACCAGAGCATCCGCAAGATCACCGGTTACCCGGCCTGAACGAACAGCGCACGTGGCGCTATCGGAGAACTTTTCTGGTGAGATCGGACAGTGTCAGGGGCGGGGTCGATTGTTAGGCTCGATCCCCACGGCACACATAACAAGAACCAGAAGCAATGAAGCTGATCTCCCTCCTGCTGCTTTGCGCAATGGCCCCGACGGCGTGGGGCTGGTCGAACCATACGGTGGGCAGCTACCTGGCGTTGCAGGACCTGCCGGCGTTGCGCGATGCATCGCCCGTTGAAGTCGAACCGCTGGAACAGTTTCTCTCCGAGCAATACCCGGCCATCGTCGCGTTACTCGATGAGCAGGAACGCTTCGCCCGCGAACACTTCAAGCAATACCCGCCGCGCCCCGACAATCTGAAATTGCCGGCGGTGCCGAGCGACAATCTGCGCCACGATTTTCTCACTGCACTGCGGATCAATCCGCTGATTCATCTGGCGATGGTCATTCAGCCGTTGCCGGGCAAGGACCTGCCCGAACGCGAGCATCTGCAGGCCGATCAAGTGATGGTCGAGCAGACGCTTTCGCCGTGGAATCGCCAGCGTTTCATCCGCGTGGCCGATCACGAAAAAGTCGCGCCCCTCGCCGTGCTGGCCAGCGCCGCCGATGAGCCGGATTACGGCCACGACATCAATCTGTTCAGCGACAACCCCGGTGAAGTCGCCGCGTTGTACGGCTTCGGCCCGCAGCCGTTTGGCGATGCGCGCTTTCAGTACAGCTCCCAGGCGCCGTTCCACATGGGCTTCTTCCATGAGAGCCCGGTGGTCTACGCGGCCGCCGGATTCCTTGAGCGCAGCTGGCCGGACTGGCGCGCGTATCAATACATGGGGCTGGCGCGACTGGCGTTTGCCACGGGGCATTCCTACTGGGGTTATCGCTTTCTCGGCTGGGGCCTGCACCACGTTCAGGACCTGACCCAGCCGTATCACGCCAAGCCGTTGCCCGGCGTCGAACTGCCGAGCCTTCTGCTGCTGGAAGGCAAGGCGCTGGCCGGTTTTGCGGAGGATAAACAGGCGTCCATCGAACGGGTCGCGACCCGCCACATGGAAGTCGAGAAATACCAGTCGACCTGGCTGCGTCGCGTGCTGCGCGCCGGTCAGCCGCATCCGATGCTCGATGCTTACGCCGATGTCGCCGGGGACGCGCATTACCCGCCGTACTCGGTGGACTACCTGCGCGAGGTGGTGAGTGCCGAGTCCGTCGACGACTCCGCTGCCTTCGATGAGGCCATCGGCCAATGGCTGGAGACGGCCCCGGTGACCAGCGATTTCAGTGCCGGCAATCAGTTGCAGCAAGAGAATTTCGACCATCCGGAACTGAATCGGCAACTACTCAGACTGCTCGGCCATTTCGGCGCCCACAGCCGGATTTATGTCCGTGCGGGGCTGGCGCCCTGAGCATCGCGGCAACACACAACAATAAGAACAGGGAAGGAGGAACAGATGATCAACACTCGATTGCGCCTGTCTGGCGTAGCGCTCCCCGGTGTCGGTTTGGCAGGGCTGCTGCAACTCTGCGCAGTCGATGCGGTGCAGGCCGCCGAGTTCAGCGTGCTGGACAATCAGGTTACCGGCTCGCTCGACACGACCTTGTCCTATGGCCGCCTGTGGCGGGTGCAGGGCCGGGACAAGAACAACGATGACGTCAACACCAACGACGGCAATCGCAACTTCGACTCCGGGCTGGTTTCCGAGGTGTACAAGATCACTTCGGAGCTGGAGGCCAACTACCAGAACTACGGTATGTTCCTGCGCGGCACCGCGTTCTACGACACCCAGTTGATGGACAAGCGCAACGACTACTACCACAACAACAGCCCGTCGCAGCCGAGCCAGAGTTATCCCCAGGACGATCGTTTCACCAGCCAGACCCGCGACATCGCCGGCAGCCGGATCGAGATGCTCGACGCCTACGTCCACGGCAGCTGGGACGTCGCGCAAATGCCGGTGACGGCGCGGGTGGGGCGTCAGGTGTTCAACTGGGGCGAGGGGATTTTCTATCGCGGCGGGATCAACACCACCAACCCGGTGGACGCCGCCAAGTACCGCTTGCCCGGCGCCGAGGTCAAGGAAGTGCTGATGCCGGTGGAGGCGGTCAGCTTCAACATCGGTTTGACCGACAGCCTGACCATGGAAAGTTTCTACCAGACCAACTGGAAGGAAACCCGCATCGATCCGGTCGGCACCTTCTACTCGCAGACCGACCTGTTCGCCGACGGCGGCAACACCGCATACAACAACTTCAGCGGCACTGCCCTCGACACGCCGGTGCCGGGATTCGGCAATGTCATCGGTCTGTACAGCGCATTGGGCAACAACCCGATGCTGGGCCCGGCGCTGAAGTCCACCGGTCTCTATGCCAACGGCGTGACCCCGGCCTACGGCAACACCCTCAAGGTGGCGTCCATCGGCAAGGACTACAACGCACGCAACGACGGCCAGTTCGGCTTTGCCTTTCGCTACATCGCCGAAGAGCTCAACAGCACCGAATTCGGCCTGTACATGGTCAACTACCACGCCAAGGAACCGACCATCGCCGCCGACCTCGGTGGCTACAAGGGCATCGACATGAATGCCCTGACCAACATGCTCTCCAGCGTTGCCGGCAGTCAGGCCGGGGCCCTCGCCAACGGGCTGGCGACTGCCGATGTGATGGGCAACATCCAGGCTCATCGGCGGTATGCCGAAGACATCCGCATGTACGGTTTCAGCTTCAACACCACGCTGGGCAATGCCTCGGTGTTCGGTGAGCTGGCCTATCGACCGAACCTGCCCATCGGCATCGCCGCCACCAACGATTTGATCGGCGACCTGGCCAACGGCGCTGCGGCGGCGGTGTCCGGCAAGGCCATCAACGTCGGCGGGCAAATGGTCACCCTCGACAGCCAGATCAACAACGCCGAGCGGGTCGAAGCATTCAACACCTCGCTGGGCAGCATCTACAACTTCGGCCCGACGCTGTCGTTCGACTCGATGTTCGGCATCTTCGAACTGGCCTCCGAGCACCTGCGCGGCAGCAGCCTGCAATACACCGCCTACGACGGCAGCACCCGTTACTACGCCGGCACCGGCAACACTTCGTACGTGTCCGGTGGCGATCGCGACGATCAGGTCAACCGCAATTCCTACAGCTACACGGTGATGTTCAACGGCACCTGGAACGACGTGTACGCCGGGATCAACGTCTCGCCCTACGTCGTCTACAAGGACGACTTCAAGGGCAACAGCTACCAGGCCGGCAACGCCATCGACGGGCGCAAGGCGTACACGTTGGGGGTCAAGGCCAACTACCAGAACAAGCTCGAAGCCGAACTGCAGTACACCGAGTTCTGGGGCGGCGGGCAGAACAACGGCATTCGCGACCGCGACAACGTCGGGTTCAACCTCAAGTATTTCTTGTGAGTCCACAGGTTTTTTGAATTCGGAGAACGAACATGTTTCCTGCATCACGACTGACCAAGACCACACTGGCGTTGCTCTTGAGCCTCACCGCCGCAAGCGCACTGGCCGCTATCTCGCCCCAACAGGCCGAACAACTGAAAACCACGCTGACCCCCATGGGCGCCGAGCGCGCCGGCAACGCTGCCGGCACCATTCCGGCCTGGACCGGCGGCATCACCCAGGCGCCGGCCGGCTACAAACCCGGCCAGCATCACCCCGATCCGTATGCGGCGGACAAACCGCTGTTCACCATCACCAAGGCCAATCTCGATCAGTACAAGGCGCATCTCAGCCCCGGTCAGATCGCGCTGTTCAACAGCTACCCCGACACCTTCCAGATGCCGGTCTATCCCTCGCGCCGATCCGGTTCGGCGCCGCAGTGGCTGTATGACAACACCCTGAAAAATGCGACCTCGGCCAAACTACTGGAGGGCGGCAGCGGGTTCGCCGATGCCTATGGTGGCGTGCCGTTCCCGGTACCCAAGGATGGCGTCGAAGTGCTGTGGAATCACATCACTCGCTATCGCGGCATCTACGTCGTACGTCGCGCTTCCGAAGCGCCGGTGCAACGCAACGGCAGCTTCGCGCTGGTGACCTCGCAGCAGGAAGGCTTCTTCAACTACTACCGCCCGGGCGGCCAGTTCGCCGACCTGAAAAACATCCTGTTCTACTACCTCGCCTTCGTGAAAAGCCCGGCGCGCCTCGCCGGTGGAGCAGCGCTGGTGCACGAGACGCTGGACCAACTCAAGGACCCGCGCCAGGCCTGGATCTATGACGCCGGCCAACGCCGCGTCCGCCGCGCACCGAACCTCGCGTACGACACGCCGATCGCTTCCTCCGATGGCTTGCGCACCGCAGACGACACCGACCTGTTCAACGGCTCCCCCGACCGCTTCGACTGGAAGCTCAAGGGCAAGCAAGAGATCTACATTCCCTACAACAACTACAAAGTCGGCAGCCCCGACGTGAAATACGCCCAGTTGCTCACCCCCGGCCACCTCAACCCACAATACACCCGCTACGAACTGCACCGGGTCTGGGTGGTGGAAGGCACGCTCAAGCCGGGCGCGCGGCATGTCTATTCCAAGCGAGTGCTGTTTCTCGACGAAGACAGCTGGGGCGCCGCGCTGGTGGACCAGTACGACGGGCGAGGAGAGTTGTGGCGCGTGTCGATGGCCTACCTGAAAAACTTCTACGACCTGCCCACCACCTGGAGCGCACTCGACGTCTTCCACGACTTGCAGGCCCGTCGGTACTACGTGCAGAACCTGGATAACGAAGAGGCCTCCACCGTCGACTTCTCGCAACCGGTGCCGGAGGATTCGTATTTCATGCCGTCGGCGTTGCGGCAGCGGGGGACGCGGTGATTGGGCAAAACCCGATTTCCATCCCGCTGTTACAACCTGAAACCTTGCATCGAACGCTGCATGCTAGCCTCGATGCTTCAGGGGCCAATAGTTTGGAGGGATTGTGGCGAGTTTAATCATCAGGAATGTTGACTATCAGCTCTATAAAAAGCTGGAGTCCACTGCAAGATTCAATGGTCGCTCGATTGAGGAGCAGGCGTGTGCGATGTTGCGCAATGCGCTGGAGCAGAATCAATCTACCGGTGGCTTGGGAACTCGAATCCACGAACGGTTTAGACGTTTTGGCGGGGTTGAATTGGAGTTGCCTTTACGCTGATACGGCACAGGTTTTTGCAGGACCTATCTTCATAGGCAGTTACATCGCAATCGCGGGCAAGCCCGCTCCCACAGGTAAAGAGTCGAACACAGTATCTGTGCACGCCTCAGAACCTTGTGGGAGCGGGCTTGCCCGCGATTGGATTTCGCTTCAGCGCTGACTGTAGGTCAGACGCGGAAATGGCTCACCATCTGCTGCAACTGCCCACCCAACCGCGCCAGTTCAACACTGGACTTGGCAGTCTCATCACTCGCCGCTGCCGTCTGCTCCGACACGTCGCGGACGTTGATGATGCTGCGGCTGATTTCTTCGGCCACGGCGCTTTGCTGTTCGGCGGCTGCGGCGATCTGCTGGTTCATCGACTGGATGTTCGACACCGTGCGGGTGATGTTTTCCAGGGAGTCGCCGGCCTTGCGGGTCAGGGCGACGCTGCTGTCGGTCAGGGCGCGGCTGTTGTTCATTACGGCCGAGACTTGCTGAGTGCCGTTCTGCAGACCGGCCACCAGGCCTTCGATTTCTTCGGTGGATTTCTGCGTGCGCTGAGCCAGGCCACGGACTTCGTCGGCGACCACGGCAAAACCGCGACCGGCTTCACCGGCACGGGCGGCTTCGATGGCGGCGTTGAGGGCCAGCAGGTTGGTCTGTTCGGCCACAGCCTTGATCACGTCCATGACGCTGCCGATCTTGTCGCTTTCCTGTTGCAGCACGCTCATGGCTTCAGTGGAACGCACCACTTCGCTGGCCAGACGCTCGATCTGGGCGATAGCTTCGTTCACCACCTTGTCGCCTTCGCGGGCTTCGCCGTCAGCGGCGGCTGCGGCTTGCGAGGCTTCTTCGGCGTTGCGCGCGACTTCCTGCACGGTGGCAGTCATCTCGTGCATGGCGGTGGCGACCTGATCGGTCTCGACCTTCTGGCTGTTCACGCCGGCGCTGGTCTGTTCGGTGACGGCCGACAGCTCTTCGGCGGCGCTGGCGATCTGGGTCACGCCGTCGCGGATGCCGCTGATCAGGTCGCGCAGGGTCACGCCCATGCGCGCGATGCCTTGTTGCAGCACGCCGAGTTCGTCGCGGCGGGTGACGATCACGTTGTGGCTCAGGTCGCCGCTGGCGATGCGCTCGACCACAGCCATGGTTTCCTGCAGCGGACGGGTGATCTGGCGGGTGATGATGAACGCCGCGATGACGCCCACCAGCAACGCCAGCAGAGTGCTGATCAGTTGCAGGGTGCGGGCCTGAGCGCTTTCCATGTCACGACGATCAAGCTGGATCTGATACATCTGCTCGCTCAGGGTCACGATGGTGGCGCCCTGATCGGTCATTTCCTTGCGTGCCTGCACCGCTTCGCTGTTGGCGTTCTTGAACGCCTGCAAGGCGCTGCGGTAGTTGGTCAGCGCGGTTTCCAGCTGACGCAGAGTGTCTTGCTGGGTGCTGGAGAAATGCACGCTCAGCTGTTTCAGGCTGGCGATGGCCACATCCAGTTGGCCGACGGCTTTCTGCTCGGTGTCGGCATTGGCCGTGGCGGTGTAGCCGCGCACTTCATAGCGCGCCAGGATGAACGCTTCCTTGGCTTCGGTGATGGCCTGGAACTGTTCGAAGCGCGCATCGCTCAGCGGCATTTGCTGCACGCGGTTGCTGATCGACTCGATCAGGTTGTACGCGGTTTCGGCATTGGCGGCCATGGTGTCGCGCGCGGTGTTGCCGGTGCGGTAGGCGTTGCGCATTTTGTTCAGGGACGTCTGGTACTCGGCGATGGTCGCCGCCTGCTCCTTGAGCAGCTTGACGTTCTCCGGGCTCTTGAACTTGCCGATCAGCGCTTGTTGCTGTGCAGCGAAACCGTCGAGGGTGGTCTGCACGTTCTGCGCGGCGGTTTCATCGCCGTTGGTCAGCATGTATTGCAGGCGCACCACGCGCAGCTTGGTCAGGCCGGCGTTCAGCTGGGTGATGTCGCTCATCCAGTTGCTGCGGTCAATCAGGCCGCCGAGGCTGGTCCAGCCGGTCAGGGCAAGGATGCAGGTCAGGGCCAGGACGAGACCGAAACCCAGCCCCAGTTTGAGGTTCACGCTGATGTTGCCGAACCAGCTATTCATCACAATTCCTCCAGAAAACGTTGTGCGTCTTGATCGTCGGTCAGGCTGGAAGATTGTTGTTTTTTTGAGCCAGCAAGGGTGTTAGCAGGACTGTATCGGCCGCAAATCCGAGAGCTGAAAGGATTTTGTCCGACGGAATTTGTAACAAGGGATCCCAAGACTTTTTTCACATGACTTTCACTGGCTGCCCACGGGGGCCTCTGTACCTTCGCCGGATCAAATGACAGTGCTGCGAGCTGGCGAGGCGGATTTTTGTGGAATTGAGACTGAGTCTGTTCGGCGTCAAACGCTCGATCGACCTGAGCGGTTTGGCCCGTTTTCGGAACGCCGGGGTTGTTCTGGCGACCTTGGCGCTGGTGGTGCCATTGACCCTGTGGCTGCTTGCCCCGGCGGCGGTGCCTGATCTGGCCCATGGCAATGTGCCCGGCGCACAGGCGTTGGCGGCCGGTTGGGCCAAGGGCGACATGATCGTGCTGGTGCGTCATGTCGAGCGCTGCGATCACTCCCCGGCGCCGTGCCTGAGCGGCAATGACGGCATCACCGACCGTTCGCGCAGTGTCGCGGTCGCCGTCGGCGCACAGTTCGAGCACCTGGGCCTGAACCATGCCGACATCTACAACAGCCCGATGACCCGCACCGTGCAGACCGCCGGCTACATGTTCAACCACGCGACGACCGGCGAAGACTGGCTGATCAGTTGCAAGGGACGCATGTTGCAGGATGCGCTCGCGCACAAGGTCCCGGGGCGCAACCTGATCCTGGTCACCCACAGCGAATGCATGGCGCAACTGGAAAAAGACCTCAAGGTGCCGGCCTCGACCCTCGGTTATGGGTCCTCGCTGTTCGTTTCCGCGGCCAACCCGGCGGCTCCGAAAATGCTCGGCTTCATCGAGGCCTCCGACTGGCGCACGGTGTCCACCCGATGAGTGCTCGCTTTTACGCTTACAACTTAGGTATCCCGCTGTTTTGTGCTGCTGTGGTGTTTCTGATGTTCGACATGACGAACATCGACATTGCCTTCAGTAATCTGCTGTTCGATCCCCTGACCAATACCTTCCCCCTCGACAAGATTCACTTCTTTGAAAAACTGACCCACAAGTGGGCGCGGATCATTCCGAACTGGACCGCTGAAATTGCCTTGGTCGGTGCGATGCTGTCGGTGGTCTGGCCGCTGGTCAATCCGCAGAAGCGCCCGGGCCTCGCCGGGTTTCTCGAGCGCAGCAAAGTGGCGCCGGTGCTGCGCTTTGCCGCTGACCATCGACGGGATTTTCTGTTTGTGGTGGTGGCGTTCGCGGTGTGTACCGGCGTGATTCACTTCCTCAAGGCCCACACCAGCGTTTACTGCCCGATCGAGACGACGCTGTACGGCGGCAAGATGGCGCACATCGAGTGGTACAACAATTTCCAGCTGTTCCATGAAGCCGGTGACGGCCGTTGCTGGCCGGGTGGGCACGCTTCCGGCGGCTTCACCATGCTGGCGTTGTATTTCGTAGCGCGGCGTTATCAGTGGCGCTTCTCCAGCGCCTTGTTGTGGGGCTCGCTGCTGCTCGGTTTCGTCTACGGCACCACACGCGTCCTGCAGGGCTGGCACTACATGTCCCACACGTTCTGGGCCGGTATCTTCGTGTGGCTGGCGTGTTTGCTGACGGCGCTGGCGTTTTATGGACGGGCGCGTCTGGAACTGCCGGTGCTGAGCAAGCGTGAGCGACAGGTGTTCAGTGGACAGCCTGAGGCTGCTCTCTGAAGCGTCGCGATTGAAATGAAAAACCCGCCATCACTGGCGGGTTTTTTGTTGGTGCATCGCTGTATCAATAGCCTACGAAGTAGTACGCCTGGCGCCCGACCATCATGGTCTTGAGGACTTTCAACGGGGCGGCGGGCTCGCTGTCCCCCGACATCACCGCGATGTTCGAAGGAGAGGCGCTGAGGAAATCCTTCAATTGCGCATCGGTATCCAGTCCCTTGAGGACGCTCTGGGTGTAGAACACGCTGGCGCCGCCAACGCGTTCGTTGGCCTGGAATAGCGCGACCTGATGGCCGCTGGCTTGCAGGCTCTGGATATGTTCGGTCAGTGGCAGGAACGACAATTCCTTGTCCGCCTTCGGCAGCGCCCATTGTGCGGCACCGAGGTAACTGGCGATCACCACCGTCAGTATCCCTGCCGCCAATGCCTGACGATGACGGGCGATCCATCCTACAAAACCGCTGTTACGGTCCTTCAACCTGTCGAACAGTACGCTCGCATATTCCGCCGCAATCACTGCCGCTGCTGGCGTCATCGACATCAGGTACACCGTGCGCTTGCTCGAGGCCAGAGTCAGCATGATGAACTGCGCAACGATCCACAGGCTGAAAAACAGCAGGTAACGATTGGCCTTCAATTGTTTACGGAAATGCCACAGCCCCAGGTACACCAGAATGTTCCAGGGCAGGAACGCTTCAGGCAGTTTGGCGATGTAGTAGTAGAACGGCTCATAGTGCCCGGCCTCGACGAAGGAACCGCTGAAGCGCCCGACGCTGTTGGTCAGCAAGACTTCTCTGACCGCCTGGGCGCCGCCGTGCTGATAGAGCACCGCGAGCCAGATCAGCAGCGGAATCAGCCCGAGCGCGGTCAACAAACCGGGCCGCAACCACTCGGTCAGCTTGAAGCGCTTGTCCATCAGGTTGTCCGCCAGCAGATAAGCGAAAATCACCACCCCCGGCATCGCCAGACCGAGCACGCCTTTGCTCAGGGTAGCGATGGCAATCCCGACGATAAACAGCAACGAATTACCCGGCGTCGAAGCGCGTTGCGCCTGGAAAAACGCCAGCAACGCCGTGGTCACGCCGAGCGCGAGCAACGCATCCTCGCCAACCCCGCGCACGTTGCTCCAGTAACTGGCCATGGTCGCCAGCAGAATCCCTGCCGTCCACGCAATCGCTTTCGGCCGTCCGAAGCGCCGCAGCATGCCGTACAGAATCATCACACTGAGCAGGCCGGCCACCGCCGACGCCAGCCGCACCGCCCACGGCGAAACACCGAACACGCGCATGGCACCGGCGTCCAGCCACAGACTCAGCGGTGGTTTTTCCAGAAACGGTTCACCGAACAGACGGGGCGTCACCCAGTCATCGTCCAGATGCATCTCCATGGCGATCCCGGCGACGCGGGCCTCGGTGGAGCCTTGCAATTGATGGTTACCCAACGCGAAGAAAAACAGCAGGGCGGCAAGCAGGAACAGAGAAGTGACGGCACGCGACGACATAGGTTTCAGTTAACCGGAAGGGGCGAGAGGCGTGAGCATACTTCGTCAATGCTTAACAAATTGTGAAACTCACGCGAGTCGTCGCGACCAGCGCTGATCCGGCGCTTCAAACCCCGGGTTGACCAGAGCCGTCAGCACATGATCCTGCCAACGCCCGGCGATGTTCAGGTAGGCCTTGGCGTAGCCTTCTTTCTCGAACCCAAGGCGCTCAAGCAGCCGCGCACTACGTTCATTGCCGGGAATGTAATTGGCCATGATCCGGTGCAGGTTCTGGGCCTCGAACATATATGCGATTGCGGACTCCAGCGCTTCCTGCATCAAACCCTGACCCTGATGGACTGCATCGGTGTGATAACCCAGATAACACGCCTGGAACGCGCCACGAATGATCCCGCTGAAATTGCAGGCGCCGATCATTTGCTGACCGTCCGGAGTCAGCAGCGCCATATGCACCGCCAGTCCGGCTTCGAAGGCGCTGGCCTGGACTTCGAGGCGTCGGCGGATTTGTTCGGTGGAGAAATAATCGGTGGTGCGAATCGGTGACCAGGGGGCGAGATGGCGTTGGTTGCGTTGGTAGAAGTCGCTTTCCAAAGACGCCTGATCCGGGTCGAGCACCGCGAGCGTCAGGCGTTGGCAGGGGAGGGTCAACAGCGGCATTGGGGGCTCCGGGGGGCGGGGTTGATCGCCAGAATTGCGCGGTGGGTGGGAAAACACAAATCGCGGGTGGTTTGGCTCGATCTATAAATTTGCGCTATCCGCTGCACAAACAGGTATTGGTTGCCGTGTTTTAAGGGCCTATTCAAGGAGGATGCGATGGAGTTTGCGTTTATGACAGGGGGCGAGCCACTGAGGGTCAGATCCCCGGATCCGGCGTTGTACCTTGCGTTTCAGCGAGCGCTGAACGTCAGCTATCCGGAGCATTCGGAGTTTTTGTCCTGGGCCCGTGCGCACACGACCGAGGAGCAGGCGCTGGAGTTCTTGCACAAGGCTCGTGATGAGTTCGACAGCGAAACCGGTGAACGCAGGTTTTTCATTGTTACCGCCGACGGGGCGGCGATCATCGGTTGCATCGGCTTGAAACCGCGGGGGCGTAATCGTTACGTCGTTGGTTATTGGGCTAATAGTGAACATTCGGGTAAGGGTTATATGTCTGCCGCGCTGACTGAAGTGCTGGGCCGATTTCCCGATGCCACGTTTTACCTGACCACGTCTTCCGTCAACCGGCGTAGTCAGCGTCTGGCCGCTGCTGCTGGCTTCGTGTTGGTCAGGATTCATCCACAGGCCCGGCATTCGCTGCACCACGGCGTGCAAGACACCTATGTGTATCGCTTCGCCGCCAAATCCCGGGCAAAAAAAAGCCCGCAGGAGAGCGGGCGAACCGTAGTTTCTTGAATGAGCGAGGGCAATGTACACGGCCATCACCGCCGCCGGGGTGAAGAAAAGTTCATGTCGATGAACGACTTGCGTCATCGACGAGCGGCCGTTTTTCAGTGCACGACAGGCTCCGTCGTACGGGGCACGAGGTTCGCCGGATCCAGGCTCTCCAGGGCACGATTGACCAGCATTTCGGTCATGATCGACAGCTGCCGGATCGCCAGCAATCGGCTGCGTTGAGAGCCTGTGAAATCATCGGCGATGTTGGCCGTCACCATGTTGAGCGCCGCCAGGGTTTCGCAGGCATGGGTCAGCAGGGTGGCCGTGTCCACATCGGTGCGCACGGAGAAAATCTCGTTGAAAGGCAGGGTTCGACGCGGCTTTCTCACGTATTCCAGAGGCTGGGCGAGCACAGCCGGCTCTTTCGATTCGGTTTCGTGAGACGGTGTTTGATCAGGCAGGCTTCGGGTGTCTTTTTTCATGACGAGTCTCCATGGTTTCAGGCTCCCGGCGAATCCCTTTGGTAAACCATCTGCCGGGTTGCAGCGGAGCGCGAAGACTAGCGTTTGGAAGCATCTTGAACCAGTTCATGAAAGTCGACGCGGGTTGCGGGAAATTTCCTAGGACGCCTGCAGGCACTGGAACGGTGGGCGAGATTCGTCATGACGCTCGACCGTGGCGATGCTGGGAACGATTGAATACCGTTGATTAGCCATTGTACGGGGAGAAGCAGGGGGGGATGTCGATGATTAGGAGTGCTTGGCACAGGCACTCTACTGAAGTGAGTCTCCAGATACGACAAGGCCCCACGCTAGGCGGGCCTTGTCGTTGAGAGTAGGGGGGTAATCTGAATTCGCCTATTACACTATGATTATTATGGTAAATGCTCATATCTTGTTTTTATTGGATACCAGTAAAAACTCGCGTGATAGCCACGCTATGGACCCGCGCTTGTAATCGATCTAACAACCTTGCTTTACCTTTCATTTATCAGTGTGATGGTTTTGCAAGTTTATATGTCAAGAATCTATTGATGTAAGTTATCGACCCATGTAGCTCTCAAAGTCACTTTCTTCAAGTTTTACGATATTTAGAGTGCTTGCTTTATTGGTATCTAGATTGATTAGTATGTCACATATTACTGCAAATAATCCGCACTTATCGGCGCACTCTTCTAGCTTGGGCTTGGATAAATAGCTGGAAGAGGAGTGGGCGCCAACATTTGAAAGTTTTACAGCGTTTCCAAAAGCCGCTAGATCCAGTAAGTTGTTGATTGTGTTGAATGTGATTCCAGAGGCATTGGAAACTTCGCTTAGAAGATTTTGATTCTTTTTTAAAAGAATTAAGACGTGCATGACTCCAAGCATTAATGTCGAATTTAGTTCCTTTTTTAATCCAGTACTCATACTTCCCTTGTCAATTTTGTTAAACCAACTTTTTTTAGTTTTGGATATTTTTATCCAAGAAACATCGAAAATGCACCTGATAGAGCAAGCTATTAAAGGTAGATACTCATCTCTATTGCGAGATTGATAGGCTTTGTCTATCGCATGAATTAGGTTTGAAATAACACCCTGGCTAATACGATACCCAGTTTCCGATTCAATAGTAAAAATAGATCGTTGTGGTGAGCCAGTGACATTGGAGATTTTCTTACTAAACTGCAACTTTATCTCAGTAGACACCAAGCTTGTATGAGGGTCTCGATATCGAAAGCCGATTGTCTTCTCACAGGGCTCTTCAATTGAATGCAAGACCCCATTGTTCGATGGTGTGCCATCAACAAAAATTTCCACTTCACTTTTGTTGATTTCTAAACCAAGGCTATTTTTAACTTGAAAAATATACTTATCCAACTCAATTTGATTCGAGGGTGTATAGATTTCCAAAGGCATCTTTCTGTTGATTGATATTGATGCCGCCATTTTTTTCTGTTCGCCCGGCTTCGAAGCTGGGGCAGCCTTGCCTGTGGGGACTTTTTGCTTGTAGCCTTCCTTCTGCAACTCTCTCTTTAATTCAGAGCCGTTAGTTTGAATAAGTTCGTTGAGGGTCTTGAGGTTTTTGATCAGGCTTTTAGTTAGAGAGTTTTCGACAAAATTTGTTCTGTCCGAGTTGAATTCAACCTCTTCACTTTGGCTTCTTAAGTTAACCCGTCCGATCATCTGAGGCAACGAACTTCCCGAGCTGGTTTTTCTGAGCAGCTCCGGATCGAAAATGACAATGTTATTAAAGAGGTTTCGATTGAAATAGACAAGGGGGTACAGAGCGTCATCATGCACCCTTTTATTCAGTGGGGAAATAGATTTTGAATTCCTGCCTCTTTCAAAATGAAAAATAATCAGCTCTAGATTTATTGAGTAGTCAGTTCTACGCATGGGCTCAGGTAGGCCAGGAATAGACTTTACTAACTCTCCTTTGTGATAAAATTCAATATTGTTGTCTTCTGAATCAAAGGAAACATAAAACAGTTGATCGTTGTCACTTTCTAGCTTGAAGCTTTTGAGGTTTCTGGTCGAATAGTTAGTTGCCTGGTTTTCTATCTGGATTTTTATGTCAAAGTTTTCATCTACGATGGCAGCAGCAAGTTTTTCCGAAACCTTTTCACTGTTTAGATCTTCAAGCAATACCTCAATTTCTTTTTGGCTTGAGGAAATAATGATCGTTGTTCCTTTCCCTTCTTGAGCCTTCGTTATAATGGGTATCCTAGTCCCTGAAAGATCCTGCTTACTAACCAAGTCTGATTTTTTCAGAGAAAAGTTGCTCTGCACTCCATCCTTGCACGTAATCCATTGAACTTCATTGCCAAACTTAAATGCTGCAAGAAAGCCTAAGCCTTTAGAGCCTTGAGTGATTCTGCTATAGCCATTTTGTTTAATAATGTGGCCGTATTTTTTAGAGCTTTGTGATATATGGAAAAGGTTTTCAATTTCATCAACTCCCATTCCGTTCCCATTATCAATAATGGTTACAGTGTTTTTTGAAGTCTCCACTTTTATTGTAATGTCTGGCGAAAAGGCATCATAAGAGTTTTTTATCAGTTCATTAAGTGCGAACAGTGTTGACGGTATTTTCTGTGACAACTCTTCGATTAACTTTCCGCCAAATTTCAAAGAGGCTTCCGACATATTAAATTCCTTTTTTACAGATGAGAGCACATTCATGGACGGTGGGTGGTTGCTCTGAGGCTTGTCAGGTCAACCTTTCTCTTTACTCATCGCCGTCAGCTATCAGATTTGAATCTAACTTAAGTAACATGGAGGGGCGAGCCTCAAGCAGAACCTTACCGACGGTGGCTGCCCTGGGCGACACCTTTTTACCCGCAACTCTCATACGCCTCCCCATGAGCGAGTTACTAAAATCCACTCGGTAGCCATAGTTGAGCCTTCACTGTTTTTCGATGCCATCCTTTTACGGGAGCTGGGCAGCACACGCTCTATAATGGTAACTATTTCATGCCCATTCGCGGTAAGAAATTCTTTAGTTATATCTACCAGGGGAAAAGTTTTACCTCCTATTCTTCTTTCTCCGAGGGTGAAAAAGCAGAATGCACCAAGCTTTAGTCTAGGGCTAATCATCATTAGTGATTCGCGATAGTCTCGGCAAAAAGATAAAGCTTTCTTCCTAAGGTGATCAGTATGCTCGATTTTGGTTATAAAGCTATTCAGTGAAGGCGAAGCTGTGCAAAGTTCGTCTCTTGCAAGATCAGCATACCTCAACGAACCACCCAGGCTTAATGTGTCAATTCGCGATGTAGAGCCCAATAGAAAAGGATCAAATCCATCATGTAGATCAATCGGATCAATCCAGCGAAGTGCAAGGTAACTATGCTGTCCATATGGAACTGTGGTTTTGTTGTCTCCATATGGTGGTGAAGTCATTAATACATCTGCAAGCTTTGGGGCTTTGCATATGCCCGAAACTGGGCCGGATGTTAGCACGGCCTGAGGAAATACTTCTTGATTTGGCCTTGTCGAAATCCTTGACCAGTGCAACTTTAATCGAGAGAGATTTTGTTCACTGACTATCTTGAAAACTTTAATAGCATCAGTTTCTCGCTTTGCGATATCTTCCTGGCTATATGTGTGTAATTTGAAAGTTGAAACCCTAGAGTTTGATACCAATCTTATGGTTTCAGCAAGGCACACCCATAGAAACTTCCGAACAGCTTTGCTAGGGTGCTCAACTATTGATTTGCGCAACCTGCTCAAGCCATCTTTTATTTCAGGTTTAAACCACTTGTCTATGTTGGGAAAGTCAAAAGCACAAGACGGCGAAGCTTTTGCCAAAGTGACTACAAGAGAAACAGCTTTCGAGGCGGTATCAACATCCGGCGGAGTAGATTTTACCTCGCACAGCAATATGGCCATTGGATTAATATCACTTCCGTAATAGTTAATCCCTCTATATAAGCTCTCTAACATAACAGTGCCTGAGCCCGAAAAGGGGTCGTACACTAGAGAAATATCGTTTTCCACAGCGATCAAGTCATCCAGCAGTGCTCCTTGCAGCTCAGGAACCATCATAGCGGGATACTGAAAGAGAGCATGATTTCCAGATCTGCTTCTCAGCTCAGAAAATGCCCAAAAGTTGCTATCGCAGTCAGTCCGTGATGACAATCGACGACGCAGCTCTGCTGATTTTTTATCCGTGTTACCACATAGGCCGGTTTGCCTAGTAGCCATATAAACCCCCAATCCATAAACAAGCCCTAAATCTACACTTGTCCGAGTTTCTTCCACATTCGCCAGTAATCTGCCTTGGGACTCATGCTCAAGAAGCTCCTCAGACCTACCTTCACAAGCTTGTAAGGGTGTCTGCCAGATCATCGTGTAGGACATCAGCAGATAGCAATTTCCAAAGTGTCTTTACGCTTCTGAGATATCAGCCCGTTCTCTGAGCCTCATCCTTGCTGCGCCCGAGCCATCTCAAAGAAGTCACGTCTGGTAAGGTGGGGCTTCCCTCCAACTCGACATAATGCCATCACATCCTTGCTGCGGACTAGGCTCTGTACGAAATCTCGAGAAACCCCAATCGGCGCCGATCGAAAAGCTGAAATCTTGTGAGGACCCCTTTCCCATTTGTCTTCGAGTGTCGTTCTTATGACGAGGCTCCATGATTTCAGGCTCCCGGCGAGCTCCTTTGGTAAACCATCTTCCTGATTGCAGTGGAGCGCGAAGACTGGAGCTCGGAAGCATCCTGAACCAATTCATAAAAGTCGATGCGTGCTGTGGGAAATTTCCTAGGACGCCTGCAAACAGGAGCGAAGTTCGCTCGACGTCAGTGTGTGCTTGAAGTGGTGTTCCCACAGCCGCACACCCAGCCCACCCGAACGATCCAGCGACGAACCCATCGTCAGATCCGTCAGCAACGTCGGCTGCAACCCAGCATCAAACAGCGCAAAACCGGCGGCGAGGCAGCAAGTCTCGGTCTGCAGACCACAGACCAGCACGCGATCCAGGTTCAGGCTTTTGAGGTATTCAATTGTGTCCGGGGAGGGCGCGTAGCCATATTTGATGAAGATGCGGTCTGCGGCGATAAGGCATTCATCGTCTGCCGCCGGGTGCCAGCCGAGCTGGCGTTGGAACGGTGTGCGGGTTTCATCATGGCGCTCGACCGTGGCGATGCTGGGCAGCGTGCCGATGAGCGGCCGGATGCCTTCGACCAGCCATAGCGGCGGGGAAAAGCAGGGTTGGACGTCTATGACCAGCAGGGCCTGGCGCATGAGCTCTCCGGATATAAATCCCCAGATGCAACAAGGCCCGCACTTGGCGGGCCTTGTCGTTGAGAGTTGGTGGAGCCGGGGGGATTTGAACCCCCGTCCGCCAGTACTCCGCTGTCGGTACTACATGCGTAGCCGTGTCTATTAAGTTAACCCTCAGCGACCCGACGGGCAGGGTGCTTTGGGCGAGTTGTGTAAGTTTTAGCCGCTTCGTCCACAACGTACTGCACGGCGATTCTGTTCTATATGACAATCATTTCGGGTTTACAGACATCCCCTGATGATTGCTGGGCCCGAAGGCACCAGGAGTGCATGTCAGCTGCAATTAAGCAGCGAGAGCAGCACCGTATTGGTCGTCATTGGCAACTATAAGAAGTTGCAACAGTGGATTTACGACTTCTGTTACCAAGTCGGCATGCACCTAGAGTTTCGCAACCGGCGTCGAATCCTAAACGGCCCCGAACTCATTGCCCGGTACATCTGTTCGAGCAACAAGCACGCGCAGTGTACGCCAAACGGCCCGCAAGGCCAACCCGAAGGTTGGCCGGGCCTGGATCAATTGTTGGTGCCACTGGATTTGCGCAGTTCCAGAATGGTTTGCGAGGTTTCCGCAACGCAGTCATCGATCTTGCCCTGGGCCTTGAGCGCCTGAGCCTTTTGCACGCTGGTTTCAGCACGCTGACTCAGTTCGGGCGACGATGACAGCTGCCCCTTGGCATTGTTGATGGTCTGGATGTTGGCATCGCACAGGTCGGCAGGCTTGTCTGCAGCAAAGGACGTGGTAGCCATCATCGAGGCAGTAACGAACAGACCTAACAGTACAGAACGTTTCATATGAATCTCCTTGAACTGAGGGATCCCGACTTCGCTGGCCGTCAGGACGGGCAACCGAATGGAGGAAAAGCCCCGATTGTTCGGGGCCTGTTCTGTGGACTGCTCTCGTTCGCAGGGGTTCTATTTTTCTTCAGATGGCGGTTTCACGGGGTTTGGCCCGGGTCACTCGATCCACCAGATAGACCAGTCCGTGGTAGTCGATGCCGCCATGTTGTGTCAGACCGATCTCACAGGTGCGGCTGGTGGAAATCCCTTCACTGCAATGCTGAACCGCATCCTTGAGGGTGCGCAGGGAATGGCTGTTCAGCTCCGGCGTGGTGAAACCCTTGTCGCCGGCAAAGCCGCAGCAATGAATGCCCTCGGGGATGACCACGTTCTTGCTGCACTTGCGCGCCAGTTCGATCAGCGCCTGGCTTTCCCCCAGGTGTTGAGTGCTGCACGTCACATGAACGGCAATCGGTGCTTCCTGCGGCGTGAAATCCAGACGATCCATCAGATGCGTACGGATAAAACGCACAGGGTCATACAGATCCAGGCGAACATTTCCCACATCCTGCACCAGTCGCAAGGTGCAGGGGCTGGTGTCGCAATAGATCGGATCGAGCCCGCCACGGCTGGCGTGCAGCAAGGCGCCGATCAGTTCCTGACGCTTGTGCTCGGCCTGTTCGGCGTAGCCTTTGGAGGCGAAAGGCTGACCGCAGCAGAGGTTGTCCAGATTGTCCGGGAACACCACCTGATAACCGGCCTTTTCCAGCAGGCCACGGGTTTTGTCGTACAGCGACATTTGCTCCTTGTCGCTCGCTGCCGGTCCCATCACCCGCGATACGCAGGCTGCCAGATACACCACGCGCGGGCGTTCGTCCGAGACGGTCGGACTGAGGCGAATGGCTTTTTCCGGCTGAGGCATGGCATTGGTCCACTGCGGCACCTGGCCCTTGGACAGGCGCGTCAGCGTCGCCGAAAGTTTCGACAGACGCGGGGCCCCCAGCAACATCCGCGCACCGTTAGCCACGTGCAGGGTGAAGCGCGCCCCTTGCAGGGTGGTGGCGAAATTTCCTTCGATCCAGTTGGCGGCTTTCTGATGCGTGGCGTGACGGCTGCGAAGCTTTTTCACCAACTCGCCGGTGTTGATGCCTACAGGACAACGCTGCGCGCACAAACCGGTCGCGGCGCAGGTGTCGATGCCCTGGTATTCGTAGGCTTTTTCCAGTTCGGTGGTGTCGATCCCGGCGCGTTTTCGCGCCTGAATATCGCGCCAGATCACGATGCGCTGACGCGGACTCAGGGTCAGGCCTTTCGATGGGCAAACCGGCTCGCAGAAACCGCACTCGATGCACTTGTCCACAATCTCGTCGGCCGCCGGCAGCGGCTTCAGGTGCTTGAGGTGAATCTGCGGATCTTCGCTGAGCACCACGTCCGGATTGAGAATGCCGTTGGGGTCGAGCAGGCGCTTGAGCTGCCACATCAATTGATAGGCGTCGCTGCCCCATTCCAGCTCGACAAACGGCGCCATGTTGCGCCCGGTGCCGTGCTCTGCCTTCAGTGAGCCGCCGAACTCCACGGCCACCAGTTGCGCCACGTCGTCCATGAACGCCTGATAGCGTGCGACTTCTTCCGGGCTGTTGAAGCCTTGGGTGAAGACGAAATGCAGATTGCCTTCCAGCGCGTGTCCGAAAAGGATCGCTTCGTCGTAGTGATGTTTGTCGAACAGCTCGATCAGACGGTTCACGCCGATTGCCAGTTGTTCCACCGGGAAGGTGACGTCTTCGATGATCACCGTGGTGCCGGTCTTGCGCACGGCGCCGACGGCGGGGAAGGTGTCCTTGCGGATGGCCCAGAGGCGGGCGTTCTCGACCGGGTCTTCGGTGAAATCGACCTGTTTTTCCACCGGGAAGTCGCTGAGCGAGGCCATGATCTGCGCCAGTTGCTCTTGCAGCAACGTGGAAGAGGCGGCGCGGGATTCGATCAACAACGCGCAGGCGTTGTTCGACAGGTGCTGTACGAAATCGGGCATGCCGGGTTTGTTCTGCACCGAGCGCAGACTGCGGCGGTCGAGCAGTTCCACGGCGGACACGGGCTGATTTTTCAGCACGGTGACGGCGTTGCAGCAGGTTTCCACGTCGGGGAACACGATCAGTGCCGAGGCTTTGTTCGGGTGGTCGATCACTGTGTCGTACGTTACCGCGCTGATGAAGCCGAGTGTGCCTTCGGAGCCAACCAGCAAGTGACTCAAGATATCCACAGGCTCATCGAAATCCACCAGCGCATTGAGTGATAGGCCGGTGGTATTTTTCAGACGGTATTTGTGGCGGATTCGTGCGGCCAGTTCGGCATTGGCGCGGGTCTCTCGGCCCAATGTCGCCAGGCGTTCCAGCAGTTCAGCGTGGCTCGTTCGAAACGCCGCGACACTGGAAGCGTCCTCGGTGTCGAGTCGGGTTCCGTCGGCCAAAACCAGACGAATCCCGGCCAACGTGTGATAGGTATTTTGCGCGGTGCCGCAGCACATGCCGCTGGCGTTGTTGGCGACGATGCCGCCGATCTTGCAGGCGTTGATCGACGCCGGATCCGGACCGATCTTGCGCCCGAATGGCGCGAGCCAGGCGTTGGCCTGGGCACCGATCACGCCCGGTTGCAGGCGGATCTGCGTGCCCTGGCCGCGAATTTCACGGGCATTCCAGTTATCCCCAAGCACGATCAACACCGAATCGCTGATCGCCTGGCCGGACAGGCTGGTGCCGGCGGCGCGGAAGGTCACCGGCACCTGATCGCGCTGGGCCAGTTTCAGCAGCGCCACCACTTCATCTTCGGATTCGACGCGGATCACCAGTTGTGGAATCAGCCGGTAGAAACTGGCATCGGTGCCGAAGGCCAGGGTCGACAATGGATCGTCGAACCGCCGTTCGGCAGGAATCAGTTGCTGCGCATCGCGCAGGAAAGTCGCCGGTAGGGTCATTGGTCCTCCAGGATCAACACCACCAGGTCTTTCGGGCCGTGGGCGCCGTAGGCCAGCACTTGTTCGATGTCGGCGGTTTTCGACGGGCCGGATACCAGCAACGCGTTGGTCGGCATGCCCTGGGCCCACTCGAATTCCTGTTGCACTTGATAGAAGTTGTCGCGGATCTGGCTGGCCTTGAGCAGGGCGAAATGCACCGGCGGCACCAGGCTCATCAGCCGTGGTTCTTCGCGGGTCGGCCAGAGAATCAGGCTGCCGGTGGCGGCAATGGCACCGAGGGTGCCGGTGAGGCTGGCCGGGGTGTCATTGAACAGCTCGGCTTTCCAGTCTTCCATCGGTCGGTCGTAGGATTTCAGTGTCGGTAGATCAGGATTGTTCGCCCAGTGTTGTGTGATGCGCTGCCCGTGAGGCGTAGTCGGTGCGATCAACAGGCTCGGCAACTGACGGTCGCGCAGTAATTGCGCGAGCACCGCCGGCCACGCTTCAGCGGACGTCAGATGGATTTCGGTGTGCACCGCTTCCATCAGTTTGCGCAGTTGCGGGATCCGTTGTTCGGCGCTGTAGGTGTAAGGCTGCGTCACCAGATCGACATCGAAGTTGTCGGCAATCGGTGTGGTACCCGTCAGACTTTTACGCAACTTGCCGAGGATGTTTTGCTTGGCGCTCATCAACGGTCTCCTTGTTTGGCCAGGTGCTCGCGAGCCATGTCATGCAGTGAGCGGGCGGCGGGTTTGGGAGCGCTGTGGTTCTGCGTCCACGGGCCGATGTTGTTCGGCGCAAGGGCGCGTAGGCGCGTGGCGAAAAATGCAAACAGTCGATACAACGTCGGCGAGCTGTTGAGCTGCGCCCAGGCGTTCCAGATAAAGCGTTCCTTGCGCGAATACTTGCTGCCCTGGCCGCGCATCACTTGGTGAGGACTGTCGGGGGCTTTGACGTTTTCTTCGCGCAGGCGACGCAGCAACGCGGGGATCGGAATCTTCACCGGGCACACTTCACCGCAGGCGCCGCACAACGAAGAGGCGCTCGGGTGATCCGGGACTTTCGCCAGGCCGACCATGTGCGGGGTGATGATTTTTCCGATCGGGCCGGGGTAGACCTCGCCGTAGGTGTGGCCGCCGACGCGGGTATAGACCGGGCAATGATTCATGCAGGCACCGCAGCGGATGCAATTCAGGGTCTGGCGCAGTTCGCTGTCGGCAAACGCCTGGCTGCGGCCGTTGTCGAGCAGCACCAGATGCACTTCCTGCGGGCCGTCGAGTTCGTGTTCCTTGCGCGGGCCGGAGATCATGTTGACGTAGGTGGTAATCGGAATGCCCAGCGCCGAGCGGGTCAGCAACGACAGCAGCGGCACCACGTCGCGCAGGTTTTCCACGACTTTTTCGATGCCGGTAACGGCGATGTGCACCGGCGGCACGGTGGTGGTCATGCGCCCGTTGCCTTCGTTTTCCACCAGCAGCAGGGTGCCGGTTTCGGCCACGGCGAAGTTGACACCGGAGACGCCGATATCCGCTTCGAAGAATTTCTGCCGCAGGACCCTACGACCGATCTGAATGAGTTGGTCAACGTCCTTGGTGTATTCCACGCCAAGTTTGTCGTGGAACAAGGACGCGACCTGACCGGCATTCTTGTGGATTGCCGGCATGATTATGTGAGAAGGCTTCTCGTGGTCGAGCTGGACGATGTACTCCCCCATGTCGGACTCCAGACATTCAATGTCCCGAGCCTCGAGGAAATGGTTCATCTCCATCTCTTCGCTGACCATCGATTTGCCCTTGATCACTTGCCGCGCCTCATGAGCACGGATGATCGAAAGGACGATGCCATTGGCCTCGTCCACCGTTTCCGCCCAGTGCACTTTCACACCGTTGCGGGTCAGGTTCTGTTCCAGTTGCTCGAGCAGGTCGGGCAACTTGGAGAGCGCGCGGGCACGGATTGCATTGCCCAGCTCACGCAGGTGTTCTCTTTCGTGGGCATCGCTGAAAGCCGCTGCCCGCTTGGTCATCAGTGAATCCATCGCGGTGCGGAAGTTGTTCCGCAACTGCGAATCGCCCAGGGCGTTGTGCGCCCGGGTGCGGAAATCTTCTTCTACGGCAATCGTAGGAATAATCGTGGAAGTGCTCATCGCGCACCTCCGGTTCGTTGCCAGAGGAAACTTGCCAGGTGTTGCCCGCGCAGCGCTTCCTGCTGTTTTTCCAGCGAGCCGTTGATGTTCATCAAGCAGCCGCAATCGGCACTGAGTACCTGATGCGCGCCGGATTCCTTCAACGCCCGGGTCTTGTCGGCCACCATCGCGCCGGAAATGTCTGGCATACGGACGCTGAATGTCCCACCGAAGCCACAGCATTCGCTTTCATGGTCATGGTTGACCCGTTCCACGTTGCTCAACTGCGCCAACAACTCGCGGCCGTGCAGGTGGGTGTTCATTTCCCGCCGCGCCGAACACGAGGTGTGCAGCGCCACTTTCACCGGTTCGCCGCTGTCCTTGAGCTGCACCTTACAGACGAACAGCAGGAACTCGGCCAGCTCATAGGTGCGGGCCGCCAGGGCCTGAACCTGTTTCAACGTTTCCGGCTCGTCCTTGAACAAGTCGGAGTAATGCTCACGGATCATTCCCGCGCAGGAACCCGACGGCACCACCACCGGATAATCCCCGGCAAACAGCGCCAGTTGCGAGCGCGCCACCGTCCGCGCCTGCTCGGTGTAACCCGAGGTATAGGCCGGTTGTCCGCAGCAGCTCTGCCCTTGCGGGTAGTCGACCCGAATGCCTTCGCGTTCCAGCAAGTGGATCGCGTCCATCCCGGCTTCCGGGTAGAACAGGTCGACCACGCAAGTGCCGAACAGGTAGACCCGCGACGGTTTCTCGTTCGGGTACTGCCGGGGTTCTGGCAGTGGCGGTGCGACGCGAGTGGCGTTGGGCACTGCGTTGTAAAAAAGCTCGCTCATCAGGCGTGTCTCCGGGTGGGCCCGGTTATCCGTCTGTGAGGCTGCCGAATATAGAGCGTGTTGCTTTCAGCAGCCTTACAGACCGGGTCGTGAATTGCTGACGCCGGAATCACGAACCGGCGTCGGTTATTTCCATGCTTCTGGTAGTCTTCTTGTCGTTATCAATGCACCAGCATGCCGGTGAACCAGTAGGCCTGAGCCAAAGTGATCAGGCCGACAATCGTTGCAAAGAATAGGCTGTGCTTGAGGGTGAAGCGGAACAGATCGGATTCCTTGCCCACCAGCCCGGTCGCGGCGCAGGCCACGGCAATCGACTGCGGCGAAATCATTTTGCCGGTCACACCGCCGCTGGTATTGGCCGCCACCAGCAAGGTGTCGTTGACCCCGATCTGGTGCGCGGTGGTCGCTTGCAGCGAACTGAACAGCGCGTTGGACGAGGTATCGGAACCGGTGAGGAACACCCCCAGCCAACCGAGGAACGGCGAGAAGAACGGGAACGCCGCGCCGGTCGCTGCCAGCACCAAAGCCATGGTCGAAGACATGCCGGAATAGTTGGTCACGAAGGCAAACGCCAGCACCATGCCGATCGACAGAATTGGCCAGCGCAGTTCGTAGAAGGTCTCTTTCAAAGTGGTCAGACCAGTTTTGAAGTTGATCTTCAGGATGACCATCGAGATCAGCGCGGAGAAGAAAATCGCCGTGCCGGTGGCGGAAATCGGGTCGAGTTTGAACACCGCCGGGATGGCCGTCGGTGTGGCGACGATAGGCGCAGTCTTGATCACCAGTTGATCCAGGTGCGGGATCGCGAAGTTGAACACCCAGGCGTACATCGAACCACCAGCGGCAAACATCGCCTTGAACGGTTTGAGGGTCCAGATGGTGACCAGCACGGTGAGGATCAGGAACGGTGACCAGGCCTTGAAGATTTCCCCGAGGCTGTAAGGGGATTCGATGGTGGTGCGTTTCTGGCCGAAACCGCCGACGCTGGCAGTGACCGCCACGTTCGACGTTGCACCGGCAATCTGTGCGCCCGCAGTGCGTTTTGGCTGCCAGACTTTCAGGAACAGGGTCAGTGCGATCAGGCTGGCCAGGGCTGAGGTGATGTCCGGCAGTTCCGGGCCGATGAAGTTCGAAGTGAAGTACTGGGTCACGGCGAAGCTCAGGCCGGCAACCAGCGCCGCTGGCCAGGTTTCACGCACGCCGCGCAGGCCGTCCATCATGAACACCAGCCAGAACGGCACGAACAGCGACAGCAGCGGCAGTTGGCGGCCGGTCATGGCGCCGATCTTGAACGCGTCGATACCGGTGACTTGCCCGGCGACGATGATCGGAATCCCCAAGGCACCGAACGCGACCGGCGCGGTGTTGGCAATCAGGCACAGGCCGGCGGCGTACAGCGGGTTGAAGCCCAGTCCTACGAGCAGTGCAGCGGTAATCGCCACTGGCGCGCCGAAACCGGCCGCACCTTCGAGGAACGCACCGAAGCAGAAACCGATTAGCAGCACCTGCAGACGCTGGTCGTCGGTGATCGACAGCACCGAACTGCGGATGACTTCGAACTGACCGCTCTTGACCGTCAGTTTGTAGAGGAACACCGCCGCGACAATGATCCAGGCAATCGGCCACAGGCCATAGGCGAAACCATAACCGGCGGCGGCGAACGCCATGTCCACCGGCATCTGGAACGCAAAGATCGCCACAAGAATCGCCAGCGCCAGCGTGATGCTGCCGGCGACATGGCCTTTGAGGCGAAACACCGCCAGGGCGAGGAAGAAGAAAACGATAGGAATGACGGCCGCGAGTGCGGACACGCCGAGACTGCCGAGCGGGCTGTAGAGCTGTTGCCAGGTTTGCATATGGGGTGGCCCCTAATTGTTGTTGGTCAGGCACTGTCAGCGTTCTTGGTTAATTGGTAAGACCAATTTACAATCGCTGTTGGCTAGGGTAAAAGCCTTGATGTCGGTGTGTCAATTTGCCGCCCTGAAACTTTCGTCGAATCACCGGTGCAGACTCGATCTGATCCGGTCCGGGGCGTTTCATCTGGCAGGTGTCGGCAAGGCGCCGATAGGCCAGAATAGAGAGCCCGGCGAGTGGTCGGGCTCGTGGAGAATTGAGTGATGGGGTTTGATCAGATACGTCAGCGCCGTTTGTCTGACGATATTGTCGAGCGGCTCGAGGGGATGATCCTCGAAGGCACGCTGAAGTCTGGCGAGCGCCTGCCGGCCGAGCGCACATTGGCGGAGCAGTTCGGTGTTTCCCGACCTTCGTTGCGCGAGGCAATCCAGAAACTGGCGGCCAAGGGGTTGCTGGTCAGCAAGCAGGGCGGCGGCAATTACGTGGTGGAAAGCCTGGGCTCGACCTTCAGCGATCCGTTGCTGCAACTGCTGGAAAGCAATCCTGAAGCCCAGCGCGATCTGCTGGAATTTCGCCACACACTGGAGGCATCGTGCGCTTATTACGCAGCATTGCGTGCCACGGATGTGGATCGCGAGCGACTGACCGCCGCGTTCGAAGAGCTACAGGACTGCTACTCGCGCCATGACGAAGTGAGTCGGGCGGAAGAGGGCGCGGCGGACGCTAAATTTCACCTGGCCATCGCCGAGGCCAGCCACAACGCTGTGTTGCTGCACACCATTCGCGGGTTGTTCGACTTGCTCAAGCGCAACGTGGTGACCAACATCGGCGGCATGTACAAACAGCGCACGGAAACCCGCGACATGCTGATCACGCAGCATCGGGAACTGTATCAGGCGATTATCGAAGGGCGTGCGGAGCAGGCGCGAGAGGTGTCCAGCCGACACATTCTGTATGTACAGGAAGTGCTGGAAGAAGTGCGTCAGGAAGTACAGCGCATGGCTCGGGCCGAGCGGCGCAAAGGGATGTAAGCATGACCGTTCCCGTGCCGGGCGCGGGAACGGTCATTCAGGCAGAGGAATCAGTCTTCCTTGCCCTTGTTGCGCACCGCACGCTGCAGCTCGCGACCAGCGTCGCGTTCGCGTTCGGTATCACGCTTGTCGTATTCCTTCTTGCCCTTGCCCAGAGCGATTTCGCACTTGACCATGTGCTTGCTCCAGTACCAGGACAGGCACACGCAGGCATAACCCTTCTGCTGCACGGCGGCGGCCAGCTTGTCCAGCTCGCGGCGGTTGAGCAGCAGCTTGCGGGTGCGGACCGGGTCGGCGATGACGTGGGTGCTGGCAGTCATCAACGGCGTGATGTGACTGCCGAGCAGCCAGGCTTCGCCGTCCTTGAGCAGGACGTAACTGTCGACCAGTTGCAGCTTGCTTGCCCGCAGACTTTTTACTTCCCAGCCGGCCAGGACCAGACCAGCCTCGAACTTGTGCTCGATGAAGTAATCGTGTCGCGCCTTTTTGTTCTGCGCGATGGTCCCTGTTGGGTGTTTCTTCTGTTTAGCCATAGGGGCGGCATTATATGGAGATAAACGGCTGTCGGCTACGGTGATGCTGCGTGCTTGAGCAGGTTGAGTGAATCCCGGACAATGCGGCCTCTTTTTCTAACGCTTGGGCGTGATAAACGATGTCGACAGACAAGGTTTCTGTCCACGGCAGTTGGGCTAGCCGCTGGGTTTTCATATTCGCCGCGACCGGTTCGGCCGTGGGATTGGGCAGCATCTGGAAGTTCCCCTACATGGTCGGGGTCTACGGTGGCGGCGCCTTTGTGCTGATGTTTCTGGCCTGTATCGCCCTGATCGGCATTCCGGTGATGCTCGCCGAAACCCTGATCGGCCGGCGTGCCCGCCAGAGTCCGGCGAATGCCCTGAAGGTGCTGGCGCTGGAGGCCGGGCACTCGGGCAAGTGGTCGTGGGGCGCGTTCGCCGGGATGATCACGGCGTTGCTGATCCTGTCTTTCTACAGTGTGGTCGGCGGTTGGTCGCTGGATTACATCATCGATATGGGGCGTGGGGATTTCCAGGGGGCGACGGCCGATCAGGTGGGCGCCTACTTTGGTAATGTCATCGCCGACCCTTGGCGCATCACACTGTGGCACACAGTGTTCATGCTGCTGTCGGCGGTGGTGATCGCCAAAGGCGTGGTCGCCGGGCTTGAGCGCAGCCTGCGGATCATGATGCCGTTGCTGTTCGTGATGGTGCTGGTGTTGCTGGGTTACAGCATGACCACCGGGCATTTCATGGAGGGCGTGCACTTCATGTTCGACTTCCACCCGGAGAAAGTCCTCGACGGCTTGCTGCCGGCCATGGGGCACGCGTTCTTCTCCCTGAGCGTGGGCGTGGGCTCGATCATGATTTACGGCGCCTACATGACCAAGGAAGCCTCGCTTTCCGGCACCGTCGTGGGGGTGGCGCTGCTCGACACCTTCGTTTCGCTGGTCGCCGGTCTGGCGTTGTTTCCGATTGTGTTCGCCGGCGGTTTGAACCCGAGCGAAGGTCCGGGGCTGATGTTCGTCAGCCTGCCATTTGCGTTCGGTAACGTGCTGTTCGGCCAGTTGATGGGCGTGGTGTTCTTCGTTCTGGTGGCGATCGCTGCCTGGAGTTCGGCGATTTCCCTGCTGGAGCCGATGGTCGCCTATCTGGTCGAGCGGACTAAAATCAGTCGTGCGTGGGTGACATTCTGGCTGGCGTTCACCTGCTGGTTTGTCGGCCTGGGCACGGTGTTTTCCTTCAATATCTGGAAGGAAGCGAAATTTTTCGTGAACGAAGGCGGGATGTTCCATCTCTACCAATGGGGTGCCGCAGGCGGTCTGGACTTCTTTGGTGTGATCGACTTCTTCACCTCGCGGATCATGCTGCCGCTCGGCGGGCTGTGCTTTGTACTGTTTGCCGGTTGGGTGATGGGGCGTGAAGCGGTGCGTGACGAATTGTCGATTCGCAGCCCGGCGCTGTTCGCCCTGTCTCTGTTCTTGATGCGCTATGTGGCGCCCATCGGCATTCTTGTAGTGTTTGCCACCCAGCTCTGGAAGTGACGCTTACATGACGACACATATTCAACGATCAGCGCTGCTGCCTTATCCGGCGCAATTTCTCTACGACCTGGTCAATGACGTGGCGCGTTATCCGGAGTTTCTGCCGTGGTGTTCGTCCGCGGAAGTCCTGGAAAGCTCGCCTGAACACATGCGCGCCAGTGTCGGTGTGGCCAAGGGCGGCCTCAGCCAGCACTTCGTGACGCGCAATACCTTGGTGCCGGGGCAGTCGATCGAGATGAACCTTGAGGAAGGTCCGTTCAATCAATTGCACGGGGTCTGGGTGTTCAAGGCGCTGAACGAGAAGGCCTGCAAGATCAGCCTCGATCTGTCCTTCGATTATGCCGGCCCGCTGGTACGCGCCACGCTCGGGCCGCTGTTCAATCAGGCGGCGAACACTCTGGTGGATGCTTTCTGCCAGCGCGCCAAGCAGATGCATGGTTGAGCCGGTGATCGAAATAGAAGTGGTGTACGCGGCGGTTGATCGTCAGGTGTTGCGTACGATCAGCGTGGCAGAAGGTTCGACGGTGCGTGCTGCGCTGTCGGCCAGCGGCATCGATGCCGACTTTCCCGAGCTGGATCTGGCGGGTTGTCCGGTCGGGATTTTCGGCAAAGTGATTGCCGATCCGGATGTGCGGGTTGTTCAGGCGGGGGATCGCCTCGAAATCTACCGACCGCTGCTGGCTGATCCGAAAGAGGTGCGCCGATTGCGGGCCGCCAAGGCTGCCGAGGCTAAAGCCGGAAAACAGTGATTGCGCTGATCTGCAGGCAATAAAAAACCCGGAATTTCCGGGTTTTTTATTGCGTCGCAAATTATTGCGGCGAGGTGTCCAGCGGCTCTGGTGTCGGAACCGGAACGGTTTCCACACCATCGACGTCCTTCTGGATCTGATCCAGCAGGGAACCTGGCTTGACCGGTTTTTCCGGTTTTGGCTTCTCGGCGTTTTCGGCAGGAGCGGTCACGCTGGTGCCACTGTCCTTGCCGAGAATGGCTTCGTCACGGCTCACGCCCGGCATGAAGTCACCGGACAGGCTGACAAGGCGGTCGTTAGAGTCGAAAATGACACTCATGCGTTCCTGCTGGCGTTCACCGCCACCAGGTTGCAGGCTGTACAGATAATCCCAGCGATCGGCATGGAACGTGTCGACAAGCAGAGGGTTGCCCATGATAAACCGTACTTGCGGCCGGGTCATTCCCGGGCGTAACTGGTCTATCATGTCCTGCGTGACGACATTGCCCTGCTGGATGTCGATTTTGTAAACCCCGGGGAATGAACAACCGGCGAGTGCGAGCAGTCCCACAAAGGTGAAACTGGTTAGCAAGAGCTTGGTGTTTTGCATCGGTGGGCGACTTCCACTATCTTGGCTGGGACAACGTAAACGCCGATCATACCCGCATTAAGAGAAGCTGCGAAGCAGCATCGCGAGAAAGCTGACCATGGTTGAAAATAGCGAACTACGCAAAGCCGGCCTCAAAGTGACCCTGCCACGGGTCAAGATCCTGCAAATGCTCGACTCTACCGAGCAGCGTCACATGAGTGCCGAGGACGTCTACAAGGCGTTGATGGAAGCTGGCGAGGACGTCGGTCTGGCCACGGTTTACCGTGTTCTGACCCAGTTCGAAGCGGCTGGCCTCGTGGTCCGTCACAACTTCGACGGCGGTCACGCGGTATTCGAATTGGCCGACGGTGGCCACCACGACCATATGGTCAACGTGGAAACCGGTGAGGTTGTCGAATTCGTCAGCATCGAAATCGAAAAGCTCCAGAAGGCAATTGCCGAAGAGCACGGTGTCGAGTTGGTGGATCACAACCTGGTGCTGTACGTACGCAAGAAAAAGTAAGCATGTCGCGCGAATTTCAGGTTCGCGAAACGAACGAAGGCGACCCAAGGGTCGCCTTCGTGCTTTCTGTCGTGCCTAAACCTTTGCGGTAACGACCATCTTCTTGGCGTGTGCCAGAGACTCTTTGGTCAGATCGATGCCGCCGAGCATTCGTGCGACTTCTTCTATACGGTCATTCTTGCTCAGCTTCGAGACAGCGGTGTGAGTCGCCTGATCGCCCCGCACCTTGTGCACAAATAAATGTTGATGACCCTGCGCGGCCACTTGCGGCAAGTGAGTAACGGTCAGGACCTGGCCACGTTCGCCCAGACGTCGCAGCAACTGGCCGACAATCTCGGCCGTCGGGCCGCCGATGCCCACGTCCACTTCGTCGAATACCAGTGTCGGCACGCGTGAGGTCTGGGCGGTGATGACCTGAATCGCCAGGCTGATCCGCGAGAGTTCACCGCCGGAGGCCACTTTGGCCAAGGCCTTTAATGGCTGGCCAGGGTTGGCGCTGACCAGCAGTTCGACCTGTTCGAGGCCGTTGGGCAGGAGTTCGCCGCTGGCGTTGGGGCGCAGTTCGATGGTGAAGCGTCCGCCGGGCATGCCGAGGCGTTGAATCTCCTGTTCGACTGCGCTGGCCAGACTGCCCGCAGCCTGATGGCGCAGATCGCTCAGCTCGCGAGCCTTTTCCTGATAATGACGGGCATACGAAGCAAGCTCTTCGCCCAAACGCTCGATGGATTCATCGTTGGCATTCAGGGTTTCGATTTCATCCAGCAGTTTTTGCTGCATCTCGGCGACTTCGGTCGGCTGGATCCGGTGCTTGCGCGCCAGGGTGTAAATGGCGTCCAGGCGTTCTTCCAGATACTGCAGGCGCGCCGGATCGGCGTCGAAGTTGTCGAGGAAACGATTGAGTTCACCGACAGCCTCTTCGACCTGGATCTGCGCACTGGTCAGCAAACTGCTGGCTTCACCCAGGGCACCAATCGAGTTGTTCACGCTGGACAGGCGATTAAGGCTTGCGGTCAGCGCATTCAGCACATTGCCGGAATCGCTTTCGCTGCATTGTTCGACCACTTGCCGGCAGATGCCCAGCAGGGTTTCGGCGTTGGTCAGGTTCTTGTGTTCCTGCTCAAGGTCTTCCAGTTCGTTCTCGCCGAGACCGAGGTTTTCCAGTTCTTCGAGCTGATAGCTGAGCAGTTGATGACGTGCGCGTTGCTCGTCGCCGGAGTTGGACAGGCGCTCCAGCTCCTGGCGGGTCTGGCGCCAGCGCTGGGCAGCCAGTTGTACCTGTCGGGCCAGATCGGTGGCGCCGGCGTACTCGTCGAGCAGGCGGCGGTGGGTGTCCGTCTTGAGCAGGGATTGGTGTTCGTGCTGGCTGTGGATGTCGATCAACAGCTCGCCGAGGGCCTTGAGGTCGCCGAGCGGGCAGGGCGTGCCGTTGATATAGCCGCGGGAGCGGCCTTCCGAGGTGATGACCCGGCGCAGGATGCACGGGCCGTCGATTTCCAGGTCGCGTTCGGCCAGCCAGGCGCTCGCTTCGGGAATGTCGATGAGGTCGAAGGTCGCCAGGATATCGGCCTTGTCGGCGCCCGGGCGAACCACGCCGCTGTCGGCACGATCGCCAAGGGTCAGGCCGAGGGCGTCGAGCATGATCGACTTGCCGGCGCCGGTTTCCCCGGTAATCACGCTCATCCCGCGATCAAGTTCGAGATCGAGATGTTCAACGATGGCGTAGTTGTGTACGGACAGGTGCACCAGCATAAAGGCCGCTCCCAGGCTTTAGGTCTGGTTATTTATACAGTGTTTTGTTTCGGCCTGACAATGCCCTCGCTTAGCTCGATTGGCTTGATCCGATCAAATGCTTATCGCGCCCGGGAATGACAATGCAGCACTTTTTTGTAGGGTTAATTATTGTCAGCCCTTGAAGCCTGATTTTGCGGCCCCATATACCGGGGCAGAAGCGCGAATCGAACTCGCGGACGATATTGAAAGGAGAATTCTATGGCTGACGAACAGACAGTAGATACGCAAAATCCAGAAGCCAATCAGGCGCCCGAGGCTTCGGGTGATGACCTGGCGACCCGTGTACAAGTGCTCGAAGAGCAATTGGCCGCCGCGCAGGATCAATCTCTGCGCGTAGCTGCCGATCTGCAGAACGTCCGCCGCCGCGCCGAGCAGGACGTCGAAAAGGCTCACAAGTTTGCACTGGAAAAATTCGCCGGCGACCTGCTGCCGATCGTCGACAGTCTGGAGCGCGGCCTTGAGCTGTCGAGCCCGGACGACGAAAGCATCCGTCCGATGCGTGAAGGTATCGAGCTGACCCTGAAAATGTTCCAGGACACCCTCAAGCGCTATCAGCTTGTAGCCGTCAGTCCGCAGGAAGGCGAGCCGTTCAACGCCGTGGAACATCAGGCAATGGCCATGCAGGAAAGTGCTGACCTGGAACCGAACAGCGTTCTGAAGGTGTTCCAGAAGGGTTACCAGCTCAACGGTCGCCTGCTGCGTCCGGCGATGGTCGTGGTCAGCAAGGCGCCGGCGCCAGTTTCGCCTTCGATTGACGAGAAGGCTTGAAATTAGCCGCAAGGCCCCCATTTAGAAGTCAAGCGTTTAAGTATTACCGCAGTTAGCCACCACTGCTGCGGCAACCAAATCCAAAGTTTCGGGAGAGTGAACATGGGCAAAATTATCGGTATCGACCTGGGGACTACCAACTCCTGCGTCTCCGTACTGGAAAACGGCGTAGCCAAAGTTATTGAAAACGCCGAAGGCGCGCGTACCACGCCGTCGATCATCGCTTACGCCAACGATGGCGAAATCCTGGTCGGCCAGTCCGCCAAGCGTCAGGCTGTGACCAACCCGCACAACACACTGTTCGCGGTGAAGCGCCTGATCGGCCGCCGCTTCGACGAAGAAGTCGTGCAGAAAGACATCAAGCTGGTGCCTTACAAGATCGTCAAGGCCAACAATGGTGACGCTTGGGTCGAGGCTTCCGGCAAGCAGATGGCTCCGCCGCAAATCAGCGCCGAAGTCCTGAAGAAGATGAAGAAGACCGCTGAAGACTACCTCGGCGAAGCCGTGACCGAAGCGGTGATCACCGTTCCGGCCTACTTCAACGACAGCCAGCGTCAGGCGACTAAAGACGCCGGTCGCATCGCCGGTCTGGACGTAAAACGTATCATCAACGAACCAACCGCAGCTGCTCTGGCTTACGGTATGGACAAGGCCAAGGGCGATCACACCGTGATCGTTTACGACCTGGGTGGTGGTACCTTCGACGTTTCCGTGATCGAAATCGCTGAAGTTGACGGCGAGCACCAGTTCGAAGTACTGGCCACCAACGGTGACACCTTCCTGGGTGGTGAAGACTTCGACATGCGTCTGATCGACTACCTCGTCGACGAGTTCAAGAAAGAGTCCGGCATGGACCTGAAGAACGATCCACTGGCCCTGCAGCGTCTGAAAGAAGCCGCTGAGAAAGCCAAGATCGAGCTGTCTTCTTCTCAGTCGACCGACGTCAACCTGCCGTACATCACTGCAGATGCAACCGGTCCTAAGCACCTGAACGTGAAGATTTCTCGTGCCAAGCTCGAGTCGCTGGTCGAAGATCTGGTGAACCGTACCATCGAGCCATGCCGCATCGCTCTGAAAGACGCCGGCATCGACGCCAGCAAAATTGACGACGTGATCCTGGTCGGTGGCCAGACTCGTATGCCTCTGGTGCAGAAGGCAGTTACCGATTTCTTCGGTAAAGAAGCTCGTAAAGACGTGAACCCGGACGAAGCCGTTGCCATGGGTGCTGCCATCCAGGGCGCCGTTCTGGCCGGTGACGTGAAAGACGTTCTGCTGCTCGACGTCAGCCCGCTGACCCTGGGTATCGAAACCATGGGCGGCGTGATGACCGCGCTGATCGAGAAAAACACCACGATTCCTACCAAGAAATCGCAAGTGTTCTCGACTGCCGACGACAACCAGGGCGCCGTGACCATTCACGTCCTGCAAGGTGAGCGCAAGCAAGCCGCACAGAACAAGTCCCTGGGCAAGTTCGACCTGGCCGAGATTCCACCAGCGCCACGCGGTGTGCCACAGATCGAAGTGACCTTCGACATCGACGCCAACGGCATCCTGCACGTCGGCGCGAAAGACAAGGCGACCGGTAAAGAGCAGAAGATCACCATCAAGGCCAACTCCGGTCTGTCGGATGAAGAAATCCAGAAGATGGTGCGCGACGCCGAGCTGAACGCCGAGGAAGACCGCAAGTTCGAAGAGCTGGCCGCTGCCCGTAACCAGGGTGATGCACTGGTTCACTCGACTCGCAAGATGATCGCTGACGCTGGCGACAAAGTGACTGCAGAAGAGAAGACTGCAATCGAAGCAGCCGTGGTTGCCCTGGAAGCTGCCGTCAAAGGCGACGACAAGGCTGCCATCGACGCCAAGGTTGAAGAGCTGTCGAAAGTCTCCGCGCCGGTTGCCCAGAAGATGTACGCCGAACAGGCTCAGCCTGCCGATGGCGCGGCACCGCACGCAGAGAAAGCTGAAAAGGCTGACGATGTTGTCGATGCCGAGTTCGAAGAAGTCAAAGACCACAAGTAAGTTGTTGGTCGGCCGGTTGACTGCCTTTGGGCACTGACTGGTAGGATGTCGCCGCGCGGGAGCTTGCTCCCGCGTTGGCGTATCTGGAATACGCGAATTTTTACAGCATGCGACAAGCTTCGCGTGTTGGCGGTATGGCCGGAAATGCTCCTGCTTTTCGCGCCGCAAATACCGCATGAATCAAAGACCAGGATCGTTGAATTGACGTGAGTTGGGTCCGGGCCTGTATTGGGGCTCAACGAGTTTGGCGAAGCTCAGGAGGGGTTTGCCGAACGTCCTTAAGAGTGCAAAGACTTATGGCAAAGCGTGACTATTACGAAGTGTTGGGTGTTGAGCGCGGCTCAAGCGAAGCGGACCTGAAAAAGGCCTATCGCCGTCTGGCGATGAAGCACCACCCGGACCGTAATCCCGATGACAAAGCGTCGGAAGAACTGTTCAAAGAGGCCAACGAGGCCTACGAAGTATTGTCCGATTCCAGCAAGCGTGCGGCGTACGATCAGTACGGCCATGCCGGTGTCGACCCGAGCATGGGTGGCGGCGGTGCCGGTTTCGGCGGTCAGAACTTCTCCGATATTTTCGGTGATGTCTTCAGTGACTTCTTCGGTGGCGGTCGCGGCGGTTCCCGTGGTGGCGCCCAGCGTGGCAGCGATTTGCGCTACACATTGGAGCTGAACCTGGAAGAAGCGGTGCGCGGCACCACCGTGAATATCCGCGTTCCGACACTGGTCAACTGCAAACCGTGCGATGGTTCGGGCGCCAAGAAAGGCTCGTCGCCATCGACTTGCCCGACTTGCGGCGGCATCGGCCAGGTGCGCATGCAGCAAGGCTTCTTCTCGGTGCAGCAGACCTGCCCGCGTTGCCATGGCCAGGGCAAGATCATTTCCGATCCGTGCGACTCCTGCCACGGTGACGGTCGCGTCGAAGAATACAAAACCCTCTCCGTCAAAGTACCGGCCGGTGTCGATACCGGTGATCGCATTCGTCTGTCCGGCGAAGGCGAGGCGGGCACTCAGGGTGGCCCGACCGGCGACCTGTACGTTGTGATCAATGTGCGCGAGCACGCGATCTTCCAGCGTGACGGCAAGCATCTGTTCTGCGAAGTGCCGATCAGCTTTGTCGATGCTGCCCTGGGTGGCGAGCTGGAAATCCCGACCCTCGACGGTCGCGTGAAGCTGAAGATTCCGGAAGGGACTCAGACCGGCAAGCAGTTCCGCGTGCGCGGCAAAGGCGTGGCGCCGGTGCGTGGCGGTGGTGCGGGCGACCTGATGTGCCGTGTGGCGGTCGAGACCCCGGTCAATCTGAACCGTCGTCAGCGTGAATTGCTCGAAGAATTCCGCAGCTCTCTGGCGGATGACAACAGCCACTCGCCGAAAACCACCGGTTGGTTCGATGGCGTGAAGCGCTTCTTCGGCGATCTGTAAGGAGTCGGCATGCGACGTATAGCTGTGATGGGCGCCGCCGGGCGCATGGGCAAGATTCTGGTCGAGGCCGTGCAGCAGCGCGCGCCGCTGACCGGTTTGACGGCTGCAATTGTCCGCCCTGGCAGTACGCTGATCGGGGTGGATGCCGGTGAGCTGGCTTCGCTCGGTCGAATCGGCGTGCCGTTGTCCGGGAATCTGGAATCGGTCGCAGAAGAGTTCGATGTCTTGATCGACTTCACCCTGCCGGAAGTCATGCTGAAAAACCTGGCCTTCTGCCGCAAGGCCGGCAAGGCGATGGTGATCGGCACGACCGGGCTGGACGCTGCCCAGAAGCAGTTGCTGGCCGAGGCGGGCAAGGATATTCCGATCGTGTTCGCCGCCAACTTCAGCGTTGGCGTCAATCTGTCGCTGAAGCTGCTCGACATGGCTGCACGGGTGCTGGGTGATGATGCGGACATTGAAATCATCGAAGCCCATCACCGTCACAAGATCGATGCGCCGTCGGGTACGGCCCTGCGCATGGGTGAAGTGATTGCCAGTGCACTGGATCGTGATCTGCAGAAGGTCGCGGTCTATGGTCGCGAAGGCCACACCGGTGCGCGTGAGCGTGAAACCATCGGTTTCGCCACTGTTCGCGGTGGTGATGTGGTAGGTGATCACACGGTGCTGTTCGCCTGCGAGGGCGAGCGTCTGGAAATCACCCACAAGGCTTCGAGCCGCATGACATTCGCCAAGGGTGCGGTGCGTGCGGCGTTGTGGCTGGATGCTCGCGAACCGGGTCTTTATGACATGCAGGACGTGCTCGACCTGCGTTGAGCCTTGTTTGAACCCGGCGCAAACGCCCTGTTTGTGCCGGTTTTGCTCCGCCTGGCGACGCCCTGTCGCATTCTCCGGCCTTTCGGGCTCATTGGCGGTAGACCAAAAATCCCTTTTTCTGTAAGCTACAGCTTTAGTGTGTCCACTAAAAGCGCGCAGAATAATTCAGTGAAGAAGCGGGGTGACGTGTCCATACGTCACTCCGCTTTTTTACAACCTGCGATTGCCCTTTCATGCGTTATTTACGGGAGGTCTTCTTGACTAAGCCAGCCATACTCGCCCTTGCTGATGGCAGCATTTTTCGCGGCGAAGCCATTGGAGCCGACGGTCAGACCGTTGGTGAGGTGGTGTTCAACACCGCAATGACCGGCTATCAGGAAATCCTTACCGATCCTTCCTACGCCCAACAGATCGTTACCCTGACTTACCCGCACATCGGCAACACCGGCACTACGCCGGAAGACGCCGAGTCCAATCGCGTCTGGTCCGCTGGCCTGGTCATCCGTGACCTGCCGCTGGTAGCGAGCAACTGGCGTAACACGATGTCCCTGTCCGACTACCTGAAAGCCAACAATGTTGTGGCAATCGCCGGTATCGACACCCGTCGCCTGACCCGCATCCTGCGTGAAAAAGGCGCACAGAACGGCTGCATCATGGCCGGCGACAACATCTCCGAAGAAGCGGCCATCGCCGCTGCGCAAGGCTTCCCGGGCCTGAAGGGCATGGACCTGGCGAAAGTCGTCAGCACCAAGACCCAATACGAATGGCGCTCCACTGTCTGGGATCTGAAAACCGACAGCCACGCGACCATCGAAGCCTCCGAGCTGCCATACCACGTGGTTGCCTACGACTACGGCGTCAAGGTCAACATCCTGCGCATGCTGGTCGAGCGCGGTTGCCGCGTGACCGTAGTGCCGGCGCAAACCCCGGCTGCCGACGTGCTGGCCCTGAATCCGGATGGCGTGTTCCTGTCCAACGGCCCTGGCGATCCGGAGCCTTGCGACTACGCGATCAAGGCGATCAAGGAAGTGCTGGAAACCGAAATTCCGGTGTTCGGCATCTGCCTCGGTCACCAGCTGCTGGCTCTGGCCTCCGGCGCCAAGACCCTGAAAATGGGCCACGGTCACCACGGTGCCAACCACCCGGTTCAGGATCTGGACACTGGCGTCGTGATGATCACCAGCCAGAACCACGGTTTTGCGGTTGACGAAGCGACCCTGCCAGCCAACGTCCGTGCGATCCACAAATCGCTGTTCGACGGCACCCTGCAAGGCATCGAGCGCACCGACAAGAGCGCGTTCAGCTTCCAGGGTCACCCTGAAGCGAGCCCGGGCCCGAACGATGTGGCCCCTCTGTTTGACCGCTTCATCAACGAGATGGCCAAGCGACGCTAAGCGCTCGCCTTGAGACTGTAGCGAGAAGCCCCTCGAGGGCGGCCCCGAAACCGGCGGCCCCCTCGGGACTTCAGAAATCGATCAAGACGGCTTGCCGACTGACCTGCGGATTTGAGTGACAAACCCATGCCAAAACGTACAGACATTAAAAGCATCCTGATTCTCGGCGCTGGCCCGATCGTTATCGGCCAGGCCTGCGAATTCGACTACTCCGGCGCCCAGGCATGCAAAGCCCTGCGCGAAGAGGGTTACCGCGTCATCCTGGTGAACTCCAACCCGGCCACCATCATGACCGACCCGGACATGGCCGACGCCACCTACATCGAGCCGATCAAGTGGCAGACAGTTGCCAAGATCATCGAAAAAGAGCGTCCGGATGCGGTGCTGCCAACCATGGGCGGCCAGACCGCTCTGAACTGCGCCCTGGACCTGGAGCGTGAAGGCGTTCTGGAGAAGTTCGGCGTTGAGATGATCGGTGCCAACGCCGACACTATCGACAAGGCTGAAGACCGTTCGCGTTTCGACAAGGCGATGAAAGCCATCGGCCTGGAATGCCCGCGTTCCGGTATCGCCCACAGCATGGAAGAAGCCAACGCGGTGCTCGAACGCCTGGGCTTCCCGTGCATCATCCGTCCGTCCTTCACCATGGGCGGCACCGGTGGCGGTATCGCTTACAACCGTGAAGAGTTCGAAGAAATCTGCGCCCGTGGTCTGGACCTGTCGCCGACCAAGGAACTGCTGATCGACGAATCGCTGATCGGCTGGAAAGAATATGAAATGGAAGTTGTCCGCGACAAAAAGGACAACTGCATCATCGTCTGCTCGATCGAAAACTTTGACCCGATGGGCGTGCACACCGGTGACTCGATCACTGTTGCCCCGGCTCAGACCCTGACCGACAAGGAATACCAGATCCTGCGTAACGCCTCGCTGGCGGTACTGCGCGAGATCGGCGTAGAGACCGGCGGTTCCAACGTTCAGTTCGGTATCTGCCCGGACACCGGCCGTATGGTCGTGATCGAAATGAACCCGCGTGTATCGCGTTCGTCGGCCCTGGCTTCGAAAGCCACCGGTTTCCCGATTGCCAAGGTTGCGGCCAAACTGGCAGTCGGCTACACCCTCGACGAGCTGTCGAACGACATCACTGGCGGCAAGACCCCGGCGTCCTTTGAACCGTCCATCGACTACGTCGTGACCAAGCTGCCGCGCTTCGCTTTCGAGAAGTTCGCCAACGCTGACGCTCGCCTGACCACTCAAATGAAGTCGGTTGGTGAAGTCATGGCCATCGGCCGTACCTTCCAGGAATCCCTGCAGAAAGCCCTGCGCGGTCTGGAAGTGGGCGTTTGCGGTCTGGACGAGAAAGTCGACCTGAGCAACCCTGAAAGCATGAGCGTGCTCAAGCGCGAACTGACCGTGCCGGGCGCCGAGCGTATCTGGTACGTGGCGGACGCTTTCCGCGCCGGCATGACCGTCGAAGAAATCTTCGGCATGAACATGATCGACCCGTGGTTCCTGGTGCAGATCGAAGATCTGATCAAGGACGAAGAGAAGGTCAAGACCCTCGGTCTGTCCGCTATCGACCGCGACCTGATGTTCAAGCTCAAGCGCAAAGGCTTCTCCGACCAGCGTCTGGCCAAGCTGCTGGGTGTGACCGAGAAGAACCTGCGCACTCACCGTCAAAAGCTGGAAGTGTTCCCGGTCTACAAGCGCGTAGACACCTGCGCCGCCGAGTTTGCCACCGACACCGCTTACCTGTACTCGACTTACGAGGAAGAGTGCGAAGCCGCGCCATCCGGCCGCGACAAGATCATGATTCTGGGTGGCGGTCCGAACCGTATCGGCCAGGGCATCGAGTTCGACTACTGCTGCGTACACGCCGCTCTCGCCCTGCGCGAAGACGGCTACGAAACCATCATGGTCAACTGCAACCCGGAAACCGTTTCCACTGACTACGACACTTCCGACCGTCTGTACTTCGAGCCGGTCACTCTGGAAGACGTGCTGGAAATCTGCCGCGTCGAGAAGCCGAAAGGCGTGATCGTCCAGTACGGCGGCCAGACTCCGTTGAAACTGGCTCGTGCCCTCGAAGCGGCCGGCGTGCCGATCATCGGCACCAGCCCTGACGCGATCGACCGTGCCGAAGACCGTGAGCGCTTCCAGCAAATGGTTGAGCGTCTGAATCTGCGTCAGCCGCCAAACGCCACCGTGCGCAGCGAAGACGAAGCCGTGCGCGCTGCCGCGAAGATCGGTTACCCGCTGGTGGTTCGTCCGTCCTACGTACTGGGCGGCCGTGCGATGGAAATCGTCTACAAAGAAGAAGAGCTCAAGCGTTACCTGCGTGACGCGGTGCAAGTGTCGAACGACAGCCCGGTGCTGCTCGACCACTTCCTCAACTGCGCCATCGAGATGGATGTGGATGCGGTCTGCGACGGCAAGGACGTAGTGATCGGCGCGATCATGCAGCACATCGAACAGGCGGGCGTTCACTCCGGTGACTCCGCGTGCTCGCTGCCGCCGTACTCGCTGCCGGCGCACATCCAGGACGAGATGCGCGAGCAGGTCAAGAAAATGGCCCTGGAGCTGGGCGTGGTCGGCCTGATGAACGTTCAGCTGGCGCTGCAAGGCGAAGACATCTACGTCATCGAAGTCAACCCGCGTGCTTCCCGTACCGTACCGTTCGTGTCGAAGTGCATCGGTGTTTCCCTGGCCATGATCGCGGCTCGCGTGATGGCTGGTAAAACCCTGAAGGAAATCGGCTTCACCAAGGAAATTATCCCGAACTTCTACAGCGTGAAAGAGGCGGTGTTCCCGTTCGCCAAATTCCCTGGCGTTGACCCGATCCTCGGCCCAGAGATGAAGTCCACTGGTGAAGTAATGGGCGTCGGCGACACCTTCGGCGAAGCCTTTGCCAAAGCCCAGATGGGCGCGAGCGAAGTGCTGCCGACCGGCGGCACTGCATTCATCAGCGTACGTGATGACGACAAGCCGCTGGTTGCAGGTGTGGCGCGTGATCTGATCAACTTGGGCTTCGAAGTGGTCGCCACTGCCGGCACTGCCAAGCTGATCGAGGCTGCAGGCCTGAAAGTGCGTCGCGTGAACAAGGTGACCGAGGGTCGTCCGCACGTGGTCGACATGATCAAGAATGACGAAGTCACCCTGATCATCAACACCACCGAAGGTCGTCAGTCGATCGCTGACTCTTACTCCATTCGTCGTAACGCCTTGCAGCACAAGATCTACTGCACCACCACCATTGCTGCTGGCGAAGCCATCTGCGAAGCGCTGAAGTTCGGTCCCGAGAAGACCGTGCGCCGCTTGCAGGATCTACACGCAGGATTGAAGGCATGAATAAATACCCAATGACCGTCCAGGGCGCGAAAGCCCTGGAAGAGGAACACGCTCATCTGACCAAGGTCGTTCGTCCGAAGCTCAGCCAGGACATCGGTACTGCCCGCGAGTTGGGTGACTTGAAGGAAAACGCCGAATACCATGCCGCCCGCGAACAGCAGGGCATGGTCGAGGCGCGGATCCGTGACATCGAAGGTCGCATGCAGAATGCCGTGATCATTGATGTGACGACCATTCCGCACACCGGCAAGGTGATTTTCGGCACTACCGTCGAAATCGCCAACGTCGAGACTGATGAAAGCGTGACTTACCAGATCGTTGGTGAAGACGAGGCTGACATCAAGCTCGGCAAGATTTCGGTCGGCTCGCCGATCGCCCGCGCCTTGATTGCCAAGGAAGAGGGCGACACGGTCGTCGTGAAAACGCCGGGCGGCGATATCGAGTATGAGATTGTCGAAGTCCGTCACATCTGAAACAGGGCGCCCGCTGCAGGCGGGCGCCATGCTCTGGCAGCTGACCCAGATGTTGTGGGTCGGCGGTTTATGGCTGGTGCACCTCGGTCTGCGGCCGGTGCTGGGCCAGATTGGCCTGGCGCCGCTGCTGATCGACGAAATCGCCAGTGCGTTTGAAGTACCGGTGGTGGGTTTCGCTGCCGTATGCGTGGTTTTTCAGGCTTTGGTGCTGGTACGGGCCGAAGGCCTTGCCAGTCTATGGCGGGATTTTCGCGGGCAAGTGCTGCTGATGGCGTTGTATGCGAGTGCGATGTATGTCGCAGTGCGTGTCGGCTGGCCGGATGCGCAGCGCTGGCAGGTGTTCAGTTATCTTGTTCTGGGTTTTTCCGGGCTGGTTCTGGTGATGCAACCGGTGCCGGGGTGGAGTGGCAGGGTGCGCGAAGCACACCCTTGACCCTTTTCATCACTTGAAGCGATGAACGTTCGACAGCTGCTTGTTGACGCTGAAGTTCTTGCGGTAGATCAGTGCCATCTTGCCGATGACCTGAACCAGATCGGCCTTGCCGACCTTGCACAGTTCTGCAACGGACGCCAGGCGCGCCTCGCGATCAAGGATATTGAGCTTGATCTTGATCAGCTCGTGGTCCGCCAATGCGCGTTCGAGTTCGGCTAAAACACCCTCAGTCAAACCGTTGTCAGCTACCGTCAAAACTGGTTTGAGGTGGTGGCCGATGGATTTGTACTGTTTCTTCTGCTCTGGAGTGAGCGGCATAATCTGACCCTTTCGTCTGGATTCTGTAAAATGGCGGCCATTTTACCCGAGGGCTCGTGGATCCGCCCAATTAATCACGACCCTAATCAACGAGGTGCCCAATGGCGCGTTCCAAGACAAGCCTTGGTTGGCTGAAACGACATGTCAACGATCCTTATGTGAAGCAGGCGCAGAAGGATGGCTACCGCTCGCGTGCGAGTTACAAGCTTCTGGAAGTCCAGGAGAAATACAAACTGATCCGCCCAGGCATGAGCGTGGTCGACTTGGGCGCGGCGCCCGGCGGCTGGTCTCAGGTCACCAGTCGGCTGATCGGTGGCCAGGGGCGTCTGATCGCCTCGGACATCCTGGAAATGGACAGCATTCCGGACGTGACCTTCATTCAGGGGGATTTCACTCAGGATGAAGTGCTCGCTCAAATCCTTGAGGCGGTGGGTAATTCACAGGTAGACCTTGTGATTTCCGATATGGCCCCCAATATGAGTGGTACGCCTGCCGTAGATATGCCGAAAGCCATGTTTCTTTGCGAGCTGGCGCTTGACCTGGCCGAGCGGATTCTCAAGCCGGGCGGTAATTTCCTGATCAAGATATTTCAGGGTGAGGGGTTCGATGTTTACCTGAAGGACGCTCGTCGGAAATTCGACAAGGTCCAGATGATCAAGCCGGACTCTTCCCGAGACAGTTCCCGCGAGCAGTACATGCTGGCTTGGGGTTATCGCGGTGGTAACGAGTAAAGCGAAGTTTTTTGGCGGGGTGATAGGTTTTTCGTATTTCGCCCCGCGTGCATAAGCGAATATTGTGTAGAAAGTGTTTCACAAAGGGTTACAGACGGCGCCTGCCAGAGCTGTAGGTAATGTAGTAAGTTAGGCCGGTGAATATCATGCGAAGCGCGCGCCAGTAGCGGAGCTTGCTTCAGAGGGTAGTTAATTGAACGATATGGCAAAGAATCTGATCCTGTGGTTGATCATCGCGGCTGTCCTGGTGACGGTGATGAACAACTTCTCCAGCCCTAACGAGCCGCAGACCCTCAACTATTCCGACTTCATCCAGCAGGTCAAGGATGGCAAGGTCGAGCGCGTTGCCGTCGACGGCTACGTGATTACCGGCAAGCGCAACGATGGCGACAGCTTCAAGACCATTCGTCCGGCAATCCAGGACAATGGCCTGATCGGCGACCTGGTCGACAATCACGTCGTGGTCGAAGGCAAGCAGCCCGAGCAGCAAAGCATCTGGACCCAGCTTCTGGTGGCCAGCTTCCCGATCCTGGTGATCATCGCGGTGTTCATGTTCTTCATGCGCCAGATGCAGGGCGGTGCGGGCGGCAAGGGCGGGCCGATGAGCTTTGGCAAGAGCAAGGCGCGTCTGCTGTCCGAAGATCAGGTGAAAACCACCCTGGCTGACGTTGCCGGTTGCGACGAAGCCAAGGAAGAAGTGGGCGAACTGGTCGAGTTCCTCCGTGATCCGGGCAAGTTCCAGCGTCTGGGCGGCCGCATTCCTCGCGGCGTGCTGATGGTTGGTCCTCCGGGCACCGGTAAAACCTTGCTGGCCAAGGCGATTGCCGGCGAAGCCAAGGTGCCGTTCTTCACCATTTCCGGTTCCGACTTTGTCGAAATGTTCGTCGGTGTCGGCGCCAGCCGTGTTCGCGACATGTTCGAACAAGCCAAGAAACACGCACCCTGCATTATCTTCATCGACGAGATCGACGCCGTTGGTCGCCATCGTGGCGCCGGCATGGGTGGCGGTCACGACGAGCGCGAGCAGACCCTCAACCAGTTGCTGGTGGAGATGGACGGCTTCGAAATGAATGATGGCATCATCGTCATCGCTGCAACCAACCGTCCTGACGTGCTGGACCCGGCGCTGCTGCGTCCGGGCCGTTTCGACCGTCAGGTAGTGGTCGGTCTGCCGGATATCCGTGGTCGCGAGCAGATCCTGAAGGTGCACATGCGTAAAGTGCCAATGGGTGATGACGTTGCTCCGGCCGTTATCGCACGTGGTACTCCGGGTTTCTCCGGTGCTGACCTGGCCAACCTGGTCAACGAGGCCTCGCTGTTCGCTGCCCGTGCCGGCAAACGCATCGTTGAGATGAAGGAATTCGAGCTGGCCAAGGACAAGATCATGATGGGCGCCGAGCGCAAATCCATGGTCATGTCCGAGAAGGAAAAGCAGAACACCGCTTATCACGAAGCGGGTCACGCTATCGTCGGTCGCGTTGTGCCCGAGCATGATCCGGTCTACAAGGTTTCGATCATCCCGCGCGGTCGTGCGTTGGGTGTGACCATGTTCCTGCCGGAAGAGGATCGCTACAGCCTGTCCAAGCGCGCGCTGATCAGTCAGATCTGCTCGCTGTATGGCGGTCGTATCGCTGAGGAAATGACCCTGGGCTTCGACGGTGTGACCACCGGCGCCTCCAACGACATCATGCGTGCCAGCCAGATTGCACGGAACATGGTGACCAAGTGGGGCCTGTCTGAAAAACTCGGTCCGTTGATGTATGCAGAAGAAGAGGGCGAGGTGTTCCTCGGTCGTGGCGGTGGCGGTCAGAACGCCAGCTTCTCGGGCGAAACCGCGAAGCTGATCGACTCGGAAGTGCGCAGCATCATCGATCAGTGCTACGGCACCGCCAAGCAGATCCTGACCGACAATCGTGACAAGCTCGATGCCATGGCAGATGCCTTGATGAAGTACGAGACGATCGATGCCGAGCAGATCGACGACATCATGGCGGGTCGCACGCCTCGCGAACCTCGTGACTGGTCGGGTGGTACCGGAACTGGCACGCCTCCTCCGGTGGTTCAGGATGAGCGTCCGGAAACACCGATTGGCGGTCCGGCTGCTGACGTTTAAGGTTTGAAATGACTTCTGTACAGTCCCTGACCCGGTTGCCTTGCGGCAACCGGGTTCTTGATTTGGCCCGGACGCATGTCATGGGCATTCTCAATGTCACTCCCGACTCCTTCTCCGATGGTGGCCGATACAGCCAGCTTGATGCGGCCCTGCGTCATGCCGAGGCAATGGTGTTGGCCGGTGCGACGCTGATCGATGTTGGCGGAGAGTCCACACGGCCTGGTGCGCGAGCGGTTTCGCCACTCGAAGAGCTGGAGCGTGTGGCGCCGATCGTGGAGCTGATCAATCGCGAGCTGGATGTGATCATCTCTGTCGATACCTCGACTCCGGCGGTCATGCGGGAAACTGCGCGACTGGGTGCCGGGTTGATCAATGACGTGAGGTCGCTGCAGCGTGACGGTGCACTGGATGCCGCTGCAGCCACCGGGTTGCCGGTCTGTCTGATGCACATGCTGGGTGAGCCAGGTGACATGCAGGACAATCCGCAATATCAGGATGTCACCCGGGAAGTGAGTGAGTTTCTCGCCGAGCGTATGGAGCGATGCGCTTCGGTTGGCATTCCTGCCGAGCGGATCATTCTTGATCCTGGCTTCGGCTTCGCCAAAACCCTGCAGCACAATCTAAGCTTGTTCAAGCACATGGATGCCCTTCATGCATTGGGGCGGCCTCTGCTGGTTGGTGTCTCGCGAAAAAGCATGATTGGACAGGCCCTGAATCGCCCTGTGGGCGAGCGTCTGCATGGTGGTTTGGCCCTGGCGGCGCTGGCATCCGTCAAGGGGGCGCGTATATTGCGCGTCCATGACGTGGCGGAGACGGTGGATGTTGTGCGGATGATCGCCGCCGTGGAATCAGCCGAATAAGAATGATGGAGCACTTATGAGCAAGAAATACTTTGGTACCGACGGCATTCGTGGTCGTGTCGGTGAATACCCGATTACTCCTGACTTCATGCTCAAGCTCGGCTGGGCTGCGGGCATGGCCTTCCGAAAAATGGGTGCCTGCAAGGTGCTCGTCGGCAAGGACACGCGAATCTCCGGTTACATGTTCGAATCGGCGCTGGAAGCCGGCCTGACATCGGCGGGTGCTGATGTGATGCTGCTCGGTCCGATGCCGACGCCGGCTATCGCCTACTTGTCGCGAACCTTCCAGGCTGAAGCCGGCATTGTGATCAGTGCATCGCACAACCCTCACGACGATAACGGCATCAAGTTTTTCTCCGGCAGAGGCACCAAGTTGCCGGATGAGCTGGAGCTGATGATCGAGGAGTTGCTCGATACGCCAATGACCGTTGTCGAGTCGAGCAAGATCGGCAAGGTTTCGCGAATCAACGACGCGTCTGGCCGATACATCGAGTTCTGCAAGAGCAGTGTGCCGACCAATACCAGTTTTGCAGGTCTCAAGATCGTGATCGACTGTGCACACGGAGCGACCTATAAAGTCGCGCCAAGTGTGTTCCGCGAGCTGGGCGCTGACGTCGTGGTGCTGTCCGCGCAGCCGAACGGTCTGAACATCAACGACAACTGCGGCTCCACTCATATGGGGCCGTTGCAGGCGGCGGTGCTGGCCGAGCACGCTGATCTGGGGATTGCATTCGACGGTGATGGCGACCGGGTACTGATGGTCGATCACACGGGTGCAATTGTTGATGGTGACGAGCTGATCTTCATTATTGCGCGTGACCTGCATGAGCGTGGCAAATTGCAGGGTGGCGTGGTCGGTACGCTGATGAGCAACCTTGGCCTGGAGTTGGCGCTGGCGGATCTCGGTATTCCTTTCGTGCGTGCAAATGTCGGCGACCGTTATGTGATTGCCGAGCTGCTTGAGCGCGATTGGCTGGTGGGTGGTGAAAACTCGGGGCATGTTGTCTGCTTCAATCACACCACGACAGGTGATGCGATCATCGCGGCCCTGCAGGTGTTGATGGCGCTGAAAACCCGAAACGAGGGCCTGGCGCAAACCCGTCAGGCGTTGCGCAAGTGTCCTCAGGTGTTGATCAATGTCCGTTTCGGTGGCGGCGACAGTCCGCTCGATCACCCGGCTGTCAAGGAAGCCAGCAAGCGTGTTACCGACGCGATGGCGGGTCGTGGGCGTGTGCTTCTGCGCAAGTCCGGGACAGAGCCTCTGGTGCGTGTCATGGTCGAAGGCGAGGACGAAACCCAGGTTCGCAGCTATGCCGAAGAACTGGCAAAACTGGTAACTGAAGTTTCTGCCTGATACGGCTTGCCAGCCATGATTGTGTTGGGTAACATCTGCGCCCACTTTGACCGACGAGGTACAGCATGCGTCGCCCTATGGTAGCTGGTAACTGGAAGATGCACGGTACCCGCGCCAGCGTCGCTGAGCTGATCAACGGCCTTCGTCATCTGGCCTTGCCAAGCGGTGTTGATGTCGCGGTATTCCCGCCTTGCCTGCATATCAATCAAGTGATTGATGGCTTGAAAGGAAGGTCGATTTCGGTCGGCGCGCAGAATTCTGCGGTGGAATCGATGCAAGGTGCGTTGACCGGTGAAATTGCACCGAGTCAGTTGGTGGATGCAGGTTGTTCCCTGGTGCTTGTCGGGCACTCCGAACGCCGCCAGATCATGGGCGAGCGAGACGGAATGCTGAATCGCAAGTTCGCAGCGGCACAGGCATGTGGCTTGATTCCGGTGTTGTGTGTAGGGGAAACCCTGGAGCAGCGCGAAGCCGGAAAAACTCTTGAGGTTGTCGGGCGTCAGCTGGGCAGCATCATCGAGGAGCTGGGTGTCGGTGCTTTTGCCAATGCAGTGATCGCTTACGAGCCGGTCTGGGCCATTGGTACCGGGCTGACTGCAACGCCGCAGCAGGCTCAGGATGTGCATAAAGCCATTCGCGAGCAGTTGGCGGCAGAGAATTCTGAAGTCGCGCGAGGTGTGCGGCTTCTATACGGCGGCAGCGTGAAGGCGGCCAATGCGGTCGAACTGTTCGGCATGCCGGATATCGATGGGGGGCTCATTGGTGGAGCTTCCCTGAATGCAGATGAGTTCGGTGCGATCTGTCGCGCCGCGGGAAACTGAAAAAATGCTGGAAACAGTCGTAGTCGTTTTTCATCTGCTGGGTGCATTGGGCGTAGTTGCTCTGGTTTTGCTGCAGCAGGGTAAGGGTGCGGACGCTGGCGCGTCTTTCGGAGCAGGTGCTTCAAATACTGTGTTCGGAAGCCAAGGTTCCTCTACCTTTCTTAGTAAGTTTACTGCTATACTTGCCGCCGGTTTCTTCATAACCAGCTTGGGGTTAGGATACTTTGCTAAAGAGAAGGCTCATCAGCTGACTCAAGCAGGTTTGCCAAATCCGGCAGTGTTGGAAGTTCCAAGGCAACAACCGGCTTCTGATGATGTCCCGGTGCTTCAAGAGCAAAAGTCGGCTACTCCAGCGACTGACGTGCCTCCAGCTCAAGAGCAGAAGTAAGAAGAGTTTCAAACGTAGTATTGCCGAGGTGGTGGAATTGGTAGACACGCAACCTTGAGGTGGTTGTGCCCATAGGGTGTAGGGGTTCGAGTCCCCTTCTCGGTACCAATTAGTCAGGAGAGCCCGCTGTTGCGGGCTTTCTTGCAGGTGGAAGGTTACATTGACCCTATTGGGGATCGGTCGTATACTTCCGCCCCAGCTTTGTCGCGGGGTGGAGCAGTCTGGTAGCTCGTCGGGCTCATAACCCGAAGGTCGTCGGTTCAAATCCGGCCCCCGCAACCAGTTTAAGGAGCCCCTTTTAAGGGGCTTTTTGTTAGCTGGACACTTTCAACGCCGCTGTTCGACGGCGTTTCAAGGATGGGCGTTTCGCCCATTTTTTTATTTTGCAAAGCATGCACATACATGCACGAGGGGGTTCAGGTGTCGAGCAAGCTAGAAGAGTTGCAGGCCTTGTTGGCCCCGGTGGTCGTGGCCCTGGGCTATGAATGCTGGGGTATTGAGTTCTCGGCTCAAGGTCGTCACTCAATGTTGCGCGTTTATATCGATAAGGAAGGCGGCGTACTGGTGGACGATTGCGCCATCGTCAGCCGTCAGATCAGCGGTGTGCTGGATGTTGAAGATCCGATCTCCGTTGAATACACCCTTGAAGTTTCCTCGCCTGGCATGGAACGCCCACTGTTCACTCTTGAGCAGTTTGCCAAATTTGCCGGTGAACAAGTAAAGATCAGGCTGCGCTCGCCTTTTGAAGGACGACGCAACTTTCAGGGCCTTCTGCGCGGTGTAGAAGAACAGGATGTCGTGGTGCAGGTAGATGACCATGAGTTCCTGTTGCCGATCGATTTGATCGACAAGGCCAACATTATTCCCAGTTTTGACTGAGACGCGGATCCCGCGGATCCAATGGCTTGCGAAAGGCGAGGCGTACGATGAGCAAAGAAGTACTGCTGGTTGTTGAGTCGGTATCCAATGAAAAGGGCGTACCGGCAAGCGTAATTTTTGAAGCGCTGGAGCTGGCTCTGGCCACTGCTACCAAAAAGCGTTTTGAAGACGAAGTTGATCTGCGTGTGGAAATCAATCGCCACACCGGTTCTTACGAAACTTTCCGTCGCTGGACGGTCGTCGAAGAGAATGATCTCGATGATCCGGCCATCGAAACCTGGCCAAGCAAGGTTGCCGAAACGCATCCTGGTGCCAAGGTCGGTGACGTCGTCGAAGAAAAGATCGAATCCATCGAATTCGGCCGTATTGCTGCGCAGACCGCCAAGCAGGTCATCGTGCAGAAAGTGCGCGAAGCCGAGCGCGCTCAAGTGGTCGACGCTTATCGCGAGCGCCTGGGAGAAATCATCTCCGGCACCGTGAAGAAAGTGACCCGCGACAACGTGATCGTCGATCTGGGTAATAACGCTGAAGCGTTGCTGGCCCGTGAAGACATCATCTCTCGCGAAACCTTCCGTGTTGGCGTGCGTCTGCGTGCGCTGCTCAAGGAAATCCGCACCGAGAACCGCGGCCCGCAGCTGATCCTGTCGCGTACCGCGCCGGAAATGCTGATCGAGCTGTTCCGTATCGAAGTGCCGGAAATCGCTGAAGGCCTCATCGAAGTCATGGCCGCTTCCCGTGATCCGGGTTCGCGCGCCAAGATCGCTGTCCGCTCCAAGGACAAACGCATCGACCCGCAGGGCGCGTGCATCGGTATGCGCGGTTCGCGCGTCCAGGCCGTGTCGGGCGAGTTGGGTGGCGAGCGTGTCGACATCGTCCTGTGGGACGACAACCCGGCGCAGTTCGTGATCAATGCCATGTCGCCGGCAGAAGTGGCGGCCATCATCGTTGACGAAGATGCCCACGCCATGGACATCGCCGTTGGCGCAGACAATCTGGCTCAGGCCATCGGTCGTGGTGGTCAGAACGTGCGTCTGGCGAGCCAGCTGACTGGCTGGACCCTGAACGTGATGACCGAATCGGACATCCAGGCTAAGCAACAAGCGGAAACCGGTGACATCCTGCGCAACTTCATCGACGAGCTGGAAGTCGACGAAGAGCTGGCTCAGGTGCTGGTAGACGAAGGCTTCACCAGCCTGGAAGAGATTGCCTACGTACCGTTGGAAGAAATGCTCAACATCGACGGCTTTGACGAAGACATCGTCAACGAGCTTCGCGCTCGTGCCAAGGATCGCTTGTTGACCAAAGCCATCGCTACTGAGGAAAAGCTGGCAGACGCCCATCCGGCCGAAGACCTGCTCTCGCTTGAGGGTATGGACAAGGATTTGGCGATGGAACTGGCGGTGCGCGGCGTAATTACCCGCGAAGACCTGGCCGAGCAGTCTATTGACGACCTGCTCGACATCGACGGCATTGACGATGATCGTGCCGGCAAGTTGATCATGGCCGCCCGAGCCCACTGGTTCGAGTAATTAGGCGCGGCCTGAGGAGAGAAATGCATGACGCAAGTCACGGTGAAACAACTGGCCGATGAGGTCAAAACACCGGTAGAGCGCCTGTTGCAGCAGATGCGTGAGGCAGGTCTGCCGCACACCGCCGCCGAAGAACATGTGACTGACAGTGAGAAGCAATCCCTGCTGACCCACTTGAAGAGCAGCCACAAGGCGAAAGTGGAAGAACCACGCAAGATCACGCTGCAGCGTAAAACCACCAGCACCCTGCGTGTGGCTGGCAGCAAAAGCATCAGCGTTGAAGTCCGCAAGAAGAAAGTTTTCGTACAGCGTAGCCCGGAAGAAATCGAAGCCGAGCGCAAGCGTGAACTGGATGAGCGTCGCGCAGTAGAAAATGCTGCCCGTCAAAAGGCTGAAGAAGAAGCCCGCGTTCGCGCCGAAGAAGAAGCGCGTCGCCAGCCTGCTGCTGCACCGACCGCTTCTGCCGAGCCTGTTGCTGCGCCTGCTCCAGCCGCTGAACCCGTGCGCGAAGCTGCACCGGTTGTGGCTGCTGCGCCAGCTGCCGACACTCGCAAGCGTGACGAACAGCGCCGTCCGGACAAACCACGCGCCGACGACAACAACCGTCGCGGCAGCGGCGATGGCGAGCGCAAGAACGCTCCGCATCGCGCTTCGGTCAAGGAAAAGGCACCGGCTCCACGTGTGGCGCCACGCACTACCGACGAAGAAAGCGATGGCTTCCGTCGCGGCGGTCGCGGCAAGGCCAAGCTGAAGAAACGCAACGCCCACGGTTTCCAGAGCCCGACCGGCCCTGTCGTGCGTGAAGTGAAGATCGGCGAAACCATCACTGTTGGCGATCTCGCTCAGCAGATGTCGGTGAAGGCTGCCGAAATCATCAAGTTCATGTTCAAACTGGGTACTCCAGCGACCATCAACCAGGTGCTTGATCAGGAAACTGCTCAGCTGGTAGCCGAAGAGCTGGGCCACAAAGTGACCCTGGTCAGCGACACCGCCCTGGAAGATTCCCTGGCCGAGTCCCTGAAGTTTGAAGGTGAGGCTGTTCCTCGTGCGCCGGTCGTGACCGTAATGGGTCACGTTGACCACGGTAAGACCTCGCTGCTCGACTACATCCGTCGTGCCAAGGTAGCTGCTGGCGAAGCCGGTGGTATCACCCAGCACATCGGTGCCTACCACGTTGAAACCGAACGCGGCATGGTCACCTTCCTCGACACCCCGGGTCACGCCGCGTTTACCGCAATGCGTGCCCGTGGCGCCAAGGCGACCGACATCGTGATCCTGGTGGTTGCGGCGGACGACGGCGTGATGCCACAAACCATCGAAGCTGTTCAGCATGCTCAGGCAGCTGGCGTTCCGCTGGTAGTTGCAGTGAACAAGATCGACAAGCCGGGCGCTGATCTCGATCGCATCCGTAGCGAACTGTCGGCCCACGGCGTGACCTCCGAAGACTGGGGTGGCGACACTCCATTCGTTCCGGTCTCGGCGAAAATGGGTACCGGCGTCGACGAACTGCTTGAAGCGGTATTGCTGCAAGCCGAAGTTCTCGAACTGACTGCCACTCCATCGGCTCCTGGCCGTGGCGTCGTGGTTGAATCGCGTCTGGACAAGGGCCGTGGCCCGGTGGCGACTGTTCTGGTTCAGGACGGTACGCTGCGTCAAGGCGACATGGTGCTGGTCGGCTCGAACTACGGCCGCGTGCGCGCCATGCTCGACGAGAACGGCAAGCCGATCAAGGAAGCAGGTCCGGCCATTCCGGTCGAGATCCTCGGCCTGGACGGTACGCCTGATGCTGGCGACGAGATGAGCGTGGTTGCCGACGAGAAGAAAGCCCGTGAAGTGGCTCTGTTCCGTCAAGGCAAGTTCCGCGAAGTCAAACTGGCTCGCGCTCACGCCGGCAAGCTGGAAAACATCTTCGAAAGCATGGGTCAGGAAGAGAAGAAGACGCTTAACATCGTCCTCAAATCCGACGTCCGTGGTTCGCTGGAAGCACTGCAGGGCGCTCTGAACGGCCTGGGCAACGACGAAGTGCAAGTGCGCGTGGTCGGTGGCGGTGTCGGTGGTATCACCGAATCCGACGCCAACCTGGCACTGGCTTCCAACGCTGTACTGTTCGGCTTCAACGTGCGTGCCGATGCCGGCGCACGGAAGATCGTCGAGCAGGAAGGTCTGGACATGCGTTACTACAACGTGATCTACGACATCATCGAAGACGTCAAGAAAGCCCTGACCGGTATGCTTGGCAGCGATGTTCGCGAGAACATCCTCGGTGTGGCCGAAGTCCGTGACGTGTTCCGTTCGCCTAAGTTCGGCGCCATCGCCGGCTGCATGGTGATCGAGGGTACTGTTCACCGTAACCGTCCGATCCGTGTACTGCGTGAAGACATCGTGATCTTCGAAGGCGAGCTGGAATCCCTGCGCCGCTTCAAGGATGACGCTTCCGAAGTCCGTGCCGGCATGGAATGCGGTATCGGCGTGAAGAGCTACAACGACGTCAAGGTCGGTGACAAGATCGAAGTCTTCGAGAAGGTTCAGGTTGCTCGCAGCCTCTGACTCGCGCACTTCAAGGGCCACGTCGGGCCGTCGCATGAAAATGCGCGGCACGGCGTCAGGACTCTAAACGCAACGCCCGGTCTGGCTTTTTGTCAGGCCGGGCGTTTGCCGCTTTCAGACCTTGCGGGTTTCACCGCGGGGCAGTAACAGGTAACAAATCATGGCAAAAGAATACAGCCGTACCCAACGTATCGGCGATCAGATGCAGCGTGAGCTGGCCCAGCTGATCCGTCGTGAAGTCAAAGATCCGCGTGTCGGCCTGGTCACCATTACCGCTGTTGATGTCAGCCGTGACGTGGGTCACGCGAAGATCTTCATCACCGTGATGGGGCAGGACAACGCCGAAGACATCGCGCAAAGCATCAAGGTGCTCAATGCTGCCGCCGGTTTCCTGCGCATGCAGCTGGCCCGTGAAATGAAGCTGCGCAGCGTGCCTCAATTGCATTTCCACTACGACGAAAGTGTCGCCCGTGGTGCGCACCTGTCGGCTCTGATCGAGCGCGCGGTGGCCGAAGACAGTCAGCACGAAACTGCTGCACCCGAAGACTCCAAGGAGTAACTCGGTGGCTCAGGTCAAACGTATCCGTCGTAACGTCAGCGGCATCATCCTGCTCGACAAGCCGTTGGGGTTCACCTCCAACGCCGCGTTGCAGAAGGTTCGCTGGCTGCTCAACGCCGAGAAGGCCGGCCACACCGGCAGTCTCGACCCGCTGGCTACCGGTGTTCTGCCGTTGTGCTTTGGCGAGGCGACCAAGTTCTCGCAGTACCTGCTCGATTCCGACAAGGGTTATGAAACCCTGGCGCAACTGGGCAAGACCACCACCACGGCAGACGCCGAAGGCGAGGTTTTGCAGGAGCGTCCGGTGACCGTTGGTCAGGCCGACATTGAAGCGGTCCTGCCGAAATTTCGCGGTCAAATCAGTCAGATACCGCCGATGTACTCGGCTCTCAAGCGTGATGGCCAGCCGCTGTACAAGCTGGCCCGTGCAGGCGAAGTAGTGGAGCGCGAACCGCGTTCTGTTACTATTGCGCGCTTGGAATTGCTGGCCTTCGAAGGCGATACTGCGCGTCTTGCGGTGGATTGCAGCAAGGGCACCTATATTCGTACCCTGGTGGAGGATATCGGTGAGCAACTCGGTTGTGGTGCGTACGTCGCTGAATTGCGCCGTACCCAGGCCGGGCCTTTCACCCTGGCGCAGACCGTGACCCTCGAAGAGCTGGAAGCGGTACATGCCGAAGGCGGCAACGAAGCGGTCGACCGCTTCCTGATGCCATCGGACAGCGGCCTGCAGGATTGGCCACTGCTGCAGTTCTCGGAGGCGAGCGCGTTCTACTGGCTCAACGGCCAGCCGGTACGTGCCCCGGATGCTCCGAAGTTCGGCATGGTGCGGGTACAGGATCATAACGGTCGCTTCATCGGTATCGGTGAAGTGAGCGAAGACGGGCGCATCGCGCCGCGTCGACTGATTCGGTCAGAATGACCGAACGAGTGTGGCTGTTAACAGGCACGGTCACTACTCATTTATAGATACAGGGATTTGTCCCTGGCCTGTTGAAACCGTTTTTGTAACGGTTTCCTGATAAAAGGATTGCCTCATGGCTCTCGACGTTCAAGAAAAAGCCCAAATCGTAGCTGACTACCAGCAAGCTGTTGGTGACACTGGTTCGCCAGAAGTGCAAGTTGCACTGCTGACCGCCAACATCAACAAACTGCAAGGTCACTTCAAGGCCAACGGTAAAGACCACCACTCCCGTCGTGGTCTGATCCGCATGGTAAACCAGCGTCGCAAGCTGCTGGACTACCTGAAAGGCAAGGACCTGAGCCGTTACAGCGCTCTGATCGCTCGCCTGGGTCTGCGTCGCTAATCAGCGATTGCGCTAGAGGTTGGTTGTCTGTCGTGCGTCAACGGGTTTCCCGCTGGCGCATGGCAGGCTCCCAGCCTCAAGTTTTATCTGAACTACCGTTTTACCCGGACAGTCGGCGGGCCGATTCCCGACGTTGCCCAAGAATTTCGCAAGAAACCAGTTCCCCCAAGAGCCACAAAGAAGGTAGGACACCGTGAACCCGGTAATCAAAAAATTCCAGTTCGGTCAGTCGACCGTTACCCTCGAGACTGGCCGTATCGCCCGTCAGGCCTCCGGCGCAGTATTGGTCACCGTTGACGACGACGTCAGCGTATTGGTGACCGTAGTCGGTGCCAAGCAAGCCGATCCGGGCAAGGGCTTCTTCCCTCTGTCCGTTCACTACCAGGAAAAGACTTACGCTGCCGGCAAGATCCCTGGCGGTTTCTTCAAGCGTGAAGGCCGTCCTTCCGAGAAAGAAACCCTGACTTCCCGACTGATCGACCGTCCGATCCGTCCGCTGTTCCCTGAAGGCTTCATGAACGAAGTGCAGGTTGTCTGCACTGTCGTTTCCACCAGCAAAAAGACCGATCCGGACATCGCTGCGATGATCGGTACCTCGGCTGCCCTGGCGATCTCGGGCATCCCGTTCGACGGCCCGATCGGCGCCGCCCGCGTTGCTTTCCACGAAAGCACCGGCTACCTGCTGAACCCGACCTACGAGCAGCAAGCTGCCTCGAGCCTGGACATGGTCGTTGCCGGTACTTCGGACGCCGTACTGATGGTTGAATCGGAAGCCAAAGAGCTGACCGAAGACCAGATGCTGGGCGCGGTACTGTTTGCTCACGACGAGTTCCAGGTCGTGATCAATGCAGTCAAAGAACTGGCTGCCGAAGCGGCCAAGCCAACCTGGACCTGGGCACCGGCTCCGGAAGCAACCGAGCTGCTGGCCGCCATCCGTTCCGAGTTCGGCGAAGCGATCTCCCAGGCTTACACCATCACCATCAAGGCCGACCGTTATGCGCGTCTGGGCGAGCTGCGTGACCAAGTGGTTGCCAAGCTGTCCGGCGAAGAAGGCCAGCCTTCGGCTTCCGACGTCAAAGCCGCTTTCGGCGAAATCGAATACCGCACCGTTCGCGAAAACATCGTTAACGGCAAGCCACGTATCGACGGTCGCGACACTCGCACCGTACGTCCGCTGAACATCGAAGTCGGCGTTCTGCCGAAGACCCACGGTTCGGCACTGTTCACCCGTGGCGAAACCCAGGCTCTGGTCGTCGCGACGCTGGGCACCGCCCGTGACGCACAGCTGCTGGACACCCTGGAAGGCGAGAAAAAAGACCCGTTCATGCTGCACTACAACTTCCCTCCGTTCTCGGTGGGCGAGTGTGGTCGCATGGGTGGCGCCGGTCGTCGCGAAATCGGTCACGGCCGTCTGGCCCGTCGTTCGGTTTCGGCCATGCTGCCTGCTGCTGACGTGTTCCCGTACACCATCCGTGTGGTTTCGGAAATCACTGAATCCAACGGTTCGAGCTCGATGGCTTCCGTTTGCGGCGCTTCCCTGGCCCTGATGGATGCTGGTGTTCCGATGAAGGCACCAGTTGCCGGTATCGCCATGGGTCTGGTTAAAGAAGGCGAGAAATTCGCTGTTCTGACCGACATCCTGGGTGACGAAGACCACCTGGGCGACATGGACTTCAAAGTAGCCGGTACCGCCAAAGGTGTTACCGCGCTGCAGATGGACATCAAGATCAAGGGCATCACCGAAGAGATCATGGAAATCGCTCTGGGCCAGGCCCTGGAAGCGCGCCTGAACATCCTCGGCCAGATGAACCAGATCATCGGTCAGTCGCGTACCGAGCTGTCGGCCAACGCTCCGACCATGATCGCGATGAAGATCGACACCGACAAGATCCGTGACGTTATCGGTAAAGGCGGCGCGACCATCCGTGCGATCTGCGAAGAAACCAAGGCCTCGATCGACATCGAAGACGACGGTTCGATCAAGATCTTCGGCGAAACCAAGGAAGCGGCTGAAGCAGCACGTCAGCGCGTTCTGGGTATCACCGCAGAAGCCGAGATCGGCAAGATCTACGTCGGCAAGGTTGAGCGCATCGTCGACTTCGGCGCGTTCGTCAACATCCTGCCGGGCAAGGACGGTCTGGTTCACATCTCGATGCTGAGCGACGCTCGTGTTGAGAAAGTGACCGACATCCTGAAAGAAGGCCAGGAAGTGGAAGTGCTGGTACTGGACGTGGACAACCGCGGTCGTATCAAGCTGTCCATCAAAGACGTGGCAGCGGCCAAGGCTTCGGGCGTTTAATCACCCCGTCGCTTTAGCGCAATAAAAATGCCCCGCCGTGAAAACGGCGGGGCATTTTTTGTCTGCGAAATATCGAGTCATTCTACGAAGTTGCCGACCTTCAATACCGGTGCTAGGTTTAGCCCACCGCCCGTGTAGCTCAGCCGGTAGAGCAGCGCACTCGTAACGCGAAGGTCGCAGGTTCGATTCCTGTCTCGGGCACCACTTCCCCTTATTTCACCTTGCGGCTCAACTCCTCGACGGTGCGTTTGAGCTGATCCATCGCGCGATCCTGATCGTTGAGCTTCTGCTTCAGGCTGGAAATTTCGCTGTTGTTCGAACTGGAACTTGAGCCGCTGTTGCGCTTGAGGTCGTCGACCTGACGGCTCAGCGTATCGATCTGACGATCCTGTTCCTTGACCTTGTTCTTCAGGTCATCAATCTCTCTGCCGCTGGAGCTTGAGCTCGAACCGCTGCTGCGCTTCAGTTCTTCGATCTGACGCGACTGGTCGTTGACGGTGTCGCGCATCTTTTTCAGGTCTTCGACACCGATACCGCTCTTGATCACCACGTCTTTGCCGAAATCGTTGTGAATGGCGGAGATCTGGTCGCCATAGGAAGGGCTGCTGCTACTCAGTTCAACGGCCATTGCGCTGGCCGGCAGGGCCAGTGTGCCCAGCAGGGCGGTCAAAGCGGTGGCGGACACAACAGAAGAAATCTTCGAAAAACTGCGCATCACTGGGTTTCCTTGTGAACAGCGAAGGGGCGTGCCGATATGGCACATCGCTATGACTTGGAAATCCGGTTTATGTTCCGCAGGTCAACTTTTTGTGGGAGAGATGTAAAGACCCGTGTAATTCGCTCGCCAAACGTCCTATATTCGCTGTCTGCATGAGCATCGCCCAGCAGTTTTCAGATGATCCCGAATGGTTCCGAAGGCCGGACAATCCGCGTCAGAGAGATCCTTGATGATCCAGATCCATCTTCCATTCTTACGATCAGCGAGAACGCCATGACTGAATTGACCCAAGAGCAACGCCACGAACAAGCGCTGGAGAAGTACAAACTTGATGCGCCGGAGTTGATGGACGAGATCAAGGACCTGAGTCCCGATGAGCAGAAGGACCAGATCCAGTGGGCGTTCGAAGATGAAGCCGAAGCCCAGGGTTTGCAGCCGTGGGAATTGACGCTCAAGTACACCAGCAGCCCTGAAGAGTTCGAGGCCAAACGCCTGGAACTGCACAAGGAGGCGGCCGAAGTGCTGGGTGTCGATTGGGAAGAGTACTGCGAGATGAATAATCTGGTGGTCTGAAACAAAAACGCCAGCCTCGAAAGGGTTGGCGTTTTTTATTGCGCGCTCGATTCAGAGACTGAGGCGCATCGACAGGTCCACGGCCTTCACATCCTTGGTCATCGCACCGATCGAGATGTAATCCACCCCTGTCTGGGCAATCGGCAGCAACGTGCTTTCGTTGATGCCGCCGCTGGCTTCCAGCTTCGCTTTGCCGCCGTTCAGGCGCACGGCTTCGCGCATGTCGTCGAGACTCAGTTCGTCGAGCATGATGATGTCGGCGCCGGCCGCCAGCGCTTCCTTCAGTTCATCCAGGCTTTCCACTTCGATTTCCACCGGTTTGCCCGGCGCGATCTTGTGTGCGGCGGCAATGGCCTGCGGGATTCCGCCGCTGGCGGCAATGTGGTTTTCCTTGATCAGGAACGCGTCGTACAGACCGATGCGATGGTTATGGCAACCACCGCAGGTGACCGCGTATTTCTGCGCCAGGCGCAGACCCGGCAGAGTCTTGCGGGTGTCGAGCAGTTTCACGTCGGTTTCGGCCACGAAGTCGGCCAGGTACTGCGCACGGGTGGCTACGCCGGACAGCAACTGCAGGAAGTTCAGGGCACTGCGTTCACCGGTCAGAAGGGAACGGGCCGGGCCTTCCAGGTGAAACAACGGCTGGTTCGGCGAAACCCGTTCGCCATCGCGCACTTGCCAGTGCACCGCCACCCGAGGGTCGAGCTGACGGAATACCGTATCGACCCAGGCTGTGCCGCAGATGACAGCCGCGTCGCGGGTAATGATGGTGGCTTTGGCCAGGCGTTCGGCCGGGATCAGTTGCGCGGTGATGTCGCCGCTGCCGATGTCTTCGAGCAACGCACGGCGCACGTTGGCTTCGATTTCGGCGGTCAAATCGGCGAGACGTAGATTCGGCATAACGGGCTCCACAAACTAAGTGACCCGATTATAGGGGCATGGCGTCGGCCAACCCAAGGCGAGAACGGCTACGTAGCGCTGCATCCGGTCGATTTTCTTTGAGCAAACCCGATTCCGTCGTGGTCACTGGAAGGTGACGGCTTATAGGGGAAACCCTGACGGCTCTGGCGCCGGAGACAACTTTTGCAAGATAATCCGCCTTGCATTTGACGCCATGACTTTGACGTCGGCAAATCACCGTTTCAGGAGGCTTGGATGCACAACGACGGGAATGTAGTGCCTTTGCACAAGGTTGCTACCGATCAGGCGACTCACTCGCCGCTCGCCCGCCTGCCTGTGATTCTGCTTCAGGTTCGCGACAAGGCTGCACAGCGCTTGCGCAATGGCCTGCAGGAACTGTTCGATAACGCCGACGACACGCTATTCGAAATGGCCGACCGGGCCCGCAACGACGTCGAACAGAACATCTTTTTCGAAGCCATGCGCGACTTGCGCCTCAAGCGCAAGAACATCGAGCGCGGCTTTCTCGAACAATTCTTTGAGGCCTTTGTCGGCCTCACTCAATATGATCCCGTACCAAATGTCGTGCCTCACGCGCTGCAGTATGAGGACACCACGGCGCGCACCGACGACATGGAGCGCAGCGTTGCGATCGAAACCATGGTCGGCCGTGTGCTGAATCGCGACGGTTTCGCCCTTGATCAATTGACCGCGCGATTCAGCGCACTGCTCGGCAAATCCCTGGACGATCAACACAACCCGCTGGGCCCGGCGATGCTGTGTGAGTTTTTCCTCCAGGCCGGGCGCAATCTGGGCGTGGAGATCAAGGTCAAGCTGATCCTGCTCAAACTGTTCGAGCGCTATGTGCTGGCCGACACCGACCAACTTTTCGCGGAGGCCAACCAACTGTTGGTCGCCACCGGGGTGTTGCCCGAGCTCAAGCCTGCACCGGCCCGCCGGGCCAGGGATCACGCCTCGGCCAGCGCGCACAGCGAGTTCGACGAACACGATCAATCGCCGGCGGACGCGGGCGTGCAGGAAGTTTTCGCCGCACTCCAGGAGTTGCTGCTGCACGTGCGCGGCAGTGTCGCGCCGACCCTTGAACCGAGTGCGGCACCCCAGCCGATTTCCACCCGCGACCTGCTGCGTCTACTCTCGCACTTGCAGCAATACGTGCCGGCGCTGGCGGGGCAGGAAGACTTCGATCTGCGCAATCAGCTTGAACAATTGCTGACCCGGGTCAGCGTAAAAAGCGGCAAATCGCGGATCGTCGGTGGTGCGGACGAGGACGTGATCAACCTGGTCGCGATGGTGTTTGACTGCATTCTCGACGACCGCAACCTGCCGGATTCGCTCAAGGCGCTGATCGCCCGGTTGCAGATCCCGATGTTGAAAGTCGCGGTGATCGACAAGAGTTTTTTCAGTCGCAGCAGCCATCCGGCACGACGCCTGCTCAATGAAATCGCCGAAGCGGCCATGGGCTGGGGTGAATGCGACGGCGACGCGCGCGACAGCCTCTATCTGCGCATCGAGCAAGTGGTGCAGCGCTTGTTGACGGATTTCGTCGATGACCCGGCGATTTTCTCCGAGTTGTTGGCGGATTTCCTCACCTTCACCAGCGACCAGCGCCGCCGCAGCGAACTGCTTGAGCAGCGTCTGCGTGATGCTGAAGAGGGCCGGGCGAAAACCGAACTGGCCCGCCTGCGTGTCGAGCAGGCGTTGAACCAGGCAATGCTCGGCAAAGTCCTGCCACCGACGGTGGTGACTTTCGCCCAGGCGGCCTGGAGCAAAGTCTTGCTGCTGACGTGCCTCAAGCACGGCGATCAGTCCGCCGAATGGCAGGCCGACGTGCAGACCATGGAGCAGTTGATCTGGAGCGTGCAGCGTCACGAGGATGCCGAGTCGGGCCTGCGTTTGCTGTCGCTGGTGCCGGGACTGCTCAAGTCATTGCGTGACGGTTTGAGCAGCTCGGCGTTCGATCCGTTTGCCACCAGCGAGTTTTTCAGCGCGCTGGAAGCATTGCACGTTCGTTTGCTCCAGCCTTCAACCGAGCCGGATCAGGCCAAGTCGCCGCCGATGATCCAGGTGTCTCAGGCCATCGTTTTGCAGACCGCCGACGAAGGTCATCCGATGTTGGGGCCGGAGCGTTTGCCGGCCGATGACGCCAGCCTGCGTCAGGTCGATCAGTTGCGCCTGGGCAGTTGGGTGGCGTTCGAAGAGGATGAGGAACATACGTTGCGCTGCAAACTGGCGGCGATCATCGAGGCGACCGGCAAGTACGTGTTTGTCGACCGTACCGGAACGAAAGTGCAGGAGCGTAACCGCATCGCCCTGGCCATGGAGTTCCGTCGCGGGACGGTGCGGGCGCTGGATGACACGTTGTTGTTCGACCGCGCGCTGGAGTCGGTGCTCGGCAATCTGCGACGGCTCAATCGCGGCAAGTGATCGCGCGCCGGGGGCCGATCACGGCATACTGGGCGCAACACAGTCGGCGTTGAAGGAATCGGTATGCAGTTGGATCCCGCAAGCGGGTGGTGTCACGGGGTGCAGGTCTGCCCCTCGCCCAACTTCAATGAACGCCCGGCGGGCGAAGTCTCCCTGTTGGTCATCCACAACATCAGCCTGCCGCCGGCGCAGTTCGCCACCGGCAAGGTGCAGGAATTTTTCCAGAATCGTCTGGATGTCACGGAGCATCCCTATTTTGCAGGGATCGCCGACCTGCGCGTCTCTGCGCATTTCCTGATCGAACGTGACGGCAAGGTCACCCAGTTTGTCTCCTGCCTTGAGCGTGCCTGGCATGCCGGCGTGTCGGTGTTCGAAGGGCGGGAAACCTGTAACGATTTTTCCGTGGGCATCGAACTCGAAGGCACCGATGATCTGCCGTTCACCGAGGCGCAGTATCAGGCGTTGATCGTGCTGACCCGGCATTTGCAAAAAGCGTTTCCAGCGATCACTGTCGAACGTATCTGCGGACACAGCGACATCGCACCCGGACGCAAGACCGACCCTGGACCCGCATTCGACTGGGCACGCTACCGCGCCGCCCTGGCACAAGAGGAAGGACAATGAGTTTTCTGGTGTTACTGCTGGCGGTATGGATCGAGAAGTTCTCGGCCCTGCGCCATCGGGTTCAACGCGATGGCGGATGGATCCGCGAACTGCACAAGCTTGAAAGCGGCAACCTGGCCAAACGGCCGTGGCTGGTGCTGGTCATTCTGGTGCTGCTGCCGGTGGCATTGTTGGGGTTGTTGCTGCTGGTGCTGGAGCCGGTTGCCTATGGCCTGCTGGCCCTGCCGGTGCATTTGCTGGTGGTGATTTACAGCCTGGGGCGCGGTGATCTGCTCGGCGGTCTCGGCCCGTTCCGTGATGCCTGGCGTCGGGAAGACTTGCAGGCCGCCGCCCACGTGGCCAAGCGCGATCTGGATATCTGTGCCGAAAGCGGCGAGCAATTGCTGGAACAAGTGCAGCGCCATCTGTTGTGGCAGGCCTACCAGAGCTTTTTTGCGGTGATTTTCTGGTACTTCCTGCTTGGTCCGGTTGCCGCGCTGAGCTATCGCCTGCTGGCGCTGGCGGAGGAAAACGCGCAAAACCCGGCACTGGCCGAGCGGGCAGAGCAGCTGCGGCACGCGTTCGACTGGGTACCGGTGCGCCTGCTGGCGGCGAGTCTGGCTCTGGTCGGCAACTTCGTCGCGGTCAGCCGGATCATGCTGCATGAACTGTTGAACTGGAACATCAGCGCCGAGCAATTGATCAACAGGGTTGGCCTGGCCGCCGGAGAAATTCCGCCCGCCGTCGTTGGCCCGGAAGGCATCAACACCCTCGATTGCCTGTGGGAGCTGCTGCTGCGTGCAGCGGTGTTGTGGTACGCCGGGTTTGCCCTGTGGACCGTCCTGATCCACTGATGCCTGCCTGAAGATCAAAATGTCGCCCGAACGCAGCCCGCGTTCGGGCGATTCTCTGCCATTAACCTTAAGTTACAAAACCTCCCTTCGATTTGAGCTATACAGAGATAGCGCCCGATAGTGGCTATCTGCTGTCGCTCCGCGCCTGCCAATAAAAACAAGAAAAAAACCAAGGGAGACTTCCAGTGAAGAGCTTGCTCTATCCCGCCGTCTCGCTGATGAACCGCCTGAGCTTCGGCATGAAGTTCAGCCTGATCAGCGTGCTGTTCCTGGTACCGATGCTGGTGACCAACTTCTATCTGGTGCGCGATTCCTATCGCGAATTCCAGGGCACCCGGGTGGAGTTGCAAAGCCTCGACCTGCTGGGCAGCAGCCTGACCCTGCGTCGGGATCTGGAAACCCTCAACAACCTGGTGCAGATCAACGTCACCCTCGGCCAGTCGGGCAAGGCCGGCAATGTCGAGTCGCAAATCACCAGCCTCGAGCAAAACGTTCTGGCGCGCCTGCAAGGGCTGACGGCCATGACCGAGGACCCGGAACAGATCAAGGTCTTCGATGCCAAGCGCGATGAAATGATTGCCGCGTTCAAGGCCCAGCAAGCGGAGAACTCCCTGCAAAGCAAAAGCGCGCTGATCGGCAAACTGCTCGGCAGTGCACAGATTTTCAGCCAGATCGTCGCCAGCCAGGCCGGCCTGAGCCGAGACAACCAGAGCGACATCCGCCAACTCAGCGAACTGGTCACCGCGATCACGCCAGCCATCACCCAGACCCTTGGCGAAGGCCGGGCCATGGGCTCTTTTTCGTTGGGGCAGGGATTTCTCAACAGTTCCTCCAGCACCCGCTTCGATGAACTGTTGGCGCAGATCGAAAAGCTTCAGGGCGAGTACGGGCTGAAACTGCAGGACGCGCTGGGCTCGAGCAAGGCCGCGCGGGATTCGCTGAGTGCGGCGGCCGACGCCAGCAAGGCCTCGCTGAAGCAGGCCAGCGAAATATTCGAAGAGCAAGTGGTGGTTGCCGAGACCCTCGATGCGCCGTGGCAGGCTTTTTACGACCAGGTCACCGGGCTGATGGACCGCACGTATCAGCTTAACGAAGCCACCCTGAAATTCCTCGACACCCAATTACAACAACGCCTGACGCAGAACCGCACGCACATGATCTTGCAGGCCGTGGCGCTGTCGGTGGTGTTTGTGCTGATTTTCTATCTCTATGGCGGCTTCTACGCCTCGACTCGCAACACGCTCAAACGTCTTGGCGCGATCATGGACAAAGTCGCGGCCGGGGACATGACGGTCAACTTCGTGGCCCATAGCCGCGATGAACTGGGTGAACTGGGCGAGGTGTTCAATGGCACGGTGCGCAAGATCCACGACCTGATCGAGCGGGTCGGCCATACGGTCGGCGAGGTCGAGCGTCAGGCCGGGCAAGTGGAAGATGTCTCGGCGCAAAGCAACCAGGCCGTGGCCGGTCAGCGCACCCAGATCGAGCAGGTGGCCACGGCCATGAACCAGATGTCGGCGACCTCGCAGGAAGTCGCGCGCAGTGCGGCGGCTGCGGTGAGCAGCGCCCACAGCGTCAACGACGAAACCATCAGCGGACGTGGCCTGGTGGAGTCGCAGCAGGGCAGCATCGCGGCACTGGCCAGCGAGATCGATCAGTCGGTGCGGGTGATCAATCAGTTGGCCAGCGACAGCCAGTCGATCAGCAGCGTGCTGGAGGTGATCAAGAGCATTGCCGAGCAGACCAATCTGCTGGCCCTCAACGCGGCGATCGAGGCGGCGCGGGCCGGTGAGCAGGGCCGGGGCTTTGCGGTGGTGGCGGATGAAGTGCGGACGCTGGCCAAACGCACCCAGCAATCGACCGAAGAAATCGAGCAGATGATCGCCAAACTGCACGGCGGGGTCGGTGCAGCGGTGAAAGCCATGGGCGTCAGTCATTCGATGGCCAGCGGCACCGTCGGACAGTCGGAAAAGGTCCAGCAGGCGCTGGAAAACATCCTCGGTGCGGTAGGCATGATCGTTGATCAGAACCAGCAGATCGCCGCTGCCGTGGAGCAGCAGACCGCGGTCGCCCATGACATCGACCAGAACATCGTCGAGATCAACCGCGCCGGCGAGCGCACGGCTGAAGGTGCCCATCAGACCGAAAATGCCAGTCGGGCCCTGTCGGCGCAGGTGGTTGAGTTGAAGCAGTTGATCAGCGCCTTCCGGGTATAAGCAGCCTGCCTCTCCGGAGGCAGGTATGTCGGAATAATTTGTAGTACTTCTTTGCTTACGTTTGTAAGCAATTTCCTGATTTCCTCCGGGCTCTGATTTTTCGTCTTCAATGGATCAAGATCACATCAACTGACCGTTTGGAGGAGGCCACACATGTCTGTTGCAACCCTGGGAGTCCAGGGCCGCTGTGCCCATTGCCAGACCACGCTGCTGCTCAAACCCTGGCAACTGAATGCCATCGCGATCAATGAACCGTTCACCTGCGCTCACTGCCAGAAAGCCCTGGAGCTGCGCTGCCCGAAACAGATCAGACGTTTCAAATCCCTGGATTCGCTGGGCCTGTTGCGCTTCAGTGCATCAGTGACGGTGTGTACCGCGTTGCTGGTGGCGCTGGTGATGGAATGGGTGGGACTGCTCAGTGTGACTGAACAGTTGAATGCTTCACTGATCGTGATTTTCGTGTACTTCGCGCTGGCACGTTTTGTTCGCCACCGTCAGCACATGACTTTGATTCTCGATGCGGCGAAAGCCCACGGCGACTGACTACCAGCCGAACACTTCACAGCAGTTGGCGGTGCTGGCCTCGGCAAGTTGTTCTGCACTGATACTCATCAATCCCGCCAGCACGTTGCAGATCGCCGGCAGATGCGCCGGTGTGTTGCGCACGCCGGGGTACATGGCGGGCGCCATGTCCGGTGAGTCGGTTTCCAGCACCACCGAGCCCAGCGGTAAATCCGCCAGTACCCGATGCATACGCAACGCCTGGGGCCAGGTCGGCGCGCCGCCGAGACCCAGTTTGAAACCGAGTTTGATGTATTCCCGCGCCTCTTCACAGCTGCCGGCGAAGGCGTGGATGATCCCGGCGCGCTTGAGCTTGAAGCGCTTGAGCGTGGCAATCACCGCCGCGTGGCTGCGCCGCACATGAATCAACGCCGGTAACTCGAAATCCGCTGCCAGTTGCAGTTGCGCGTCGAACAGCGCCTGCTGGCGTTCGCGGTCGAGGGTTTCGATGAAGTAATCCAGTCCGATTTCGCCGACAGCGCACAGCTGTCGATGACTGCGCAGCCGTGTCAGCCAGTCGCCCAACGCAAGCAAATCTTCCGGCCGATGCTGATCCAGATACACCGGATGCAAGCCGAAAGCCGCGTACAGATCGGGATCGCCTTGCACCAGATCCCATACCCGCTGCCAGTTGCCTTCATACACCCCCAGCACCACCATCCGTCGGACCCCGAGGGCGCGGCTTTCGGCCAGCAGCGCCGCTCGGTCGGCGTCGAAGTCGGGAAAGTCCAGATGGGTGTGGCTGTCGATCAGCTCCACGGTTCAGTCCCGGTGAATACGCTGCTTGAAGGTACGGGCGATGGCCTGTACGCCAGGTTGGTAATCCGATTGCTCGACCGCTGCCAGCGCCAGTGCCAGCGCCTTGTCGGCGATCAGCTGATGCTGTTGGGCCATGGCGTTGACCGGCAGCGGCAGGAAGTCCAGCAACTGGGTGTCGCCAAACGTGCCGAGACGCAACGGGCGGTTTTTCAGCGGGAAGTCATGCAGTGCATCGAACACGCCCTGCAGCAGTACGTAGGACGTGGTCACCAGCGCATCCGGCAAATGCCCGAGGCGTTGCAGGAGTTCTTCCATCAATTGCTTGCCGCACTCGCGGCTGAAGGACTCGGCGTGCTCGATCAGCACTTCGCCCTTGAAGCCGGCGAGGGCCTGTTTGAAACCGGCGGCACGTTCCTGGCTGATGCTCAGTTCCGGGCGGGCGCCCAGCAGCACGATCTGTTTCGGCTGCGGGTCGAGCAGGCTTTCGGTCAGGTGCAGGCTGGCTTCGCGGTCATCGCTGACCACCGAGCAGAAGTGTTCCGGATCCATCACCCGGTCGATGGCGATGACCGGCAAGCCCTTGGCCTGCAATTGGCGATAGCTGTCGTCACCGGCCGGCAGGCAACTGGCGACGATCAACGCATCGCAGCGTCGGGCGCGGAACAGTTGCAGCAATTGCCGTTCGCTGTCCGGCGCATCGTCGGAGCTGGCGATCAGCAACTGATAGCCCCGCGCCCGGGCACCTTGTTCCAGCAGCTTGGCGATCCGCGCGTAGCTGGGGTTTTCCAGATCCGGCAGGATGAAACCCAGGGTCCGGGTGTGCCGACTGCGCAGCCCGGCCGCCTGTGGATTGGGAGTAAAGCCGTGCTGATCGACCACCGCCCGCACCCGCTCGACGGTCGCGGTGCTGATGCGTTGCTGTTCGGCCTTGCCGTTGATGACGTAGCTGGCGGTGGTCACGGACACTCCGGCCAACCGCGCGATATCACTGAGTTTCAACCCGGGATTTCCTTGTTTTTTCGAGCTTGCCGCCACATTTTCGCCAATCCTACCCGATTCAGGCAGGCGACCATTGTCGCAGCGCATCCGACAAGTTGGACTTCAAGGATGAGACATTATCGAGTAACGTGCCGATCAATCTAGATTAAACGTTTCAGCAAGCGTATTTTCTACGTTTTAGATGCCTTTGGCCGGTTCTGCCGTGAAACCGCCAAAACTGCCTCCTGAAAGGGAAGCCTACAAGCGCCTAAGCTGCAACCATTCAAAACAATACCTGGCGCACCAACGCGTCAAAAAGGAGATCGCATGCTCGAGCTCACTGTAGAGCAGATATCCATGGGCCAATCGGCTGTGGATAAACCCGCCGCCCTGCAATTGCTGGCCAATCATCTGGTCGCTGATGGTCTGGTCGCCGACGGTTACCTGGCCGGTTTGCAGGCGCGGGAAGCCCAGGGCTCGACCTTTCTCGGTCAGGGGATTGCGATCCCCCATGGCACGCCCGAAACCCGCGATCAGGTGTTCGCCACTGGCGTGCGGTTGATGCAGTTTCCCGACGGTGTGGACTGGGGCGACGGGCAGATCGTCTACCTGGCCATCGGCATCGCGGCCAAATCCGACGAACACCTGCGCCTGCTGCAATTGCTGACCCGCGCCCTCGGCGAGACCGATCTGGGCCAGGCCCTGCGCCGCGCCAGTTCGCCCGAAGCGCTGCTGAAACTGCTGCAAGGCGCGCCGCAGGAACTGGCACTGGATGCGCAGATGATCGGCCTCGGGGTGTCCGCCGACGATTTCGAAGAACTGGTCTGGCGCGGTGCGCGTCTGCTGCGTCAGGCCGATTGCGTGAGCAACGGTTTTGCCGGCGTGCTGCAGCAAGTCGAAGCACTGCCGCTGGGCGATGGCCTGTGGTGGCTGCATAGCGAGCAGACCGTAAAGCGTCCGGGTCTTGCCTTCGTCACGCCGGACAAACCGATGCGTTACCTCGGCCAGCCCCTCAGCGGTCTGTTTTGCCTGGCCAGCCTCGGCGAAGCGCATCAGGCGTTGCTCGAGCGCTTGTGTGCATTGCTGATCGAAGGTCGCGGCCATGAACTGGGCCGTGCCACCAGCAGCCGCAAAGTCCTCGAAGTGCTCGGCGGCGAATTGCCGGCCGACTGGCCGAGTGCGCGGATTGCGCTGGCCAACGCCCATGGTCTGCATGCGCGGCCGGCGAAGATCCTCGCGCAACTGGCGAAGAGTTTTGACGGTGAAATCCGTGTCCGCATCGTCGACGGTCAGGACAGCGCTGTATCGGTGAAGAGCCTGAGCAAACTGCTGAGCCTCGGCGCCCGTCGCGGCCAGGTGCTGGAAATCATCGCCGAGCCGAGCATCGCTGCCGATGCCTTGCCGGCCTTGCTGGCCGCCATCGAAGAAGGCCTCGGCGAAGAAGTCGAACCGCTGCCGGCAGTCAGTCAGCAACGCGAAGTCATTGCCGACATTGCCGAAGTCCTGAGCGCCCCGGCCTCCGGCAGCCTGCTGCAAGCGATTCCCGCCGCCCCCGGTATTGCCATCGGCCCGGCACACATTCAGGTCCAGCAAACCATCGATTACCCGTTGCGTGGCGAGTCCGCCGCCATCGAACGCGAGCGTCTGAAAAACTCGCTGGCCGACGTGCGTCAGGACATTCAGGGCCTGATCGAACGCAGCAAGGCCAAGGCGATCCGCGAGATTTTCATCACCCATCAGGAAATGCTCGACGACCCGGAACTCACCGATGAGCTCGACACCCGCCTCAAGCAAGGCGAAAGCGCCGAAGCGGCATGGATGGCGGTGATCGAGGCCGCCGCGAAACAACAGGAATCGTTGCAGGATGCCTTGCTCGCCGAACGTGCTGCCGACCTGCGTGATATCGGGCGTCGGGTGCTGGCGCAACTGTGCGGCGTGCAGACGCCTGCCGAGCCTGAGCAACCGTACATTCTGGTGATGGATGAGGTCGGTCCGTCCGACGTGGCGCGGCTCGATCCGGCGCGGGTGGCGGGGATTCTCACCGCCCGTGGTGGCGCCACCGCTCACAGCGCCATCGTGGCCCGCGCTCTGGGGATTCCGGCGCTGGTCGGTGCGGGCGCTGCAGTGTTGCTGCTGAATCCGGGCACGCCGTTGCTGCTCGACGGCCAGCGCGGTCGCCTGCATGTCGATGCGGATGCCGCGACCCTGCAACGCGCCGCCGAAGAACGCAACACACGCGAACAACGCCTGAAAGCCGCCGCCGAACAACGTCATCAACCGGCACACACCACCGACGGCCACGCCGTGGAAGTGTTCGCCAACATCGGCGAAAGCGCGGGTGTGATCAGTGCGATGGAGCAGGGTGCCGAAGGCATCGGTCTGCTGCGCACCGAACTGATTTTCATGGCCCACCCGCAGGCGCCCGACGAGGCGACTCAGGAAGCCGAATACCGCCGCGTACTCGATGGCCTCGCCGGTCGGCCGCTGGTGGTGCGCACCCTCGACGTCGGCGGCGACAAACCGCTGCCGTATTGGCCGATTGCCAAGGAAGAAAACCCGTTCCTCGGTGTGCGCGGGATTCGCCTGACCCTGCAGCGTCCGCAGATCATGGAAGCGCAGTTGCGCGCCTTGCTGCGGTCGGCGGACAACCGTCCGCTGCGGATCATGTTCCCGATGGTCGGCAGCGTCGACGAGTGGCGTCAGGCCCGGAACATGACCGAGCGCCTGCGTCTGGAAATCCCGGTCGCCGACCTGCAACTGGGGATCATGATCGAAGTGCCGTCCGCTGCCTTGCTGGCGCCGGTGCTGGCCAAAGAGGTCGACTTCTTCAGCGTCGGCACCAACGACCTGACCCAATACACCCTGGCCATCGACCGTGGTCATCCGACCCTGTCCGCCCAGGCGGACGGCCTGCACCCGGCGGTGCTGCAACTGATCGACATCACCGTGCGCGCGGCTCATGCCCACGGCAAATGGGTCGGCGTCTGCGGTGAGCTGGCGGCGGATCCGCTGGCGGTGCCGGTGCTGGTCGGTCTCGGCGTGGATGAATTGAGTGTCTCCGGGCGCAGCATCGCCGAAGTCAAGGCGCGCATCCGCGAACTCAGCCTGACCCAGACGCAAACCCTTGCTCAACAAGCCCTGGCCGTGGGCAGCGCCAACGAAGTGCGCGCATTAGTGGAGGCCCTGTAATGGCCAAGATTCTTACCCTGACCCTCAACCCGGCGCTGGACCTCACGGTGCAGTTGCGGCGTCTGGAACCCGGTCAGGTCAATCGCAGCGACGAGATGCACACCCACGCTGCCGGTAAAGGCGTGAACGTCGCGCAGGTGCTCGCCGATCTCGGTCATCAACTGACCGTCAGCGGATTTCTCGGCGAAGACAATCTGCAGGCGTTCGAAAACCTGTTCGCCAAACGCGGCTTCGTCGACGCCTTCATCCGCGTTCCGGGCGAGACCCGCAGCAATATCAAAGTGGCGGAACAGGAAGGACGAATCACCGACATCAACGGTCCGGGGCCGGTAGTGGGCGCAGTGGCGCAACAGGCGTTGCTGGATCGACTGGTGCAGATTGCGCCGGGGCATGACGCGGTGGTGGTGGCCGGCAGTCTGCCGCGCGGGGTCAGTGCGAAGTGGTTGCGCGAATTGATCGAGCGCCTGAAGGGGCTGGGCCTGAAAGTGGCGCTGGATACCAGCGGTGAAGCGCTGCGCACGGCACTCAAGGCTGGGCCGTGGCTGATCAAACCGAACACCGAAGAACTGGCCGACGCGCTGGGGTGTGAAGTGCTGTCCCACGTCGCAGAGGCAGAAGCGGCCAGTCGCTTGCACGCTCAAGGCATCGAGCATGTGGTGATCTCCCACGGCGCCGACGGTGTGAACTGGTTCAGCGTCGGCTCGGCGTTGCATGCCACGCCGCCGAAGGTCAGCGTCGCCAGCACGGTCGGTGCCGGCGATTCGTTGCTGGCCGGCATGCTCCACGGTCTGCTCAGCGCCGATACGCCGGAACAGACCCTGCGCACGGCCACGGCGATTGCGGCGCAGGCGGTGACCCAGATCGGTTTCGGTATTCACGATGCTGCGCAACTGACGCAGCTCGAACAGGGCGTGCGCGTGCGTCCCCTGACAGAACAATAAGAGGGTTTGTCATGAAGTTAGCCATCGTCACGGCCTGCCCGAACGGCATGGTCACCAGTGTGCTGTGTGCCCGGCTGTTGGATGCCGCGGCCCAGCGTCAGGGCTGGAGCACCAGCGTCGAAGTGGTGGATGCGGCGCATCCTGAACGCGCGTTGTCGGCGGCCACCATCGAGGCGGCGGAGTGGGTGTTGCTGGTGGCCACCGGCGACATCGACATGACGCGTTTCATCGGCAAGCGCGTATTCCGGATCGCGCCGGCGCAAGCGCTGCAGGATGTCGAAGCGGCGCTGCGTCGCGGTGCCGAAGAAGCCGAAATCCATGTCGCCGGCGAAGTCGCCCCGGCTGCGGTCGAGCAACGCGTGCCACGCATCGTCGCCGTCACTGCATGCCCGACCGGCGTGGCCCACACCTTCATGGCCGCCGAAGCGTTGCAGCAAACCGCCAAGCGTCTGGGCTATGAGTTTCAAGTGGAAACCCAGGGATCGGTGGGAGCGAAAAATCCCCTGAGCGCAACAGCGATTGCCGAGGCCGACGTGGTGCTGCTGGCAGCCGATATCGAAGTCGCCACCGAGCGATTCGCCGGCAAGAAAATCTACCGCTGCGGCACCGGGATCGCGTTGAAGCAATCCGAAGCCACGCTGAAAAAAGCCCTGGCCGAAGGCAAGCAGGAAAGCGCTGCAAGCGACGGCAAGGCCCCGGCCAAACAAGAGAAAACCGGCGTCTACAAACACCTGCTGACCGGTGTGTCGTTCATGCTGCCGATGGTGGTGGCGGGCGGTTTGATGATTGCGTTGTCGTTCGTGTTCGGCATCACCGCGTTCAAGGAAGAGGGCACGCTGGCGGCGGCGCTGATGCAGATCGGTGGCGAAACCGCGTTCAAATTGATGGTGCCGTTGCTGGCCGGTTACATCGCCTACTCGATTGCCGACCGTCCGGGCCTGGCGCCGGGGATGATCGGTGGTTTGCTGGCGAGTACGTTGGGCGCCGGGTTCATCGGCGGGATCGTCGCCGGTTTCATTGCCGGTTATGCGGCGAAGCTGATCAGTCGTTATGTGGCATTGCCGCAAAGTCTGGAAGCGCTGAAGCCGATTCTGATCATCCCGCTGTTCGCCAGCCTGATCACCGGGCTGGTGATGATTTACGTGGTCGGCAAACCGGTGGCCGGGATGCTCGCGGCGCTCACGCACTTCCTCGACAGCATGGGCACCACCAACGCGATCCTGCTGGGTGTGTTGCTGGGCGGCATGATGTGCGTCGACCTCGGCGGGCCGATCAACAAGGCTGCGTATGCGTTCTCGGTGGGGCTGCTGGCTTCGCAGAGTTACGCACCGATGGCCGCGACCATGGCCGCCGGCATGGTGCCGCCGATTGGTCTGGGCATCGCTACGTTCATCGCTCGACGCAAGTTCGCCCAGACCGAACGCGAGGCGGGCAAGGCGGCGCTGGTGCTGGGCTTGTGCTTCATTTCCGAAGGGGCGATTCCGTTTGCCGCGAAAGACCCGTTGCGGGTGATCCCGGCGAGCATTGCCGGCGGTGCGCTGACCGGTGCGCTGTCGATGTACTTCGGCTGCAAGCTGATGGCGCCCCACGGTGGCCTGTTTGTGCTGGCGATTCCGAATGCGATCAACCATGCGCTGCTGTACCTGCTGGCCATTGTCGCGGGCAGTCTGCTGACGGCGGTGGTGTATGCGCTGGTCAAGCGGCCGGAAGCGGTCGAGCTGGCGCTGGAGCCGGCCAACGCCTGAGGTGTCATACCCGCTTCATCTGGTGATGGTTAAGTTTTCCTTTTTTCAGGGAGAACAGCATGAGCGATTTCAACCTCGGTCGCCGGCGCGTGATGCAAGTGGTCGGCGCCGGTTTGCTGATGCCGGGGCTGGCGCCGGCCGTGATCGCCTCGGTCAAGGATCGACCGCAACTCACCGACGGCGTGCAGTCCGGCGACCTGCAGGGCGACCGGGCAATGATCTGGAGCCGCAGCGACCGCCCGGCGCGGATGGTGGTGGAGTGGGACACCCGCAGTCAGTTCCGCCATCCTCGGCGTGTCATCTCCGCGTTGGCCGACGCGCGCAGCGATTTCACCGCCCGCGTCGAGCTCACCGGATTGCCCGCCGATCAGGCGATTTTCTATCGCGTGTATTTCAAGGACGCCCAGACCGGCGTCGCCAGTGAACCGTGGCTCGGCCACCTGCGCAGCGCACCGACCGCACGGCGCAATATCCGATTCGTCTGGAGCGGCGACACGGTCGGTCAAGGCTTCGGCATCAACCCGGACATCGGCGGCATGCGCATCTACGAATCCATGCGTTTGCGTCTGCCGGACTTTTTTATCCACAGCGGCGACACCATCTACGCCGACGGCCCGGTGCCGGCGCAACTGACCACCGAGGGTGGCCGCGTGTGGCGCAACCTCACCACGGAAGCCAAGAGCAAGGTCGCCCAGACCCTCGACGATTATCGCGGCAACTATCGCTACAACCTGATGGATGAAAACATCCGCCGCTTCAACGCCGAAGTGCCGCAGATATGGCAATGGGACGACCATGAAGTGGTCAACAACTGGTCGCCGGGCAAGCAGCTCGACGAGCGCTATCAGGAAAAAGATATCCACACCCTGGTCGGGCGCGCGCGTCAGGCCTGGCTCGAATATTCGCCGATGCGCCGTCAGGCAGCGGACGGTGGCGGGCGGATTTATCGCAAGTTGAGCTATGGGCCGATGCTCGATGTGTTCGTGCTCGACATGCGCAGCTATCGCGGCGCCAACGACGACAATCTCGGGGCGGAAAAACCGTTCCTCGGGCGTGAGCAACTGAACTGGCTCAAGCGCGGATTGAAGGCCTCGAAAGCCCAGTGGAAAGTCATCGCGGCCGACATGCCGATCGGTCTTGGCGTGCCGGACGGTGAAGTCAGCCCCGGCGTGCCGCGTTGGGAGGCCGTGGCCAACGGAGACCCCGGCCCGGCTCAGGGCCGTGAGCTGGAAGTCGCGGAATTGCTCGGGTTTCTACGTAAACATCAGGTGCGCAATTTCGTGTTCCTGACAGCGGACGTGCATTACTGCGCGGCGCATCACTATCACCCGGAACGCGCGGCGTTCCAGGATTTCGAACCGTTCTGGGAGTTTGTCGCAGGACCGTTGAATGCCGGGAGCTTCGGACCCAATCCGCTGGACAAGACTTTTGGCCCGGAAGTGGTGTTCCAGAAAGCGCCGCCGACGCAAAACGCCTCGCCGTTTGCCGGATTCCAGTTTTTTGGCGAGGTGAATATCGAGGGGCAGAGCGGGGAGATGAGCGTGGTGTTGCGGGATCTGAACGGGGTGGCGGTATTCGAGCAGAAGTTACAGCCGACCTGAGTTCAGCGCAAACAAACTGTGGGAGCGAACTTGCTCCCACAGTTGTTATTTATGGTCAGTAAACGTCGCGGCGGTAGCGACCCTGTTCGATCAGGCGTTCGACTTCTTCGGCGCCGAGGATGTCATGCAGCGCCAGGTCGACGCCTGACGCCATGCCTTGCAGGCTGCCGCAGATGTAGATTACGGCACCGTCCGCCAGCCACTTCTTCAGTTCCCCAGCCGATTCGCGCAAGCGGTCCTGGACGTAGATCTTCTCGGCCTGATCCCGGGAGAACGCCAGGTCCAGACGCGCCAGATCACCATTGATCAACCACTCTTCGAGTTCTGCGCGGCAGAGGAAATCGTGTTCCCGATTGCGCTCGCCGAACAACAGCCATTGGCGCTGCTGCCCGTCGGCAATCCGCGCCTTGAGCAGACTGCGCAAACCGGCAAGGCCGGTGCCGTTACCCAACAGGATCATCGGCACAGGCTGGTTCGGCAGGTGGAACCCGCTGTTACGCCGAACCCGCAGGCTGATGCTGCCGCCCACCGGCGCGTGCTCGGTCAGCCAGCCGGAGCCGATGCCGAGGGTGCCGTCGCTGTGCTGTTCCTGACGCACGATCAGTTCCAGTACGCCGTCGGCGGCAATCGAGGCGATCGAGTATTCGCGCATCGCCAGCGGCACCATCGCATCCACCAGCGCCTGAGCGTGCAGGCCGACCAGATGGGCGCGGTGCTCGGGCAACTGGCGGGTGGCGAGGGCCACTTCCAGCGATTCTTCCAGGCCGTTGACCTTCACGCTGGTTTCGCCGCGAATGCCGAGGCCGTCGAGGAAGTGTTCGATGGCCCACGGGCAGTTGCGCGGCAGCACTTCCACCAGGTCGCCGGCCAGCCAGCTGCTGGTATCCGGTGCGGAAAGTCCCAGCAGAAACACTGGCGAGCCGCTGCTGTCAGGGTTCATCAACTCGCGGCGGACCAGCGTCCAGTTGCCGTAGCTCGGTGCCTGCCAGGTATCGACCGGCACCTGGCCGGTGATCAGACCGAGCTGGGTCTGCCAGTGCCGCAGCGCGTAAGGGTCGCCGCTATCGACTTCCACCGGGGCGAACAGGGTCTTGCCGCCGTGTTCGCCCAGCCATTGATGCAGGCGTCGGGCGAAGCCGCAGAAGTGCTGATACTGACGGTCGCCGAGACCGAGCACCGAGTAGTTGAGGTTGTCGAGAGCCGAGGCACGGTTCAGGACTTTGCGCTCGAAACCGCGAGCGCTGTCCGGCGCCTCGCCGTCGCCGAAGGTACTGACCACGAACAGCGCGTTGTTTGATTCCTGCAGATCCTGTTCGCTGACATTCGCCAACGGCTGCACTTTCACCGGCAAACCGGCGGCCTGCAACTGGCCTGCCGTCTGCCAAGCAAGTTGTTCGGCAAAACCGCTCTGGCTGGCGAAACCGATCAGCCACGCCGGGCCATCGCCGGCCGGTTGTTCGAGACCCTGACGGGCATCCTTGATCTGCTTTTTCTTGCGTCGGCGATCCAGGTACAACAGCCAGCCAGTGATGAAGAACAGCGGCATCAGCACCGCCGCGACCGTCACGATGATCCGCCCGACCAGACCGAAATAGCTTCCGACATGCAGCGCATAAATGCTGGTCAGCAATTGCGCCTTGAAGCTCTTGTCGGCGTAGCGGTCGACCCGTTTGACGACGCCGGTGGCCGGGTCGAGGGTGATCTGGTTCAGCGCACGCTCGTGGGGCGAGTTGTCGAGCAGGTAGAACACGGTCGCCGGTTGGCCGGCCACTGGCGGCATGCGGATGTTGTAGGAGGCGAGGCCTGGACCGGCGGCGCTGTAGATGCTGATCCACATGGCTGCGTAATCGGCAGTCGGCGCCGGACCTTCGGGAGCCGGGCCACGGCCGCCGCGCACGCGCTCGTTTTGCGGCGCGTCCGACAGCAGTTTCGTCAGGCCTTTGTTGTACCACTCGTAGGACCAGGACAGTCCGGTCAGCGCCAGCAGCAGGTAAACCAGCATGCACCAGGTGCCGAACACCGAATGCAGGTCCCAGTTGAAGCTGCGACCCTTTTTCTTCCAGTCCAGAGTCAGCCAGACGCGCCAGCTGTTCCATTGGCGCGGCCAGCGCAGATAGAGGCCAGACAGGCAGAAGAACAGCAGCATCAGGGTGCAGGCACCGGTGATGTTGCGGCCGGTATCGCCCATGGCGAGGAACCGGTGCAACTGCAACATCAGCCCGAAGAAGTCCTGACCGGTGGCCTCACCCTTGAACTCGGCGGTGTAGGGATCGAAGTAACGCATCTCGCCACGTCGCTCGCCTTTCGGCGGGGTGAACCAGACGCGCCCGGCGGTGCCGCTCTCGGTCTCGACCGAGAGCATCGAGACTTTCTTGCCCGAGGCGGCTTCGATCTGCGCCACCAGCTCAGCGGGCGGCAGGACGCCGGCGACCTGTTTCTCCACCTGCAAAACAGATGGGTTGAGGGCTTTCAGGATCTCGTCCTGAAACGAATAGGCAGCGCCGGTGATGCCCATCAGGGCCAGCACCAGCCCGGCAGTGATGCCAAAAAACCAGTGCAACTGGAACAGGGTTTTCTTCAACACGTCGCTAGCCTTGTCCGTTCGGAAATTGTGTTCACGGCGTGCATTATGCCGTGGCTTATCGAGAAACGTTCTTTATTACGCACAAAAGCCCCGTTCAAGTGAATGAACGGGGCCCGAGGCTTCCGGCTTCTATCAGAAGTGGAAGTTGGTGCTCAGCAATGCCGTACGGCCCGCCGCCTGGTTGGCGAAGTGAGTCGAGAAGGCTTTGTCGTAGTAGGTTTCGTTGGTCAGGTTCTGCACGTTCAGTTGCAGGTCGACGTTTTTGGTCAGCTTGTACGCGGCCATCGCGTCGTAGCGAACGTAGGAATCGACCATGGTGGTGTTGGCCACGCTGCCGAACACGTCATCCACGTAGAACGCACCGCCACCGATGGTCAGCTTCGGCGTGACCTGGTAAGTGGTCCACAGGCTGGCGCTGTTTTTCGGCGTGTTAGGCAGTTCGTTGCCGTCGGTGGCACGGTTCAGCGGGCCGCCATCAACCTGTTCGCTGTCCATGTAGGCGTAACCGGCGAACACTTGCCACTTGTCGGTGATCTTGCCGCTGGCGGACAACTCGATACCTTGTACACGAGTCTTGCCGGCGTTTTCGTACGAGGTGGTATCAACCTGGACACGAGCGTTTTCTTTCTCGGTGCGGAAGATGTCGGCGGTCAGCGACAGGCGATCGTTCAACAGATCCCACTTGGTGCCGATTTCGTAATTCTTGGTGGTTTCCGGCTCCATGTCGCTCTTGAGCAGGTTGCCGTTGCGATCGGTGGTGCCGCCCAGCGGGTTGCCGTCCATGCCTTCGCCGAGGGTGTTGCCTGGTGGCGTGGCGGAGGTGGCGTAGGACGCATAGATGCTGCCGTTCTCTGCCGGTTTGTAGACGATGCCGAACTGACCGGTGACGAACTCGCTGGTGTCAGCACCTTTGGCGGTGGTGGTGCCCGCGTTGGTGTAGGTGTGGTAGCCGGTTTCGAAGTGGTCGTAACGCAGGCCCATGTTCACCAGCCATTGCGAGGACAGTTCCAGAGTGTCGAACACATACAGCGCGTAGGTATCGGACTGGGTGTCGGTGCCGGCGTAGTTGCGCGAGATCGCGCCGTTCCACGGATCGTTCGGGTTCGGGTTCGACAGCGAGGTGCAGTTGTAGCCGCTCGACGCGCCGATCATCGACGGGGTGCAGTTGGTGGTCGCGGCGCTGGTGCGCGGCGTGGTGTCGGTGTTGACGTTGTACGAGGACTTGCGGCTTTCCTCACGGGTGTATTCGACACCGGTGGAGAAGCTGTTCTTGAAGCCCGCAACGTAGAAGTTGCCGAACAGGTCAGTCTGGTTGGTGGTGGTCTCGGTGTTGCTCACGCGAGTGTTCGCACGACGCCAGACGCTGCCGTTGTTGACGTTGCCCTTGCTGTCGTCCGGCTGGGTCAGGATGTAGTCCTGCATGCTGGTGCCGTGACGCAGGGTGTTCTTGATGGTCAGCGAGTCGCTCAGGTCATGCTCGATGGCGAAGGTCGCGGTGTCGGTGCGGCCCTTGCGGAAGTCGCGACCGTCCAGACCGTAGAAGTTGCTGTGATCGCCACCCGAGTACGGCTTGTCCGGGTTGGACTTGGTACGTGCCGCCGAGCCGGCCTTGGGAATGGTGTACGGGATGCCCGAATCCGGCGTGTCGTTGCTTTCGAGATGGTAGTAGTCGAGGTTGACGCGTGTGTCGGTGCCCAGGCCGAAGGCCAGGGACGGCGCGATGCCCCAACGGTCGTAGTCGACGCTGTCGCGACCGGCGACGTTGCTCTCGTGGCTCATCAGGTTCAGACGGCCGGCAGCGGTATCGCTGAACTGGTAGTTGCCGTCCAGGGTGTAGCGCTGGGTCTGGTCGGAACCCCAGGTGAAACCACCGTCGAACGAGTTGCCCAGGTGGGCTTTCTTGCTCACCAGGTTGATGCTGCCGCCAGCTGCGCCGCGACCGCCGATAGCGGAGTTCGGGCCCTTGCTGACTTCAATGTTTTCCACGGCGAAGATCTCGCGGCTCTGGGAACCGGTGTCGCGCACGCCGTCGAGGTAAGTGTCGCCCTGGGCATCGAAACCACGGATGAACGGACGGTCGCCCTGTGGGTTGCCACCTTCACCGGCACCGAAGGTGATGCCCGGTACGGTGCGCAGCGCATCCTGCATGTTCAGGGCGCCGGTGTCTTTCAGGACTTGTTGCGGAATCACGGTGACCGAGCGCGGCGTGTCGACCAGCGGCGCGGTGTACTTGGGCGAGGAGGCTTTCTCGACCTGGTAGGACGTCGAGTCCTGGGCTTCGCCGGTGATGGCGGTGGCGTCCAGGGCAATGGCATTGCCGGAGGCTTTGCTGTCGGTCTTTTCGGCCGCGAACACCATGTGGCCAGCGGAGCCGGCGGTCAGTGCAACGCCGATGGCAGAGGCGAGCAGACGTGGTGAGCTGACGGGTAATTGTGCGTGTTGACGTGACATTTTTATTCCCCTCCCCAAGGATTTGAGGCGGCGGAATATAGGGTAAACAGGTATTCGTATCAATTGCGAAACATTGTTATTCGCGACGAATTTACATTCTTTACAATTTAACCTTACGGTTTTTGCCGATTCATTCGTCTAGCGGGTTTTACACAGCCAATAAGAATCAATACCATTGCCGCCTCTTTGCCATCAGGTGACTTCGACATGCTGCTGCACATCCCCGCTCTGTTCGAGAAAGACGAAGTGCGGCGCATCCGCGAGGCTCTGGAACAGGCCGACTGGGCCGATGGCAAGATCACCGCCGGCTATCAATCGGCGAAGGCCAAGCACAATTTGCAACTGCCGGAAGGCCACCCACTGGCCAAGGAAATCGGCGCCGCGATGCTTGAACGCCTGTGGAAAAATCCGCTGTTCATGTCGGCCGCATTGCCGCACAAAGTATTTCCGCCGTTACTCAATTGCTACACGGCGGGCGGCAGTTTCGATTTTCACATCGACAACGCGGTGCGTCAGCCCAAGGGCAGCATCGAGCGCGTGCGCACCGATCTGTCGGCCACGCTGTTCTTCAGTGAGCCCGAGGATTACGACGGCGGCGAGCTGGAGATCCAGGACACCTACGGCACCCAGCGCGTAAAACTGCCCGCTGGCGACATGGTCCTGTACCCCGGCACCAGCCTGCACAAGGTCAACGCGGTCACGCGCGGCGCGCGCTATGCCTCGTTCTTCTGGACCCAAAGCCTGGTGCGCGAAGACAGCCAGCGCGCCTTGCTGTTCGAGATGGACGGCGCGATCCAGCAACTCACCCATGACATGCCCGATCACCCTTCGTTGATCCGCCTCACCGGCACTTATCACAACCTGTTGCGTCGCTGGGTCGAGGTCTGAGTGGCGGATTTTCGTTTGCGCCGCGAGGAAGTCCTCGACGGCGAACGCCTCACCGCGATGCTTGAAGAAAGTCCGGCCCGCGCGGCTCAAGCGATTCTGATGGCGGCGGGTGAGGGAGTGCTGGAGGCACAGGCGCTGCTCGGGCAGATTCTGCTCGATGGTCACGGGATCGCTCAGGATCAACCGTTGGCATTGCGCTGGTTTGGAATCGCCGCAGGACAAGGTCATCTGATGGCGCGAAACATGCTCGGCCGTTGCCATGAACACGGATGGGGTTGTGTGGCCGACGCGGCGGTTGCCGCCAGGCATTATCGCGTTGCAGCGGATGCCGGGCTGGATTGGGCGATGTACAACCTCGCCAATCTGCTGGCGACCGGGCGCGGTGTAGCGGTCGATCATCTTCAGGCCATGACGCTGTATCAACGCGCGGCCGAAGCCGGTCATGCCAAGTCGATGAATCTGCTCGGGCGTTATCTGGAAGAAGGGCAAGTGTGCCCGGCGAATCCCGTAGCGGCCCGTGACTGGTATCGACGTTCGGCCGAGGGCGGGGATTTTCGCGGGCAGTTCAGTCATGCGGCGGTGCTGGCGGCTGAGGGGCGCGTCGACGACGCGATTGTCTGGCTGGAGAAAGCGCTGACCGGCGGCAATCTGAATTTCCTGAGAGTGGCGAGCCAGACGCTGGCGAGCGCAACCGATCCGAGAATCCAGGCATTGGCGCAGGCCTACGCTCGCCGCTGCGCCGAGTTACAGAACACCTGAATCGCAGGCACAAAAAAGCCCATGACACGTCATGGGCTTTTTGCATTACGGCATCGACGTTTACACGTAGAACGACTTCAGCGGCGGAAAGCCATTGAACTCTACGGCGCTGTAACTGGTGGTGTACGCACCGGTCGACAACCAGTACAGGCGATCACCGATGGCCAGGTTCAGCGGCAGGCCGTACTTGTAGTTTTCGTACATGATGTCGGCGCTGTCGCAGGTCGGGCCGGCGATCACGACTTCTTCCATCTCGCCTTTCTTCTCGGTCCAGATCGGGAACTTGATGGCTTCGTCCATGGTTTCGATCAGGCCGGAGAACTTGCCCACATCGGTGTACACCCAACGCTCGACGGCGGTGCGGGATTTACGCGCAACCAGTACCACTTCACTGACCAGGATACCGGCGTTGGCGATCAGCGATCGGCCCGGTTCCAGGATGATTTCCGGCAGGTCATCACCGAAGTCTTCCTTCAGGAAACGGATGATTTCTTCGGCGTAGGTTTCCAGGCTGTTGGTGCGGGTGATGTAGTTGGCCGGGAAGCCACCGCCCATGTTGATCAGTTTCAGGTGGATGCCGTCTTCTTCCTTCAGGCGCTCGAAGATCACTTTGACCTTGGCGATCGCGGCGTCCCAGACGCTGATGTCACGCTGTTGCGAACCGACGTGGAACGAGATGCCGTACGGCACCAGACCCAGGTCACGGGCGAGGATCAGCAGGTCCATGGCCATGTCGGTCTGGCAGCCGAACTTGCGCGACAGTGGCCAGTCGGCCGTGGTCGAGCCTTCGGTCAGGATGCGCACGTAGACTTTGGCGCCCGGCGCAGCCTTGGCGATGTTGCGCAGGTCGGCTTCGGAGTCGGTGGCGAACAGACGCACGCCCTTCTCATAGAAGTAGCGGATGTCCTTGGATTTCTTGATGGTGTTGCCGTAGCTGATCTGGTCCGGGCTGACGCCACGGCTCAGCACTTTGTCCAGCTCATAGATCGAGGCGATGTCGAAACTCGAACCCTTCTCTTTGAGCAGGTCGATGATCTCGACGGCCGGGTTGGCCTTGACTGCGTAGTAGACCTTGGCGAATTCGAAACCGGCGCGCAGGTCATCGTAGGCCTGGGCGATCATCGCGGTGTCGATCACCACGAACGGGGTTTCCTGTTTGTCGGCGAACGCCTTCATTTTCTGAAAGGTTTCGCGCGCGAAATAGTCTTCGACCTGGATCGACATACTTGGGACTCCTAGTGGCAAACGTCGTTAATCAATGGGTGCATATGAACGTCCTCCGTATCCCCACTTTGGTTCGCCTACTTCCCAAGGCATGTCGCCGAAAGCAAAAAGGCCATGGGTCGTTGCCCTTGGCCTTGCTGTCTCGTCGTCAGTACTTGAGCCGGATGGATCGTTTCCAGCATGGACGTTCGGCGCGAACTTTAGGGCGTGAGGGGCCTGAGATCAACTAAAAATGTCGCGTTTCTGCACGCTTCTGACGTGCGTCGCGGATATCACTCTTTGTAGCCGACCGAGATGACGGTCAGATGTTCCGCAATAATTTTCAGGTGTTAAAAATACCTGCACGTTCGATGCTGATGTGCGCCAACTCTCAGATAACTACGATCACTTCAACATCGGCGACGTTGGCGGCGAGAAGGGCAGGTGAGGGGGGATTTGCTGGTTGAAGCTGACAAAATCGGCCGGGTTCGGCGCTCTGGTGTGTTGATATTTCTTGCCGGCTCATCGTCGGCGAAAAAATCCCGGCCTTGAGGATCCGGTGGTCGAAAAAAAGGGCCGTCGAACAGCCCTTTTGCTTTTGATCAGGCCACCGCCTCGGCCGGTGACACGATATTGGTCTTCATTCCGCGCGAGCGACCCGAACTCAGATACGCCGCAATCGACTCCTGGGTAACCTCGCCGAGGAACACTCGCTCGGCATCCATTACCGGCAACCACGCACGATTGAACTCGTACATGCGCGACAACAGGATGCGCAAATGCTCGTCGTACGCAGCCGTGGCGTTGAACTCACGCAGGAACTGCGCACAGGTCCCGGTCTGGCGATGCAAGTCGCGACGTCGCACATAACCCAGTGCCTTGTTCTCGGCGCAGGTGACCACCACGTAACGACGGTCATGCTCGTCCATCAATTCCAGCGCATCGGCCACCGGAGTTTCCGGGCTCACGGATGGAGCGTTGTCCGCCGCATCTTCGGCTTTTACCAGTAACAGACGTTTCAACGTGCTGTCCTGGCCGACAAAGTTGCTGACAAAGTCGTCTGCCGGATGCGCCAGCAGGGTGTCCGGATGATCGATCTGCAACAGCTTGCCGGCGCGGAAGATCGCGATCTTGTCGCCGAGCTTGATCGCCTCGTCGATGTCGTGACTGACCATGATCACGGTCTTGTTCAGCGCCCGCTGCATCTCGAAGAACTCGTTCTGGATCATCTCGCGGTTGATCGGGTCGACCGCACCGAACGGTTCGTCCATCAGCAACAACGGTGCATCCGCCGCCAGTGCGCGGATCACGCCGATCCGTTGCTGCTGGCCGCCGGACAGCTCTCGCGGATAACGATGCAGATATTGCTTGGGTTCAAGTTTGATCATGCTCATCAGTTCGCGGGCGCGGTCGTGGCATTTCTGTTTGTCCCAGCCGAGCAGTTTCGGCACCACCACGATGTTCTCTTCGATAGTCATGTTCGGGAACAGGCCGATCTGCTGGATCACGTAGCCGATGTTGCGACGCAGGGTCACTTCGTCGAGGTCGGTGGTGTCTTCGCCGTTGATCAGGATCTTGCCCGAGGTCGGTCTGATCAGGCGGTTGATCATTTTCAGCGTGGTGCTTTTGCCGCAACCCGATGGCCCGAGGAACACGCAGATTTCGCCTTCATTGACGGTCAGGCTTACCGAGTCCACGGCTTTCACATCTTTGCCGTTGCTTTGGAAGGTCTTGCTGAGGTTTTGAAGTTCGATCATTTGAGTAATCCTTTTGGAGTCAAAGAGCGTTGCAGCCACTGCAAAAACAGGTCGGCGAAGATCGCCAGCAGACTGACCAGCAGCGCGCCGACGATCAGCATCGACATGTCACTGCGGCTGATGGAGGCGAGGATCAGCACGCCGAGGCCGCCGGCGCCGATGGTCGCGGCGATGGTCATCACGCCGATGTTCATCACCACGGCGGTGCGCACGCCGGCGAGAATCACCGGCACCGCGATCGGCAACTCGACCATGCGCAGGCGCTGGCCGAAGGTCATGCCGATGCCGCGTGCAGCTTCGCGAATGCCCGGTTCGACGCCTGTCAGGGCGAGGTAGGTGTTGCGCATGATCGGCAGCAGTGAATAAAGGAACACGGCGGTGATCGCCGGCATCGGGCCGAGGCCCTGGCCGAACTTCGAGTAGAACGGCAGCAACAGGCCGAACAGTGCAATCGACGGCACGGTCAGCAGCACCGTGGCGCTGGCCTGCAACGGGCCGGCGAGGCTCGGGAAACGCGTCATCAGGATGCCCAGCGGCACGCCGATGAGAATCGCCAGGCTGACGGCGATGCCGACCAGTGTGATGTGCTGCCAGGTCAGGTGCATCACCTGCTGCCAGTCGAGGTGGGAAAAGGCGTTCAGGAATTCCATGACTTCTCCTCCTTCAGTTCAGTGGGTGCTGGCGCAGGAAATCGGCAGCGACTTTCGACGGGCTCTCGTGATCGACATCGACCCGCGCATTGAGCTGGCGCATGGTTTCGTCGTCGAACAGCTCGGCCAGCGGCTTGAGTTGCGCCGCCAGTTGCGGGTGAGCGTCGAGGTAGGCTTGACGCACCACCGGGGCGGCGGTGTAGTCCGGGAAGTAATGCTTGTCGTCTTCCAGCAGCTTCAGGCCGAACGCGTTGAGGCGACCGTCGGTGGTGTAGACCAGACCGGCAAACACCTGGCCGTTGCGCAGTGCGGTGTAGACCAGTCCCGCGTCCATCTGCCGGATGTTCTGGCGGGTCAGGTTCATGTCGTAGAGCTTGACCATGCCGTTAAGGCCGTCGGAGCGATTGGCGAATTCGGTGTCCAGCGCCACCAGATGATTGCTCTTGGCCTCGCTGCGCAGCACATCGTTCAACTGGCTTATGGTGCTGATCTGCGGATATTCCTCGGCGACCTTTTTTGGCAGGGCCAGGGCGTAGGTGTTGCTGAACTTCGACGGGGTCAGCCAGACGAGGCCTTTTTTCGCGTCGAGTTCTTTCACCCGGGCGTAGGACTGTTCGCTGTCGAGTTTTTCGGAGACATGGTTGTAGGCCACCAGCGACACGCCGGTGTATTCCCAGAGCATGTCCAGTTGCCCGCTTTCGTGGGCGCTGCGGGCGAGGTTGCTGCCCAGTCCGCCGGTGGTCTGCGCGTCGTAGCCTTTGCTGCGCAGGTATTGGGCGGTGATTTCTGCGAGCAGGGTTTGTTCGGTGAACACTCGGGCACCGAGGCGAATGAGCGGCTTTTCCGCCGCCTGGGCAAATCCTGCGAACAGCAGAACGCAGCCCAAGATCAAGCTAAGTCGTTTCATGAATATTCCTTTGCCGAAGCCTTAAGACGGGCGCAAACCGCGTTCCAGCCAGAGACGGCTGGCGAGGGTGACCACGCCATCGAGCAGCAGGGCCAGCAGCGCGGTGCACGCGGCGCCGAGCAGCAGTTGCGGCTGGTTGTTCAGGGCGATGCCGGGGAAAATCAGGCTGCCGAGGCTGTTGGCGCCGATCAGGAACGCCAGCGGCGCCGTACCGACGTTGATCGCCAGGGCCACTCGCACACCGCCGACGATGATCGGCACGGCGTTGGGCAACTCGACTTGCCACAACACCTGACGCGGGGTCATGCCGATGCCGGTGGCGGCTTCTTTTAGCGAGCCCTGGACGTTTTTCAGGCCTTCGTAGGTGTTGCGCACAATCGGCAAGAGTGAGGCGAGGAATAAAGCGAAGATCGCCGGACCACTGCCGATGCCGAGAATCCCCAGGGCAATCGCCAGTACGGCCAGCGGTGGCACGGTGTTACCGATGTTGAAGATCTGCATGAAGCGTTCGGCGCGTCCGACCATGGTCGGGCGGCTCAGGAAGATACCGGCGGGGATGCCCACGACAAGGGCGGCCAGCATTGAAGCGAGGACAAGAATCAGATGAGCTTGCAGGTAAAACAACAAATCGTCGCGGTAGTGTTCGATCGTGTTGATGCCGATCCAGTGGACCAGCAGGGCCAGGAGCGCGATCACCACCGCACCTCCCATCAGCCCTTTGCCATAGCGGATAGCCACAGGCGGACTCCTTTTTTATAGTCGGCGGACGCTGTCCCGAGTGGCATGCCATGCCTGGCTGCCGGGAGTGAACGTTCGCGAGAAGCAGCTCCCCCAGCACCGGCGAAAAGCGGTCTGAAAGCGAGCCATGAGCGCAGCCTCGTCAGGCTAACTTGCTGATTTTTCAGCCCCTGACGAAAAGTCGTAACAGGGGATGGACGTCTCCGTGCTTTAAAAGGTTCCCATCTGAGGCAGCATTTGGCCACCCTTAATGTGCTCAACGGTTCGGTTATTGTCTTGACTTGGGCTATAATCGCGGCCCTTTTTTGAATCACCGCCAGGCGATTTCCCATGACCAGACAGGCCGCCGAAGTCGCGAAACGCCGCACTTTCGCCATTATTTCCCACCCCGATGCCGGTAAAACCACGATCACCGAAAAGCTCCTGTTGATGGGCAAGGCGATTGCAGTGGCCGGTACGGTGAAATCCCGTAAATCCGACCGCCATGCGACATCCGACTGGATGGAGATGGAGAAGCAGCGGGGTATTTCCATTACCACGTCGGTCATGCAGTTCCCGTATCGCGAACACATGATCAACCTGCTCGACACCCCGGGCCACGAAGACTTCTCCGAAGACACCTACCGCACCCTGACCGCGGTGGACTCCGCCCTGATGGTTCTCGACGGTGGTAAAGGTGTAGAGCCACGTACCATCGCCCTGATGGACGTCTGCCGTCTGCGTGATACACCGATCGTCAGCTTCATCAACAAACTCGACCGTGACATCCGCGACCCGATCGAACTGCTCGACGAGATCGAAGCCGTCCTGAAGATCAAGGCTGCGCCGATCACCTGGCCGATCGGTTGCTACCGCGACTTCAAGGGTGTGTACCACCTGGCGGACGACTACATCATTGTCTACACCGCTGGCCACGGTCACGAACGTACCGAAACCAAGATCATCGAGAAGCTCGACTCCGACGAAGCCCGCGCCCACCTCGGTGACGAGTACGACCGCTTCCTCGAGCAGCTGGAACTGGTGCAGGGCGCCTGCCACGAGTTCAACCAGCAGGAGTTCATCGACGGCCAGCTGACCCCGGTGTTCTTCGGTACCGCACTGGGCAACTTCGGTGTCGATCACGTCCTCGACGCTGTGGTTGATTGGGCGCCGCGTCCGCTGCCACGCGTAGCCAACGAGCGCACCGTGGAGCCGGTGGAAGAGAAGTTCTCGGGCTTCATCTTCAAGATCCAGGCGAACATGGACCCGAAACACCGCGACCGCATCGCCTTCATGCGTATCTGCTCCGGCAAGTACGAGAAAGGCATGAAGATGCGCCACGTGCGTACCGGCAAGGACGTGCGCATCGGCGACGCCCTGACGTTCTTCTCCTCCGAGCGTGAACAGCTGGAAGAGGCGTACGCCGGCGACATCATCGGTCTGCACAACCACGGCACCATCCAGATCGGCGACACCTTCAGCGAAGGCGAAACCCTGGGCTTCACCGGTATCCCGCACTTCGCTCCGGAACTGTTCCGCCGCGTACGCCTGCGCGATCCGCTGAAATCCAAGCAACTGCGCCAGGGCCTGCAACAGCTGGCCGAAGAAGGCGCGACCCAGGTGTTCTTCCCGGAACGCAGCAACGACATCATCCTCGGCGCCGTCGGTGTGCTGCAGTTCGATGTGGTCGCCAGCCGCCTGAAAGAGGAATACAAGGTCGAGTGCTCCTACGAGCCGATCACCGTGTACTCCGCGCGCTGGATCGAATGCAGCGACAAGAAGAAGCTGGAGGAATTCTCCAACAAGGCGGTGGAAAACCTCGCGCTGGACGGCGGCGGTCACCTGACCTACCTCGCCCCGACCCGGGTCAACCTGGCGCTGATGGAAGAACGCTGGCCGGACGTGAAATTCCGTGCGACCCGTGAGCACCACTAAGCGCTGATCTACTGTGCTGATTCCCTGCAGCGCAAACTGCGGGGTTCAGACCGAACAGCCCTGCAGGTTTACGCCTGCAGGGCTTTTTTGTTTTTGCTTCACAGGTCGTCCGCAAGATACAGCCGGTGGCTGTGTTCAATTTCTTCGATCAGTTTTTCATTTTCAATGCCAGCGATACCTGCGAATTCGCGCCATCGACGAACCGAATCGGCGACCTCCTTGATGATTTTGCGCCCGTTCAACCTGGGGATCTGTTTCGCCAGTGCGAGCAGATCTTCGACCGTAAAGGCATCCCTTTTCCCATTGATGGTCATCTGGTGAGTGGATACCCATGGCGAGTCGACGCGATAAGCCCAGCACATGTCATATGCCGGAGTCAGGCGCCAAACGCCGTCCCTCCAGACCTGGAAAGCAATATTTCGAGTGTGGTCGTCCTGATTTCGCGCAATCACATTGAACACGGCGCGTCGAAACAGCTCTATTTGATCCTCTCTGGGAAGACTCAGATCCCTCGCTACGAGTAGCGCTTGTTCGTAAGAGTACGCGCCTGGTTTGGTGTAGTCGGCAATGTCCATGGCGCACAATGTTTGCACGTGAATCTTGTCACCATCGTCCATCCGGTCGAAACGGCGAGTCATGAAGTGAGCGCGAGGACCATCAATGTGCAGACGGCACTCGGTCATGGTAATCCCCGAGGCGACAGTCATCAGATGGTAAGCGTATTCCACCCGGCCAAAGCCGGCAGGGTCACCCAGTGAGTTTGCCCCTTTGGGCACGTCGAACTTGAACAGCCAATAGCTGTACCCCGCCGGGGCCGTGATTTGTCCCGAGCAAAGCTCACCGGTCTTTTCATTGATGGCAATGATTGCCTTCGGTCGTTGGCCGCCAGCCGATGAACCCACCTGAAACATATGCTTGAGCGCTTCCTCACCCTGCTTGCCTTCATGACCCAGTTGCAGCCCGGCAAACTGCTGTTGACGCTGCTCGAGGATCTGTCCGGCAAGCTCCACCAAAGAATCGAGCTCCAGCTTTTCGATCCTGGTCCTGGCCCTGTCCACGGCAGGGCGGAACTCCAGCGCCCCCATGCCTCGGGCGCCGATGTAAAGCAATCGCTCAACGGGAGTGAAGCTGTTGGGGTCGCGTCCTTCCTTGGCCAGCCAAGCGTCGATCACTGCGTTACCGAAGTCATCGGGAAGCGAATCTGAAAGGCATGGCGGGAGAGATTTGAAAGCCTGAACGTTCAGCGATGGGAAGGCGTACACCTCACCTGCCACTGCTCGCATGGTCAGTGGTGCAATCTCCAGTCCGATTTCCGTAAACGCTGGATCGAATTCAAATGTTGCTGTTGCGGGGGACTGGCTTTCATCCCAAAGCACAGCGCCTACCTTGGTATCCCACATCCACACTTCTGCAGTTATCGCCACGTCATTTCTTCCTTGGTATCAGCAAAGGTTTCGCTTTGCCCTGCTCTTTGTTTTCTGGTGATGTCTGCGGTTGAGTGCTTTGGTGGACATGTATCCGGCCGTCGCTGGTACGAACGGCCCCCAGCGCACGGACACGACCTGTCTTGCCTGTCTGAGCCGCAGCCATCGGGCTCGCACGGGGAGGCTCGATCAGGCCGGAGAGAAGGTCCAGAGAGTCAAACTCTCGTAGCACTGCGATCAGTAACTGTAGGGTGCCTTTGCCTTTTTCCAGCTTTTGAATCGTGGGAGTACTGACTCCGACACTGTCTGCAAGCTGGTCTTGTGTGATGTCCTTGCGCAGGCGGCGCGCGCGCAGGGCCTCACCTAACTGAGCGGAGATTGCGTCATCACTTTTACGTTGTATTCGCATAAGGAAAATATTCCTTTTTGTTGTGGTCTATTTTCAGACTCAAGGAAAATATTTTTTTGCATTATGCATAGTTTTAGATCTTTTCATTCGACTCTCTAAGGAAAATTTTTATTTGTTTTATGCGATGAAGTGCGTGCAAATGAAAATATTTCTTTGTGTTATAGGCTAGCTAAGATTTCGTGATGATTTTGCGATCATGAAGACGCTCTTTTCAGACCAGTGGAGCGCTTTCGGCTCTCGCCTGGTTGCCTGGAGGCACTCTCAATTCGATGCCAATGCTACGTGCGATGTAAAAGAGTGCACAGGCTCTTCGTGTAGGCCTTTTCCTATCAGTAGGTGAGCGGACTCCGGATTTCAATCTTCACTGATTGTCCAGGCGACAACCCGCTTTCTGGCGGCTAGTGTCAACGCTCACGCACCTCCAAGGATCAATGGAATGAGAGGGTTGTTCACTCACTTGCTGCGATTCGACGGTTACTTCAGCACCATGGCCTGGGTACTCGCGGCGCTGTTGTTCATCAATCGCCTGAGCAGCATGGTCAAGCTGTTCATGGCGTTGTATCTGCGTCAGGAGCTGGGTTTCGCCATCGAGACGGTCGGCTGGCTGTTGGCGGCGTACGGCGGCGGACTGTTGATCGGTTCGATGCTGGGCGGCTTGCTCAGCGACCATATCCGCACCGCGCGGCTGACGGCGGCGCTGTTCTTCGTTTCAGCCTGGGTGCTGCTCGGGCTCGGGCTGGTGACGCAAGTGCCGTTGCTGGCCGCGTTGCTGTTGCTCAGCGGTACGATCGACGGCGCGATCCGTACGTTGCATCAACGCCTGATCATGGAATATTGCGAGGTTGCACAGCGCGCCCGGGCGCAGGCCTTGAGCCGTATCGCGCGAAACCTCGGGATGGCCGCCGCCGGTATCGCGGGCGGTGTGCTGGCGCAGACGGATTTTCGCTGGGTGTTCTTCATCAGTGCGGTGCTGACGCTGGTGGCGCTGCTGTGGTTTGTCCGCACGACCTGGGGGCGAACGGTGCTGATCCCGGACGAAACTCCAGAGACGCAGGCCGGCTCCGGCCTGCCATATCGCGACAAACCGTTTCTCTGGCTGCTGGCGGCGACCGTCCTGCTCGGCATGGCGTTCGACACCGTTTACAGCACACTCGGCAACTATCTGCGCGACTACTATCGCTTGAGTACCGAGGCCATCGGCTGGCAGTTCGCGATCAACGCGGTCCTTGTCGTGGCGTTGCAGATTCCAATCTCGCATTGGGGCGAACGCTGGGGCTCGCGTCGGCCGTTGATCGCCGGTTGCGTGTTGCTGGCGGTCGGGCTCGGCATGCTGCCATTGGGTTCCGGGCTGGTTTATGCCTGCCTGTCGACGGTGGTCTGGACGCTGGGGGAGGCGCTGTTCATGCCGCCGCTGAATGTGCTGGTCATGCAGCATGCGCAAAGCGGCAAAAGCGGTCAGTACTTCGGTCTGTTCTTCATGGCCTGGAGCGCAAGTGCGTTGCTGTCGCCGGTGCTCAGCGGCCAGTTATACGGGCAGTTCGGTGGGCACAGTGTCTGGGTAGCCAGTGCGGCGCTGGCCATTATGTCGGTCCCGCTGGTTTGTCTGGCGACTCGTTTGCGCGTCTCGGCCAGCCAGCCCGTGCAAACCCGCAAGGCCGCCTCGCTTAGCTGATCCGGTTATGGGGGTTATTCGAAAGCGGTCTGTCCAGCCATGGCATTTCCGGGCATTGGTTAGCGTCCTATCTGGTGAACCCGGCTGATCGGAACTAGATTTTATTCAGCGCCGGACCGGCACTCTGGCTTCAACCACGAAAGGATGGAAACGCTTATGAGCATTTTTCAACGCATAGTGTTGTTGCTTAAGGTTTTGGTGATGCTGACGCTTGGCACCACGGCGGCGTGGGCGAGCAACGCGGCGCCCGCACAGGGCTTCAATGCGGCCCAGGGGCACGCGGGTGTGATCATGCTCGCCAAGTCCGAATCCGAACCCGGTGATCAGGATCAGGGTGGCAGCAAGGACGATGACGACTCGACCACCGACGAGCCGGACACCGATGATCCGGACGATGGCGACAGCCAGACATAGCTCGCAGACAAAAGAAAACCTCTTCTTCCCCGACTGATGCGCAATCGAGAAAGAAGAGGTTTGGTCAACGCTTTAACGACCCGCCCCGGCAACAGGGCGGGTTTTTTATGCCGCGCCGTCGAGGAACTGCTCGGCGTAGTGGCAAGCTACCTGACGCGTGTCGAGCTGGCGCAGGGCCGGCTCTTCCGCGCTGCAACGTTCGGTCGCGTACGGGCAGCGCTTGTGGAACGCGCAGCCCGGTGGCGGGTTCAGCGGGTTGGGCAGCTCGCCGACGATCTTGATCTTCGGCTTGTCCGGATCCGGATGGATGGTCGGAGTCGCCGACAGCAGCGCCTGGGTGTACGGGTGCAGAGGACGGGCATAGATGTCGTGCTTCGGACCGATTTCCACCGGACGCCCGAGGTACATCACCATCACGTCATCGGCCACGTGCTGCACCACCGCCAGGTTGTGCGAGATGAACACGTAACCGGTGTTGAACTCCTGCTGCATGTCCATGAACAGGTTCAGCACCTGCGCCTGGATCGACACGTCCAGTGCCGAAGTCGGTTCGTCCGCCACCAGCACTTTCGGTTGCAGCATCATGGCGCGAGCCAACGCGATACGCTGACGCTGACCGCCGGAGAACATGTGCGGATAACGCTGGTAGTGCTCGGGACGCAAGCCGACCTGCTTCATCATCGCCTGGACTCGTTCGCGACGTTCGGCAGCCGACAGGTTGGTGTTGATCAGCAGCGGTTCGGCCAGTTGATCACCGATTTTCTGCCGGGGGTTCAACGAGGCGTATGGGCTCTGGAACACCATCTGCACGTCTTTGCGCAGCTGCTTGCGCTGGGCCTTGTCGGCGCCGGCCACTTCTTGCCCTGCGATTTTCAGGGAACCGGACGACGGCTCCTCGATCAGGGTCAGGGCACGGGCCAGGGTGGATTTGCCGCAGCCCGATTCGCCCACAACGGCGAGGGTCTTGCCGGCTTCCAGCTCGAACGACACACCGTTGAGGGCGCGTACGGTCGCATGGCCCTTGAACAGGCCACGGGAGACTTCGTAGTGACGGGTCAGGTCGCGGGCGGTAAGTACGACGGCCATTACGCCACCTCCTGGTTCAGCGGGTAGAAGCAGCGGGCGAGGCTGTGGCTTTTCGGATCAAGGGTCGGACGTTGCGCGCGGCAGCTGTCCTGCACGTACGGGCAGCGCGGCGACAGCAGGCAGCCTTGCGGACGGTCGTAACGGCCCGGAACGATGCCCGGCAGGGTCGCCAGACGCTCGGCGCCCTGGCTGTGTTCCGGAATCGCCTTGAGCAGCGCTTCGCTGTAGGGGTGGGCCGGGATGTCGAACAGTTGCGGCACCTGACCGACTTCAACGGCCTGGCCGGCGTACATCACACAGACGCGCTGGGCGGTTTCGGCCACCACGGCGAGGTCGTGGGTGATCAGCACCAGGCCCATGTTCTGCTCTTTCTGCAACGCCAGCAGCAGGTCCATGATCTGCGCCTGAATCGTTACGTCGAGTGCGGTGGTCGGCTCGTCCGCGATCAGCAGTTTCGGCTCGCCGGCAATCGCCATGGCAATTGCCACACGCTGGCTCATGCCGCCGGACAGTTGGTGCGGATAAGCGTCCATACGGCTGGAAGCGCCGGGGATTTCAACCTTTTCCAGCAGTTCGATGGCGCGCTTGCGGGCGGCCTTGCCGGACATTTTCAGGTGCAGGCGCAGCACTTCCTCGATCTGGAAACCGACGGTGTAGCTCGGGTTCAGCGCGGTCATCGGATCCTGGAACACCATGGACAGATCTTTACCGACGATCTGCCGACGCTGGCGATTGCTCAGTTTGAGCATGTCTTTACCGTCGAAGCTCAGAGAGTCGGCAGTGACAATCCCCGGGTGCTCGATCAGGCCCATCAGCGCCATCATGGTCACGGACTTGCCGGAACCCGACTCGCCCACGATCGCCAGGACTTCGCCCTTGTCGACTTTCAGGTCGAGGCCGTCGACCACCGGTGTGGCGTTCTTGTCGCCGAAGCGAACGTTGAGATTCTTGATTTCTAGCAGTGACATGGGAATCTCCTCAGGCGGCGTTCTTGAGTTTCGGGTCCAGCGCATCGCGCAGGCCGTCGCCCATCAAGTTGATTGCCAGCACGCTGAGCAAAATGGTCAGACCAGGCAGACTCACGACCCACCAGGCGCGTTCGATGTAGTCGCGGGCCGAGGCCAGCATGGTGCCCCACTCAGGGGTTGGCGGCTGGACGCCGAGGCCGAGGAAGCCCAGGGCGGCGGCATCGAGGATCGCCGAAGAAAAGCTCAGCGTTGCCTGGACGATCAGCGGTGCCATGCAGTTCGGCAGCACGGTGATGAACATCAGGCGCGGCAGGCCGGCACCGGCCAGGCGCGCAGCGGTCACGTAGTCGCGGTTCAGCTCGCCCATGACGGCAGCACGGGTCAGACGCACGTAGGACGGCAACGAAACCACGGCAATCGCGATCACGGTGTTGATCAGGCCAGGGCCGAGGATGGCGACGATCGCCACAGCCAGCAGCAGCGACGGCAGGGCCAGCATGATGTCCATCAGACGCATGATGGTCGGGCCGACCACTTTCGGGAAGAAACCGGCGAACAGACCCAGCAGGATCCCCGGAATCAGCGACATCACCACCGACGACAGACCGATCAGCAGCGACAGGCGCGAACCCTGGATCAGACGCGACAGCAGGTCGCGCCCCAGTTCATCGGTGCCGAGCAGGAACTGCATCTGCCCGCCTTCGAGCCACGCCGGCGGCGTCAGCAGGAAGTCACGGTATTGCTCGCTCGGGTTATGCGGGGCGACCCACGGCGCGAAGATCGCGCAGAAAATCACCAGCAGCATGAACAGCAGGCCGGCAACGGCGCCCTTGTTCTTGGCGAAGGCTTGCCAGAATTCTTTGTACGGCGACGGGTACAGCAGACTTTGATCCGCGCCAGGTGCAGCGGTGACTACTGAGGATGTTGGAGTGCTCATGGGTATTGACCTCAGCGCTGATGACGGATGCGTGGGTTGGCAAAGCCGTAGAGGATGTCCACCACGAAGTTGACCAGGATCACCAGGCAGGCGATCAACAGAATGCCGTTCTGCACAACCGGATAGTCCCGGGCGCCAATGGCTTCGATCAGCCATTTGCCGATGCCGGGCCACGAGAAGATGGTCTCGGTCAGTACCGCACCGGCCAGCAGGGTGCCGACTTGCAGGCCGACCACGGTCAGCACAGGGATCAGGGCGTTGCGCAGACCGTGCACGAACACCACGCGCGACGGCGACAGGCCTTTGGCCTTGGCGGTACGGATGTAGTCTTCACGCAGCACTTCGAGCATCGACGAACGGGTCATCCGCGCGATCACCGCCAGCGGAATGGTGCCGAGGACGATGGCCGGCAGGATCAGGTGATGCAGCGCATCCAGGAACGCGCCGGTGTCATTGGCCAGCAGGGTGTCGATCAGCATGAAGCCGGTGCGTGGCTCGATGTCATAGAGCAGGTCGATCCGCCCGGAAACCGGGGTCCAGCCCAGGCTCACCGAGAAGAACATGATGAGAATCAGGCCCCACCAGAAGATCGGCATCGAATACCCCGCCAGGGAGATGCCCATCACCCCGTGGTCGAACAGGGATCCTCGCTTGAGGGCCGCGATCACCCCGGCCAGAAGGCCCAGGACGCCGGCGAACAGCAGGGCGGCCATGGACAGTTCCAGGGTCGCCGGGAAGAGGGAGGTGAACTCGGTCCATACGCTCTCACGGGTGCGCAGGGATTCGCCGAGATCGCCGTGGGCCAGTTTGCCGATGTAGTCCAGGTACTGGGCATACAGCGGTTTGTTCAGACCGAGGCGTTCCATTGCCTGAGCGTGCATTTCGGGGTCGACCCGACGTTCGCCCATCATCACTTCCACGGGGTCGCCGGGAATCATGCGAATCAACGCGAAAGTCAGCAAGGTGATGCCGAAAAACGTGGGGATCAACAACCCCAGTCGGCGGGCAATAAAACTAAACATCTTTTGTGGTACCTCATCAGCCGGTTAGGCGTGCCCGGCGACCCTGGGGTCAGGGAGGCCGGGAGTTTCTTATCTACTTCACCTGGGTGGTGGCGAAGTTATTGGTTGTCAGAGGGCTGATGTGATAACCCTCTACGTTGTTGCGCATTGCGGTGAACATCCGGGTGTGGGCCATGCTGATCCACGGTTGGTCCTGATTGAAGATGGCCTGGGCTTCTTCGTACAGTTTGGCGCGTTCGGCCGGATCTACTTTAGCCCGTGCTTCGTCGAGCAGGGTCTGGAATTTCTCGTTGCACCAGCGAGCGTAGTTTTCGCCGTTCTTGGCGGCCTCGCAACTGAGCATAGGCGTCAGGAAGTTATCCGGGTCGCCGTTGTCGCCCGCCCATCCGGCCGACACCATATCGTGTTCGCCGGCCTTGGCGCGCTTGAGCATTTCGCCCCATTCCATCACGCGGATGTCGATCTTGATCCCGACTTTCGCCAGGTCAGCCTGCATCATTTGCGCGCCGAGCATCGGGTTGGGGTTGGTCGGGCCGCCGCCGTTGCGGGTAAACAGAGTAAACACGGTGCCTTCCGGCACGCCGGCTTCCTTGAGCAGTTTGCGCGCTGCGTCGAGGTCACGTGGCGGGTTTTTCAGCTCGTGGTTGTAGCCCAGCAGGGTCGGCGGGTACGGGTTGACCGCGACGGTCGCGTTGCCCTTGCCGAACAGCGCGTTGACGTAGGCTTCCTTGTCGAAGGCGATGTCGATCGCTTTACGCACGCGCACGTCGCTGATGTATTTGTGCTGGGTGTTCATGGCGATGTAGGAAACGGTCATCGCGTCCATTTCATCGACTTTCAGCTTGTCGTCTTTCTTGATGCTCGGGATGTCATCCGGCTTCGGATACAGCGCGACCTGGCACTCGTTGGCCTTGAGTTTCTGCAGGCGCACATTGTTGTCGGTGGCGATGGCCAGGATCAACGCATCGGCCGGCGGCTTGCCACGGAAGTAGTCCGGGTTGGCCTTGAAGCGAACCTGGGCGTCCTTGTTGTAGCGCTGGAAGACGAACGGGCCAGTGCCGACCGGCTTGTTGTTCAGGTCGCCGGTCTTGCCGGACTTGAGCAACTGGTCGGCGTATTCGGCCGGGTAGATCGAGGAGAATGCCATGGCGATGTCGGCCAGGAACGGCGCTTCGCGGCGGGTCAGGGTGAACTTTACGGTGTTGTCGTCGACTTTCTCGACGCTCTTGAGCAGTTCCTTGAAGCCCATGCTTTCAAAGTACGGGAAGCCCACGCTCGACAGCTTGTGCCACGGGTGATTCGGGTCCAGCTGACGCTGGAAGCTCCAGACCACGTCGTCGGCGTTCAGGTCGCGGGTCGGCTTGAAATATTCGGTGGTGTGAAACTTGACGCCTTTGCGCAGGTGGAACGTGTAGGTCAGGCCGTCGTCGCTGATGTCCCAGGACTCGGCGAGCGCCGGGATCACTTCAGTGGTGCCGGGCTTGAAGTCGGCCAGGCGGTTGAAAATGGTTTCGGCCACCGCGTCGGCAGTGACTGCAGTCGTGTACTGGACCATATCGAAGCCTTCCGGACTGGCTTCGGTGCAGACCACCAAGGGTTTGGCCGAGACGCCGATGGCGGCGCTCAACAGGGCGGCAGCGACGGCCGCACGTAGGGGAAGCATTTTCATCGATAACCCTCTGCAATCGGTTGAAGACAAAAAGCCGAACGGCCGACTCGTCACTGAGTCAGCCGTCGGCACGCGTTTTTACAGAATGTTGAACGGTACGGTGGTCACGAGACGGAACTCGTTGATGCTGCCGTCAGCCTGGTTTTCGCTGGCGCGGTGAGCAGTGTAGGTGGCACGCACGGTGGTCGCCTTGAGCGGGCCGCTCTGTACCGCGTAAGTGGCACCGATGCCGTATTCGTAGTGGTGCTCGCCGTCCATGCTGCGTACGTCATACGCAGTGCCGGTGTAGTGAGTACCGTCGATGCCCCAGCCGCGGGCCTGGTAGATGTTGAACTTCAGGCCTGGCACGCCGTATTCGGCCATGTTCAGACCGTAGGCGACCTGGAAGGATTTCTCGTTCGGGCCGTTGAAGTCGGACAGCAGGGAGTTGGCCAGGTAGATGCCGTTGGTTTCGTGCAGGTAGTCGAAGTACTCGTCACCGTTGATCGCCTGGTACGAGAAGGTCAGGCTGTGGGCCTGGTGAGTCAGGCCGAACGACAGCGAGTAGGTGTCGTTGTCGATGTTGCCCATCTCTTTCTTGCCGGTATCGACGGTCTTGTAGTAGTTCAGGCCGGTGGTCAGGCTCACGACGTTGCTGTCACCCAGTTCGTGGGTGGCGCCGAAGTAGTACTGGTTCCAGAAGTCTTCAGCCTTGGAGGCGTACAGGCTGGTCTTCAGGCTCTGCAGCGGCTGGTAGTTCAGGCCGACGATGCTCACGCGATCGGTTTCGGCGCCGTTGGCGCTGTACTCGGTGCGGAATTTCGACAGGCTCTCTTCGGTACGCGGCGATACGCGGTCGAAGCTGCCGGCGTCGAACGACAGGTTGTTCAGCTCTTCGCTGTGCAGGCTCACACCTTCAAAGCTCGAAGGCAGCGCACGGTTGCCGATGGTGTCGACGATTGGCGTGCTGAAGTTCTGGCGACCGGCGGTCAGGGTGGTGTTGGAAACGCGGAACTTGACGTTGGCCAGGCCCAGTTTGCTCCACTGGCCTTCAGCGTCACCGCCTTCCTTGGTCAGGGTACGGTTGTTGCCCGCGCCTGGACGCGAACCCGGTGCACCACCGTTGTTGGAGGCCAGGGCCTTGCGGTCACGCTCCAGGGCCACGGCGTTGTAGGCGGCTACTTCAGTGCTGACACCCACGGTGCCCTGAGTGAAGCCGGAGGTGAAGTTGACGATGGTGCCCTGTACCCAGTTGATACGACGATCGGTCGGGGTGGCAACGCCGTCTTTGCGGTAAGTGAACTTGCCGCCGCGCTTCAGTTGCTCGTTGGCGTACCAGTTACGGGTCGTGCCGCTGACTTTGGAGCCTTCGAGGAAGCCGGTGGCGTCAGCCTGGGCGCTTTTCTCGTTGACGGTCACCGGGGTGAACGCCTGGCTCTGCTCCTCGGCAAACGCCGTGGCGGTGATGCTGCTGATGGCCAAGGCCAGTATCGCGGTGCTGCTCAGTTTCATGGGTGAAGCTCCTTTACTTTCTTTTTATGCCGGCTTTTTTTGTTGGGCCGGTTTTTGGTTTTAGAACTCATTCACACATCGCAAACGTTTGCAAAAGGCCTGATCGGCAAATTTCGGCAAAGCGCTTGCGTGAGGAGGTAGACAGCCTCCTCAGCATTGCGGCTAATCGGTTATGGGTTTAATCGATGCTGACACCCGAAAACACGTTGCGGCCGAAGGGGCTGACCTTGAACCCTTCAACCCTGGCGCTCAGCGGCTGGTTGACCGTCGAGTGGGCGACAGGCGTGATCGGCACTTGCTGCTTGAGCAATTGCTGGGCCTGTTTGTAGAGCACGGTGCGCTGGTCGCGGTCGGTGACGACCTTGGCCTCTTTGATCAGCTTGTCGTAAGCCGGGTCGCACCACATGGAATAGTTGTTGCCGCCAATGGCGTCGCAGCTGTACAGCGTGCCGAGCCAGTTGTCCGGGTCCCCGTTGTCACCGGTCCAGCCGATCAGGCTGACGTCATGTTCGCCATTCTTGGTGCGCTTGATGTACTCGCCCCATTCGTAGCTGACGATCTTCACTTTCAGACCGATCTTGGCCCAGTCTGCCTGGAGCATTTCGGCCATCAGTTTGGCGTTCGGGTTGTACGGGCGCTGCACCGGCATGGCCCACAGGGTGATCTCGGTGCCTTCCTTGACGCCGGCAGCCTTGAGCAGTGCCTTGGCTTTTTCCGGGTTGTAGGCGGCGTCCTTGATGCTGGTGTCGTAGGACCATTGGGTCGGCGGCATGGCGTTGACCGCCAGTTGGCCGGCACCTTGATAAACAGCGTTGAGAATCCCCTGTTTATTCACCGCCATGTCCAGCGCCTGACGCACTTCGAGCTGGTCGAACGGTTTGTGGCGCACGTTGTAGGCGATGTAGCCAAGGTTGAAACCCGGTTTTTCGATCAGTTGCAGTTTCGGGTCGTTTTTCAGTGCCGGCACATCGGCCGGGCGTGGATGCAGCGTGACCTGGCATTCGCCGGCCTTGAGCTTCTGCACACGCACGGATGCGTCGGTATTGATCGCGAAAATCAGGTTCTTCAGCTTCACCCGGCTCTGATCCCAGTAATGCGGGTTGCCGGTGTAGCGGATGTTCGAGTCTTTCTGATAGCTCTTGAACACGAACGGGCCAGTGCCGACCGGCTTCTGGTTGATGTCGCTCGGCTTGCCTTCGGCCAGCAGCTTGTCGGCGTATTCGGCGGACAGAATGGCGGCAAAGCTCATGGCGATGTTCTGGATGAACGCGGCGTCTACGCTGTTGAGCGTGAACTCCACGGTCAGCGGCCCGGTCTTTTCGACCTTGGCGATGTTCTTGTTGAGGCTCATCCCGTTGAAATACGGGAACTCGGTCGGATAAGCCTTACGGAAAGGCTGTTGCGGATCGAGCATGCGGTTAAACGTGAACAGCACGTCGTCGGCGTTGAAATCGCGGGTAGGTTTGAAGTACGCCGTTGTATGAAATTTCACCCCTTCACGCAGGTGAAAGGTGTACTTGAGGCCATCCTCGGAAATATCCCAGCTCGTTGCCAGGCCCGGTACGACATTGGTCGCGCCTTTTTCGAACTCGGCCAGACGGTTGTACAGCGGTTCGGCGGCGTCGTTATCGGTCGCGGTCGTGTATTGCGCGGTATCGAAACCGGCCGGGCTGCCTTCGGAGCAGAACACCAGACTGTCGCTGGCGGCAAAACTCGCGGACGTAGCGGCCAACAGGCCGGCGCCCAGCAATGCGGAAAAAACCAAGGTGTGGCGCATGACGCTCCCTCTTGTCTCAGTGTTTTTCAATGCGCCGCGATCCCTTCCAGGGAAGTTGTGGCCGCATTGAGCTCAATCCAGCAGCAAACCGATAGCCCACGCAGTCACTGGTCAGAACCCGACGGTAGGGGCCGCAGGTCTGGCAGTAAATGCGCTGAGTCCTAAAGACTCGTAGGAAAAGGCGACACGTCCTAAACCAACCTGGTAAGACCAAGTGGAAAGGGATGTAGGCAAATTCCTAACTATTCGGCAGAAAAAAACAGCGGCGACGCTGAAAACGTCGCCGCCGGCTTTTTTACTTGATGCTGACGCCGTAGAAGGAGTTCAAGCCGAATGGGCTGATCTTGAAGTCCTGCACGTTGGCGCGCATGGGTTGATACACCGTCGAGTGAGCGATAGGTGTCATAGGGACTGCATCTTTGAGGACGTGTTGCGCCTCTTTGTAGAGTTCGGTGCGCTTGGCCTGGTCAGTGGTGCGCTTGGCTTCTTTCACGAGGCCGTCGAATTTCTTGTCGCACCATTTGGAGAAGTTGTTGCCACTCAGCGAGTCGCAACCAAACAACACGTTGAGCCAGTTGTCCGGATCACCATTGTCACCGCTCCAGCCAATGATCATGGCCTGGTTCTCGCCACCTTTGGAACGCTTGATGTACTCGCCCCACTCGTAGCTGGTGATCTTCACGTTCAGACCGATCTTCTTCCAGTCGGACTGGAGCATTTCGGCCATCAGTTTGGCGTTCGGGTTGTACGGACGCTGAACCGGCATCGCCCACAGGACGATCTCGGTACCTTCCTTCACGCCGGCTTCCTTGAGCAGCTGCTTGGCTTTCTCAGGATCGTACTTGGCGTCCTTGATGGTGGTGTCGTAGGACCACTGGGTCGGCGGCATGGCGTTGACGGCCAATTGGCCTGCGCCCTGATAAACCGAGTCGATGATCTGCGGTTTGTTCACAGCCATGTCCAGCGCCTGGCGAACGCGCAGGTCGGCCAGCGGGTTCGGCTCGTTGCTGCCCTTGACCTTGTCCATCACGTTGTAAGCGATGTAGCCCAGGTTGAAGCCGGCCTGGTCAGGCATCTTCAACGCAGGATCTGCTTTCAGTGCCGCGAGGTCGGCCGGACGCGGGAACAGCGTGACCTGGCACTCGTTCTTCTTCAGCTTCTGGATACGTACCGACGGGTCGGTGGTGATGGCGAAGATCAGGTTGTCGATCTTCACGTCTTCAGGCTTCCAGTAATCCTTGTTGCCGGTGTAACGGATGTTGGAGTCTTTCTGGTAGCTCTTGAACACGAACGGACCAGTGCCGATCGGCTTCTGGTTGATGTCGGCCGCCTTGCCTTCCTTCAGCAGCTGCGCTGCGTACTCGGCGGACTGAACCGACGCGAAGCTCATGGCCATGTTCTGGATGAACGCGGCGTCGACTTCTTTCAAAGTGAACTTGACGGTGTGGTCGTCGACTTTATCGATCTTGGTGATGTTGGTATCCATCCCCATGTCGGTGAAGTACGGGAATTCGGTCGGGTACGCCTTACGGAACGGGTCATCCTTGTTAATCATGCGATTGAAGGTGAACAGCACGTCGTCGGCGTTGAACTCACGAGTCGGCTTGAAATACGGGGTGGTGTGGAACTTCACGCCTTTACGCAGGTGGAAGGTGTAGGTCAGGCCGTCCGGGGAGATGTCCCAGCTGGTCGCCAGCCCAGGAACAACGGCGGTGCCGCCACGCTCGAACTGGGTCAGACGGTTGAACATGGTTTCGGCTGAGGCGTCGAAGTCGGTTCCGGTGGTGTATTGGCCTGGGTCGAAACCGGCCGGGCTGCCTTCGGAGCAGAACACCAGGTTAGTCGCAGCGGAAGCGAAAGGTGCGGAGGCTAACAAGCCTGCGCCGACTAAAAACGGAATGACCGCGTGTTTAAGCATGTTGGCCTCATGATTTGTTGTCATTTTTTAATAGTGAGGTACGACCTCGTGAGTCGTGCCTGCGGATACTTATGCAGGGCCCATACCCAATGCAAGATCCAGAGCGCCCGGCGGCATCAAACGGTGGCACGAACGTACCTTAATGTCGCATCTGTATAACTTCTGACGCATTTGACCGTTTGCGGTCGGTTTTTACGGTGCAAATGAAGCCCCAAAACGGTGCATCGGTCACGATTTGCGCGCCGCCTTGGGGCCGGGTGTTACTTATTTATACCCACGCCATAGAACGGGGTTAGACCGAACGGGCTGATCTTGAAGTCGGTGACTTCCTTGCGCAGTGGCTGGAACACCGTGGAGTTGGCGATCGGCGTGATCGGCACTTGCTGTTTCAGGATCAGTTGCGCCTGTTGATACAGTTTTACCCGCTGCGATTTATCGGTGGACACCTTGGCCTGCTGCACCAGCTTGTCGTAGGCCGGATCGCACCATTTGGCGTAGTTGCTGCCTTTCACCGCCGCGCAGCTGTAAAGCACGCCCAGCCAGTTGTCCGGGTCGCCGTTGTCACCGGTCCAGCCGTAGATCATCACGTCGTGTTCGCCATTCTTGGCACGCTTGATGTACTCGCCCCACTCATAGCTGACGATGTTGGCCTTGATGCCGATCTTCTCCCAATCCTGCTGGATCATCTGTGCCGACATCCGTGCATTCGGGTTGGACGCACGCTGCACGGTCATCGCCCAGAGGTTGATGGTTGTACCCGGTGCAACCCCGGCTTCCTTGAGTAGCGCCTTGGCTTTTACGGGGTCGTACGGTGCGTCCTTGATATTCGGGTCATAGGACCATTGCGCGGGTGGCAAGGCGTTCTGTGCCAGCTGCCCGGCACTCTGGTAAACCGCCTTGATGATCGCCGGTTTGTCGATGGCCATGTCCAGCGCCTGACGGACCTTTAATTGGTCCAGCGGCGGATGGGTGGTGTTGTAGGCGAGGAAGCCGAGGTTGAAGCCGGCCTGCTTCAAGACTCGCAGGTTCGGATCTTTTTCCATCACTTCGATGTCGGCCGGGCGCGGGTAGCCGCTGACCTGGCATTCGCCGGTCTTGAGCTTCTGCAAGCGGACGGCGGCGTCCGGGGTGATCGAGAACACAAGGTTGTCGATTTTCACATCTTCGGGTTTCCAGTAGTCCTTGTTCGCCGCGTAGCGGATCTGCGAATCCTTCTGGTAGCGCTTGAACACGAAGGGGCCGGTGCCGACCGGTTTCTGGTTGATGTCTGCTGCCTTGCCTTCCTTCAGCAACTGCTCGGCATATTCGGCCGATTGCACCGAGGCGAAGCTCATGGCGAGGTTTTGCACGAACGCGGCGTCGACGTTGTTCAGGTTGAAGCGCACGGTGTTTTCGTCGAGTTTTTCCACGGACTTGATCGTGGTGTTCAGGTCCATGTCGGTGAAGTAGGGGGACTCGGCGGGGTAGGCCTTGCGGAAGGCGTTGTCCGGGTCGAGCAGACGCTGGAAGGTGAACAGGACGTCGTCGGCGTTGAAGGTTCGGGTCGGGGTGAAGTAGTCGGTGGTGTGGAATTTTACGTTCTGGCGCAGGTGGAAGGTGTACTGGAGGCCGTCCGGGGTTACGTCCCAGCTTGTGGCCAGACCGGGTTCGACTTCGGTGCCGCCGCGTTTGAATTGGGTGAGGCGGTTGAAGACGGTTTCGGCGGAGGCGTCGAAGTCGGTGCCGCTGGTGTATTGGCTTGGGTCGAAGCCTGCGGGGCTGGCTTCGGAGCAGTAGACCAGGGTTGTTGCTGCGTTGGCGATTGGGGTTATGGCGGTCAGGGCCAGGGTGATCAGGAGTGGTTTCAGGGTGGATCTATGCATGTCTGGCCCGCTTGTCTGGAGGTGGTTGTGGCGGGGGAGGTTAGCTGGGGTTTTGGTGGGCGCGGAAATATCGTTTTTCTAGGTTAGGTGTCTATCTCGGTATATCTGGGGTGGTTGGGTACATATCCGTTGCTGCGGTAACGGCTTCTTATGGTTCCGCTCTTACAGCGGGTCACTTTTTCAAACGCCAAAAAGTAACCAAAAGGCTGGGCCCCGGCGTACGGCACCTCGCTGGGGCTCGGTGTTCCTTCGTTCCGGGATTCATCCGGGGGCATCGCCTACGGTTTGCTTCGCTGCACCTCCTCTCGATGCATGCGGCTGCGCCGCACGGTCGCTGCGCTCCCACCCCCGGATGAATCCCTCCACTCAGCCTGCCGAAGGGGCCAGAAGATCAAGAGCTTTACTCGAGCTAACGCTCATCGTGTTGAGTGGTGGGAAGCGAAAAGCGGAAAGCAACTGCGGACTGCTTGATCGTTCCCACGCTCCGCGTGGGAATGCAGCCCGGGACGCTCCGCGTTCCATTTTCGGATGTTTAAAGAGGTGTGGGATTCACCGAACCTTCCCACAAAGTTTTCAGGTTGTCCGTCGGAAGCACGATCCCTAGTCTTTGGTTGTCGCTGCCAATTCAGCGACCGGGAGTGAGATCCCGGCTATTCATTTGGATACTTGTGCGAGCCCCTTCATAATCGCCGCCAGCTTAGACTGTCAGCGATTCTCTATGGCGGCTGTGTACGGGTGGACGAATGTCCTGCCGGGTATCCATACCGGTGATCTCACCCCGTACATAGCTGCCACCTCTTCTTCGAGTGAGATCGGGAAAGTGGCTCCATAACTTGGAGAAAATGCTACATGGATAAGCTGATACCCGACCCACCCCTCGAATCACCCACACCCCTCGAAGAAGCCATGCGCGCCGAAGACCTCGCCCGCAACCGCGAAGCCATCAAACGCGCCCTCGACTATTACCTGTGTCCCAACCCTTCCAAACCGCGCCCGAGCACGATGTATAGGGTCACTCCCAACGTCGACACCGAAAGCCTGCTGGCCAATGCCTGCGAATCGCTGGCCTCGGCCAGTACCATCGCCAGCAATTTCGCCAACGAACTCAGCGGCCCGCAACGCAGTACTGCGCTCGGGATCCAGCAGATCATCATGCTGGCCGAGCTTGCGGTGAACCGGGCGCTGGATCGGGTTGATCCTCGAGCCTGACAACCCAAATCCCAGGCACAAAAAAACCGGCGATCATTCACTGATCGCCGGTTTTTCATTCAGCCGTCATTCAATCACTGCATCAACACTTCAATCGAGCCGTCGGCGGTCAGGCTGACCTGGCTGGTGCCTGCTTCGACTTCAGGCGTGACCGGCGCAGCGTCCATGCCCGCGGCGGCTTTCATCATCATCGGGGCGCGCATGTACGGTTGCGGGTAGCCATTGCTGTTGAGGTTCAGGCTGACGATTTTGTAACCCTTGCCGCCCAGGGCGTCGGTGGCCAGTTGGGCGCGGGCCTTGAAGGCGGTGACGGCTTCTTTCAGCAGTTTGTCTTCGCTGGCCTTGCGGGTCGGGTCGGCGATGGCGAAGTCCATGCCGCCCATTTTCAGCTCGGTCAGCAACTCGCCGGTGAGTTTGGACAGGGCGGCGAAGTCGGTGCTTTCCAGGCGCAGTTCGGCACGTTCGCGCCAGCCGGTGATTTTCTGGCCCTTGGTGTCGTAGATCGGGTAGCTGTTGCGGCTGCCTTGGCGCAGGGTGATTTCTTTGACCTGCTTGGCCTGGGCCAGGGCCTTGTTCATGGTGGTGCTGACGTCGGCGGCGAGTTTGGCCGGGTCAGTGTTCTGTTCTTCGGTGTAGAGGGTCACGATCATCAGGTCGCGGGCCACTTCCTGGCTGACTTCGGCGCGCAGGGAAATCTGGTTGTAGTGCAGCTCATCGGCGGCTAGGGCCGGAAGGCTGGCGACGCTGCCGACGGTCAGGGCGAGAAGGGCGGCGCTGCGGCGAAATGTGTGCATGAAAGCTCCTTGATGAGGGCGCAGGTGATGGTTCGGGGGCCTGCGTGAAACCATCAGACTCTAGCTTCTGTGATCCGGTTCGCCCAGTTACAACTTCTATACAGATGCGAGCGTGCGCCGTCCGTCGTATAGGACGGGATACCTGTTGGTTCTGACAGTAGACGGATTTCGTCGGCGGATTGAGCATGTTTGTGAGCCGCCATTGCACTCGGCTTCAAACACGACAATTGCGAATAAGGAAATCTGAGATGAACGCACAAGAACAAGCCGATGCAAAAGGTCGAGGTTATTCAGTCCAGCTCCAGGAACGGGGGGCCGGTAATTGGTCGTATTGGGTTTACTTCAATGGCAACCAGGTGGGTGGCCCTTTTGGGTCAGAGAATGAAGGGTGGAGCTGCGTGCAGGGATTGATTAATCAACAAACGTACGGGATGTGAAATCGACTGATCCCACAAACCGGTAATCAGGAACGGGTCGCCGGTTTTTTGTGCGTCAGGTCGCCGTGTGCAATGCCGGTGATCGCCCGTAGCGAAGACGCTCTTATAGCCGCAGAAAAACTTTACGCCATGTGGTCGTTTGCCGCACTTTCGCCTCTCAAGCCCGCGCCTTGGTTATACTCCGTGCGATCCGCCTGGAGCGCTCATCAGGAGAGCTCATGCTCGCCCCCGTACAACTGACTTCCGCCACTCGCCAGAACCTCTGGCGGCTGACTTTCATCCGCACCCTGGTGCTGGCCGCGCAGGCCGGTTCCGTGGGCCTGGCCTACTGGCTGGAGCTGTTGCCGTTGCCGTGGGTGCAACTGGTGATGACCCTCGGCTGTTCGATTCTGCTGTGTGTGTTCACCGCCGTGCGCCTGCGCACTTCGTGGCCGGTCACCGAGCTCGAATATGCGCTGCAACTGGCTTGCGATCTGGTTATCCACAGCGCCTTGCTGTACTTCTCCGGTGGGTCGACCAACCCGTTCGTTTCGTATTATCTGGTGCCGTTGACCATCGCAGCGGTGACGCTGCCGTGGCGTTATTCGGTGGTGCTGTCCGGTATTGCGCTGGCCTTGTACACCCTGATGCTGACGCATTTCTATCCGCTGGAAACCCTGCCGGTTGCGCGGGAGAACCTGCAGATCTACGGCATGTGGCTGAGTTTCGCCCTGGCGGCAGCGGTGATTACCTTCTTTGCCGCGCGCATGGCCGAAGAGCTGCGCCGTCAGGAAGAGTTGCGCGCGATCCGCCGTGAAGAAGGCCTGCGCGATCAGCAATTGCTGGCCGTGGCGACTCAGGCCGCCGGTGCCGCTCATGAACTGGGCACACCGCTGGCGACTATGAGCGTGTTGCTCAACGAAATGCAGCAGGATCATCACGATCCAATGCTTCAGGAAGACCTGAAGGTGTTGAAAGATCAGGTGAAGCTCTGCAAGGAGACCCTGCAGCAACTGGTGCGCGCCGCCGAAGCCAATCGCCGGATGGCGGTGGAGATGCAGGATGTCACCGAGTGGCTCGACGAGGCGCTCAATCGCTGGCACCTGATGCGCCCCGAAGCCAGTTACCGCTTCCAGCGTCTGGGCCAGGGCCCGCTGCCGCGCGTGGCGCCGCCGCCGGATCTGACCCAGGCCTTGTTGAATCTGCTGAACAACGCCGCCGATGCCTGCCCGGAAAACCTTCAGGTGACCCTGGACTGGACCGCCGAAGACCTGACCATCAGCATCCGCGATCATGGCGCCGGTGTGCCGCTGGCCATCGCCGAGCAGATCGGCAAACCGTTTTTTACCACCAAGGGCAAAGGTTTCGGCCTGGGCCTGTTTTTGAGCAAGGCCAGCGTGACACGCGCCGGCGGCTCAGTGAAACTCTATAGTCATGAGGAAGGCGGCACGCTCACCGAGCTGCGCCTGCCCCACGGCGCCCGAGGAGAGCAACATGAGTGACGAAATCCAAGTCGAAGGCGAAGAACTGCCGCATTTGCTGCTGGTCGATGACGACGCGACCTTTACCCGGGTGATGGCTCGTGCCATGGCTCGCCGTGGCTTTCGCGTCAGCACCGCCGGTTCCGCCGAAGAAGGCCTGACAATCGCCCAGGCCGATCTGCCGGACTACGCCGCGCTGGACCTGAAAATGGACGGCGATTCCGGTCTGGTCCTGCTGCCCAAGCTGCTGGAACTGGACCCGGAAATGCGCGTGGTGATCCTCACCGGTTACTCGAGCATTGCCACCGCGGTTGAAGCGATCAAGCGCGGCGCCTGCAACTACCTGTGCAAACCGGCGGACGCCGACGATGTGCTGGCGGCGCTGCTGTCCGAACACGCCGACCTCGACAGTCTGGTGCCGGAAAACCCGATGTCGGTGGACCGCCTGCAGTGGGAACACATTCAGCGCGTCCTGACCGAGCACGAAGGCAACATCTCCGCCACTGCCCGTGCCCTGGGCATGCACCGCCGTACCTTGCAGCGCAAGCTGCAGAAGCGCCCGGTTCGTCGCTGAACCTGCGCTGAACGGCCATCGCCAGTCCTCGCGATAAAGCGCACCGATCAACTATGATCGGTGCGTGTCTGTTCTTTTCTTTATCGAGCCTTTTCCATGAATCAGAACGCTGAATATTCCGCGGTCAACGATGCTGTGCGCGGGCAGTTTTTTCGCAAGGTGTGGGCCATGACCACGCCTTACTGGCGCAGCGAAGAGAAGGGCAAGGCCTGGACGTTGCTGATTGCCGTGATTGCACTCTCGCTGCTCAGCGTGGGCATCTCGGTGTGGTTCAACACTTGGTACAAGGATTTCTACAATGCGCTGCAAAAGAAAGATGAAGCGGCGTTCTGGCATCTGATCCTGTACTTCTGCGCGATTGCTGCGGTCGCGATTGTCGGTGCGGTGTATCGGCTCTACCTGACTCAGATGCTGACGATCCGCTGGCGGGCCTGGCTTACTGAAAAGCATTTTTCCCGTTGGCTCGCCGACAAGAATTACTACCAGCTGGAGCAGGGTGGTTACACCGATAACCCGGACCAGCGGATTTCCGAAGACCTCAACAATTTCACCTCCAATACCCTTGAGCTGGGTATCGGGCTGCTGCGCAATATCGTCAGCCTGGTGTCGTTTTCGATTATTTTGTGGGGCGTGTCGGGCAGTATTGAAGTTTACGGCATCACTATTCCCGGCTACATGTTCTGGTGCGTTCTGGTTTATGCAGTGGTCGGTAGCTGGTTGACGCATTTAATCGGTCGACGATTGATCGGTCTGAATAACCAACAACAACGCTTCGAAGCAGACCTGCGTTTTTCCATGGTGCGGATTCGTGAGAATGCTGAAAGCATTGCGCTTTACAACGGCGAACCGAACGAAAATCGTCGCTTGAGCGGCCGCTTCGGCAATGTCTGGCACAACTTCTGGGACATCATGAAAGTCTCCAAGCGCCTGACGTTTTTCACGGCCGGTTACAGCCAGGCCGCGATCATTTTCCCATTCATCGTCGCCTCGCCACGCTACCTCGCCGGCAAGATCGAGCTCGGTGAACTCATGCAGATCAGCTCGGCATTCGGCAACGTTCAGGAGAGTTTCAGCTGGTTCATCAGTGCTTACCAGAACCTCGCTTCCTGGCGCGCCACGTGCGATCGTCTGCTGAGCTTCCATCAGGCCATGACCAGCAACGAAGAGCGTGCACCGGCCATCGACGTGCAGAACCAGGGCAGTGAATTGAAGGTACACAACCTCGGGCTCGATCTGGCCGATGGTCGTCACCTGCTGACCAGCGCCGACATGACCGTAGAGCCGGGTGACCGAGTAATGCTCAGCGGCCGTTCCGGCAGCGGTAAATCCACCCTGTTCCGGGCGATGGGGCATTTGTGGCCAGCCGGACACGGCAGCATTCGCCTGCCGGCATCGCGTTATCTGTTCCTGCCACAGAAGCCGTATCTGCCGATCGGCACCCTGCGTGACGCCTTGAGTTATCCACAACCGGGCGACACCTACGCGCCTGAACGTTATGCACAAGTGCTGGAAACCTGCCGTCTGCCGCATCTGGTGGCGCGACTGGACGAAGCCAATCACTGGCAGCGCATGCTTTCGCCCGGTGAGCAGCAACGACTGGCCTTCGCCCGTGCTCTGCTCTACGCACCGCACTGGCTGTACATGGACGAAGCGACGTCGGCGATGGACGAAGAAGACGAGGCCACGCTGTATCAGGCGCTGATCGATCAGTTGCCGGGCCTGAGCATCGTCAGCGTCGGCCATCGCAGCAGCCTCAAGCGCTTCCATCCACGGCATGTGCGGATCGACAGCGGGCATCTGGTCGAGCAGACCGTCACGGCCTGATGTGTACCGAATCTGTGGGAGCCTGCTCCCACAGAGGACGGTGATCGTACAACTCCCTTGGGCTATGATGCCCCTCTTACCGAATTTTCGAGACAAACGCAGACCATGGAAACCCCGATCGACACCCCGCGCCTCCCTCGCAAGCGCCGCAGCCTGGCACAGGAACTGGTGACGGTGCTGACCGAGCAGATCCGCGACGGTCTGCTCAAGCGTGGCGACAAGTTGCCCACCGAGTCGGCGATCATGGAAGCCCATGGCGTCAGCCGCACCGTGGTGCGCGAGGCGATTTCCCGGCTGCAGGCTGCAGGGCAGGTCGAAACCCGCCACGGCATCGGCACCTTCGTCCTCGACACCCCGAGCCCGAGCGGGTTCCGGATCGACCCGGCCACCGTGGTCACCCTGCGTGACGTACTGGCGATTCTCGAATTCCGTATCAGCCTTGAAGTCGAATCCGCCGGCCTCGCCGCACAGCGTCGCAGCGCCGAGCAACTGGCCGCCATGCGCGCCGCCCTCGATGCGCTGAACGAAAGCGTGGCCCACGCCAGCGATGCGGTGGCGTCGGACTTCCAGTTCCACCTGCAAATCGCCCTGTCCACCGGCAACCGCTACTTCACTGACATCATGACCCACCTGGGCACCAGCATCATTCCGCGCACGCGGCTGAACTCGGCACGCCTGGCCCATGATGATCAGCAGCACTACATGAATCGCCTGAGCCGCGAGCACGAGGAAATCTATGAGGCCATCGCCCGCCAGGATGCCGATGCCGCCCGCGCGGCCATGCGCCTGCACCTGACCAACAGCCGCGAACGGCTGCGTCAGGCACATGAAGAGGCGCAGGCGCAGGGTTGAGGAATCAGGCTTCGACGTAGAGTCTCAGCGGTTCCGAACAAGGTTCCAGACTGGACTCGTCGGCAAATTTGTAGCGCAGTTCGACGGTGCTGTTCAGGTACTTTTCCAGCACGAATCTTGGGATGCTCAGTTCGATCCCGGTCAGGCCGACCATGTCGTCGAGTGCGTCATCCCAGACGCCGGTCGGCTCCGACAAGCCCTGCCATTCAGGCTCTTCCGGATCATCACCGAGGATCGGATATACATCCCAGTTCGGCGGTGTGTCCTGTCCATCGGGGACTCGGATGATCAGGTCGTCATCCAGCGTCGACAGCCGCAGGATGATCGAGTCGCTGGCGTGATCGGGGAATTGCGGAAGGTGTGCAGCGGCAAACGTCATGCTTCGTTCTCCTTGAAAGATCTGCCGCGATCCTTCGCGGCAGTTGTCGCACTTTACCCGGCGAATCAGTGTTGCGCGCCGGGGCAATCTTGTCCGCGCATTTCAGCTCTTGGGCAGAATCGAACGATCGACCCTGACCGCCAGTTTGCCCGGGCCGGGCTTGACGTCGAATGTTGCGTGCCCCTGAGCGTCCACCGACGCCCGGGCGATGGCCACGCCGTCGCGCAGCAATTGCAGCGGCGCACCTTTCAACGATTGGCCCGAGGCCAGCTCCAGTTTCAATTTGATGCTCATCGAATCGCTCCTTAATTCGTGTTGGCGGTTGGGTGATAGTCCTTGAGCAGCAGGTAAGTGCTCCAGCCCCACCAGTCGTCGACGGTGGCGGTGTCGTTGAGGTTGTTCACGTCCTTGCGCCGCAAGACTTTGTTGCCCTGAAGGCGGAACAGAGGCGAGAAGTTGTTGGCGAGGTTCATCACGGCAGTCAGATCCGGCAGCCGTTGCAGCGCGTTGAAGGTGGTCGGCACGTTGCCGCTTGAATACGCGGCATACACCTCGTCCGCCGAATCCTGCACTGCCAGACTCACTTGATTGCGATTGTCGGCGTCCGTGGCGTCGAAGTAGCGCTTGTCACCGAATGCGCGCCATTGCTCGCCATGTTCGTTGTGCACCTTGAGGCCGAACTTGCTGTCTTCGTCATGCATGAAGCGAGTGATGAGCGAGCCCAGATCGCTTGGCGTTACGACGGCGGCCATGGCCTTACGCGGCACCCGCAAATGACCGGAGGAGAACAGGTCGGTGAGGTAGTGGTCGGCAAACGCGTTCATGGCGTAGGCCCGTTCCAGTTGCAGTTCGTCCTGGCTGGCGTGGGCGGCGGCTGCGGTTTGCAGGGCGGCGGTGTGCCCGGCGATGTAGGCCTGCCGGGCCCATTCGCCGAAGTGGTCAGCGTTGTTCGCCGCCAGTTTCAGGTAGCGACCGAGTGGGAACAGCGCCGAGACAAAACTGCCGCCACCGGTGATCTTGTTCCACTCTTCCGACAACGTATCTCCCAGCGCGTCATAGGCTTCGTGGGGTGGTTTACCGTCCTTGATCGCCTGTTTAACGGCGTCGATCTCTTTTTGCATGATCGCCAGAATTTGCGGCGCTTCGGCCTTTGATGCCGGCAGGGCCGCGAGGGTGTCGAACGCCGCCGAAAAGCGCTGAAGGCGATCCGCCGGAGTCGCACCTTCGTTGATTGGCCGGTCGGCGATTCCGTAGAAATCGCCACCCAGCGCCAGAACCTGGCCATAGGTCAGCGCCAATCCGTTCGGCAGATGCAGGGGCACGTTTTGCGCGAGCACCGGCTCGGCGTTTTCAACGAAACGCAGCCGGGTGTTATCGCCGATCGCCGTGTGTTCCGCGCCTTCGAAGCGCAGCGGCGGTTTGACTTTCATGGCTTTGCCCGGCGAGGCGAGGGCGGGTTCGACATCGCTGTGGGAGTCGGCAATGTGCAGCACCAGATGCGGATTTTCAGCACTGAAGGCGATGCCGCCGGGGGTAAAAAGATCATCGAAACGGGCGATGACCGGTGTGGGTTGTTCAAGGCATTTTGGTTGTAGACCGGACATTTCTTTCTCCTTGATATGTCGTCGGTGAGTTCTTATTTAACTGTACGTATATACAGTTAATTCGAGCCTAGTCGAGAAATCTCCTACGTCAAAAAGAAATCTTGTCCGACAAAAAATGCCCCCCAGCGATGAAATGCAGTTGACGGTTATCTTTTAAGTTGTACGATGACCTACAACTTCAGCGAAGGCTGAACGGTCCACTCACAAAAAAACGTTGCTACCAGGGTGTTCGAATAATGAATCCACAAGAACTGAAGTCCATCCTCTCCGCCGGCCTGTTGTCGTTCCCGGTCACCGATTTCAATGCTCAGGGCGATTTCAACCGCGCGGGCTACATCAAACGCCTGGAATGGCTGGCCCCGTACGGTGCTTCGGCCCTGTTCGCCGCCGGTGGCACCGGTGAGTTCTTCTCCCTGGCGGCCAGCGAATATTCGGAAATCATCAAGACTGCGGTCGATACCTGCGCCAGCAGCGTGCCGATCCTTGCCGGTGTCGGCGGTTCGACCCGCCAGGCTATCGAATACGCTCAGGAAGCCGAGCGTCTGGGCGCCAAAGGCCTGTTGCTGCTGCCGCACTACCTGACCGAAGCCAGTCAGGACGGCGTCGCCGCCCACGTTGAAGCGGTGTGCAAATCGGTGAACATCGGTGTGGTGGTCTACAACCGCAACGTCTGCCGCCTGACCGCGCCACTGCTGGAACGTCTGGCCGAGCGCTGCCCGAACCTGATCGGCTACAAGGACGGTCTGGGCGATATCGAGCTGATGGTGTCGATCCGTCGTCGCCTCGGCGATCGCTTCAGCTACCTCGGTGGCCTGCCGACCGCGGAAGTCTATGCCGCTGCCTACAAGGCGCTGGGCGTGCCGGTGTACTCGTCGGCGGTGTTCAACTTCATCCCGAAAACCGCGATGGACTTCTACCACGCCATTGCCCGCGAAGATCACGCCACCGTCGGCAAGATCATCGACGACTTCTTCCTGCCGTACCTGGACATCCGCAACCGCAAGGCCGGTTACGCCGTGAGCATCGTCAAGGCAGGCGCCAGGATCGCCGGCTATGACGCAGGCCCGGTGCGGGCGCCGCTGACCGACCTGACCCGCGAAGAGTACGAAATGCTCGCCGCGCTGATCGACAAGCAAGGTGCGCAGTAACACAACCCTATAAACAAGGCCGCTGAGCAATCAGCGGCCTTTTGCGTCAGGAGAATGATTCGTGACCAAGCGCTATGACAACTACATCAACGGTGAATGGGTCGCCGGCAACGATTACTCGGTCAACATCAACCCGTCCGAGCTGAGCGACACCATCGGCGACTATGCCAAGGCTGACCTGGCTCAGGTCAACGCCGCCATCGACGCCGCTCGCGCCGCGTTCCCGGCGTGGTCGACTTCGGGCATTCAGGCTCGCCACGACTCGCTGGACAAGGTCGGCACCGAAATCCTCGCCCGTCGCGAAGAACTCGGCACCCTGCTGGCCCGGGAGGAGGGCAAGACACTGCCGGAAGCCATCGGCGAAGTGACCCGCGCCGGCAACATCTTCAAGTTCTTCGCCGGCGAGTGCCTGCGTCTGTCGGGCGACTACGTGCCGTCGGTGCGTCCGGGCGTCAATGTTGAAGTCACCCGCGAAGCCCTCGGCGTGGTCGGCCTGATCACCCCGTGGAATTTCCCGATTGCCATTCCGTCGTGGAAAATCGCCCCGGCCCTGGCCTACGGCAACTGCGTGGTGTTGAAGCCGGCGGATCTGGTGCCGGGTTGCGCCTGGGCGCTGGCCGAAATCATCTCCCGCGCAGGCTTCCCGGCCGGCGTGTTCAACCTGGTGATGGGCAGCGGTCGCGTGGTCGGTGAAGCGCTGGTCAACAGCCCGAAAGTCGACGGCATCAGCTTCACCGGCTCTGTCGGTGTGGGCCGTCAGATCGCCGTCAACTGCGTGTCGCGCCAGGCCAAGGTTCAACTGGAGATGGGCGGCAAGAACCCGCAGATCATTCTCGACGACGCCGACCTCAAGCAGGCGGTGGAGCTGTCGGTGCAGAGCGCGTTCTACTCCACCGGCCAGCGTTGCACGGCGTCGAGCCGTTTGATCGTCACTGCCGGGATTCACGACAAGTTCGTCGAAGCCATGGCCGAGCGCATGAAGTCGATCAAGGTCGGCCACGCGCTGAAGGCCGGCACCGATATCGGTCCGGTGGTCTCGCAGGCGCAGCTCGAACAGGACCTGAAATACATCGACATCGGCCAGTCCGAAGGCGCGCGCGTTGTCAGCGGTGGTGGTCTGGTGACCTGCGACACCGAGGGTTATTTCCTCGCGCCGACGCTGTTTGCCGACAGCGAAGCGTCGATGCGCATCAGCCGCGAAGAGATCTTCGGCCCGGTGGCCAATATCGTTCGCGTGGCGGACTACGAGGCTGCACTGGCCATGGCCAACGACACCGAATTCGGTCTGTCGGCGGGCATCGCCACCACATCGCTGAAGTACGCCAACCACTTCAAGCGTCATTCCCAGGCCGGGATGGTGATGGTCAACCTGCCGACCGCCGGCGTCGATTACCACGTTCCGTTCGGGGGCCGTAAGGGTTCATCCTATGGCTCACGTGAGCAAGGCCGCTATGCGCAAGAGTTCTACACCGTGGTGAAAACCGCCTACATCGGTTCGTAAGTCGCTGCACCCGCGCAGGGTTATTGCCAAGGCCCTGCGCGGCACAAGACCAAAGAATGTTTTACCCGCATAAAAATAATCAGTGGGAGTACATCTACATGCAATCGTCCAAGCCGACTCACGTCCGCTATTTGATTCTGCTCATGCTGTTCCTGGTGACCACGATCAACTACGCCGACCGCGCCACCATCGCGATCGCCGGTTCCAGTTTGCAAAAAGACCTCGGCATCGACGCGGTCACCCTCGGTTACATCTTCTCTGCATTCGGTTGGGCCTACGTGGCGGGGCAAATTCCCGGCGGCTGGCTGCTCGATCGTTTTGGCTCGAAAAAAGTCTATGCCCTGAGCATCTTCACCTGGTCGCTGTTCACCGTGCTGCAAGGCTTCGTCGGTGAGTTCGGCATGTCCACGGCCATCGTGGCGCTGTTCATGCTGCGCTTCCTGGTGGGCCTGGCCGAAGCGCCATCGTTCCCTGGCAACGCGCGCATCGTCGCGGCCTGGTTCCCGACTGCCGAACGCGGTACGGCTTCGGCGATCTTCAACTCGGCACAGTACTTCGCCACCGTGTTGTTCGCGCCGCTGATGGGCTGGATCGTTTATGCCTTCGGCTGGGAACACGTGTTCATTGTCATGGGCGTGTTCGGCATCCTGTTCTCGCTGATCTGGCTGAAGGTTATCCACAGCCCGCGCCAGCACCCGATGGCCAACGAAGCGGAAGTGAAGTTCATCGCCGACAACGGCGGCATGGTCGACATGGATCAGAAGCAAGGCAAAAAGGCTGACGGCCCGAAATGGGATTACATCCGTCAGTTGCTGACCAACCGCATGATGCTCGGCGTGTACCTGGGCCAGTACTGCATCAACGGCATCACCTATTTCTTCCTGACCTGGTTCCCGGTGTACCTGGTGCAGGAGCGCGGCATGACCATTCTCAAGGCCGGTTTCATCGCCTCGTTGCCGGCGATCTGCGGTTTTATCGGCGGTGTCCTCGGCGGGGTGATTTCCGATTACCTGCTGCGCAAGGGCCACTCGCTGACCTTCGCCCGCAAGGCGCCGATCATCGCCGGTCTGCTGGTCTCCAGCAGCATCGTCGCGTGCAACTATGTCGAAGTGGAATGGATGGTGGTCGGCTTTATGGCCCTGGCCTTCTTCGGCAAAGGCGTGGGCGCACTGGGCTGGGCGGTGGTGTCCGACACTTCGCCGAAACAGATCGCCGGTCTCAGTGGTGGCCTGTTCAACACCTTCGGCAACATCGCCTCGATCACCACGCCGATCGTCATCGGCTACATCATCAGCTCCACCGGCTCGTTCAAGTGGGCGCTGGTGTTTGTCGGTGCCAACGCACTGGTGGCGGTGTTCAGCTACCTGGTGATCGTCGGCCCGATCAAACGTGTGGTACTGAAAGAGCCGCCAACCAATGGCGGTTCCGAAGCCACCGGTAAATTGTCTCAAGCGCATTCCTGAGGAGCGGCGCCATGCAGTTGATTGAACATTCCGACTCGCCGCGCTACATCCGCCTGCACGAGCGGGACAACGTAGTGGTTGTGGTCAATGACCAGGGCGTTCCGGCCGGCACCGCATTCGCCGATGGCCTGGTGACGGTGGATTTTGTGCCGCAAAGCCACAAGGTCAGTCTCGTGGACATCCCTGAGGGCGGCACGGTGATTCGCTACGGCCAGATCATTGGCTATGCATTGCAGCCGATTCCCCGTGGCAGTTGGGTCAAGGAAGATCAACTGCGCATGCCGACCGCGCCGCCGCTGGACAGCCTGCCGCTGTCCACCGAGGTGCCGGCCGCCCAGGCGCCGCTGGAGGGTTACACCTTTGAGGGTTATCGCAACGCCGACGGCACCGTCGGCACCCGCAACATCCTCGGGATCACCACCACCGTGCAGTGCGTCACCGGGGTGCTGGATCACGCGGTCAAACGTATCAAGGATGAACTGTTGCCGAAGTACCCCCACGTCGATGACGTGGTGGCGCTGACCCACAGTTACGGTTGTGGCGTGGCCATCACGGCCACCGACGCCTACATCCCGATCCGTACCGTGCGCAATCTGGCGCGCAACCCGAACCTCGGTGGCGAGGCGCTGGTGATCAGCCTGGGCTGCGAGAAGTTGCAGGCGGGGCAGGTGATGCATGAGGACGACGCTTCAGTGGATCTGAGCGAGCCATGGCTGTATCGCTTGCAGGATTCCAGTCACGGTTTCACCGAGATGATCGAGCAGATCATGGAACTGGCCGAAACCCGCCTGAAGAAACTCGACCAGCGCCGCCGGGAAACCGTGCCGGCGTCCGAGTTGATCCTCGGCATGCAATGCGGCGGCAGCGATGCGTTTTCCGGGATCACTGCCAACCCGGCTCTGGGTTATGCCTCGGACTTGCTGCTGCGAGCAGGGGCGACGGTGATGTTTTCCGAAGTCACCGAAGTGCGGGACGCGATTTACCTGCTGACCTCCCGGGCCCAGAGCAAAACCGTTGCCGAGGAACTGGTGCGCGAGATGGACTGGTACGACCGTTACCTGGCCAAGGGCGAGGCGGATCGCAGCGCCAACACCACGCCGGGTAACAAGAAGGGCGGGTTGTCGAACATTGTCGAGAAGTCCTTGGGCTCGATCGTCAAATCCGGCAGCAGCGCGATCAGCGGTGTGCTCGGCCCTGGGGAACGCTTCAAGCAGAAGGGGCTGATTTTCTGTGCAACGCCGGCGAGTGACTTTGTCTGCGGCACCTTGCAACTGGCGGCGGGGATGAACCTGCATGTGTTCACCACCGGGCGTGGCACGCCGTATGGTCTGGCCATGGCGCCGGTGGTGAAGGTGTCGACCCGGACCGAGCTGGCGCAGCGCTGGCCGGACCTGATCGACATCGATGCCGGGCGGATTGCTACCGGTCGTGCGAGCATCGAGGAGTTGGGCTGGGAGTTGTTCCACTACTATCTGGATGTGGCGAGCGGCAAGCAGCAGACGTGGGCCGAGAAGCACAAGCTGCATAACGACATTACGTTGTTCAATCCGGCGCCTATCACCTGAGACCGAGTCGCCTGCATCGCGAGCAGGCTCGCTCCCACCGAGATCTCCTTCGTTGCACAAATTGTGTGTGCACCGAAGATCAATGTGGGAGCGAGCCCGCTCGCGATAGCGTTCGACCAGACGCCGGAGAACTTGTGGCTTATCATTAGCCCCCTAACGACGCTCACCTCCAAGGCTCCCCGGCATGCTGGCAATCTTCCTCGAAACCCTGAACATCACCGCGCCGGTGTTTGCCATGCTGTTTCTCGGGGTGCTGCTCAAGCGCATCGACTGGATCAACGACAACTTCATCCACACGGCGTCGTCGCTGGTGTTCAACGTCAGCATGCCGGCGCTGCTGTTTCTCGGCATCCTGCACGCCGATCTGCACGCCGCGCTGCAACCGGCGCTGCTGATCTACTTCGCCGTCGCCACGCTGGCCAGTTTTGCCCTGGCCTGGGGTTGGGCGATTCTCCGCTGCCCGCGCGAGGATCGTGGCATCTACACGCAAGGCGCGTTTCGCGGCAATAACGGGGTGATCGGTCTGGCACTGGCCGCGAGCATGTACGGCGACTACGGGATTTCCCTCGGGGCGATTCTCGCGGCCCTGGTGATCCTGTTCTACAACACCCTGTCGACCATTGTGCTGGCGGTGTACAGCCCGGTGATCAAGTCCGATCCGTGGAGCATCTGCAAAAGCGTGTTCAGCAATCCGCTGATCATCAGCGTGATTGCGGCGGCGCCGTTTGCCTGGTTCAAGATCGGTCTGCCGGGCTGGCTGGAGACGTCGGGCCAATATCTGGCGCAAACCACATTGCCACTGGCGCTGATCTGCATCGGCGGCACCCTGTCGCTGGCGGCGCTGCGCAAAAGCGGCAGCATGGCGCTCAGTTCCAGTCTGGTGAAGATGATCGGCCTGCCGGTGTTGGCCACGCTGGGTGCATGGCTGTGGGGCTTTCGCGGGGCGGAGCTGGGGATTCTGTTTCTGTACTTCGGCAGCCCGACGGCGGCCGCCAGTTTTGTCATGGCCCGGGCGGCCCAGGGCAATCATGAACTGGCGGCGGCGATCATTGTGTTGACCACGTTGATGGCGGCGGTGACCACCAACGTCGGGATTTTTCTGTTGCAGTGGGGCGGGTGGATCTGAGGCTGGTTGTTACTCAGGTTTCTGGTAGGTATCGATCACTTCCTGTGCCGCCCGAAACGCATCGATCGCCGCCGGTACGCCGGCATACACCGCGCAATGCAGCAGCGCTTCACGGATCTCATCGACGGTGCAGCCATTGTTCAACGCGCCGCGCACATGTCCCTTCAACTCTTGCGGGCACTTCAGCGCGGTCAGCGCGGCGAGGGTAATCAGGCTGCGGGTCTTCAGCGGCAGACCTTCGCGATTCCACACACCGCCCCAGGCATGTTCGTTGACGAAGTCCTGCAGTGGTTGCGTGAATTCGGTGGCATTGCCCAGGGCGCGGTCGACGAACGCATCGCCCATTACCTGGCGGCGGATTTCGACCCCGGATTTCTTCGATTCGGTCATGGCACATCCCTCTTGTGGTGTTGGCGGCGCCAGGCGCGCACCGACGTGAAAAACAGAAACGTCAGCAGCGTCGGCAGGACATAAAACAGCATCAACCGTTCGAGCTTGCCGGCCAGCGGCATGCCGGTGGTGAACGACACCACATGCAGCCCGTACGCCAGGTACAAACCGAGCAGCAGCAAGCCTTCGGCCCGGGTCACGCGGTAGCCGGAGTAGAACACCGGCAGGCACAGCGTGGCGACGCCGAGCATCACCGGCAGGTCAAAATCCAGCGCATTCGGCGACACCGACAGTGGCGTCGGGGCGATCAACGCCGTGATGCCGAGGACCCCGAGCAGGTTGAACAGGTTGGCGCCGATCACGTTGCCCACGGCAATGTCCCGCTGACCGCGCAATGCGGCGATCAACGAAGTGGCGAGTTCCGGCAGCGAAGTGCCGACCGCGACCACGGTCAGGCCGATCACCCGCTCGGAGAACCCGAGATCGGTGGCCACTGCGACAGCGGCCCCCAGTAGCAAATGCCCGGCGAACACCAGCATGGCCAGCCCGGCAACGATCATCAGCAGGCTGGTGAACCAGGGGGCGGGCTGAGTCTGAGGATGATCGGAATGTGGCCGGCCCGAGTGACGCGACTGGCGCAACAGCAAGCCGAGATAAAGCCCCAAGGCCGCCAGCAGCAGGAGGCCGTCGAAACGTCCGATTTCTTCGTTCCAGGCCAGCACGAACACCAGCAGGCTGGCGCCGATCATCAGCGGGATGTCGAGGCGCACCAGTTGCCGTGAGACGCGCAGCGGGATGATCAGTGCCGACAGGCCGAGGGTCACGAGGATGTTGAAAATGCTGCTGCCGATCACGCTGCCGACCGCGATGTCGGGGTTGTGCGTCAGGGTTGCCTGCAGGCTGACCGCCATCTGCGGGGCGCTGCTGCCGAGGGCGACGATGGTCAGGCCGATGATCAGCGGCCGCACATGCAGGCGCGCGGCCAGGCGCACGGCCGCACGCACCATCAGTTCGGCACCGGCGATCAGCAGGAACAATCCGCAGAGCAGTTCGATCACGTTGATCAACGGTAAATCGGTCAGTCCGAAAATGGTGGGCACTCCATCAGTCGTCGAGGGCCTGCACGCGAACCCGTGCCGTGCCGCTGCCAATCATGCCGAGGCGTTCGGCGGCTTCCCGTGAAACATCGATGATGCGCCCACGGGTGTGTGGCCCGCGGTCGTTGATACGCACCACGCAGGATTTGTCGTTTTTCAGGTTGGTGACCTTCACCCGTGTGCCGAACGGCAACTGGCGATGGGCGGCGGTCAGGGAATTCTGGTTGAACGCTTCGCCGCTGGCGGTGCGTTTACCGTGGTGTTTGGCTCCGTAGTAGGAGGCGACGCCGGTCTGGTCGTAACCGTGCGGGTCGATGACATCGGTGCTGGCGCAACCGGCCAGCAAAGAGAGCAGGGCGAAAAGGCTGAACAGACGCTTCATTCAAGGTTTCCCGAAAACAAATGTGGGAGCCAGCCTGCTGGCGATCGCGGAGTGTCAGACACAGACAGGTTGAATGTCAGACCGCTATCGCCAGCAGGCTGGCTCCCACAAGGAGTGGAGCCAGATTTGAAGGCCGGCTCCATTTACATCAGCCTTCGAGCTTGCTTTTCAGCAGTTCGTTCACTTGCTGCGGGTTGGCCTTGCCCTTGGAGGCTTTCATGGCCTGACCGACGAAGAAACCGAACATCTTGCCGCGCTTGGCTTCGTCCGCCGCACGGTATTGCTCGACCTGCTCGGCGTTGGCCGCGAGCATTTCGTCCAGCACTGCCGAGATCGCGCCGGTGTCGGTGACTTGCTTCAGGCCGCGTTTTTCGATGATCTCGTCTGCGCTGCCTTCGCCGTTGGCCATCGCTTCGAACACCACCTTGGCGATCTTGCCGGAGATGGTGTTGTCCTTGATGCGCTGCAACATGCCGCCCAGTTGCTCGGCGGAAACCGGCGAATCCTCGATGTCCAGGTTCTGCTTGTTGAGCAGGCTGCCCAACTCGACCATCACCCAGTTCGCCGCCAGTTTGGCGTCGCCGCCGATGCTGGCGACTTTCTCGAAGTAGTCCGCCTGCTCACGGCTGGTGGCCAGCACGTTGGCGTCGTAGGCCGACAGACCGAAGGCACTCTGGAAGCGCTCGCGCTTCTGCGGTGGCAGTTCCGGCAGGGTGGCGCGCACGTCATTGAGGAACGAGTCCTCGATGACTACCGGCAGCAGGTCCGGATCGGGGAAGTAACGGTAGTCGTTGGCTTCTTCCTTGCTGCGCATCGGACGGGTTTCGTCCTTGTTCGGATCGTACAGACGGGTCTGCTGGATCACTTTGCCGCCGTCTTCGATCAGGTCGATCTGACGCTGGATCTCGGAGTTGATCGCCTTCTCGATGAAGCGGAACGAGTTGACGTTCTTGATCTCGCAGCGAGTGCCGAACTCGACCTGGCCTTTCGGACGCACCGACACGTTGCAGTCGCAACGCAGCGAGCCTTCGGCCATGTTGCCGTCGCAGATACCCAGGTAACGCACCAGCGCGTGGATTGCCTTGACGTAGGCAACGGCTTCCTTGGCGCTGCGCATGTCAGGCTCGGAAACGATTTCCAGCAGCGGCGTGCCGGCACGGTTCAGGTCGATGCCGGTGGCGCCGCTGAATTCTTCGTGCAGGCTCTTGCCGGCGTCTTCTTCCAGGTGCGCGCGGGTGATGCCGACACGTTTGACCGTGCCGTCTTCCAGGGCGATGTCCAGGTGGCCCTTGCCGACGATCGGCAATTCCATCTGGCTGATCTGGTAGCCCTTCGGCAGGTCCGGGTAGAAATAGTTCTTGCGGGCGAACACGTTGTGCTGACCGATCTCGGCGTCAATCGCCAGGCCGAACATCACCGCCATGCGCACCGCTTCCTGGTTGAGTACCGGCAACACGCCGGGCATGCCCAGGTCGATCAGGCTGGCCTGGGTGTTCGGCTCGGAGCCGAACTGGGTGGAACTACCGGAAAAGATTTTCGACCGGGTGGTGAGCTGGGTGTGAATCTCCAGCCCGATCACGACTTCCCATTGCATGTGTGTCTCCTCAGAAGCCGGTTGGGGTGCGGGTGTGCCAGTCAGTGTTCAACTGATACTGGTGCGCAACATTGAGCAAACGGCCTTCCTGGAAATACGGAGCGAGCAGTTGCACGCCGACCGGCAGACCGTCGACGAAACCGGCCGGCATCGACAGGCCCGGCAGGCCCGCGAGGTTGGCGGTGATGGTGTAGACGTCTTCCAGGTAGGCAGCGACCGGGTCGCTGTTCTTGGCGCCGAGTTTCCAGGCCGGGTTCGGCGTGGTCGGGCCGAGGATGATGTCGACTTCATTAAAGGCAGCCATGAAGTCGTTCTTCACCAGGCGACGGATCTTCTGCGCTTTCAGGTAGTAGGCGTCGTAGTAACCGGCGGACAGCGCGTAGGCGCCGACCATGATCCGGCGTTGTACTTCAGGGCCGAAGCCTTCGCCACGGGAACGCTTGTACAGGTCTTCCAGGTTCTTCGGGTCTTCGCAGCGATGGCCGAAGCGCACGCCGTCGAAACGCGACAGGTTGGAAGAGGCTTCTGCCGGGGCGATCACGTAGTACGCAGGAATCGCGTGCTGCATGTTCGGCAGGCTGATTTCCTTGATCACGGCACCGAGCTTCTGCAGCTCTTTGATGCTGTTCTGGATCAGGTCGGCAATGCGCGGGTCGAGACCGGCGCCGAAGTATTCCTTCGGCACGCCGATGCGCAGGCCTTGCAGCGAGCCATTCAGACCGGCGGCGTAGTCCGGCACCGGCTCATCGATGCTGGTGGAGTCGTTCGGATCGAAGCCGGCCATGCCTTGCAATAAAATCGCGCAGTCTTCGGCAGTACGAGCCAGAGGACCGCCCTGATCGAGGCTGGAGGCGTAGGCGATCATGCCCCAACGCGAAACACGACCGTAGGTCGGTTTCAGGCCGGTGAGGTTGGTGAACGCGGCCGGCTGGCGGATCGAACCGCCGGTGTCGGTGGCCGTGGCGGCTGGCAACAGGCGAGCGGCAACTGCCGCCGCCGAACCACCGGACGAACCGCCCGGTACGTGTTCCAGGTTCCACGGGTTTTTCACCGCGCCGTACCAGCTCGACTCGTTGGCCGAGCCCATGGCGAATTCGTCCATGTTGGTCTTGCCCAGGGTCACGGTGCCGGCGGCAGCCAGCTTCGACACCACGGTGGCGTCGTACGGGGCCTTGAAGTTGTCGAGCATCTTCGAGCCGCAGCTGGTGCGGATGCCCTGGGTGCAGAACAGGTCTTTGTGGGCGATCGGCGCGCCGAGCAGGGCGCCGCTCTCACCGTTGGCCCGGCGCGCGTCGGCGGCTTTCGCCTGCTCGAGGGCCAGTTCTTCGGTGAGGCTGATGAAGCTGTTGAGCTGCGGATCGAGCTGGGAAATGCGCGCCAGCAGGACCTTGGTCAGCTCTTCGGAAGAAAACTTTTTATCGGCGAGACCGCGGGCGATCTCGGCCAGAGTCATTTGATGCATTGCAGGCTCTTTCCCTTTAGTCGATGACTTTCGGAACCAGATACAGGCCGTTTTCGACCGCTGGTGCGATGGACTGATAAGCCTCGCGGTTATTGCTTTCGGTCACGACGTCGGCGCGCAGGCGCTGACTGGCTTCCAGCGGGTGGGCCAGCGGCTCGATACCGTCGGTATTGACCGCCTGCATTTCGTCGACCAGCCCGAGAATGCTGTTGAGGGCCGAAGTGATGTGTGGAAGATCGGCGTCATTCAGGCCAAGGCTGGCCAGATGAGCGATTTTTTCCACGTCGGAGCGTTCTAGCGCCATCGGGTTTCTCCAGTGGAAAACAGGACGGACGGCGTCCGTGTGTTAGATTGTCGGAACACTACCGCACTTCTACGGTCATAAGGCCGCGATTGTGGGGCTTGGTGCACAGAAAAGCGGCCAATTTAACATATTGGCGCCTTGCCCAAAATCCCTGTCGTTGTTAGAGTTTGCCGCACTTTTTTACCCACGCGTTGCCTAGGGTCCCTTTCCCATGTTCAAGAAACTGCGTGGCATGTTTTCCAGCGATCTTTCCATTGACCTGGGCACTGCCAACACCCTTATTTACGTGCGCGAGCGCGGTATCGTCCTGAATGAGCCATCGGTTGTGGCCATTCGGACACACGGTAACCAGAAAAGTGTCGTTGCTGTCGGCACCGAAGCGAAGCGCATGCTTGGCCGTACGCCGGGCAACATTGCTGCCATTCGTCCGATGAAGGACGGCGTGATCGCCGACTTCAGCGTCTGCGAAAAGATGCTGCAATACTTTATCAACAAGGTTCACGAAAACAGCTTCCTGCAGCCCAGCCCTCGTGTGCTGATCTGCGTTCCATGCAAGTCCACCCAGGTTGAGCGTCGCGCCATCCGTGAGTCGGCCCTTGGTGCCGGTGCCCGTGAAGTGTTCCTGATCGAAGAGCCGATGGCTGCTGCGATCGGTGCCGGCCTGCCGGTTGAAGAAGCTCGCGGCTCGATGGTCGTGGATATCGGTGGTGGTACCACCGAAATCGCGCTGATCTCCCTGAACGGTGTGGTCTATGCCGAATCCGTACGCGTTGGCGGCGACCGCTTCGACGAAGCGATCATCACCTACGTGCGCCGCAACTACGGCAGCCTGATCGGCGAGTCGACTGCAGAGCGCATCAAGCAGGAAATCGGCACGGCCTACCCGGGCGGCGAAGTTCGCGAAGTCGACGTTCGCGGTCGCAACCTGGCCGAAGGCGTTCCACGCGCATTCACCCTGAACTCCAACGAAGTGCTGGAAGCTCTGCAAGAGTCTCTGGCTACCATCGTTCAGGCCGTGAAAAGCGCCCTGGAGCAATCGCCGCCGGAACTGGCTTCCGACATCGCCGAGCGTGGCCTGGTGCTGACCGGTGGTGGCGCGCTGCTGCGTGACCTCGACAAGTTGCTGGCCCAGGAAACCGGCCTGCCGGTGATCGTTGCCGAAGATCCGCTGACCTGTGTTGCTCGCGGCGGTGGCCGTGCACTGGAAATGATGGACAAGCACACCATGGACCTGCTCTCCAGCGAATAAGTCGCCGGGTGCAATACGTGGGTGAGCGCGCAGGCAGCACTTTGCAGTGCTGCCTGTTGGCGTTTATCTTCTGTCAGTCTTCATCCAGGCCGGTTTGATGCCGTATGAATAAACAGAACATTTGCCTGGGAGGAGCGGCCTATTAAACCGCTTTTCGCCAAGGGCCCCTCACTGGGCGTGCGCTTGTTGGTGCTGGCCGTGCTGTCGGTCGCGCTGATGGTGGTCGATGCCCGTTTCAGCCTGCTCAAGCCTGCCCGCAGCCAGATGTCGCTGGTGCTGATGGACGCTTACTGGATCACCGACCTGCCCGGCAGGCTGTGGGAAGGTGTCGCCAGTCAGTTCGGCAGCCGCACCGAGCTGGTCGCCGAAAACGAAAAACTCAAGACCGAGAACCTGCTGTTGCAGGGCCGCATGCAGAAGCTTGCCGCCCTCACCGAGCAGAACGTCCGTCTGCGCGAGTTGCTCAATTCCTCCGCGCTGGTCAATGAAAAGGTCGAAGTGGCCGAGCTGATCGGCATGGACCCGAATCCCTTCACCCATCGCATCATCATCAATAAAGGTGAGCGCGACGGCGTGGTGCTCGGTCAGCCGGTGCTCGATGCACGGGGCCTGATGGGGCAGGTGGTCGAGCTGATGCCATACACCTCCCGTGTCTTGTTGCTGACCGACTCGACCCACAGCATTCCTGTGCAGGTGAACCGTAACGGTCTGCGGGCGATTGCCAGCGGCACCGGCAACCCTGAACGCCTGGAACTGCGGCATGTGGCCGACACCGCCGACGTCAAGGAAGGTGATCTGCTGGTCAGCTCCGGCCTGGGTCAGCGCTTCCCGGCCGGTTATCCGGTGGCGACGGTCAAGGAAGTGATCCACGATTCCGGCCAGCCATTCGCCATTGTCCGCGCCGTGCCGACTGCCGCTCTGAACCGCAGCCGCTACCTGTTGCTGGTGTTCAGCGACAACCGTACGGCTGAAGAGCGTGCCAACGATGCGGCGCAGGCTCAGGAAAATCTTGATGCGTTTGGTGGTGGCCCGATCATTCCGGCCACGGTGCCGAAAACGGTGAATACACCGGCTCAGGCTCCTGCTGCGTCGGGTACGCCAGCCACTGCACCCGCCGCTGCTACGCCGGCCAAACCCGCCGCGAGCAAGCCGCCAGCGAAACCACCCGCAGCGACGCCGGCAGCCACCAAACCGCCAGCCGCTCAGCCTGCCAACGCACGGCCGGCCGCCAAACCGCCTGTCACTGCGCCGGCCACCACTGGGGGACGAGAATAATGGTCGGTGTCAAAGCCTCCCGAAACGGCTGGATCGTCTGGCTGACGTTTCTGATCGGCATGCTGCTCAGCGTTTCGCCGTTGCCGCAATTCATGGAAATCCTGCGCCCACTCTGGCTGGCCTTGCTCCTGGCATTCTGGGCATTGGCCCTGCCGCAAAAGGTCGGCATGGTCACTGCATTTTGCCTCGGGCTGGCTGAAGACGTGCTGTACGGCACGCTGTTGGGACAGAACGCCTTGATCCTGACGTTGATCACGTTCCTGGTGCTGTCGTTGCAGCAACGCCTGCGGATGTTCCCGATGTGGCAGCAGTGCCTGGTGGTACTGGTGATCTTCGGCCTCGCGCAACTTGTGCAATTGTGGCTCAGCGCCCTGACCGGCAACCGTCAGCCGACCCTGGCGCTGGTCTTGCCGGCACTGGTCAGCGCCTTGCTCTGGCCGTGGGTCAGCTTCGCTTTGCGTGGATTGCGCCGGCGCTACAAAATCAACTGATTCGGTCAGGCATGGGCCCCACCGGTGCCATGAGGCAGGGCACTCAACAGGGAGATGTTTGGATGAAGCCGCTTTACCTCGCCTCCGGATCGCCGCGTCGGCGTGAATTGCTCACGCAGATCGGCGTTCCGTTCACCGCCATCAGCGCGGATATCGATGAAACCCCTTTCGCCAATGAATCCCCGTCGGCCTATGTCGAGCGCCTGGCGCGCTGTAAGGCTGAGGCCGGGCGGCGCTCTGTCGTCAGCGAAAAACCGTTTTGCGTGTTGGGCGCCGATACCGCTGTGGTGCAGGACGGCAAAATTCTCGGTAAACCGGTGGACGAAGCCGACGCATGCGCCATGCTGATGATGTTGTCCGGCAAGGAGCACGAAGTGCTGACTGCCATCGCCGTACTCGACGGTGAGCGCTGCGAGTCGCAAGTGGTGCGCAGTCTGGTACGGTTCCGGGCGATCAGTCGCGAAGAAGCCGCCGCCTACTGGGCCAGCGGCGAGCCTCGGGACAAGGCCGGCGGTTACGGCATTCAGGGACTGGGCGCGGTGTTCGTCGCCGGTCTCAACGGCAGCTATTCGGCCGTGGTCGGTTTGCCGGTGTGCGAAAGCGCAGAACTGCTCGGCCATTTCGGCATACCCTGTTGGCAAAACCTGAGTGCGCAGTAAGCGTCGAACGGAACAAGATGCGGCCATTATCGTGAACATGCCTGAACGAGACCCTGCCATGAGTGAAGAGATTCTGATCAACATCACGCCGATGGAATCGCGCGTGGCGGTGGTCGAAAACGGTGTGCTGCAAGAAGTGCACGTCGAGCGCACGCAAAAACGCGGGATCGTCGGCAACATCTATAAAGGCAAGGTCGTGCGGGTACTGCCGGGCATGCAGGCGGCATTCGTCGACATCGGCCTGGACCGTGCGGCGTTCATCCATGCTTCGGAAATTTCCCTGCGCGAAGGCCCGGCGGTGGAAAGCATCAGCGCGCTGGTGCATGAAGGCCAGAGCCTCGTGGTGCAAGTCACCAAGGACCCGATCGGCTCCAAAGGGGCGCGGCTGACCACTCAGCTGTCGATTCCTTCGCGTTACCTGGTGTACATGCCGCGCACCGCCCACGTCGGCATTTCCCTGAAGATCGAAGACGAAGCCGAGCGCGAACGCCTCAAGCAGGTGGTCAGCGATTGCGTGGCCAAAGAAGGCATCAAGGAGGCCGGCGGTTTTATTCTGCGCACCGCCGCCGAAGGGGCCGGGGCCGATGAAATCCTGATGGACATCCGCTATCTGCGCCGCCTGTGGGATCAGATCAACGAACAGATCAAGACCATCGGCGCACCCAGCGTGATCTACGAAGACCTCGGTCTGGCCCTGCGTACATTGCGTGATCTGGTCAGCCCGAAGATCGAGAAGATCCGCATCGACTCCCGGGAAACCTTTCAGAAAACCACGCAGTTCGTCGCCGAACTGATGCCGGAGATCGCCGACCGTCTGGAACATTATCCGGGCGAGCGGCCGATTTTCGACCTGTACGGCGTCGAAGACGAAATCCAGAAAGCCCTCGAGCGCAAGGTGCCGCTGAAGTCCGGCGGTTATCTGGTGGTGGACCCGGCGGAAGCCATGACCACCATCGACGTCAACACCGGGGCGTTCGTCGGGCATCGCAACCTCGAAGAAACCATCTTCAAGACCAACCTCGAAGCCGCCACGGCGATTGCCCGGCAGATGCGTCTGCGTAATCTGGGCGGGATCATCATCATCGACTTCATCGACATGGAAGATGAAGAGCACCAGCGTCAGGTTCTGCGTACCCTGGAAAAACAGCTGGAACGCGATCACGCCAAGACCAACATCATCGGCATCACCGAGCTGGGTCTGGTGCAGATGACCCGCAAACGGACTCGCGAAAGCCTGGAGCAGGTGCTGTGCGAGCCTTGCAGCAGTTGTCAGGGGCGCGGCAAGCTGAAGACGCCGGAAACCATTTGCTACGAGATTTTCCGCGAGATCCTGCGCGAGGCCCGGGCCTATCAGGCCGAGGGTTATCGCGTATTGGCGAACCAGAAAGTCGTCGACCGTCTGCTCGATGAAGAGTCCGGTAACGTTGCCGAGCTTGAAGGGTTCATCGGGCGCACCATACGCTTCCAGGTGGAAACCATGTATTCCCAGGAACAATATGACGTGGTGCTGCTCTGATCCCCTGCGTCACCTTTTTCCTGAAACGGCTGGCCTCAGCTTTTTGCAGTATTTTTGCCATGGGAGCCAACTGACATGGAACGTCTGACACGCATTTTGGCTGCACTGACTCGCTGGGGTCTGGGCCTGTGCGCGTTGGTTCTGGTGTTGATGGCGTTGTACGTCAGCCTCGGCCGGGAACTCACGCCGCTGGTGGCCGAATACCGTACCGACATCGAAGACAAGGCCAGTGCCGCCCTGGGCATGCCGTTGCAGATCGGTGAGCTGGAAGGCAACTGGAGCGGTTTCGCGCCGATCCTGCTGGCTCACGACGTGATGGTTGGCGACGGCGCCAATGCCTTGCGCCTGGATCGGGTGCGAGCGGTGCCGGATCTGTGGGCCAGTCTGCTGGCTCGGGAAGTTCGCATCGCGCATCTTGAACTCAATGGTCTGAAGATCAGCCTCAAAGAGGGTGAAGACGGCCAGTGGGCGCTCGAAGGCTTGCCGGTGCGGAATGATCAGCCCATGGATCCCGAGCAACTGTTCAACCGCATGCAAATGGTCCAGCAGTTGTCGGTGCTCGACAGTCAGGTGACCTTGCAGCCGCTGGAACAGGCGCCGCTGACCCTTACCTATGTCGGACTCAACCTCAAGACCGGCCTCAATCGCCAGCGCCTCGACGCGCGGTTGACCTTGCCCGACGGGCAACCCGTAGCACTGAGCCTGCGTACGCGGATTCGTGCCAGTCAGTTGCAGGACAGCGCGGTCGAAGGCTATGTCAGCCTGCCGCAAAGCGATTGGGCGAAATGGTTGCCCGAGCGCCTGACCCAGCAATGGAATTTCTCCGAGATCAAGGCCGGCGGCGAGCTGTGGGTCAACTGGAGCGAGGGCGCGTTGCAAAGTGCCGCCATCCGCCTCAACGCCCCGCAACTCAACGGTGCCTATGGCGAGCGCAAGCCGATCAGGATCAACAACCTGGCCCTCAACGGTTACTTCCAGCGCAGTGCTGAGGGGGCGACCGTCACTCTCGATTCGCTGGCGATGAATTTTGGCGAAACCCGTTGGGAGTCCCGCGTCCAGGTCAAGCAGACCGCCGCCACCGACAAAGTTGACGAGCTCTGGCACCTGCAGGCCGATCGCCTCGATCTGACGCCGATCACTCCGTTACTCAATGCGCTGGGCCCGCTGCCACAAGGCTTCGCCACCGTGGTAGAGCATCTGAAAGTGACCGGTGGCTTGCGCAACGTACTGCTGGATTTCCGCCCGAACGCCACCGACGACAGCAAATTCAGCTTCGCCGCCAACCTCGATCAGGTGGGCTTCGACGCCTATCACGGTGCACCCGCAGCGCGGAATGTCAGCGGCAGCCTGACCGGCAACCTCGGCGGTGGTGAGCTGCGCATGGACAGCAAGGACTTCGTCCTGCACCTCGACCCGATCTTCGCCAAACCATGGCAATACATTCAGGCCAACGCCCGGTTGACCTGGAAACTCGACAAGGAAGGCTTCACCCTGATCGCGCCGTACCTGAAGGTGCTCGGCGAAGAGGGCAAGATTGCCGGCGACTTCCTGATCCGCCTGCATTTCGACCACACTCAGGAAGACTACATGGACCTGCGGGTCGGCCTGGTGGACGGCGACGGTCGCTACACCGCCAAATACCTGCCGGAAGTCCTGAGCCCGGCCCTCGACGAATGGCTGCGCACGGCGATTCTCAAAGGGGCGGTGGATCAAGGGTTCTTCCAGTATCAGGGTTCCCTGAACAAAGGCGCCGCAGATGCGGATCGCAGCATCAGCCTGTTCTTCAAGGTGCATGACGCCGAACTGGCGTTCCAGCCGGGTTGGCCGCACGTGAGCAAGGTCAGCGGTGATGTGTTCATCGAGGACAGCGGCGTACGGATTGTCGCCAGCAAGGGGCAGTTGCTCGATACCCAGGTCAGCGACGTCTTCGTCAATATTCCCCATGTGCCGAGTGGCGAGCACAGCCATATGTTCCTCGACGGCGGGTTTGCCGGCGGCCTGGGCGATGGCTTGAAAATTCTTCAGGAAGCGCCGATCGGCACCGCCGACACCTTCGACGGCTGGGAAGGCGAGGGCGATCTGCAAGGCAAACTCAAACTGGATGTGCCGTTGGCCAAGGGTGATCAGCCGAAAATCCTCGTGGACTTCAAGACCGCCAATGCGCGATTGAAACTGGCCGAGCCCAAGCTGGAATTGAGCCAGCTCAAGGGCGACTTCCGCTTCGACAGCGCCAAGGGCCTGAGCGGACAGAACATCAGTGCGCGGGCCTTCGACAAACCGGTCACTGCGCAGATATTTGCAGACGGCGGCCCCGGCAAGCTCAAGACCCGGGTGGCGGCTTCGGGGCAGGTCGAAGTCAAGAAACTCACTGACTGGCTCGGCGTGACTCAGCCATTGCCGGTGTCCGGGACAATCCCTTACCAGTTGCAAGTGAATCTGGACGGTGCCGACAGTCAATTGATGGTCAGCTCCAGCATGAAGGGCGTGGCGGTGGATCTGCCTGCGCCGTTCGGCATGACCGCCGATGTCGGACGTGACACGATGTTCCGCATGACCCTGCAAGGGCAGGAGCGGCGTTACTGGGTCAATTACGATCAACTGGCCAACTTCACGTTCGCCGCGCCGCCGAGCAATTTCGCCGATGGTCGTGGCGAGTTGTTCCTCGGCGCCGGCGAAGCGGTATTGCCGGGCAACAAAGGCTTGCGCATACGCGGTGTGTTGTCTGAGCTGGACGTCAAGCCCTGGCAGGATCTGGTGGACAAGTACGCCGGTCAGGACCCGGGCGGCAGCGCCAAGCAACTGCTCAGCAGCGCGGACTTCAAGGTCGGCAAGCTGACGGCCTTCGGCACTACGCTGGATCAGGCAGCGGTGCAACTGGATCGCAAGCCCGGCGCCTGGGCCCTGGCCCTCGACAGTCAGCAGGCCAAAGGCACCGCAGCCATTCCAGACGCCAAGGCCGCGCCGATTGTGGTGAACCTGCAATATGTTCGCCTGCCGGCGCCGGACCCGACGGTGCAGGCAGACGAGAACGCACCTGACCCGCTGGCCTCGGTCGATCCGACCAAAATCCCGGCGCTCGATATCACCATCAATCAGCTGTTCCAGGGCCAGGATCTGGTCGGTGGCTGGTCGCTGAAAGTCCGGCCGACGGCCAAAGGTATCGCCCTGAACAATCTGGACATGGGCCTCAAAGGCATTCTGTTGCAGGGCAGCGGTGGCTGGGAGGGGACGCCCGGTGCCACCAGCAGTTGGTACAAGGGCCGGATCGGCGGCAAGAATCTCGCCGATGTACTCAAGGGCTGGGGCTTTGCGCCGAGCGTGACCAGCGAAGAGTTTCATATGGATGTCGATGGCCGCTGGCCGGGCTCGCCGGCGTGGCTGGCGACCAAGCGCTTCTCCGGCACGCTCGATGCGTCGCTGAACAAGGGCCAGTTCGTCGAAGTCGAGGGCGGCGCCCAGGCGCTGCGGGTGTTCGGTCTGCTCAACTTCAACTCCATCGGCCGCCGCCTGCGCCTCGACTTCTCCGACCTGTTCGGCAAAGGCTTGAGCTATGACCGGGTCAAGGGATTGCTGGCGGCGAACAACGGCGTGTATGTGACGCAGGAACCGATCAAACTGACCGGGCCGTCGAGCAACATTGAACTGAACGGCACGCTGGATCTGGTGGGCGATCAGGTCGACGCAAAATTGCTGGTGACCCTGCCGGTGACCAACAACCTGCCGATCGCCGCGTTGATCGTCGGTGCACCGGCGGTCGGCGGCGCGCTGTTCCTGATCGACAAACTGATCGGTGACCGCGTGGCGCGGTTCGCCAGTGTCAAATACACCGTCAAAGGCCCGTGGAAAGAGCCGAAAATCACCTTCGACAAGCCTTTTTGATCAGCCAGGCCGCAAACCGATGGAGTAGCATGGCTGCCTACCTATTGCGGAGTTCGCCATGTCTTTTGCGGTGATTCAAATGGTCAGCCAGAGCGACGTGCTGGCCAATCTGCGCGATTCCCGGCGTTTGCTCGAACAAGCGGCCAGCGCCGGCGCGAAGCTGGCGGTGCTGCCGGAAAACTTCGCCGCCATGGGGCGTCGCGACATCGCCGATATCGGCCGCTCCGAAGCACTCGGTGAAGGCCCGATCCTGCCGTGGTTGAAACAGACCGCCCGCGACCTCAAGTTATGGATAGTGGCCGGCACCTTGCCGTTGCCACCGGCGGGGCAACCTGAAGCGAAGTCAAATGCCTGCTCGTTGCTGGTGGACGATCAGGGCGAAATCGTTGCCCGCTATGACAAGTTGCATCTGTTCGATGTGGACGTGGCGGACAATCGTGGGCGTTACCGCGAATCCGATGACTATGCTTATGGCAGTAACGTGGTCGTGGCGGACACGCCGGTCGGCCGACTGGGGCTGACGGTGTGTTACGACCTGCGTTTCCCGGAGCTGTACAGCGAATTGCGTGCTGCCGGTGCTGAACTGATTACCGCTCCGTCGGCCTTCACTGCGGTGACGGGAGCGGCGCACTGGGACGTGTTGATCCGGGCACGGGCAATTGAAACCCAGTGCTACGTGCTGGCGGCGGCCCAGGGCGGAACGCATCCGGGGCCACGAGAAACCTTTGGCCACGGGGCGATTATCGATCCGTGGGGCCGCGTGCTGGCGCAGCAGGAACAAGGCGAAGCCGTGTTGCTGGCCGAGCGCGACAGCAACGAACAGGCGTCCATCCGGGCGCGAATGCCGGTGACAGGTCATCGGCGGTTTTTTTCGCAGGGCGCACAGCGACCTGCTTCAGAACACGAATTTAAGGCGTAAAACCTATGAGCGAGTTGTTGTCCTCAGTCAGTGATCACCTATTGGCGCCCGGCGGCGTGACGATCGAGAGCCTGCAAGGCGTGCTCGGTGATCTGGCGGGCCCAGGCATCGATGCGGCCGACCTGTATTTCCAGGGGCAGATTTCCGAGTCCTGGTCGCTGGAAGACGGCATCGTCAAAGAAGGCAGTTTCAACCTCGACCAGGGTGTCGGCGTGCGTGCGCAATCCGGCGAGAAAACCGGTTTTGCCTACAGCAACGCGATCACCCTCGAAGCCCTCGGCGCGGCGGCCCGTGCGGCCCGTTCGATTTCCCGCGCCGGGCAGAACGGCACCGTGCAGGCGTTCAGCACCCAGGACGTTGCTCAGTTGTATGCGCCGGACAACCCGCTGGAAGTGCTGAGCCGCGCCGAAAAAGTCGAACTGCTCAAACGGATCGACGTCGCGACCCGCGCCCTCGACCCGCGTATCCAGCAGGTCAGCGTGAGCATGGCCGGGGTCTGGGAACGGATTCTGGTGGCCTCGACCGACGGCGGCCTGGCGGCCGACGTGCGTCCGCTGGTGCGTTTCAATGTCAGCGTGATCGTCGAGCAGAACGGTCGTCGCGAACGTGGCGGCCATGGCGGCGGCGGGCGTACCGACTACCGTTATTTCCTCGCCGACGACCGTGCCATGGGCTACGCCCGTGAAGCGTTGCGTCAGGCGCTGGTGAACCTGGAAGCGATTCCGGCACCGGCTGGCACCTTGCCGGTCGTCCTGGGCTCGGGCTGGTCCGGCGTGCTGCTGCACGAAGCGGTCGGCCACGGTCTGGAGGGTGACTTCAACCGCAAGGGCAGCTCGGCCTATAGCGGGCGCATGGGTGAGATGGTTGCATCCAAGCTCTGCACCATCGTCGATGACGGCACGCTGGCCGGTCGTCGCGGTTCCCTGAGCGTCGACGACGAAGGCACGCCGACCGAGTGCACCACGCTGATCGAAAACGGTGTGCTCAAGGGCTACATGCAGGACAAACTCAATGCGCGTCTGATGGGCGTCGCCCGCACCGGCAACGGTCGCCGTGAATCCTACGCACACCTGCCGATGCCACGGATGACCAACACCTACATGCTGGGTGGCCAGAGCGATCCGGCGGAAATCATCGCGTCGGTGAAGAAGGGCATCTACTGCGCCAACCTCGGTGGCGGTCAGGTCGACATCACCAGCGGCAAGTTTGTGTTCTCCACCAGCGAGGCTTACCTGATCGAAGACGGCAAGATCACCGCGCCGGTCAAAGGCGCGACGTTGATCGGCAACGGCCCGGAAGCGATGAGCCGGGTGTCGATGGTCGGTAACGATCTGGCGCTGGACAGCGGTGTGGGCACTTGTGGCAAGGACGGGCAATCGGTGCCGGTGGGCGTGGGTCAGCCGACGCTGAAAATCGATGCGATCACCGTGGGTGGCACGGGCGCGTAAGAAAGGATGGAGCTTCGGGTGGCGCGCGGTGCGGCCACCCGGTGGCGAATATCAACGCAGACCGCGTTGAGTCTCGTCCAGCTCACGGATGTACTTGAAGATTTTACGGCTCGAGGCAGGAGGCTTGTTATGCGCAACCTCGTGCTGGGCCTGACGGATCAGGGAACGCAGTTGCTGGCGGTCGGCGTCCGGGTACTCGACGACGAATTTCTCCAGCACGGCATCGTCACCGCTGATCAAGCGGTCGCGCCAGCGTTCGAGGTTGTGGAAACGCTCGTTGTACTGACGGGTAGAGGCATCGAGTTGATCGAGCAAGGTGAGAATCGCGTCAGTGTCCTGATCGCGCATCAGTTTGCCGATGAACTGCAAGTGCCGTTTACGCGCGATGTTCGCGGTGTGCTTGGGCGCATCGGCCAGGGCCCGGCGCAAAGCGTCGGTCAATGGCAGTTTCGCCTGCAAGTCGGGCTTGAGCGTTGTAAGGCGCTCGCCAAGGTCAACCAGAGCATGCAGCTCGCGTTTGACCTGGGATTTGCTTTTTTCTCCCGTATCGAGGGAGTCGTCGTAAGAATCAACCATGGTGGCAGTCCGCAAAGAAACGCCGCCATGATAACCAGTCGGGGGCCGCTTGTCCGGCCCGGTCGCTCGAAGGCCCCAGCCGAAAGCAGAATTTGAGTGGAGATGAGCATGAGTGCAGTTGAAAGCGTCGGCCCACAGGCATTGCCGGCACTGCTGGAACAGGTCGAGCAGATCATCGCCGAAGCCAAGCGTCAGGGCGCCAGTGCCTGCGAAGTGGCGGTGTCGCTGGAGCAGGGCCTGTCGACCTCCGTGCGTCAGCGTGAAGTCGAAACGGTCGAGTTCAACCGCGATCAGGGTTTTGGCATCACCTTGTATGTCGGCCAGCGCAAGGGCTCGGCCAGCACTTCCGCCACCGGGCCGGATGCGATTCGCGAAACCGTCGCTGCGGCGCTGGCGATTGCCAAACACACTTCCGAAGACGAAGCCTCGGGACTGGCCGATGCCGCGCTGATGGCCAGGGATATTCAGGATTTCGACCTGTTCCACCAATGGGACATCACCCCGGAACAAGCCATCGAGAAAGCATTGCTCTGCGAAGCCGCGGCGTTCGACGCCGATGCCCGCATCAAGAACGCCGATGGCACCACGTTGAGCACTCATCAGGGCTGCCGCGTGTACGGCAACAGCCACGGTTTCATCGGTGGTTACGCGTCGACCCGGCATAGCCTGAGCTGCGTGATGATCGCCGAGGCCGATGGCCAGATGCAGCGTGATTACTGGTACGACGTGAATCGCCAGGGCAGTTTGCTGGCCGACCCGGTGAGCATCGGTCAGCGTGCTGCACAGCGTGCCGCGAGCCGTCTGGGCGCGCGTCCGGTGCCAACCTGCGAAGTGCCGGTGCTGTTTTCGGCGGAGCTGGCGGGCGGATTGTTCGGCAGCTTCCTGTCGGCGATTTCCGGCGGCAGTCTGTACCGCAAGTCGTCGTTCCTTGAGGGCACGCTGGGGCATAAGCTGTTCCCGGAGTGGCTGACCATCGACGAGCGCCCGCACCTGATGCGTGCCATGGGCAGTGCGTCGTACGACGGTGACGGTCTGGCGACCTATGCCAAACCGTTCGTCGAGAAGGGCGAACTGGTGTCGTACATCCTCGGCACCTACTCCGGTCGCAAACTCGGCATGCCGAGCACCGCCAACGCCGGCGGGGTGCACAACCTGTTCGTCACCCATGGTGATGAAGATCAGGCGGCTTTGTTGCGGCGCATGGGCCGTGGCCTGCTGGTCACCGAGTTGATGGGCCATGGGTTGAATATGGTGACCGGCGATTACTCGCGCGGTGCAGCGGGTTTCTGGGTCGAGAACGGTGAAATTCAGTTCGCGGTTCAGGAAGTGACCATCGCCGGCAACATGCGTGACATGTTCAAGCAGATCGTCGCGGTCGGTAACGATCTGGAACTGCGTAGCAACATTCGCACTGGTTCTGTGTTGATCGAGCGGATGACTGTCGCGGGCAGCTAAGCCCGGGCCAATACAAAAAGGCGCGCCACCCGATTGGGTGGCGCGCCTTTTTTGTGTCCGGAATTTATTAGAGCTGGTCGGGGGCAGCTAAAAAAGCCACTCTTGTTTTGGTTCTCATTATCATCTAATAATAAATCTCATTATCGGATGAGCCCAGGATCATGAGTTCTGCCTTGCACGAGCAGCCGTACCTTGAAAGCTGGCGCTGGATGAGCCGCCAGATCCGTTGCGCCATGGATCCCGACGAACCGCGTCTGATTGAACACTACCTGGCCGAAGGCCGGTATCTGGCCTGCTGCACGGCGACCTCGCCCTGGACCGTCGCTGAAACCTCTTTCCGTCTGCTGCTCGACACGGCCACCGACATCGCGTTGCCGTGGCACTGGCGCAGTCTCTGTCTCGATCAGGCCTGGCGCCCGCTGCGCGAGATGGAACGCCTGTCGCTATGCAAATGCCGGCTCAAACGCTGGCAAAGCTACACCTGGCAGCTCGCCACCTGCGAGTTGCAACCCTCGATTCCTCTCATTGAATTAGTCCAAGGATTTACCGATGACCAAGACACGTATTGAGCGCGACAGCATGGGCGAACTGCAGGTGCCGGTGGACGCTCTCTACGGCGCGCAGACCCAGCGCGCAGTGGATAACTTCCCGATCAGCGGCAAGCCGATGCCGACCCAATTCATCCGCGCGTTGATCCTGGCAAAAGCCGCTGCCGCCCGGGCCAACGTCGAACTCAATCAGCTCAGCGCCGCGCAAGGCAAGGCCATCAGCGACGCGGCCCAGGGGCTGCTTGAAGGTGACTTCATGCAGCATTTCCCGGTGGATATCTTCCAGACCGGTTCCGGCACCAGCTCCAACATGAACGCCAACGAAGTGATCGCCACCCTGGCCAGCCGTCTGCTCGACGAGCCAGTCAATCCTAACGATCACGTCAACTGCGGGCAGAGCAGCAACGACATCATCCCGACCACCATCCACGTCAGCGCGGCGCTGGCCCTGCACGAACAACTGCTGCCAGCGCTGCTGCACCTAGTGCAGGTGATCGAGCGCAAGTCCGAGCAGGTGCATCACCACGTCAAGACCGGCCGTACTCACTTGATGGACGCCATGCCGGTGCGCATGAGTCAGGTACTCAACGGTTGGGCGCAACAGCTCAAGGCCAATATCGGTCATCTGCAGGACTTGCTGCCAAGCCTGCAATCCCTGGCCCAGGGCGGCACGGCGGTCGGCACCGGGATCAATGCGCATCCGGAGTTCGCTGCGCGTTTCAGCCGCCAGCTCAGTCAGTTGACCAATGTCCAGTTCACCCCGGGCAAGGACCTGTTCGCGCTGATCGGTTCGCAGGACACCGCCGTGGCCGTGTCGGGCCAGCTCAAGGCCACCGCCGTGTCGTTGATGAAAATCGCCAACGACCTGCGCTGGATGAACTCCGGCCCGCTTGCCGGCCTTGGCGAAATCGAACTGGAAGGCCTGCAACCGGGTTCGTCGATCATGCCGGGCAAGGTCAATCCTGTGATTCCGGAAGCTACCGCCATGGTTGCCGCGCAAGTGATCGGCAATGACTCGGTGATCACCATCGCCGGTCAGTCGGGCAACTTCGAACTGAACGTGATGCTGCCGATCATCGCCCAGAACCTGCTGAGCAGCATCGAGTTGCTGGCCAATTCCAGCCGTCTGCTGGGTGACAAGGCGATTGCCAGCTTCAAGGTCAACGAGTCGCGACTCAAGGAAGCGCTGTCGCGCAACCCGATTCTGGTCACCGCGCTCAACCCGATCATCGGTTACCAGAAGGCCGCCGAAATCGCCAAGCGGGCCTACAAACAGGGTCGCCCAGTGATCGAAGTCGCGCTGGAACACACCGACCTGTCGCGCAGCCAGCTGGAAGAGTTGCTCAATCCCGAGAAACTCACCGCCGGCGGCGTGTAAGCACCGCAACCGCTTTGGAGGTTCACCATGGAGCACTGGAAACGCACGATCGAACGGGCCAATCGCTGCTTCATGCTGGGCGATCTGATCGATGCTCGTGAAGCCTATTTGCAAGCGCTGGCCCTGGCGCAAGTGTTGTTCGAGCGCTGGGCCGATGCCGACGAAGCGGTGGCGGCCTGTGTCATCTCTCATCACAACCTGGCGGATCTGCATCTGCGTCTGAACCAGCCGGAGGAGAGCGCCGAGTACCTGTGCGCGATCCATCAACGGCTGTTGCAGACCATGCAGGACGAGCGCCTGCGCCCGGCCCTGCGCGAAGCGGCGCTGCGCCAGAGCAGCAAGACCTATGTCGAACTGCTCAATTTCATCAGCGAACACGGCGAATACCCGCGCACCCAACGCTTGCTGCACCCGGATACCGGCAATGCGCGCCGCGCCCCAGCCCAACATCACCATGGAGTCCACTGAAATGGCTTTTACCCTGCCAGCCTTGCCTTACGCCTACGACGCACTGGAACCGCACATCGATGCGCAGACCATGGAGATCCACTACACCAAGCACCACCAGGCCTACATCAACAACCTGAACGCCGCGGTCGAGGGCACGGAATACGCCGAGTGGCCGGTGGAAAAACTGGTGGCCAGCGTTCAGCAACTGCCGGAAAAGCTGCGTGCGGCGGTGATCAATCAGGGCGGCGGTCATGCCAACCATTCACTGTTCTGGGAAGTGATGCTGCCAGGTGGTGGCGGCAAGCCGGACGGCGCGCTGGCCAGGGCGATCGATGAGCAGCTCGGCGGCCTCGACAGCTTCAAGGAAGCCTTCACCAAGGCAGCCTTGACCCGCTTCGGCAGCGGCTGGGCGTGGCTCAGTGTCACCCCCGACAAGAAACTGGTGGTGGAAAGCAGCGGCAACCAGGACAGCCCGCTGATGAACGGCAACACACCGATTCTCGGACTCGACGTGTGGGAACACGCCTACTACCTGCGTTATCAGAACCGCCGCCCGGAATACATCAGCGCGTTCTACAACGTGATCAACTGGCCTGAAGTCGCTGCGCGTTATCAGGCTGCACTGGTTTAAGTCTCCTATAAAAACAATCCAGGGCTGACTATGGGCACTGAAACACTGGCGATCGGAAGCGGACGAATGTTTCGTTACGCATTCGGATCGCTGCTGCTGTTGGCGGGCATGAGCTTGCTGGTGGCTCACGGGCTGGAATGGCTGAACCTGGAGCCGAAACTGTCCCGGGCATTGCAGGGTGGTGCGATCTGCGCGCTCGGCACGGCACTGGGGGCGGTTCCGGTGCTGGTGATTCGCAATATGCCGCAGGCGCTGGGCGACACGCTGCTGGGTTTTGGTGCCGGCGTGATGCTGGCGGCGACCGCGTTTTCGTTGATCGTGCCGGGGATTGCCGCCGCCGAAAGCCTTGGGCTGAGTCCTTGGGGCGCCAGTGGCCTGATCTGTTTCGGCATCATGCTCGGTGCTTTCGCTCTGTATCTGGTGGACCGCAGGCTGTCCGGCGCTTCACCGGAAATGCTCATCGGCACCGTCGAGCATCCGGTTATCCCGCCGCGAATCTGGCTGTTCGTGTTTGCCATCATTGCCCATAACATTCCGGAAGGCATGGCCGTCGGCGTCTCTGCGGGTGGCGGCATGCCGGACGCTGACAGCCTGGCGATGGGGATCGCCTTGCAGGATGTGCCGGAAGGGCTGGTGATTGCGCTGGTGCTGGCCGGGGCGGGGATGTCGCGGGTCAAGGCGTTTCTGATCGGGGCGGCGTCAGGTCTGGTCGAGCCGGTGTTCGCACTGCTGTGTGCGTGGCTGGTCAGTCTGGCGGAATTGTTGTTGCCCCTCGGATTGGCGCTGGCGGCCGGGGCAATGTTGTTGGTGGTGACCCACGAAGTGATCCCGGAATCGCGACGCAATGGTCACGACAAGCTGGCGAGCCTGGGATTGCTGATCGGCTTCTGCCTGATGATGGTGATGGACACGGCGTTGGGATAAGTGTGGCGAGAGACGTATCTCTCGCCACAAAGGACCTTTCAACCGCCTTCGTCGAAGTAGTTGTTGATCAGTGCCACCAGAGCATCCATGGCTTCCTGTTCCTGATGGCCTTCGGTGCTCAGATGGATCTTTGTGCCCTTGCCGGCAGCGAGCATCATCATCGCCATGATGCTTTTGCCATCTACCGTGGTTTCCGGGGTGCGACCCACTCTGATCGTGCAGTCGGGATACTGACCCGCCACGCCCACGAACTTTGCCGACGCCCGGGCATGCAGGCCCAGCTTGTTGATGATTTCGATTTCCAGAGCAGGCATCGCGGTGTGAATCCTTTAGCTGAGGTCGCGGTGGCGAACCTGGACGTTCTTCAGGGTTTTCTGCAGGGCCTGACCCAGGCGTTCGGTCAGGTAGACGGAACGGTGATGTCCGCCGGTGCAGCCAATGGCAATGGTCACGTAGGCACGGTTGCTCGCAGCGAAGCGCGGCAACCATTTGAACAGATACGCATAGATGTCCTGGAACATCTCTTCCACTTCCGGCTGTGCCGCCAGGTACTCGGCTACCGGCTCATCGAGCCCGGATTGCGCACGTAATTCCGGTTTCCAGTACGGGTTGGGCAGGCAGCGTACATCGAACACCAGATCCGCATCCACCGGCATGCCGCGTTTGAAACCGAACGACTCCACCAGAAACGCCGTACCCGGCTCCGGCTGGTTCAACAGCCGCAGCTTGATGGTGTCGCGCAACTGGTACAGGTTCAGATTGGTGGTGTTGACCTTCAGGTCGGCCAGATCGGCAATCGGGCCCAGAAGGGCTGTTTCATCGTTGATGGCTTCAGCCAGCGAGCGGTTGGCACTGCTCAGCGGGTGACGGCGACGGGTTTCCGAGAAGCGCTTGAGCAGGGTTTCTTCATCGGCATCCAGATACAGAACATCGCACTGGATGTGCCGGCTGCGGACTTCCTCGAGCAACTCCGGAAAGCGCGAAAGGTGGCTTGGCAGGTTGCGCGCGTCGATCGATACCGCGACCAGTGGCTGAGACAGTTCCGTATGAATCAGGGCGCGTTCTGCCAGTTCCGGCAGCAGGCCCGCCGGCAGATTGTCGATGCAGTAGTAGCCGTTGTCCTCAAGGACATCCAGGGCTGTGCTTTTGCCCGAGCCGGAGCGGCCACTGACGATGATCAAGCGCATGTTTAGTGCCCGTTTTGCTCGTCCAGGACAACCTGATACAAGGCTTCGTTGGTGGTGGCGCGACGCAGTTTTTCGCGTACTTCCTTGCGATCGAGCATGCTGGCGATCTGGCGCAGCAGTTCCAGGTGTGCATCGGTGGCAGCTTCCGGGACCAGCAGCACGAACAGCAGGTCCACCGGTGCGCCATCGATGGCATCGAAATCGATAGGTGCTTCAAGGTGCATCAAGGCACTGATGGGGGATTCACAACCCTTGAGGCGGCAATGGGGAATGGCGATGCCGTTGCCAAAACCGGTCGAACCGAGTTTTTCACGGGCAATCAGCGCCTCGAAGACATCTTGCATCTCCAGATCCGGTTTTTCCCGGGCGATCAGGTTGGCAATTTGTTCGAGGGCTTTCTTTTTACTGCCGCCCGGCACGTTCACCAGGGAACGGCCGGGGGTCAGGATGCTTTCAAGTCGGATCATGGGGGTGGGGGTTATCGACCGGTAGCGCCCTGAAGCAGGCTCTGGGTCTTTTCCTTATGCTTTTTGAGTTGTTTATCAAGCTTGTCGGTCAGCGCGTCGATCGCTGCGTACATGTCGGTATGTTCCGCGTTTGCGACGACCTCGTTGCCGGGAATATGCAGCGTGGCTTCGATTTTCTGCTTCAGCTTTTCGACGCACATCGTGACTTGCACGTTGGTGATCTTGTCGAAATGTCCCTCAAGCCTCTTGAGCTTCTGCTCAACGTATTCACGGAGAGGTTGGGTAACTTCCAGTTGGTGTCCACTGATGTTGACTTGCATACAGCTTCTCCTTCGTTGCCAGTGCATAAAGCGGCAGGCCGAAGAGCCTGCCACTGGAACGCTGTAACGTGGCTTACATCAACCGCTTGCGTTCGCTCGAAGGCGCGATCCCGAGGGATTCGCGGTACTTGGCGACGGTGCGGCGAGCCACCTGAATGCCTTGTGCCTCCAGTAAACCAGCGATCTTGCTGTCACTCAACGGCTTTTTCTGATTTTCCGCGGCGACCAGTTTCTTGATGATCGCGCGGATCGCCGTGGACGAGCATTCGCCGCCTTCGGAGGTGCTGACGTGGCTGGAGAAAAAGTATTTCAGTTCATATATGCCCCGGGGGGTATGCATGAATTTCTGCGTGGTCACCCGGGAAATCGTCGACTCGTGCATGCCGACTGCCTCGGCGATGTCATGCAGCACGAGTGGTTTCATCGCTTCGTCGCCGTATTCCAGGAAGCCGCGCTGATGCTCGACGATCTGGGTGGCAACCTTCATCAGGGTTTCGTTGCGGCTCTGCAGGCTCTTGATGAACCAGCGGGCTTCCTGCAACTGATTGCGCATGAAGGTATTGTCGGCGCTGGTGTCGGCGCGGCGGACGAAACCGGCGTATTGGGCGTTGACCCGCAGGCGCGGCACCGACTCCTGGTTCAGCTCGACCAGCCAGCGTTCGTTGTCTTTGCGCACGATGACGTCGGGCACCACGTATTCGGCTTCGGTGGATTCGATCTGTGAGCCGGGGCGCGGGTTGAGGCTCTGGACCAGTTCGATGACCTGGCGCAGTTCATCTTCCTTGAGCTTCATGCGGCGCATCAGCTGGCTGTAGTCGCGGCTGCCGAGCAGGTCGATGTAATCGGTGACCAGTCGCTTGGCTTCGGCCAGCCAAGGGGTCTTGGCCGACAGCTGGCGCAATTGCAGCAGCAGACATTCGCCCAGGTTGCGTGCGCCAATGCCGGCGGGTTCGAATTGCTGGATGCGGTGCAGGACGGCTTCGATCTCGTCCAGCTCGATGTCGAGCTCTGGATCAAAGGCGTCGAGGATTTCTTCGAGGGTTTCGTCGAGGTAGCCCTGATTGTTGATGCAATCGATCAGGGTCACGGCGATCAGGCGATCGGTGTCGGACATCGGCGCCAGGTTCAACTGCCACAGCAGGTGGCTTTGCAGGCTTTCGCCGGCGGAGGTGCGGGTGGTGAAATCCCACTCGTCGTCATCACTGCTCGGCAGGCTGCTGGCGCTGGTCTGATAGACGTCTTCCCAGGCGGTGTCGACAGGCAGTTCGTTGGGGATTCGCTCGTTCCATTCGCCGTCTTCGAGATTGTCGACCGTCGGCGCGGTTTCCTGGTAGGAAGGTTCCTGGATCTCGGTATTGGGCTTCTGTTCGGCGTTGTCGGCCAGCGGGTCGGAATTGTCGAAGTCGTCGCCGTCTTCCTGGCGTTCGAGCATCGGGTTGGATTCCAGAGCCTCCTGGATTTCCTGTTGCAGATCCAGGGTCGACAATTGGAGCAGGCGGATGGCCTGTTGCAGCTGCGGTGTCATCGTCAGCTGCTGGCCCATTCTCAAGACTAGCGATGGTTTCATGGCAGGGGCTTAACACCTTATTCGCCGGCGCTATGCGCCATCCACTACAGGGCGCCGAGGCGCCAAACTTAAGCAAATTATATGCCTGAAACTGTCGTGTTTGCCTAGAGCGCTGTAACAATAAAAGCGTATAAAAACGCGCTTCAACGTTACAGCACCCGGACGGCTGGTCGAATGCTGTCGCGCTTACAGGCGGAACTCGTGACCCAGATACACTTCCTTCACCAGATCGTTGGCGAGGATGGTCGCGGAGTCGCCTTCGGCGATCAGCTGGCCGTCATTGACGATGTACGCCGTTTCGCAGATATCCAGCGTCTCGCGGACGTTGTGGTCGGTGATCAGTACACCGATGCCCTTGGCCTTGAGATGGTGAATGATCTGCTTGATGTCGCCCACGGAGATCGGGTCGACACCGGCGAACGGTTCGTCGAGCAGGATGAATTTCGGTGCGGTGGCCAGTGCGCGGGCGATTTCCACCCGGCGACGTTCGCCACCGGACAGGCTCATGCCGAGGTTGTCGCGGATATGGCTGATGTGGAATTCCTGCAGCAGGCTTTCCAGCTCCTTGCGACGGCCGGCCTTGTCGAGCTCCTGACGGGTCTCGAGGATGGCCATGATGTTGTCGGCCACCGACAGCTTGCGGAAGATCGAGGCTTCCTGCGGCAGATAGCCGATACCGGCCTTGGCGCGGCCGTGCATCGGCTGGTGGCTGACGTCCAGGTCGTCGATCAGCACGCGACCCTGATCGGCCTGCACCAGGCCGACGATCATGTAGAAGCAGGTGGTCTTGCCGGCGCCGTTGGGGCCGAGCAGACCGACGATCTGACCGCTGTCGATCGACAGGCTGACGTCACGCACGACCTGGCGGCTTTTATAGGCCTTGGCCAGGTGCTGAGCTTTCAGGGTTGCCATTACTGGGTTTTCTCGTCGGTTTTCTTCTTCGGCTGGATCACCATGTCGATGCGCGGACGCGTTTCGGTGACCTTGTTGCCGGTAGCGCGACCGGCGCTGGCGAGTTTTTTCACCGTGTCATAGACGATCTTCTCGCCCTGAGTGGTGTTGTTGTCCTTGTCGACGACCTTGGCCTTGTCGATCAGTACGACGCGGTTTTGCTGCGCGTGGTACTGAATGGTCACGCCCCAACCCTGGACGGGTTTGGTGTCGCCAGCGGTTTGCAGTTGTTCGAAATAGGCCAGGTTGCCTACCGAAGTCACCACGTCGATCTCGCCGGCCGGGTTGCGCGTCAGCGTTACGGTGTCGCCTTTGACGATCATCGAACCCTGGGTGATGATCACGGCGCCCTTGTAAGTGGCAACGCCATTCTTGTCGTCCAGCTGGGCATCGTCGGCCTGAATGCGGATTGGCTGCTCCTGATCGTTCGGCAGAGCCCAGGCGCTCACGCTTCCCAGTGCTGCGCCCAGACTGAGCAAAATAGGGAGGGTTTTAACGAGCCTCATACTGTCCTCTTACGTTCGATAGCAGGTGTATCCTGCTTTCCTTCAAATACGCTTTCATTCCCACGCCGGTCGATACACCGCCAGCGCCGTCGATTCTAACGGGTTGCTGGGTCTGCGCATATTGCTGCTGAGGGAACACCGTCATTCGGGTGCTGGTGATCAGGGTGTCGCGGTTCTTTTCATCGGTGCGCTTGACGCGAACCGAGTCGATCAGTTCGACCTCGGTGCCGCCGGAATTCACTTCACCGCGCTCGCTGGTCACGTGCCACGGGAAGTCGGTGCCGCGAAACATGTTCAGGTCGGGTTTGGTGACCAGTGTAATGTCGGTCGCCTTGACGTGCTCGGCCTTGTCGGAGGTCATTTCGTACTGCACCTTGCCGTCTTCCAGGTATTGCAAGGTGTGGGTGTTGGTCGCATACCAGTCGATCGGGCTCTCTTCTGCCGAGACAGGAGGCTTGTCGAGGAAGCGTTCCGGGCTGATGTTCCAGTAGCCGACCGCGCCGAAAATGGCGGCGATGCAACCGAACAGCAGGATGTTGCGAAACTTTTTGCTAAACATGGTTTGACTCACAGGTACGCATTGTTGGCGGCATCGAGGCTGCCCTGGGCGCGCAGGATCAGTTCGCAGAATTCACGGGCGGCGCCCTCGCCACCACGGGCCTGGGTAACGCCATGGGCATGCTCGCGCACAAAGGGGGCCGCGTTGGCCACCGCCATGCCAAGCCCCACCCGGCGGATCACCGGCAGGTCGGGCAGGTCGTCACCGAGATAGGCGACCTGTTCATAGCTTAGGCCCAGTTGCTCGAGAAGGCCGTCGAGGACGACGAGTTTGTCTTCACGGCCCTGAAACAGGTGCGGAATACCGAGATTTTTTGCCCGACGCTCGACCACCGGGGTCTTGCGACCGCTGATGATGGCGGTCTGTACGCCCGCGTTCATCAGCATTTTGATGCCCTGGCCGTCGAGTGTATTGAAGGTCTTGAACTCGCTGCCGTCTTCAAGGAAGTACAGGCGTCCGTCGGTGAGGACACCGTCGACGTCGAAAACCGCCAGTTTGATGGCTTTGCCGCGTTGCAGCAGATCGGTGCTCATTTACATCACTCCTGCGCGCAGCAGGTCGGAGAGGTTGAAGGCGCCGATCGGGCGATCGTCCTCATCCACGACGACAAGCGCGTTGATTCGATGGTCTTCCATGATTTTCAGGGCCTCGGCGGCCAGCATTTCGGCGCGGGCGGTCTTGCCGTGCACGGTCATCACCTGATCGATGGTCGCGCTGTGGATATCAATGCTGCGATCCAGTGTGCGGCGCAGGTCGCCGTCGGTGAAGATCCCGGCAAGCTTGCCGTCGGCCTCGAGAATGACGGTCATACCCAGACCCTTGCGGGTCATTTCCATCAGTGCGTCCTTGAGCAGGGTGCCGCGTTGTACCTGCGGCAGCTCCTGTCCGGCGTGCATGACGTTTTCCACTTTCAGCAGCAGGCGTCGGCCGAGTGCGCCACCCGGGTGGGAAAAGGCGAAATCTTCGGCGGTGAAACCGCGGGCTTCCAGCAGCGCCACGGCCAGGGCATCGCCCATGACCAGTGCGGCGGTGGTCGAGGAGGTCGGCGCCAGGTTCAGCGGGCAGGCTTCGTGCTCGACGTGAACGTTGAGATTGACCTCGGCCGCTTTTGCCAGCGGCGATTGCGGGTTGCCGGTCACACTGATCAACTGGATGCCCAGGCGCTTGATCAGCGGCAGCAGGGTGACGATTTCGTTGGTGGAACCGGAGTTCGACAAGGCCAGGATCACGTCGTCACGGGTGATCATGCCCATGTCGCCGTGGCTGGCTTCGGCCGGGTGCACGAAAAACGCCGGGGTGCCGGTGCTGGCCAGGGTCGCGGCGATCTTGTTGCCGATGTGCCCGGACTTGCCCATGCCGACCACCACTACACGGCCCTTGCTGGCCAGAATCATCTCGCAAGCGCGTACGAAATCGGCGTCGATATGGGGCAACAAGCCTTGTACGGCTTCCACTTCGAGGCGGATGGTGCGTTGTGCCGATTGAATCAGGTCGCTGGTTTGGCTCATGTCAGAAATCGTATAGCCCGATGAAAAGGCGGCGATTATAGCGGTTATGTTGAAAAGCCTCACGCAAGTTCGTCGTGCTTTGTCATTCCCGGTTACTAAAACCTCTTAATAGAAGCTTCGGGCCTGTCATATCGCTGAACGTGGCCGGGGAGAGGCCTTGGGCGCTTGCCCTTTGCAGTGATATAGTTCGCCGCCAGTTCGGCCTGCCCGGGATGTAGGGGCTTTCTCCAGAAAGCCAGGCGTCCGAGTGAGAGGCTGCATCGCAAGGAGTTTAGATGAGTGCCGATAACGCCTACGCGGTCGAGCTGAAGGGAGTCTCCTTCAAGCGCGGTGCGCGGAGCATTTTCAATAACGTCGATATCCGCATCCCGCGCGGCAAGGTCACCGGCATCATGGGGCCTTCCGGGTGTGGCAAGACCACGCTGCTGCGCCTGATGGGTGCCCAGTTGCGGCCATCGCAGGGCGAGGTCTGGGTCAACGGCCAGAACCTGCCGAAGCTGTCGCGCAGTGATCTGTTCGATGCGCGCAAGCACATGGGCGTGCTGTTCCAGAGCGGCGCGCTGTTCACCGATCTCGATGTGTTCGAGAACGTCGCCTTTCCCCTGCGCGTTCATACCCAGTTGCCGGAAGAAATGATCCGCGACATCGTGCTGCTCAAATTGCAGGCGGTCGGTCTGCGAGGCGCCATCGAGCTGATGCCCGATGAGCTGTCCGGCGGCATGAAGCGCCGCGTGGCTCTGGCCCGGGCGATTGCGCTCGATCCGCAGATTCTCATGTATGACGAACCGTTCGTCGGCCAGGACCCGATCGCCATGGGCGTTCTGGTGCGCCTGATCCGTCTGCTCAACGACGCGCTGGGGATCACCAGTATCGTGGTTTCCCACGATCTCGCCGAAACCGCGAGCATTGCCGATTACATCTATGTGGTGGGCGATGGTCAGGTGCTGGGGCAGGGTACGCCGGACGAGTTGATGAACTCGGATGAGCCGCGTATCCGTCAGTTCATGACCGGCGATCCCGATGGTCCGGTTCCGTATCACTTTCCAGCGACGGATTACCGCGCAGATCTTCTGGGGAAGCGTTGATGCGCAGAATCTCATTAATAGAACGCGTACGTCGGTTCGGCGAATCGGCTATCGATGCCGTCGGGGTATTTGGACGGGCGACGCTGTTCCTGTTTCATGCCCTGCTGGGGCGTGGTGGCATAGGCGGCGGTTTCGGCCTGCTGGTCAAGCAACTGCACTCGGTCGGCGTGATGTCGCTGGTGATTATCGTCGTTTCCGGGATTTTCATCGGCATGGTGCTGGCGCTGCAGGGGTTCAACATTCTGTCGAGCTATGGCTCGGAGCAGGCGGTGGGGCAGATGGTCGCCTTGACCTTGCTGCGTGAACTGGGCCCGGTGGTGACGGCGCTGCTGTTCGCCGGTCGTGCCGGTTCGGCGCTGACGGCGGAAATCGGCAACATGAAGTCCACCGAGCAGTTGTCCAGCCTGGAAATGATCGGTGTCGATCCGCTCAAGTACATCATCGCTCCGCGTCTGTGGGCCGGTTTCATTTCCCTCCCGGTGCTGGCGATGATCTTCAGCGTGGTCGGCATCTGGGGCGGTTCCTGGGTCGCGGTCGACTGGCTTGGCGTCTATGAAGGCTCCTACTGGGCGAACATGCAGAACAGCGTGAACTTCTCCAGCGATGTGCTCAACGGCGTGATCAAAAGTATCGTTTTCGCCTTTGTCGTGACCTGGATCGCCGTATTCCAAGGCTATGACTGCGAGCCCACTTCCGAGGGAATCAGTCGTGCCACCACCAAGACCGTAGTATTCGCCTCGCTGGCAGTGCTCGGCCTGGACTTTATTCTGACCGCTTTGATGTTTGGAGATTTCTGATGCAAAACCGCACCCTGGAAATCGGTGTCGGCCTGTTCCTGCTGGCAGGGATCCTGGCCTTGTTGCTGCTTGCCCTGCGGGTCAGTGGCCTGTCTCCGACTTCGACCACCGATACCTACAAGCTGTATGCCTACTTCGACAATATCGCCGGTCTGACGGTCAGAGCCAAAGTGACCATGGCCGGTGTGACCATCGGCAAGGTCACGGCGATCGATCTGGACCGCGACAGCTTTACCGGCCGGGTGACCCTGCTGGTGGATAAAAAGGTCGACAACCTGCCGACCGACTCCACAGCGTCTATCCTGACCGCTGGCCTGTTGGGCGAGAAGTACATCGGCATCAGCGTGGGCGGGGAAGAAACCCGGCTCAAGGATGGTGGAACCATTCACGACACCCAGTCGTCTCTGGTGCTGGAAGACCTGATCGGTAAATTCCTGCTCAATACCGTTAGCAAAGACGCCAAATGAGGAGCTTTTGAATGATCTCTACCTTGCGACGTGGCCTGTTGGTGTTGCTCGCGACACTGCCACTGCTGGCGAACGCTGCGCCTGGGCAGTCGGCGCACGATCTGGTCCAGGACACCACCAACCGGATGCTCGCCGATCTGGCGGCGAATAAAGAGAAGTACAAGCAGGACCCGCAGGACTTCTACACCGCGCTGAATACCATCGTGGGTCCGGTGGTGGATGCCGAAGGCATTTCCAAAAGCATCATGACGGTCAAGTACTCGCGCAAGGCAACCCCGGCGCAGATGCAGACCTTCCAGGAAAACTTCAAGCGTGGCCTGTTCCAGTTCTATGGCAACGCCTTGCTGGAATACAACAACCAGGGCATCACCGTCGATGCGCCGAAGGATGAGTCGGGCGACCGCACCAGTGTCGGCATGACCGTCAAGGGCAACAACGGCGCGATCTATCCGGTTCAGTACACGCTGGAGAAGATCAACGGCGAGTGGAAGCTGCGCAACGTGATCATCAACGGCATCAACATCGGCAAGCTGTTCCGTGACCAGTTCGCCGACGCGATGCAGCGCAACGGTAACGACCTGGACAAGACCATCAACGGCTGGGCCGGCGAAGTGGCCAAGGCCAAGCAGACCGCCGAGAAACAAGAGAAGCCTGCCCAATGACCGAGTCGGCCATTCGTCTGGACGAAGCCAGTCAGCTTCAGCTCACCGGTGTGCTGGATTACCGCACCGGTCCTGGCCTTCGGGAACAGGGCCGGGCGCTGATCAAGTCGTGCAATGCCCCGGCACTGGTGATCGATTGTTCGGCGGTGGAAAAGTCCAGCAGCGTCGGCCTGTCGTTGCTGCTGTGCTTCATTCGCGATGCGAAAGCCGCCGGCAAGGCGGTCAGCATCCGCGGGATGCCGGAAGACATGCGTGAAATCGCTCAGGTCAGCGAGCTGACCGAGCTGTTGGCGCAACCCTGAACCCGCATCTATAAAGAAGCCCCCCGTCAGAGTCCTGCGCAGCGGGGTTCGCAGGCGCGGGGCTTTTTTGTATGATGTCCGACCCGTGCGCACAGGGCGCCGATTGAGGTTGAGCATGCAGGCCGTAGAAGTGAAAAGCTTCCTTGAAGCAAATCTGCCCGGAACCCGGGTGGAAGTTGAAGGCGAAGGCTGCAACTTTCAGCTGAACGTGATTAGTGATGAACTGGCGGCGTTGAGCCCGGTCAAGCGTCAGCAAAGCATCTATGCCCATTTGAACCCATGGATCGCCGATGGCAGCATCCACGCGGTCACTATGAAATTTTTCAGCAGCGCGGCCTGGGCCGAGCGCACCTGAGCCCTAGGGCGTCGAGATTGTTATGGATAAATTGATTATTACCGGTGGCGCTCGTCTTGATGGCGAGATCCGCATTTCCGGGGCGAAGAACTCCGCCCTGCCGATCCTGGCCGCCACCTTGCTGTGCGATGGCCCGGTGACCGTCGGCAACCTGCCGCACCTGCACGACATCACCACCATGATCGAGCTGTTCGGTCGCATGGGCATCGAGCCTGTGATCGACGAGAAGCTCAGCGTCGAAATCGACCCGCGCACCATCAAGACCCTGGTCGCTCCGTACGAGCTGGTGAAAACCATGCGTGCGTCGATCCTGGTGCTTGGTCCGATGGTCGCCCGTTTCGGTGAAGCCGAAGTCGCCCTGCCTGGCGGTTGCGCCATCGGCTCGCGTCCGGTCGATCTGCACATCCGCGGCCTCGAAGCCATGGGTGCGATCATCGACGTCGAAGGCGGCTACATCAAGGCCAAGGCGCCTGAAGGCGGCCTGCGCGGTGCGCACTTCTTCTTCGATACCGTCAGCGTGACCGGTACCGAAAACATCATGATGGCCGCAGCTCTGGCCAAGGGTCGCAGCGTACTGCAGAACGCCGCTCGCGAACCAGAAGTGGTCGACCTGGCGAACTTCCTGAACGCCATGGGCGCCAAGGTTTCCGGCGCCGGTACCGATACCATCACCATCGATGGCGTCGAGCGTCTGGGTTCGGCCTTCTACAAGGTCATGCCTGACCGTATCGAAACCGGCACCTACCTGGTGGCCGCTGCGGTCACCGGTGGCCGTGTGAAGGTCAAGGACACCGATCCAACCATTCTCGAAGCCGTTCTGGAAAAACTCCGTGAAGCCGGTGCAGAAATCACCAGCGGCGAAGACTGGATCGAGCTGAACATGCACGGCAAACGCCCGAAAGCGGTCAACGTGCGTACCGCGCCGTACCCGGCGTTCCCGACCGACATGCAGGCGCAGTTCATCTCGCTCAACGCCATTGCCGAAGGCACCGGTGCAGTGATCGAGACGATCTTCGAAAACCGTTTCATGCACGTCTACGAACTGCACCGCATGGGCGCCAAGATCCAGGTCGAAGGCAACACCGCCATCGTCACCGGCACTGAAATCCTCAAGGGCGCGCCAGTGATGGCAACCGACCTGCGGGCTTCGGCCAGCCTGGTGATCTCGGCCCTGATGGCCGAAGGCGATACCCTGATCGACCGCATCTACCACATCGACCGTGGTTACGAGTGCATCGAGGAAAAACTGCAGATGCTGGGCGCCAAGATCCGTCGCGTTCCGGGCTAGTCGCTGCATCGGGACACAGGGAAGTGTCCGTTGAATTCGTTTTGATCGGGGGTGGTGACGCCCTCGATGTATGTCCGGCGCCGATTGCGACCGGACATGAGTACCTTGATAAGGACTGACGTTTCCCATGTTGACCATCGCACTGTCCAAGGGCCGCATCCTTGACGACACCCTGCCGCTTCTCGCCGAAGCGGGCATCGTGCCGACCGAGAATCCGGACAAAAGCCGCAAGCTGATCATCCCCACGACCCAGGAAGACGTACGCCTGCTGATCGTGCGCGCCACCGATGTGCCGACCTATGTCGAGCATGGCGCGGCCGACCTCGGCGTTGCCGGTAAAGACGTGCTGATGGAATACACGGGTCAAGGCCTGTACGAGCCGCTGGACCTGCAGATTGCCCAGTGCAAGCTGATGACCGCCGGCAAGGTCGGCGCCGTCGAGCCCAAAGGCCGTCTGCGCGTCGCCACCAAATTCGTCAACGTTGCCAAGCGCTACTACGCCGAGCAGGGCCGTCAGGTCGACATCATCAAGCTTTACGGCTCGATGGAACTGGCGCCACTGATCGGTCTGGCCGACAAGATCATCGACGTGGTCGACACCGGCAACACCCTGCGTGCCAACGGTCTTGAACCCCAGGAACTGATCGCCACGATCAGCTCGCGTCTGGTGGTCAATAAAGCTTCGATGAAAATGCAACACGCCCGAATCCAGGCGTTGATCGACACACTGCGCAAGGCAGTGGAGTCTCGACACCGCGGCTGATGTACCTGCGCGACGTTAAGTCGCGCCCGTCTATCCGCCTCATAGCCAGAATCTCAGGTGCCCAAGCGGAAACGACTGCTAAGTTAGGGCGCCTGAGTTTTTGCCATTCCTATGAGGCTCTCGCTATGACCGCACCGACTGCAATTCGCCGACTCAACGCTGCTGACCCGGATTTCGCGCATCATCTGGATCATCTGCTGAGCTGGGAAAGTGTGTCTGACGACTCGGTCAATCAGCGGGTGCTGGATATCATCAAGGCAGTGCGCGAGCGCGGTGACGCGGCGCTGGTCGAATTCACCCAGAAGTTCGACGGCCTCGAAGTCGCCTCGATGGCAGACCTGATCCTGCCGCGCGAGCGTCTGGAACTGGCCCTGACCCGTATCACCGTGGCGCAACGCGAAGCGCTGGAAAAAGCTGCCGCCCGCGTTCGCAGCTACCACGAAAAACAGAAGCAGGACTCCTGGAGCTACACCGAAGCCGACGGCACGGTGCTGGGCCAGAAAGTCACGCCGCTGGACCGCGCCGGTCTGTATGTGCCGGGCGGCAAGGCGTCGTACCCGTCGTCGGTCTTGATGAACGCGATTCCGGCCAAGGTCGCCGGTGTCACCGAAGTGGTGATGGTGGTGCCGACCCCGCGTGGCGAGGTCAACGAACTGGTACTGGCGGCGGCGTGCATCGCCGGTGTCGACCGGGTGTTCACCATCGGTGGCGCCCAGGCCGTTGCTGCGTTGGCTTATGGCACTGAAAGCGTGCCGCAAGTAGACAAGGTCGTCGGCCCGGGAAACATCTATGTGGCGACTGCCAAGCGTCACGTATTCGGTCAGGTCGGCATCGACATGATCGCCGGCCCGTCGGAAATCCTTGTGGTGTGCGACGGCCAGACCGATCCGGACTGGATCGCCATGGACCTGTTCTCCCAGGCCGAGCACGACGAAGACGCCCAGGCCATTCTGGTCAGCCCGGACGCCGAATTTCTCGACAAGGTGGCCGCGAGCATCGACAAACTGCTGCCGACCATGGATCGCGCAACCATCATCGAAACCTCGATCAACGGCCGTGGTGCCCTGATTCACGTGCGCGACATGGCCCAGGCCATCGAAGTCGCCAACCGCATCGCGCCGGAGCACCTTGAACTGTCGGTCGCCGATCCGCAGGCCTGGTTGCCGCAGATTCGTCACGCCGGTGCGATCTTCATGGGCCGGCACACTTCCGAGGCGCTGGGCGACTACTGCGCAGGTCCTAACCACGTGCTGCCGACGTCCGGCACTGCGCGTTTCTCCTCGCCGCTGGGGGTGTACGACTTCCAGAAACGTTCGTCGATCATCTTCTGCTCCGAGGCCGGTGCTTCGGAACTGGGCAAGACCGCCTCGATCCTGGCCCGTGGCGAATCCCTGAGCGCCCACGCTCGCAGCGCCGAATACCGCATCAAAGACGAAGTGAAGGGGAACTGAACATGAGTAAATTCTGGAGCCCGTTCGTCAAGGATCTGGTGCCTTACGTGCCGGGCGAGCAGCCGAAGCTGACCCGTCTGGTCAAACTCAACACCAACGAAAACCCGTACGGCCCGTCGCCAAAAGCCCTGGCGGCGATGCAGAGCGAACTCAACGACAATCTGCGTCTGTACCCGGACCCGAACAGCGATCTGCTGAAAAACGCCGTTGCTAACTACTACGGCGTGCAGAGCAATCAGGTGTTCCTCGGCAACGGTTCGGACGAAGTGCTGGCGCACATCTTCCACGGTCTGCTGCAACACGATCAGCCGCTGCTGTTCCCGGACATCAGCTACAGCTTCTATCCGGTCTACTGCGGCCTGTACGGCATCAAGTTCGACGCGGTGCCGCTGGATGCGCAGTTCCGGATCAACCCGGCGGACTACGCCAAACCGAACGGCGGGATCATCTTCCCCAACCCGAACGCGCCGACCGGTTGCCTGCTGGCACTGGAAGCGGTCGAGCAGATCCTCAAGGCCAGCCCGAATTCGGTGGTGGTGGTCGACGAGGCCTACATCGACTTCGGCGGCGAGACCGCGATCAGTCTGGTGGACCGTTATCCGAACCTGCTGGTGACCCAGACCTTGTCCAAGTCCCGTTCGCTGGCAGGCCTGCGGGTCGGTCTGGCGGTCGGCCATCCGGACCTGATCGAGGCGCTGGAGCGGGTCAAGAACAGCTTCAACTCCTACCCGATCGATCGCATGGCCAATGTCGGCGCGGCGGCGGCGTTCGAGGATCGCGAATACTTCGACAAGACCTGTGCACTGGTCATCGAGAGTCGCGAATGGGTGGTTGCCCAGTTGCAGGCCAAAGGCTTTGAAGTGTTGCCATCGGCGGCCAACTTCATCTTCGCCCGGCATCCGCAACACGATGCGGCGGGGCTGGCGGCGAAACTGCGTGAGCAGGGAGTGATCGTGCGCCACTTCAAGCAGGAGCGGATTGCCCAGTTCTTGCGGATCTCGATCGGTACGCCGGAGCAGAATCAGGCGTTGATCGATGGCCTTGGAGACTTGTAACAAATGAAGCGATTGCCCCCGATTCTGAACCTTTCAGAAGCGGGGGCTTTTTTTTGGGCGCTTAAACGGCATTGACGTCGAACTCGCCTTCGACCTTGATCCTGTCTGAAGTTGTAAAACTGTAGGTTCCTTTCGCTGTTGTCAGCGGATCATCCACAGTCAGTTCCATCTCCCCACTTTGGGCAACGTATGACACGTCGTTGATAGATGTGCGCGCATCACCGTTGCCAAACGTTACTTTATGAGTACCGGCTGCGAGTTTTGGGTAGTTGAGCATTATGATGTCGGTGCCGTTCGCACCCACAAGGATACCGCCGCCACTACCCGTCGGGACAGCGTTGGTCAAAACCGCATCAAAACCTTCGCCGTTGCTGAGCCGAACACTGAACGAGCCGCTGTCTTTCGCGTTTTCGAGTGCTGTGGAAACATCCATTTTGCTGATCCCTGTGTTGATAAATGAAAGTGTGCAACAACAGGGATCAGGCTATGGGTAATGCGAAAGCCGTACTACTGACAGAAATGACAGGTATCAATACCGTTTTTGCGGTGAACTCGCTTTGAAACCAGTCAAAAGGAAATTAGAGCGCGGTTTGTAACGTCCTATTCTTCTTTTTCCTGTATCGGCGCCGGTGGCGGACGCAGACCGATCTCGGCGGTCAGCTTCAGCTCCTTGCCATTGCGCATCACCTGAATCGTGACCTTGTCGGTCGGCTTGATCCGAGCCACCTGGTTCATCGACTTGCGGCCATCGCCGGCCGGTTCGCCGTCGATGCTGAGGATCACGTCGCCCAGTTGCAGGCCGGCCTTCTGTGCCGGGCCGTCGCGGAAAATTCCCGCCACCACGATCCCCGGACGCCCGGACAGGCCAAATGATTCCGCCAGTTCCTGAGTCAGCGGCTGAACCTCGATCCCCAGCCAGCCACGAATCACCTGACCGTGCTCGATGATCGATTTCATCACTTCCATTGCCAGCTTCACCGGGATCGCGAAGCCGATGCCCTGGGAGCCGCCGGACTTGGAGAAGATCGCGGTGTTGATGCCGGTGAGGTTGCCGTTGGCATCCACCAGTGCGCCGCCGGAGTTGCCCGGGTTGATAGCCGCGTCGGTCTGGATGAAGTCTTCGTAGTTGTTCAGGCCCAGCTGGTTACGGCCGGTGGCGCTGATGATGCCCATGGTCACGGTCTGGCCGACCCCGAACGGGTTGCCGATGGCCAGTGCGACGTCGCCGATGCGGATGTTGTCGGAGCGACCGACGGTGATCGCCGGCAGGTTCTTCAGGTCGATCTTCAGCACCGCCAGGTCAGTTTCCGGGTCACTGCCGATCACCCGGGCCAGGGTTTCACGACCGTCCTTTAGCGCCACGACGATCTGGTCGGCGCCGGTGGTGACGTGGTTGTTGGTCAGGATGTAGCCTTCCGGGCTCATGATCACGCCGGAGCCGAGGCTCGATTCCATGCGCTTCTGTTTCGGCGAGTTGTCACCGAAGAAGCGGCGGAACTGCGGATCCTCGAACAGCGGATGCGCCGGTTTGTTGATGACTTTGGTGGTGTAAAGGTTGACCACCGACGGCGCGGCAATCACCACCGCATCGGCGTAGGACACCGGCCCCTGTTGCACGCTGGTGGTCTGCGGAGCCTGTTGCAGGTTGACGTCGAGGCTCGGAAGCCCGACCCACTGCGGGTAACGCTGAATAATCAACAGAGCGATAAGCACACCGGCCAACAGCGGCCAGCCGAAAAAACGCAGCGCCTTGAGCATTAAGCACGTCCTGGAAAAGTTGCAGGCGGGGTCAGACCGCCCATAATGTCGCGCATTATACGAGGCCGCGCGTGCCTCTGAACGGGATTTTCAGGAGTCTTTCATGGCCGTTGCCCTCAGTACCCTGGTCGAAGAAGCCGACCGCTACCTCGGCAGTGCGAAAATTGCCGATTATTGCCCCAACGGCCTGCAGGTCGAGGGCCGTCCGCAGGTGATGCGCATCGTCAGCGGTGTCACCGCCAGCCAGGCATTGCTCGATGCCGCCGTCGAAGCCGAGGCCGATCTGGTGCTGGTACATCACGGTTACTTCTGGAAGGGCGAGAACCCGTGCATCACCGGCATGAAGCAACGCCGCTTGAAGACCCTGCTCAAGCACGACGTCAGTCTGCTGGCCTATCACCTGCCGCTGGATCTGCACCCGGACGTCGGCAACAACGTGCAACTGGCCCGTCAGCTCGACATCACTGTCGAAGGGCCGCTGGACCCGGATAACCTGAAGATCGTCGGGCTGGTCGGTTCGCTGGACGAGCCGGTGACCGCCCGCGACTTCGCCCGTCGCGTGCAGGAACGCATGGGCCGAGAGCCGCTGCTGATCGAGGGCAGTGCGATGATCCGTCGGGTCGGCTGGTGCACCGGCGGCGGTCAGGGCTACATCGACAATGCCATCACCGCCGGCGTCGATCTGTTCATCAGCGGCGAGGCGTCCGAACAGACTTTCCACAGTGCCCGGGAAAACGACATCAGCTTCATCGCCGCCGGTCACCACGCCACCGAACGCTACGGCGTGCAGGCGCTGGGCGATTATCTGGCGAAGCGATTCGCGCTCGAACACATCTTCATCGATTGCCCGAATCCGATCTGACTTTCCCCTGAAAGCACCCGAACGGGCGGGCATATTCATATGCTCTTTCGTTCTAGTCCGCGCCCTGATTAGAAGAAGGGCGCTGTGCTAGGATTCCCCGCTCGAACACGGCCCGCTGGCCGTTCATAAGAAAGCTTTCGTGAGTAGCCATGGTCGACAAACTGACGCATCTGAAACAGCTGGAGGCGGAAAGCATCCACATCATCCGCGAGGTGGCCGCCGAGTTCGACAACCCGGTGATGCTGTACTCCATCGGTAAAGACTCCGCCGTGATGCTGCATCTGGCACGCAAGGCGTTCTTCCCGGGCAAACTGCCGTTTCCGGTGATGCACGTCGACACCCGCTGGAAATTCCAGGAGATGTACAAGTTCCGCGACAAGATGGTCGAAGAGCTGGGCCTGGACCTGATCACCCACGTCAACCCGGATGGCGTTGCGCAGGGCATCAACCCGTTTACCCACGGCAGCGCCAAACACACTGACATCATGAAGACCGAGGGCCTGAAGCAGGCACTCGACAAGCATGGTTTCGACGCCGCGTTCGGCGGTGCCCGTCGCGATGAAGAGAAGTCCCGCGCCAAGGAGCGCGTCTACTCGTTCCGCGACAGCAAGCACCGCTGGGATCCGAAGAACCAGCGTCCGGAGCTGTGGAACGTCTACAACGGCAAGGTCAACAAGGGCGAATCCATCCGTGTGTTCCCGTTGTCGAACTGGACCGAGTTGGACATCTGGCAGTACATCTACCTCGAAGGCATCCCGATCGTGCCGCTGTACTTCGCTGCCGAACGCGAAGTGATCGAGAAGAACGGCACGCTGATCATGATCGACGACGAGCGCATCCTCGAGCACCTGTCCGACGAGGACAAGGCGCGCATCGTCAAAAAGAAAGTGCGTTTCCGTACCCTTGGCTGCTACCCGTTGACGGGCGCGGTGGAGTCCGAGGCCGAAAGCCTGACGGACATCATTCAGGAAATGCTCCTGACGCGAACTTCCGAGCGCCAGGGCCGCGTCATCGACCACGATGGCGCAGGCTCGATGGAAGACAAGAAACGTCAAGGCTATTTCTAAGGGGCTGTCATGTCGCACGCATCTGATTTGATCAGCGAGGACATCCTCGCCTACCTGGGCCAGCACGAACGTAAAGAGCTGCTGCGCTTTTTGACCTGCGGTAACGTCGATGACGGCAAGAGCACCCTGATCGGGCGCCTGCTGCACGACTCGAAGATGATCTACGAAGATCACCTCGAAGCCATCACCCGCGATTCGAAGAAAGTCGGCACCACCGGTGACGACATCGACCTGGCATTGCTGGTCGACGGCCTGCAGGCCGAGCGTGAGCAGGGCATCACCATCGATGTCGCCTACCGCTATTTCTCCACCGCCAAGCGCAAATTCATCATCGCCGACACCCCCGGCCATGAGCAGTACACCCGCAACATGGCCACCGGTGCCTCCACCTGTGACCTGGCGATCATCCTGGTCGACGCCCGTTACGGCGTGCAGACCCAGACCCGTCGCCACAGCTTCATCGCCTCCCTGCTGGGCATCAAGCACATCGTCGTCGCCATCAACAAGATGGACCTGAAGGGCTTCGATCAGGGCGTGTTCGAGTCGATCAAGGCCGACTACCTGAAGTTCGCCGAAGGCTTGAAGATGAAGCCGACCAGCATGCACTTCGTGCCGATGTCTGCCCTGAAAGGCGACAACGTGGTGAACAAATCCGAGCGCTCGCCGTGGTACACCGGCCAGTCGCTGATGGAAATCCTCGAGACCGTGGAAGTGGCGGGCGACCGCAACTTCACCGATCTGCGTTTCCCGGTGCAGTACGTCAACCGTCCGAACCTGAACTTCCGCGGATTCGCCGGCACCCTGGCCAGCGGCATCGTCAAGAAAGGCGACGAAGTCGTGGTCCTGCCGTCGGGCAAGAGCAGCCGCGTGAAATCCATCGTCACCTTCGAAGGTGAGCTGGAGCATGCCGGCCCGGGTCAGGCGGTGACGCTGACCATGGAAGACGAGATCGACATCTCCCGTGGTGACCTGCTGGTACACGCCGACAATGTTCCGCCGGTGACCGACAGTTTCGAAGCGATGCTGGTGTGGATGGCTGAAGAGCCGATGCTGCCGGGCAAGAAATACGACATCAAACGCGCCACCAGTTACGTGCCGGGCTCCATCGCCAGCATCGTCAACAAGGTCGACGTCAACACTCTCGAAGAAGGCCCGGCGAGCGCGTTGCAGCTCAACGAAATCGGCAAGGTGAAGATCGCGCTCGATGCGCCGATCGCCCTCGACGGTTACGACAGCAACCGCACCACCGGCGCGTTCATCGTCATCGACCGTTTGACCAACGGCACCGTCGGCGCCGGCATGATCGTCGCCCAGCCGCTGGCTCATGGCACTGCCACCCATCACGGCAAACTGGCCCATGTAGCGACTACCGAGCGCGCTCAGCGTTTCGGTCAGCAACCGGCCACCGTGCTGTTCAGCGGCCTGTCCGGCGCTGGCAAGAGCACGCTGGCGTACGCGGTCGAGCGCAAGCTGTTCGACATGGGACGTGCGGTGTTTGTACTCGATGGCCAGAACCTGCGTCACGACCTCAATAAAGGTCTGCCGCAGGATCGCGCCGGTCGCACCGAGAACTGGCGTCGTGCCGCGCATGTGGCGCGTCAGTTCAACGAAGCGGGTCTGCTGACGCTTGCTGCGTTTGTGGCGCCGAGTGCTGAAGGTCGTGAACAAGCGAAAGATCTGATCGGCAAAGAGCGTCTGCTGACGGTTTATGTCCAGGCTTCGCCGACTGTTTGCGCCGAGCGTGATCCGCAAGGGTTGTACGCTGCGGGTGGCGATAATATTCCGGGTGAGTCGTTCCCGTATGACGTGCCGCTGGATGCTGATCTGGTGATCGATACCCAGTCGTTGTCGCTGGAAGAAGGCGTCAAGCAAGTGCTGGATCTTCTGCGCAAGCGTGGTGCGATTTAAGCGTTAGCTGCCAATAAAAAGCCCGTCGATGAGTGATCATCGGCGGGCTTTTTTTTGGGTTGTTTGGGGTGAATATCCGTTTCTTCGGGTGTTGCGGCTGGCGGTTTCGCCCTTACGGCGAGTCACTTTGGCAAACGCCCCAAAGTAACCAAAGGTCTGGGCCCCGGCGTTCGGCACCTCGCTTTGGCTCGGTGTTCCTTCGTTACGGGATTCATCCGGGGGCATCGCCTACGGTTTGCTTCGCTGCACCTCCTCTCGATGTGTTTGGCTTCGCCAAACGGCGCTACGCGCCCACCCCCGGATGAATCCCTCCACTCAGCCTGCCGAAGGGGCCGGTACGTCAAAAGCGGTACTCGAGCTAACGCTCATTGTGTTGAGTGGTGGGAAGCGAGAGGCGAACTGCTTTTGCTTTCCCGTGGGAGTCAGCCTGCTGGCGATGGCGGCCTGACGGCCAGCCTGTTCTGTCGGGGCTCCCTCAGGGTAATCAGCGTTGGTTCGGATACTCGCGATGCATCTGCTCCAGCAGCGCATCCTTGTCCTGCCACAGCTGGTTGATCCAGCCTTGAAACTGCAGGCGGTATTCGCCGTCCTGGTCGTAGTTCTTGCCGATGAACTGCGGCGGGATTTTCAGTTCTTCAAAATGCACCACCACGTCTCGCACGTTACCGCACAGCAGGTCCCAGAAGCCGGGACGTCCGCCTGGATAGTGGATGGTCACGTTGACGATTGATTCCAGCTGTTCGCCCATTGCATCCAGCACGAATGCGATGCCGCCGGCCTTGGGTTTGAGCAGGTATTTGAACGGTGATTGCTGCTGCGCGTGCTTGCCTTCGGTGAAGCGTGTGCCTTCGACGAAGTTGAAGATGCCCACCGGGTTGTCGCGGAATTTCGCGCAGGTCTTGCGGGTGGTTTCCAGGTCCTTGCCTTTCTTTTCCGGGTGTTTTTCCAGATAGGCTTTCGAATAGCGCTTCATGAACGGAAAGCCCAGCGTCCACCACGCCAGACCGATCACCGGCACCCAGATCAGTTCCTGTTTGAGGAAGAACTTCAGCGGCTGGATGCGCCGGTTGAGTACGTATTGCAGTACCAGAATGTCGACCCAGCTCTGGTGGTTGCTGGTGATCAGGTACGAGTGCTGATAGTCCAGACCTTGCAGGCCGCTGAGGTGCCAGCGGGTACGACGTACCAGGTTCATCCAGCCTTTGTTGTTGCTGATCCAGGCTTCGTGGGTGTGGCTCATCAGCCAGCGCGAGGCGCGGCGTGCGAGGTCGAACGGCAGCACTTTGATCAGTGCGACCAGAAACAGGAACGAGCACAGCAGGATCGTGTTCAGCGCCAACAGCAGCGCGGCGATCACGCCGCGCAGGGGCGCAGGGAGAAAAGCCAGCATCGGGTCAGATATCCAGAGGTCGGTTGGCAGCCTGAATCGCAGTCAGGGCGATGGTGTAGACGATGTCGTCGACCTGCGCGCCGCGCGGCAGATCGTTCACCGGTTTGCGCAGGCCTTGCAGCATCGGGCCGAGGCTCACGCAGTCGGCGCTGCGCTGCACGGCTTTGTGAGTGGTGTTGCCGGTGTTCAGGTCGGGGAACACGAATACCGTGGCGCGGCCGGCCACCTGGCTGTTCGGCGCCAGTTGCCGGGCCACGGTTTCGTTGGCGGCGGCGTCGTACTGCAACGGCCCGTCGATCAGCAGCGAGTGCTGTTGTTCGTGGGCGAGCAGGGTGGCTTCGCGAACTTTCTCGACTTCCTCGCCGGTGGCGGATTCACCGCTGGAGTAGCTGATCATCGCCACGCGCGGAGTGATGCCGAACGCGGCGGCCGAGTCGGCGCTTTGCAGGGCGATCTCTGCCAGTTCGCTAGCGCTCGGGTGCGGGTTCATGACGCAGTCGCCGTAGACCAGCACCTCTTCGGGGAACAGCATGAAGAACACCGACGACACCAGCGTGCAGCCTGGCGCTGTCTTGATCAATTGCAGGGCCGGGCGGATGGTGTTGGCGGTGGTGTTGATGACACCGGAAACCAGTCCGTCGACCTCATCCAGCGCCAGCATCATGGTGCCGATCACAACGGTGTCTTCCAGTTGCTGCTCGGCCATCGGCGCGTTGAGGCTTTTGCTCTTGCGCAGGGCGACCATCGGTTCGACGTAGCGCTCGCGGATCAGATCCGGATCGAGGATTTCCAGCCCCGGCGGCAACACGATGCCCTGGGCCCGGGCGACGGCTTCGACGTCCGCCGGTTTGGCCAGCAACACGCAACGGGCAATGCCGCGTTCCTGACAGATCGCCGCCGCTTGCACGGTGAACGGTTCGCTGCCTTCAGGCAGGACGATGCGCTTGTTGGCGGCCTGGGCGCGTTGAATCAATTGATAGCGGAACACCGCTGGAGACAGGCGCATTTCTCGCGGCGTACCACAGCGCTGATGCAGCCACTTGGCATCCAGATGACTGGCGACGAAGTCGGTGATGATCTCCGCGCGTTCGCGGTCATCGACGGGGATTTCCTTGTTCAGGCCGTTGAGCAGGTTGGCGGTGTCGTAGGAGCCGGTGCTCACCGACAACACCGGCAAGCCAGCCTGCAATGCCCCACGGCACAGGTCCATGATGCGCGGATCCGGCAGGGTGTCGCTGGTCAGCAGCAGGCCGGCCAGCGGTACGCCGTTGATCGCGGCGAGGCTGACGGCGAGGATGATGTCGTCGCGATCGCCGGGGGTTACCACCAGCACGCCGGGCTTGAGCAGGTCCACGGTGTTGCGCATGGTGCGCGCACAAATGATGGTCCTGGTCATGCGCCGGGTTTCGTAGTCGCCGGCGTTGAGCACCTGGGCGCCCATCAGGTCGGCGACGTCGCGGGTGCGCGGGGCGTTGAGTTCCGGCTGGAACGGAATGCAGCCGAGCAGACGGAAATCACCGCTGCGCAGCAAGGGCGAATGTTCTTTCAGGCGCGCGGCGAAGGCATCCATGCTCTCGTCGGTCTTGACCTTGTTGAGGATCACGCCGAGGACTTTCGGGTCTTTCGGGCCGCCGAACAGTTGCGCCTGCAACTCGACGCGGCCGGACAGTTCGGTGAGCACTTCGTTTTCCGGCGCCGAGACCAGAATCACCTCGGCGTCCAGGCTCTTGGCCAGGTGCAGGTTGACCCGCGCGGCATAGCTGGCGCTGCGGGTCGGCACCATGCCTTCGACGACCAGCACGTCCTTGCCGACGGCAGCCTGCTGGTAGAGCGCGATGATTTCTTCGAGCAATTCATCGAGCTGACCGTCGCCGAGCATCCGCTCGACGTGAGCCAGACCCAGCGGCTGCGGCGGTTTCAGGCCGTGGGTGCGGGCCACCAGTTCGGTGGAGCGCTCAGGGCCGGTGTCACCCGGATGCGGCTGGGCAATCGGTTTGAAGAAGCCGACTTTCAGTCCGGCCCGTTCCAGCGTCCGCACCAGCCCGAGGCTGATGGAGGTCAGACCCACACCAAAATCGGTGGGCGCGATAAAAAAAGTTTGCATGCGGATTCTCTAAGGGTGCATGGCAAGGGCGTGGGCCTATGGCTGGCCTTCCACCGGTTTTTCAGGCGTCAAGGTTAGCGCTAACCGCGCCTTGAGCGCACCAACCGCAAGCAAAGGGTTGGCCTATTTTTTCAATACGTTGCGTTGCGTCCAGCACCCATGCCCGCGACTGCCACGGCGGCTGGTGACGCAGGTGCTGGGTGTGGCCGCAGGAAAGCTCGGCCACCCAGTGACCGTCCTCGTCCTGATGGAAGCCTGTGATCGTCGAATCCCGTTTGTCAGGGTTGTGTTCGCTTTCGAGCGATTGCTTCGCTAAACTTGGCCTTTCTATATTCTTATGCAAAAGGTCTCGCCCCATGCTGATCGCCGCCAATAAGGCTGTCTCCATCGACTATACCCTGACCAACGACGCTGGTGAGGTCATCGACAGCTCCGCCGGCGGCGCTCCGCTGGTTTACCTGCATGGCGCAGGCAACATCATCCCGGGTCTGGAAAAAGCCCTGGAAGGCAAGGAAGTCGGCAACGAGCTGGAAGTTTCCGTCGAGCCGGAAGATGCCTACGGCGAGTACTCGGCCGAACTGGTCAGCACCCTGAGCCGCAGCATGTTCGAAGGTGTCGACGAGCTGGAAGTCGGCATGCAGTTCCACGCTTCGGCGCCGGACGGCCAGATGCAGATCGTCACCATCCGTGATCTGGACGGCGACGACGTGACCGTCGACGGCAACCACCCGCTGGCCGGTCAGCGCCTGAACTTCAAAGTGAAGGTCGTTGCCATCCGTGACGCCAGCCAGGAAGAAGTCGCTCATGGTCACGTCCATGGCGAAGGTGGCCATCACCACTGATTTTCTGCGCTAAGCTCAGAGAACTGGAGAGGCGCCCGAGGGCGCCTTTTTAGTCCGCGGCTGTCCTTGGTCGTCTCGCCAAGTGGCTGTTTCGAGTAGAACACGGGAATCTGGAGTTCGTCATGAGTGCTTTTCACGACCTTAAGTTGACAGCCCTGAATGGTCAGGAGCTACCACTGGCACCCTTCAAGGGCCAAGTCGTGCTGGTGGTCAACGTCGCCTCCAAATGCGGCTTGACCCCACAGTACGCGGCGCTGGAAAACCTCTATCAGCAATACAAGGGCAAAGGCTTCAGCGTGCTGGGCCTGCCGTGCAACCAGTTTGCCGGCCAGGAACCGGGCAGCGAGCAGGAGATCCAGGAATTCTGCAGCCTCAACTATGGCGTGAGTTTTCCGTTGTCGAAGAAGCTCGAAGTCAACGGCCACGATCGCCATCAGCTCTACCGTCTGCTGGCGGGCGAGGGTGCCGAATTTCCCGGCGACATCACCTGGAATTTCGAGAAATTCCTGCTCGGCAAGGACGGTCGTGTACTGGCCCGCTTCTCGCCGCGCACGGCGCCGGATGATCCTTCGGTGATCACGGCGATTGAAAAAGCCCTGAGCTGAAACGCGAAAATCGCAGCCATCGAGCTGCGATTTTTTTTGCCTGCCTTTTGACCCTTAATCATTCAGATCAATAGTGCTATGACACTGTTGGAACTCCGCATATTATCGCCGTCATATGAATTCAATGCCCGTCGATCAATTTTTCGTGGAGCCTCCCATGCCTGTTCAAGCCTTGTTCAAACCGTTCCAGCTCGGTGCCCTCGAACTGCCGACCCGCGTGGTCATGGCGCCGATGACCCGTTCGTTCTCTCCGGGCGGCGTACCCAATTCCAAAGTGATCGAGTACTACCGTCGTCGTGCGGCGGCCGGTGTCGGCCTGATCATCACCGAGGGCACCACCGTCGGCCACCTGGCCTCCAACGGTTACCCGAATGTGCCGCAGTTCTTCGGCGAAGCGGCACTGGCCGGCTGGAAAAAAGTCGTCGACGCGGTGCACGCCGAAGGCGGCAAGATTGTTCCGCAACTGTGGCACGTCGGCAGCGTTCGCCGCATCGGCACCGAGCCGGATGCCAGCGTGCCGGGGTATGGCCCGACCGAGAAACTCAAGGACGGTCAGGTCGTGGTGCACGGCATGACCAAGCAGGATATCCAAGACGTGATCGCGGCCTTCGCCCAGGCCGCCAAAGATGCCCAGAGCATCGGCATGGACGGCGTGGAAATCCACGGCGCCCACGGTTACCTGATCGACCAGTTCTTCTGGGAAGGCAGCAACCAGCGCACCGACGAATACGGCGGCAGCCTGGCCAACCGTTCGCGATTCGCCATCGAGCTGATCCAGGCCGTGCGTGCTGCAGTGGGCGAGGGTTTCCCGATCATCTTCCGCTTCTCGCAGTGGAAACAGCAGGACTACACCGCCCGTCTGGTGCAAACCCCGGAGGCGCTGGGCGAGTTCCTCAAGCCGTTGTCCGACGCTGGCGTGGATATTTTCCACTGCTCGACGCGCCGTTTCTGGGAGCCGGAATTCGACGGTTCCGAACTGAACCTGGCGGGCTGGACCCGCAAGTTGACCGGCAAACCGACCATCACCGTCGGCAGCGTCGGCCTCGATGGCGAGTTCCTGCAATTCATGGTCAACACCGACAAGGTGGCGCAACCGGCCAGTCTGGAAAAGCTGCTGGAGCGTCTGAACAATGACGAGTTCGATCTGGTGGCGGTAGGTCGTGCGCTGCTGGTGGATCCGGACTGGGCGCAGAAAGTGCGCGAAGGCCGCGAGCAGGACATTTTGCCGTTCAGCCGTGAGGCGTTGATGACGCTGGTTTGATCGACGTGGGGGGCTTGTCGCGCAGGTCGCGGCAAGCTCCCTGCAAATGGTGTTCAAACTGCTCGATGATCGCCGCCCAGCCTTGACGACTGGCATGTTGGCGGGCGTTCAATCTGACGCAGCGCAAGGTTTCATCCTCTTCCAGCAGCCACTGCGCTGCATCGCAAAACGCCTCTTCATCCCCCGGCATTGCCAGCACGCCGTTGTAGCCGTGGCGAATATGCTGCGCAGCCGCTGCCTGATCGTAGGCCACCACGCCAAGACCTGACGCCAGTGCTTCCAGCACGACGTTACCGAAGGTCTCGGTCATGCTCGGAAACAGGAACAGATCGCCGGACGCGTAGTGCGCCGCCAATGCTTCGCCACGTTGCGAGCCGCAGAAAATCGCCTCGGGCAATTCCTTTTCCAGTGCCACCCGTTGCGGCCCGTCACCGACGATGATCAGTTTCAGATTGCGCTGTGGATAAGCACTGGCGAGCTTTTCGAAGCAGCGCTTGAGCAGGCCAAGGTTCTTCTCGGGCGCCAGGCGTCCTACGTGAATCACGGCGATGTCCTGCTCGCTCAATCCCCATTGTTCACGCAAGGCGTTAAGGCGTTTGGTCGGGTGGAACAACTGACTGTCGACGCCTCGGGACAGCAGCGCCAGACGATCGAAATGCCGCCGTTCCAGTTCCAGGCGCTGGCTGACGCTCGGCACCAGGGTCAGTGCCGAACGATTGTGGAACCAGCGCAGATAATGAGTCAGCAAACGCGTCAGCAGACCGAGACCGTACTGGTTGGTGTACTGCTGGAAATTGGTGTGGAAGCCGCTGACCACGGCGATGCCGAGGCGACGTGCCGCGCGCAGTGCCGACAACCCGAGCGGACCTTCGGTGGCGATGTACAGTACGTCGGGGCGCTGGCGTGTCCAGCGGCGCAACAATTTGTGCATCGACGACTGACCCCACTGCAACCCCGGATAACCCGGCAGCGGCCAGCCCCGGCACAACAGCAGCGCATCGTCCTCAGTGCGCTGCGGATCGTCACCCTGACGCGGCCGCACCAGTTCCACCCGATGCCCGCGCGCGCGCAAGCCGTCGCACAAGCGGCCAAGGGTATTGGCCACGCCGTTGATTTCCGGTGGGAAGGTTTCGCTGATCAGGGTGATGTGTAGAGCTGTCGTCATGGCCTCAGTGTCGGCTGAGGCCATGTCGTGCTTGTGACGTTCGGATGATGGATTTGTGACGTGCGCTCAGCGTTGTGTCACAAGATTTTCGGCCCCGCGCTCACGCACCCAGAACAACGTAGCGCCAGCCACGGCCGCCGGCATCATCAGGATGTTCACCACCGGGATCAGCAGCGCCAGGTAAACGATCCCGCCGAAGCTCATGCTCTGCCAGCGTTTCTGGCGCAGCCAGGCGAGCATCTCGTTCCAGCCCAGTTTGTGGTTGTCTGCCGGGTAGTCGATGTACTGGATCGCCATCATCCACACACCGAACAGCAGCCACAGCGGCGCGGCGATAATGTTCACCATCGGGATGAACGACAGGATGAACAGGCCGATGGCCCGGGGCAGGAAGTAGCCCAGTTTGCGCATTTCCCGGGCCAGGGTGCGCGGGATCATCGCAATCAGTTCGCCCCAGCTGAAGGCCGGGAAATCGTCGGTGCCACGCACCACGACTTCGACTTTCTCCGCGAGAAAGCCGTTGAACGGCGCGGCGATCACGTTGGCGAGCATGGTGAAAGTGAAGAACACCATCAACGCCACCAGCACCACGAACAGCGGCCACAGGATGTAGCTCAGAAAGCTCAGCCAGTCCGGGAGCGACGGCATCAGGGAATCGACCCACAGGCTGAACTGGTGGCCGGCGAAATAGATCAATCCGACGAACAGCACCAGGTTGATCGCCAGCGGCAGCAGCACGAACAGACGCAGGCCAGGACTGAGGACCAGTTTCAGGCCTTCGCGCAGGTATTGCGGGCCGGAGAGAACAGGGGCGGGCATAGGGTGCTCCGAGCAAGGGAAAACGCGCCGACCTTACCGGCTTTGCATAAGCTGTGAAAGCGCGGCAGCGGGATCGACATTCACTGTAACAAAGACGTCCATCTCGTCAGTGTGTCGGCATAGAGACCACCTATGAGCTGGATTGTTAAACCGTATTTCCTTAATCTTGCCCCCCTCGATACGCTGCACCCAACTTTTTACAGGACTGTCGAGCTCACGCCTTCCCCAAGGTTATCCACAGTCCTTTTTTATTCTCGCCGGCAGTCCGGCGTCCGCGCCTGATGTATCGGCCGGTCAACAGGAGACAGGTTCATGTCTGAAGTCCGTCATTCGCGAGTGATCATTCTCGGTTCCGGCCCTGCCGGTTACAGCGCTGCTGTCTACGCTGCCCGTGCCAACCTCAAGCCGCTGCTGATCACCGGCATGCAGGCCGGCGGTCAACTGACCACCACCACCGAAGTCGACAACTGGCCGGGCGACGTCCACGGCCTGACCGGTCCGGTGCTGATGGAACGCATGCGCGAGCACGCCGAGCGTTTTGAAACCGAGATCGTCTTCGATCACATCAACGCCGTGGACTTCGCTTCCAAACCGTACAGCCTGACCGGCGACAGCGGCACCTACACCTGCGACGCCCTGATCATCGCCACCGGTGCCAGCGCTCGTTACCTGGGCCTGCCGTCGGAAGAAGCGTTCATGGGCAAAGGCGTTTCGGCCTGCGCGACCTGCGACGGTTTCTTCTATCGCAACAAACCGGTGGCCGTGGTCGGTGGCGGCAACACCGCTGTCGAAGAAGCCCTGTACCTGGCCAACATCGCCAGCAAGGTCACCCTGATCCACCGTCGCGAAACCTTCCGCGCCGAGAAGATCCTGATCGACAAGCTCAACGCCCGTGTGGCCGAAGGCAAGATCGAGCTGAAACTGAACGCGACCCTGGACGAAGTACTGGGCGACAACATGGGCGTGACCGGTGCGCGTCTGAAGAACAACGACGGCAGCTTCGACGAAATCAAGGTCGACGGCGTGTTCATCGCGATCGGCCACACCCCGAACACCTCGCTGTTCGAAGGTCAGCTGGAGCTGAAGGACGGCTACCTGGTGGTTCAGGGCGGCCGTGAAGGCAACGCCACTGCGACCAGCGTCGAAGGCATCTTCGCTGCCGGTGACGTGGCCGACCACGTTTACCGTCAGGCCATCACCTCGGCCGGCGCCGGCTGCATGGCGGCACTGGACACCGAGCGTTACCTGGACGATCTGCAGAACGCTTCGTTCTAAGATCGCAGACATAAAAAAACCGGCCAATTGGCCGGTTTTTTTGTACCTGCGATTCGCTCGGAATCAGCGGCGGGTCAGCGGCTGCGCTTCGAACTTCACACCGGCCAGACCGTGCTGGATCAGCGCACGGATATTGCCGTGATCGCTGCCTTCAGGCGTTGCCACAACCGAACGGTAATGTTCGCCGAACGCCAGCAGCGCTTCTTCATCGCTCAAGCCTTCCAGCAGCGCCAGACCCAAAGTCTTGCACGAACCTTCGTTCTGCCCGGCTGCGTTTTCCACGCCGCCATTGTTGAACGCCTGAGGCTGGTAGTCGTAACCGGCGGCGATGAACGCCAGGGTGTCGGCAAAAACGTGTTCGCCGCTCTTGAGGCTGGCGCGCAGGGTGTTCAGATCACTCATTGGGTTTTCCTTTGGCGAACGCCGCTTGTTGTTCGGCGCTGGCCTCTTGCTGATATTGGGCTTTCCACTCGGCGTACGGCATGCCGTAAACCACTTCCCGGGCGTCGTCGAGGCTGACCTCGATCTGGCGCTCGTCGGCGGCGGCCTTGTACCACTTGGACAGGCAGTTGCGGCAGAACCCGGAGAGGTTCATCAGGTCGATGTTCTGCACATCCTTGCGGCTGTCCAGGTGGGCGACCAGCCGGCGGAAGGCGGCGGCTTCGAGTTCGAGGCGTTGTTGCTCGGTCATGATGGGCTCTGTGCAGTCAAATCGTGGCGCGGATGATAAAAGTCTGACGCCCGGAGCGCCAGACGCACTCAGCGGCTGGCGGCGAGGGTGATCGACACCGACTCGGCAAAACGCAACGCGTGCGGCTTGTCGACTTCGACCTCGGCGTACAGCACCGATTCGTTGGCCATCACCAGATCCAGCAATTCCTGGGTCAGGCGCTCGAGCAGCGCGAAGCGGTTGCCCTCCACATGGGCGATGATCGCCTTGGTGATGGTGCGGTAGTTCAGCGCGTGGTCGATGTCGTTGTCACGCACCGCTTCCTGCGCGGCGTACAGGATGGTCAGGTTGATCAGCACATCCTGCTTGTTGAGGATCTCGTCCTCGTTGATCCCGATAAAGGTGCGCAGGCGCAGATCCTTGACCCGGATGCGCGCCATTCCCGGTTGAAGTTGTGGCATTTACTTACTCCGTCCAATCAATTGCAGGAACTCCTGGCGGGTGTTGCTCGACTCGCGGAAGGCGCCAAGCATGACCGAGGTGTTCATGGTCGAATTCTGTTTCTCGACACCGCGCATCATCATGCACATGTGCCGGGCTTCGATGACCACCGCGACACCGGCGGCATCGGTGACTTGCTGGACCGCCTCGGCGATCTGCCGGGTGAGGTTTTCCTGGATCTGCAGGCGGCGGGCGAACATGTCCACCAGCCGTGCGATCTTCGACAGTCCCAGTACCTTGCCTGTCGGAATATAAGCCACATGGGCCTTGCCGATGAAGGGCAGCAGGTGATGTTCGCACAACGAATACAGCTCGATGTCGGCGACGATGATCATCTCGTCGCTGTCGGAAGCGAACAGCGCACCATTGACGATCTCGTCGACGCTCTGTTCATAGCCGTGACACAAATACTGCATGGCCTTGGCCGCGCGCACCGGTGTGTCGAGCAAGCCTTCACGGTCGGGATCTTCACCGAGGCCGATGAGGATCTCGCGGTAGTTTTCGGGCAGGGAACGGGTCATGGAGCATCCTCGCGGGGGCGTTTTACTTGACGTGCCGCCCGCCGTTGACGGTCAGGGTGGTGCCGGTGACATAAGGGTTGTCGAGCAGATAACGCAGGCTCTGATAGATCACTTCGCTGCCCGGCTCGATGCCCAGCGCGGACTTGGCCAGCGCCTTGGCGCGGTATGCCGCGTCGTCGTCGGGATTGAACAATAGCAGGGCCGGTGCGATGCCGTTGACCTTGATTGACGGCGCATAGCGCGCGGCGAAGGACAGCGTGAGACTGTCGAGCCCGGCCTTGCTGGCGCAATAGCCGATGTGTTTGCTGCTGCCCTTGCGCGTGACGTCGTCGCTGATGTGGATGATGTCGGCGGGGCTCGAACGTTGCAGCAGATCGGCGCAATGCAGGTTGATCAGGTACGGCGCCAGCATGTGGATGTTGAACATGCGGGTGAAGGCTTCGGCTTCACCGTCGCCGTTTTCCGCCAGCCATTCGGAAGCGTTGTGCACGATGGCTCGCAGGCTGTCGGTGTGGATCTTCAGTTCAGCGATGAAAGCGAGGATCGTGGCCTCGCTGGAAAAATCCGCGAATACGCCGATGGCCCCCAGATCCCTTAACGTTTTCACACCGGGACGTTCGCTGCGGTAGGTGAAAATGACCCGGTGGCCGTCTTCCAGCAGCCGCTGCGCGCAATGCAGCCCGACACGCTGGCCGGCGCCAGTGATGAGAATGGGGGCTGCAAAGGAGGTCATGATTGGCTCGCGTCGAGGTCTGAGCAAAAACTATAACAGCGACGCGAGCGATGGTTTCAGCGATTTTGCGCGGATGCCGCACCGGGCAATGGACGGGCCGGGGCGCTGTTGAGCCAGCCGGCCAGCAGACGCGTCGACAGCGGGATGAAGAAATAGACCATCAACGGTGTCAGGCACAGCGTGCTGATGAATACGCGGGGCAACAGGCTCATTTCACCGAGCAGCGGGCCCAGCACGAAGTTGAACAGCAGCGACACCGGGAAGAACGCCAGCCAGATGGCTACGGCCTGTTTCCAGCGCGGTGGGCGGACGCCTGCTGCGCCGAACCAGCCTTCGATGCCGCTGACCCGATGTTCCTTCGGATGGGCGAACAGATCACTGCCACGGGACAGCCACGCGGTGCGCGATGCAGAGTGCTCCCAGGCATGCAGGGTCTGTTCGTCGACAAAGCGGAAAATGATCTGGAACTCATTGTCGCCGGGAGGCGGAGCCAGGACGCCGGAACCGAGATAACCGGGGAAATCGGTGGCCAGTTGTTCGCCTTCGCGCAGCCAGGCGATCAGGTCCTGATAACGGCCATCGGCGACGCGACGGGCAACCATCAGCGTGACGGGGGAAGTAGACATTGTGTATCTCCGTATTGCATTTGCGTTGCTCCGGGTAGGAGTTTCGCCTGACGCAGCGCCGGGGTAGAGGGCTGCGCTTTTCGACAAGCAAGGATTATTCCCGATTATTGTGACGAAACCAGAGACTTTCGTCCCATTTCATCGCTTGAACCGACAAGGGGCATCCAGAGTAGAATGGGATCCAACTTTGCTAACAACGACAACAAGGACGTGTCCGCACACATGCCTGTCATTACTGACGTTCGCCTTGCCTCGCAGGCCTCAGTTGCGCTTGAGCGCGAAGAGCTTTTCCCCATACGCGAGGTGGCGCGTCTGACCGGCGTGAACCCGGTCACGCTGCGTGCTTGGGAGCGGCGTTATGGTCTGATCCAGCCGACACGCACCGAAAGTGGGCACCGGTTGTATTCGATGACCGATATCGAGCGCGTTCGCAGTATCGTCGACTGGATCGATCGTGGTGTGTCGGTGAGCAAGGTCGGCAGGATTCTGGCTAAGACCGAGCCGATGAAGGCGTTGGCGCACATCATTCCCGATGATCTGGTGCAGGCCGATTACCTGCAATGGCAGGAGCAGGTTCAGCGGGCGGTCAGTTCATTCGATGATCAGGAACTGGATCGGGTCTACGGCCAGATTTTCTCTTCCTACACCCTGCCTGTGGTGTTCCAGGACATCCTGATGCCGCTGTGGCTGCAGCTGTTGCAGCGACAGGATGCATTCGGGCAAACCAGCGAGTGGCTGTTCCTCGACGGTTTCCTGAGGGCGCGGGTACTGCAGCGCATCGTTGTGTTGCGTGGCTCTCATCCGCGCAAGGTGATTGTCAGTGCCCTGGCCGGGCAATGCCGTGAGCTTGAACTGCTGGTGGCGGCACTGTTTCTCAGTGGCAACGATGCAGGCGTTCGGGTGTTGACTACCGGCCAGCCGTTCGATGAGCTGACACTGGTTTGTGAAAAGATCAAACCCCAGGCGCTGGTGCTGTTTTCCAATCACGCCCCGACTGCCGAATTGCCCCGGCGTCTGAACCGCCTGGCCCTGAGCCTGGATTGTCAGCTGATGCTGGCGGGCGATGCGTCGGATCTGGCGCATGACATCCTGGCCGGATCATCGGTGGGCTGTCTGGGCAATGAAGGGTCAACCATGCGCCAGCGTCTGAACCAGTTTCTCGCGGGGACGCTGGATACCTGAGGCTCAGGTGTGCAGGGCAGGGTGGGTCAGGCGATGTTGCTGAAGGATGAACTGGCGCAACCGCTCGGTTTCGTCAGCGTCGCTCTGGCTCAGGTCGTAGGCGTAGAAACCGCTTTCGGTTTCCCGTTCGAAGGTGCCGCGCAGGGAAATCCGCTCATAGCCTGAAGGGCTGAACCACAGGGCGAAATGCTTCGGTGGCTTGGTCTTGTTGCGCACTTCCAGCAGCACGCCTTTATGCGAAACCTCGTAAACCCACAACATGCCCGGCTGGCCCTTGGCATTCTCCAGAGCGACCGGTTCTTCAAGGGCCAGACGCCACGGGCGAACCATCGGTCCGTCTTCATAGATGCTTGGCACACCCAGACGCAAATGCAGGGCATGGAATTCGTCTTCCACCAGATGCAGCGGAAAGGTCATCTGCTGGTTTTCGAAGTTGGCCTGGATGGTGACTTGCTCATGGGCCGCCAGGCGCGTGAGCAGATCACGGATCTGCGAACCACCATTGACCAGCAGGCTCGACGTCGCATCCCGCACATTGAGCTGCGGGTTGTGTTGCATGGTCTGGATGAAATCCAGCTCATCCTGGGTCAGGAGGGCGTCGCGTTGCATGGCTAGCTCGAAATAAATAATTACAAAGTCATTGGTGATTGTAGTTAATGACACTTAGTTCGCAGTTTTGTTTGCGCCGTTCGTCGCTTTCAGGGCCGCCAGTTCTGCTTCGAGAGCCGCGACCTGGGCCTCCAGCTGCGCAACCCGTTGCTGTGCCTTGACCTGCACGGTCACGTCCTTTTGCACACCGACGAAGTAAGTCTGTCCATCATCAGCGTTTTTTACCGTCGACAGCGACAGTTCGTTCCAGAACGGCGTGCCGTCCTTGCGGTAGTTTCGGATGATTTCCCGACACGAACCGTTATTGCGCAAAGCTTCGCGAATCAGTGGCAGATTTTCCTGGTTCCGGTCTCCGGCCTGCAGAAAACGGCAATCCTGATAGAGGATTTCCTCGCTGGTGTAGCCCGTCAGGCGTTCAAAAGCCGGGTTCACATAAATCAGGATGTTGTCTTCCTTGCCTTCTCGCTCGGCTACCACGATTCCGTCATTCGACGCGTTGATCACCATTTGCAGCAGGCTGGCATTGATCATCTTTGAATCCTTTCAAGGTTGTCGGTGGCAGGCATTCTAGAAGATCAATCAGCGCTGTCTACTGGCCATCAGCGCTTATCGAGAGCCAATCGCAACATTGCGCCGGTGGCTGTTACTATCGCCGCTCTTTTTTTCAGTTTCAGGATCAGATTGATGAAAGTCGCCATCCTCTCCGGCTCGGTGTACGGCACCGCCGAAGAAGTCGCTCGCCACGCGCAAAGCCTGCTGAAAGCCGCCGGTTTTGAAACCTTCTACAACTCGCGCGCCAGCCTCGCCGATCTCCAGAACTTTGGCCCCGAGGCCTTGCTCGCAGTAACTTCGACCACCGGCATGGGCGAGTTGCCGGACAACCTGCAACCACTCTACTCGAGCATTCGCGACCAGTTGCCGGCGGCCTGGCGCGGTTTGCCTGGCGCTGTGATCGCCTTGGGCGACGCCAGTTACGGCGACACGTTCTGCGGCGGTGGTGAGCAGATGCGTGAATTGTTCGGCGAGCTGGGCGTGCGTGAAGTGCAGGACATGCTGCGCATCGACGCCAGCGAAAGCGTCACCCCGGAAACCGACGCGGAGCCTTGGATCGAGCAGTTGATCGCCACGCTCAAAGGCTGATTCTGCGCTCGCGCAGCAGTGCGAGCCAGGCCTGCGCCGCCTTCGACAGATAGGCGCCCCGGCGCCAGATGAAGGCGATGTCCCAGCGCAGGTAGTCCGGTGCGTTCAAGGTCAGGCGCACCACGCCTGGCCGCACCAGCCCGCGGGCCACCACGCTGGGCAGCAGCACGACGCCTTGCCCGGCGGCCACCAGTGCCGCGAGAAAATCCGCCTGACCGCTACGGCCACCCTCCTTCGGGGTGAAGCCCATCTGCTGGCACGCCTGAAGCAAACGATCGTTGAGCACGAAACTGCGCTGATACAGCAGGAACGGCGTGTCGGCCAGCTCCTCCAGACCGATTTCACCTTTCGTCGCCAATGGGTGATCCACCGGCAGCAGCGCATCGAGCGGCTCATCGCAGAACGGCTGGAAGTCGAACTGAGGATCTTTCGGCAGCAGACTGCCGCCCAGCTCCAGTTCCCCGCTCAGCACCGCCTGTTCGACATTGCGGCTGCCGCCTTCGAGCAATTGCACGCTGATGTTCGGGTAGCGCCGTCGGTATTCGGCGAACAGCCCGGCGAACAGCGCATCGCTGCCCAGCAAGGGCAATCCTAGGCGTAACTCGCCGCGCGCCAGATGACTGAGATCATCCAGTTCGGTGAGCAATTCATCGCGCAGGCGCAGCATGCCTTCGGCCCGTTGCAGCACCACGCTGCCGGCGGCGGTCAGGCGTAATTGCGAACCCAGGCGATCGAGCAGCGGGGTGCCGAGGCTCTGTTCGAGCTGGGCGATCTGCTTGCTCACGGCGGATTGACTGATGTGCAGGGTTTTCGCCGCTTGGGTGAAACCGCCCTGATGCATGACTTCGACGAAGCTTTTGAGCTGTTTGAATTCCATGGCCTGATTCCGGATTGGAATGGCTTTGAGTCTAACAATTCGCTTCGGAGATGGCAGTCAGCTTCGTAAAATAGGCACCTGAAAGGAGCCCACCGATGAAAGCCTCGACCCTCAAATATCTCTCTCGCCTGCTGGCCGAACTGGCCGTGCTGCTCGGTCTCTACCTGCTCGGCTGCCAATTGGCCGCTTGGCTGGCCTGGCCGATCCCCGGCGGTGTGATCGGCATGGCACTGTTGCTGCTGGCTTTCGCGTTCGGCATGGTCAAACCGGCGGCGTTGCAAATGGGCGCGGGACTGTTGATGGCCGAGATGCTGCTGTTCTTCATTCCGGCGCTGATGAGTCTGCTGGATTACGGCGCCTTGTTGCGTGACGACGGCTGGCGGATCCTGCTGGTGATCGCCGCCAGTACGCTGATGGTGATGCTGGTGACGGCGTTCACCGTTGAGCTGGCCGTGCGCCTGAGGCGGTCCCATGAAGCTTGAACTGATGCCGATGTTCTGGCTGGCGTTCACCTTGCTGGCCTACCTGTTCAGTCGCTGGCTGTATCGCCGTACCGGGCGTTATGTGCTGTCGCCACTGATTCTGGTCCCTGCCTTGTTGCTCGCCCTTGCCGTGCCGTTACATACCGCTTATGCGGAATACTCCAGCAACACCCATTGGCTGATGCTGGTGCTCGGGCCGGTCACCGTCGCGTTTGCGGTGCCGATCTGGCAACAGCGACGTTTGCTGGTGCGGCACTGGTCGGCGTTGCTGCTGGGCATGCTGGCCGGCAGTGCCGCATCGATTGCCACCTCGTTCGGTCTGGCCAGGGCTTTGGCGCTGGACAGTTCGGTCACGTTGTCGCTGGTGCCGCGCTCGATCACCACGCCGTTTGCCATGCCGCTGGCGCAGGATCTGGGTGGCGTACCTGAGCTGACGGCGGTGTTCGTGATGTTCACCGGGGTGTTCGGCGCCATGCTGGGCGGGGTGCTGCTCAAGTGGCTGCCACTGCGCAGTGCCCTGGCTCGGGGCGCGTTGTTTGGCGTGGGCGCCCATGGTGCGGGCGTCAGTCGCGCCCATGAAGTGGGTGGTGAAGAAGGCTCGGTGGCGGGGCTGGTGATGGTGCTCACCGGGTTGCTCAATCTGTTCGCCGCACCTTTGTTGGCGTCGTTGCTTTGACATGGATCCAAGCGGTTTGCGCAGCTGACTCGCTCAGTCATCAAGCTGGCTGCCAATGCAACTACGCGAACCCCCGGGGCTGACTAGACTGCTGACACCTGCCGAAAAAAACAAAAACAGAGGTGCATACAGTGAGCGTAGCCCCCGTCCCTTCTTCCTTGAATGTCAAAGATCAGGTCAGTGCTGCGGAGTGGCAGACCCGGGTCGATCTCGCCGCCTGCTATCGACTGGTCGCCCTGCATGGCTGGGACGATCTGATCTTCACCCACATCTCGGCCAAGGTGCCTGGCACCGAAGATTTCCTGATCAATCCGTTCGGGATGATGTTCCATGAGATCACCGCGTCCAGCCTGGTGAAGGTCGACCAGGCCGGCAACAAGCTCATGGACAGCCCCTACGAAATCAATCCTGCCGGCTACACCATTCACAGTGCCGTCCACGAAGTGCGCCATGACGTGGCCTGCGTGCTGCACACCCACACCGCTTCCGGTGTCGCCGTGTCGGCGCAGAAGCAGGGCGTGCTGCCGATCAGTCAGCAATCGTTGTTCGTGCTGTCGAGCCTGGCCTTTCACGCCTATGAAGGTGTAGCACTCAACCACGAAGAGAAGGCCCGGTTGCAGGCCGACTTGGGCGACAACAATTTCCTGATGCTGCACAACCACGGTCTGCTGACCTGTGGCGGCACCATCGCGGACACGTTCCTGATGATGTTTACCTTCCAGCGCGCGTGCGACATCCAGGTCATGGCGCAGACCGGCGGTGCCGAATTGATCGCCATCGAACCGCAGATTCTGGCGGGCGCCAAGGCGATGATCGCCGGCGTCACCAAAAGTGCCCAAGGCATGGGCGGCGCGCTGGCCTGGCCGGCGCTGCTGCGCAAACTCGATAAACAAGATCCGGGGTATAAACTCTAATGCCTCTCGCCGAGATTCCTCTGAGTGCCTGGCGCAAACGCAGCCAGTCGTTTGTCTTTCGTGGCCAGCCGATCCGTTACTGGACGGCCGGGCAGGGCGAACCGTTGCTGCTGATCCACGGCTTCCCGACGGCCAGTTGGGACTGGCATTACCTGTGGCAGCCGCTGGCCCAGCGCTTTCGGGTGATCGCCTGCGACATGCTCGGCTTCGGCGACTCGGCCAAACCGTTGAACCACACCTACAGCCTGCTGGAGCAAGCCGATCTGCAACAAGCCCTGCTCGCGCATCTTCAGGTCGAGCAACCGGTGCATCTCCTTGCCCATGACTACGGCGACAGCGTTGCCCAGGAGCTGCTGGCCCGGCATTACGAAGAGAAGATCGAAGTCGCCAGTTGTGTGTTCCTCAACGGTGGTCTGTTCCCGGAAACCCATCGGCCACTGCTGGCGCAAAAGCTGTTGCTCAGCCCGCTGGGCTGGATGATCGGCCGCGCGTTTACCCGCGATGCACTGGTGAAAAGCTTCCGGCAGATCTTCGGCCCGGACACCCGGCCCAGTGAAAGTGAAATGGACGACTTCTGGAGCCTGGTCGAATGCAATCGCGGGCCGCGCATCATGCACAAGTTGATCACCTACATTCCGGAACGCCGGGTGCAGCGTGATCGCTGGGTCGCAGCGATGCAGCGCGGCGAGGTGCCGTTGCGGGTGATCGATGGCGAAGTCGATCCGATCTCCGGCGCACACATGGTCGAGCGTTATCGCGAGTTGATCCCCGACGCGGACACCGTGCTGTTGCCCGGCATCGGTCATTACCCGCAAAGCGAAGCGCCGGTGCAGGTGCTCAAGCATTACCTGGAATTTCGTGATCACTTCGTGCTGCCGCCGCGCAAGGTGGCGTGCTCCTGATCGCAGGGCGGGGGCGCGTTGCGCCTCTGCACGGTTTCATCATCCCCCAGCCTTATCGCGCACCATTCAGCCCCAGCCGTGTTCGTTGTGACCGAACGCGTCGTGCCTGACACTCGGGGACACTGTCCCTCAGGCCTGCTGGAGTTGCCTCGATGAATGAGTCTGTGCGTTTCGAAGATAAAGTCGTGATCGTCACCGGAGCCGGTGGTGGCCTGGGGCGCGCTCATGCTTTGCTGTTCGCCAAACAGGGCGCCAAAGTGCTGGTCAACGACCTCGGCGGCTCGACCCAGGGCGAAGGCGCCAACGCTTCGGCCGCCGACCGCGTGGTGGCGGAAATCCGCGAGGCCGGCGGCATTGCCGAAGCCAACCATGACTCGGTGACCGACGGCGACAAACTGGTGCAGAACGCCCTCGACGTGTTCGGTCGCGTCGATGTGGTTGTGAACAATGCCGGCATCCTGCGCGACAAGACCTTCCACAAGATGGAGGACGCCGACTGGGATCTGGTCTACCGCGTTCACGTCGAAGGCGCCTACAAAGTGACCCGCGCCGCATGGCCGCATCTGCGCGAGCAAAACTATGGGCGGGTGATCTTCACCGCATCGACCTCTGGCATTTACGGCAACTTCGGCCAGTCCAACTACGGCATGGCCAAACTCGGTCTCTACGGCCTGACCCGCACCCTGGCCATCGAAGGCCGCAAGAACAACATCCTGGTCAACGCCATTGCCCCCACCGGCGGCACCCGCATGACCGAAGGCTTGATCCCGCCGCAAGTGTTCGAACAACTCAAACCGGAACTGGTCAGCCCGCTGGTGGTGTACCTGGCCAGCGAGCAGTGCCAGGAAACTTCGGGCCTGTTCGAAGTCGGCGGCGGCTGGATGGGCAAGGTGCGCTGGGAACGCAGCCTGGGGGCCGGGTTCGATCCTCGCGTAGGGTTCTCGCCGGAAGATGTGGCGGCACACTGGCAGCAGATCTGTGATTTCGAAGGGGCGGCGCATCCGAAGGACAACATCGAGGCGCTCAAAGAAATGATGGCGAATCTGCAGAAGTATTCGTTGTAACCCGAGCGGCCACCAGGTGAGAGCCTGGTGGCCGATTTGCCGATCAGGTGTATCTGTTTTCGATCATGAATTTTGGAGGGGACCAGTTCGGGCCTTTGATCGCCAGGCCGTGCTCTCCGAGAGCAAGTACCCCGGCGGCGAAGAGGCGGGAGTAGGCGTTTTCGAGTGCGCCATACTCTTTGAGGATGTCGCGGTTGTAGAGTCTGATCATCCTGTCCAGATGTGGATTTGCTTTGATCAAAGCGAACACTGCAACGATGTCATCAAGGGACTCGTTTTTTACGATTTGTTCGACAGTATTCATTTCCACATCTCCTTCAACAACCTTTGGTATTCGCGCTCTACTTGTTCTGCGTCGGCGGCCAGCGCTTCAGGTGTGTACAGCAGCGAAGCATCGTCTTTGAGTTTGAAGTCCTCCAGCGTTGCTGTGTGAACATTGTTCCACACAGGAGAGTTCGGATCAGGTCGTTCGTTATCTCCATATCCCAAGGCTCTGAATCTTTCTAGCTCTCTCAACTCATGAGTGTAGAAGCGCTTGTCTGTATCCGTTATCTCAATCTCTCCGCTGATGATTTTTTCCAAGCGATCAATCATTACCTTATTGGCGGCCGACTCAGGAAATCTTGAGATGTGTAGTCTCACAGTGCTTGCTCCTTCTGATGTTGCAGTTACAGGGGACCATTCCAAATCAAGAATTGGTCCACCGGTTTTCTCGGGGTTAAACGCGCGGCCGCTGTGCTCGCCACCTTCAACGCCTCCCTCATAGGGACTGCTGAAAACCACATACAACGGCGGTATTCCCGACTCAATCGGAAAGACCGTGATAAACCCGCCAAACCCATACCGATCCAGCTCGGGAAACGGATCGATCCGTCCTTCGTCTGGAACAACTTCAGCACCGTCGTAGACCGGAGGATCGGTATCGGCCAGCGGCAGGTTGGTGGAGGTGTCTTGTGGCTGTACCAACGGCGTCCAGGTCAGCGTGGGACCTTTGGTGTCGCTGGCGGTGGAAACGTAGACGTTTTTACTGGCGTCGAAGCGAGCGGCTCTCACGGGAACATGGGCGGGGACTGTCGCTCCGTCCATCGTTACTACGACAAATTCGACTTTGTCGCCCATCGTCGACGAGCCCAGCGTGACCGGCAGATTGACTGTTCCCCCGACGGCTGCCAGGTTTTGAAGATCTGCATTCAGATCCGGTGCAAGGTCTGACAGCGGAACGCTGGCCGAATACAGGTCGCTGTTACCCAGTTTCGAAGGGGCGAGCAAAGCAGCGAATCCGACGATCACCGGCGCAACCGCTGTGGAGATGCCCGTCAGCGCCAGGGACACCGCCGTTCGCAGCGACGTTCTGAGTGCCAGCGTAGTTGCCGGGTTGTTGCCAAAGACGCCAAGCGGCCCGGTAAAGGTGGGGCCGAATGCGGCCATTGATCCGGCATTGGCAAAAACTGGAGATTGTCCGTCCGGGGCGTTTTCCGCTTGCAGACGTGCCTGCTCGGCAGCAATCTGCTGTGCGATGGCTTCGGCGGTGATTTGCGCCTGCTCAGCAGCAAGCCTTTGCGCTTCAGCCAGCGCTGCAAGGCGCGCCTCTTCACGGGCCTGGATTTCCTCTTGTTCCTTTTGCTGCCGTGCTGCCTCTGCGAGTGCTTGCTGACGGTGTTGCTCGGCAGCGATTCGGGCTCGTTCGGCTGTTTGCCTGGCCAGCTCCCGGTCGTTGGCTTGGGAAGCGGCAAGCCAGGTGTAGTAGTTGGTGTTCTGTCGACTCAGAATGTCGATGGTCTGGGACAGCAGCCTCACTTCATGAGCCGCGCGATACGAAACGGTCCAAGCTTGTATGGCTATGCCATAAGGCTTGATCTGCGGCTCCATCTGCGAAGCCTTTTGGATAAACTCGGCCAGCGTTTTATTGGCAGGGTCACTGCCGAAGAACTGGTTAGCGATGGCGCTTTGTTGCTGAAGTACCGCCGTCTTGTGCGCAATCAACCTGTTGCGAATGTCCAGTTCGCGAATAACCGCTTGCGTGGGAGGTAGATAGTGATTGGAGCCCTCCTGCCGAATCGTCGCTAATTCATGTTCAATTGTTTGTGGTAATTGAGTCGTGCGAGTTTGATATTCACTTTCCAGAACACTGATATTTGATTGCATGGCGTGGGTGATCATTTGAACGGAATGGGCGGTCATTTGCATGACGTGCCCATGTCCAAACATCCCGCTGCCGTGAGGAATTCTGGGCGAATGGGATGGCGGTATAATGAACGTGTCGCGTGGTGCAATGCCTCGTATATGGACGGCGTCGTTAATACCTATTTCCAATCTTCCTGATGGAGGGTTTGCCATATTCATATCCTTTGAATAAGCAGGTTTGTAATAAGTCGGCGCAAAAATCTTAGTGCCGGCAAGCGTTTGCATGGCATTAAGTTACAGCAAGACGTCTTGGCTTGATTCTGATTAGGCTGTAGTTGATGGCGAATTAAACTGTATGAAATTTGAGCGGGTATTAAAAAGAATAGGTATTTCCCGTTTTAAAATGGAAATATCTGACAAGCTTTTCGGAATCTGCCATGAGTGAACGATGTGATCTTTTTCGCACGCATAAAAAAGGCCGCTGCAAACGCAGCGGCCAAGGTAAGACGTTGGATCAAGGAGCTACAAATCAACGTCAGTGAACACCTGGGCGATGGAGCGAAAAACGCTTCAATCCATCAGAAATCGGTTGCCGACGACTCGGTCGCGGACTTTTTGCTTCGTGGCGGTCCGCCGTGAAAGCCCGTTCAGAATAAGCGCCTGAGGCCAAAGGAAAAATAGCGATTCCGGACATGCACTGTTACGGGGCATGTAACAGTGGGGCGCCCCGAGCCGGGCATCATCCGTTTTATTGATCGTGGGTTATCCAGCCGGTTCATGTTCTGCGGCAGGCCCCGTCCCAGGCGGGGGTTCATCCTTTAGAGCGACAGCGCGAATACCTCCTTGGTGCGCTTATCGTCCCCGTGTGGCGGCAGTAGGGTGGGGCCTTCTGTCACTCACCGGGGAAGACGCATGACAAAAACAACAATGCGCGCCATCTTCAAACCGCAGGCGCTGGCCGCTGCGGTGGCCTTGGGTTGCTGGGCCCAGGCCCATGCCGTGGATTTCAACATCGGCGAAATCGAAGGCACGTTCGACTCGTCGCTGTCGGTCGGCGCGAGCTGGGGCATGCGCGATGCGGACAAGTCGCTGGTCGGTACGGTCAATGGCGGCACGGGCCAGTCTTCGACCGGTGATGACGGGCGCTTGAACTTCAAGAAGGGCGAGACCTTTTCCAAGATCTTCAAGGGCATCCACGATCTTGAATTGAAGTACGGCGACACCGGTGTGTTCGTGCGTGGCAAGTATTGGTACGACTTCGAACTCAAGGATGAAGACCGCGAATTCAAACCGATCAGCGACAAGGGCCGCAAGGAAGGCGCCAAGTCTTCCGGCGGGCAGATTCTCGACGCGTTCGTCTATCACAACTACTCCATCGCCGATCTGCCGGGCACCGTGCGCGCCGGCAAGCAGGTGGTGAGCTGGGGCGAAAGTACCTTCATCGGCAACTCGATCAACAGCATCAACCCGATCGACGTCTCGGCGTTCCGCCGGCCCGGTGCCGAGATCAAGGAAGGCCTGATACCGGTGAACATGCTGTTCGGCTCGCAAAGCCTGACTGACAAGCTCTCGGTCGAAGGCTTCTATCAGCTGGAGTGGGACCAGACCGTTCTCGACAACTGCGGGACCTTCTTCGGTGTCGACGTGGCGGCGGATGGTTGCAACAACGGTTACACCGTAGGCAGCCCGGCGATTGCGCCGCTGGCGCCATTGGCTGCTGCCTTCGGGCAACCCATCCAGGTCACTCGCGAAGGCGTGGTCGTGCCTCGTGGCGGTGATCGCGATGCGCGGGACTCCGGGCAGTGGGGGACGGCGTTGCGCTGGCTCGGCGACGATACCGAATATGGCCTGTACTTCATGAATTACCACAGCCGCACGCCGACGGTCGGCACCACCACAGCCGGGCTGTCGACCCTGTCGGCACTGCCGGGGATGGTCAGCACCGCCAACCGCCTGGCCCCCGGCAGCGGTTCCGGCCTGGCGCAAAGCGTGATGCTCGGGCGCGGTCAGTACTACCTCGAATACCCGGAAGACATCCGTCTGTATGGTGCAAGTTTCGCCACCACCCTGCCTACCGGCACGGCGTGGACCGGCGAGCTCAGCTACCGGCCCAATGCCCCGGTGCAGGTCAACACCAACGACTTGACGCTGGCACTGCTCAATCCGATTGCCGGCGGTGCTGCGTCGCCACTGACCACTTCCCCGGGCGCCGACAACAAAGGCTACCGGCGCAAGGAAGTGACGCAACTGCAGAGCACCCTCACGCACTTCTTCGATCAGGTGCTGGGTGCCGAACGCCTGACCGTGGTCGGCGAGGCGGCGGTGGTGCGGGTCGGTGGGCTGGAGTCGCGCAGCAAGCTGCGTTACGGCCGCGACTCGGTGTACGGCCAGTACGGTTTCGGCGGTGACACCGGTGGTTTCGTCACGTCGACTTCCTGGGGTTATCGCGCCCGGGCCATCCTCGATTACGCCAATGTGATCGGCGGGATCAACCTCAAGCCCAACCTGTCCTGGTCCCACGACGTTTCCGGTTATGGCCCCAACGGGTTGTTCAACGAGGGCGCCAAGGCCATCAGCGTCGGGGTCGATGCCGACTACCGCAACACCTACACCGCCAGCCTCAGTTACACCGATTTTTTTGGCGGCGATTACAACGTCCTCACCGACCGTGACTTCGTGGCCCTGAGCTTCGGCGTGAACTTCTGATCTGCCCGAGAAGGATGAAATCCATGCGCAAAATGATTCTGCAATGCGGTGTCCTGGCCTTGAGTCTGCTGGCCGCCAACGTGATCGCGGCGGTGTCGCCGCAAGAGGCCGACAAGCTCGGCACCAGCCTGACGCCGCTCGGCGCCGAGAAGGCCGGTAACGCCGATGGCTCGATTCCAGCCTGGACCGGCGGCATTCCAAAAAACGCCGGGGCGGTGGACAGCAAGGGCTTTCTCGCCGACCCGTTCGCCAATGAAAAACCGCTGTTCACCATCACAGCCGCCAATGTCGACCAGTACAAGGGCAAACTCTCCGAGGGGCAGGTGGCGATGTTCAAACGCTACCCGGAAACCTACAGGATTCCGGTCTACCCGACCCACCGCACCGTCGCCGTGCCGCCGGAAATCTACGAATCGGCCAAGCGCAGCGCGTTGAACGTGACCACAATCAACGACGGCAACGGCCTGGCCAACTTCACCGGCAATCGCTACTACGCCTTCCCGATTCCAAAGAGCGGCGTCGAGGTGTTGTGGAACCACATCACCCGTTATCACGGCGGCAATCTGCGGCGGATCATCACCCAGGTGACACCGCAGACCAATGGCAGCTACACGCCGATCCGCTTCGAAGAAGAAATCGCCGTGCCGCAGTTGATGAAGGATCTGGACCCGCAGCAGGCGGCCAACGTGCTGACCTTCTTCAAACAGTCGGTGACCGCTCCCGCACGCCTGGCCGGCAACGTGTTGCTGGTGCACGAAACCCTCGACCAGGTGAAAGAACCGCGTCTGGCGTGGATCTACAACGCCGGCCAGCGTCGGGTTCGCCGTGCGCCGCAGGTGGCGTATGACGGGCCTGGCACTGCGGCGGATGGCCTGCGGACTTCGGACAACTTCGACATGTTCTCCGGCGCGCCGGATCGTTACGACTGGAAGTTGATCGGCAAGAAGGAAATGTACATTCCGTACAACAGCTACAAGCTCGATTCGCCGAAGCTCAAGTACGACGACATCGTCAAGGCCGGGCACATCAATCAGGACCTGACCCGCTATGAATTGCATCGCGTCTGGGAAGTGATCGGTACGGTCAAGCCGAGCGAGCGACACATCTACGCCAAGCGCCATATGTACATCGACGAGGACAGCTGGCAGGTGGCACTGGTTGATCACTACGATGGTCGCGGGCAGCTGTGGCGGGTGGCCGAGGGGCATGCCCAGTACTACTACGATCACCAGGCTCAGGCCTACACGCTGGAAGCGCTCTACGACATCATCGCCGGTCGCTACATCGCCCTTGGGATGAAGAACGAAGAGAAGCACAGTTTCGAATTCGGCTTCGAAGCCAAGGTCGCCGACTTCACCCCTTCAGCCTTGCGTGCCGAGGGCGTGCGCTAGGGTTTTCGATACACCGGCAAGACAAAAGGCGACCGGGTGGTCGCCTTTTTTATGGGCTGCGATCAGCGTACTGAATACTCGTCAACAAGCGTCGGGGAGAGGGCTAGGGTGAGCGTACAACGATAAAAAGGCGCACCCGATGACCGCCATGACACCCTGTCTGGATAGACCGGATTTTCTCCCGAGACTGTCTCCCCATCATCTGCCACGCCCGCGCCTTTACGAGGCACTGCTCGACTCGGCGGCTCGGGTCAAACTGATCTGCGCGCCGGCCGGCAGCGGTAAAACCGCGCTGCTCACCGAGTGCCTGCTGCAGGCTCCGGTCAATTGCACCGTCTGCTGGTTGCCGCTGGCAGGGGCGTCCTTGAGCGTCGGCGAGTTTTGCGAACGGCTTGCGCGTTCGATGGGACTGACTGCCTCGGACGAGGCTTCGCTGCTTTATGAACTGGCGCGACGATCTTCGGCTACCTGGGTGTTGATCGACGATTACTGCCGGAGTCCGGAAGCTGCGCTGGATGCATTGCTCGACCGGATGCTGGCGATCAGTAGCCCGGCCCTGACGTGGTGGATCGGTACGCGGCGGCGTCCACCCTGCAACTGGCCGCGCCTGCTGCTGGATGACGCACTGTACGAATGTGAAGGCGCGGCGCTGGCGCTGAACAGGGATGAAATTGCCCAAGTGTTGCGTCACTTGCCGCCAGCCCAGGCCGATAGCATCGCTGCTCGCATCCATCAGCGCAGCGGCGGCTGGTGCGCCGGGGTACGGATGCTGATGATGCAAAAATGCGACTGGTCGCAGAGGACCTTGCCGCAGCAACGCATGGACACCTTGCTCGATTATCTGCAACACGAACTGTTCAGCGGCCTGAGCCCGGAGCTGGCCGAAGCCTGGCGGGTGCTGGCGCATTTGCCGCGCTTCAATGCCAGCCTGTGCGATCACCTGTTCGGTGCCGGGGACGGGGCGCAATGGATGCGCAGTCTGCAAACCCTGGGATGCTTTATCGAACCCTGGCATGGATCTCCGGACTGGTTGCAGGTATGTGCTCCACTGTCGCGTTTGATGCGTGACGAACCTTGGCCTGCCGGGCGCTCCTGGCATCGCCGGGCCTGTCAGTGGTTTGCTGCCGGGCAGCATTGGAAATGCGCCTTCGAGCAGGCGTTGCTGGCCGAAGAGTACGAGGTCGCGGTGAGTCTGCTACAGCATTTCAGTTTCGAGCATCTGTTCGAGGAACAGACGGTCGCGCTGTTGCTACGTCTTTATGAACAACACGGCGAGGAACTGTTGCTGGGTTCGGCGCAACTGGTCGGCTTGGTCACGGCTGCGTTGCTGTTCGCCGGGCGCTTTGCCCAGGCGGCGGATTGCATCGGGCAACTGTCGCGTTTTTTGCCGCCACCGTCGGCTGGCCAGCAACGGCAATTGATCGCCCGCTGGCAGGCTCAGCAAGGCTGGCTGTTGCACCTGCAAGGACGGATGGACGAGGCGCGGGATCACTTTGAGCAAGCGTTGAGCGATCTGTCGCCGAAGGCCTGGACAGCGCGCCTGCTGTGTCTCTCGGGGCGTACACAGCAGGCTTTGCTGTGTGGCGATCTGGAGCTGGCGCATTCGATCAATCGTGAAGCCCTTTGCCTGGCCCGGGCAGAGGGTTCATTGCTGTTCGAGGCATTGCTGGAACTTGATCACGCCCAATTGCTGGAACAGCGAGGGGCGTCGGCCCGAGCCGAAGAACTGCTGGCCAGCCTTTGCGAAATGCTCGGCTCGTCCGTCGAGCGACCGACGCCGCTGCTGGGGCGCATTGCCCTGCGTCGAGGGCGACTGGCGCTGAGCATGGGGCAACAGGAACGAGCGGCCGAGCACTTTCAGCAGGGGCTCGACGACTGTCTGCGCAGCTTTGACAAACGGGTGCTTTACGGCTTTCTCGGACAGGCGCAACTGGCCGCCGATCAGGGCGATTACCCACAGGCTTTCATGCGCCTGCGCGATGCTGAACGGTTGATGCAGCAGCGACAGATTCCGGACACGGTTTATCGCGGCGTCCTGTTGCAGGTCAGCAGCGAATTCTGGTTGCAACAAGGGCGGCCAGAACGGGCCCGGGAGGCCTTGGCTCGGGTACTTCGGCACTATCGTGGCCCCCACGCACGACAGGCACCGCCGGCGACGCTGGAGCTTGTCCCACGCATCGAGTGTTTGCTGATTCTGGCCGAGACCCGGTTGCACTTGGCACTGCAACCCATGGCGCGTCTGCAGTGCCTGTTCGAACAGGCTCAAGCCAATCGGATGATAGTTCTTGAAGCCGAGCTGTTACTGGCAATGGGTGAGGTGGCTTCGTTGCTCGATGCACGGGAATCGGCCCGACAGTATTTTGAAAGAGGCCGGACATTGGCCAGCCATTTCAATTTGTCGCGACTGTTGCTGAAGTTTGAAGAACAAGTGTCGGATGCCTGGGTTGATTGGGCACAGGAAAAGAAACTTTCTGATAAAAGTGGCGATGGAAGTTCATTGAGTTTGCGAGAATCTCAGGTTCTGGAGTTGATTGCTTCGGGAAGCTCCAATCAACAAATAGCGGACAAGTTGTTCATCTCGTTGCATACGGTTAAAACTCATGTCCGGCGAATTCACGCCAAGTTGGGCGTGGAACGTCGGACGCATGCCGTGGCGCTTGCGAGAATGCTGGGGTTGTGCAGTTGATTGCCAGTTAATAAGTTCGTGGGGCATGTTGAGAGTCGGAAGTTTTTAATACTTCGTAAAATGTGGTGGGTGTTTGTGTTGGTGCTTTTCAAGCTACGTTAATTGCACGGTTCGGGTGATGTTGTATTGCCTGATTGTAAAGTGTATTTGCGGAGTTTGTTTATGAGTGCCATGGAAAAGATTTCGTTTGAAACAGGTCTGAGTAAGGTTGATCAGGGTTTTGTAGAGTTTGAACGCATGCTGGGAGGGTTGCCTTCGTTCAAATCGCTTTTGCAGGATGTGGTGTTAAAAGAACTTCAGAGATTGCTGCCGGACATTTACATCAGCAAGACCTACATCACGGCCCGAAGTCAGGAAATCGTCAATCCGCAACCGACCGGGCTGGTCATGGAAGTATTCATGCAGTGCCTGGCGCTGGGCCGGGCACCTGTGTATGACGCCAGCCAATACGGCGTCTACGACTGGCGCGACTCCACGGATGAAGAGGATCTGATCCAGGGTCTGGATGTGGTTGCCGTCGGCTCGGTGATCGGCAATGTGTTGGGCTCGCTGGCACAAAAGTACCCGCCCTTGCTGGCGCAATACTGGGCCGCTTCTTCGGGCAAGGATGACAAGGGGCGCAAGCTGCCGTCGCGCAGCCGCCAGCTGCAGGATGCCTGTGCAGCGCTGTTCTGGCAGGAATTGAGTGCGACAGTGCAGTTGCAAGGCGTGCGGCCGGAAGTAGAGGAAAGTTTTGCCGTCTTCATAAGGGGCGCATCCATGACGCCGGCCTACAGCGTTTCTCTGCAACTGGAAAACGGCCGATTCGCGACGCTGACCGGTTGCTTTGTCACTTACCTCAATGGTCGATCGGTTTCTGAATTGGTACCGGGCGAGGACGATTGGGTCGTTCTTTTCACTCACGTGAACGGCCTGGAAACATTCCGTACATCGACCATGATGCAGCGTGTTCTGGAGCAGCGCCTGAGCAACCCGGACAGCCGGCTGCAACTGCTCAAGGGTGTTGCCCTGGAAGACGCCGCTCAGGTCAGGCATGTTCCGGACATCCGTTACCTGAACATTCAGGGAGAACTCTTTCACACCCTCACGGCCCAGTTGCTTGAAAAGCAGCAAAGAGACGTCACCTGGCACCTTCGCCAACTGGAAAAAACCGGCGTGGATCTGCAGGCCGTCATTCATTCCATCGAATCGGTGCATCGTCAGCAGACAGTGATCGATGTCGCCAGGGGACGCATTGCCCACCTCCTGGTCTTGATGAACAAAAAAAATCGGCCGCAATGGCTCAAGGATGCTCCCGCCACCCATCAGGAAGTTTTCGCCTCGATGGAAAAGGGATTGTTCAGAAGTCAGGTGGCATTGCATGAGTCCATGGGCGGGGTGTCTTCATTCCAGGAGTATGTGCGCGGTGTCGTCGAAACTCATATTTCCGCAGGCGATACCCAACGCGTGAACCCTGATGCGGTCTGGGTGACGGTGCAACATTCGCTGCGGATGGGCAACCGGCGTATCGAGCATATCGAGCGTAAAAACCTGACCCAGCTGTTCATGTACGGCGTGCATGACGAGGGGGCTGCGTACTCGATCAAGTTCGAGGCGTTTCACAACAACCCGCGACTGACCGCGTCCAATATCGAACGCGCCATCCGCCAGTTTGATCTGCGGGTGCAATACGCCAATGAACGCAATGACCGCTTTGGACGGGCGTCGGTCAGAGAAGCCATGCGTGAAGTGCTGGCGCAGCAGATTGCCGTCAGTAACTTCGCCGCGATCCTGCAAAAACACATCAGCCCGCAGGCGCAGGATATGGTGCAGCGGTATTTGCTTGGGGACCCGGGAATGGAGGCTTCGGGTGTTGCTTTCCGGCGTTACTACAAACCGTTCAAGGACATGCTTGCCTTTCGTGCGAGAGGCGCAGAGCCTGATCGCTCGAGGCATGTCCTGTATGCACCCGGCGCCCCGACAGGGCAGCAGTGGTTCGAGTTCACCGATCTGACGGCACTGAAGCGACAGTTCATTGCCTGGGGATTCGAGCCGCGTGACCGTGACTTCCTGATCGGTCAGGCATTCAGTGAAGATCGTGCGGAATTCGAGAAATACTACCTTTCCTTCAGCGAACCGGGCCCGGTATTCCAGCCATGGTGGTGGGAGGGCGTGACATTGGTGCAGTGGGCTCAAGGGCTGGATGATGGCCCGCTGATGGGGGCCGTCCACAGGATCATCGACTGGGAAGTCGCAGAGGAAAAAGTGGCCACACCCGTCTGGTACCGGAACGCGGCGGCACAGGATCGTGAGCTGCTCACCCGGCTGAATACGGAGTTCAAGGCGATCTACGAAGTGTCAAAAGATGAGCTGAATATCCCCACGATGGTGTCGTTTTCGCGAGACCTGGTGATGGAAAGGCTGAACAGTCATCTGCGACGGTCTGACCCGAAACACCCCCTGATCGATCCTGACCAAGTGAACGTCAAGGTGCGTGGACAAGACTGGATGACGCTCACCCAACTGTTCATTCAATGGCAGCTCTGGCCGAGCGATGGTCAGGTGGCATTTTCCTCCGGAAATGGTGCTTCACTGGGAGCCCTGAATGCGAGTGTTGTGGGATCCTTGATCAGCCTGAAACCGGCCATGGCGTATGAGTGGCATCTGGTTGACCATTTCGCCAACTCCCCGAAGCAGAGCCTGAAGGCGAAGCTCTTCTGCAAGGTCAAGCAAAACGAAATGCTCAAGGCTGCATTGACCCAAAAGATGCAGGGCTCCCTGTCCTCCGAGCAGTTCAATTGGCTGGCGGGATTGATTGAAGGGCTGGATCATGACCGCCCTCACACGCTGGTTCCGTTTTTGACCGGAACCACCCCGCAGGAAGGTATCTATACGCTGGCCCTTGAAGGTCGGCGCATCGAGGGTGCCTACACGTTCGGACGCCGTGTGGCGGGGAAGTTGCAACTGCTGGTCTACATTCCCAAGGCGCCGGACGGTTTGAGCTTTCGCCCGCTCGAATCGCTGACGCTGGGGCTCAAGGGCGGCAGCCTGGGCAATCACGTCATTGCACTGGCAACGCTGGAGCACCGAGCTGTCGTGCAGAATTTCGTCACGCGTTGTCAGCAGACTGCAAACGCCCTCCCTGCACCTGCATTGAACAACAGTTACGCCGTGACTCATTTCAAGTTCGAGTTCGACAGCATGATTTCGCGGGTGCTCAGCGATGTCGATCATCAAACGACCACGCCTGCCGAACGTTTCTGGAACACGGTGCTGGTGGTCACGGAGCTGGCGGTGGATATCGTCTCGCTGTTTGTCCCGCCAGTGGGGCTGGTCGCCAGTATCGTACGGATCACACAGTCGATTGTTCAAGGCATCGTTGCCTACAGCCTGGGGGATGACGACGCAGGCAGGAATCATCTCGCCTCGGCCTGGAGAAGTTCCATTCTCCTGTATGTCGGTGTGATCGCGGGTGTTGGTGGATCGGTTTCGGCGGTGGACGCGTTGTCGCGGGTCAAGGATATTGCGGACATCGTATCGACCGCGACCGGCGTGCCGGTCGGGATCGGTTACATCACCGCGGCGGTTTCTCCCCATGCGATTGCGGACAGCAGGACCCACATTGTCGGCTGATCATTCAATCCATCAGGCGGGTTGATACCCCATCCGCCAACTCACGGCCCGCGTCGCCGCCAGCAACCGCTGGGCCGCCGGGCCGTTTTCGTCGGCGTGGAACAGCGACGTCGGGCCGACGATGGTCAATACCGCCGCGACCTGCCCGAGGGCGTTGAACACTGGTGCCGAGAGGGCATCGACACCGGGCATCAGCAATCCGTGCACATGATGCAGACCGCGTTCGCGGATCTGTTCGCACAACGCTGCATAAGCTTTTTCGTCCGCCAGCGGATGGCCGCCGCTGGCGATTTCCTGTTCGCGCAATTCGTCGGTTTCCCGGTGCGGCAGATAGGCGCCGAACACGAGGCCTGTCGAAGAACTGAGCAGTGGCAGCACCGAACCCACTTGCGTCACCACGGTCACCGCGCGCACCGCCGGCTCGATGTGCACTACGGTCGCGCCCTGATTGCCCCACACCGCCAGGAAACAGGTTTCGTTGAGTTCGTCGCGCAGTTCGGCCAGCGGCAGGGCGGCGACTTTCAGTACGTCCATACTGTTGAGTGCGGCCAGGCCCACCCGCAGCGCTTCACGGCCGAGGCCGTAGTGGTTGGTGGCGGTGTTCTGTTCGGCGAAACCACTGGCGATCAAGGCCTGCAGATAGCGGTGAACCTTGCTCGCCGGCATTTGCACATGTTCGGCCAGACGCGACAGCGAAGTGGACGGCGACAACTCGGCCAGGGCCTTGAGGATGTCGGTGCCGACTTCGGCGGAGCGGACTTTCTGTTTGCCGTTGCTGTCGCTGGTTTTTTCCATGGTGCTGCCGTGTCCCGGAACGAATGGGCGTCTTTATAGCTTGACGCTGGATAGCGAGCAAATTACGTTATGCGTAATTGAATTACGATAAAAATAACCCCGGCGTGCCAAGACCTCTGATCCAGAGCGTCCGGCCATGCCGACTCCCTGTTCAGGAGGCTCCATGAACCTCGATTCAGCCCTGGCTTACCAGTCCGGTTTCGGCAACGAATTCAGCTCCGAAGCATTGCCCGGCGCACTGCCCGTCGGCCAGAACTCCCCGCAGAAAGCCCCGTACGGTCTGTACACCGAACTGTTCTCCGGCACCGCGTTCACCATGACCCGCAGCGAAGCGCGGCGCACCTGGATGTACCGGATCCAGCCGTCGGCCAATCACCCGGCATTCGTCAAACTGGAGCGGCAACTGGCGGGCGGCCCGTTGGGCGAAGTGACCCCCAATCGCCTGCGCTGGAACCCGCTGGAGATCCCGGCCGAGCCGACTGATTTCGTCGACGGTCTGGTGAGCATGGCGGCCAACTCCGGCGCCGAAAAACCGGCCGGTATCAGCATCTACCACTACTGCGCCAACCGTTCGATGGAGCGCGTTTTCTTCAACGCCGACGGTGAATTGCTGCTGGTGCCGCAACTGGGCCGTCTGCGTATCGCCACCGAGCTCGGCGTGCTGGAAGTGGCGCCGCTGGAAATCGTCGTTTTGCCACGGGGCCTGAAATTCCGCGTCGAACTGCTCGACCCGCAAGCGCGCGGTTACGTCGCCGAGAACCATGGCGCGCCGCTGCGCCTGCCGGATCTGGGACCGATCGGCAGCAACGGCCTGGCCAATCCGCGGGACTTCCTGACCCCGGTCGCCGCCTACGAAAACCTGCAACAACCGACCACCCTGGTGCAGAAATTCCTCGGCCAGTTGTGGGGCACCGAACTCAATCACTCGCCGCTGAACGTGGTCGCCTGGCACGGCAACAACGTGCCGTACAAATATGACCTGCGCCGCTTCAATACCATCGGCACCGTCAGTTTCGATCACCCGGACCCGTCGATCTTCACTGTGCTGACCTCGCCGACCAGCGTCCACGGTCTGGCCAATCTCGATTTCGTGATCTTCCCGCCTCGCTGGATGGTGGCCGAGAACACCTTCCGTCCGCCGTGGTTCCACCGCAACCTGATGAACGAATTCATGGGCCTGATCCAGGGCGAGTACGACGCCAAGGCCGAAGGTTTCGTGCCCGGCGGCGCATCGCTGCACAGTTGCATGAGCGCCCACGGCCCGGACGGCGAGACCTGTACCAAAGCCATCAACGCGGACCTCAAACCGGCGAAGATCGACAACACCATGGCCTTCATGTTCGAGACCAGCCAGGTGCTGCGCCCAAGCCGCTTCGCCCTCGACTGCCCGCAACTGCAATCCACTTACGATGCCTGCTGGGCCACGCTGCCCGCCACGTTCGACCCGACCCGGAGATAACCCATGACTCAGAATTCCATCACCCGCAGTTGGGTCGCTTCGGCCAACGGCCACACCGATTTCCCGTTGCAGAACCTGCCGCTGGGCGTGTTCAGCATCGACGGTTCGGCACCGCGCGCGGGCGTTGCGATTGGCGAACACATCTTCGATCTGCAGGTTGCGCTGGAGGCCGGGCTGTTCGACGGCGTTGCGCGCAGCGCAGTCGAAGCCATGCACGGCGGTCAGTTGAACGCCTTCTTCGAACTCGGCCGCGACGCTCGCGTTGCCCTGCGCGAGCGTCTGCTGGAACTGTTCAGCGAGGGCAGTACCCATCGCGGCAACATTGAAGCCCAGGGCGCGAAACTGCTGCCGCTGGCCGCCGATTGCCAGTTGCACCTGCCGGCACGCATCAGTGACTACACCGACTTTTACGTCGGCATCGAGCACGCGCAGAACGTCGGCAAACTGTTCCGCCCGGACAACCCGCTGCTGCCGAACTACAAACACGTGCCGATCGGCTACCACGGTCGTGCGTCCACCGTGCGTGCTTCCGGTGCCGACGTGCGCCGTCCGAAAGGCCAGACCCTGCCGGCGGGTGCGACCGAGCCGACCTTCGGCCCATGTGCGCGGCTGGACTATGAACTGGAACTGGGGATCTGGATCGGTCAGGGCAACGAGATGGGTGAGCCGATTGCCATCGGTGATGCCGCCGAACACATTGCCGGTTTCTGCCTGCTCAACGACTGGTCGGCCCGTGATATCCAGGCCTGGGAATACCAGCCGCTCGGGCCGTTCCTGTCCAAGAGCTTCATCACCAGCGTTTCGCCATGGGTGGTGACCGCCGAAGCGCTGGCGCCATTCCGCACCGCGCAACCGGCGCGTCCGCAAGGCGACCCGCAGCCGCTGCCGTACCTGCTCGACAAGCGCGATCAGGATGGCGGTGGTTTCGACATCGAGCTGGAAGTGCTGCTGCTCACCGAGAAAATGCGCGAGCAGAACCTGCCGGCCCATCGCCTGACCCTGAGCAACACCCGCTACATGTACTGGACCGTCGCGCAAATGGTCGCGCACCACAGCGTCAACGGCTGCCAGTTGCAGGCCGGTGACCTGTTCGGTTCGGGCACTCTGTCCGGCCCTGAAAACGGTCAGTTCGGCAGCCTGCTGGAAATCACCGAGGGCGGCAAAAAGCCGATCGAACTGGCGTCCGGTGAAGTGCGCAAGTTCCTTGAAGACGGCGACGAAATCATCCTGCGCGCTCGCTGCGCCCGCGACGGTTTTGCCTCCATCGGTTTCGGCGATTGCCGTGGCACCGTGCTGGCGGCACGCTGACAGGAGCGGCTCATGGATCTCTATACCTATTACCGTTCCACCTCGTCGTACCGGGTGCGGATCGCGCTGGCGCTCAAGGGCCTCGACTATCAGGCGCTGCCGGTCAACCTGATCGCACCGCCCGGTGGCGAACATCGACAACCGGCGTATCTGGCGATCAATCCCCAGGGCCGTGTGCCAGCGCTGCGTACTGACGACGGCAAGTTGCTGATTCAGTCGCCGGCGATCATCGAGTACCTGGAGGAACGTTATCCACAGGTGCCGTTGCTGCCCGAAGACCTCGTTGCCCGTGCGCAGGTGCGCGGCGTGGCGGCGGTGATTGGCTGCGATGTGCATCCGCTGCACAACGTCAGCGTGCTCAATCGCCTGCGCGGTCTGGGCCATGACGAACCGCAGGTCAACGAGTGGATCGCTCACTGGATCGGTCAGGGGCTGGCAACGGTCGAGCAGTTGATCGGCGACAGCGGCTTCTGTTTCGGCGAGTGGCCGTGCGTGGCTGATGTGTACCTGATTCCGCAGCTGTACGCGGCCGAGCGTTTCAATGTTTCGCTTGAGGCCTACCCACGGATTCGTCGGGTGGCGGCACTGGCGGCCGAACATCCGGCGTTCATTGCGGCGCATCCGGCGAACCAGCCGGACACGCCGAAGTAGCAATTGATGGCTCCCGTGCAACGCACGGGAGCCATTCCGGTTACCCGCAAAAAATCATAAAAACAAAACAGGTACCTTGCGATGCATAACCAGATTGCCAGCTTCCGGGCGGCACTCGACGCCCGTCCTGTGTCCCGCTTTCAGTGGTTGCTCCTGATTCTTCTCGCCTTGCTGCTGGTCACCGACGGCTATGACGCCCAGGTGCTCGGTTACGTGGTCCCGGCGCTGGCGCAGGACTGGGGCCTGGAGAAATCGGCGTTCGGCCCGGTGTTCAGCGCCAACCTGCTGGGCCTGACCCTCGGCTCGCTGGCCGTGACGCCGCTGGCCGACCGCTTCGGCGTACGGCGGATTCTGCTCGCCTGTGTACTGATCTATGCCAGCCTCACCGTGCTGATGGTGTTCGCCGATTCCCTGAATACCTTGATGATCGCGCGTTTCATCTGCGGCATCGGCATGGGCGGTGCAATGCCCAGCGCCATGGCGTTGATGTCGGAATATTCACCGCCACGCCTGCGTACGCTGATGGTGACGCTGGCGGCCTGCGGCTTCTCGTTCGGCGGGGCGGCGGGCGGTTTTGTCGCGGCCGGGTTCATCGACCGGTTCGGCTGGCAGGCGGTATTCCTCGCCGGCGGTGTCACGCCGTTGCTGCTGTTTCCGTTTCTCTGGTGGATGCTGCCGGAGTCCTTGCCGCGTCTGCTGCGCGATGCGCCACCGTATGCGCGCCTGCGCAAGGTCACCGCGCGAATGCTGCCGGACTGGCAACCACCCGCCGCATCGGTCGAACAAAACGAGCGGGAGCAGGGCAGCAAACTGACCGTGGTTGAATTGTTCCGCAATGGTTACGCACGCCCGACCTTGCTGATCTGGTCGACCTTTTTCGTCAGCCTGATCCTGCTGTATTTCATGATCAGCTGGCTGCCGTCGTTGTTGCTGGAAAGTGGCCTGAAGCTCAATGAAGCGAACCTGGTGACGTCGATGTTCCTGTTCGCCGGTACGCTGGGCGCGATCTGCATGGCGTGGTTCGCCGACCGTTTGAAAAGCAAAGTGCGTCTGCTGTCCGGTGTGTTGGCCGGTGCAGCGCTGTGCACGATTCTGTTGGGCCTGAATCACGACAATCCGCGTTATCTGGTGGCCTGTGTGTTTGCGGCGGGGTTCTGCATCATCGGCGGGCAACTGACGCTGAATGCTTTCGCCAGCAATTTCTATCCGGCCCACGTGCGCGCCACCGGCACCGGTTGGGCGTTGGGAGTAGGGCGGTTCGGTTCGATTCTCGGGCCGCTGTTCGGCAGCCTGCTGCTGGCGATGCACATTCCGGTGGAGCAGATTTTCTTCTGCTGCGCGATTCCGGCAGTGATCGCGGCGTTGTTGATCATTCAGGTGCGTTCGCCGGTCAGTGCACAACCGAATTGGGTGGCAAATGCCCCAACCGTTCCGTCAGGCGAAGCCGCTGAATCGGGTCGTCACTGAGCAGTAGCGCGTGTTCCAGGTCGAAGCGTTCGGCGTTCGGGCAGTCCAGGCGCTGATACAGGCTGGCTCGGGCCAGGTAATCAGCGACGCTGGCATTGCCCAGTTCGAGCACGCGTTCGGCATCGATCAGCGCCGCGATGTAGTCATCGTGGGTCAGATGCAACTGGCGCAGGTTGCGCGACAGGCGCTGTAGCATTTGCAGCGGGGTGGCGGTCAGCAGGTGGTCGGCCTTGAGTTGCATCTGGTGGCCATATTGGCGATGCAGCAGTTCGCGGCAATCGTTCGGATACAGGCGTCGTCCACCGCACGGATCGAGCAGGTGATCGGCGCCGGGAACCTTCAGCAGGAAATGCCCGGGGAAGTTCACGCCCACCAGCGGAATTTCCAGGCCTCGGGCCAGTTCCAGAGCAATCAGCGCCAGGGCCAGTGGTTGACCGCGGCGGGTCTGTAACACCTTGTTCAGCAGAGCAGCCTGCGGGCGCACTGGCGCAAAATCATCCTGCGCGAAGCCCAGCTCGACCATGCGCCGGAGCAGCGGTTGCGCCAGCTCGCTGACCGGCAACAACGGCAAGCCAAAGCTGACCCGTTGCTGCAGCTCGATGAAATCCTGCAACAGCGCATCGGGATCGACGTGCTTATCGTGCTCGGCGGCCATCCACAACGCTGCCTCCAGCAGCGCAGGCGGTGAACGGTGCAGGCATTCGAAAAAACGTTGGCGCGGACTCATCAAAATCTCCGGAGAATGCCTCGTTTTAGCCCCGTCTCTTGCATTCGTCCAGTACCGCGCCGCTCTGCCATCGGGTTATGCCGCAACGCATCGGTCGCTGCAGGGCCTTATTCCTGTGCGCTTCAGCAATTTTTGGGCGCAAGCCTATACTGGCGACTACCAGAAGTGATTCGGGAGCCTGCCGATGTTCGCTCTCATGCAAAGCACTCGCCTGGAATCGCTGCACCTTAGCGTTGATCCGGTCTCCGGATTGAAGGCGGTCATTGCCATCCATAACAGTCGCCTCGGGCCAGCCCTGGGCGGGTGTCGTTATCTTGCCTATCCGAACGATGAATCCGCTGTCGCGGACGCCATACGCTTGGCCCAAGGCATGAGCTATAAAGCGGCGCTGGCCGGTCTGGCCCAGGGCGGCGGGGTGGCCGTGATCGTGCGGCCGGCCCATGTGGAAAATCGTGGTGCGCTGTTTGAAGCATTCGGTCGTTGCATCGATCAACTCGACGGCCGCTACATCACCGCCATCGACAGCGGCACTTCGGTGGCGGACATGGACTGCATCGCCCAGCAGACCCAGCATGTCACCAGCACCACGTCCGCCGGCGACCCGGCGCCGCACGCGGCAATGGGCGTGTTCACCGGCATCCGCGCCACGGCCATGGCAAGGCTGGGCAGCGACAACCTCGAAGGTTTGCGCGTGGCGATTCAGGGACTCGGCAATGTTGGTTATGCCCTCGCTGAACAGCTGCACGCGGCGGGCGCCGAACTGTTGGTCAGCGACATCGATCACGGCAAGGTGCAACTGGCGATGGAACAGCTCAATGCTCATCCGATTGCCAATGACGCCTTGCTCAGCACACCGTGCGACATCCTCGCACCGTGCGGCCTGGGCGGTGTGCTCAACAGCCACACCGTCACCCAGTTGCGCTGCTCGGCGGTGGCAGGCTCGGCCAACAATCAACTGACGCATCTGGATGTGGCCGATCAACTGGAGCGGCGTGGCATCCTGTATGCGCCGGATTACGTGATCAATGCCGGTGGGCTGATCTACGTTTCCCTCAAGCATCGGGGCGAAGAGCTGACGACTATCACCGCGCATCTGTCGAAGATCAGTTCGCGGCTGACGGAAGTCTTCGCCCACGCCCAAGCGGAAAAACGTTCACCGGCGCGGGTGGCAGACGAGCTGGCGGAGAAGGTGTTGTACCGCTGAGTTTTCCCCGGACATGAAAAAGCCCCTGAGTCTTTCAACTCAGGGGCTATTCAATTCAAGTGTCGCTTACTTTGCAGCCTTCGCCGCCTTGGCGGGTTTGGCCGGGGCTTCTGCAGGTTCGGCTGCGTCCGCCGTCTCGGTCGCTACAACCGGTGCGGCCGGTGCGTTGATCAGCTCCGACAGGGCATCAGGCTGGCTCTTGAACGCCCGGGCAAACACATCGCGGTTCTTCGCCATGTAGATCCCGACTTCTTCCACTTGCTGCTCGCTCAACGAAGGAACGGCTTTTTCCAGCACTTCGGCCAACAGTTCGGCCAGTTCGAGCATTTTGTCATGACGGTCAGCTTCGGCTTTATCCATGAACAAGCGCTCCAGATCTCGGCTGCTGCGGTATACCACTTCGACGGCCATTCACCACCTCACATGCCTTCACATTAAGTTGTCTTTGCGACTACTGTATCTATATACAGCGAAAAGGATAAGCGAATCCCTGCGCTTTGGGTAGTGGCTTTTTAATGTAGACCGGATTCGGAGTTTGTCAGTCCGATTGCGCCGCGCAGGTGCGACCAAACGCCACGGCGCAGGTTTTGCGGCGCCTCGCCATGATGGCGTGGCCTCTTTTCTGCATGCATCCGTGTACGTGCGCAATAACCGTCACGTCCAGCACGCAACATCCGCTCGAACCGGGCTAAGGAACCTTCATCGTGAAAATCAACTGGGCCGAGAAACTGCGGCAAAACGTGCATCAACTGGCCGAGTCCCTGGGCAACCTGTTCGTCGAGACCTTCCACTACCTGGCCCTGTTCGCCATTGGTGCGGTGACCGCCTGGGCGGCGGTGATGGAATTTCTCGGGATGCTCGAGGAAGGGCACATCAAGATCGATGACATTCTGTTGCTGTTCATCTATCTCGAACTGGGAGCGATGGTCGGGATTTACTTCAAGACCAACCACATGCCGGTGCGCTTCCTGATCTATGTGGCGATCACCGCTCTGACGCGCCTGCTGATCTCCAACGTCTCGCACCACAACCCGCCGGACATGGGCATCATCTACCTGTGCGGCGGGATTCTGCTGCTGGCGTTCTCGATCCTGGTGGTGCGCTACGCCTCGTCGCAATTCCCTTCGGTGAAAATCGAGAAGCCGCAGCGCAAGCTCGGTGCGGGTTCCGGTGAACACCCGGAGATCGAGAAGGGCGAGCTTTAAAGACCGATCGAGGGCCGATGCTGGCCCTTGTTCCGCTGCGGCGGCGGGGTGAGCCCGTCGCCGCGGGTCATGGCTTCGAGGATCGCCATGGCGCTGTGGCCTTGTTCGATGGCGATGCCGAACTGAATGCTTTGCACCAGCCGTTTCAGGCGTTTGGGGTCGTTGCGCTGTTCGGCGCTGATCATTCGTTTGGCGACGATCCGGCCGCCGTTGGAAAGGGTCAGCATGATGCTGCCGTCGAGGCCCTGAATGCTCAGGTTGATCTGATAGTCCGGCGCGAAGGCATCGGTAATGATCTGAAAAGGATTGTCCATGATGCGTCACCGCCTGATTGAACGTGCAGTTGTTGACCGGCCTTGATCGGGTTGGTTCGCCAAACCTGACCGTCGGCCCTTCCGTGGTCCTGTCTCCTCAGCGATGTAGCAAGGGACATGCCGGGAATATTGTCGAACAACATAACCGGCCAAAAAGAAGGCGAGCCCATGGCTCGCCTTCTTCGTTTACGGCCCGTTTCAGGGCAGAACCGAGTAGATGATCGCCGACAGTGCAATCAGGCCGATCAGCACCACGAACACGTTGGACACCTGGCCCGAATACTGGCGCAAGGCTGGCACGCGGCGGATCGCGTACATCGGCATCAGGAACAACAGGCAGGCAATCACCGGCCCTCCGAGGGTTTCGATCATGCCGAGGATGCTCGGGTTGAACGTCGCCACGGCCCAGCAGCTGAGGATCATGAACAGCGCAGTCGCACGGTTCAGCCAGCTCGCCGACATCACCCGGCCCCGGCCGCGCAGGCTTTTGACGATCATGCCCTGGAAGCCTTCGCTGGCGCCGATGTAGTGGCCGAGGAAGGATTTGGTGATTGCCACCAGCGCAATCAGCGGCGCGGCGTAGGCGATGACCGGCGTCTGGAAGTGGTTGGCCAGGTACGACAGGATCGAAATGTTCTGCGCCTTGGCCGCTGCCAGGTCGGCTGGCGACAGCGCCAGCACACAGCTGAAGCAGAAGAACATCACCGTCACCACCATCATGCCGTGGGCCATGGCGAGGATGCCGCTGCTCTTGCGTTCGGCCTGGTCGCCGTAGCGCTGTTTCTGCTCGACGGCGAAGGCGGAAATGATCGGCGAATGGTTGAACGAAAACACCATCACCGGGATCGCCAGCCACAGGGTCTTGAGGAACACCGACATTTCCATTGGTTCTTGAGCACTGGCGAAGAATGCGCCGTTCCAGTTCGGGATCAGGCTGAGACCGAGCAACAACAACGCGGCGACGAACGGATACACCAGCACGCTCATGGCTTTGACGATCACGCTTTGACCGCAACGCACGATGGCCATCAGACCGAGGATCAACGCCAGCGACAACACCGCGCGCGGCGGCGGAGCGATGTGCAGCTGATGTTCGAGGAAGCTGCTCAGGGTGTTGGTCAGCGCCACGCTGTACACCAGCAGGATCGGGAAGATCGCGAAGAAATACAGCAGCGTGATCAGTTTGCCGGCGCCGATGCCGAAGTGTTCTTCCACCACTTCGGTGATGTCACCGGAGCGGCCCGACAGCACGAAGCGGGTCAGGCCCCGGTGCGCGAAGAAGGTCATCGGGAACGCCAACAACGCCAGGATCAGCAACGGCCAGAAGCCGCCGACACCGGCGTTGATCGGCAGGAACAAGGTGCCGGCACCTATGGCCGTGCCGTACAGGCCGAGCATCCAGGTGGTGTCGAATTTGCTCCAGCCCTTGTGGGCGGTTTCGTTATTTCGTGTGCGGTCTACAGCAGGATTTTCGGCAGCAGGTGTACGTACATCGGTCATCGTTTTTGCCTCGTTATTATTCTTGCTCGGGCTCACGTGTTACAGGCGGTCAGGGAGCGCTCCTCAGCACTCCACCCAGCTCACGGCCAGGCCGCCCCGTGAAGTCTCTTTGTATTTGTCATGCATGTCGGCGCCGGTATCGCGCATGGTGCGGATTACCCGGTCGAGGGAAATGAAGTGTTTGCCGTCGCCGCGCAGGGCCATTTGCGTAGCGTTGATCGCCTTCACCGCAGCGATGGCGTTGCGCTCGATGCAGGGCACCTGCACGAGGCCGCCGACCGGATCGCAGGTCAGGCCGAGGTTGTGTTCCAGGCCGATTTCGGCGGCGTTTTCCAGTTGCTCCGGCGTGGCTCCCAGAACATCGGCGAGGCCCGCAGCGGCCATCGCACAAGCGGAGCCGACTTCGCCCTGGCAACCGACTTCGGCGCCGGAGATCGAGGCGTTTTTCTTGCACAGGATGCCGACGGCAGCGGCGCCCAGAAAGAACGCGACCACGTCATCGTCGGACGCGTCGGGATTGAATTTCATGTAGTAGTGCAGGACGGCGGGAATGATCCCGGCCGCACCGTTGGTCGGCGCGGTGACCATGCGCCCGCCGGCGGCGTTTTCTTCGTTGACGGCGAGGGCGAACAGGTTGACCCACTCCATTGCCGACAGGGTCGAACTGATGACGTTCGGCTTGCCGATTTCCAGCAGACTGCGGTGCAATTTCGCCGCACGACGCGGAACATTCAGACCACCGGGCAGGACGCCTTCGTGGCGCAGGCCCTGCTCGACGCACTCGCGCATAACCGACCAGATGTGCAGCAGGCCCTGACGGATCTCGGCATCGCTGCGCCAGGCCCGTTCGTTGGCCATCATCAGTTCGGAAACCCGCAGGTTGTGCTGCTTGCACAGCGCCAGCAGTTCGACGGCGCTGGAAAAGTCGTAGGGCAATTCGACGTCACCTGCCGGTGCTACGCCGGATTCGGCTTCGGCCGCTTCGATGATGAAACCGCCGCCGACCGAGTAGTACGTTTGCGTGAACAGCTCGGCAGATTCGCCAAAGGCTGTCAGCGACATGGCGTTGGGGTGGTAGGGCAGGCTCTCGTCCAGCAGCAGGAGATCGTGTTGCCAGTTGAAGGCAATGTTTCGCTGCCCGGCCAGGCAGAGTTGGCCGGTTTCCCGCAGTTGCTGGATGCGCGGGTCGATGGTCGATGGATCGATGCTGTCCGGCCATTCGCCCATCAGGCCCATGACCGTTGCGCGGTCGGTGGCGTGACCGACGCCGGTAGCCGAGAGCGAGCCATACAAACGGATTTCCACCCGCTTCACATCCAGCAGCAAATGCTGGTCGATCAGGGCCTGGGCGAAGGTCGCGGCGGCGCGCATCGGGCCGACGGTGTGGGAACTGGACGGACCGATGCCGACTTTGAATAGATCGAAAACACTGATAGCCATGCTAAAGCCTTACAAGCAATGGAGTAGGAATCGCCGCCATTTTTTGTAGGACAAGCGCAATGTCGGCGATACTGCCTACCTCGCTTCAGCGTGACTAACGAAACTTCCTAAGTAAGCCTTTAGCAGGACTAAACCATGAGCCGTCAATTGCATGCCCAGACTTACGTCTGGCTGCAGGTGTTTTCCTGTGCCGCGCGGCACCTGTCGTTCACCCGTTGTGCCGAAGAACTGCACATCACGCCGGGAGCGGTCAGCCAACAAATCCGACAACTGGAAGAGCGCCTGGGCTTTCGCCTGTTTCACCGTCGCGCACGGGGTGTGGAGCTGAGCGCGGAAGGGCAGCGACTGGCGATTACGGTCAACGAGGCTTACGGCAGCATCGATGCGGAGTTGCGTCGTCTCGATGCGGGGATGATCAGCGGAATTCTGCGAGTCCGTTCGATTCCATCGTTTCTCAGCAAATGGCTGACTCCGCGTCTGCCGCGCCTGCAACAGCGTTACCCGGACATCCAGCTGCGGCTGGTGGCTGAGGACAGCAGCGTTCCGTTGCATGAAGGTGATTTCGACCTGGCCATCGACTTGAACGACGGCAGTTATCCGGGCCTGTTATCCACAGCCTTGCTCGACGAGCAGATTTTCCCGGTGTGCGCGCCGGGCCTGCTGCGGGGGCGCCCGCCGCTGCACGGGCCGGCGGATCTGGTGCATTTCCCGCTGTTGCACGACATCACGGCCTGGCGCGGCAGTTATGAGTACGCGGAGTGGGAGTTCTATCTCAACGCTGTCGGTTTTGAGGGCGCCGATGTGCGGCGCGGGCACACGTTCAACCGCAATCACCTGACCATTGAAGCGGCGATTGCCGGCATGGGCGTGGCGATTGCCCGGCGCACGCTGCTCAACGATGAGCTGGAGCGGGGGACATTGATCGTGCCGTTCGGGATTTCGGTGCCCAATCACAAGCGCTATGTCTTGCTCTATGCGCCGGGGGCCTTGAGCCATCCGGGCGTACGCGCGGTGCATGACTGGCTGGTGGAAGAGGCGGGGATTTTCCGCAGCCTGCACCCGTTGGGTGATGGCCAATTGTGAGCAGATTTTTCAGGGTGGCGGGGCGACCCAACTCCCGACCTTACCAGCGCTTCACTCGGTTGTCCGGCTTTTTTTGCGTATGAATATTTATCTTTTTTCAGGGGTTGAAATGTTCGTCAAGCGGGCCGATTGTTGTAATCAAGAGGTCACGAAATCCTGTTCAAGGCCTCTTGCGAGCTAGCTGAAATAAGGGATGAACTATGCAAATCCAAGTCAACAGCGACAACCATATTCAAAGCAGCAAACGACTGGAGGAGTGGGTACGAACCACAATTGAGAGCACGCTCGACCGTTATGAGGAAGACCTGACCCGTGTCGAAGTCCATTTGAGCGACGAGAACGGTGACAAACCGGGTCCCCATGACTTGCGCTGCCAGCTGGAAGCGCGGCCAAAAGGCCATCAACCGATTTCCGTCACCCACAAAGCCGATTCGCTGGAGCTGGCGATCGATGGTGCAGCCGAAAAACTGGAGCACGCGCTGGAGCACCTGTTTGGCAAACTGCGGGGCAAACCGCGAGCCGCTGTGGTGCCGTTCGAAAGAAAGGCGAATGACCGGTTGCTGGAGGAAGAATTTCTGGAAAACGAACAGGCAGCGATCAACAGTTGATGCGCTGATTTTATAAGTCACCCAATGAGAACGGGCCTGCAATTGCAGGCCCGTTTTTGTTTGTGGCGGGTTTGAAACCCCTCTCCCTTGGGGAGAGGGCAAGGTGCATGTTGTTTTCAGAAGGCAACGGATGTCTGCACATACACTGTGCGCGGCTCACCCACGTATTTGCCCTTGTTGTTGTCATCGAACGAGCGGGTGAAGTACTGGGTGTTGAAGATGTTTTTCACTCCCACTGCCACGTTCAGGTCCGACAGCTGCGGGCCGAAGTCATACCCGGCGCGGCTGCTGAACAGCATGTAGCCGGGGATCTTGCCGGTGCTGCCGTCGGCGCTTTCTTTCGAGGTGTTGGCATTGTCGGCGAACTGGTCGCTCTGGAAGCTGCTGTCCAGGTTCAGTTTCCACGGCCCTTCGGTGTAACCGACGCCGATTGTGCCTTTGTGTTTCGACGAGAACGGCACACGATTGCCCTTGTTCGGGCCGTCTTCGCGGATGGTCGCGTCGACATAGGCGTAAGTGGCGTAGACATCGAAGCCGGCCAGTGCCGGGCTCAAGTCATCCAGCGCGTAATTGACGCTGGTCTCGATGCCTTGATGGCGGGTCTCGCCACGGGCGATCACCGAATCATTGGTCTGGTTGCTTTCGTACTGGTTGTCGAAGTTGATCAGGAACGCGCCGATTTCCGCGCGCAGCGCACCGTTGTCGTAGCGGGTGCCGAGTTCCCAGGTGCGGGCCTTCTCCGGTTTCACTTCGCCGCTGCTCACGCGGTTGGGCATCTGGCTGTATTGCACGCTGCCGAACGAACCTTCGGTGTTGGCGTACAGGTTCCAGGTGTCGGTCAGGTGATACAGCACGTTCAACGCCGGCAGGGCGGTGTTGTAGTCGCCCTTGTATTTGACGTTGGTCAGGTTGTTGGTCTGCTGCGATTCGATCATCTCGTAGCGCACACCCGGCGTGATCGTCCACTTGCCGATGTCGATCCGGTCATCGACGAAGAACGCGTTGGCCTCGGTGCCTCCACGGGTGTCGCGGTCGTTGCGGCTGTTGGTGGTCGGGTATTCGTTGCTGGCAATCGGGGTGCGATAGCGCAACTCGTGGCCGGCCTCATTGATGTAGCGATAGCCGACGCCGACTTCATGGCTGGTCGGGCCGAGGTCGAAACCTTGAGCGAAACGGGTTTCCAGACCGCGAACCCAGTATTCGCGCGGCGACAGCGACAGGAACGTGCCCTGATCCAGATAACCGCTGCGCAGGGTCTTGGTGAAGAAGGTGTTGGCGGTGAATTCGCGGCGATCTTCCTGATAGCGGTAACCGAAATTGAACATCGTGCGACGACCCCAGAACTGGTCTTTCGGGCGGGTCGACTGATACGGATCGGCATCGTAGTCGGCGACATTCAGACCGCCGGGCATGTCGGCCTTGCCTTCGTAATACTGGGCCATGGCGTTGAAGCTGTTGGCTTCGTCGAGCTGGTATTTGCCCTTGAGGATCAGGTCGTCGATTTCCGTGTCGCTGTGTTCGCGCCAGTCGCCACCTCGGGTGCCGGAGTACAGCAGCGCACCGCCCAGTCCGTTCTCGTTGGTGCCGCCGGCCAGCAGGTTGGCGCTGGTCTTGAAGCCGTCATGGCTGGACGATGGGCTGGTTTCAGTCTGGAAGCCGCCCTTGACGGTCGGCTCGTCCGGAATCGCCCGGGTCACGAAGTTGACCACGCCGCCGACGTTCTGCGGGCCGTAACGCACGGCGCCTCCACCGCGCACCACGTCCACCGCGTCCATGTTGCCCATGCTGATCGGCGCGAAGGACAACTGCGGCTGACCGTAAGGCGCGAACGGCACCGGAATGCCGTCCATCAACACCGTCGAGCGTGCAGCCAGGCGCGGGTTGAGGCCGCGAATGCCGAAGTTCAGCGCCATGTCGTGGCTGCCGGTGCCGTTGTTTTCCGGGGCATTGACCCCGGGGATGCGATTGAGCACGTCTCGGGCCTGGGTCGCGCCCTGGCGTTCGAATTCTTCGCGGCGGATTACGTCACGGGCACCGGGGTGTTCGAAGACGTTGACCTGCGCGGCTTCACCCAGCCAGTCGCCGACCACTTTCGAGGTGTCCAGCTCCAGCGCCGTATCGCTCGACGGCTGCAGGCTGAAAGCATTGCCACCTTCGGCGCGAGCTTGCAGACCAGTGCCTTCAAGCAGCGCGTTCAAACCTTGTTCCGCTGTGTAGCTGCCTTCCAGGCCACGGCTTTGCACACCGCTGGTGACCTGCGAGCCAAAGGAAATCAGCACGCCGGCTTCACGGCCGAACTGGTTGAGGGCGTTTTCCAGCGACGACGGGGCAATGTGGTAAGCCTTGGTGTCGTCGGCCTGAGCAAGGGGCAGGGCGCTGAAGCTCAGGCTGGCGCCGAGGACAAGGTTGCGCAGGGTTCGGGCCAGCGGCGTGAGGCGAGTGGGGTGCATGGAGGACGGTCCTGAGAAGGTTGAATCAAGGGGGCTTTCCTTCTCTGTCACGCCAGATCTGAAAAACGGCTCATTTATTTTTTGCGATGGATCAAACCTTGGCTTCGACCGTCACCCAGTAACGGGTAAAGCGCTTAACTTTCACCGGCAGGCTGATTTCCAGCAGATCGAGAATCCGCTCGCTGTCGTCCAGTGGATACGTCCCGGAGATCAGCAAGTCTGCGACTTTTGCATCGCAATTGAGCTGCCCGTGACGATAGCGGCCGAGTTCGTCGAGGAAGTCACCCAGGCGCATGTGCGCGGCCACCAGCATGCCGTCGGCCCAGGCACCGCTGTTGGCGTCCAGCGGTTTGGCTTCACCGATGGAGTTAGCGCTGAAAATCAATTGCCGGGCGACCGGCAGCAACATCGGTGCGCGACCCTGTGTGCTCAACTCGACCCGACCTTCAAACAATGCAACCTGCGTGCGGTCGGCAAACTGCCGCACATTGATCCGTGCCCCTTGGGTTTTCAGCAGGCCTTGGGCGGTTTGCACTTCGAAGGATTGAGTGGCGGTCAGCAGCATTTCGCCTTCGAGCAGGCGGATCAGACCGTCGCCCCGGACATCCGCCGCACTTGCGGTGTTGAGCTGCAACTGTCCGCCGGCGCCGAGCGAGATCTTGCGGCGCTGACCGATCGGGCTGCGGTAATCGGCCAGCAGCGATGGCAATGGATTGTGCTCGCGCATTCCCCAGGTGACCGCCGAGCCAGCGCCGAGAATCAGCAGCAACTTCAGCGCCTGACGCCGGCTGCCGGACTTCGGCGCGTTCAACGCGGCATGGGCCAGTGGCGACGACAATCCACGCAACCGCGAATTGACTCGCTGCATGTGTTCCCAGGCGCGGCGGTGTTCGCTGTGGGCGTCGATCCATTGTTGCCAGGCTTGTTGCTGGCGCGGATTCAACGGGCCCTGCTGCATCTCCAGCAGCCAGTGAACCGCTTGCTCGGCGACCTGCGATGAAAAATCCATCGGCGGGTTCACAGGGCGAAGTAGCAGCGCATCGCTGCCTTGTTCAGATGACGTTTGACCGTGGCCACGGAGATGCCCAGCTCAGCGGCGATCTGCGGATAGGTCAGGCCGTCGACCTGTGCCAGCAGAAATGCACGCTTGACCACGCGCGGCAGACCGTCGAGCAATTGGTCCAGCTCCATCAGGGTTTGCAGGATGATCGCTTTCTCTTCTTCCGAAGGCGCGACCACTTCCGGCATCTGCGCGAGGGTGTCGAGGTAGGCGCGCTCCAGATCCTGGCGACGGTAATGGTTGAACAGCACGCGTTTGGCCAATGTGGTGAGGAATGCACGCGGCTCGATGATCACCGGCGGTTCGCGAGCAGTCAGCACCCGGATGAAGGTGTCCTGGGCCAGATCGGCGGCGCTGTCCGGGCAGCCGAGTTTGCGCCGCAGCCAGCCGGTGAGCCAGCTGTGATGGGCCTGATACAGCGATTCGACAGGGTGGGCGGACGACAACGGCATCACTCCGGGCGCATGCGGATGTGTGAGAGAACAAGAATGGTTCGCATTGTAGGGCTGCGAGTGCATGCCGGCAATCAGACTCTTTTGCGTATGAGAATATTTATCATTAATATCGCTCATCTGTCGTCTCGGCTCGTTGGCCGGGCGTTAACCGTTTCAGGGCCGAAACATGAAAGCCAAACTCGCCGCACTCCCCATGTCCTATCGTCTGGCCATCACGTCGCGGGTGCTCGCGGCGGTGTTTGGCGGCTATCTGGTCGCGGCGCTGGCCAGTGTCACGCTGACCCTCTGGTTGCCGCTGAACCGTGCCGAAGCGGTCGTCACCGGCATGACCGTCTCGTTCCTGGTCTATCTGGTGGCGGTGCTCTGGTGTTTCGCCTGTCGCAGCGCGTGGTCGGCGTGGGTCGGTCTGCTGGTGCCGAGTGTGATTCTGGCGACCATCTCCGGCGCTGCCCGTGGGCTGGGTTACGCATGAACGAGTGTTTAGCGCAGGCAATGACCGGCCCGCTGCCGCTCTCTGTCGCAGGGTTCTTGAACTGACATGCTGATCAGCCATCCCCCCGAGTCCCGCGACGACGAACCCCACGGCGCCCGTGCGCATTTTCTGCAGGTGTTTCTGTCCCAGCGTTCGCAAATGGAAGCCCTGGTGAACCGCCGCGTCGGCTGCCGGGCAACCGCGGCGGACCTGGTACAGGATCTGTTCTTGCGTTTCTGGCGCCGGCCGCTGGTGCAGGTCGAAGAGCTCAGCACCTACCTGTTGCGTTGCGCCGGCAACATCGCCATCGACCATCTTCGCAGTGAAGGCACGCGAGTGCGGGTCAATGAAGGCTGGCAGCCGGATGAGCCGGACAGCAGCGCCAGCGAACCGCAAGCCGCGCTCGAAGCGGGCAACGATCTGCGCCACGTCGAGGCGGCGTTGCGCGCCTTGCCCGAGCGCACGCGGCAGATCTTTTTGCTCAATCGCATCCACGGGCGCAAGTACGCCGAGATCGCCAAAGCCATGGGCCTGTCCCAAAGCGCTGTGGAAAAACATATGATGCGCGCCCTCGAGGCCTGCAAGGCCAGCCTGCGCGAACCCGCGCCACGCCTGCCAGGGAAAGCACCGTGAATCACACCGACCGCGTCACGCCGACGCCTGCTCAGGAACAGGCGGCTTTTGCCTGGCTGAGCCTGTTGCATGACCGCCCCAGCACCGGCGATCAACTGACCTTCAGCCAATGGCTGCATGCCGATCCCGCCCACGCCGAGGCTTACGCCCAGGCGCAAGTCATCTGGGAATTGAGCGAAGGGCCGGCCCGCACACTGGCCGATGAAGAGGCGTTCGCCTTGCAGGGCTATTTGAATGCGATGGATCGGCCGCGCCGTCCGCAGGTCCGGCGCTGGGCCGGAGCGCTGGCGATGGCGGCCTGTCTGTTGTTGATGATCAGCCTCGGCACCGGTTGGCAGCCGCAGCGCTGGATTGAAGATCTGGGCGCTGACTATGTTTCGGCACCGGGTGAGATCCGCACGGTGACCCTCGCCGATCAATCGCAAGTGACATTGGACGCCGACAGCGCTATCGCCGTGGATTTCAGTCACGGCGAGCGACATGTGCAATTGCGCCGCGGTGCCGGATTTTTCAGCGTGACTCATACGGGCGATCCATTTGTGGTCGAGGCCGAGAAGGGCCAGGCGCGAGTGTTGGGCACGCAGTTTGAAGTGCGCCTGCAACCTCACGGCGCACAAGTCACTGTGCTGTCCGGGCGCGTCGGTGTGACGGCAACGCGGGATGCCGAACAACAGATTCTCACCGCCGGTCAGCAGGTGGCGTATGGCGAAGGTTCAGCGCAAAAACTGCACACCGTGGACAGCGAGGCGCAACTGGCCTGGCGTCAGGGCTGGCTGACTTACTACAAGTCGACACTGGCCGATGTGGTGCAGGATCTGCGGCGGTATTACCCGGGGCGCATCGTGTTGCTCAATGACGAACTGGGCGCGCGCAAGGTCAGCGGGAGTTTCCCCAGCAAGGATCCGCAAGCGGTGTTGAATTCGCTGCAAGGGGTTCTGGGATTCGAGCAGCATCAGGTGTTGGGCAAGCTGATTATCCTGCGCTGAAAATATTTTCAGATTTGTGGTGAGGTAAATCCCGACGCCATCCGTGTAGTGACTGAAACTGCGAGTCATTCGCATCCGTTGCGGTTCTACACAGGTCATGAGCAATGAAGTCCAGGGCAAAATCGGGTTCGGTCAAACAGTGGTTCGGCGCCTCGGCGCTGGGTTTTGCGGCGTTGGCATTGCTGCCGATGAGCGTGGCGCAGGCCGCTGAAAGCAACAGCAGCCAGCCACAGAAACAGTTCAGTTTTTCCCTGGCTGCCAAACCGCTGCCGCAGGCTTTGAGCGATTTCAGTCGCGTGACCGGCCAGAGCGTGGTCTACACCGTCGAAGCGCCTTACGGCCTCAATGCACCGGCGGTCAGCGGGCAGATGAGTGCCGAACAGGCACTGCAACGATTGCTCAGCGGTTCCGGCCTGACCTTCCGCCGCACCGACAGCCATACCCTGGCCCTCGAACCACAACCGACCGCAGGTGCGCTGAACCTCGGCGCGACGAACATCACCTCGGTCATCGACCAACCGATGAGTTACCAGCCGCCGGAAACCAGTTCGGTGATGCGTTCCTCGGCTTCGCTTCAGGAAATCCCGCAGACCGTCAACGTGATCCCGGCCCAGGTCATTCGCGACCAGGCACCGCGCAATCTCGATGATGCATTGGCCAACGTCAGCGGTATCACCCAGGGCAACACGCTGGGCAGCACCCAGGATTCGGTGATGACCCGGGGCTTCGGCGACAACCGCAACGGTTCGATCATGCGCGACGGCATGCCGGTGGTGCAGGGCCGTGGCATGAACGCCACCGTGGATCGCGTCGAAGTGCTCAAGGGCCCGGCCTCGCTGCTGTACGGGATTCAGGACCCGGGCGGCGTGGTCAACATGGTCAGCAAGAAGCCTGAACTGACCCAGTACAACGCCCTGACGCTGCGCGGCTCGACCTACGGCGATGGCAAGAACGGTAGCGGCGGCTCGTTCGACAGTACCGGTGCGCTGGGTGATTCCGGCCTGGCCTATCGCATGGTGCTGGATCACGAAGACGAAGATTACTGGCGCAACTTCGGTACCCACCGTGAGAGCCTGATCGCGCCGTCGCTGGCCTGGTACGGCGAGCGCACCAAGCTGTTGTTCGCTTACGAGCACCGCGAATTCCTGACCCCATTCGATCGTGGAACCCTGATCGATCCGCGCACCAACCATCCGCTGGACATCTCGCGCAACGAACGTCTGGACGAGAAATTCAACGACATGGAAGGGCGCTCGGATCTCTACCACTTCGAGGCCGACCACGAACTCAACGACGACTGGAAAGCCCATTTCGGCTACAGCTGGAATCGCGAAACCTACGACGCCAGCCAGGTCCGCGTGACCGCCATCGACACCAAAAAAGGCACCCTGACCCGCAGCATGGACGGCACCCAGGGCGCGATCAGTACCGACCGTTTCACCACCGCCAGCCTCGAAGGCAAGGTCAACGTGCTGGGCATGCAACATGACCTGGTGTTCGGCGTCGACGACGAATACCGCAAGATCTACCGCGCCGACCTGATCCGCCAGAAAAGCCTGAGCACCTTCAGTTACGTCAACCCGGTGTACGGTCGTGAAGTTGCCGGCTCCACCGTCAGCCCGGCAGACAGTGCGCAGACCGATCTGCTGCGCAGCGACTCGGTGTTCCTGCAGGACTCGATCTACCTCAACGACCAGTGGATTCTGGTGGCCGGCGGGCGCTTCCAGGAATACGACCAGTACGCCGGCAAAGGCGTACCGTTCAAGGCCAACACCGACAGCAACGGGCAGAAATGGGTGCCGCGCGCCGGTCTCGTGTATCGCTACACCGACGCGTTGTCGTTCTACGGCAGCTACACCGAGTCGTTCAAGCCGAACTCGACCATCGCCCCGTTGAGCGGCAGCAGTACCGTGCTCGACGGCAGCATCGCGCCGGAAGAAGCCAAGTCCTGGGAGCTGGGTGCGCGCCTCGATATTCCGGGCCGCGTTACCGGCAACATCGCTTTGTTCGACATCAAGAAACGCAACGTGCTGGTGGCCAATGCCGAAGGCCCGACCACGATTTACAGTGCCGCCGGTGAAGTGCGTTCCCGTGGTCTGGAATTGGACCTGACCGGCCAGCTCAGCGACCGCTGGAGCATGATCGGCAGCTACGCCTACACCGACGCCGAGGTCACGGAAGATCCGGACTACAAAGGCAACAAGCTGCAAAACGTGGCGAAGAACACCGGCTCGCTGTCGGCGGTCTACGACTTCGGCAGCGTGATCGGTGGCGATCAACTTCGGGTCGGCGCGGGCGCGCGGTATGTCGGTGAGCGGGCGGGTAACGCAGTGAATGATTTCGAACTGCCGAGCTACACCGTGGCCGATGCGTTTGCCACCTACGACACCAAAGTGGAAGGGCAGAAGGTCAAGTTCCAGCTCAACGTGAAGAATCTGTTCGACCGCACCTACTACACCTCGGCGGCGAGCCGGTTCTTCGTGTCGATGGGCGATTCGCGGCAGATTTCGTTGTCGAGCACGCTGGAGTTCTGATCAGCGCAAAAACGCCTGGCGATACTCGCCGGGCGTTCCACCCAGCACCTGGCGAAAGCGGTTGGTGAAGTGACTGGCACTGGCAAACCCGCACGCCAGGGCAATTTCCCCCAACGGCAACGCAGTCCCGCGCAACAACTCCCGTGCCCGGCTCAGGCGCCGCGCCAGCACATACTGATGCGGCGGCAAGCCGAAGCTCACCCGGAACATCCGCGCAAAGTGGTATTCCGACAACGCACACAACCCCGCCAGTTGCCCGAGGCTGATCGGCTCGGCCAGTTGACTGTCGATGAACTCCACCAATTGCCGGCGCTGGTGCGGTGCCAAACCACCCTTGAGACGCAAGCCCTCACGCACGCCGACCTGGCTGAGCAAGGTATGGCTGATCAATTCGTGGGCCAGGCTGCTGGTCAGCAAGCGCTCGGCAGGCTCGTCCCAGTTCAAGGTGAGCAACTGGCGAAACCGCTGGGCCTGTTGCGGATCTTCGAGAAAAGTCTGTTCGCGCAACTGCATTTCCCGGGGCTCGCGATCCAGCAGCGTGACGCACCCCAGGGCAAATTGTTCGGCGCTGAAATACAGGTGGGCCAGACGAATATCGCCGTTGATCACCCAACCCGATTCGTGATCGGCCGGCAGGATACAGAGCTTGTCCGGCCCGCCTTTCTGCCCGGGTTGATCGCGACGGAATGTGCCGGTGCCGCCGGCGATGTAGCAGGACAGGGTGTGATGGCTCGGCGCTTCATAATCCTGCGCATCGTGGTGGTTGGTCCACAAAGCGGCAGACAAGCCGTCGCCCAACTCGGCACTGTGCACAAGACGTGCGTTCGGCGAGCTGTTCAACGCTTGAAAGACTTGCAGGGTATCGATGGCGGCCATGGTCAGTCGGTTCTCTTCAACGCCTTGCATCCTACTCCGTAGATTTTGCGCTGCCAGCCTGCGGCCCGATAAAAGCGCAAGTTTATGCAAGCGCTGGAAGATGGCTGGGGCGGACACTGAAACCCAATCAAGGAGTGTCTGCCATGAACCTGTCGTTGTATTTGTTGACTGTACTGATCTGGGGCACCACCTGGATCGCTCTTAAGTGGCAACTGGGCGTGGTCGCGATTCCTGTGTCGATCGTCTATCGCTTCGGCCTCGCCGCGCTGGTGCTGTTTGCGCTGTTGCTGCTCAGCCGCCGACTGCAACCGATGAACCGGCGCGGCCATCTGATCTGCGTGGCGCAGGGTTTGTGCCTGTTCTGCGTCAACTTCATGTGTTTCCTGACCGCCAGCCAATGGATCCCGAGCGGTCTGGTGGCGGTGGTGTTTTCCACCGCGACCTTGTGGAACGCGCTGAATGCGCGGGTGTTCTTCGGCCAGCGCATCGCGCGCAATGTGTTGATGGGCGGAGCGCTGGGGCTGTTTGGCCTGGGCCTGTTGTTCTGGCCGGAACTGGCTGGGCATCACGCCACTCCCCAAACCCTGCTCGGCCTCGGCCTGGCGCTCTGCGGCACCCTGTGCTTCTCGGCTGGCAACATGTTGTCGAGCCTGCAACAGAAGGCCGGCCTCAAACCGCTGACCACCAACGCCTGGGGCATGGCCTACGGCGCAGCGATGCTGTCGGTGTGGTGTCTGGTCAAAGGCATTCCGTTCGAGATGGAGTGGACGTCGCGCTACATCGGCGCGCTGCTGTACCTGGTCATTCCCGGCTCGGTAATCGGTTTCACCGCGTACCTGACGCTGGTCGGTCGCATGGGGCCGGAGCGCGCAGCCTATTGCACGGTGCTGTTCCCGGTGGTGGCGTTGAACGTTTCGGCGTTTGCCGAAGGTTATCAATGGACGGCGCCGGCATTGGCGGGGTTGGTGCTGGTGATGCTGGGCAATGTGCTGGTGTTTCGCAAACCCAAGGCGCCGCTATTGCCGAGTCACGGCAAACTGGCCTGACTGTTCTGGCGGTAAAGGGGCAGACGTCTGGCGACGTCTGCCCCTTTTTTATCAGCCTTTCCAGACTTGCGGATTGACCAGATCCTGCGGCCGCTCGCCAAGCAGGGCGCTGCGCAGATTGGACAGCGCCCGATTGGCCATGGCCTCACGGGTTTCATTCGTGGCCGAACCAATGTGCGGCAAGGTCACAGCGTTTTTCAGCTGGAACAGCGGTGATTCGGCCAGCGGTTCTTTCTCGTAGACGTCAAGGCCGGCGCCGCGAATGCGGTTGTTTTGCAGGGCTTCGATCAGTGCTGGTTCATCGACTACCGGGCCACGAGAGATGTTCACCAGAATTGCCTCGGGCTTCATCAGTGCCAGTTCGCGATGGCTGATCAGGTGGCGGGTCTTGTCGCTGAGTGGGACCACCAGACAGACGAAATCGGCTTCGGCCAGCAGTTGGTCAAGGCTGCGAAATTGCGCGCCGAGTTCCTGTTCCAGTTCGGTCTTGCGGCTGTTGCCGCTGTAGAGGATCGGCATGTTGAAGCCGAAGCGTCCGCGACGGGCGACGGCGGCGCCGATGTTGCCCATGCCCACGATGCCCAGGGTCTTGCCGTGCACGTCGCAACCGAACAGTGGTGCGCCGACGCTGGCCTGCCACTGGCCGGCCTTGGTCCAGGCGTCCAGTTCGGCGACGCGGCGGGCGCTGCTCATGATCAGGGCGAAGGCCAGGTCGGCGGTGCTTTCGGTCAGCACGTCCGGGGTGTTGGTGAGCATGATCCCGCGTTCGTTGAAGTAGGCGAGGTCGTAGTTGTCGTAACCGACGGAGACGCTGGAGACCACTTCAAGTTTCGCGGCGTTTTCCAGTTGGGCCTTGCCGAGTTTGCGACCGACGCCGATCAGGCCGTGGGCGTGGGGCAGGGCTTCGTTGAACTGGGCGTTGATGTCGCCGTTTTTCGGGTTGGGGACGATGACGTCGAAGTCCTGTTGCAGGCGTTCGATCATGGGGGGGGTGATGCGGCTGAAGGCCAGGACTGTTTTTTTCATCGCTATGGGCTCGGCTTCGGGGCTTTATTGCCAAGCAAGCTAACATTCTTCGGCCGCGTTCTGCGAGAGTGCATTTACGTAAAGTCTCACCAGCCATTCGGAAAGATTTGGATACTTCTTCTGAACGGCTGGCGAGTGGGTCGGCAATTATGTAATTACGGAACTGTCCAGCCCTGCACGTCAATTTTGCCAGAGGCTTGATAGGTTTCGCCCGTAGACTTTGATTCGATCGTGAAGCTGATGTCTGCGACTAAAATACCGGCGTCAGCGTCGACTTCTTTAACGACAATATAACCTGCGTTATTTTTTGCGGGATATTTCTCCCTTACAATAACTTCGCCATTTGCGTCTTCGTACTTTTCGAAAAAGTCGGGTAGAGTTTTTAGGAATTGGTTGCCGGGATGGATTTCGTGCCTGCCCACGGGAATGGCTTTTGAGAGCGTGAGTCCGATGGAGTTTGATTCGGTCTGATTAAGGTCCTCTTCGCTCAGTAGAACCATGTTGGGGGGCGTGTTATAGAAAAAAAATACGATTCCGTTATAGGTGGGGAATTTAAAGTTATTGTGGAACTTTAAATTGAATGTCCCGCTTGCACTTCTTTTCATGTCATTTTCCTTAACAGTGGGTTTATGTTTCGAGGAGACAGTTTTCACGTTCTGCCCTGAAACGACCACTGTCAGTTTTGACAGTATTTTAGATCGTGTAGTTATTAAGGCTTGCATCATAGAAGTTTTTTTGATCCGAAGTACGCCATTTGACTTCTATACATTTATTAATTCGCCACCCGCACCCCCGCCAGACTCCCACTCATCTCATAAGCCGCCAGTTCCGCCTGATGCCCCGCCAGAATCTCCGGCAACGACCCACGCAGATACTCGACCCAGGTCTTGATCTTCGCATCCAGATACTGCCGTGACGGGTAGATCGCATACAGGTTCAGTTCCTGTGAGCGGTAGTTCGGCATCACCCGCACCAGCGAGCCGTTGCGCAAGCCTTCAATCGCGGCGTACACCGGCAATACACCGACACCCATCCCGCTGGTGATCGCGGTTTTCATCGCGTCGGCGGAGTTCACCAGGAAGGGTGAGCTGTTGATGGTGACCATTTCCTGGCCTTCCGGGCCATCGAAGGCCCATTTTTCCAGGGGGATCACCGGGCTCACCAGGCGCAGGCAGGCGTGGTTCAGCAGGTCGCTGGGTTTTTGCGCGCAGCCGTTGGCTTTCACGTAGGCCGGGGAGGCGCAGACGATGCTGTAGGTGATGCCCAGGCGTTGCGAGACGAAACCCGAATCCGGCAGTTCGCGGGCGAGGACGATGGACACGTCGTAGCCTTCGTCCAGCAGGTCCGGCACGCGGTTGGCCATGGTCAGGTCGAAGGTCACGTCCGGGTGGGTCTTGCGGTAGCGGGCGATGGCGTCGATCACGAAGTGCTGGCCGATGCCGGTCATGGTGTGCACTTTCAACTGACCGGCCGGGCGCGCGTGGGCTTCGCTGGCTTCGGCTTCGGCCTCTTCGACGTAGGCGAGGATCTGCTCGCAGCGCAGCAGGTAGCGCTTGCCGGCCTCTGTGAGCGCGATGCGCCGGGTCGTGCGGTTCAGCAGGCGGGTTTGCAGGTGGGCCTCAAGGTTGGAGACCGCGCGCGAGACGTTGGCGGTGGTGGTGTCGAGTTGCACGGCGGCGGCGGTGAAGCTGCCCGCTTCGGCCACACAACTGAAGGCGCGCATGTTTTGCAAAGTGTCCATGGGGTGCTCTCAAGGGAGATGGCAAATTGTGACACGAAGTTTCAGGGGCTGAGACCCCCGACCAAGGGATTATCTCGTTAACCGTAACAAAGATTCGCAGAAAACCCAGCTTATCGCCGTTCAGGGCGCCCCCTAGAATTGCGCCCACCTCGAAACATCCCCCACCTCAGGAATTCGCAGCAGTGCCGCGTCGCATCAACAGAGCGCTTTTGCCGCTCAGTGTTCTGGCTATTTCGTTAGGTCTCAGCGGCTGCATCGGAACCGGAGGGATTGCCCCGCAGGGCAAGGCTCTGGACGCCAATGAACTGGCCACCGACGAGGCCATCGCCCACGCCGCCCGTGACGCAAACTGGCCCACCGCTCAATGGTGGCAAGCCTACGGCGACCCGCAACTCAATCGCTGGATCGACCTGGCCGTGCAAGGCAGCCCGACTATGGCCATGGCCGCCGCGCGAGTGCGTCAGGCCCGGTCCATGGCCGGTGTCGCCGAAGCCGCCGAGTCGTTGCAGATCAATGGCGAGTCGACCCTCAAGCGTCACAACTGGCCGACCGACCAGTTCTACGGCCCCGGTGAGCTGGCCAACAGCACCACCTGGGACAACAACGCCGCACTGGGTTTCAGTTACGCCCTCGACCTCTGGGGCCGTGAAAGCAACAGCACCGAGCGTGCCGTCGATCTGGCGCACATGAGCGCTGCCGAGGCGCGGCAGGCGCAGCTCGAGTTGCAGAACAACATCGTGCGCGCCTACATCGAACTGTCGCTGCATTACGCCCAGCGCGACATCGTCGCGGCGACGCTCAAGCAGCAACAGCAGATTCTCGAACTGGCGCAGAAACGCCTGAACGGCGGGATCGGCACGCACTTCGAAGTCAGCCAGGCCGAAACCCCGCTGCCGGAAACCCATCGGCAACTGGATGCGCTGGACGAAGAAATCGCCCTGAGCCGCAACCAGATCGCGGCACTGGCCGGCAAAGGCCCAGGCGCCGGTGCGCAATTGCAGCGTCCGACCCTGTCCCTCGGTGCGCCACTGAAACTGCCGTCGGCGTTGCCCGCTGAATTGCTCGGCCAGCGTCCGGACGTGGTCGCCAGTCGCTGGCAAGTGGCGGCCCAGGCACGCGGGATTGATGTCGCGCATGCCGGTTTCTACCCCAACGTCGATCTGGTCGGCAGCCTCGGCTATATGGCCACCGGTGGCGGGGCGCTGGAGTTTTTGACCGGCAAGAAGCTCAACTACAACGTCGGGCCGGCGATCTCGCTGCCGATCTTCGACGGCGGGCGACTGCGTGCCGAACTCGGTGAAGCCTCGGCGGGTTATGACATCGCCGTCGCGCATTACAACCAGACCCTGGTCAATGCGCTGAAGAACATCTCCGACCAGTTGATCCGCCGCGAGTCGATGGACAAGCAGCAGACCTTCGCCGCCGAGTCCGTGGCCACCGCGCAAAAGACTTACGACATCGCGATGATCGCCTACCAGCGCGGCCTCACCGATTACCTCAACGTGCTCAACGCCCAGACCCTGCTGTTCAAGCAGCAACAGGTTCAGCAGCAGGTGCAGGCCGCGCGCTTGAGTGCCCATGCGGAACTGGTGACGGCATTGGGCGGTGGCCTTGGTGCGGGTAAAGACGTGCCGACCGCCGAACAGACCGCCGCACCGAAAACCCCGGCCCTTCTTCAAGCCCTCAACCACTGAGCAAGCCTTAATGACTCCCTTGCCCGCACCTTTGCGCTGGCTCTACTCCCTGGAATGGCGCCGGGGTTTCTTCGACTGGGCGCGCAGCGACGGCGTGACCTGGGTGTACATCTTCAAGGTGTTGATTGCCGCGTTCCTGACCCTGTGGCTGGCGATGCGTCTGGAGTTGCCGCAACCGCGCACGGCGATGATCACCGTGTTCATCGTCATGCAGCCGCAGAGCGGCCAGGTGTTCGCCAAGAGTTTCTATCGCTTCCTCGGCACCCTGGCCGGGTCGGCGATGATGGTCACGCTGATTTCGCTGTTCGCCCAGAACACCGAACTGTTCCTCGGTTCGCTGGCGATCTGGGTCGGCATCTGCTCGGCCGGCGCCGCCCGTTGCCGCAACTTCCGCGCTTACGGTTTTGTGCTGGCCGGGTACACGGCAGCGATGGTCGGCCTGCCGGCGCTTGCCCACCCCGATGGCGCGTTCATGGCGGCAGTGTGGCGGGTGCTGGAGATCTCGCTGGGGATTCTCTGCTCGACCCTGGTCAGCGCCGCGATCCTGCCGCAAACCGCCAGCGCTGCGATGCGCAACGCCTTGTATCAGCGCTTCGGTGTGTTTGCATTGTTCGTCACCGATGGCTTGCGCGGGCGCAGCAAACCAGAGTCGTTCGAGGCCAGCAACGTGCGCTTCATCGCCGAAGCGGTGGGGCTGGAAGGGCTGCGCAGCGTGACCGTGTTCGAAGACCCGCACATGCGTCGACGCAACGGTCGGCTCAGTCGCCTGAACAGCGAGTTCATGGGCATCACCACCCGGTTCAACGCCTTGCACCAGTTACTGGAGCGCCTGCGCGTCAATGGCGAAGAGCATGTCGTGGCAGCGATCAAGCCGGGCCTGCAGGATCTGGCCGAAGTGCTCGACGGCTTCAGTGGTCGTGCCCTGACCAGCCCGGATGCGGCGCGTCTGGTGACGGCGCTGACGGCGTACAAGGAAGGTTTGCCGGCGCGGGTGCGCAGTCTGCGGGCGGCCTTCCAGGAGAGTGGGCCGAGCGACGCTGAGCTGCTGGATTTTCACACCGCGTACGAACTGCTCTATCGCTTCGTCGATGACCTGCACGGTTATGCACAGACCCACGCCTCGCTGGCCGATCACAGCCACGAACGTGAGCGCTGGGACGAGCCGTTCACCCCGCAGACCAGTTGGTGGGCTGCAGCAGCTTCGGGGATTCGTGCCACGTTCATCCTCGTCGTACTCGGCAGTTACTGGGTCGCCACCGCGTGGCCGAGCGGCGCGACCATGACCCTGATTGCCGCCGCCACCGTGGGCCTGTCGGCGGCGACGCCGAACCCGAAACGCATGGCGTTCCAGATGGCCTGCGGCACGTTCCTCGGGGCGTTGATCGGCTTCGTCGAAATGTTTTTCATCTTCCCGTGGATCGATGGTTTTCCGTTGCTGTGCGTGATGCTCGCGCCGGTGATCGTGCTCGGCTCGTTCCTCGCCTCGCGGCCGCAGTACGCCGGTGTCGGCCTGGGTCTGCTGATCTTCTTCAGCACCGGTTCCGTGCCGGACAACCTGACGATCTACAACCCCTACACCTTCATCAACGACTACATCGCCATGGTCATGGGCATGCTGGTTTGCGCGGCCGCGGGCGCGATCATTCTGCCGCCGAACAGCCGCTGGTTGTGGCAGCGCCTGGAGCAGGACCTGCGCGGGCAAGTGGTGTACGCGATCAGCGGCAAGCTCAAGGGCCTGGCGTCGAGCTTCGAAAGCCGTACCCGCGACCTGATGCATCAGGCTTACGGTCTGGCTGCCGGTCAGCCGCAGGTGCAGAAAAACCTGCTGCGCTGGATGTTCGTGGTGCTGGAGGTCGGTCACGCGATCATCGAGCTGCGCAAGGAACAGGCGATCCTGCCGGTGCACCCGGCCTATGCCGAATCGCAACCGTGGCGTCAGGCAATCCGGGTCATGGGGCGTTCGCTGGTGCGGCTGTTCCTGCAACCGAATGCGAGCAATCTGGAACGCGCACTGGTCGCCGTTGATCACGCGATCAGCCGTGTCGCCGCCACCGATGAGCCGTTTGCGCCGCATTTCGATACCTCCGCACTGCGGCGGGTGAAAAGCTACCTGCACTTCATCCGCACCTCGTTGCTCGACCCGCAATCGCCCCTTGCTGCGTACGCCATCGCCAAGCCCGAAGGACTTGCCCATGCCTCGTGAAATCGCCTTCCACGGCGTGTACATGCCGACCATGACCCTGATGTTTTTCGTCGCCGCGGCATTGGCCTGGGCGCTGGACCGGTTTCTGTCGGGGTTCGATCTGTACCGCTTTTTCTGGCACCCGGCGCTGTTGCGTTTGAGCCTGTTTACCTGTCTGTTCGGCGCGATGGCGCTGACTGTCTACCGTTGAGAACGTTCTGATGAAAAAGTTTTTCAGCCTGCTCGCGACCCTGCTGGTGCTGGCCCTGGCGCTGTGGATCGGCCGCACGTTGTGGGAGCACTACATGAACACCCCGTGGACCCGCGACGGTCGGGTCCGCGCCGACATCATCAACGTCGCTGCCGACGTCACCGGTGAAGTGGTCGATGTGCCGGTACGCGACAACCAGTTGGTGAAGAAAGGTGATCTGCTGATGCAGATCGACCCCGAGCATTACCGCCTGGCGGTGAAGCAGGCGCAGTCGCTGGTGGCTTCGCGCAAGGCCACGTGGGAGATGCGCAGGGTCAACGCCCACCGCCGCGCCGACATGGACGCGCTGGTGATCTCCAAGGAAAATCGCGACGACGCCAGCAATATCGCCGACTCCGCACTGGCCGATTACCAACAGGCCCAAGCGCAACTGGAAGCCGCCGAACTCAACCTCAAACGCACTGAAGTGCGGGCGGCGGTGGATGGTTATGTGACCAACCTCAACGTCCATCGCGGCGACTACGCCCGTATTGGCGAAGCGAAAATGGCCGTGGTCGACATGAACTCGTTCTGGGTCTACGGCTTCTTCGAAGAGACCAAACTGCCTCACGTGCGGGTTGGCGACAAAGCCGACATGCAACTGATGAGTGGCGAAGTCCTCAAGGGCCACGTGGAAAGTATTTCCCGAGGGATCTACGACCGTGACAACCCGGAAAGCCGCGAGCTGATCGCCGATGTGAACCCGACGTTCAACTGGGTACGTCTGGCGCAACGGGTGCCGGTGCGGATTCATATCGATGTGGTGCCGGAGGGTGTGCTGCTGGCGGCGGGGATCACCTGCACCGTGGTGGTGAAGCAGGACGCTGTCGAGTAATCCTTGTGGCGAGGGAGCATGCTCCCTCGCCGGATCGGCTTGTTGTCAGCCCTGGCAAAACGTTTCGTGCAAATGCCGCCAGATCACCTGCCCGGATTCGTTTTTTTCAAACACCACGGTTGAACGTCGATCCGTTTGCAACCCACTCGCATCGCTCTGTTGCTCGCGGTAACTCACCGTCGCACCGCGTTCGTGCAGAGCAATCCCGCAAAGCTCGCCGAGCTCGATCCTGAACCCGCTCTTTTTGCCGCCCGCCATTTGAAACAGCGCACGCAAGGCCTCGAAATCCAGCACACGCCCCAGCGGCGTCACCATGGAAAACCGTGGCGAAAAACGCGCCAGCAATCGTTCCAGTGCAGCTTCTTCCTCCTTCACGGCAAACCATCGTTCGATGGCCTCATGGGCCTGGATCACTTCGTCAAAATAGGCGGTGTAGTCAGTCATGTGGATTGTTCCTGAAGGGCAGGTGAGTTCAGCAGTGCGAGCACTTTCGTTGAATCGAAACGCAGCACGGCGGCCATCGGCAACAGCGTCAGCAACGCGGCGGCGAGAAAGCAGTATTGGAAACCGTTGGCGCCCAACGCGCCCAGCAATGAGCTGAGCAGCGCCGCGCCGAGGCAGAAGCCGAGTTGACGGTTGATGTTCCACAGGGCGCTGGAGTGGCCCATTTTTTCCGGCGTGATGCCGACAAACGCCAGGGTCTGCGCAGTGACGCTGCACAGACTGCCGCCCAGCCCCATCAGGGCGTAGGCGAAAATCAACGGGACGCTGGCGGGGTGGTCGATCTGCATCAGCACGACAATGCCCAGGCATTGCAGCAGCATCCCGGCAATCAGCAATGGCTTGGGGCCGATCCGGTTGAAGCTGCGTTTGCCCAGCATGATCGCCACGCCCGAGGCGGCCGCCCAGGACAGCATCAGCGCTCCGGTTTGTGCTGCGCCGAAACCGAGATCGTGCAGGTACAACACGGCGATCATGTTGGTGCCGGTGAAGATGCCGGGCACGAACAGATAGATCAGCATCGCCAGGCGCAGTGACGGGTTCCTGATCAGTTGCAGATCAAGAACTGCACCCGGTTTACTCCAGCCATCACGCAGGTAGATCCACAGGCTCAGGGCGCAGAGTAGCAGGACACCGCCCGCGATATATCGGGTTGCGGATTCGCTCGCCAGACTGACAGCAATCAACAACAGACTCAGGGCCGACACCGCCAGCAGCAGGCCACGTGCGTCCAGTGTCGGGCGTTCGCTGCTTGCCTGATCCGGTTTCAGCCACAGCAGGCCCAATCCGAAAGCCACGAGCGCCACCGGCAAGTTCAGGTAGAAAATCCAGCGCCAAGACAACGCTTCTACGATCAAGCCGCCCGCCGCCGGCGACAGGGCCGGCACCATCAGCGCCACCAGCAGAACTACACCGGTGAAGTGCGCGCGCTGTGTTGCCGGAAACTCTCGATAGGCCAAGGCCTGACCAACCGGCAGCAACAACCCGCCACCGAGTCCTTGCAGCAGTCGCCAGCCGATCAGGCTTTCAATCGAACTCGCCTGGGCGATGAGCCCGGAGGCGATCCCGAACACCAGCAGTGAACCGAGGATCAGCCGTCGCTCGCCCACCCGTGCCGCCAGCCACACGCTCATCGGAATGATCAGCGTCAGCCCGAGCATGTAGGCGTTGGTGATCCACGCCAGTTGCGTCACCGAAGCGTGCAACTGCGCGGCGATGTCGGGGTAGGCGATGCTGGCGGCGAACATGTTCAGCAAATCGAGGGCGAAGCCCAGCAAATACACCAGCGCGACTTTCGAGCGATAGGCCATGGCAGCTCCCTGTGATGAAGCGTGCAGGGTAGGGCGCTGGCGGCGATAGAAATACGCTGGTTTGACTGCTAGTTTGTCAAAACTATTTTGACAGTGGACGAGCGGAACATGGTCAGCCTGGATCGATTCGATACCTTCAAAGCCGTGGTCGAGGCCGGCTCGCTGACCGCAGCCGCCGATACGCTGGGGCAGACGCGGGCGGTGGTGAGCTTCAACCTCAAGCGGCTGGAGGAAGAGTTGGGCGTCACCTTGCTCACCCGCAACACCCGACAATTGGCCCTGACCGATGCCGGTGAACGTTTTTACCGACGTTGTCTGCGCACCCTCGACGAAGCGCGGCTGGCCATCGAAGAGGCCCGTTCGGAACACTCGCAGCTCAAGGGCACGCTGCGCATCACCACTACCGTGGAGTTCGCGCTGGCTCAGGTGGTGCCGGCGCTGGAGGTGTTTCGACAACAGCAGCCGCAACTGAACATTCACTTGTCCACCTCTTCGACCCATGCCGATCTGATCTCCGAACGCTTTGACATGGCGATCCGCCTGGGCCGCATGCACGACTCCAATCTGCGGGCGGTGCAGTTGTCGACGTTCGAGGTGTTTGCCGTGGCGGCACCGGGGCTGGTCGAGAATTTTGCACCGGTAGAAATTCTGGCGGTGCTGGAATCGATGCCGACACTAGGGCATGGGCGAGTGCCGGAAATGACGGTCACCGACCCGGCCGGCACCGAGCATTTCTACCAGCCTAAACCGGGCACAACCGCCATCGTCGCCGACAACTCGGCGACCCTGCGTGCCTTTGCACTGACCGGGCAAGGCGTGGCGATTCTGCCGCAGTGGCTGATTCAGGAAGACCTGGATGCCGGGCGGTTACAGCGTTTGTTGCCGGATTACCGTTTCGCTCAACAAGGCGTGTACGCACTGTACCCGGACACCCGGCACCTGCCGCTGAAGGTGCGGGCGTTCATTGATTTCATGAAAGGTTGGGGCTGACGCGGTTTCAGAGTTGCCCGCGCAAGCCGAAGCGCTTCATCAACGTCGACTCCAACAACCCTTTCGGCAACAGCGTCGCCAGCAACGGCAACGCCCGGCTGCCATTGCCGATGCGGATCAGTCGTGGTGGCTTGCTCTGCTGCACAGCCTTGAGCAGCTCGGCGGCAAATTCGCTGGCCGGTGTCGGCTTGTCTTGTGAGGCCTTGGCCCGCGCCCGAATGCCTTCACGCAATGGAAACCACGGCGATTGTTCGTTGATCAATTGCTCGGCCTCATGCCCGGCATTCTTGGCGAAGCTCGATTGAATTGCCCCCGGCTGCACTTCCATCACGCGAATCCCGAACGGCGCCAGTTCCATGCGCAATGCGTCGCTCAACGCATGCACCGCCGCTTTCGATGCGCAATAGGCCCCGGCAAATGGCGTGACCAGCACCCCGGAGACGCTGCCGACATTCACCACCAGGCCCTTCGCCCGGCGCAGCACCGGGAATAGCGCGCGGGTCACGCCGACAATCGAAAACACGTTGGTTTCGAACTGGCGCTGCATGGCCGGAACGCCGCCGTCGAGCAGCGGCCCCATGGCGCCGTAACCGGCATTGTTGATCAGCACATCGAGGCCGCCGTGTTGCTGGTTGATTCGCTCGGCGAGTTGTTCCAGCGCGGAGTTGTCATTGACGTCGAGTTGCACCGCCGTGAACCCGGCAGCGGCGAGTGCCGCGACATCTTCAGCCTTGCGCGCACTGGCCCATACCTCGTAACCGGCGCCTTTGAAGGCCTCGGCGAGGGCGCGGCCGATGCCGCTGGAACAACCGGTAATCAACGCAACGGGCATGGCGCATTCCTTGTGCAAAAGAGTGGGAGAGGGGATCAGTCGGAGAAACTACCCTGCAATCGCTCGGCGCGAAACTCCAGGGTTTGCGGGCGATAACCGGGACGCAGTGGCGGCATCGGCAAGCAGTCTTCCCAATTGCCACCGGCCTGCAGTTCACCGGGGCCGCGATAGCGCGGGGCGGCGTATTGATTGTCGGCCAGATTCACGGTGTCGCCCGGCGCGTACGCCGCGATGCGCCAGCGCAGTTCGGTCAGCGGTACGTCGTTGCCGTTGTTCAGCTTCAATTGCAGCGGACGATCCGCCGGGCACTGCTCAGGTGCATAGGTGATGCGCAACTCGAGCCGCGCCAGTTGCTTGATCTCGCGGTTGTCCAGCCACACCACCCACATTGCCACCAGCCCGAGGCCGACGGCGGCCGCCATGGACACCGGCAAGGCTTTGGCCGGGTAGCGCAACAGCAGGATCAGCCAGGTGATGACCAGCAAGACGCCGATGAACATGTTCGAACGCTCCTTGAACTCGTGATGACCATCCTACCGAAGGGGCGCGGGAATGGACATTCGCGGATTGATCGAGTGCGCCGTTGGTCGTGACTGTAATTTCTGACAGTAGCCGAAATAGCGCTGAGCTTGCTCAGATGCCAGAGTCACAACGAGTGCCGGTTGCGGGGGAGCGCGCTCCATGAGCTTGCACATCAATACGCCGAGGGTGTCTGTGGTCGACCCGCGCGGCTTGCCGGTTCGCACGGTCGACTATTGTCGAACCGTCGAGGGCGGCCCGGTCGATCTCCGGATTAACCGCACGCTTCACGATCCGGCAGGGAATGCGGTGAAACACTGGGATCCGCGGCTTTGGCTGTCACAGGCCGGCGACCCGCTGACGCCGGCCAATCTGACGCAGGTGTTTGTACTGGACGCCTCGGTCATACGTTCGGACAGCGTCGATGCCGGCACGCAAATCGAGTTGAAGGGGCTCGCCACGCAAACGGTGTTCAGTTGGGACAGCCGTCAGACACAGCGCGAGATCGAGCACGACTATCTGCTGCGCCCCGTCGCGATATTCGAAGAAGGAACGGGCGAGCCTCGGCGTTGTGTCGAGCGCCTGACCTACGGTCATCCCGGCAGCGGGAATCAGTCGCGAAACCAGTTCGGTCAGCTGATTCGTCATGATCATCCGGCCGGCAGCGTGCTTTTCAACGCGTTTGCCATCAGCGGCCCATGCACCGAGGACACCCGCCATTTCACGCTGGACCCGCTGACACCCCACTGGCCGGAGCTGGAGGCGGATCGTCAGCGGCTGTTGGAGCCTGGCGTCGGTGCAACATCGCAGTGGCGCCATGGTGCGCTGGGCGATGTGCTGGAACAGACGGATGCCCGAGACAACCGACATGCATTCGCGCTGACCGTCGATGGCCGCTTGCACGAGCGCCGTTTGCAGTTGAAAGGGGAGCCTGAGCAGATCCTGGTCACTGACATCCGCTACAACGCGCAAGGCAATGTCACGCAGCATACTGCCGGCAACGGTGTGCACACCAACCGGACCTATCGCCCCGAAGACGATCGCCTGTTGGGCCTTCGGTCCGAAGACGCTCACGGTCTCGGGCTGCAACACCTGATTTATGGATACGACAGGGTGGGCAATGTCCTGAGTATCGAAGACAGGACGCTGCCGATACGTTACTTCGCCAACCAGCGCATCGAGCCGGTCAGCCGCTTTGTCTACGACAGCCTTTATCAGCTGACCAAGGCGTCCGGCTGGGAAGCGGGTACTGTCAATCAGGGCCCGCAATCGATGGGGCGCATCGATCCGGCGGCGGTCAGCAACTATCAGCAGACTTACGAATATGATCCCGGCGGCAACCTGCGCAACCTGATTCATGTCGGGCCACAAAGCCACGGGCGCAAACTGCAACCGGCGAGTTACAGCAACCACACTTTGCCTTACACGGACGTCATTCCCGGCGATCCGCAAATCGAAGCGGCCTACGACCGCAGAGGCAACCTGCTGGAGCTGGAAGCGGGGCGGGTGCTGAGCTGGAACCTGCGCAACCAACTGCAATCGGTCAGCCCGGTGGCGCGTGCCTCCGGGCTCAACGACCACGAGGTCTATCTCTACGATGGCAGCAGTCAGCGGGTACGCAAGATCCGCTCTTTGTTAACCAATGCCCGAACCCTGGTTGCCGATGTGCGCTATTTGCCCGGGCTGGAGTTGCGAACCGACAACGGTTCCGGCGAACGGTTGCAGGTCATCATTGCCGACAATGCTCGGGTACTGCGTTGGGAGAGTCCGCCGCCCTGGGGCGCCGACATTCAATTTCGATACCAGCATGTTGATCGCCTGGGTTCGGGCAGTCTGGAAACCGCCGATGACGGTGCGGTGATCAGCCGGGAAACGTTTCACCCATACGGTACCAGTGCCTGGAAGGACGGCGAATTCAGCTACAAATACATCCGTTACTCGGGCAAGGAGCGTGATGCGACCGGGCTCGACTCTTTCGGTCTGCGCTACTACATCCCGTGGTTGCAGCATTGGTTGAATCCGGACCCCAAAGGCATGATCGACGGGCTCAATCTGTACCGTATGGTCGCCAATTCGCCGGTCACTTTTTTCGACAGCGACGGGGGAGGCAAAACCGAAGCCGATGAATTGAACAGCAGCGTGGACAAACAGCAGGCCTTGTTGTCAGCAGTGTCATCGGCTGTTGCGAACACCCGCAACTCCATCATGAATCACCTGTATGCCCGTCAACGTTTTCAGGGGCTGGGCAGACGCGTCATCACGCAATTGGGCAGTTCCGCAGTCAGCGCCGGCGCCAGCGCGGCAGGCTCCGTCGCAGGGGGCGCCATTGGCGGGCTGTTTGGTCCGGCTGGTGCGACATTGGGTACCGTTGCCGGGGAAAAGGCTGCATCAATGGCAGCAGGCAGCCTTGTGTCCAGAGTGGTGGACGCCTTTCAACTGGATCGCGCGATCAATTTCAAAGGCAATGAAATGAATCCCAGGGCTTTCATCGAAAGCGTCGAGCCGAAAAAGAGGCCGGGTCTGGCAACGCTAGGATTCGAACTCGCGGCATCGGATCCACGTACACCAGAAGGACGCGCCCGGCTCACCAGAGTGGCGGTCGATAAAACGATTGACAAGGTGGGTGGCAAGCTGGGTTCGGAGGTGCCGGGCCTGATAAGAACCGGAATTGAGTTCTACCGTGCCTCGCAAGGATTGAATGCAGAAGCACTGAGCGAAGCTTACGAACAAACGCCAGCGGTGATCGACATGCTGGAATTCAGAACACAGGCGATCAAGGACGAACTGGCTGTGTCCAGCAATGTAACTGAGGAGATCTTCGAAAAGGTTTCCGAGCTGTCTGCGCAAACTCCGGTCGTTGTTCAGGCGCTGAACAGGAGTCAGGACTTCATCGCGCTGGTTGGGCCGACGCCCTATGCCGGTAATCGGCACTCGGTCAAACGAGGGGCTCGAGCGAAGTCTCCTGCACCCCGGCAGCAGTCGTACAGCTGAAGCCCAAAAAGCCCCCGCCCAACCCACTGCGGATAGGGGACGCAGCAGGCTGGACAGGGGCTTTTAATTACAGAGCGATCACTGCGCGATGGTTTTCACCGACACGCCGCGTTCGATCGGGGTGGAGCGACCGTAGATATCTTCGAAGCGCTCGATATCGTCTTCACCCAGGTACGAGCCCGACTGCACTTCGATGATTTCCAGCGGGATCTTGCCCGGGTTGCGCAGACGGTGCACCGAGGCGATCGGGATGTAGGTCGACTGGTTTTCGCAGAGCAGGAACACGTTTTCATCGCAGGTCACTTCGGCGGTGCCGCTGACCACGATCCAGTGTTCGGCGCGGTGGTGGTGCATCTGCAGCGACAGGCACGCGCCCGGTTTGACCGAGATGTGCTTGACCTGGAAACGCCCGCCCATGTCCACCGAGTCGTAGGAGCCCCACGGACGATAGACCTCGCAGTGGTTCTGGGTTTCGCTGCGTCCCTGCTCGTTGAGGGTGTTGACCATCTGCTTGACGCCTTGGACCTTGTCCTTGTGGGCGATCATCATGGCGTCCTTGGTCTCGACCACGACAATGTTTTCCAGACCGATCACCGACACCAGTTTGCCGTTGCCGTGGATCATGCAGTTCTTGCTGTCCTGGATCACCACGTCGCCCTTGCTGACGTTGCCGTTGGCGTCCTTCTCGTTGACTTCCCACAGCGACGACCAGCAGCCGACATCGCTCCAGCCGGCGGTCAGCGGCACCACGCAGGCGCGCTGGGTCTTTTCCATCACGGAATAGTCGATGGAGTTGTCCGGGCAGCAGGCGAAGGTGGCTTCGTCGAAGGTGATGGTGTCCGGGTCCTGAGTGCTGCGCTCCAGGGTCAGCAGGCAGGTGTCGTAGATGTCCGGGTCGTGTTTTTTCAGCTCTTCGAGGAAGCGGCTGGCACGGAACAGGAACATGCCGCTGTTCCAGTAGTAACCGCCGGACTCGACGTATTCGGTGGCGCGTTTGACGTCGGGTTTTTCCACGAAGTGCGAGACGCGGCTGACGCCTTCCGGCAGAAGTGAATCGCCGGTGGATTTGATGTAGCCATAACCGGTTTCCGGTTTGGTGGCCGGCACGCCGAACAACACCATCTCGCCGTTTTCTGCCGCCACGGTGGCCAGGGCCAACGCACGTTGCAAGGCTTTCTGGTCTTCGAGAACGTGGTCGGCCGGCAGCACCAGCATCAGTTCGTCGCGACCTTCATTGACCAGCATCATCGCAGTCAGCGCCACCGCCGGCGCGGTGTTGCGGCCGAACGGCTCCATCAGGATGCGCTGGCATTCCAGGTTCCGGTTGCTCAGCTGTTCGTTGACGATGAAGCGGTGATCCTTGTTGCAGACCACGATCGGGGTGTCCATGCCTTCGAACACCAGACGCTCGAGGGTTTGCTGGAACAGTGTGTGTTCGCCGGTCAGGGCGAGGAACTGCTTGGGAAACTGCTTGCGCGAAAGCGGCCAAAGACGTGAACCGCTACCACCTGACAAGATCACCGGAATCATATTGTTTACTCCATAAAATCGATTGGGTCAGAGCCACGAACGTTGTGTCGTTTCACTCTTGTTGTTATTCCGTACCGGGCAGCGACGGCTGCCCGGTTTCATGTGCTTAGCGAGTCGATACCGGGCGCTTCACCCAGACTGGCGACAGGTTGCTGCCGTTGCCGGTGACGTACAGCACCGCGGCTTCACCGCGTTCCAGGGCGACCGGTTTCACGTCGCCGACTTTCTTGTCGCCCTCGTACAGCGCCAGGCTGACTTTCACCGGGTTGATTTCACGCTCGCCACGGCCCTTGGCGGCCACGTTCGGCACCACGTCGGTCTTGCCGTCGGCGGTCTTCAGGGTCAGCGGCTTGTCGCTGAGGTTCTGCACGCGGACCAGGGATTTCTGCTTGTTCTTGAACGGCGGTTCTTCGATCAGTTGCGGCGCGCCGGAAGCGTTGTTGACCAGGGTGTAGTAGTGGTCACCGGCGAGTTTCACCGGCAGGGTCTGGCTGCCGACCTTGGCGCTGTAGTCACCGCCCGGCATGAAACTGAAGTCGCTGCTGGCCAGCGGCGCGACGTCGCTCAGATTGGTGCTGCCGACGGTGGCGCTGACTTCAGCGTTGCTGGCGTTGTAGACCCGCACGAAGGTCGAGCCTTTCGGTGCGGTCGGGCCGTACAGCGCAGCGTCACCACCGGCGAAGGCCTGGACCGACAGCACGCTGAGGCCAGCGACCAGAGCAATGCGTTTGGCGAGACGACGAGGAGTTGTAGTGAAAGTCATGGTGTACCTCTCTTTCAGTTTTGCGCCCGATCGGGCGTCTCGGATTTAGTGTTTACCGCTACGTTTTGTTGGCGCGCGCCGGCTTGTTTAAGCTCTGCGACCCACTGCGGGTCGGCGTCGCCGATTTCGTTGTTCACAGGCAGATATCGTTCAGGAAACTCCCAGATCAGCACCTGTGGCGGGCTGTTCTTGAAGTCATCGCTTTTCAGGTAGCTGAGCATCGGCAGGATCGGGCCGTGGCCGTCCTCGGCGTAATTCACGACGTCGCTGTGCAGCGCTTGTTTGAGCGCACCGACGAAGTTCCAGTTTGGGTTGGCGCTGTAGCTGGTGCCGATCAGCGCGACCGGCACTTCGCTGTTGGCGAACAGCGCGTCGTCACCGGCAGGCTGCTCGGCGGCGGCCACGGTGTTGCGCTTTTGCAGCGGCTCTTTGGCCGGCATCAGGTTTTCGAACAGCGGATCCAGCGGCAGGAACAGACGCAGGTCGCCCTTGTGCGTGACTTTCTCCGCCGCAGTGGTGACGAAACGCTGCGGCTCGCCGCTGAGCGGAAACTTGTCGGCGATGGTTTTCGCCAGGGTGTTGGCGGCGATTTCCGCGCCTTCCGGGGTCCAGTGGGTGTCGGTGCGCAGGAACACTTGCTGACCGTTCTGCTTGGCCTTTTGCAGCGGGCCGAGCAGGTCGGGAGCGAGGATCTTGTCGGCCGCGACACGGGCATGGAAGTCCTGATAGAGGTTGGCGTGGATGCTCGCCGGTTTCACTTCACCCAGGTGTTCCGGGTACAGGCGAACCTTGGCCGGCACGATCGCCATCACCAGTTTCACGCCTTTCTCTTTCAGGGTCTGGCGCACGCCTTCGACCAGCGCGTAGTTGCCTTGCAGGTTCAGCTCTTCGTTGACGATCGGGTTGAATTCCTCATCGCTGTACAACCACTGATCGCGACCGAGCACCACGCCCGGACGACCTTCGTTGAACAGCTTGAAATCCAGCGCGGCCCAGAGGTTGGTGCCCAGACGCTTGATCGGGAATTCATCGTCGTAGTGGGTTTCCACGGCTTTGGTCCAGCGGCCGTTGAGTACCGTCGCGTCGGCATTGGTGCTGAAGCCGAAGAAGCTGCGCACCGACCACAGACCGAGCACCAGCAGGGTCACCAGAAACAGCGCGATGTAGAAGATGCGTAATGAGCGGGTCATGTCAGATCCCTCAGAACTGGAAGTAAAGGAACGGCGAGAAGCTTTGCGCCGAGAGTTTTAGAATCGAGGCGATGAACAGCAGCAGGATCAGCCCGCGCATCACGTAGCGCGACCAGTCCGCCGTCCAGTACGCCGGTTGCACCTGGGCGTCGACGCCGACGGTGTAGCCAGGTTCGTGGATGCTCGCCGGGTTTTCGCCGGGGGCAGCCTTGATCAGGCCCGGGGTTGCTGCGGCAGGGCCATCGGACTCGACGTTGACCGCAGGTTTGGTTTTGACCGGAGGCTGATTGGTGTACAGATCACGCAGGCCGAAGAACGCCAGGGTCACGTACGCCACAATGAGGGTTGCGACCTGCAGACCGGTGAGGCTGGCCTGATTGAGTTCCGACAGCGACCAGTCGCCGAAGCTGAACATCGCGCCGTACATGCGCCCGGCCACGTGCAGGTTCTCGGCGCGGAAGATCACCCAGCCCATGACCACCAGCAGAAAGGTCAGCGCCCAGCGGATCGGGTTAAGGCTGCGCGGCGAGGTATTGAGGCCGAGCATTTTCTCGATCGCCAGCCACATGCCGTGCCATGCACCCCAGACGATGTAAGTGATGTTCGCGCCGTGCCACAGACCACCGAGGAGCATGGTCAGGAACAGGTTGCGATAGGTCATCAGCGTGCCTTTACGGTTACCGCCGAGGGTGATGTACAGGTAGTCACGCAGCCAGGTCGACAGGCTGATGTGCCAGCGACGCCAGAACTCGGTGATCGACTGGCTGATGTACGGCTGCTTGAAGTTTTCCATGAAGCGGAAACCCATCATCAGGCCCAGGCCGATGGCCATGTCGCTGTAACCGGAGAAGTCGAAATACAGCTGCGCGGTGTAAGCCAGCGCGCCGAGCCAGGCATCGCCCGTGGTCGGGTTTTGCAGGGCGAAACAGTGGTCGGCAACCAGGGCCAGGGTATCGGCGATGAACACCTTCTTGATGAAACCCTGCATGAACCGCGTGCAGCCCTCGGAGAACTTGTCGAGGGTGTGGGTGCGGTTGTTGAACTGGTCGGCCAGGTCACGGAAACGCAGGACCGGACCGGCGATCAGGTGCGGGAAGATCGCCACGAACGCCGCGAAGTCGATCAGGTTGCGGGTCGCCGGGGTGTCGCCGCGATAGACGTCGATGATGTAGCTGATCGACTCGAAGATGTAGAACGAGATACCAATCGGCAGCAGCACGTGGGTCAGGATGAACGGCTCGAGACCGACCGAGGTCATCATCGCGTTGATGCTGTCGACGCCGAAGTTGGCGTACTTGAAGTAGCCGAGGATGCACAGGTCCACCGCCACGCCGAGCAGCAGCCAGCGCTGGGCCGGTTTGGTGCGCACGCCGGCGGCGCCGACTTTCAGGCCGATCCAGTAGTTCCACAGGGTGACGCCGGCGAACAGCGCCAGGAAGTCCACCCGCCACCACGCATAGAACACGTAGCTGGCGATCAGCAGCAGCAAATTGCGATAGCGTTGCCCGCTCAGGTAGTACAAGCCGAGAAAGATCGGCAAGAACAGAAACAGGAACACGTTGGATGAAAATACCATCCCGATCTCTCCATGTTTGAACCAACAGTCAAGGGCCAAAGCCCCCCCAAACCCCCCGTGGAATTGGAGGGGTGAAACGATCTGCGACTAACTGCCCTTGTTACCTTTCTCGTGGGACGGGTCGTAGACCTTGGTCAGGTCGCCGCCGAGGCGAAACGTCTTGAACGGCTGCATCCCGTGCTTCTTCTCGATCACATCCGGCGAACAGGTGTAGAGGCTGCAGAACGGCTCAAGCCAGGCGAATTTCATGTCCTCTTTCAGGTCGGTCATGTCCTGTTCCTTGCCGTTCTTCTTCTCGAAGTCCCCGGGATCTTTCACGCCGGCCAGCACCCGGTCACCCAGACGTTTCAGCGCGCCGTTGTTTTCCTGACGCAGATCGACACCGTTGACCTGGGCGAAACTGGCGATCATCGCCAGCGGCGGCAGGGCGTAGTTGTGGTAGGCGAGGGCGCGTTGCTGGCGCTTGAGCTCGTTCGGCAGGTAGCCGTCGGCGTCGATCTGATTGACGCCGACCTTGTATTCCTTGACCGCCCAATCGAACAGGTCGCGGCGGTTGGTGGCGATGGACGTCGCCATCACCGACCACGCTGCCCAGTACGAGTGGTTGTTGGTTTTTTCCAGCGGCAGGTTGTCCCAGTCGCTGACCACCTGATCGGCCATCTTGCTGAACCAGGCTTCGATCAACTGCGCTTCCTGCTGGTGCTGGGCCAGCGGATGGGAGTCGGAGAATTTCAGGCGGATGTACGAAGAGGCCATGCTGCCCAGCGCCCATTTGCGCATCGACTTGCCGGTGTGGTTGAAGTCTTTGGACATCAATGCATCCGCCCGAGCCCAAGTAGCCAGCCAGTTCAGCGTGCAATCCAACTGTTCCGGGCGACCGTCGCGCATGTACTGCATCACCCGCTTGGCGGTGCCGCGTTCCAGGGTGGTGATGTCTTTGGTGGTATCGCGGAAGGCCTTTTCCGACTGCACGTTCAGCGTGGCGCGGGCCTTGTCCGAGCCTTCGTATTTGCTGCGAAATTGCAGCGGCCCGGTGTAGGGCGCCGGCATCGCGTCGCAGCCTTCGCTCTTGTCGCCGGTCTTGAATTTATCCACGGCGGCGAAGTAGCCCTGGGGCGGACGCAGTGGCGCGGCGGCCTGAGTGGCCCCGGCGAACATCGCCAGGGTCAGCAGGGAAGGCGCAAGCAGGTGTTTGATCGTTCGGTTTCGCATGGCAGACCTCATTGCCCGACCTGAGCGGTTTGTTGCCCAGCACCCGGGAATACGTTGCGTTTGCAGATTTTCGCTTCGACTTTCTGTGGCGCGGTGCCCGCATCCGGGCCCTGGACTTCGACCGCCAGCAGGTTCTGCGAGGCCCAGTCTTCGTCCGTGCGCAACTCAAAGGCGAAACGACCGTCGGTGTCGGAGGTTTCCGGTTTCTCGATCTTGATGTCCTCGTGGCGACCGTTCATGTACCAGAGGGTGGCTTGCAGTTTCTTCACCGAGGGGTCGGCGAAGCGGATGTCGACCTGATGGCCGCTGTTCTGCAGGTTCAGGTTCTTGCTGTTGACCAGCAGTTCCTGTTTGCCGCCGGGCTTGAGCGTGGTGCTGGCGGACATTTGTGCGTCTTTGCCTTCGCAGCCGTTGTCGAGCAGGGACATCATCTGGCGATAGATGGTTTCCTGGTCGAGGCGATACAGCGGCGAGAACTCCCAGATGAGGATTTTCGGCGGCGTCTTCTGGAATTCGTCGCTGCCCAGGTACTGCAACATCGAACCTTCCAGACCGCCGCCGGGGAAGGCGACATTGAGAATATCGGCGCCGATGGCTTCTTCGAGGAAGCCGGCGAAGTTGTAATTTTTGCCGCTGTGGGAGGTACCCACAAGGGTGATCTGCGGGTTGCCGGAGTCACCGAACAGATCGCCGTCGCCAGCTTCGCCTTTCGGCTCGGTGGTGAACTGGTCCATGTACTGGATCGCGTAACTGGTGCCGCACAACTGCCCGGCCATGTTGTGCAGGGTGCCGGTCTTGCCCATGCGTCCGGAGCGTTTGGTCTCGAACTCACGCTTGGGAATGTCGGCGAAGGCCGGGATCTGCTTGACCTTCTCGGCGACGATTTTCGCCGTGCGCTGCGCACCGTACGGCGTCCAGTGCTGGTCACCACGGAAGTAGAAATCGTGGGCGGGCAGGGTGTCGGGCAGCGATTCGTTGGTCAGCGGCGACAGGTCCGGCACCACGTAACCCATCTGCGCAAAACGGCCGAGCATGGTCTTGTAGTTGCCCAGCGCTTTCTCGTAATCGAACGCGGCTTTTTCCGCCGGGTTGAGCTTGTTGCGGTTCACCAGGCCACGGGTCGGCTGGTAGACGATCACCAGTTCGACGCCCTTGGCCTTGAACGCATCGTGCAACTGTTGCAGGCGTTTGTAGCCGGCCGGGGTGGTGTTGAACTCGGTGCGCAGGTCTTCCTGGGTCCGGAACAGCCAGTCGCCCTGGGCTTGCACCAGCGTGGTGAAGTTCTGCTGATAACGCGTGGTGTAGTTCTTCGCGTCATGGGCGGCCGGACACAGGCTGCAGCAAGGTTCGGCGGTGAATTTCGGTGCCTGGACTTCATCCGCGCGGGCGCCGTTGCTGGCCGCCAGAATGCCCACGGTCAGGGCCGACAGGCTGAGTAATTTGATCAGGTGTGGGTGCATAAAATTATCCTCAGTCCCGCATTTCGGTCTGGCGTTCGACAGGGTCGATCAGCACGGCTTTCTGCTGGCGCACCAGCAGGTCGAGAATTTCATCCTGACGATCACCCAGCACGCCGTTGAAGCTGATGCCGCTGGATTTGGTCGGTGCCAGCATCGACACGCGGTACAACTCGACGCTCAGCGGCGAGTCGATGGCCATCGGGCCGCTGCCATTGGCCGCCAGTTCACCGCCTACCACGATCAGCGAAACCTGGGCGTCGAACGGGTCGAGCTTGATGTCGCGGTCGGTGTCGGTCAGGTCCTTGATGTGGCCGTAGACGCCGGTCAGGCCGTTGGCCATGGCGATGTTTTCGTAGAGGCGGATGTTCACGCTGTTACGAATGCGGATGCCGTGGCGCTTGTTGCTGATGACCTTGTTGCCCCACAGCAGGTTGTCGGCGGACTCGTAAAGCGTGATGCCGTCGGTGTGGTTCTTGTAGATCTCGTTGTAGGCGACGATGTTGTTCACGCTGTTACGGTCGATCACCAGACCGGAGAGGTGGTTGTCGAAGCTCTTGTTGTTGAAGATGAAGCTGTCGTTCACCTCACGGGAAATGATGATCCCGTGCTTCTTCTTGGTACCGTGGACGGTGTTCTCGGCAATGATCAGACCGTGGGAACGGTCGTGGGGGTCGATGCCGTAGACGATGTTGTCCTTGTAGGTATTGCCCTTGACCACGAAGTCGCGGGTCTCGTAGCAGTAGAAGCCGTACCACATGTCCGAGAACTCAGAACCGACGATCCAGCCGGTCGGCTCGGGACGCTTGAGCACCTTGGCCATGTTCGGCGTGTACTGGGAAATACTCACGCCGTAGGACTTACTGTTGGCGTAGCCGAAACTGGCCATCTTGCTGTTGACGATGTAGGTCTCGGTGCCGCCCCAGGCCAGCAGGAACGGGCGGAATTCCTTCGGCGAACGGAACGTTGCCGGGCCGTTGTCCTTCTCGCGCCAGCCGGTGACTTTGGTGTCACGCACGAACAGTTGACCGTCGTTGACCAGGAACGAACCGGCCTCCTGGGACAGGCGCAATTCCTGGGTCTGGCCGTCGATTTCGAGGATGCCTTTGCGGCCCACGACGATCGGCAATTTCGCCAGGTACACGCCCGGCGAGGTTTCGCTGAAGTACTGCTTGGGCAGTTTCTGCGCCAGCTCTTTCAGGTTCATGTAACCGTCGTCGACGAAGATCGCCTGCGGGATGCCGTGCTGACGCACCACCCATTCGGCCATCTTGTTGTCACCGCCGATAAAGTCCTTCAGGGCGTCTTCCTGCATCATCCGGCGCACGCTGATCTTGCCCGGTTTGCTGCGCACGATCTTCGCGGCAGCGGCCTCGGCGGTGAAGCCGGAGAGGTCGGGCAGTTTCGGCTTGGCCAGCTCCAGCGCCTCGGTCGGCGCGCTGCTGACGGTGTAGGTCTTGGCCTGTTGCAGCTCCTTGGCGATGGTGACCGGCTTGTCTGGCTGAGGGGCCGCCGGTTCGACCGTGGCGAAGGCGCCAGTCGAGGCCAGCAGCATCGCGCCGGCCAACAGGCTGAGCGAGCCTTTCCTTGGGTTGTTCATGTCGGGCACTCCCTTCGCGGTTTGCATCAGAAGCGCCAGATCACGTCGATGAACGCGCGGTGCATGTACGAATCGACCTGGCTGCCATAGGCGTCACCCGGCTTGAACACGCCGCCACGGAAACGCACCAGCGCTGAAGGCTCGTCGATCGACTGGCTCAGCGCCGCCGGCAGCAGGCCTTGCTTGAAGTACTTGGTGACCACCAGATCCATTTCCTGGCCCAGATCCTTGTTGCCGTCCTGCAGTGGCAACGAGGTGCTGGAGAGGATTGCGCCGGTCACGTCGTCGGTGTTGTTTTCCACCGCGTTGATGCCGTTGTTGCCCACCGGCTTGTTGCCGTCCACGCGCCAGAACTTGTGGTAGATCAGGCTGGCGTCGTACTGGTCGTTGAGCATCCAGGAACCGAACAAAGTGGCGGTCTGCATGTTGTTCATTTCGCCACGGAACGCTTCACCGAAGCGGTGTACCCGCGAGCGAGTACCGGTGTAGTTGGAGCGGTTGCTTTCCAGACCGTTCTGTTGGTAATCGGCGCTGGCACGGGCATAGGCCGCACCGACCTGCCACTGCGGATCGAGGCGCAGGCGCACGCCGATGTCGGTGGCCCAGCCGTTGATGTCTTCGCTGCGCTTGGCCTGCGCCGGGCGGGTACCGTCGGCATTCAGCGGGTTGACCGTATCGCGGTCACCGCTCATGCCGGTGATGCTGCCCCAATAGTTGACGGTGTTGGTGTTGCGCCAGTTGTAGGCGTCGCTGTCGGCGGTCAGGCCGAGCCAGCTGATGTCGCCGTTCTGGGTTTTGTCGAGGGTGTCGCGGGGCACGCCCGGCTCGGCGTAATCGAGTTTGCCGTTATCGTGGGTGTGATGGCCACGAATGCCGACCCAGTTGCCCGGTGTCCACTGATACGCCGCATCGGCGTAGGCGTGCAGGCGATCCTTGTCTTTCGGCGCCAGCTCTTTCAGGTCGGTGCGGTATTCGCTGAAGCGTTCGGCGACACCGGCGTTGGCGCGCAACAGAGTGGTGTCGAAGGTCCAGTTCAGCGCTTCGATGTTGGTGTCGCGCCACTGGCCGTCGTCGTTGCGCAGGCGCTGGCGACCGAACTTGAGAATCTCGCCGGGGTAGGGCGTCAGGCCACTGTAGCCGACCCAGAACTCGCGCATTGCCAGGTAATTTTTCTTGGTCTTGCGATCACCGCTGTCGGTGGTTTCGGCGCCGTCGGACTGTTGCAGGGTGTCGGTCTCGATGATGTCGGTCGAGGTCACGGCCTGGCCCATGGCATAGGCACTCCACGCGCCGCTTTCGCCGTAGATCCACGGACGCAGGTCGAGGCCGACGCCGTTGACGTCGCCGCCGGGCGCGGTGCCGAGGTCGCGGTCGTCTTCGGACTGGCCGGTGATTTTCACTTCGAGGCCGAAGTTCTTGGTTTCAGTGATCGCGGCCAGTGTCGGGCAAGACCAGATCAGCGCGAACGTAAGGCCAATGCCGGCCTTCACGAATGGATTCAACTTCATAATTTTTCCTCGCCGTCTTCTTCTTGCAGGGCGTGCAGTTGCAGCGTGTTCTGATTCAGGGCGCCACGGCTGGCCTGTTCCTGTTGCAACAGGCGCTGGGCTTCGGCCAGGCGCTCGGGGGGCAATTGCGCCGCGAGGGTGGTCGCCAGTTCATCCGCTTGCGGGGTGTTTTGCGCCTTGGCCAATTGGCTGAACACGTAGGCATTGAGTGGGTCTGGCTGAGTGCCCTTGCCTTGGGAAAACAGTTGGGCGATGGCGAAGTCGGCGCTGTTCTGGCCGTTGCGCGCAGCGGTCAGCAGATGGTCGAGAGCCTTCTGCGGATAGACCTTGCCCAGGTAGCCACGGCGGTAGATCTGGCCGAGGTAGTAGTCGGCGGCGACTTCGCGGCCGACGGCTTTCTGGAAATGTTCCTCGGCGACTTTCGCGTCGGCCGGCACCAGTTTGCCTTCGTAGTAGAGCTTGCCCAGCAACAGCTCGGCGCGGGGCTGATCGGCGGCGCGGCCGTTGTCCAGGTACTTCATCAACTGATCGACATCGCCCAGTTCCGGGAAGTCGTAGAGCAGTTGTGCCAGCGTCACCCACGAGGCCGGGTAGCCCGGTGCGATCGGTTCGAGCAGCGATTGCGCGGTTTTTTCGTCGGTCTTGCCGAGGGTCGAATCGGCGAGCACACGGGCAACGGAGTCCACGCGCTGGGCCGTGACGCTGCCACGGCTGTAACCGGCCTGCATTTGCTTGATCAGCTCGGCTTGCCGGTCTGGCTGGGCACGTTTCTGATAGACCGTGGCCAGTTCGACGTAGCAGATGTCGGTGGTGTGCAGCGCGGCCTTGCAGATCTTTTCCACGTCATCCAGATGCTGGTCGTAAGTGCCCTGGGTGCGATACAGCAGCACCTGCGCCAGACCTGCTTCCGGGTAACCGGATTTGCGCCACTGGTCGATCTGCTGCTGGGCATTGATGTTCGGGAAGCTGTGCGGGTATTGCAGGTACAGCATCGCCAGCGGGATCAGCGTATTGCCTTCGCCGTTGGCAGCGGCCTTCTTCAGCAGGGTTTCGGCTTCGTGATGCTCGGCCTCGGTGGAGCCGGGCTTGGCCACCAGCAAACGGCCGAGTCGGGCCTGGGCACGCGGCGACACATCGGCCGCTGCGCGATAGGTCGCCTCGGCCTGTTTGATCTGCGCAGGGTCGCGGCTGTCGACCTGGATGTCGGCCAGACCCACCTGAGCTTCGCTGTAACCCAGATCGGCCAACGCACGGTAGTTTTGCGCGGCGGTCGCGGTGTCGCCGCGCTTCAGCGCTTCGTTGGCCAGACGCTGGTCGGGCAGGCCGGCGCAACCGGCCAAAGCGATTGCCATGGCCAGCGTCAGCGGGACCGGCAGGATTCTGATAGGGCTCGTCACGGGCATGTCCTCGACTTAAAGACCGGCAGCCATGGCTTTGTCGATCAGCCAGTTCAGGTTCGGACCGCGGTCGCTGTTCACTTCCACCGGGCGGCCGGCGAAGGTGCTGTCCAGCGGCTCGTCCGGCTGGATCTGCACGCGGATGTCGGAGGACAGGTCGGCGCTTTTCAGGCTGGTGCTGCTGATGATCTTGCCGGTGCGGGTCTTGTCTTCGCCGGCGATCTGGAAGCTCACCGGAGTACCCGGACGCACGTCGCCGAACTGGCGATAGGAGAAGCGTGCATCGACGGTGGCCTGGGTGTTGCGCGGTACCAGGGTGAAGATCACGTCGCCCTTGCTCGCGTATTGACCGTCAGCCACCAGTTGCTGGGCCACGGTGCAATCGCACGGCGAGGTGAGGGTGCCGGTCATCTGCTTGCCGAACAGTTCCTCGACCTTGGCCGGTTGCAGTTGATCTTCATCCAGATGGCCCTTGAGCACGTCGAGCATGCTGGTGCTGAACGTCGCCAGTGGTGCGCCTTTGGCGGCAACGCCGTCGGACTTCACCAGGCTCTGTACGGTGCCGTCGCGGGGCATGGTGATGTTCATGCCCGGCACGCTGACCAGACCGGCCTGGGCATGGCTGACGAAGTACATGCTGTACACCGATTTGAAAACGAAACCCGCCGCCACAAGACCGATCGCGAAAATGCCGGCGCTGAAGGTCACGGCTTTCAGACGCCCGAACGGGGTCATGCCGTGGCCGCTGTCCTTGGCCTTGCGCGCCGTGGTGAAGTTGTCGCGCTGCAGGGTCGCCAGCACTTCGCCGATGCTGACGATGTCGCCGGCCAGATGCGAAGTGATCAGGTGGCGCAGGGTGGAAATGTCCTGCGGCTCAAGGTTCTGGAACTGGCAACCGGCGCGGCCGGTCTGGCGGTCGTAGGAACGCACTTGCAGTTCAACGTCCATGGCGATGCCGAGGTTGTCGATGACGAATTGCAGGCGCGCCTTGTACACCTGGCCGACGGTCAGCGGCAGTTGCCCGGCGTTGAACGCCAGACCACCGGCGGACAGGTCGATGACCCGCGCTTCGACCGGTGCGCGGTCAGGGCCGAAGAACCGCAGCTTGGCCGGGATTTTCACTCGGGCGTGCTGACGCTGGGCTTCGGATTCATGCACTACGTTGACGTTGACGGCGGTATTCATGGGGGCGATTTCCTTGTTAATTCAAGAGGGGCAGGTCAGACCATCATCAGCAGCACGGCGACGAAAATGCTGCCGGCGGAGAAGGTCATGGTCCGAGACGACCAGGTGTTGAACCAACGTTGAAAGCTGGCGAGATCACGGGTCAGGGAAGTGGGCTGGCGAGTCCAGGATTGCTGGTCGAGGCGGAAGAACACGTAGATCTTCACCAGCGCACCGACGATCTGGTTGTAATAGAGAATCACCGGGTAGGCCGGGCCGATGCGGTGACCGGAGCACGACAGCAGCAGCGTCAGAATCAGGCGGGTGATGCCGATCCACAGCAGGTAGGCGAGGATGAACGCGCCGCCGTATTTGAAGCTGGCGATGATCGCCACGGTCAGACCCAGCAGCGAGGTCCACATCGATACGCGCTGGTCAAACAGCACCACCGAAGTAAAGGCGCCGAGGCGTTTCACACCCAGGCCCAGCGCTCGCGAGTTCTGCCGCAGATTGTTGCCGTACCAGCGGAACATCAGTTTGCGACTGGCCTTGATGAAGCTCTTTTCCGGCGGGTGCTCAACGGTGTTGATCGCGGCGTCCGGCACGTAGAAGGTGTCGTAGCCCAGGCGCATCAGGCTGAACCAGCTCGACTTGTCGTCGCCGGTCAGGAACTTGAAGCGGCCCAGACGCCAGTGTTGCAGCGAGTCGCTTTCGACGTCGGCGATGAAGTCCGGGTTGGTCACCACCGAGGCGCGGAATACCGACATGCGGCCGGTCATGGTCAGCACGCGCTTGGACAGGGCCATCGAGCACATGTTGATGTGGCGCTGGGCGAAGCGCAGCTTGTGCCACTCGCTCATGATGTAGCCGCCGCGCACTTCGCAGAATTCGTTGGTGGTCAGGCCACCGACATTGCCGAACATCTGGAACCACGGCACGGTCTTGCGCACCACGCCTTCGGCGAGCACGGTATCGCCGTCGATCACGGCCACCACGGCACGGTCGTCCGGCAGGTGACGGGAGATCGCACGGAAGCCGTAGGCCAGGCCATCGCGTTTGCCGGTGCCGGGAATGCGCACGAAGTCGAGCTTGACCCGGTCCGGCGGATTCATCCGCGCCCACAGCGCCTTGACCAGCAGTTCATCGGACATTTCGACGATGGAGCAGACCACGGTGGTCGGCAGTTCGCAGTCGATGGCTTCGCGGATCACCGAGCTGTAGACCTGCGCGGTGGTCAACGCGTCGATGCGGAAACTGGTGACCATCAGAAACACATGGGACGGGTCCGCCGCCTTGCCCAGCTTGCGAACCTTGCGGCGCAGGTGCGGGTAGACGATGTAGAGAAAGATCATGCCGCGCACGAAATGCGTTGCACCCATCGAGTAGCGCCAGATACCCACGGCGCCAATCAGGAAAATGAAGTCCTTCGACTCGGAGTCGAACGTGGACTCGGGCAGCATCAGGGCCAGGCCCATCAGCAGGCTCAGAAACAAAAGCCAGCCGGCGGATTGCAGAAAAAAATGTTTGAGCTTGGACATGACCGTCATCCGAAGGTGATGGGGGCTTCAGGCCGCCCGCCGATTCGCGGCGTGCGGCTTGAAGCTCGAGGCTTGCTGCTGCGTTACCAGCAGATCCCTTCGGTGCGGGTGCCGGCATCGGTGGCCTTGGCCATGAAGCCGACCAGGTCGATGACCTGTTTGCCGTGCGGTGCCTGTTGAGCCAGGGAGCGGAACTTCTCGTCGCGGTTGCCGAGGATGATCACGTCGGAGTTGTCGATCACCGAGTCGAAATCCGCATTGAGCAGGGACGACACGTGGGGGATCTTCGACTCGATGTAATCCTTGTTCGCGCCGTGGACACGGGCGTACTGGACGTTGCTGTCGTAGATGCTCAGGTCGTAACCCTTGCCGATCAGCATCTCGGCCAGTTCCACCAGCGGGCTTTCGCGCAGGTCGTCGGTGCCGGCCTTGAAGCTCAGGCCGAGCAGGGCGACTTTGCGTTTGTCGTGGCTTTCAACGATGTCGAAGGCGTTCTGCACTTGCGATTCGTTACTGCGCATCAGTGAGTTGAGCAGCGGCGCTTCTACGTCCAGGGAACCGGCGCGGTAGGTCAGGGCGCGCACGTCCTTCGGCAGGCACGAGCCGCCGAAGGCAAAGCCCGGGCGCATGTAGTACTGGGACAGGTTGAGGGTCTTGTCCTGGCAGACCACGTCCATCACTTCACGTCCATCGACACCCACCGCTTTGGCGATGTTGCCGATCTCGTTGGCGAAGGTCACTTTGGTCGCGTGCCAGACGTTGCAGGTGTACTTGATCATCTCGGCGACGGCGATGTCTTTGCGGATGATCGGCGCGTCGAGTTCTTCGTACAGCGATTGCAGAACGTCGCCCGAAGCCTTGTCGAACTCGCCGATGACGGTCATCGGTGGCAGGTCGTAATCGGCGATTGCGGTGGATTCGCGCAGGAACTCAGGGTTGACCGCCACGCCGAAATCGACACCGGCCTTCTTGCCGGAGCAGTCTTCGAGGATCGGGATCACCACGTTGGCCACGGTGCCCGGCAGCACGGTGCTGCGCACGACGATGGTGTGACGGGTGGATTTTTCACGCAGGACAAAACCGATCTCGCGGCACACCGCTTCGATGTAGTTCAGTTCCAGGTCGCCGTTCTTCTTGCTTGGCGTGCCGACGCAGATCATCGACAGGTCGGTGTCGCGAATCGCCTCGGCGAAGTTGGTCGTACCGCGCAGACGACCGGTCTCGATCCCTTGCGCCAGCAACTCGCCCAGGCCCGGTTCGACAATGGGGGATTTGCCAGCGTTGATCATGTCGATCTTGTCTTTGGCAACATCGACGCCAACCACGTCATGGCCCCGTGCAGACAGGCAACCGGCACAGACTGCACCGACGTAACCCAAACCAAATATGCTGATGCGCATCGCAATTACCTCTGTATATATCAGGCCGTTAGAGGGCCGGAGTTAATGGTGTTCAGCGGTCTTAGTGCACTCGAAAGTGTGACTTGCAGGCGTCACAATGCCGTGTGCAGGCATACTAAGTTTCGAGTGTCTAAATAAGTGCACTCAAGATGTGCGCAACCAGGCCTTATTGTTGTGACATGCCCTGTTATGCAGCGGATCCTCTGGCAAGAGGACTCTTGTGCAATCTCGTATTGCGCGCCCGATGTCAGGCGCAGGCCTGTAGATCGGGCGGTTGGGTGCTCAGGCGAGCACGTTTATAAGGGCGCGGCCTTGGCCTTGTAGGGGATATTGATGGTGCGTATCTCCTGTCCTTCGCTAGTTGTCCAGAGTTGTTATCCATTCAGGCAAGTTGCTGTGACAACTTGGTTACATGGTTTTGATCTCTGCGTAAGTTATCTCGTACATATTCGGCGAGAATCGTTACCGGTGGTATGAGCTATGCATTTGGACATAGTTCCTGTCCGCTCATCGTGAAATCTGAAATTTTTTGAAATATTGAGAAAGATGGCACTGCTCTCATATTGATAGCACTTTCCATTTCGCCCTTTATTAATAGGCAGATAATCGCGTTAGATGGTTTTGTGCCACTACCCGGAAAAAATTTGGGTGCCACTACTGAAAAAAATGACAACTGTCGAGTGAAAGAAAAGATAGAAATGAGGGTGATGTTTTTATGGCGCCAATAAGTCGGCGAAAAGAAGGGAGGTTTTTTTGACGTCGTGCGAGGTGCACGACTCTTTATATAAGGAGTCGTGCAATGGGCATGCTTTATTCGGGTGCGTGATCGCGCAGAAACACCAGATTGTCCGGTTTTGATTGCTCGGCGCTGAAGCGATAACCCTGTACATCGAACTGTTTGAGGGCCGCCGGATCGTTGATGCGTTCCTGGATCACGAAGCGGCTCATCAGGCCACGGGCTTTCTTGGCGTAGAAACTGATGATCTTGTACTGGCCGTTCTTCAGGTCCTTGAACTCGGTGTTGATGATCCGCGCGTTCAGGGCCGTACGCTTGACCGCCGAGAAATACTCGTTGGAGGCCAGGTTCAGCAGCACGTCATCGCCCTGGTCGGCCAGCGCTTCGTTCAGCCATTCGCTGATGCGGGTGCCCCAGAACGCATACAAGTCCTTGCCCCGGGCGTTGGCCAGTTTGGTGCCCATTTCCAGGCGATACGGCTGCATCAGGTCGAGCGGGCGCAGCAGACCGTAGAGGCCGGAGAGCATGCGCAGGTGCTGTTGCGCGTAATCGAAATCGGCTTCGCTGAAGCTCTGGGCGTCGAGCCCGGTGTAGACGTCGCCCTTGAAGGCCAGCAGTGCCTGCTTGGCGTTGGCCGGGGTGAACGCCGGTGTCCAGCTACCGAAACGTGCGGCATTGAGGCCGCCGATCTTGTCGGAAACGTGCATCAGTTCGCTGATCTGCGCCGGGCTCAGTTCGCGCAACTGCTGGATCAGCTCCTGGGAATGGTCGAGGTATTGCGGCTGGGTGAAGCGCTGGGTCGCCGGCGGTGTTTCGTAATCGAGGGTCTTGGCGGGGGAAATCACCATCAGCATGAAGTCGTCTCCTTTAATCGTGGGGGCGATTCTAGGGGGTTGGGGCGCATGACTCCAGCTATCAGGTCCATAGGTGATCGGCGGTTCGCCAGCCGGATCGGCTATAGTGCCGCGCGGGTTTTGTTATGGAGACACCCCTTTGCGCATTGTTCTTTTATTCACCGTGTGGCTGTTGAGCTTCGGGGCCGTCGCGGCGCCGGGTGATATTGCCACGCTCGATCGCAGCACCTGGCCGGAGAAACTCGACAACCCGACCCTGTTCGACGTCGCCTCCCGGGCGGAAGTCCTGATGTTCGCCCGGGGCCTGCTGGGCAGTGAAGCACTGGATGAGGCCGCGCTGGCCCAGCGTCTGGGGCTGCGCACGGTCAATCTGGAGGCGATCAACAGCCTGCGCGAGCGTCTGTGGCAGCGGTTGCTGACCAGCTACAACTACGCCCAGCAGAGCTGCGATCAGGACGCCTCGTTCTGCTTCCTCGTCGAAGACCTGCCGACCCTGCGCGAGCAGGCAGCCAAGTTCGTGGTCAGCGAGGAAAGCTATTACACGAAGTGGGCCGAGCCGAGCCGGATCTTCCATCAGCAGTATCTGGATGAACTGCTGCGCAAGGCGGCGCTGTCGCCGCAGACCACCAGCGAAGTCGATCATTTCGGTGACTACGAACGCAACGGCGACGAGATGCACGACCGGTTGTTCCTGCTGAGTTTCGACAGTGCCGCGAACCTGCAGCCGGACAACACCGACTGGATCGCCGACTATCTGCGCAAATCCAGTCTGAGCGGCACCTTCTTTTTGCTGGGCAAGGATGTGCAGGCGCGGCTGGCGGATCGCTCGGTGAATAACCTGCAATCGGAATTCTCGAAACTCTGCGTGGGCGTGCAGGGCTGGGAATTCCGCTCCCACAGCCACTGGCAGGACTGGCAGGAGTCGGTGCGCCGCAGCAGCGATCTGGTGAAGAGCAAGCTGCCGGAAAACTACGTGCCGCTGTTCCGTCCACCGGAGGGGCAGCGCCGCAGTGATGCCGGCAGTTTCTTGCGCAATCAGGGCCTGCAAGTGGCGCTGTGGGACATCGATGCCCAGGACGGCGCCGGCAAGCTCAAGGGCAATCCCAGCGCGCAGCGGGTGCTGACCCTGATGCTGTTGTGGCGGCATGGGGTGATCAATTTCAACATGAAGCAGGACGCGGTGAAGACCGCGTTGCCGTGGCTGATCACGCAGACCGCGCAAAGCGGCATCGGCTGGGAAGATTGTCAGGACGCGTTTCGCTGACAAACGGCAAGAGCCCGTAAACATTGGGCTTGGGGTGAATTTTTTGCAGGATTCGATGCAGGCGGACTTCCGACTCTAACGGGGGCGCGGCGGTCCGCCAAGGGCTTTTCGTCACTTTGCAAAATAAACTTCAAAAAAGCGTCAAAGTGCTTTTTTCTGTCACGGGTTTTGGAGTATTACGAAGTCAGACCGCCGAAACCTGCAACACAGGTGGCGTCTTCCAAGACCCATTTTGTGTGCAATTCACCTGCTATTCCGAACAAAAGCTTCGCAGGTGGATTCGGCAGTCACTTCGAGGCGCAGCACCGCCCAGGTATTGCGTCGAATGGCTCCCACAAAGGTGACCGAGTATGGATGATCACGGACGTAGCCCTTCCTCCAACCAGCCAATCCTTTATGTACTCGATACCAACGTACTGATTCACGATCCAAACGCCCTGCTGAATTTCGAAGAACACCACGTCGCGATCCCGATGACCGTGCTTGAAGAGCTGGACAAGCTCAAGAGCGGGCATCACAGCGTGGCCGCCGAATGCCGTCAGGCCATCCGGCTGATCGACAAGACGTTGGGCGATGCCTCGCCCGAAGACGTCGAGCAAGGGGTGCCGATCCAGCGCGGAAAGGGCGGGCCTAAAGGGTTGCTGTCAATTCTGATGAGCAAACAGGCAGAGTCGAACCTGATTCTGCCCGAGCACCTGAACGACAACAAAATCATCAATCAGTTGATCGACCTGCACACCCGCGATCCGAAGAAACCGGTGGTGCTGGTCACCAAAGACATCAACATGCGCCTCAAGGCGCGGGCCTGCGGGATCGACGCCGAGGACTACAGCACCGACCAACTGGTCGATGACGTGTCCCTGCTGCCCAACGGCTACCACAACATGACCGGCTCCTTCTGGGACCGCGTGAGCAAGGTCGAAACCCGTCAGGACCATGGCCGCACCTGGCACCAGGTGCAACTGATCGACAACCTGCCGGCCGTGCACATCAACGAGTTCATCATCGATGAGCAGGGCTTTGTCGGCTGGATCAAGGAGATTGAAGAGGACCGTCTGCTGATCCTCGATCTGCACCAGGAACCGTTGTTGCATCAGGAAGCCTGGGGCCTCAAGCCGCGTGACATCTATCAGAGCCTGGCGCTGTACGCCTTGCTCGACCCGGACATTCACCTGGTCAACCTGTCCGGCGCCGCCGGTTCCGGCAAGACCATCCTGGCGCTGGCCGCTGCGATCGAGCAGACCATGGTCAGCAAGCGTTATCGCCGCATCATCGCCACCCGCAGCGTGCAGGGCCTGGATCAGGAAATCGGCTTCCTGCCCGGCACCGAAGCGGAAAAAATGGAGCCTTGGCTGGGCGCCATCACCGACAACCTCGAAGCCTTGCACATGGATGATGAAAACACCCATGGCAGCGTCGACTACATCCTCAGCAAAGTGCCGTTGCAGTTCAAATCGCTCAACTACATTCGCGGTCGCAGCTTCCAGCAGAGCCTGATCCTGATCGACGAATGCCAGAACCTCACGCCGCACCAGATGAAAACCATCATCACCCGGGCCGGCGCCGGTTCCAAAGTGGTGTGCCTGGGCAACCTGGCACAGATCGATACCCCTTACCTGTCCGCGACCAGTTCCGGGCTGACCTACCTGACCGAACGTTTCAAGGATTTCCCCAACGGTGTGCACATCACCCTGCAAGGGGTGCCTCGCTCGATTCTGGCCGAATACGCCGAATCCCATCTGTAACCCGCCAAAGGAACCGGGCGACTGCAAAGTCGCCCGGTTTTTTGTGTGCGCAATTCTGACCCTCGGGTTTACAATCGACGCTCCTGATCAGGAGTAACCCCGTGCTGACTCATCTCGATTCCCAAGGTCGCGCCAACATGGTCGACGTCACCGAAAAAGCCGTGACGTTCCGCGAGGCGACGGCCCAAGCGCTGGTGCGCATGCTGCCCGACACCCTGCAGATGATCGTCAGCGGCGGCCATCCCAAGGGCGACGTGTTCGCCGTGGCGCGCATCGCCGGCATTCAGGCGGCGAAGAAAACCAGTGACCTGATTCCCCTGTGCCATCCGCTGATGCTCACCGGCGTCAAGGTCGAACTCAGCGCTGAAGGCGACGACGCTGTGCGCATCGTGGCTCGTTGCAAGCTGTCCGGGCAGACCGGCGTCGAGATGGAAGCGCTGACCGCCGCCAGCGTCGCCGCGCTGACGATCTACGACATGTGCAAGGCCGTGGATCGCGGCATGACCATCGAAAGCGTGCGCCTGCTGGAGAAAGTCGGCGGCAAGAGCGGGCATTTCCAGGCGGAGCAGCCATGAACCTGACCGTGAAGTTTTTTGCCCGTTACCGCGAGGCGCTGGGCGTGGATTCGGTGAAGATCGAAGGTGAATTCGCGACTGTGGAGGACGTACGCGCCTTGCTCGCCAAACGTGACGGCGCCGAGGTGCTGAGCGAACAGAACCTGATGTGCGCGCGCAACGAAGACCTGTGCCAGCTCGACGAGCCAGTGGTCGATGGCGACGAAGTGGCGTTTTTCCCCACCGTGACCGGAGGCTAAGGCATGGCGATTCGTGTGCAGTCCACCGCGTTCGATCCCGGCGCTGAAGTCAACGCGATGCACGCGGCCAATGTCGGCGTCGGCGCGGTGGTGAGTTTTGTCGGCTATGTGCGCGACTTCAACGACGGCCTTGATGTCGCCGGAATGTTCCTCGAACACTATCCGGGCATGACCGAAAAGGCTCTGGGCAAGATCGCCGTCGAGGCCGAACAGCGCTGGCCACTGTTGAAGCTGGAAGTGCTGCACCGCATCGGCGCGCTGGAACCGGGCGAACCGATCGTGTTCGTCGGCGCCGCCAGCGCCCACCGTCAGGCGGCTTTCGATGCCTGTGCCTTTGTCATGGATTACCTGAAGACCCGCGCGCCGTTCTGGAAGAAAGAGAACACCAGCGACGGCCCGCGCTGGGTCGAAGGTCGTGACAGCGATCATGCGGCGGCGGATCGCTGGAAGCAGTAAATCTTCTTTTATCCCCTCTAGTGCATCAGCCGACCATTGGCTGGTGCCGATGGCTTTTGCCCGATTGACGATTTGTACATGAAAGTCCAATATGGATTTCCAAGTACAAAAATAGTCTCATGCTTGAAGCTCCAGGCTTGCCGCTTGCAGCTGCTCTTCTTCGTCTTGCCAAACCAACAACAACCCGCGAGAGAACGAACATGAAGAAACTCCCCCTCATCACCGGTCTGGCGCTGAGCCTGTTGGCGTGCAGCAGCGTGTTTGCCGCCGAGAAAACCCTGCGCATCGGTATCGAAGCGGCGTATCCACCCTTCGCCTCAAAGACTGACCAAGGTGAAATCGTCGGTTTCGACTACGACATCGGCAATGCCCTGTGCGCGCAGATGCAGGTCAAATGTGTGTGGGTCGAGGGCGAGTTCGACGGTCTGATTCCTTCCCTGAAGGTGAAGAAAATCGACATGGCGCTGTCGTCCATGACCATCAATGAAGACCGCAAGAAGTCCGTGGACTTCACCCACAAGTACTATTTCACCTCGTCGCGGCTGGTGATGAAGGAAGGCGCGACCGTCGATGACCAGTACGCCAGCCTCAAGGGCAAGACCGTCGGCGTGCAGCGTGCGACCACCACCGACCGTTATGCCACCGAGGTGTTCGAGCCCAAGGGCATCAACGTCAAGCGCTATGGCAACAACGAAGAAATCTACATGGACCTGGCGGCCGGGCGTCTCGACGCGATTTTCGCCGACACCATTCCGCTGACCGATTTCCTGTCGATGCCGCGCGGCAAGGGTTACGCCTTTGTCGGGCCTGAGCTTAAAGACCCGAAATACGTGGGCGAGGGCGCCGGGATCGCGGTGCGCAAGGGCAACACCGAACTGGTCAGCCAGTTGAACACCGCCATCGACGGCATTCGCGCCAGTGGCGAGTATCAGAAGATCTCCGAGAAGTACTTCAAGTCGGACATCTACGGCGACTGATAGTCCGCCATCGCTGGCAAGTCGAGTCGTCGCACCGCAGCTCCCACAAGTTCAACGGTGAACACATATTTTGTGAACGGCGTTGAAATTGTGGGAGCTGGCTTGCCAGCGATGAGGCCGTAACATTCACCGCAAATCTTCAGCCCTTCAATTCCTTCAAATGCTTGTACACCGTCGCCCGCCCCATGTTCAGCACATTGGCCACGTAGTTCGAGGCGCTCTTGCCCTTGAACGCGCCCTCGGCGTGCAGCGCCAGCACCAGTTCGCGTTTGTGATCGCGGGTCAGCAGATTCAGGCTCAGTTGCCGCTCGCGCAGCCAGGCGTGCAGGAAAGTGTTGATGCGCTCCTGCCAGTCATCGCGAAACAGCGAGTCCGGTTGCGGAATCAGTTTGCTCGGCGAGAGGAACAGATCCAGCGCAGCCTTGGCGTTCTCGAACAGTGAAATATTCAGGTTGATGCACAGCACCGCCAGCGGACGCCCTTCGCTGTCGCGCAGCACGGTGCTCAGGCTGCGAATCTTCTGGCCGTCCCAGTTGAGCTTTTCGTACGGGCCGATGTTCCGTTCGCTGACGTCGTCGCTGAGCATGTCTTCCAGTGACGATTCATCACCGATCACCCGTTTCGACAGGTTGTTGGCGATGTAGTCGACCTTCTGTGTGCGCAAGTCATGCAGCACCACTTCGGCGTGGGGAAAGAACAGGGTGGCGATGGCATCGGCGATGGCGTGGTAGTTATCCAGCGCGGCGTCATTCGGCTCGGGCGTTTGTTCGGGGGCGGTCATAACTGTGGAGCTCCAGGCAACGTCAATGCCCCCGTGGTCCGGGGGCGTTGCGAGTGTGCCGCAATCCGTTGGGCGAGTCATCCGGGTGGGCGGTCAGGACAGGCGGGCAGGGGAGAGCATGGCGGCGTTCAGGCCGAACTGCTTGAGGTGATCGGGCAACGACTCACCGCGCACCAGTGCTGCACTGGCCTGACCCATCGCCGGCGAGGTCTGGATGCCGTAACCGCCCTGGGCCGCGACCCAGAACAGCCCCGGCACCTGCGGATCGAACCCGGACAGCAAATCGCCATCGGCGACGAAACTGCGCAGGCCGGCCCAGGTGCGGGTCGGGCGGCGGATGGTCAGGGTCGTCGCCTCTTCGATCTGATAAATGCCCATGGCGATGTCCAGTTCTTCCGGCTGCACGTCGTGGGGCTCGACCGGGTCGGCGTTGGCCGGGGAGCCGAGGAACATCCCGGCGTCGGGCTTCATGTAGAACGATTCGTCGAGGCTGACCAGCATCGGCCAATGATGAATATCCACGCTTTCGGGGCCGGCGAAGATGAACGCGGCGCGGCGTTTCGGTTGCAGACCCAGCGGCCGCGCACCGGCGAGGGCGCCGATCTTGTCGGCCCAGGCGCCTGCCGCGTTGATCACGACAGGAGCGCTGAAGGTCTGGCCGTTGGTCTGTACTTGCCAGATGCCGTCGGCATCACGGCTCAGCCCGAGCACTTCGCAATCGGTCAGGACTTGCCCGTTGTTGCGACGGATACCGCGCAGATAGCCTTGGTGCAGCGCGTCGGTGTCGATGTCGCTGGCGGTCGGGTCGTAGATTGCGCCGTGGACCTTTTCCCGACGCAGAATCGGCAATCGCACGCAGGCTTCTTCCGCGCTGAGCAGTTGCATCTCCGGCACCGTGGCTTTGGCGCTGAGGTATTGATTGTTCAGTTCGGCGGCGTCACCGGTGAAATCCACGGTCATTTCACCGCGCGGGGTCAGCAGCGGATGTTCGCAGAAGCCACTGGGCGGGTGATCGAAAAACGCCCGGCTGGCCTGTGTCAGTGCCCGAACCTGTGGAGTGCCATAAGCGGCGGTGAACAGCGCAGCGGAACGTCCGGTGGAGTGATAGGCCGGGTGCGATTCGCGCTCCAGCACAACAACCTTGCCGTGCTGCGACAGCCAGAAACCGGTGGAAGCGCCGGCAATCCCGCCGCCGATGATGATGAAATCTGCATGACTCATGAAAATCTCCGATGTCAGCGCTGCAATTGATAGACGGCGTTGGCCAGGGCGATGTCTTCCAGGCCCAGGCCGATGGAGCGGAAGAACACGTGACGGTTGTAATCCGGACGCTGCACTTTTTCGCTGAGCAGGTCCGCGAGGTCACCGATGATCGCGTGGTTGTCCCATCCATGCTGTTCGCCGGCGATCAGCATCTCACCGGCCGAGCCCGGTGTGGTCAGACGATAGTCGCAGAACACCTGCATGTCGTTGAGGCTCTGCGGCGGCACTTCGTGGGCGCGCGGTGCATTGGTGCTGATCGAGGTGATCAGTGCCGGTTTGCTCAGGGTTGCCGGGGCGATCACAGGTCCTGCGGAGGAGGTGCAGAGCATGATCACGTCTGCGTCGGCAATGGCGGTTTCGCGGCTGTCGGTGATTTGCACGCGCGGATCAAGGGCTTGCAGCAGGCTGGCGGTTGCCCCGTCTTCGCTCAAGGAGGGCGAGTACACGTTGATGCTCTGCCAGTCGCGCAATGTCTTGGCGTAATGAAGGTGTGCCTGGGCAACCTTGCCGCTGCCGATGATCGCCAGGCGTTTTGCGTTCGAAGGGGCCAGGGCATCGACCGCGACAGCTGTGGTTGCAGCCGTGCGCGCGGTGGTCAGTTCGCCGGCATCGCAGAGCAGCAATGGCTGGCCGGTCTGCATCGACATCAACAGTGTCCACGCCGTCACCAGCGGGCCTTGTTCGCGGACGATGTACGGCGAGGTCTTGACTCCGTACACGCCGTCCTCGGCCAGTACGCCCAGATAGTTGATGAAGTCCCCGGCGCCCCGGGGAAACTCCACCAGTTGCTGTGCCGGTTGCACCGCATGTCCGGCCGCCAGATCGCGGAATAGCCTGCGCAGGATCTGCGGCACATCGATCCGGGCCAGAAGCTCGCGGGCCTGGGTTTGATCAATCACGTACGGCGTACTGGACATGTCGGACTCCGGAGACTGTTTCTAAACTAATTTGTCCATTATGGACTTTTAGTTTTGTTGAACAATATCCGGGCGAAAAAAAAGCGCAGTCCGTTGCCGGCTGCGCTTCTCTTTATGGCGTCGTTTACTGAGGACGCTTGCGCTCAACTGCCCGCAACAGATGGGTCGGCGGGGTTTCACAGCTGATCTTGCGACCGAGTTTTTCTTCGATGGACGGCAACTGATAGGAGTCGTCTTCGCCGGCGAAGCTGATCGACACGCCATCGGCGCCCGCGCGACCGGTACGGCCGATGCGGTGCACGTAGTCGTCCGGCACTTCCGGCAGAGTGAAGTTGATCACGTGGCTGATACCGTCAATGTGGATGCCGCGACCGGCCACGTCGGTGGCGACCAATACGCGGATCCTGCCTTCGCGGAAGCCTTCCAGGGTCTTGATCCGCTTGTGCTGCGGCACGTCGCCGGACAGTTGCGCGGCGTTGATGCCGTCACGTACCAGACGTTCTTCGATGCGCCGCACTTCGTCCTTGCGGTTGGCGAACACGATGACCCGCTCCCAGCCGTTGTCGTTGACCAGGTTGAAGAGCAGTTTGTATTTGTCGGCACCGGCCACCGCGTAGATGTGCTGTTCGACGTTTTCGTTGGCCACGTTGGTGACCTCGATTTCAACGATCGCAGGATCGGTGGTCCACTGCTTGGCGAGGTTCATCACGTCATCGGTGAAGGTCGCGGAGAACAGCAAGGTCTGGCGTTCGCTTTTCGGCGGGGTCTGGCGAATGATCTGCCGTACCTGCGGGATGAAACCCATATCGAGCATGCGGTCGGCTTCGTCCAGCACCATCACTTCAACCATGTCCAGGTGCACGTCGCCGCGCTGGTTGAAGTCGAGCAGACGGCCCGGGGTCGCGACGAGGATGTCGCAGTGGCGGGCTTCGAGGTGCTTGAGCTGCTTGTCGAAGTCCATGCCGCCCACGAACGTCATGACGTTGAGGCCGGTGTACTTGGTCAGGTCGGCGGCGTCCTTGGCGATCTGCACCACCAGCTCACGGGTCGGTGCGATGATCAGCGCCCGAGGCTCGCCCATGTAGCGCTCTTTCGGCGGCGGGGTCTGCAACAGCTGGGTGATGATCGAGATCAGGAACGCGGCGGTCTTGCCGGTACCGGTCTGGGCGCGGCCGATGGCGTCTTTGCCGGCGAGGGTGAAACCCAGCACCTGGGCCTGGATCGGCGTGCAATACGGGAAACCCAGGTCGTGGATGGCGTGCATCAGTTCCGGGGCGAGTTTGAAATCGTGGAAACGGGTCTTGCCTTCCTGCGGCTCGACGACGAAATCTTCGAGTTTCCAGGGAATGACCGGCGCCTTGGGCTTCGGTTCGCGGCGTGGCCTGGCCGGTTTTGGTGCTTCGCTGCGGGCCGGTTCAGTGACCGGTGCGGCGACAGGGTCGGTTTTCGGTTCGCGTTTCGGTGTGGCTACGGGAGCCTGGCGGTCGGCCTGTTTGCCATCGCTGCGATGGCCGGGGGCGTGCGACGGCGCACTGGGAGCGGGCGCGAGCTGCTCAGCCTCGCTTTTACCGAACATCTTCTTGAGTGCTTTGAGCACGGTCATCTCATCAATTGGTTAAGGAATGTACGCCGGCCAGTGTAATGCAAGAAACGGGCGCGGCGTAGTGGGATGATCAAAGGGGCCCGACCACCGGAAAATCGAGCCCCGGACGATCAGCGCAGACGTTCGCTCAGCCATACGCCGATGTCGCGAATTTCTTCGGGTAACACTTCGTGCTCCATTGGGTATTCCTGCCATGTCACGGTGACACCATGGGCCTTCAGATACTCATACGCCGTGCGGCCCATGGAGTTCTGCACCACGTTGTCGAACTGGCCGTGCAGCGCCAGTGCCGGAATCCGTTGCTGGCTGGCGGACAGCTCCAGTTCGTCGCTGAACGTCGGCGCGTAGGTCGACAACGCCAGCACGCCGCCCAGCGGTCCCTGCCATTTCAGAAAAGCGGTGTGGTAGACCACGGCGCCGCCCTGGGAAAAACCGGCGAGGAAAATCCGCGAAGCGTCTATTCCGCTGGCGCGCTGTTGTTCGATCAATTCGATGACGTGATCAGCGGATGCTTCCAGCTCATCGCGGTCGATGGCCCGGGCCGGGCTCATGGCCTTGATGTCGTACCAGCTCGGCATGGCATATCCGCCATTTATGGTCACCGGACGGGTCGGCGCCTGAGGCAGGACGAAGCGCGTGCTCAGCAGGCTTTCCTGCAAGGCCTCGGCCACCGGCAGGAAGTCATAGCGGTCGGCGCCGAGGCCGTGCAGCCAGATCACGCAGGCGTCGGCTGCCTTAACAGGCTGAAGAATCAAGGGCTCGGTCATGGCTGCTCCAAAAATGTGCGGGCGCTCTCATTAAGTGCGTGATTGGGGTGCGCGCCCGGTTGATCCGTTAAGAAGATGTCGCAAGGCTACAAGTTTTGCTATTGACCTGTCGCTCAATCGCTTCAGCGAGCGGTGTGGTACGGGCTTTGCTATGAGGTAGTCGTGCAATCGATCTCGCGCCTGGCGGTAACACTATCAGTGAACGCCCGGCGACGGGATAGCAAAGAATCCGGTGATGGATGTTCGCCAATGGCCGCAACGGGCTTCGCGAACGTGAAAGGGCTACCGCCCGTTCGGCCGACTGGTGAGAAGTGAGTTGTCCATGATGTGGATTTTCTCCTACTAGACTCATAGCGAAGGTCCTGCGTCGGTTGACCCCATAAAAAGCCAACACGGGTCAACAACGCCTCAAAAGGGTGCGACTGGACTCAAGCTCCGACACAACAAGAGCAAAACTGGAGGTTTGAATGAAGATGTTGAAATCCACGCTGGCGATCGTGACTGCTGCTGCAGTACTGGGTGTCAGCGGGTTCGCTCAGGCGGGTGCAACCCTGGATGCGGTACAGAAGAAAGGTTTCGTGCAGTGTGGCGTGAGCGACGGTCTGCCAGGCTTCTCCGTACCGGATTCGACCGGCAAGATTCTCGGCATCGACGCCGACGTCTGCCGTGCCGTGGCCGCTGCCGTGTTCGGCGATGCGACCAAGGTCAAGTTCAGTCAGTTGAACGCCAAGGAGCGCTTCACCGCGCTGCAGTCCGGCGAGATCGACATCCTGTCGCGCAACACCACCATGACCAGCTCCCGTGACGCGGGCATGGGCCTGAAATTCCCTGGCTTCATCACTTACTACGACGGCGTGGGCTTCCTGGCCAACAACAAGCTGGGCGTGAAAAGTGCCAAGGAACTCGACGGCGCAACCATCTGCATTCAAGCCGGTACCACCACCGAGCTGAACGTCTCCGACTACTTCCGCGCCAATGGCCTGAAGTACACCCCGATCACTTTCGACACCTCCGATGAAAGCGCCAAGTCGCTGGAATCCGGTCGTTGCGACGTGCTGACCTCCGACAAGTCCCAACTGTTCGCCCAGCGCAGCAAGCTGGCTTCGCCGAAGGACTACGTGGTTCTGCCGGAAACCATTTCCAAGGAACCGCTGGGCCCGGTCGTGCGTAACGGCGACGACGAGTGGCTGGCCATCGTTCGCTGGGTCGGCTACGCGCTGCTCAACGCTGAAGAAGCCGGCATCACTTCGAAAAACGTACTCGAAGAAGCCAAATCCACCAAGAACCCGGACGTTGCCCGTCTGCTGGGTGGCGACGGCGAGTACGGCAAGGACCTGAAACTGCCGAAGGACTGGGTGGTGAAAATCGTTTCCCAGGTGGGTAACTACGGCGAAATCTTCGAGAAAAACCTCGGCAAGAGCACTCCGCTGGAAATCGACCGTGGCCTGAACGCGCTGTGGAACAACGGCGGCATTCAGTACGCACCACCAGTGCGCTAATGGTTCTATCACCCGGCGGGCCAACCGCCGGGTGATGTTCTGTTCCATTTCTTGCGGGGCACTTCATGCAAAATTCAATCGGCGCACCAAAGCAGAGGTTCAGCCTCAGCGATCCGCGTGTGCGTGCGTGGCTATTCCAGATTATCACCGTCGTGGCGGTGGTCGCCATGGGCTGGTATCTGTTCGACAACACCCAGACCAACCTGCAGCACCGGGGCATCACGTCCGGGTTCAGCTTTCTGGAGCGCAGTGCCGGGTTCGGCATCGCTCAACACCTGATCTCCTACACCGAAGCGGACAGCTATGCCCGCGTGTTCGTGATCGGCCTGCTCAACACCTTGCTGGTGACCTTCATCGGCGTGATCCTGGCAACGTTGCTGGGCTTCATCATCGGTGTGGCGCGGCTGTCGCCGAACTGGATCATCAGCAAACTGGCGACCGTGTATGTGGAAGTCTTCCGCAACATTCCGCCGCTGCTGCAAATCCTGTTCTGGTATTTCGCGGTGTTCCTGACCATGCCGGGGCCGCGCAACAGTCACAACTTCGGCGACACCTTCTTCGTCAGCAGCCGTGGCCTGAACATGCCGGCCGCGCAAATGGCCGACGGCTTCTGGGCGTTCGTTGTCAGCGTCGTGGTGGCTATCGTTGCCATCGTGTTGATGAGCCGCTGGGCCAACAAACGTTTCGAGGAAACCGGCGAGCCGTTCCACAAGTTCTGGGTCGGCCTGGCGATGTTCCTGGTGATCCCGACGCTGTGCGCGCTGATCTTCGGCGCTCCGCTGCATTGGGAAATGCCGAAGCTGCAAGGCTTCAACTTCGTCGGCGGCTGGGTATTGATCCCGGAACTGCTGGCCCTGACCCTGGCCCTGACCGTGTACACCGCGGCGTTCATCGCCGAGATCGTGCGTTCGGGGATCAAGTCGGTCAGCCACGGCCAGACCGAAGCGGCCCGTTCCCTCGGCCTGCGCAACGGCCCGACCCTTCGCAAGGTGATCATTCCGCAAGCGCTGCGCGTGATCATTCCGCCGCTGACCAGCCAATACCTGAACCTGGCGAAGAACTCTTCGCTGGCGGCGGGTATCGGGTACCCGGAAATGGTTTCGCTGTTCGCCGGCACCGTGCTGAACCAGACCGGTCAGGCGATCGAAGTCATTGCCATCACCATGAGCGTGTACCTGGCGATCAGTATCAGCATTTCCCTGCTGATGAACTGGTACAACAAGCGCATTGCGCTGATCGAGCGGTAAGGAATAGCGCATGAGTACTCATACTTTCAAACCTGACATGCCACCGCCGGCCAAGGTCTTCGGCCCGATGGCGTGGATCCGCGCGAATATGTTCTCCAGCTGGCTCAACACCCTGCTGACCCTGTTTGCGTTCTACCTGATTTACCTGGTGATTCCGCCGTTGCTCAGTTGGGCGATCTTCGATGCCAACTGGGTTGGCACCACCCGCGCCGACTGCACCAAGGCGGGCGCCTGCTGGGTGTTCATCGAGCAGCGTTTCGGCCAGTTCATGTACGGCTACTACCCGGCGGATCTGCGCTGGCGCGTGGACCTGACCGTGTGGCTGGCAGTTATCGGCGTGGCGCCGCTGTTCATCAAACGTGTGCCGCGCAAAGCGGTGTACGGGCTGAGCTTCCTGGTGATCTATCCGATCGTTGCCTGGTGCCTGCTGCATGGCGGCGTGTTCGGCCTGAGCGCCGTTGCCACCAGCCAGTGGGGCGGTCTGATGCTGACCCTGGTGATCGCCACCGTCGGTATCGCCGGCGCGTTGCCGCTGGGGATCATGCTGGCGCTGGGACGACGCTCGAACATGCCGGCCATTCGTGTGGTCTGCGTTACGTTCATCGAGTTCTGGCGCGGCGTGCCGCTGATCACCGTGCTGTTCATGTCTTCGGTGATGCTGCCGCTGTTCCTGCCTGAAGGCATGAACTTCGACAAGCTGCTGCGGGCACTGATCGGCGTGATCCTGTTCCAGTCGGCCTACGTCGCCGAAGTGGTACGCGGCGGTCTGCAAGCGATCCCCAAAGGCCAGTACGAAGCCGCTGCCGCGATGGGCCTCGGTTACTGGCGTGCCATGGGCCTGGTGATTCTGCCGCAGGCCCTGAAGCTGGTGATTCCCGGCATCGTCAATACCTTCATCGCGCTGTTCAAGGACACCAGCCTGGTGATCATCATCGGCCTCTTTGACCTGCTCAACAGCGTCAAGCAAGCCGCTGCCGATCCGAAATGGCTGGGCATGGCCACCGAAGGCTACGTGTTCGCCGCCCTGGTGTTCTGGATTTTCTGTTTTGGTATGTCGCGCTATTCCATGCATCTGGAACGCAAGCTCGACACTGGCCACAAGCGTTAGGAGTTTTTTCGATGAGCGAAGCAATCAAAAAGCCAGTGGGCCCTGAAGGCATCATTCAGATGCAGGGCGTGAACAAGTGGTACGGCCAGTTCCACGTGCTGAAAGACATCAACCTCAACGTCAAACAGGGCGAGCGTATCGTGCTGTGCGGCCCGTCGGGTTCCGGCAAGTCCACCACCATCCGCTGCCTGAACCGTCTGGAAGAACACCAGCAGGGCCGCATCGTGGTCGATGGCGTGGAGCTGACCAACGACCTCAAGCAGATCGAAGCGATCCGTCGTGAAGTCGGCATGGTGTTCCAGCACTTCAACCTGTTCCCGCACCTGACCATTCTGCAGAACTGCACCCTGGCGCCGATGTGGGTGCGCAAGATGCCCAAGCGCAAGGCCGAGGAAATCGCCATGCATTACCTGGAACGCGTACGCATTCCGGAGCAGGCGCACAAGTTCCCGGGGCAACTGTCCGGCGGTCAGCAGCAGCGTGTGGCGATTGCCCGCGCGCTGTGCATGAAACCGAAAATCATGCTGTTCGACGAGCCGACTTCGGCGCTCGACCCGGAGATGGTGAAAGAAGTTCTCGACACCATGATAGGCCTGGCCGAAGACGGCATGACCATGCTCTGCGTGACCCACGAAATGGGCTTCGCCCGCACCGTGGCCAACCGCGTGATCTTCATGGACAAGGGCGAAATCGTCGAGCAGGCGGCACCGAACGACTTCTTCGACAATCCGCAGAATGATCGGACCAAGTTGTTCCTGAGTCAGATTCTGCATTGATCCGATTCAGGCATTGAAATAAACCCGGACTCAGTTCCGGGTTTATTTTTGCCTGGATTTTACCGATTGCCCTGTTTGAAGAATCTGACTACTCTGTCAGCAAATTCATCCCATGATTGGATGAAAGGGCGAATCCTATGTCAGAAATTTCTCCACTCATTAAGCGATCCCTGGTCGACCAGGCCCTGGATCAATTGCGTCAGCGCATCACCGACGGCACCTGGCAGGTCGGTCAGCGTTTGCCGACCGAGCCCGAGCTGTGCGCCGAACTCGGCATCAGCCGCAATACCGTGCGCGAGGCGATGCGGGTATTGGCGTTCTCCGGGCTGATCGAAATCCGCCAGGGCGACGGCAGTTACCTGCGGGCGGTGGTCGATCCGATGGACACGCTCAAGGCGCTGTCCAGGTGCTCGCTGGATCAGGCCCGGGAAACCCGGCACATCCTTGAAGTCGAGGCCATCGGCCTGGCGGCGTTACGTCGCACCGATGAGGATCTGGCCGGTTTGCGCGAGGCGCTTGGCGTTGCCGGCAGCCATTATCACGGTGACCTCGACAGCTACATCGCCTGTGACCTGGTGTTTCACCGCCGACTGGTAGATGCCGCGCACAACCCGACCCTCAGCGAGCTGTATCGCTACTTTTCCAGCATCGTCGGCGCGCAATTGCGCCAGACCCTGAACATCGTCCCTCGTCGACAGGAAGTCTTCGATTTGCACATCGCCTTGTTCGAAGCCGTCGAACAGCGCGATCCGGAACGGGCCAAGGCCCTGTCGAGGCAACTGATCAATGAACCCTGAAACCGAGAAAACCATGTCCCGCCCTGAAACCGCCAACGCCCCCAAGCGCACCGCCGAACTGGAGGAACTGCTGATTGATGCCGAGGCCGATGACGAGCAGGTGCAGCAAAGTCATCCGCTGGTGCGGCGCCCGTGGCTGTTGCTGCTGGGGCTGATTCTGGTGGCGTTGAACCTGCGCCCGGCGCTGTCGAGCATGGCGCCGCTGCTCAGTGAAGTGTCGAAAAGCCTTGGCTTGTCTGCCGCTCAGGCGGGGTTGCTGACGACGTTGCCGGTGCTGTGCCTTGGTCTGTTCGCTCCGCTGGCTCCGGTGCTGGCGCGACGTTACGGTGCCGAGCGGGTGGTGCTGGGGATTCTGCTGACACTGGCTGGCGGCATCATCCTGCGCAGCAACTTCGGTGAAATCGGCCTGTTTGCCGGCAGTGTCTTGGGTGGCGCGAGTATCGGCATCATCGGCGTGCTGCTGCCGGGCATCGTCAAGCGCGACTTCGCCAAACACGCCGGCACCATGACTGGTGTCTACACCATGGCCCTGTGCCTGGGCGCGGCCATGGCGGCGGGTTCGACCGTGCCGTTGAGCGAGCACTTCGATCACAGCTGGGCCATGGGCCTCGGCTTCTGGGTGATTCCGGCGCTGGTCGCGGCGGTGTTCTGGCTGCCACAAATCGGCCAGAAACACGGCGCGCACAACGTCGCCTATCGGGTGCGTGGCTTGTTGCGTGATCCGCTGGCCTGGCAGGTGACCTTGTACATGGGCCTGCAATCGTCGCTGGCCTACATCGTGTTCGGCTGGTTACCGTCGATCCTGATCGGCCGTGGATTAACCCCGACCCAGGCCGGTCTGGTGCTGTCCGGTTCGGTGATCATCCAGCTCGCCAGTTCGCTGGCGGCGCCGTGGCTGGCCACTCGCGGCAAGGATCAGCGACTGGCGATCGTGGTGGTGATGGCGCTGACCCTCGGCGGACTGTTCGGTTGCCTTTACGCGCCGATTGAAGGCCTTTGGGGCTGGGCGATCCTGCTGGGCCTGGGGCAGGGTGGTACGTTCAGCCTGGCGCTGACCCTGATCGTGTTGCGCTCGCGGGACTCCCATGTCGCGGCGAACCTGTCGAGCATGTCCCAGGGCTTCGGCTACACCCTCGCGTCCATGGGGCCGTTCGCGGTCGGCGTGGTGCACGACTGGACCGGCGGCTGGAACGCCGTGGGCTGGATCTTCGGCATCGTCGGGGCGGGTGCGATCCTTGCCGGCCTCGGTGCCGGGCGTGCGCTTTACGTGCAGGTCGAAAGCGAAAAGGTCTGATGCGCACGACACTGTCGGTATTCGGAATGCGAATGCCGATAGTGTTTCGGGCGTTTGCGGATTATCGTGCTGGCAATCTGTACCTTTCCTGGAGATTGCCCATGAGCGAAGAAGCCCACAGCGCCCTGATCACCCGTTTCTACCAGGCTTTCCAGCGCCTCGACGCCGAGGCCATGGCCGCCTGCTACACCGACGACGTGGTGTTCAGCGATCCGGCCTTCGGCGAGCTGCGCGGCCGCGATGCCGGCGACATGTGGCGCATGCTCACCACCCGGGCCAAGGACTTCTCCCTGACCTTCGACAACGTCCGCGCCGACGAGCGCAGCGGCGGTGCCCACTGGGTGGCGACCTACCTGTTCAGCCAGACCGGCAACGTCGTGATCAACGACATCCAGGCGCGTTTCGTCTTCCGCGACGGCAAGATCTGTGAACACCACGACCACTTCGACCTGTGGCGCTGGTCTCGTCAGGCACTGGGCTTCAAGGGCCTGCTGCTGGGCTGGACGCCGCTGGTGCGCAACGCCGTCCGCACCCAGGCGCTGAAAGGGCTGAAGGCATTTCAGGCGAGTCGCTGATAAGATCGCCGCCTGTTTCCCTTGCGCCTGAATTGCCCCGTGACCAGCCTCAGCGAAAATCCTCCCGAAGCCGACGTTCCAGTGAGCAAGTCCTGGTTCGTCTACCTCGTTCGCGCCGCCAACGGTTCGCTGTACTGCGGGATCAGCGATGATCCCGTGCGCCGCTTTGCCAAACATCAAAGCGGTAAAGGTGCACGGTTCTTTCTCTCGAGCCCGGCGATGGCGCTGGTCTATACCGAGCTGTGCCGCGACAAGAGTGATGCGTTGCGCCAGGAACGGTTGATCAAGAAACTCAGAAAGAGTGCGAAGGAGTGTCTGGTGGCGTCTTATCGGCCGGACTGAATAAGCCCTCAAGCCTTGTAGATATCCCTTCCGTAGAGGCGACACGTTGCATAAACGACAGGCAAGAAAAAACCGCCCTTGTAGGCGGTTTTTTCTGTAAACCTCGGTTTGCGGCCGGGGTTTAGCATCTCACTGGATACACTGGCGCAGACCAAGAGTATTCGTCTTTACGTCACCAGGCAAGCCTTGAAACACCCATTCCAGAGAATGCGATTTTGAGCTCATTTGTTTAAATGACGGTATAGCAATCCGATTACTATTCGTCCGCTCGCATGCCAATGCAGCTTTTGAGGTCTGGCTGATCGACGTAACGGTTTCATGCCCTCTGACATGGGGTTGCTCCCGTGCCGGAATGATTTTTCAGGGGGATCACAACCGGCCGCCTCATTGGATACATTGGCGTGTATTCCGAAGGCGTACGTGGTCCGGTAAGCACGCTGGAGGTTTGGCCCCCAACCGGAGGCCAAAACGTATGAAGCTTTTGCTGCGTACTCTGAGCCTCGTATGGAGGTCGTTCAAAGCGTTTCGCTTTTACGAGTTCCTGCGAGATCACTTCGATGACCGGATGTAAGGCCATTGCACTGGGAAAACCATCTCGGTTTCGGCTGAGACGGTTTTTTTCGAAAACTCTCGAGTGCTTTATTAACCTGACTGATCAGTTCCCATCAGCCGGATCCGTAGGCTGCGAACGAATTGCGCGCTAAGCTGCGGGTTCACTTCCTGTGCGGCGGAGCCGAGCATGTCCGAGTTGATCCTCCATCATTACCCGACCTCTCCCTTTGCCGAAAAGGCCCGGCTGTTGTTGGGTTTCAAGGGCTTGTCCTGGCGTTCGGTGCACATTTCGCCGGTGATGCCAAAACCGGATCTGACCGCCCTGACCGGCGGCTACCGCAAGACCCCGGTGCTGCAGATCGGTGCCGATATCTATTGCGATACCGCGCTGATCGCCCGTCGTCTCGAGCAGGAAAAGGCCCAGCCTTCGTTCTTCCCGGAAGGTCAGGAAATGATCGCCGCCAGTTTCGCCGCCTGGGCCGATTCTGTGGTGTTCCAGCACGCAGTGAGCCTGGTGTTTCAGCCGGAGTCTGTGGCGGTGCGTTTCGGCAAGTTGCCGCCGGAAGCGATCAAGGCCTTCCTCGCTGATCGTGCCGGACTGTTCAGTGGTGGCAGCGCGACCAAAATTTCGGCCGAGCAGGCCAAGCACAATTGGCCAACCATCATGGCGCGTCTGGAGCAGCAGTTGCAGCGTGAAGACGGTGACTTCCTGTTCGGTGAGCCGTCGATAGCCGACTTCGCCATGGCGCATCCGCTGTGGTTCCTCAAGGCTACGCATGTGACGGCGCCGCTGGTGGATGACTATCCGGCGGTGTCTGCGTGGCTTGGGCGGGTGCTGGGCTTCGGCCATGGTGCGGCGAGTGCGATGACGTCGGAAGAAGCGCTGGAAGTTGCGCGCAGTTCGACCCCGGCGGCGTTGCCGCAAGAAGTATTTGTCGATCCGAACGGGTTTGAAGCGGGCCAACAAGTCGTGATCGCGGCCACTGACTATGGCGTTGATCCGGTTGCCGGAGAGCTGGTATTTGCAGGTCGCGAAGAGCTGATCCTGCGCCGTGAAGACGAACGCGGTGGCGTGGTGCATGTGCACTTCCCGCGTTTCGGTTTCCGGATCGAGAAGCGCTGAAACAACTGAGGGAGCCGACTGGCTCCCTCGTTCATTTCAGTGCGGCGAGAATGTCGTCCGGATCAAATCCGCGAATCAACGTGCCATTGACGTCGATCAGCGGGATCCCGCGCCCGCCCAGCGCTTCGTAGGCCTTGCGCGCCTCGGCGTCCTTCTCGATGTCGAATTCCTTGAACGGAATGCCTTTCTGATCGAGAAAGCGTTTGGTCTGCTTGCAGTAGCCGCACCAGTCCGTGGTGTACAACACGACCTTGGCGTTGGCGCGGACCTGCTCGGACGCCATCTGCGACGGGTTGAACACCCGCTCGATCTTGCCCCAGTTCTGATAGACCACGACCACCAGTAGAACCAGTGCAACCTTCTTCAGCACATTGCCGAGCATCAGGTGCGACGCTTCAACTGATCGGTGAGCGAGGTCGGCAGGCCTTTGATGACCAGCGTGCCGGCTTCTTCGTCGTATTCGATCTTCGAGCCCAGCAGGTGCGCTTCGAAGCTGATCGACAGGCCTTCGGCGCGGCCGGTGAAGCGGCGGAACTGGTTGAGCGTGCGCTTGTCCGCCGGGATTTCCGGCGACAGGCCGTAATCCTTGTTGCGGATGTGATCGTAGAAGGCCTTCGGGCGTTCTTCATCGATCAGCTCCGACAGTTCTTCCAGGCCCATTGGCTCGCCGAGCTTGGCCTGGCTGCTGGCGTAGTCGACCAGGGTCTTGGTCTTCTCGCGGGCGGAATCTTCCGGCAGGTCTTCGCTCTCGACGAAGTCGCTGAAGGCCTTGAGCAGCGTGCGGGTCTCGCCCGGTCCGTCGACGCCTTCCTGGCAGCCGATGAAGTCGCGGAAGTATTCCGAGACCTTCTTGCCGTTCTTGCCCTTGATGAACGAGATGTACTGCTTGGACTGCTTGTTGTTCTGCCACTCGGAGACGTTGATCCGCGCCGCCAGGTGCAACTGGCCGAGGTCCAGGTGGCGCGACGGGGTCACGTCCAGTTGATCGGTTACCGCCACGCCTTCGCTGTGGTGCAGCAGGGCGATGGCCAGGTAATCGGTCATGCCTTGCTGGTAGTGGGCGAACAGCACATGGCCGCCGACTGACAGGTTCGACTCTTCCATCAGTTTTTGCAGGTGCTCGACCGCGACTTTGCTGAATGCGGTGAAGTCCTTGCCGCCTTCCATGTATTCCTTCAGCCAGCCGCTGAACGGGAATGCACCGGACTCCGGATGGAACAAGCCCCAGGCTTTGCCCTGTTTGGCGTTATAGCTCTCGTTGAGGTCGGCGAGCATGTTCTCGATGGCGGCGGACTCGGCCAGTTCGGAGTCACGGGCGTGCAGGACTGCGGGCGTGCCATCGGGTTTTTTGTCGATCAGGTGGACGATGCAATGACGGATCGGCATGGGCTTCTCGGCAAGTGAAAGGGAGGAGGGCGGGCTCCCCCGAAAAAGCGCTCAGTGTACCGCAACCACTGGTTTTGGCGCGGGCTGAAGGGCAATTCGGGGTCATGGGGCGGCGCTTATGCATTTATTTACCGATTTAGCGCAATAAACCTGACCATTTGGCTAGCTAGAGGCGGATATTTCCTTGTCTCTGTGCTAGTTTTGCCCGGTCTTACGCGTAGTCACTGCGTTAAGCGTGCATTCAGCATTTGTCAGGTCGAACCAAACCCTGATTTCGGCATCTATAACCCCGACTCGTCGTGGTTATCGCCGAGGGTGCCAGATCCAGAAGATCGGGCTCGATGGCTGACACTGCACTCTGCAATCCATATGAATTTGATAGGGAAGGAACACTACATGGCTCTTACTAAAGACCAACTGATCGCCGACATCGCTGAAGCTATCGACGCGCCGAAAACCACCGCGCGTAACGCTCTGGACCAACTGGGCCAAATCGTTGCCGATCAGCTGGAAAACGGCGGCGAAATCACCTTGCCAGGTATCGGCAAGCTGAAAGTGACCGAGCGTCCTGCCCGCACTGGCCGTAACCCGTCGACTGGCGCTGCCATCGAAATCCCTGCCAAGAAAGTGATCAAGCTGGTTGTGGCCAAAGGCCTGACCGACGCTGTGAACAAGTAAGACGCAGCGATAAAAAAACCGTGCGCCGGAGTGATCCGGGCACGGTTTTTTTGTGCCTGCCGATTGTGTTCGGCAGTAGTGGCGGCTGCTTGCGATCAAGCGCCGCCCCGGTTGAAACGTATTACTTGCGAACCCAGCGCTCACGCCGCCAGATCTGCTGTTCGGACTTGGTCTGGAAGGTCCAGGCGACGAAGCGGCTCTGCTTCTGTCCCTGGGACATTTCCACTACCTGGCTTTCCAGCGCGCCGGCCTTCTTCAGTGCTATCTCGATGGCGGGCAGGTTCGAGGCTTTCGAGACCAGGGTGCTGAACCACAACACCTTGTGCGCAAGGGTCGCGCTTTCGGCGATCAGTTGCGTCACGAAACGCGCTTCGCCACCTTCACACCACAGTTCGGCCGATTGACCGCCAAAGTTCAGCACCGGCAACTTGCGTTTCGGATCGGCCTTGCCCAGGGCTCGCCACTTACGCTCGCTGCCCTTGGTGGCCTCTTCCATCGAGGCGTGGAAGGGCGGGTTGCACATGGTCAGGTCAAAGCGCTCACCGGGCTCCAGCAGGTCGATCAGGATGTGCTTGCGGTTCTCCTGCTGGCGCAGCTTGATGACCTTGCTCAGGTCGTTGGACTGGACGATGGCCCTGGCGGCGGCCACGGCCGTCGGGTCGATTTCCGAGCCCAGGAAGTGCCAGCGATATTCGCTGTTGCCGATCAACGGGTATACGCAGTTGGCGCCCATGCCGATGTCCAGCACATTGACGATGGCGCCGCGCGGAACCACGCCGTCGTTGTTGCTGGCCAGCAGGTCGGCCAGGAAGTGGATGTAGTCGGCACGGCCCGGCACCGGCGGGCAGAGGTAATCGGCCGGGATGTCCCAATGCTGGATGCCGTAGAACGACTTTAGCAACGCCCGGTTGAACACGCGCACCGCGTCGGGGCTGGCGAAGTCGATGCTTTCCTTGCCGTACGGGTTGGTGATCACGAACTTCGCCAGCTCCGGCGTAGTCTTGATCAGCGCCGGGAAGTCGTAACGACCCTGATGGCGATTGCGCGGGTGCAGGCTGGCCTCTTTGCGCGGCTCCACGGGCTTGGCCGGGGTAGCGGAGTCAGGCTTCTTGCGCGCGGGGCGAGGTGTACGGGGGGCGTTCATGGGCGTGGTCGATTCGGGTATGGCTGAAAGTGGCGGCTATTGTCCCACAGGGAACCGGGTTGTAGGCCGGAAAAGTGCCGGGCACAAAAAAGGGAGGCCGCATGGCCTCCCTTTTCATTGCGATTTGCCGTTACAGGCTGGCAATCCGCGCGTGCTGTTCGGCCAGTTTGCCCAGGGCCTGTTCGGCCTCGGCCAGTTTGGCGCGTTCCTTCTCGATGACTTCGGCCGGAGCCTTGTCAACGAAACCGGCGTTGGACAGCTTGCCGCCGACCCGCTGGACTTCGCCCTGCAGACGCAGGATTTCCTTGTCCAGGCGCGCCAGTTCAGCGTTCTTGTCGATCAGGCCGGCCATCGGCACCAGCACTTCCATCTCGCCAACCAGTGCGGTGGCGGACAGTGGCGCTTCTTCGCCTGCCGCCAGTACGGTGATCGATTCCAGACGCGCCAGCTTCTTCAGCAGCGCTTCGTTCTCGGTCAGGCGGCGCTGGTCTTCAGCGGTGACGTTTTTCAGGTAGATCGGCAGCGGCTTGCCCGGGCCGATGTTCATTTCGCCACGGATGTTGCGCGTGCCGAGCATCAGGCCCTTGAGCCATTCGATGTCGTCTTCGGCCGCCGGATCGATGCGCTCTTCGTTGGCCACCGGCCACGCTTGCAGCATGATCGTCTTGCCCTGAATGCCGGCCAGCGGCGCGATGCGCTGCCAGATTTCTTCAGTGATGAACGGCATGAACGGATGCGCCAGTCGCAGCGCCACTTCCAGTACGCGAACCAGCGTGCGACGGGTGCCGCGCTGACGCTCGACCGGCGCGTTTTCGTCCCACAGCACAGGCTTGGACAATTCCAGGTACCAGTCGCAGTACTGGTTCCAGATGAACTCGTACAGCGCTTGCGCGGCGAGGTCGAAACGGAACTGATCCAGTTGACGGGTCACTTCGGCTTCGGTGCGTTGCAGTTGCGAGATGATCCAGCGATCCGCCAGCGACAGCTCGTAGGCTTCGCCGTTCTGGCCGCAGTCTTCGCCCTTGTCCAGAACGTAGCGCGCAGCGTTCCAGATCTTGTTGCAGAAGTTGCGATAGCCTTCGACGCGACCCATGTCGAACTTGATGTCGCGACCGGTGGACGCCAGCGAACAGAAGGTGAAGCGCAGGGCATCGGTGCCGTAGCTGGCGATGCCGTCGGCGAATTCTTCGCGGGTCTGCTTCTCGATCTTCTTCGCCAGTTTCGGCTGCATCAGACCGGAAGTACGTTTCTGTACCAGGGTTTCGAGCTCGATGCCGTCGATGATGTCCAGCGGGTCCAGGACGTTGCCCTTGGACTTGGACATCTTCTGGCCCTGGCCGTCACGCACCAGACCGTGCACATAAACAGTCTTGAACGGGACCTGCGGCGTGCCGTCCTCGTTCTTGATCAGATGCATGGTCAGCATGATCATCCGGGCAACCCAGAAGAAAATGATGTCGAAACCGGTGACCAGCACGTCGGTGGAGTGGAATTTCTTCAGGAACTCGGTCTTTTCCGGCCAGCCCAGGGTGGAGAAGGTCCACAGGCCCGAGCTGAACCAGGTGTCGAGTACGTCGTTGTCTTGTTGCAGCGCAACGTCCGGGCCGAGGTTGTGCTTGGTACGCACTTCGGCTTCGTCGCGACCGACGTAGACCTTGCCCGACTCGTCGTACCAGGCCGGAATCCGGTGGCCCCACCACAGCTGACGGCTGATGCACCAGTCCTGGATGTCGCGCATCCACGAGAAGTACATGTTTTCGTACTGCTTCGGCACGAACTGGATACGGCCGTCTTCAACGGCGGCAATCGCAGGTTCGGCCAGCGGCTTGGTGGACACGTACCATTGGTCGGTCAGCCACGGTTCGATGACGGTGCCGGAGCGGTCGCCTTTCGGCACTTTCAGGCCGTGATCGTCGACGCTGACCAGCAGGCCGGCGGCGTCGAACGCGGCCACGATCTGCTTGCGTGCTTCGAAACGCTCGAGACCGGCGTACTCGGCCGGAATCTTGCCGTCGATGCTGTCGTTCAGCGTGCCATCGAGGTTGAACACTTGCGCTGCCGGCAGCACGTTGGCGTTCTTGTCGAAGATGTTCAGCAGCGGCAGGTTGTGGCGCTTGCCGACTTCGTAGTCGTTGAAGTCGTGGGCCGGGGTGATTTTCACGCAGCCGGTGCCGAATTCAGGATCGCAATAATCGTCGGCGATGATCGGGATGCGGCGGCCGACCAGCGGCAGCTCGACAAATTTGCCGATCAGGGCTTTGTAGCGCTCGTCATTCGGGTTTACCGCGACGGCGGAGTCGCCGAGCATGGTTTCCGGACGGGTGGTCGCGACGATCAGGAAATCGTTGCCTTCAGCGGTTTTCGCGCCGTCGGCCAGCGGGTACTTCAGGTTCCACAGGAAACCTTTCTCGTCGTGGTTTTCCACTTCGAGGTCGGAAATCGCCGTGTGCAGCTTGGTGTCCCAGTTGACCAGACGCTTGCCGCGATAGATCAGGCCGTCTTCGTGCAGGCGCACGAACGCTTCCTTAACGGCTTCCGAGAGGCCGTCGTCCATGGTGAAGCGCTCGCGGCTCCAGTCCACGGACGAGCCGAGGCGGCGGATCTGACGGCTGATGTTGCCACCGGACTGATCCTTCCATTCCCAGACTTTCTCGAGGAATTTTTCCCGGCCCAGATCGTGGCGGTTCTGGCCCTGGGCTTCGAGTTGACGCTCCACCAGCATCTGCGTGGCGATACCGGCGTGGTCGGTGCCCGGCTGCCACAGGGTGTTGCGACCCTGCATGCGGCGGAAACGGATCAGGGCGTCCATGATCGCGTTGTTGAAACCGTGACCCATGTGCAGGCTGCCGGTGACGTTCGGCGGCGGGATCATGATGGTGTAGGAGTCGCCCGCGCCTTGCGGGGCGAAGTAGTTCTCGGACTCCCAGGTGTTGTACCAGGAAGTTTCAATGGCGTGCGGCTGGTAGGTCTTATCCATGCGCGGCGGGACCCTATTGGCATTTATTCAGGAAAAGCCGGGAAGTATAGCGGGGCATGGGGCGCAGGGCGAGCGGGGCGGGCCGGGTGGGGATCTAAAAGTGGGAGCGACCGTGCGAAGGCTCCCACCGTCGATTATTCGTACTGGCCGAGAAGCCGTTCCATCCGCGCCTCGAGGCGACGTTTGATTTCATTTTCAATGTGCGGGGCGAAGTCGTCGATCACGTCTTGCATGATCAGTTGCGCGGCGGCGCGCAGTTCGCTGTCCAGGTGCAGCAGCGCGTCGGGGCCCTTATCCACAGGTGCGGCGGGCGCGGTGGCGGGTTTCGCGACGGGGGCTGGCGGCGGTTCGACGGCCGGTGGCTCGGTGGCGACCGAGTCGAACAGCATCGGAATCTGTTCCTGTTCGCCATCATCGACCGTGTCGGTCAGCAGCGGCGGTTGCAGGTTGTCATCGCCGAGCAACTGGCGGATCGACTCGAGGTCATCCAGCAGGTGCGCGGGTTTTTGCAGCGGTTTTGGAGTGTCCATCGGCGTACTCAGAGTCGCTGTAAACGGTGGTCTTGCAGAGGATAGCCCTGTTCCCGGTAGAAACGGAAACTCTCCCGCGCAGCTGCGCGGATCACCGGATCTTCCACCACCACTTCCGCCACTCGGGCGAATTTGTTGGCGAAGGCCGGGACTTTCAGGTCGAGATTGACGAGCAAATCCTGATGCTGGCCGCAGTCATCCCCCAGTCCAAGCACGATCAAACCTTCCGGTTCGCTCTCGGCCGGGCCATGGGGCACGAAGGTTTCGCCCTTGAACGCCCACAGCCGCGCATCGAGGTCATCACGCTGGGCGACATCGCTGCAATGCAGGTAGATGCGGTGGCCCATGCGCCAGGCTTTCTCGGTGAGCTTGCAGGCAAAATCCAGACGCGCCGAAGGATCAGCGCTGGGAAGAATGTAGAAGTCGACTTTGGTCATTGCGGTTCCTGAGCAGCAAGCGCCGCCCCTCGAAAGGTTCGGCGCTTGCCGTCATCGGTTTCAGGCCTTGGCGCGATCCAGCAGGTACTGGGTCAGCAGGGGAACCGGACGGCCGGTGGCGCCCTTGTCCTTGCCGCCGCTGGTCCATGCGGTGCCCGCGATGTCCAGGTGCGCCCAGTTCAGGTTTTTGGTGAAGCGCGACAGGAAGCACGCGGCGGTGATAGTGCCTGCCTTCGGCCCGCCGATGTTGGCGATGTCGGCGAACGGGCTGTCCAGTTGTTCTTGATACTCATCGAACAGCGGCAGTTGCCAGGCGCGGTCGTCGGCAGCCTTGCCGGCGCTCAGCAGTTGCTCGATCAGTTCGTCGTTGTTGCCCAGCAGGCCCGACGTGTGGGCACCCAGGGCAACCACGCATGCGCCGGTCAGGGTGGCGATGTCGATCACCGCTTGTGGCTTGAAGCGCTCGGAGTAGGTCAGCGCGTCGCACAGCACCAGACGGCCTTCGGCGTCGGTGTTGAGGATTTCCACGGTCTGGCCGCTCATGGTGGTGACGATGTCGCCCGGACGCGAAGCGGTGCCGCTCGGCATGTTCTCCGCGCAGGCCAGGATGCACACCAGGTTGATCGGCAGTTTCAGTTCCAGCACGGCACGCAGTGTGCCGAACACGCTGGCGGCGCCGCCCATGTCGTACTTCATCTCGTCCATGCCGGCGCCCGGCTTCAGGCTGATGCCGCCGGTGTCGAAGGTGATGCCTTTACCGACCAGCGCGTACGGCTTCTCGGATTTTTTGCCGCCGTTGTATTGCATGACGATCAGGCGTGGCGGCTGGGCGCTGCCCTGGCCGACGGCGTAGAACGAACCCATGCCCAGGGATTTGATCTTCTTCTCGTCGAGGACTTCGACTTTCAGATCCTTGAACTCTTTGCCCAGGTCTTTGGCTTGCTCGCCGAGGAAAGTCGGGTGGCAGATGTTCGGCGGCAGGTTGCCCAGGTTGCGGGTGAAGGCCATGCCGTTGGCGATTGCGGTGGCGTGGTTCACGGCGCGTTGCACCTCGGCTTGCGCAGCCTTGATGGTCAGCAGGGTGATTTTCTTCAGGGCGCGCGGTTCGGCTTTCTGGCTCTTGAACTGATCGAAGGTGTATTCGCCGTCGACCAGGGTCTCGGCCAGCAGGCGGGTCTTGCCGTAGCTGTCGCGGTTCTTGACGATGATTTCATCGAGTGCCAGTACGGCATCGCTGCCGCCCAGGCCCTTGAGGGTATTGAGGATACCAGCGACGATCTTGCGGAACGGGCGGTCGCCCAGTTCTTCATCCTTGCCCACACCGACCAGCAGCACGCGTTCGGCTTTCAGGTTCGGCAGGCTGTGCAGCAACAGGCTCTGACCGACCTTGCCGGCCAGGTCGCCACGCTTGAGCACGGCGCTGATGGCGCCGCCGCTCAGTTCGTCGACCTGCTTGGCCGCGACGCCGAGTTTGCGGCCTTCGCCGACGGCAACCACCAGGGTGGCGGTTTTCAACGTTTCTGGGCTAACGCTTTTTACAACCAGTTCCATGTCCGGATCCCTGAATGAATGGTCAACACGCAGGCGTTCGACGGTGTCCGCCGTCGCCTGCTTATAGAGAGAAGAGGCGCAGGCCAGTGCCTGCGACAGAGGCGGCAGTTTGAACCTCGCTCACCGCGCCTGACAACCCTCGGTTGTACGATCTTCAACGGATTGCACGCTTGCGTGAGTGTGCGCAGTGACAGGCGCCCTCAATCACAGGATAATGCCGCATCTTTTTTCGACGGCTCTGCCTTGCGGGCCTGTCGATACGTTTGCTTGTTTGGCCGCCTTAGCCTGACAACCCTGGAGTGTCTGGTTTGATCGTCTTCCGTTATCTGTCCCGCGAAGTCCTGTTGACCCTGAGTGCGGTAAGCGCCGTGCTGCTGGTCATCATCATGAGCGGTCGCTTCATCAAATACCTTGCCCAGGCCGCTGCGGGCCAGCTCGATCCGGGATCGCTGTTCCTGATCATGGGCTACCGTCTGCCGGGTTTCATGCAGTTGATCCTGCCACTGGGCCTGTTCCTCGGGATCCTTCTGGCGTACGGCCGGTTGTATCTGGAAAGCGAAATGACCGTGCTGTCGGCCACTGGCATGAGCCAGCAGCGCCTGTTCCGCATGACCCTGTTCCCGGCCACGCTGGTGGCATTGGTGGTGGCATGGCTCAGCCTGAGCCTGGCCCCGCAAGGCGCCAACCAGTTCCAGCTGCTGCTGAACAAGCAGGACGCCCTGACCGAGTTCGATACCCTCGAGCCGGGCCGTTTCCAGGCGTTGCGCGACGGCACCCGGGTGACCTACACCGAAACCCTGAGCGACGATCGGGTCAACCTGGGCAGCGTGTTCATTTCGCAGAAAAACCTTGGTGCCAACCAGGCGGATCGCGGGATTTCCGTGCTGGTGGCCGAAAAAGGCCGGCAGGAAGTCCGTCCTGACGGCAACCGTTACCTGATCCTGCACAACGGCTACCGCTACGACGGCAGCCCGGGACTGGCCAACTACCGTGCCATCCATTACGAAACCTATGGCGTGCTGCTGCCAAAGCCTGATGTCAGCGAGGAAGTCACTGATCGTGACGCGATGCCGACCTCGACCCTGCTGGCCAGCGACGACATTCGCGCCAAGACCGAGCTGCAATGGCGCCTGTCGCTGCCGCTGCTGGTATTTATCGTGACCCTGATGGCGGTGCCGCTGTCGCGGGTCAATCCGCGCCAGGGGCGCTTCCTCAAGTTGCTGCCGGCGATTCTTCTTTATATGGCTTACCTGACCATCCTGATTGCCGCCCGCGGCGCCCTCGAAAAAGGCAAGATCCCGGCGAGCCTGGGTCTGTGGTGGGTGCACGGGATCTTCCTGGCCATCGGCATCGGCCTGCTGTACTGGGAACCGCTGCGCCTGAAAATGGCCAGCCGTCGCAGCGCTGCGCTGGAGGTGGCCCGTGGTTAAACTCGACCGCTACATCGGCAGCAGCGTGTTCATCGCGATCATCGCGGTGCTGGCGATCATTCTTGGCCTGGCCACCCTGTTTGCCTTCATCGACGAAATGGGCGACGTCAGCGAAACCTACACGCTGGTCGATGTGCTGAGCTTTGTACTGCTGACCGCACCGCGCCGGCTCTACGACATGCTGCCGATGGCGGCGCTGATCGGCTGCCTGATCGGTCTCGGCAGTCTGGCAAGCAGCAGCGAACTGACCGTCATGCGCGCGGCTGGTGTGTCCATCGGACGCATCGTCTGGGCGGTGATGAAGCCGATGCTGGTGCTGATGCTGGCCGGCGTGCTGATCGGTGAATACGTTGCGCCGGCCACCGAAAGCATGGCCCAGGCCAATCGTTCGCTGGCTCAGGGCAGCGGTGACGCACAGAGCGCCAAGCACGGTATGTGGCACCGTCAGGGTGACGAGTTCATCCATATCAACGCCGTTCAGCCCGATGGGCTGCTGTATGGCGTGACCCGTTATCACTTCGACAAAGAGCGTCATCTGCAGAGTTCGAGCTTCGCCAAGCGCGCCGAGTTCGACGGCAAACGCTGGCAGCTCACCGATGTCACCACCACGCTGTTCCACGAACGCAGCACCGAAGTCGTCAACAAGCCGACTGAAGACTGGGATGTTTCCATCAGTCCGGAACTGTTGAATACCGTGGTCATGGCGCCGGAAGCGCTGTCGATCAGCGGCCTGTGGGGTTATATCCATTACCTGGCGGATCAGGGGCTGAGCAATGGCCGTTACTGGCTGGCGTTTTGGGTCAAGGTGTTGCAGCCGCTGGTGACCGCTGCGCTGGTGCTGATGGCGATCTCCTTCATTTTCGGCCCGTTGCGTTCGGTGACCCTGGGTCAGCGAGTGTTCACCGGTGTGCTGGTGGGGTTCACCTTCCGGATCGTCCAGGATTTGCTGGGTCCATCCAGCCTGGTGTTCGGCTTCTCGCCGCTGTTCGCGGTGCTGGTTCCGGCCGGCGTCTGTGCGCTGGCGGGTGTCTGGTTGCTGCGTCGAGCCGGTTGATGAACAAGGTTTCACCCTTGCTCCAGCCTTGAAAACGCCCCGGTCGCCAGATCGGGGCGTTTTTGCATGCAATCCGGGTGACAGGCGAACGTGACGCTTGCGCCGTGTATCAGGTACAATTCCCGGCTATTTTTCGGCGGGCCAAGCCTGCAGCCTTTTTGAGTGTTGATCCGTGAGTGATTTGAGTCATATCCGCAATTTCTCCATCATCGCCCACATTGACCATGGCAAGTCGACGCTGGCTGACCGATTCATCCAGATGTGCGGTGGCCTGGCCGAGCGTGAAATGGAAGCCCAGGTACTGGATTCCATGGAGCTGGAGCGCGAACGCGGGATCACCATCAAGGCCCACAGCGTTACCCTCTATTACAAAGCCAAAGACGGCGTCACCTACCAGCTGAACTTCATTGACACCCCGGGCCACGTCGACTTCACCTACGAAGTCAGCCGTTCCCTGGCCGCGTGTGAAGGCGCCTTGCTGGTGGTCGACGCGGGTCAGGGCGTTGAAGCCCAGTCCGTGGCCAACTGCTACACCGCCATCGAGCAAGGCCTCGAGGTCATGCCGGTACTGAACAAGATCGACCTGCCACAGGCCGAGCCGGACCGCGTCAAGGACGAGATCGAGAAGATCATCGGCATCGACGCCACCGACGCCGTCACCTGCAGCGCCAAGACCGGCCTGGGTGTCGACGAAGTGCTCGAACGTCTGGTCGCGACCATTCCTGCGCCGACCGGCAACATCGAAGATCCGCTGCAAGCGTTGATCATCGACTCCTGGTTCGACAACTACCTGGGCGTTGTCTCCCTGGTGCGCGTGCGTCATGGCCGCGTGAAGAAGGGCGACAAGATTCTGGTGAAATCCACCGGCAAGGTCCATCTGGTCGACAGCGTCGGTGTTTTCAACCCGAAACACACCGCCACCGCTGACCTGAAGGCCGGCGAAGTGGGCTTCATCATCGCCAGCATCAAGGACATTCACGGTGCACCGGTCGGTGACACCCTGACCCTGAGCTCGACGCCGGATGTTCCGGTACTGCCGGGTTTCAAACGCATTCAGCCACAGGTTTACGCCGGTCTGTTCCCGGTCAGCTCCGACGACTTCGAGGACTTCCGCGAAGCGCTGCAGAAGCTGACCCTGAACGACTCGTCGCTGCAGTACACCCCGGAAAGCTCCGACGCCCTGGGCTTCGGCTTCCGTTGCGGCTTCCTCGGCATGCTGCACATGGAGATCATCCAGGAGCGCCTGGAGCGCGAATACGACCTGGACCTGATCACCACGGCGCCGACGGTAATCTTCGAACTGGTGCTGAAAACCGGTGAAACGATTTACGTCGACAACCCGTCGAAGCTGCCGGACGTGTCGTCGATCGAAGACATGCGCGAGCCGATCGTGCGGGCCAACATCCTGGTACCGCAGGAGCACCTGGGCAACGTCATCACCCTGTGCATCGAAAAACGCGGTGTTCAGGTCGACATGCTGTTCCTCGGCAATCAGGTCCAGGTGACCTACGACCTGCCGATGAACGAAGTGGTCCTGGACTTCTTCGATCGTCTGAAATCCACCAGCCGCGGCTATGCTTCGCTGGACTACCATTTCGATCGTTACCAATCGGCTAATCTGGTGAAACTGGACGTGCTGATCAACGGCGACAAGGTCGATGCCCTGGCGTTGATCGTGCACCGTGACAATTCGCACTTCAAAGGTCGCCAGTTGACCGAGAAGATGAAAGAACTGATTCCTCGTCAGATGTTCGACGTGGCCATCCAGGCTGCCATTGGCGGTCAGATCGTCGCCCGGACAACCGTCAAGGCGCTCAGAAAGAACGTATTGGCCAAATGCTACGGCGGTGACGTCAGTCGTAAGAAGAAACTGCTCGAGAAGCAAAAGGCCGGTAAGAAACGCATGAAGCAGGTCGGCAACGTGGAAATTCCACAAGAAGCCTTCCTTGCTGTGCTCAGGTTGGAATAGTCAGGTCCTATGTCACTAAATTTCCCGCTGTTGCTGGTTATCGCCGTGTTCGTCTGCGGCCTGTTGGCGTTGCTCGATCTGTTGATCCTGGCACCGCGTCGGCGCGCCGCCATCGCTTCCTATCAGGGCAGCGTCAGCCAGCCTGATGTGCTGGTGGTGGAGAAGCTGAACAAGGAACCGCTGCTGGTCGAATACGGCAAGTCGTTCTTCCCGGTGCTGTTCATCGTGCTGGTGCTGCGTTCGTTCCTGGTGGAACCGTTCCAGATTCCGTCCGGCTCGATGAAACCGACCCTGGACGTCGGCGACTTCATTCTGGTGAACAAGTTTTCTTACGGGATCCGTCTGCCGGTGATCGACAAGAAAGTCATCGAAGTCGGTGATCCGCAACGCGGCGATGTGATGGTGTTCCGCTACCCGAGCGACCCGAACGTCAACTACATCAAGCGTGTGGTTGGCCTGCCGGGCGACACGGTGCGTTACACCGCCGACAAGCGTCTGTTCGTCAATGGCGAGTCGATTGCCGAGCAACTGGTCGGCTCCGAACCGGGCACCCTCGGCAGCGCGGAACTCTACAAGGAAAAACTCGGTGCCGCCGAGCATTTGATCCGCAAGGAAATGAGCCGCTACCGCGCCACGCCGGACCATACCTGGACCGTGCCGGCCGGGCACTACTTCATGATGGGCGACAACCGCGACAACTCGAACGACAGTCGCTACTGGGATGACCCGAACATTCCCAAGGATCTGCTGGGCATGGTTCCCGACCAGAACATCGTCGGCAAGGCCTTCGCGGTCTGGATGAGCTGGCCGGAACCGAAACTCAGCCACCTGCCGAATTTCTCGCGGGTCGGCCTGATCAAGTAAACAATCACGGCGCTGTTGACCACAGCGCCGAATGCATTTCTGGCGTCGGCACAACCGGCTCCGGGGCATGAAGCCACGATATTCAGGACGTCATTTTTGAACACAGCGTTAATTGTCCCAGGCCTGCGCCGTATCCCGGCGATGGCGGTGGAATCCAGCCACGAACTCAGCGTGGTCAAACCGTGAGCGTTTCTCTCAGCCGTCTCGAGCGTCAGCTCGGTTACACCTTCAAGGACCAGGAACTGATGGTCCTGGCCCTCACGCACCGCAGCTTTGCCGGACGCAACAACGAGCGTCTGGAATTTCTCGGCGATGCGATCCTCAACTTCGTCGCCGGTGAAGCCCTGTTCGAGCGCTTCCCGCTGGCCCGCGAAGGCCAGTTGTCGCGTCTGCGTGCACGTCTGGTGAAGGGCGAGACCCTTGCGGTATTGGCCCGTGGTTTCGATCTGGGCGAATACCTGCGCCTGGGTTCCGGTGAGCTGAAAAGCGGCGGTTTCCGTCGCGAGTCGATTCTGGCCGATGCCCTGGAAGCGCTGATCGGTGCGATCTACCTCGACGCCGGCATGGAAGTCGCCCGCGAGCGCGTCCTGGCCTGGCTGGCCGGCGAGTTCGAAGGTCTGACGCTGGTCGATACCAACAAGGATCCGAAGACCCGCCTGCAGGAATTCCTGCAATCGCGCGGTTGCGAGCTGCCACGCTACGAAGTCGTGGATATCCAGGGCGAACCGCACTGCCGTACCTTCTTCGTCGAGTGCGAAGTTGTCCTTTTGAATGAAAAAAGCCGGGGTCAGGGTGTGAGCCGTCGCATTGCCGAACAGGTAGCGGCCGCCGCAGCACTGATTGCCCTGGGTGTGGAGAATGGCAATGACTGATACAAACGCAACTCGCTGTGGCTACGTTGCCATCGTCGGCCGTCCGAACGTGGGCAAGTCCACGCTGCTGAACCACATCCTCGGCCAGAAGCTCGCGATCACCTCGCGCAAGCCGCAGACCACTCGCCACAACATGCTCGGGATCAAGACCGAAGGCGACGTGCAGGCGATCTACGTCGACACCCCTGGCATGCACAAGGGCGGTGAAAAGGCCCTGAACCGCTACATGAACAAGACCGCTTCGGCGGCGTTGAAAGACGTCGACGTGGTGATCTTCGTGGTCGACCGCACCAAGTGGACCGAAGAAGACCAGATGGTCCTGGAGCGCGTGCAGTACGTGACCGGCCCGCTGATCGTCGCGCTGAACAAGACCGACCGCATCGAGGACAAGGCCGAGCTGATGCCGCATCTGTCCTGGTTGCAGGAACAGCTGCCGAACGCGCAGATCATCCCGATTTCGGCGCAGCAGGGGCACAACCTCGACGCGCTGGAAAAGGTCATCGCCGATCACCTGCCGGAGAACGATCACTTCTTCCCGGAAGACCAGATCACCGACCGCAGCAGCCGCTTTCTCGCTGCCGAACTGGTTCGCGAGAAGATCATGCGTCAGCTCGGTGCAGAGCTGCCGTACCAGATCACCGTGGAGATCGAAGAGTTCAAGCAACAGGGCGCGACCCTGCACATCCATGCATTGATCCTCGTCGAACGCGACGGCCAGAAGAAAATCATCATTGGCGACAAGGGCGAGCGCATCAAGCGCATCGGCACCGAGGCGCGCAAGGACATGGAGCTGCTGTTCGACTCCAAGATCATGCTCAACCTGTGGGTCAAGGTGAAAGGCGGCTGGTCCGACGACGAGCGCGCGCTGCGTTCGCTGGGTTACGGCGATCTGTAACACCGGTTTTTTGCTACATCAAAGAACCCACTGTGGGAGCGGGCTCGCCCGCGAATGCGCAGTATCAGTCGACATATACTTTGACTGGTTTACCGCTTTCGCGAGCAAGCCCGCTCCCACAGTAGTTTTAGGTTGTGTGTAAAACTGCGTTTCGTCATCGAGATCTCAATGTCGCAAAGCCCACCTCCCGCCCAACCCGCCTACGTCCTGCATTCGCGCGCCTACCGCGAAACCAGTGCATTGGTGGACTTCCTCACGCCGCAAGGTCGGCTGCGGGCGGTGTTGCGCAGTGCGCGGGGCAAGGCAGGAACACTGGCGCGACCATTCGTGCCGCTGGAAGTGGAGTTTCGCGGCAAGGGTGAGTTGAAGAACGTCGGGCGCATGGAAAGCGTCGGTAACGCGACGTGGATGGTCGGCGAGGCGCTGTTCAGCGGTCTCTATCTCAACGAGTTGCTGATCCGTCTGCTGCCGGCCGAAGACCCTCATCCCGCAGTGTTCGATCACTACGCAGCCACTTTGCTGGCCTTGGCCGAAGGCCGGCCACTGGAACCTCTGCTGCGCTCCTTCGAATGGCGCCTGCTCGACGACCTCGGCTATGGCTTTTCCCTGAGCACCGACATCAATGACGAGCCTATCGCTGCGGACGGTCTCTATCGCTTGCAGGTGGACGCCGGACTCGAGCGGGTCTACCTGCTGCAACCCGGTCTGTTCAACGGCACCGAGCTGCTGGCCATGGCCGAAGCCGACTGGTCAGCCCCCGGCGCGTTGTCCGCCGCCAAACGCTTGATGCGTCAGGCATTGGCCGTGCATCTGGGCGGACGTCCTCTCGTAAGTCGCGAACTGTTTCGCAAACCGTAGCCCCGTGTATGCTGTGCGCCGAATCTTTCCCTTCAGGAGCGCATCCGTGACCACCAGCAATCGCATTCTTCTTGGCGTGAACATCGACCACGTCGCCACCCTGCGTCAGGCTCGGGGCACGCGCTATCCGGATCCGGTCAAGGCTGCGCTGGACGCGGAAGAGGCGGGTGCCGACGGCATCACCGTGCACCTGCGTGAGGACCGTCGCCACATTCAGGAGCGCGACGTGCTCTTGCTCAAGGATGTGCTGCAAACCCGCATGAACTTCGAAATGGGCGTCACCGAAGAAATGATGGCCTTCGCCGAGCGCATCCGTCCGGCGCACATCTGCCTGGTACCGGAAACCCGTCAGGAGTTGACCACCGAAGGCGGTCTGGACGTGGCGGGGCAGGAGGAGCGGATCAAGGCTGCGGTGGAGCGGCTGTCGAAGATCGGCAGCGAAGTGTCGCTGTTCATCGACGCTGACGAGCGGCAGATCGCTGCTTCGAAGCGGGTCGGCGCACCGGCCATCGAACTGCACACCGGGCGCTATGCCGATGCTGAAACACCGACCGAAGTGGCCGAAGAGTTGAAGCGTGTGGCGGACGGCGTGGCGTTTGGTCTGGCCCAGGGCTTGATCGTCAACGCCGGCCACGGTCTGCACTACCACAACGTTGAAGCCGTGGCGGCGATCAAGGGCATCAATGAACTGAACATCGGTCACGCGCTGGTGGCGCATGCGTTGTTCGTCGGCTTCAAGTCGGCGGTTTCGGAGATGAAGGCGCTGATTCTGGCAGCCGCCAAACACTAAGCATCAACACAGACACTGTGGGAGCCAGCTCCCACAGTGTCTATCAGAGCGGCGGGTTTTCCTGCGCCGGTTTGGACTTGTCGATCCCCGGCACATGCAGATTGCCTTCGGCGACCTGATCGCCCTCGAGTTGCGGCTGGGTCACCCAGGTCAGGATGTCGTAGTATCGACGGATGTTCGCCACGAAGTGCACCGGTTCGCCGCCACGGGCGTAGCCATAGCGGGTCTTGCTGTACCACTGCTTCTGCGACAGTCGTGGCAGCATCTTCTTCACATCCAGCCACTTGTCCGGATTCAGGCCTTCCCGGGACGCCAATTTGCGCGCGTCATCCAGGTGGCCGCTACCGACGTTGTAGGCAGCCAGTGCAAACCACGTACGATCCGGTTCCTGGATCGAGTCATCCAGTTGATCCTTCATGTACGCCAAATACTTCGCGCCGCCCATGATGCTCTGCTTCGGATCGAGGCGGTTGGACACGCCCATGGCCTGCGCAGTGTTCTGGGTCAGCATCATCAGGCCGCGTACACCGGTCTTCGACGTGACGGCCGGTTGCCACAGCGATTCCTGATAACCGATGGCCGCCAGCAGGCGCCAGTCGACTTTCTCTTTCTTGGCGTAAGTCTTGAAGTGTTGTTCGTACTTGGGCAGGCGCTGTTGCAAATGCTGGGCGAAGGTCGTGGCGCCCATGTAGCCGAGGACGTCGACGTGGCCGTAGTAGCGGTCCTTCAGACGTTGCAGGGTGCCGTTCTTCTGCACCTTGTCCAGATAGCTGTTGATCTCGTTGAGCAGGCTGTTGTCTTCGCCGGCGGCCACCGCCCAGCTCTGGCTGCGGGCATCGCCAAGGTCGAAGGCGACGCGGATGTTGGTGAAGTACACCTGGTTCATCGCCACTTCGTTGGAATCGACCAGGGTCAGGTCGATCTGGCCTTCATCGACCATGCGCAGCAGGTCGACCACCTCGACGGCGTCGGACTCTTCGTATTCGATCCCGGGATATTTCTGTTTCAGCTCGGCGAGCTGGTCGGCGTGGGTGCTGCCCTTGAGCACCATGATCTTTTTGCCGACCAGTTCACTGGCGTCGGTCGGCCGGGACTGGCCGTTGCGATAGATGATCTGCGGGGTGACTTCGAGGTAGGAATGGGAGAACCGAACCTGCTTCTTGCGCTGATCGCTGCTGACCAGGCCGGCGGCGGCCAGCACCGGGCCGTTGGGCTTGCCGATCTGGTCGAACAGGTCGTCGAGGTTGTCGGCGGTCTCGATCTTCAGTTCCACCCCCAAATCGTCGGCGAAGCGCTTCACCAGCTCGTATTCGAAGCCGGTCTCGCCGCTGCGATCCTGAAAGTAGGTGGCGGGGCTGTTACGGGTGATCACCCGCAGCACACCATCCTCCTTTACGCGCTCGAGTGTGTTGGGTTTATCAACACAGCCACTGAGCATCAGGAAGAGTCCGGTAGCGATCAGCCATTTGGCGTACCGCGGACGCAAAGCCGTTGGGGAAAACATGTGCGCAGTATACGCAAAGCGCAACGGGCGCCATATCTCGACAGTGGAGGGGTAGTCTGCTAGCGATTGAAAAAGCACCCGCAACCCCGCAGGAATGGGGCCGGACAGCATTTTGTGACAGAAAAAATAAGCTGTTGTCTCGCAGGCTCTAAATCTGACTTCAGAGGCAGAAACACAGATTGAGGTCCGAGTGCAACCGTGCGTAGCGTTTCGGGTGATGTTGAGGGCGGTTTAGGCTAGAATGCACGGCCTCAAAGCACACCCCTTCCCGAGGCTGTCCCGAAGATGTTGATCCTGCGCGGCGCTCCTGCCCTTTCTGCCTTTCGCCACAGCAAACTCCTTGAGCAACTGAGCCAGAAGGTTCCAGCTGTAAGTGGCCTGTATGCTGAATTCGCTCACTTCGCCGAAGTCACCGGCGTCCTGACCGGCGACGAACAGCAGGTGCTTGCGCGCCTTCTGAAGTACGGTCCAAGCGTTCCGGTTCAAGAGCCGACCGGTCGTCTGTTCCTGGTGTTGCCGCGTTTCGGCACCATCTCGCCATGGTCGAGCAAGGCCAGCGACATCGCCCGCAACTGCGGCCTGAGCAAGATCCAGCGCCTGGAACGCGGTATCGCGTTCTATGTGGCCGGTCAGTTCAGCGACGCCCAGGCGCAGCAGATCGCCGACGTACTGCATGACCGCATGACCCAGATCGTTCTGGGCAACCTCGAACAGGCTGCCGGTCTGTTCAGCCACGCCGAGCCGAAGCCGCTGACCGCCATCGACATCCTCGGCGGTGGTCGCGCCGCGCTGGAGAAGGCCAACGTCGAGCTGGGCCTGGCCCTGGCCGAAGACGAAATCGACTACCTGGTCAACGCCTTCAATGGCCTCAAGCGCAACCCGCACGACATCGAACTGATGATGTTCGCCCAGGCCAACTCCGAGCACTGCCGCCACAAGATCTTCAACGCCAGTTGGGATATTGACGGCGAGAGCCAGGAAAAAAGCCTGTTCGGCATGATCAAGAACACCTATCAGATGCACAGCGAAGGCGTGCTGTCCGCTTACAAGGACAACGCTTCGGTAATCGTCGGCAACGTTGCCGGCCGCTTCTTCCCGGATCCGGAAACCCGCCAGTACGGCGCGGTGCAGGAGCCGGTGCACATCCTGATGAAGGTTGAAACCCACAACCACCCGACCGCGATCGCACCGTTCCCGGGCGCATCCACCGGTTCCGGCGGCGAGATCCGCGACGAAGGCGCGACCGGCCGTGGCGCCAAGCCGAAGGCCGGCCTGACCGGTTTCACCGTGTCGAACCTGCAGATCCCGGGCTTCGAACAGCCGTGGGAAGTGCCGTACGGCAAGCCTGAGCGCATCGTCAATGCGCTGGACATCATGATCGAAGGCCCGCTGGGCGGCGCCGCGTTCAACAACGAATTCGGTCGTCCGGCCTTGACCGGCTACTTCCGTACCTTCGAACAGTCGATCACCACCCCGCACGGTGACGAAGTTCGCGGTTATCACAAGCCGATCATGCTGGCTGGCGGCATGGGCAACATCCGTGAAGAACACGTCAAGAAAGGCGAGATCGTCGTCGGCTCCAAGCTGATCGTTCTGGGCGGCCCGGCGATGCTGATCGGTCTGGGCGGCGGTGCTGCCTCCTCCATGGCCACCGGCACCAGCTCGGCGGATCTGGACTTCGCCTCGGTTCAGCGTGAAAACCCTGAAATGGAACGTCGCTGCCAGGAAGTCATCGACCGTTGCTGGCAGCTCGGCGACAAGAACCCGATCAGCTTCATCCACGACGTGGGTGCGGGCGGTCTGTCCAACGCCTTCCCGGAGCTGGTCAACGACGGCGACCGCGGTGGCCGTTTCGAACTGCGCAACATTCCAAACGACGAGCCGGGCATGGCCCCGCACGAAATCTGGTCCAACGAATCCCAGGAACGTTACGTTCTGGCAGTCGGACCGGCCGACTTCGAGCGCTTCAAGGCGATCTGCGAACGTGAGCGTTGCCCGTTTGCCGTCGTCGGTGAAGCCACCGCCGAGCCGCAACTGACCGTGACCGACAGCCACTTCGGCAACAACCCGGTGGACATGCCACTGGAAGTTTTGCTGGGCAAGGCGCCGCGCATGCACCGGTCGGTGGTTCGTGAAGCCGAGCTGGGCGATGACTTCGATCCGTCGAACCTCGACATCGGCGAAAGCATCGAGCGCGTTCTGCACCACCCGGCCGTGGCGAGCAAGAGCTTCCTGATCACCATCGGCGACCGCACCATCACCGGCCTCGTGACCCGTGACCAGATGGTCGGCCCATGGCAGGTTCCGGTGGCCGACGTGGCCGTCACCGCCACCAGTTTCGACGTCTACACCGGTGAAGCGATGGCGATGGGCGAGCGCACTCCGCTGGCGCTGCTGGACGCTCCGGCGTCGGGCCGCATGGCCATCGGCGAAACCCTGACCAACATTGCCGCCTCGCGCATCAACAAGCTCTCCGACATCAAACTGTCGGCGAACTGGATGTCCGCTGCAGGCCACCCGGGTGAAGACGCGCGTCTGTACGACACCGTGAAAGCGGTCGGCATGGAACTGTGCCCCGAGCTGGGCCTGACCATTCCGGTGGGCAAGGACTCCATGTCCATGGCTACCCGCTGGAACGACAACGGTGAAGACAAGACTGTCACCTCGCCGATGTCCCTGATCGTGACCGGTTTCGCGCCAGTGGCTGACATCCGTCAGACCCTGACTCCGGAACTGCGCATGGACAAGGGCACCACCGACCTGATCCTGATCGACCTCGGTCGCGGCCAGAACCGCATGGGCGCCTCGATCCTCGCTCAGGTTCACGGCAAGCTCGGCAAGCAGGCTCCGGACGTCGATGACGCCGAAGACCTGAAAGCGTTCTTCGCCGTAATCCAGGGCCTCAACGCCGACGGTCACCTGCTGGCGTACCACGACCGTTCCGACGGTGGTCTGCTGACCTCCGTGGTGGAAATGGCCTTCGCCGGCCACTGCGGCCTGAGCCTGAACCTCGACAGCGTTGCGGAAAACGCCGCTGAAATCGCCGCCATCCTGTTCAACGAAGAACTGGGTGCGGTGATCCAGGTTCGCCAGGACGCCACCCCGGACATCCTCGCGCAATTCAGCGCGGCCGGTCTGGGCGACTGTGTTTCCGTGATCGGTCAGCCGATCAACAACGGCCAGATCAACATCACCTTCAACGGTGACACCGTGTTCGAAGGCCAGCGTCGTCTGCTGCAGCGTCAGTGGGCCGAGACCAGTTACCAGATCCAGCGGCTGCGCGACAACGCCGACTGCGCCCAGCAGGAATTCGATGTACTGCTGGAAGAAGACAATCCGGGCCTGAGCGTCAAGCTGAGCTACGACGTCAACCAGGACATCGCCGCGCCTTACATCAAGAAAGGCATCCGCCCACAGGTTGCCGTGCTGCGTGAGCAGGGCGTCAACGGTCAGGTGGAAATGGCGGCCGCGTTCGACCGCGCCGGTTTCAACGCGATCGACGTGCACATGAGCGACATTCTGGCCGGCCGTGTCGACCTGAACGAGTTCAAAGGCCTGGTGGCCTGCGGTGGTTTCTCCTACGGCGACGTACTCGGCGCCGGTGAAGGCTGGGCCAAGTCCGCACTGTTCAACAGCCGTGCCCGCGATGCGTTCCAGGGTTTCTTCGAGCGTAACGACAGCTTCACCCTCGGCGTGTGCAACGGTTGCCAGATGATGTCCAACCTCCACGAACTGATCCCGGGCAGCGAGTTCTGGCCGCACTTCGTGCGCAACCGCTCCGAGCAGTTCGAAGCGCGCGTGGCAATGGTGCAAGTCCAGGAATCGAACTCGATCTTCCTGCAGGGCATGGCCGGTTCGCGCATGCCGATCGCCATCGCTCACGGTGAAGGCCATGCCGAATTCGAAAGCGAAGAGGCACTGCTCGAAGCCGATCTGTCCGGTTGCGTGGCGATGCGTTTCGTCGACAACCACGGCAAGGTCACCGAAGCCTACCCGGCCAACCCGAACGGTTCGCCGCGCGGGATCACCGGCCTCACCAGCCGCGACGGTCGCGTGACGATCATGATGCCGCACCCGGAGCGTGTGTTCCGCGCCGTGCAGAACTCGTGGCGTTCGGAAGACTGGAACGAAGACGCTCCGTGGATGCGCATGTTCCGTAACGCTCGTGTGTGGGTGAACTAAGCGCTGTGTACAAGCTCGCGTTTTTTGTTCCCGACAGCCATGTCGAGGTGGTCAAGGATGCTGTGTTCGCTGCCGGTGGTGGGCGGATCGGTGACTATGACCACTGTGCGTGGCAGGTGCTTGGTACGGGTCAGTTTCGGCCTCTGGACGGGAGTCAGCCGTTCATTGGTCAGGCTGGGCAGGTTGAGCGGGTTGAGGAGTGGAAGGTTGAGCTTGTCGTTGGTGATGAGTTGATTCGTGGGGTGGTGGGGGCTTTGAAGTCGAGCCATCCTTACGAGACGCCGGCTTATGAAGTGTGGCGGCTGGAGGATTTTTGATCTTCTGATCGCAGTTGTGGAAAACCCGCTGAGAGTGATTTCAGCGGGTTTTTTGTTGCCTGCGATTTTTTCTGTAGATGCTGTGGGCGATGATCCGGCTTTCCAGTGACGGGTATTGATAGGCGTCAGAATTTTTACTGCAAGCTAATAAACCCACCATTTTTCCTACCGCTTTTTCAGGTTGTCCCTCGGAAATCACATCCCTACCTTGGCGTGCTCGTTGTTGAAACAATCGCCAGGATCCGAGGTTTAAAATGGAATTGCTTGATGTAGTCACTCCTCGCATCAATACGAGTACTGGATTGGGGCAGGCTTTGATTTCGATGTTCAAATCGGTCGAAGCAGAGTTGATGCAAGAGAACGCTGTTCCCGGCGCGGTGAAGATCATTGTGTTCGGAGGGTGCGCAGTTCATCTCTATACAAATCACCGCATTTCCATCGATGTTGACGCTGAGATTTATGAAGCTTGCATTCCTGACGGGCTAGATCTTCAAGCCCTGCTCGCGCAGGTCCCGGAACCTTTTATGGACGAGCGATCAGCTCGAATGATGGAACTGAACTATGACCTGCAATACAACACGAGTTTTGGTCCGATTCATGAGGACTACTGGGCACGTAGTATCCCGCTTTCGGAGTTTTCAGAGATGTCTCCACTACAGGTCCACATTGCAGCACCTGTCGATGTCGCTATAACAAAGCTTGGCAGGGCCACTGATCATGACATTGGGGACATCAACGCGCTTCTTCGATCCGGTTACATTCTGTCCAGTGAATTCCGGCGTCTGGCATTGCAGGCCATTGATGTATATGTTGGCAACAAAGAGCCGCCCACCTCGGTGCTGACCAATATTTTGCAGGACTACCTGGAGGAATCAGATGTTGAAGTCATTTGACGATCACGTCCTTTCATCCGCATTGGACACTTTGGTCAGAAGTCCTCTGGATCAGGCTGATGGCGTAGCGTTGGTGAATGCGGCCAAAGAAGTCTGGTATTCAGAGTCGAATCTTGAGAATGAGGTCAAAACCTTCCTTGCGTTTCATTGCGATGAAACCGAGCGCCGTCGGGCGGCTTATCTGCTTGAGCGATTCACTCGTTTTGCTTGCGTATCGGATAACCGCGTAATGGAAACGCTTCACGCGCTTGAGCTTTTCACCCATTCAACACCCAAGCAGAACGTAACACCTCAAAAAGCGGTTTCTTTACGCAATCGTTGTGATGAGTTGGCTGTCGCTTGGGGATTGAAAGAAAGCCTGGGTTTGAAAGTTCAGACACTCATGCCATTCCAGACCCGGCACTACGAGGAAGAACAGCGAGGAAAGCTGTCTTGAGGTTAATGCGTGTAAACAAGAGACCCGGCCTAGGCCGGGTCTCTTTGTAATCGCTTCAAGTCAAAACTTGATGGCAACCATCAGACTTTCGCACTCACCTCACTCCGATTAACCAGCCCCTCCAACGCCGCACTCAAGCTCTGCGCCCGCTCGCCCACCAGCAAGTGCCAAACGCCATCCTCCAGCGCGCTCACACCCAGGCACCCCAGTTCTTTCAATCGTGTTTCCGACAGCGCCTTGCCATCGGCCAGTTGCAGGCGAATCCGGCTCATGGCGATGCAGTCGAGTTGCAGGACATTGTCGCTGCCACCCAGGGCGGTCAGCCATTGCTGTGCCAGCGGTGTGGCGACTGCAACCGGTTCGATGGTTTCGATGACGGCAACAGGTGCAGCCACTACGGCACGGCCCAACGCCGGCATCGCCAGGCGAATCTCATCGGCAATGCTGTCGGCCATCGGCCCGACAACCACCTGCAAACTCCCACCCTTGCCCGGACGCACAACGGCCATCGCGCCCAGCGCTTTCAAGTCCGCGTCGGAGGCTTTGTTGCGATCGACCATCTCCAGACGCAGACGAGTCGTGCATGCGCCGACGGTGACCAGATTCTCCGCACCACCGAGTGCCTTGATGTAAGCCCCGGCGCGTTCGTTTTCGGTCAGTACCGCTTTGTCTGCGGTGGCAACGTCTTCACGCCCCGGCGTCTTCAGGTTGAAGCGACGGATACAGAAATCGAACACCGCGTAATAGATGACCGCATAAGCGAGACCCACCGGCACCACCAGCCAACCGTTGGTGGACTTGCCCCAGCCGAGCACCATGTCTATGAAGCCGCCGGAGAAGGTGAAGCCCAGATGAATGTTCAAGGCGTTGGTGATTGCCATCGACAGGCCGGTCAGGAGCGCATGCACCAGATACAGCAGCGGTGCGAGGAACATGAAGGCGAATTCGATCGGTTCGGTGACGCCGGTCAGGAATGAAGTCAGGGCCATCGACAGGAAGATCCCGCCCATCACCTTGCGTCGTTCCGGCAGGGCGTTGCGGTACATCGCCAGGCAGGCGGCGGGCAGGCCGAAGATCATCATCGGGAACATGCCGGTCATGAACTGGCCGCCCTTCGGATCGCCTGCGAAGTAGCGTGAAAGGTCGCCAGTCACCAGCGCGCCTGTGGTCGGGTCGGTGAAGTTGCCGAACACGAACCACGCCATGTTGTTGAGGATGTGGTGCAGGCCGGTGACGATCAGCAGGCGGTTGAACACGCCAAAGACGAAGGCGCCGAAGCTGCCGCTTTCCATCATCAGGCTGCCGAAGCTGTTGATGCCGTGCTGGATCGGCGGCCAGATGTAGCCGAACAACACGCCCAGACCGACCGCCGCGAAACCGGTGACGATCGGCACGAAACGCCGGCCGCCGAAGAACGCCAGGTACTCCGGCAACTTGATGTCCTTGAAGCGGTTGTACAGCGCGCCGGCCATCAGGCCGCTGACGATCCCGGCGAGCATGCCCATGTTGATGCTGGCGTCGAGCACCTTCAGCGTGGAGATCATCACGAGATAGCCGATCACCCCGGCAAGGCCGGCGGTGCCGTTGTTGTCCTTGGCGAAGCCCACCGCGATGCCGATGGCGAAGATCATCGCCAGGTTGGCGAAGATCACTTGGCCGGCGTCGTGGATGATCGCGATGTTCAAGAGGTCGGTGTCGCCCAGGCGCAGCAACAGGCCGGCGATCGGCAGGATCGCGATCGGCAGCATCAGCGCCCGGCCGAGGCGTTGCAGGCCTTCGATGAAGAGTTGGTACATGGCGTTTGTCCTTGTTGTTTTTGTTAGCGCAGAGGCCAATGTTGATGACAGGCGTGACGCACCGCGGCGGCGCTGCTCAGCTTGAGCAAGTCCCGGGCGAGGCGTTGGCATTCGGCTTCGTGCAGTTGGCGCACGCGATCCTTGATTTCACCAATTTGTACCGGGCTCACCGACAGCTCTGTCACGCCCAGGCCGATCAACACCGGCGTCGCCAGTGGATCGGAAGCCAGGGCGCCGCACACGCCGACCCAGCGTTTATGCACCGCAGCGCCTTCGCAGGTCATGGCGATCAGGCGCAGCAGCGCCGGGTGCAGGGCATCGACCCGTGCGGCGAGGCCGGCGTGGTCGCGGTCCATGGCCAGGGTGTATTGCGACAGATCGTTGGTGCCGATGGACAGGAAGTCCGCGTGTTCGGCCAGTTGTTCGGCCTGCAGCGCGGCGGCCGGTACTTCGATCATCACGCCGATTTCCGGACGTTGATTGATGCCGAGTTCCAGGCACAGCGCATCGACCCGCTGGCGGATGTGCAGCAGTTCGTCGACCTCGGTGACCATCGGCAGCAGGATCCGGCAGCGCTGCAACGGGCTGACTTGCAGCAGGGCGCGCAGTTGCTGGTCGAGGATTTCCGGACGGGCCTGTGCCAGACGAATACCGCGCAGACCGAGTACCGGGTTGGCCTCCACTGGCAGCGGCAGATAGTCGAGTTGTTTGTCGCCACCGACGTCGATGGTACGGATGATCACCGACTTGTCGCCCATGGCATCGATCACCGCTTGATAGGCGGCGCGCTGTTCTTCGACATCCGGCGCGGTGTGGCGATCGACGAACAGGAACTCGGTGCGCAGCAGGCCGACGCCATCGGCGCCATTGGCAAACGCATCCGCCGCTTCATGGCTGGAGGCGACGTTGGCGACCACTTCGATGGCCACGCCGTTGCGGGTTTCGGCCGGCAGATGGGCTTTGGCTTGCTGGGCGTCGCGACGTTGCTGACGGTCGATCTGCGCTTGTTGGACTTCGGCCAGACGCTCGGCATTCGGCGTCAGTTCGAGGCGTCCGCCGTCGGCATCGAGCACCACCGATTGACCTTGAGTTTGATCGAGCAGCGCCGAGCCCAGTGCGACCATGCACGGCAGGCCTTTGCCCCGGGCCAGAATCGCCACGTGGGAAGTCGCCCCACCTTCGGCCATGCACAAACCGGCGACGCCTTGCGCGCTCAATTGCAGCAGGTCCGAAGGTGTCAGTTCGTGGGCGGCAACGATGGCGCCGGCCGGCACTTCGTAATGCCAGGCTTCACTAAGCAGGGCGCGCAGCACCCGTTGTTTCAAATCGCGCAGATCGTTGGCGCGTTCGGCCAGTAGCGGGCTGCCGGTGTTTTGCAGCACTTCGCATTGCGTATCGATGGACTGACTCCAGGCGTGAGTCGCCGCAGTGCCGGTTTCGATCGATTGCTGCGCGGCGTCGAGCAGGGCCGGGTCTTCCAGCAACGCCAGGTGCGCGGCGAAGATTGCTTCTTCGTCGGCATTGCGCTGTTTTTTCGCCTGGGCGAGGGTGCCGTCGATTTCGCTGCGAACCTGATTCAGCGCCGTGTCGAGGATCTGCAATTGTTGCTCGGGCTGATGATTGCCAGCGTCCGCCGGCAGGCTGATCGCGTTCAGGCGAAACAGCGGGCCGCCGACCAGACCCGGTGCTGCGCAAACACCGTGCAACACGCCAGCCTCGGCCGGTCGATTGCGTGGGGCGGCAGCAACCGGTGCAGCGGCGTGATGATCCTCCGGCAGGGCGGTGGCCAGTGCAGTGAGCAGGGCTTGCAACGCCGCTTGCGCGTCGGAACCCTGGCAACTGACTTGCACTTCGTCCTGTTCGCCAATCGCCAGGCCCATCAAACCGATGAGGCTGTTGCACGGCGCCGATTTGCCGGCGAAATGCAGCTTCGACTGGCTCTTGAAGCCTTGCGCCGTCTGGCGGATCAACGCCGCCGGACGTGCATGCAGACCGCCACGATGAGCGACCCGCACATGACCGTGAACTTCCGGGCCGCCGGATTCTTCCGCATTCGCCGCGGTGCCGTGACGGGCGACGATGTGCAGCAGCGGTTCGCCGACTTTCACCGTTTTCAGAGTGATGGGACGCGCCTGGAAATCCTGGCTGTTGGTCAGGATCAGCAGGCTGACCAGGCTTTTGCACTGGCGGCCGACCTTGTCCAGGTCATAGCGCAGCAATGGCTGGCCACTGCTGACCCGCGTGCCTTCCTTGACCAGCATCGAAAAACCTTCGCCCTGCAACTCGACGGTATCGAGCCCCAAGTGCAGGAGGATTTCCGCGCCGTTGTCGGCACGCACAGTCACTGCATGGCCGGTGCGAGCGACGTGGATCACCACACCGGCGCAGGGCGAATACAAGGTGTCGTTCAGCGGATCGATGGCAATGCCGTCGCCCATCGCGCCGCTGGCGAACACCGCGTCCGGAACTTTGGCGAGCGTGAGCACCGGGCCGCTGAGCGGGGCGCTTAAAGTCAGCTCTTTATTGTTGTTGTGCATGGCTCGGTCTCATCAGGAAAACGTTCGGTTCGGACTCAGTGCGTACGGGTGACTTTGCTCAGGTGACGCGGCTGATCCGGGTCCATGCCACGGGCCACGGCCAGGTTGGCGGCCATCACGTAGAAGCTCTGGATCGCCAGGATCGGATCGAGCGCCGGGTGTTCGGCGCGGCTCAGGGTCAGGTCGCGTTCGAGCACATCATCCGGCGCCGCCAGCAATACACGGGCACCACGCTGACGCATTTCCGCCGCCAGGCTCAGCAGGCCGGCCTGCTCGGCGCCGCGCGGGGCAAACACCAGCAAAGGGTAGTTGGCGTCGATCAGGGCCATCGGGCCGTGACGCACTTCGGCACTGCTGAAGGCTTCGGCCTGGATCGCCGAGGTTTCCTTGAATTTCAGTGCGGCTTCCTGGGCAATGGCAAAACCGGCGCCACGGCCGATCACCATCAACCGCTCGCAGTCGCGCAGGGCGTCGATGGCCGGGCTCCAGTCCTGTTGCGCGGCGTCGCGCAAGCCTTCGGGCAGGGCGTTGTGTGCCTCCAACAATTCACTGTCTTCTTTCCAGTGCGCGATCAGGCGGGCGCTGGCGCTGAGGGTGGCAATAAAGCTTTTGGTCGCGGCGACGCTGCTTTCGGTGCCGGCCAGCAGCGGCAGGCTGAATTCGCACGCGGCCTCCAGCGGCGAGTCGGTAGCGTTGACCATCGACACGCTTAAGGCGCCACGCTTGCGCAGCAGACGCAGGCTATTGACCAGGTCCGGGCTCTGGCCCGACTGGGAAAACGCGAACGCGACCTGACCGCTGACCTTCAACGGCGCTTGCTGCATGGTCACCACCGACATCGGCAGCGAGGCCACCGGAATGCCCAGTTGCTGCATGGTCAGGTAGGCGAAATAACTGGCCGCATGGTCGGAACTGCCACGGGCGACGGTCATCGCCACTTGCGGCGGCTGACGGCGCAGGCGCCCGGCGATCTCGATCATCGAAGCATCGAGCTGTTGCAGTTGGGCTTGCACGGCCTCGAACGAGGACAGCGCCTCCTCAAGCATTTTTGAAGTCAATGTCTTCTCCTTCGACCATGACGGCGGTCAGTGTGAGTGAGCGATCCAGCCGCACGCAGTCGGCCCAGGCGCCAGGTGCAAGGCGCCCGCGTTCGGTGATGCCGAGGTAGTCGGCGGGGAATTGCGAAAGACGTTGCGAGGCCTCGGCTATCGGTAGACCGATCTTCACCAGATTGCGCAAAGCCTGATCCATGGTCAGGGTGCTGCCGGCCAGCGTGCCGTCTGGCAGGCGCACCCCGCCCAGGCATTTGGTGACGGTGTGGCTGCCGAGCTTGTACTCGCCGTCGGGCATGCCGGCGGCGGCGGTCGAATCGGTGACGCAGTACAGGCACGGGATCGAGCGCAGGGCCACGCGGATCGCGCCGGGGTGCACGTGCAGCAAGTCCGGAATCAGCTCGGCGAATTTGGCGTGGGCCAGTGCCGCGCCGACGATCCCCGGTTCGCGGTGATGCAGCGGGCTCATGGCGTTGTACAAATGCGTGAAGCTGGTGGCGCCGGCTTCGAGGGCGGCGACGCCTTCCTCGTAACTGCCGAGTGTGTGGCCGATCTGCATGCGGATGCCACGGCGGCTCAGTTCACGAATCAAACCGTCGTGACCGGCGATTTCCGGGGCGATGGTGATCACCCGGATTGGCGCCAGTGCCAGATACTCTTCGACTTCGGCCATCAACGCGGTGTGGGCGAAGTTCGGCTGCGCACCGAGTTTGCCGGGATTGATGTACGGGCCTTCGAGGTGAACGCCGAGGACCCGGGCGGCGCCTTTCGGACGCTGTTCGCAGAATTCCCCGACATCCTTGAGCACGCTGGCAATCTCGGCACTCGGCGCGGTCATCGTGGTGGCCAGCAGCGAAGTGGTACCGAAACGCACGTGGGTCCGGGTGATGGTCTCGAAGGCGCTGGTGCCTTCCATGATGTCTTTGCCGCCACCGCCGTGAACGTGCAGGTCAATGAAACCCGGCAGCAGGTAAGGCAGGTCGTTGTCCGCCGGATCGCAGGGCACGCCTTCGATGGACACGACTCTGCCGTGTTCGTGGATCAGCCGGCCGCGAATCCAGCCGTCAGCGGTGAGGATGTTGTCTTCGGACATTTCGCTTCTCTCGTTTGGCCTGGCTGCCGGTCAGCGGCGAAGCTCTGCAACAAAGTCGTAGTAGTCGTTGCGGCAATAGGTGTCGGTGACTTCGATCGGCGTGTTGTCTTCCAGGTAGCCGACCCGGGTCATCAGCAGCATCGCGGTGCCGGGGGCGATGCCGACCAGCGCGGCGAACTCGTCCGAGGCGTTGATCGCCTGGATGTGCTGCAAGGCGCGCACGATCGGCTTGCCGATGCTGTCGAGGTGTTCGTAGAGGGAATCGCCCACCACTTGCGGCTTGGGCATGATCGAGGCGGGCAGGGTGCTCATCTCGATGGCCATCACCGTGTCGTCGGCCTTACGCAGGCGTTTCATGCGCGCGACCTTGTCGTTCGGCGACAGGCCGAGGCGGATCAATTCTTCGTGGGTGGGCAGGGTGATTTCACGCTCGAGCCATTGCGAGCTGGGCACGAAACCCTTGAGACGGAGCATTTCGCTGAAACCCGACAGACGCGACAGCGGTTGTTCAAGGCGCGGAGTGATGAAGGTGCCGGAACCTTGCAGGCGGCGGATCAAACCTTGATCGAGCAGGACTTCCAGGGCCTTGCGTGCAGTGACCCGGGAAATCCCCAGCATCTCGCTGAGATTGCGCTCCGACGGCATCGCCTGTTCGGCTTTCCACTGGCCGGCATGAATCGCCGCTTCCAGGTTGCGCGCCAGTTGCAGGTACAGCGGCGTCGGCTGGGAGTCGTCAGGGCGCAGGGCGTGGAGATCGTTCATGCAGGCACTTCCGGAGCTGATATTGGATTGTTGTCGCTCGCTGTTTCGGCGAAAACTAATACCACTTGAATACCATGTCAACGCGGCGGAAATGCCTCTGGTCCTTTGGAATCGGGTGTTTGAGGGCGGGTGGTTTCAAGTGGTATTAGAGGTGGGGGCTGGAACGCAAAAGATCGCAGTCTGCGGCAGTTCCGGCGGGTGAAAGTGGTATCACCGTTCAGGCGTTGCCGCAGGCTGCGATCTTTTGCATTTATTTTTTTACGGGCGACCAATGGTCAGGAGAAAGGGCCGCTTCGCGGCCCGGAGAAAGCAGGTGTCCTGGTGACAGAATCAGGGGCGGATTTCGATCATCGTGCCGTCCGGCACCAGGTTCCAGACTTCGCGCATGTCGACGTTGCGCATGGCGATGCAGCCGTCGGTCCAGTCCAGGGTGTGGAACAGGTTTTCCGGGTTCTCTGCGGAATCCGGCGTGCCGTGGATCATGATCATGCCGCCGGGCTCGACGCCTTCACGGCGGGCGCGGGCGGAGTCGCTGATGTTCGGGTAGGAGATGTGCATCGACAGGTTGAACTTGTCGCTGGTCTTGCGCCAGTCGATCCAATAGAAACCTTCGGGTGTGCGCTTGTCGCCTTCAATCAGTTTCGGACCTTTCTTCGCGCCCTTGCCCAGGGAAATGCGATAGCTCTTGAGCGGTTTGCCGTCGGCGATCAACTGCAGTTGATGAGCCGATTTGAGCACCAGTATTTTTTCGATGAGCGGGGTGTTCGAAGGCGTCACGGTGGTCACGAACGACGCTTGGGAGACGGTGACGAACGACAGGCAAAACAGGGCAAGCAACCAGCGCATTGAAACGATTCCCCAGGAGGTGATGCAGATAATTTATTTATAGATCTTATGCAGGCGCTGTCGCGGGCTGCGCACGCGGGTTATCGGCCGGCTGGCACTGAAATCAAGTGATGGCCGGTTGAGCAAGCGGCGGGATCGATTCCGAGCGCACCGGGTAAGTCTCGGCGCGGCGGTCAGCGAAGAAGCATTCTAAGGTACGGCCCACCGTGCGGAAAGCCAGCTCGTCCCATGGAATCTGCGCTTCGTCGAACAGTTGCACTTCGAGGCTCTCGGGGCCGGCGGAAAAGTCCAGGTCTGCGAGCTCGGCGCGAAAGAACACATGCACCTGACTGATGTGCGGCACGTCGATCAGGGTGTAGATGCTCAGGTTGCGCACCCGGGCGCAGGCTTCCTCGGCGGTTTCGCGGATGGCAGCCTGTTCGATGGTCTCGCCGTTCTCCATGAACCCGGCGGGCAGCGTCCAGTAACCGAGGCGTGGTTCGATGGCGCGTCGGCAGAGCAGGACTTTGCTGCCCCAGGTCGCTACACAGCCGGCCACGATATTGGGGTTCTGGTAGTGAATGGTCTGACAGCTGTCGCAGACAAATCGCAGCCGCGAGTCGCCTTCGGGAATGCGCTGGGTCACCGGGTTGCCGCACTGGCTGCAAAATTTCATGCTGGGGTTCCTGAATGCTGCGCCTATCTTGGCGTGCAGCGGTGTCAGTCGGCAAGTTGTCGTTTCGCGACATGACCCCTGTTCAGGGCTTGGGCGGTCGCATTGATTGGTGCATGATGCAGGGCAAGGCACAGATCGAGAACACTTATGCTGGACGAGCTACTGCACCGGGTAAGCAATCACACGCCGCGCACGCTGGAGACCGACACGCGTTTCCCCGAGGCCGCCGTCCTGGTGCCGATTACTCGCAGTGACGAACCCGAACTTGTCCTCACCCTGCGTGCCAGCGGGCTCTCGACCCATGGTGGCGAAGTCGCCTTCCCGGGCGGACGGCGGGATCCGGAAGACCCGGACCTGATCTTCACCGCGCTGCGCGAGGCCGAAGAGGAAATCGGCCTGCCGCCCGGCCTGGTCGAAGTGATCGGCCCGCTCAGCCCGCTGATTTCCCTGCATGGCATCAAGGTCACGCCGTATGTCGGGGTGATTCCCGATTTTGTCGAATATCAAGCCAATGATGCCGAGATCGCTGCGGTGTTCAGCGTGCCCCTGGAATTCTTCCGCAAGGACCCACGTGAACATACCCACCGCATCGACTATCAGGGTCGCAGCTGGTACGTGCCGAGCTATCGTTACGGCGAATACAAGATCTGGGGGCTGACGGCGATCATGATCGTCGAGTTGATCAACCTGCTCTATGACGCCAAAATCAGCCTGCATCGACCACCTAAAAGCTTTATCAATACCTGAAGCCATCGTTCGAATGGTCAGCCATCGTGAGCCCTGAGGAAAACAAGATGAAATATCGCCTGGGCGACGCCCGCGTCGAAACCCATCCGCAGAGCTGGGTCGCCCCCAACGCCGTGCTGGTGGGCAAGGTCAAGCTGGAAGAGGGCGCCAACGTCTGGTTCAACGCCGTGTTGCGCGGCGACAACGAACTGATCCTGATCGGCAAGAACAGCAACGTGCAGGACGGCACGGTGATGCACACCGACATGGGCTTTCCGCTGACCATCGGTACCGGCGTGACCATCGGCCACAACGCCATGCTCCACGGCTGCACGGTCGGCGACTACAGCCTGATCGGCATCAACGCCGTCATCCTTAATGGCGCGAAGATCGGCAAGAACTGCATCATCGGCGCCAATTCGCTGATCGGTGAAGGCAAGGAAATTCCGGACGGTTCGCTGGTAATGGGCTCTCCGGGCAAGGTCGTGCGCGAACTGACCGAGCCGCAGAAAAAGATGCTCGAAGCCAGTGCCGCGCACTATGTGCATAACTCCCAGCGCTATGCGCGCGATCTGGTCGAGCAGGAAGAATGACAACCCCGGAAAGACCTGTCGCTTCGCCGTGCGTGAGCATTTGCGCACTGGACGAGGATGACATTTGCACCGGTTGCCAGCGCACGGTCGAGGAAATCACCCGCTGGAGCAGGATGACCAACGACGAGCGGCGGGTGGTGCTCGGGTTGTGTCATGAGCGGGCGAAGGCCAGTGGATTGATTTGGATGATCCCTGCCAAGCGCTGATGCTTGCCTGGTGTCGGGTGTATACAATTTGCTCCCCGACTTGGCCGGACTCTTCTCCTCAAGTAACCTGTGCGCCAATCTGACAGGTCGCTCCCCATGATTTTCCTCATCGCCTACATCAGCAGCGTCGTGCTGATCAACTTCGCTTTCTCCACCGCGCCGCACCTGGACATCATCTGGTCGGCCTGGGGCGGGCTGGTGTTTGTGCTGCGCGACATGGTGCAGATCCGTTTCGGCCATGGTGCGATTTTGGCGATGCTGGCGGCGCTGGTGCTGTCCTATGTCACCTCCGATCCATCGATCGCGCTGGCCAGTGCCACGGCGTTTGCGGTGTCCGAGTGCATCGACTGGCTGGTGTTCAGCATCACCAAGCGTCCGTTGCGTGATCGTCTGTGGATCAGCTCGGCGCTGAGCATTCCCCTCGATACCTTTATCTTCTTCGGCATGATCGACCTGCTGACACCGCCGGTGATCATCACCGCCCTGGCCTCGAAGTTCGCCGGTGTCACCGCCGTTTGGCTGATCATGGCCTGGCGCGAGCGTAAACAGGCTGTCGCCGGCTGAAGCCAAACCCTCAGGTTCATGTAAAATGCCGCGCTTTCTCCCCATGGAAAGCGCGTCTGGCGTTGCTTTCCTCGATGATCCGCTTCTTTGAGGACCTGAGATGACCCGTATCGGAACTCCATTGTCGCCGACCGCGACCCGCGTATTGCTGTGTGGCTGTGGTGAGTTGGGCAAGGAAGTGGTGATCGAGCTGCAACGCCTTGGCGTTGAAGTGATCGCCGTTGACCGTTACGCCAATGCGCCGGCCATGCAGGTTGCCCATCGCAGCCACGTGATCAACATGCTCGACGGCGCCGCTTTGCGTGCGGTGATCGAAGCCGAGAAGCCGCACTTCATCGTGCCGGAAATCGAAGCCATCGCCACCGCCACCCTGGTCGAGCTGGAAGCCGAAGGCTTCACCGTGATCCCGACCGCGCGCGCCGCGCAACTGACCATGAACCGCGAAGGCATCCGTCGCCTGGCCGCCGAAGAACTGGATCTGCCGACTTCGCCTTACCACTTCGCCGACACCTTCGAGGACTACAGCAAGGCTGTTCAGGACCTGGGTTTCCCGTGCGTCGTCAAACCGGTGATGAGTTCGTCAGGCAAGGGCCAGAGCCTGCTGCGCAGCGCCGATGACGTGCAGAAGGCCTGGGACTACGCACAAGAAGGCGGTCGTGCCGGTAAAGGCCGGGTGATCATCGAAGGCTTCATCGATTTCGATTACGAAATCACCCTGCTGACCGTGCGTCATGTCGGCGGCACCACGTTCTGTGCACCGGTCGGCCACCGTCAGGAAAAGGGCGACTATCAGGAATCCTGGCAGCCACAAGCCATGAGCCCGATTGCTCTGGCTGAGTCTGAGCGCGTTGCCAAGGCCGTGACCGAGGCGTTGGGTGGCCGTGGCCTGTTTGGCGTCGAGCTGTTCATCAAGGGCGATCAGGTGTGGTTCAGCGAAGTGTCACCGCGCCCGCACGACACCGGTCTGGTGACCCTGATTTCCCAGGACCTGTCGCAGTTCGCCCTGCACGCCCGGGCAATCCTTGGTTTGCCGGTGCCGCTGATCCGTCAGTTCGGCCCATCGGCTTCGGCAGTGATTCTGGTGGAAGGCCAGTCGACCCAGACCGCATTCGCCAACCTCGGCGCTGCGCTGAGCGAGCCGGATACCGCGCTGCGTCTGTTCGGCAAGCCTGAGGTCAACGGCCAGCGCCGCATGGGTGTTGCACTGGCCCGTGACGAATCGATCGAGGCCGCTCGTGCCAAGGCGACCCGTGCCTCTCAGGCTGTCGTTGTAGAGCTGTAATCCCGCTATCTGATCGCTCCCGCCCGTGCGGGAGCGATCATTGCGCCTACGGCACTTGATTCAGGTCGTTATGGCGCGTTTCCTTCAGGCACAGCACAGCGATCAAGCTGAGCACCGCCGCCCCCGACACATACCCGCCGACGTAACTCAAACCACCCATCGCCACCAGTTTCTGCGCAAAGAACGGCGCCGCCGAGGCTCCAACGATGCCGCCGAGGTTGTAGGCCGCCGATGCACCGGTATACCGCACATGTGTCGGAAACAGTTCCGGCAGCAGCGCGCCCATCGGGGCGAACGTCACGCCCATCAGGAACAGCTCGATGCACAGGAACAGTGCCACGCCCCAGGTCGAGCCCTGAGTCAGCAACGGTTCCATCAGAAATCCGGAAAGAATCGCCAGCACACCGCCGACGATCAGCACCGGCTTACGTCCATAACGATCACTGGCCCAGGCCGACAACGGTGTCGCGGCTGCCATGAACAACACGGCGAAACAGAGCAGCCCAAGGAATGTCTCGCGGCTGTAGCCCAGCGTCGACACGCCGTAGCTCAGGGAAAACACCGTCGAGATATAGAACAGCGCGTAGCAAACCACCATGGCGGCTGCACCCAGCAGCGTCGGTGCCCAATACTGGCTGAACAGCTCGACCAGCGGCACTTTCACCCGCTCCTGATGGGCGATGGCATTGGCGAACACTGGCGTTTCGTGCAGCTTGAGACGCACGTACAGCCCGACCATCACCAGTACCGCACTGAGCAGGAACGGTATCCGCCAGCCCCAACTGCGGAACTGTTCGTCATTGAGCGTCATGGCCAGGGTCAAGAACAGGCCGTTGGCTGCCAGAAATCCGATCGAAGGACCAAGCTGCGGGAACATGCCGAACCACGCCCGCTTGCCCTTTGGCGCGTTTTCGGTCGCCAGCAGTGCCGCGCCGCCCCATTCTCCACCCAATCCCAGGCCCTGGCCGAAGCGCAGCACACACAACAGGATCGGCGCCCACGCTCCAATGCTATCGTAACCCGGCAGCACGCCGATCAGAGTGGTGCAGACACCCATCAGCAGCAGGGAAGCCACCAGTGTGGACTTGCGTCCGATCCGGTCGCCGAAATGGCCGAACAGCGCCGAACCCAGCGGGCGGGCGAGGAAAGCGATACCGAAGGTGAGGAAGGCCGAGAGCATCTGCGCGGTGCCGGAAGTCTGCGGAAAGAATACCGGCCCGATCACCAGTGCGGCGGCGGTGGCATAGACGTAGAAATCGTAGAACTCGATGGCCGTGCCGATGAAGCTCGCGGTGGCCACCCGGGTGGCAGAGTTGGCCGGTTGGGTCGGCGCGGTGTCGCTGTAAGCAGTACTGGTCGTCATGCGGTGATCCCTGACAGTCATGAGCTCCATTGGAGCGAATTATTATGGTCGACTACCCGGGGATGTGGGATAGGGCGCGAGCGCTGTTTCAGGTAGGAACAGTCGTCGGTGTGATGCGGAAAGCGGCGATGAACCGGCCGAAACCTGTCGGGTGCGGGGTAAGCACGGGGTTCGGCGGGGCTTGGGTAAGCACCGCGATTATAGGAAGGTGGCTAACGATTGAACAAGGGGCGAGCTAGCGGACGGGCGTGAGGGCCGGTGCCGAGCTGGTGTGCCAGATGAGCACTTTGCTCACGCGGTTTTCCTCGGTTTCGAGGATCTCCAGGCGATAGCGCCCGATCTTCAGGCACACCGCGCTTTCCGGAATGGTTTCCAGCGCTTCGGTCACCAGGCCATTCAGGGTTCGCGGGCCGTCGCTGGGCAGATGCCAGCCCAGGCATTTGTTCAATTCGCGGATCGAGGCGGCGCCGTCGATCACCATGCGCCCGTCGGCCTGCGGATGGATGTGCGGGTTGTCGAGGCTGTGCTCGCTTTCGAATTCGCCGACGATTTCTTCGAGAATGTCTTCCAGGGTGACAATCCCCAGCACTTCGCCGTATTCGTCCACCACCATGCCCAGGCGACGTTGCTGCTTGTGGAAGTTCAGCAGTTGCAGTTGCAGCGGCGTGCTTTCCGGGACGAAATACGGCTCGTAACTGGCGGCGAGCAGCGCTTCGCGGGTCAGGGCGTGATTGTCCAGCAAGTGGCGGATCTGCCGGGTATTGAGGACCGCCTCGACCTGGTTGATGTCGCTGTGGAAAACCGGCAGGCGCGTGCGCTTGTTGTGGCGCAACTGCTCGATGATCTCTTCGATCGGATCGTCGAGATTGATGCCGTCGACGTCACTGCGAGGAACCAGGATGTCGTTGACCGTGATGTTGTCCAGCGCGTGGATACCGGAAACCGGGTGCGTGCGTGACGGATGTTCCGGGTCGTCGTGGCGTTCCGGCGGGACGTCATCTTCGCTCTGTTGCACGACCTGCTGCTTGCGCACCAGCGGACGCAGCAGCAAACCACTGATGCTGCTCAGCAGCCATGCGAGCGGATAGATCACTTTCAGCGGCACTGCCAGCAACGTGTTGCCGAATGACAGCACGGCGTCCGGATAACGCTGGGCGAGGGTGCGCGGGAAATAGTCGGCAAACACCAGCAGGACGGCGCCTGCACCCAGGGTGGCTGCCCAGGGACCGTTTTCTTCACAAAGGAAAATCGCCAGCAGCGTGGCAAGCACCACGGCGAGGGCGCGGCACAGGGTGTTGCACAGGATCAGGCTGTCGAGCGGAAAGCTGAGTTTTGCCAGTGGCTTGTCACTGGCACGCGACGCGGTGCGTTGTGCCAGCAGATGCTGTTGCGCCACTTCGATGGCGGTAAACAGCCCCGACCAGAGAATCAGCAGGACAAATACCGCGAGCATCGGCCCTATGGGCAAACCGTCCATTTATGCCGCCCGTCAGATGTGCAGGATGTATTCACGGACCAGTTTGCTGCCGAAATACGCCAACATCAGCAGACAGAAACCGGCGAGGGTCCAGCGGATCGCTTTGTGGCCACGCCAGCCCAGGCGATTGCGGCCCCACAACAGCACGCTGAACACGATCCAGGCCAGACAGGCGAGCAGGGTCTTGTGCACCAGGTGCTGGGCAAACAGGTTTTCGACGAACAGCCAGCCGGAAATCAACGACAGCGACAGCAGCGTCCAGCCGGCCCAGAGGAAGCCGAACAGCAGGCTTTCCATGGTTTGCAGCGGCGGGAAGTTCTTGATCAGCCCGGACGGGTGCTTGTTCTTGAGCTGGTGATCCTGCACCAGCAGCAACAAGGCCTGGAACACGGCGATGGTGAACATGCCGTAGGCAAGGATCGACAGCAGGATATGCGCGAGGATGCCTGGCTCTTCGTCGATGATCTGCACGGTGCCGGTCGGCGCAAACTGCGCCAGCAACACGGTGATCGCCCCCAGCGGGAACAGCAGGACCAGCAGGTTTTCCACCGGGATCCGCGAGCAGGCCAGCAGGGTCAGGGCGATGACCGCTGCGGCAATCAGGCTCGACGCACTGAAGAAGTCCAGGCCCAGACCGATCGGCGTCAGCAGGTGAGTCAGCAGGCTGGCACTGTGGGCCAGCACGGCGAGCACGCCAAGCGTGACCAGCAGGCGCTTGTTGGCCTTGGCGCCAGTGGCCAGGCGGGTGCCCTGATAAAGGGTCGCAGCGGCATAGAGAAGGGCGGCGGCGAGGGTGGTCAGCAAACTCGGTGACAAGGGGAGCATAAATCCTGTTAGGCAAGCCCGAAAGGCGCTGAGTTTGGCATAGAACGGTCATCGCACGAAAGACCGGCAAGCTGACAGCGAGGTGTCCGCCAGACGCAGTCTTCGCTATAATCCGCGACCTGCCCACGCCGCAGGCTCGCCGAGTACATGTTGATTCCGGTCCGGGCCGCCATTATCCCGGTCTACACAGGGCCTGAAAGGATCGCGCAATGTTTGAAAACTTAACCGACCGTCTCTCGCAGACGCTGCGCCATGTCACCGGCAAGGCGAAACTGACCGAAGACAACATTAAAGACACCCTGCGTGAAGTGCGCATGGCGTTGCTCGAAGCCGACGTTGCCCTGCCGGTGGTCAAGGACTTCGTCAATTCGGTCAAGGAACGCGCTGTCGGCACCGAGGTGTCGCGCAGCCTGACGCCGGGCCAGGCGTTCGTGAAGATCGTCCAGGCCGAACTCGAAAGCCTGATGGGCGCGGCCAACGAAGACTTGAACCTGAGCGCCGTGCCGCCTGCCGTCATCCTGATGGCCGGTCTGCAGGGTGCCGGTAAAACCACTACCGCCGGCAAGCTGGCGCGCTTCCTTAAAGAGCGCAAGAAGAAGTCGGTCATGGTCGTGTCGGCGGACATCTATCGTCCTGCCGCTATCAAACAGCTGGAAACCCTGGCCAACGACATCGGCGTGACGTTCTTCCCGTCCGACCTGAGCCAGAAGCCGGTCGACATCGCCAACGCGGCTATTAAAGAAGCAAAACTGAAATTCATCGACGTGGTCATCGTCGATACCGCCGGTCGTCTGCACATCGACGAAGAGATGATGGGCGAGATCAAGGCGCTGCACGCCGCGATCAACCCGGTCGAAACCCTGTTCGTGGTCGACGCCATGACCGGTCAGGACGCCGCCAATACGGCCAAGGCCTTTGGCGATGCACTGCCGCTGACCGGTGTGATCCTGACCAAGGTCGACGGTGACGCCCGTGGCGGTGCCGCACTGTCCGTGCGTGCCATCACCGGCAAGCCGATCAAATTCATCGGTATGGGCGAGAAGACCGAAGCGCTCGACCCGTTCCACCCTGAGCGTATCGCCTCGCGGATCCTCGGCATGGGCGATGTGCTCAGCCTGATCGAACAGGCTGAAGCGACCCTCGACAAGGACAAGGCCGACAAGCTGGCCAAGAAGCTGAAGAAGGGCAAGGGCTTCGACCTCGAAGACTTCCGCGATCAGCTGCAACAGATGAAGAACATGGGCGGCCTCGGCGGCCTCATGGACAAGCTGCCGAGCATCGGTGGCGTCAACCTTTCGCAGATGGGCAATGCCCAGAGTGCGGCAGAGAAGCAGTTCAAGCAGATGGAAGCCATCATCAACTCCATGACCCCGGCCGAGCGCCGCGATCCCGAGCTGATCAGCGGTTCGCGCAAGCGTCGGATCGCCATGGGTTCCGGCACCCAGGTGCAGGACATCGGTCGCTTGATCAAGCAGCACAAGCAGATGCAGAAGATGATGAAGAAATTCTCCGCCAAGGGCGGAATGGCGAAAATGATGCGCGGCATGGGCGGAATGCTGCCCGGCGGCGGCATGCCAAAACTGTAAAAGAACTCGCCGGTCGTCGCACCGGCGCAGTCCCGCATGGATGCGGGATTCACAGCAAACCCGCATTCGGCGGGAGCTGACAGGCCGTTTTTATTGACGGCTCTACCGCAAATCAGCACGGCATGCCATAGGCGCCGGAAAAAGTCATTTGCAAAAGTCCGGATATTCCTTAGAATATGCGGCCTTTCGGGCACCCATGCCCGCTGTGCATTTAGATTTGCAGCACCGACTACAGGAACGATGTTCACATGCTAACAATCCGTCTTGCCCTTGGCGGCTCCAAAAAGCGCCCGTTTTACCACCTGACCGTAACCGACTCCCGCAACCCGCGTGACGGTTCCCACAAAGAACAGGTTGGTTTCTTCAACCCTGTTGCCCGTGGTCAGGAAGTTCGTCTGTCCGTGAACCAAGAGCGCGTAGCCTACTGGCTGAGCGTTGGTGCACAGCCTTCTGAGCGTGTTGCTCAGTTGCTGAAGGAATCGGCTAAGGCTGCGGCCTGAGCAATATGAACGCGACGCCTGCTGTTGCCGATGATTTGATCGTTATTGGCAAAATTTATTCTGTTCACGGCGTTCGCGGCGAAGTGAAGGTTTATTCCTTTACTGATCCGACTGAAAACCTGTTGCAGTACAAAGCCTGGACGCTCAAGCGCGAAGGCAATGTCAAACAGGTCGAGCTGGTCAGTGGACGCGGGAGCGACAAGTTCCTGGTCGCAAAGCTCAAGGGTCTTGATGATCGTGAAGAAGCTCGTCTTCTGGCCGGTTACGAGATCTGCGTGCCGCGCAGCCTGTTCGCTGAATTGACCGAAGGCGAGTACTACTGGTACCAGCTGGAAGGTCTGAAGGTCATCGATACGCTTGGGCAACTGCTCGGGAAAATCGATCATCTTCTGGAAACCGGCGCCAATGATGTAATGGTAGTCAAGCCTTGCGCTGGCAGCCTGGATGATCGCGAACGCCTGTTGCCCTATACGGAGCAATGCGTGTTGGCAGTCGACCTCGCAGCGGGCGAGATGAAGGTGGATTGGGACGCGGACTTCTAAGCGTGGCTAACTTGCGCGTAGAAGTGATCAGTTTGTTTCCCGAGATGTTTTCCGCCATCGGCGACTACGGCATCACCAGTCGAGCGGTCAAACAGGGGCTCTTGCAGCTGACCTGTTGGAATCCGCGGGATTACACGACGGATCGGCATCACACTGTGGACGATCGCCCGTTTGGCGGTGGTCCGGGCATGGTGATGAAGATCAAGCCCCTGGAAGATGCTCTGGTTCAGGCCAAGGCAGCAGCCGGGGAGGCGGCGAAGGTGATTTACCTGTCCCCCCAAGGCCGTCAACTGACTCAGTCGGCGGTACGCGAACTGGCGAAATCGGATGCATTGATCCTGATTGCCGGTCGCTATGAAGGCATTGACGAGCGTTTTATTGATGCTCATGTCGATGAAGAGTGGTCGATTGGGGACTATGTCCTGTCTGGCGGCGAGCTGCCGGCGATGGTCCTGATAGATGCGGTTACACGACTGCTGCCCGGAGCTTTAGGGCATGCGGACTCCGCGGAGGAAGATTCCTTCACGGATGGTTTGCTGGATTGCCCGCACTACACCCGACCGGAGGTGTATGCGGATCAGCGTGTTCCCGACGTATTGCTAAGTGGCAATCACGCACACATCCGGCGTTGGCGTTTACAGCAGTCCCTTGGTCGGACCTATGAACGACGCGCCGATCTTCTGGAAAGCCGCTCGCTTTCTGGAGAAGAGAAGAAGCTGCTCGAGGAATACATCCGCGAGCGGGACGATAGTTAACAACGTATCGATGGTAGATCCGACGATTTACCTTAGGAGCACAGCATGACCAACAAAATCATCCTTGCACTCGAAGCAGAGCAGATGACCAAAGAGATCCCAGCCTTTGCCCCGGGCGACACCATTGTCGTTCAGGTGAAAGTGAAGGAAGGCGATCGTTCCCGTCTGCAAGCGTTCGAAGGCGTTGTAATCGCCAAGCGTAACCGCGGCGTGAACAGTGCGTTCACCGTTCGTAAAATCTCCAACGGTGTTGGCGTAGAACGTACTTTCCAGACCTACTCCCCGCAGATCGACAGCATGGCTGTCAAACGTCGCGGTGACGTACGTAAAGCCAAGCTGTACTACCTGCGCGACCTGTCGGGTAAAGCAGCTCGCATCAAGGAAAAACTGGCTTAAGTCCAGCTTCCGATGCAGAAAAAAGCAGCCTACGGGCTGCTTTTTTGTTGTCCGCAATTTATCCACAGCACCATTGCTTCAGGCCGTACCCATGACATCTCGCGAGCAAGAAATCGAACGCCGTACCGAACTCTCGGTGACCCGCGTGACCAAGGCGGTCTTCCCGCCGACCACCAATCACCACAACACCCTGTTCGGCGGCACCGCGCTGGCCTGGATGGATGAAGTGTCGTTCATCACTGCCACGCGTTTCTGCCGTCTGCCGCTGGTGACGGTCTCCACCGACCGGATCGATTTCAACCATGCGATCCCGGCAGGTTCCATCGTCGAACTGGTCGGGCGGGTGATCAAGGTCGGCAACACCAGCCTCAAGGTCGAGGTGGAAGTGTTCGTTGAAAGCATGAGCTGCGACGGGCGTGAGAAAGCCATTCACGGGCAGTTCAGCTTCGTTGCCATTGATGATGACAAGCGGCCAGTGCCCGTGTTGCCGGGTTTCGCGGCCTGACCCGGCACCGAGCCGCGGCATTCGCGGGCAAGCCCGTTCCCACAGATTTTGTGTTGCCTGCTGGTGTTGTGCTCGACACGAACCCTGTGGGAGCGGGCTTGCCCGCGATTGGATTTATGCGCCGCCGCTAATCTCAGGCTGAATCAACGCCAGCAACGTCCACCCCGGCCCCGGTTTCAGCACGGTCTCCGGCGTCACCACATGCACCCAGCCACTGTCATCGCGCATGAACAGCAGAGTCGCGCGGTTGCCATGCAGCGCCCGGTAATCGTCCCAGCCAAACCCGTCCGTCAGCGTCGTGCTGTACAGATCGGCGCCCTGGCCCAACTGGCTGGCCAGCCTGGCATAAGTCAGCGCCTCGCTCCCCAGTTGATTGCCGCGATGTTCCAGGCTGGCGCGGTGCTTGTCGCTGCGCCGGCTTTCATGACCACTGGCCAGTCCGAACAGGCGCTGATGGCCAAAGTCATGTCGAAAGCGCATGGCTGCCAGCGTATTGAGTTCACCGGACGGTGACAGCGCCAGCAAATGTCCCAGCCCCACCAGGTCCAGGTGCGCATCGGCATGCTGCGAGGCCGGATTACCGAAGTAGGTCGGCAAACCATCCATGCGCGCCGCCCGAATGTTTTCCCAGCTTGAATCGGTGAGCAACACCCGGCTGCCCAGTTGTTGCAGCGACTTGCCGAGCAGGCGCGCCGGGCCGTTTGCACCAACGATCAGGAAGCCGCTGGGTGCCGGTTCCGCCACCTTCAACAGGCGCGCCAGTGGTCGGGCAGTCGCACTTTGCAGCACGACGGTGCCGATGATCACGGCGAAGGTCAGCGGCACCAGCAACAGCGCGCCTTCATGGCCTGCTTCATCCAGGCGAATCGCAAAGATCGCCGAGACTGCTGCCGCGACGATTCCGCGCGGGGCGATCCAGCACAACAATGCACGCTCACGCCAACTCAGGCTCGAACCCGCGGTACTCAAGACTACGTTCAGCGGTCGGGCGATCAGCTGGATCACCAGCAACAGAATCAGCACCAGCGGCCCGAGACCGATCAGCGCGTTCAGGTCCAGCCGCGCCGCCAGCAGAATGAACAACCCGGAAATCAGCAGCACGCTGAGGTTTTCCTTGAAGTGCAGAATGTGCCGCACATCCACGCCCTTCATGTTCGCCAGCCACATGCCCATCAGCGTCACCGCCAGCAGCCCGGACTCGTGCATGGTCTGGTTGGCGGTGATGAATATCCCCAGCACTGCGGCAAGCGATGCCAGATTGTGCAAATACTCCGGCAGCCATTGACGCCGAATGATCGTGCCGAGCAGCCAGCCACCGGCGATGCCGAACGCGCTGCCACAGACAATCACCCCGCCGAACGTGAGCAGGCTCTGTTCCAGGCCATGGCCTTCGGTCCGGGCAATGATGAAGCTGTAGACCACCACCGCGAGCAGCGCACCGATCGGGTCGATCACAATCCCTTCCCAGCGCAGGATGTTGGCGATCGAAGCCTTCGGTCGTACCACGCGCAGCATCGGCACGATCACGGTCGGGCCGGTCACCAGGGTCAGGCTGCCGAACAGGATGGCGAGCAGCCAGTCGAAGCCCAGCAGCCAGTGAGTCGCCACCGCAATCACTGTCCAGGTCGATAGCGCGCCGAGGGTCACCAGCCGATGCACGACGCTGCCGATCTCGCGCCACTCCGACAGATGCAGGGTCAGGCTGCCCTCGAACAGGATCAGCGCCACTGCCAGTGACACCAGCGGCATCAGCAGCGGACCGAACATTTCCTGCGGGTCGAGCCAGCCCAACACGGGGCCGGCGAGAATGCCGGTCAACAGCAGAAACAGAATCGCCGGCAACTTCAGCCGCCACGCCAGCCATTGACAGCCCAGAGCGGCAGCACCGATACCGCCGAAGGCCAAGAGAATTTGCTGCTCGTTCATTGAAGCTCCCTGTTCCTTGAAATAGCGGGCTATGAAAGACTAGCGAGCCTTTCAACCGTTCACTGTTTATTTGCGCGTCGTGCTTTTGCCGGCGCGGCCAGAGTGCCCATGCCTGCGATCGACCACCCGCTGATTGACCAATTCCTCGATGCCCTGTGGCTGGAGAAAGGCCTGTCCGACAACACTCGCGATGCCTACCGCAGCGATCTCGCGCTATTCAATGGCTGGCTGCAGGAGAAAAATCTCGAACTGATCAATGCCGGGCGCGAGTTGATCCTCGATCATCTGGCCTGGCGTCTGGAGCAGAACTACAAACCCCGTTCCACCGCGAGATTTCTCTCAGGCGTGCGTGGCTTTTATCGCTATTTGCTGCGGGAAAAACTGATCCCGGTCGATCCGACCTTGCGTGTCGACATGCCGCAACTGGGCCGGCCGTTGCCCAAATCCCTGTCGGAAGCCGACGTGGAAGCGCTGCTGAAGGCGCCAGATTTGAGCGAAGCCATCGGCCAGCGCGACCGTGCCATGCTCGAAGTCCTTTACGCCTGCGGTCTGCGGGTGACCGAGCTGATCAGTCTGACCCTGGAACAGGTCAACCTGCGGCAGGGCGTGTTGCGGGTGATGGGCAAGGGCAGCAAGGAGCGGTTGGTGCCGATGGGCGAGGAAGCGATTGTCTGGGTCGAGCGCTACCTGCGCGACGGTCGCGGCGAGTTGCTGGGTGGGCGCCCGAGTGATGTGCTGTTTCCAAGCCAGCGCGGCGAGCAGATGACTCGCCAGACCTTCTGGCACCGCATCAAGCATCAGGCCAAGGTTGCAGGGATCGGCAAATCGCTGTCGCCGCACACACTGCGTCACGCCTTCGCGACTCACTTGCTCAACCATGGCGCCGACTTGCGCGTGGTGCAGATGCTGTTGGGCCACAGCGACCTGTCGACCACGCAGATCTACACGCACGTCGCCCGTGCACGGTTGCAGGATCTGCATGCCAAGCATCACCCTCGCGGCTGAGCGTTCTGCCTTGCGACAGGCGCATTCGGCCACGGGAGCCTTATGTGGTAGGCTTTGCCGGTTTGCACGATGGACGGTTATGACCCGGTGTTCCGGCACGGGCGTTCTGATCGTTCCATTTGTCCGCCTTCAGGAGTTCACATGCGTCTGACCCAGATTTTCGCCGCCGCAGCTATTGCGTTGGTCAGCACCTTTGCCGTCGCCGATGATGCGGCCGACAAAGCCATCCGCCAGAGCCTGGAAAACCTCCAGCTCGACGTTCCGGTGGACACCATCACCGCCAGCCCGCTGCCGGGCCTGTACGAAGTCAAGCTCAAGGGCAGCCGCGTGCTCTACGCCAGCGCCGACGGCCAGTACATCGTTCAGGGCTACATGTTCCAGCTCAAGGACGGCAAACCGGTCAACCTGACCGAGAAGACCGAACGCCTGGGCATTTCCAAACTGATCAACGGGATTCCGGTCGCCGAGACCGTGGTTTACCCGGCCGTGGGCGAGACCAAGTCGCACATTACCGTGTTCACCGACACCACTTGCCCGTACTGCCACAAGCTGCACGCCGAAGTGCCTGAGCTGAACAAGCGCGGCATCGAAGTGCGTTACGTGGCGTTCCCGCGTCAGGGCCTGGGCTCGCCGGGTGACGAGCAACTGCAAGCCGTGTGGTGCTCGAAAGACAAGAAAGCCGCCATGGACAAAATGGTCGATGGCAAGGAAATCAAGGCCGCCAAGTGCGAGAACCCGGTTTCCAAACAGTTCGCCCTTGGTCAGTCGATCGGCGTGAACGGCACGCCGGCCATCGTTTTGGCTGACGGACAAGTCATTCCGGGCTACCAGCCTGCGCCACAAGTCGCCAAACTGGCGCTGGGCGCGAAGTAATTCGCATCGTCACGTCAAGGCGTGACGAGCGTGGCCCGGCGGCAACACGGCCGGGCCATCAATAGAGAGCCGCGATTGCGCGGTTGTTTTCACGGCCGGCCTCGCGTCGGCCGTTTTATGGGGAGTTCACAGTGAAACCGGTCAAAGTAGGCATCTGTGGGTTAGGGACCGTCGGTGGCGGTACCTTCAACGTACTTCAGCGCAACGCCGAGGAAATCGCTCGTCGTGCCGGGCGTGGAATCGAAGTGGCACAAATTGCCATGCGCACGCCAAAGCCTCAGTTCCAGACGACCGGTATTGCGATTACCAACGATGTCTTCGAAGTGGCCACGAACCCTGAGATCGACATCGTCATAGAGCTGATGGGCGGCTACACCGTTGCCCGCGAGCTGGTACTCAAGGCCATCGAGAATGGCAAGCATGTGGTCACCGCGAACAAGGCTTTGATTGCCGTTCACGGTAATGAAATTTTCGCCAAGGCTCGCGAGAAAGGCGTGATCGTGGCGTTCGAAGCGGCGGTAGCCGGCGGCATTCCGGTGATCAAGGCGATCCGTGAAGGCCTGTCTGCCAACCGCATCAACTGGGTTGCTGGCATCATCAACGGCACCGGCAACTTCATCCTCACCGAAATGCGCGAGAAGGGTCGCACCTTCGAAGACGTGCTGGCCGAAGCGCAAGCGCTGGGCTACGCCGAAGCCGATCCGACGTTCGACGTCGAAGGCATCGACGCAGCGCACAAGCTGACAATCCTGGCGTCCATCGCGTTCGGTGTTCCGCTGCAGTTCGACAAGGCCTACACCGAAGGCATCACCAAGCTGACCACCGCCGACGTGAACTACGCCGAAGCGCTGGGCTACCGCATCAAGCACCTGGGCGTGGCTCGCAGCACCGCCGCCGGTATCGAGCTGCGCGTACACCCGACGCTGATCCCGGCCGATCGTCTGATCGCCAACGTCAACGGTGTGATGAACGCGGTGATGGTCAACGGTGACGCTGCCGGTTCGACTCTGTTCTACGGCGCCGGCGCCGGCATGGAGCCGACCGCATCGTCGGTGATCGCCGACCTGGTGGACGTGGTTCGCGCCATGACCTCCGACCCGGAAAACCGCGTGCCGCACCTGGCCTTCCAGCCGGACTCGCTGTCGGCCCATCCGATCCTGCCGATCGAAGCCTGCGAAAGCGCCTACTACCTGCGCATCCAGGCCAAGGACCACCCGGGCGTACTCGCTCAGGTGGCGAGCATCCTCTCGGAACGCGGCATCAACATCGAGTCGATCATGCAGAAGGAAGTCGAGGAACACGACGGCCTGGTGCCGATGATCCTGCTGACCCACCGCGTGCTGGAACAGCACATCAACGATGCGATCGCCGCCCTCGAAGCCCTGGCGGGCGTGGTCGGTCCGGTCGTGCGGATCCGCGTCGAGCACTTGAACTAAGCCGATCTCCTTCACAGGGCCCGCCTGCGGGCCCTGTGTTGCGAACACTGTCCATTGGAGTCAGTCATGCGTTACATCAGTACCCGCGGCCAGGCACCGGCCCTGAATTTCGAAGACGTCCTGCTGGCCGGTCTCGCCACCGACGGCGGTCTGTACGTTCCGGAAAACCTGCCACGTTTCACCCAGGAAGAAATCGCTTCCTGGGCCGGCCTGCCGTATCACGAGCTGGCATTTCGCGTCATGCGCCCGTTCGTTACCGGCAGCATTCCGGACGCCGATTTCAAAAAGATCCTCGAAGAAACCTACGGTGTGTTCGCCCACAACGCCGTTGCGCCACTGCGTCAGCTGAACGGCAACGAATGGGTCATGGAGCTGTTCCACGGCCCGACCCTGGCGTTCAAGGACTTCGCCCTGCAACTGCTCGGCCGTCTGCTCGACTACGTGCTGGAAAAGCGCGGCGAGCGCGTTGTCATCGTCGGCGCCACCTCCGGTGACACCGGTTCGGCCGCGATCGAAGGCTGCAAGCACTGCGAAAACGTCGACATTTTCATCCTGCACCCGCACAACCGTGTGTCCGAAGTGCAGCGTCGGCAGATGACCACCATTCTCGGCGAGAACATCCACAACATCGCTATCGAAGGCAACTTCGATGACTGCCAGGAAATGGTCAAGGCCAGCTTCGCCGACCAGAGCTTCCTCAAGGGCACGCGCCTGGTGGCGGTGAACTCGATCAACTGGGCGCGGATCATGGCCCAGATCGTTTATTACTTTCACGCAGCGCTGCAACTGGGTGGCCCGGCTCGCTCCGTGTCGTTCTCGGTACCGACCGGCAATTTCGGCGACATCTTCGCCGGTTACCTGGCGCGCAACATGGGCCTGCCGATCAATCAACTGATCGTCGCCACCAACCGCAACGACATCCTGCATCGCTTCATGAGCGGCAACCAGTACGTCAAGGAAACCCTGCACGCCACGCTGTCGCCGTCGATGGACATCATGGTTTCGTCGAACTTCGAACGCCTGCTGTTCGACCTGCACGGTCGCAACGGCTCGGCGATTGCCGGCCTGATGGACTCGTTCAAGCAGGGCGGCGGTTTCAGCGTCGAACAGGAACGCTGGACCGAAGCCCGCAAACTGTTCGACTCGCTGGCTGTGGACGATGCGCAAACCTGCGAAACCATCGCCGAAGTCTACGAACAGACAGGTGAAGTGCTGGATCCGCACACCGCCATCGGCGTGAAAGCCGCTCGCGAATGCCGTCGCAGCCTGGATATCCCGATGGTGATCCTGGGTACGGCACATCCGGTCAAGTTCCCGGACGCGGTGGAGAAAGCCGGTGTAGGAAAAGCTCTCGAACTGCCTGCACACCTTTCTGATTTGTTTGAGAGAGAAGAGCGCTGCACCGTTCTGGCAAACGAGCTGAAAGCCGTGCAAGCCTTTGTCAGCCAGCATGGCAATCGCGGCAAGCCGCTTTAAGCCCTGAAAGCTGTCACATTTTGAAGCCCGTCTCCTGACGGGCTTTCTTGTTTTTGCATGCCACACTGCGCGTGTTTCGCCCACGAAGGACGGGCGAGTCGATGACGAAGGATGTGGCAATGCGGTTTTATTCAAGATGGAAGCCGGCGTTGTGCTGGTTGTTTTTTTTGGGGCTGTCGGGGTTGCTGCAATTGGCGGACGCGGCCCATCTGACGATGCATTCAGGAGAGGCAGAGTTGAACATCCAGCCCATTGAGCTGGACGCGCAAGAGCAACAGTGGATTCGTGAAAACCCCAGGGTGACAGTCGCCTCGGTGCAGTATCCCTTGTATCTGTTTCAGGATGAGCACGGTCAGTGGAGCGGCTTGAACAACGATGTGCTCAAGCACATCAGCGCCATGACCGGTTTGCAGTTCGTGCATCAGGAGTCGTTCTCCACCAACCACATGCTGGAGCAGCTCGAAAGTGGCGTCGCCGACATCAGTACCACGCTGGCGATGAACGAGGAGCGCAGGCAGTTTCTCGATTTCAGCCATGCCTTCGGGGGAGCGGGGTGGGTGTTCGTCGGGCGGGCGGGTTTGCCGGCGGTGCAGTCGCTTGAAGAGCTGGATAAACGGGTTCTGGTGCTGCCGGCCAGGCATGCGCTGGAGGACAGTATCCGACGCGACCATCCGCTGATCGAGATACGTTCGGTCAAGACTTACGCCGAGGCCAAGGCGCTGGTGGAGAGTGGCGAGGCATACGCCACCATTGAAAACGAGATTGGTGCGCAGTTGTTTCCATCGGGCCTGCTCAAGGTCGGAGGTCTGGTGGAGGGCAAGTGGGAGGCGGATCATCTGGCGGTGCGCAAGGGCTTGCCTGAGTTGCTGAGTATTCTCAACAAAGCCCTTGGGGCCTTTTCGGCAGCCGAATTGCGTGCAATGCGCCTGAAATGGCTGGATGGCATTTCCCCTGCTCCAGCGCCCTCGCTCGGGACGCTGGTGATCAAGTGGGGATGCTGGGGCATGGGCGTGCTCGGGGTGTTCGGCCTGTTTTCGCTGCTGTGGAGCCGCCGGCTCGCTGTCGAGATAAAGCAGCGACGTGAGGTGGAGAAAAACCTGGGTGATCAACTGGCGTTTCAGCATGCGTTGATCGATGCCATGCCGGACCCGGTGTTCGTGCGTGACCTGCAGGGGCGCCTGATCATGTGCAATCGCAGTTATGAAGAGGCACTCGGCGTGCGTCTTGAAAAGGTGCAGGGGCGGACGCTGTGTGAGCTCGACGTGCTTCCGCAAGCCACGGCGTTGATGCTTCATGATGAGTTCATGGTGCAACTGCGCACCCGCAAGACGCGCTTCAGCAGGCGACAGCTGATGTTCAAGGGCGGTTCTCGGCAGGTCTATCAGTGGACGGTTCCTTTTTACGGTGCTGATGGGGCGCTACGCGGCTTGCTGGGGGGCTGGACAGACATCATTCAGAGGCAGACCGATAGCGGGTGTCGATGTCTGCGTTGAAGATCGGAAATGTCCTATAAAACCTGGCTACTTTTCTGATGGGAGGCTTAGGACGACTGCCCTAGAGTGACAATCCACTGCGGCGAGAAACCGCGATTGTCGTGCAAGAGGTCGTCCAATGCGCTCGCTCAAAATCCTGCTTCTCGAACCCGACCCGTTTCAGTTGATGGCGTTGCACCAGATGCTCAACGCCATTGGAATCTACGACGTGTTGACCGCGCCTTCGCTGGGAGCGGCAAAGCGCTCGCTGGATCGTCGGGGGCCTGTCGATATCGCCATTTGCAATCCGCAGCTCAAAAGTGGTGAGGGGCTGGCACTGATCAACCATCTGGTTGCCCGACGGGATGCTCAAGCGTTGATCCTGCTGGGGGTGGTGGCTCCCAGCGTACTGGCCGACCTGGAATCTTTATTGGAGGAGAGCGGGGTACAGCTCCTGGGCCGACTGTACACGCCGGTTTCGGCGGTGCTGATGCGCAATCTGCTCGATCACTATCTGTCGTCGCCCCGACGTTCGGTCTGCGCCTGAAGCCATCGGTTATTTTTCTGTCATCTTCTCCATGCATGCTCCGACAGGTCGGTGACGCTCCCGCAGAGGCCGCCGATATGCAGAACTTTCTTCTCGGGCCGGTGGTCATTTACTGTGGACACGCCCCAGGCACTGTGTTTTCGGACTATTGAGTGGAGATCGAGATGGAAAGTATCAGTCTATTGCTCGGTGAGGCTCTGAGCCCGTATCAGGTAACGCTGACCCCTCGCGGTCTGCAGGGCGAATGCCTGGTGACACTGAAGAACGGCAGTGGCGCCATTGTGGTGGAACGCGAATTCAATCGGGCGCAGTTGAGTGACAAGCGCCAGCTGACGGATGTGGTCGATGGCTTGCATCGCGACATCCTGATCGCCGAAGGCCGGCTGGAACCCTGTGTGATCGCTGCATTGCGCAATGTTGCCCGCGACAAGCGCCCGCTGCTCTGAAACTGATGGGACTTTTGTGGGAACCTTCCTGCATCCAGGTCAGTCAGACCCCATAACAGCAGGATCAAGCATTGTGCTCCGGTGCTTGTCGCTTGCTGCTACGGGTCTTTGATACAGACCACGTTTAACCCCGAGTCGTCTCCCCACTTCTCGGGGTTTCTTTTTGCCCGGCATCTACTGCGCGGCCTGCTGCTGGAAGAAAATCCGTGCCTGCTCCAGGTAGTCCGGGCGCATTTCAGGGTCGAGCCATTCGGCGTATAGCTGGTTCAGGTGTTCGTGGGGCAGGGTGCGCAGCAGTTGATCGATTTCGCGGATCGCCTGTCGACCCTGGGTGGTATCGGTGCAGCCGACATGACTCGAGATGTACTTGTCCGCACCGTGAACAGGGAAGAACTCCAGCTCGTCTTCAGCGATCTGAACCTGACGCGCCTGGTAGCGGATTTCCGGCCAGTAGCCCAGCACCGCTTGCAGCCGACCCAGTCGCTGCATCGAGAGCAGGCTGCTGAGAGCATCATTGCCATAGTGCGGCGTCAGCGATCCACTTGGTGCGCGGCGCAGCAGATTGTCGACGTATTCGCCATAACTTCGCTCGGCCACCACCCCGACTTTTCTCTCGCCGTTGGCCAGATACGCCGACAGATCGACTTGCTCCTCGACCAGAAAAGGTTCCAGCATTTCGCGATCTTTGCGACGAACCACCAGACCATTACTGACTGCGCGGAAAGCAGGGATGGAGAACGCAATCCATTGCGCTCGTTCCCTGTTCCAGAGCAGCGACGGATCGCAGGCAAACGGGTGTTCATGGAGCATCTGGAGGCCCCGGGCGCGGTTGACCCGCATCAAGGTGTGTTCGTATTGCGGCATGCCGGCTATCAGCATCGGCATCAGTTGATCGATGACGCCCTGGCCCTTTTTCGGGCCTTCGAGAATGGTCAGCGGCGGCAGGTCGCGCAACAGCCAGATCAGCGTTGGCTTGGCCTGCGCCCAGGCTGGCAATACCAGCAGAAAAAGCAGGCCGAACAGCCGCCACGTCCACCAGTGGTGGGCGCGGTTGGAGGCTGAGGCCGGTCGGCGCTTCAGCTCAGATGGCTCCGTCTTCGCGCAGCCGGGCGATCTGCTTCTCGTCGTAGCCAAGATCGTGGAGTACCTGCGCATTGTGTTCACCGAGCTGCGGTCCGACCCATTCGGACGTGCCGGGTGTCTCAGAGAGTTTCGGCACGATGCCCGGCATCTTGAAAGGTTTGCCGTCCGGCAGTTTGGCGTGCAGGAACATTTCCCGGGCCAGGTACTGCGGATCATTGAACATGTCTTCGGCGCTGAAGATCCGGCTGGCCGGGACTTCGGCCTGGTTCAACAGGTCCAGCACGGTTTGCAGCGGCAGCGAATTGACCCAGCGATCGATCACGCCGTACAACTCGTCACGGCGGGTGTCGCGCCCGTCATTGCTGGCCAGCGCCGGGTCATTGGCCAGATCGTCGCGACCGATGATCAGCATGAAACGCTTGAAGATCGCATCGCCGTTGGCACCGATCTGTACGTGTTTTCCATCGGCGCTGGTGTGGATCGACGAAGGCGTGATGCCTGGCATGATGTTGCCGGTGCGCTCACGAATGAATCCGAAAACGTCGAACTCCGGCACCATGCTTTCCATCATGGCGAAGATCGCTTCGTACAACGCCACATCGACCACCTGGCCGAGGCCGCCGTTGACCTCGCGATGACGCAGAGCCATCAACGCGCCGATCACACCCCACAAGGCCGCAATCGAATCGCCGATGGAAATCCCGGTGCGCACCGGCGGGCGGTCCTCGAAGCCAGTGATATAGCGCAGGCCGCCCATGGATTCGCCGACCGCGCCGAAACCTGGCTGATCCTTCATCGGCCCGGTCTGGCCGAAGCCCGAGAGGCGCACCATCACCAGTTTCGGGTTCAGTGCGTGCAGGGTTTCCCAGCTCAGGCCGAGTTTTTCCAGCACACCGGGGCGGAAGTTCTCGATCAGGATGTCGGCTTCGCCCAGCAGTTTTTTCAGGATCGCCAGGCCGTCGGGGTGTTTCAGGTTCAGCGTCAGGGACTTTTTGTTGCGCGCCTGGACGAACCACCACAACGAAGTACCTTCATACAGCTTGCGCCACTTGCGCAGCGGATCACCGCCGTCCGGCGATTCGATCTTGATCACTTCGGCACCGAACTCGCCGCAAATGCGCGAGGCAAACGGCCCGGCAATCAAGGTACCCAATTCAATGACTTTCAGACCGCTGAGCGGTTTGTTGGCGAACGGCATGCGAAATCCTGTAGGACAAGGCTGAGCAGATACAGCGTTTTAACATAGCCGGCTGTCAGTCGCGCAAGGTTGATCGCCATCAATTCGTGGATTGCCTACAGCATCGGTTAGACTTGCCGACTTTCCTCGTATCAAGAAGCCCGTTCATGGCCCAGCCGTCCACTACCTACAAATTCGAACTGAACCTCACCGATCTAGACCGCAGCGTCTACGAGAACGTGAAGCAGACCATCGCCCGTCACCCTTCGGAAACCGAAGAACGCATGACCGTACGCCTGTTGGCCTACGCGCTCTGGTACAACGAGCAGCTGTCGTTCGGTCGTGGTCTGTCGGACGTCGATGAACCTGCGTTGTGGGAAAAGAGCCTGGATGACCGCGTCCTGCACTGGATCGAAGTCGGCCAGCCGGACGCTGATCGCCTGACGTGGTGCTCCCGTCGCACCGAGCGCACCAGCCTGCTGGCCTACGGCAGCCTGCGCGTCTGGGAAGGCAAGGTGATCCCGGCGATCAAAAACCTGAAGAACGTCAATATTGCTGCTGTCCCGCAGGAGGTGCTGGAAACACTGGCCCAGGACATGCCCCGCGTCATCAAGTGGGACGTGATGATCAGTGAAGGCACGATCTTCGTCACCGACGATCGTGGCCAGCACGAAGTCCAGCTCACTTGGCTGCAAGGCGAGCGCGGTTAAGTCCGCGTTACTCCCAAAAAATCCCACGTATTCAAGAGAAGCTTCTGTCACCCCATGCGTATCGATCCTCGCCCGTTGCCCGCCACTCTGCCGTTTCTCGGTGAACTGCCACCCCTGCTGACCCGTTTGTACGCGGCGCGGGGCGTGCAGTCCGAGGCGGAGCTGGACAAGAGCCTGGCGCGGCTGATCCCGTTCCAGCAGCTCAAAGGGATCGATGCGGCGGTAGACCTGCTGGTGACGGCACTGGAGCAGCGTCAGCGGATCCTGATCGTCGGTGACTTCGACGCCGACGGTGCGACGGCCAGCACCGTGGGCGTGCTTGGCTTGCGCCTGCTGGGCGCGGCGCACGTCGATTATCTGGTGCCGAACCGCTTCGAATACGGCTACGGCCTGACCCCGGAAATCGTCGAAGTCGCGATGACCCGCGAGCCGCAACTGTTGATCACCGTCGACAACGGTATTTCCAGCGTTGAAGGTGTAGCGGCCGCGAAGCGTCACGGTTTGAAGGTCTTGATCACCGACCACCACTTGCCCGGCGATGAACTGCCGCAGGCCGATGCGCTGGTGAATCCGAACCAGCCCGGCTGCGAGTTCCCGAGCAAGGCACTGGCCGGGGTCGGGGTGATTTTCTACGTATTGATGGCCTTGCGCGCGCGCCTGCGCGGCCTTGGCTGGTACGAAAGCAAGCCACAGCCGAACATTGGCGAACTGCTGGATCTGGTGGCGCTGGGCAGCGTTGCCGACGTAGTGCCGCTGGATGCCAACAACCGGATTTTGGTGCATCAGGGTCTGGAGCGGATTCGCGCCGGGCGTGCACGGCCAGGGATCAAGGCGATCCTGGAAGTGGCCAAGCGCGAAGCTTCGCGCATCACGTCGACCGACCTCGGTTTCATCGTCGGTCCGCGCTTGAACGCGGCGGGGCGTCTGGATGACATGAGCCTCGGGATCGAGTGCCTGCTGACCCACGACGCTGCGCTGGCACGGGAAATGGCCGCGCAACTGGACGGCATGAACCAGGACCGCAAATCCATCGAGCAGGGCATGCAGCGCGAAGCGCTGGCCCAGCTCAAGGATTTGCCGGTCGAGTCGATGCCGTTCGGGTTGTGCCTGTTCGATCCGGAATGGCACCAGGGTGTGATCGGTATTCTGGCGTCGCGGATGAAGGAGCGGTATTTCCGCCCGACCATCGCGTTCGCCGATGCTGGTGACGGTCTGCTCAAGGGCTCGGGGCGTTCGGTGCAGGGGTTTCATATTCGCGATGCGCTGAGCGTGGTTGCGGCGCAACATCCGGATCTGATTGCCAAGTACGGCGGCCACGCGATGGCCGCTGGCCTGACCTTGCCGCAGGAGAATTTTCCGTTGTTCGCCGAGGCCTTCGACGCCGAGGTGCGTAGGCAACTTCGCGAAGAAGACCTGACCGGGCGCCTGCTGTCGGATGGCACGCTGGCGGTCGAGGAATTTCATCTGGAACTGGCCCGCGCCCTGCGTCACGCCGGGCCGTGGGGCCAGCATTTCCCGGAGCCGCTGTTTCACGGCGTGTTCCAGTTGGTCGAGCAGCGAGTGGTCGGCGAGCGGCACCTGAAAGTGGTGCTGAAAACCGAATGTGGTTCGGTGAAGCTCGATGGCATCGCGTTCGGCATCGATCGCGATATCTGGCCGAACCCGACGATCAAATGGGTCGAACTGGCCTACAAGCTCGATCTCAACGAGTTTCGTGGCAATGAAACCGTGCAATTGATGATTGCGCACATCGAACCGCGCTGACCCTTTCGCGAGCTTGCTCCGGGCGGCGTTCCGACGAAAGCGGACTTACACACACACAGAATCACTCTGAACCCTCCCTCATCCCCGGATGTCGACTAGGCTCTAAGCACTGCTTGATTGGCCTTGTGACGTCTTGTCGAATTTTTTGCCCGCGGGGGCGGGTGCTGCACCTTTTTCCTGTCACTCGTCGACTTTTCAAACAGAACCCTGGAGCCTGCCCACTGATTTGAGAGGTGCCCCATGAGTCTGCTGCTTGAACCCTTTACCCTTCGCCAACTGACCCTGTCCAACCGCATCGCCGTGTCGCCCATGTGCCAGTACTCGAGTGTCGATGGCCTGGCCAACGACTGGCATCTGGTGCACCTCGGCAGCCGGGCCGTGGGGGGCGCGGGCCTGGTGTTTACCGAAGCCACGGCGATCACGGCTGACGGGCGGATCACCGCCGAAGACCTGGGCCTGTGGAACGACGAACAGATCGCACCGCTGCAACGCATTACCCGTTTCATCAACGCGCAGGGCGCTGTGGCCGGCATTCAACTGGCCCACGCCGGACGTAAGGCCAGCACTCATCGGCCGTGGATCGGCAAGCACGGCAGCGTCAAACCGGATGACGGCGGCTGGACCCCGGTCGGGCCTTCGCCGATTGCTTTTGATCCGCAACACACCCAACCCAAGCAACTTGATGAGGGGCAGATCGCCCAGGTCATTCAGGACTTCGTGTCAGCAGCCAAACGCGCGCTTACCGCCGGTTTCAGTGTGGTCGAGGTGCATGCGGCGCATGGTTATCTGCTGCACCAGTTTCTGTCGCCATTGAGCAATCAGCGGCGCGACCAGTACGGCGGCTCGTTCGAAAACCGCATTCGTCTGGTGCTGCAAGTGACCGAGGCGGTACGTGCCGTGTGGCCGGAAGAACTGCCGGTGTTTGTGCGCCTGTCGGCGACCGACTGGGTCGAGGACGGCTGGAACCCCGATGAAACCGTGGAGCTGGCGCGACGCCTGAAAACCCTCGGCGCGGATCTCATCGACGTGTCGTCTGGCGGTACCGCAGCGAACGCGGAAATTCCGGTGGGACCGGGTTATCAGACGCGCTTCGCCGAACGGGTGCGCAAGGAGTCAGGCATTGCCACCGGCACCGTGGGAATGATTACCGAGCCTGCGCAAGCCGAGCACATCCTGCGGACGTGTCAGGCCGACGTCATCTTCCTCGCCCGTGAACTGCTGCGTGATCCGTACTGGCCATTACATGCCGACGATGATCTGGGCGGACGCAAAGCGGTGTGGCCGGCGCAATATCAACGTGCGACTCATCGGGATCAGCCGATTCACGAGTCTGATCTGCGGGATTGATTCCGACCCGCCGCAAAGCCTATAAAACCCGCCGTAGAACCGGCGGGTTTTTTCTTGTCTGCCGTCCGGAATCGCAAGGGAATGGACCGCAATGTTGATCGAACGAGCACTGACTGAATCCGACTTGCCACTGCTGGCGCTGATCGATCGCAGTGAGTTGGTCGAGGAATGTTATCGCGTGGAAAACGCTGAGCTGATTCTGTATCCGGCGCGTTTCGACATGCGCGGCTGGCCCGAAGGGGAAGCGGAGGATAATGCACGGGTGTTGGAAAAGTGCTGGCGCAGCGGCGGTTGGCTACACGGGATTTTCAATGGCGAGGCACTGGTGGCGGCGGTGGTTGTGGATAACCGGGTTATTCACAATCAGGGCCTGAAGATGCGGCAGTTGAAGTTCCTGCACATCAGCCGTGCCTGGCGCGGGCAGGGATTGGGCGGGCGATTGTTTGCCCTGGCTTGCGAGCATGGTCGGGAGGTCGGTGCCGAGGCGTTGTACGTCTCGGCGACCGAATCACGCAATACCGTGGAGTTCTACCAGCGCCAGGGTTGCCGGTTATTGAAGCAACCGGATCCCGAGCTGTTTGATCTGGAACCCCACGATATCCACTTGTACTGCCCGTTGGCCTGATGGCTCAACGCATCAAGGATACTTGCGCTTGTCCGGCGCCGGCGGGAAGTACTGGTACAACCAGGTCTCGCTCAGTGTGCGGTCGTTGGTGCGGATGAACAGACGCAGCTCCACGGGATCGACGCTGTCGTTGGTCGGGTACCAGTCGAACAGGATCCGGTAGCCCTTGATGTCATCCAGCACCAGCACGCTGAAGTCCTGTACCTTGCCGTTGGAGCAAGTGACCACCGGTTCGATCCCGGTGCCCTGGGGCAGGCGATCCAGACCGCCACCGGTGAAGTCCACGGCAAAACGACGGGCCCAGACTGGCGGGTAATGTTCACCCGGTGCCCAGCCTTCGACGAATCCACCCATGCCCGAACGGGTCGCATGCACCCGCGCCAGCGGCGTGCCGACCGGCGGCAGGGCGCTCCAGTAGAGCTTGTAGCCGTAGTTCAGCGAATCGCCGGCAGCCACCGGTTTCTTTGGCGTCCAGAACGCGACGATGTTGTCGAGGGTTTCACCGGTTGTAGGAATTTCCAGCAGATCGATAGAGCCTTCGCCCCACGCAGTCGTAGGTTCTACCCACAGGCTCGGCCGCTTGCTGTACCAGTCGACGGTGTCCTGATAATTGGCGAACTCATGGTCGGTCTGCACCAGACCGAAACCTTTCGGATCGGTGTCGGCGAAGGCGTTGAATTGCAGGGTCGCCGGGTTGTTCAACGGACGGCAGATCCACTCGCCGTTGCCACGCCACATGGCCAGACGATCCGAGTCGTGGATTTGCGGATGGATGGTGTCGCACATCCGGCGCTCATGAGTGCCGCAGCTGAACATGCTGGTCATCGGCGCGATGCCCAGTTGCTCGATGGCGGTACGGGCGTTGACGTGTGCGTCGACTTCCATCACCACGCGCTCCGCCTGGCAGTCGATGTCGAAGCGATAGGCGCCGGTCGCGCTCGGCGAGTCGAGCAGGGCGTAGACCACAAAGCGAGTCGCGTTCTGATCCGGGGTTTCGAACCAGAACTTGGTGAAGTCGGGAAATTCTTCGCGTTTCTTGGCGTAGGTGTCGACGGCCAGGCCACGGGCGGAGAGGCCATATTGGCCAGTGGCATCCACCGCGCGGAAGTAGCTGGCGCCGAGGAACGACACCACGTCATGGCGATCCAGCTCCGGTGCCTTGAACAGCTTGAAGCCGGCAAAACCCAGGTCGCCCTTTAGCTGCTGGGTGTCGACCGAGGTGTTTTCATAGTTGAACAGTTGAGGGCGGAAATGCACCTCGCGGGCTGTGCGGGTCTTCGGATCGACGCTGTACATGCGCACCGGCTGGCGGAAACCCATGCCGACGTGGAAGAACTGCACATCCAACTGACCCTTGTTCTCCTTCCACAGCGAATGCTCGCCGTCGTAGCGGATCGCGTTGAAGTTCTGCGGAGTCATGGTCGCCAGGGTCGGTGGCAGCACCTGTTTGGTGTCCTGATACGTGCTACCGGCCAGTTGCTTGGCCTGGCGCTTCAGCGTTTCGAAGTCGAAGGCCTGGGCTTCACCGTCGGCGGCACCGCCAGAGGCGGCCCAGGCGCGGGAGGCCAGCAGGCCGGTGGCCGAAAGACCGGTATAAGCCGCAATGGCCATGGACGCTTTGAGCAAATTCCTGCGGTGCATAGATACAACCTGTCGTGGACAATCCCGCGCCGTTCCTGGCACGTACTGGATCAGAAATTACGGTTCGGACAAGCCTTCGGCCAAACGCTACGGACTAGTAACAGATGCGCGCTAGCTTAATCCGTTCGCTGATTTTGCAAAATTCATTGATTACACGGCGACAGCGTCTCAATGAAACAAGACGTTACGGTTACTTATCCCACAGCCTTTTCTGATTTACAGGGCATATCTGCTTTTTTCGACTAATTACTCTAAAAACAGCTTTTCAGCGCCGATTTAATTTCTATTCTATGGGCATGGCCGGTCACGACTCACCCGACCGGCAGGGCTCAAATCGCTGCTTGAGGGAGCAGGGAGATGCGGTTTTGGAAAAATTCTGACGTACTGGAAAAGGACAACGTCCATGGCAAAAGGACAAGGCATCACCGAAATGTTGGGCATCTTTCCCTGCCTCACCAACGTCCGGCGAAGACGCCGGCTCAGTCCTGATGAACTGAAACTGGTGGAGCGTTACCGCGAGTTGTCGGAAAGCGACCGGATTGCGATGCGGTATCTGGTGGATGCGATGAGGAGTGTTTCGCGGTTTTGAAGCAGGAGGTTCACCGTGAAAGCCATTTGGCTTTCACGGTGGCCAGATCAATCAACTTACCCGCGTCAGCATCGGCGATGCCGACATGGATTGCGTGCAGATGCTCGGCAACAGCACATTGTTTGACGAGTTTTTGCAGGTAGTCTTCAGCAAAACTCTCGTCGCTCGGGATGATTTCGAGAATGGGCGGTAGTGCGGGGATGGCGTTGCGCATCAGTTAGGGACTCGGTCCGAAATTGGTGGAGGTAGATCGTGAGCATTGAAGGGGCGGGCTCTGGAGTCCGCCCCTTTTTCATTGGGCCAAGTGAGGCCGTCAGCTACATGTCCCCGATATCTGATATGGCTGCTGACCGAGCACCAATTCCGGCATATCACGCCATTTCACCCAAGCCTGTTGTTGCCAGTGCAACAGCGGCACGGTGACTCCGGCCCAATGCACCGAGCTCAGGCTCGGGTAGTTTTCCACTGTTGCTGAGCTGGTTTCCCGCAGGATGGGAATCACCTCATTGCTCAGCCATTGCCGCAGGTTGCGGTTTTCCGGGATGAAATGGTGGATGAGCAGCGCGTACATGCCGGATTCGCTGACCATTGGCGTCTCGATAACTTTGCCGTACTTGCGCAGCCGGACGGTACGGCGTTGGTCGGGGTCGAGTTTCAGGGTGACGCGTGGGTTCAAGGGATGGCCCATCATGCGGCCCAGATCTTGAGCGCAGAACCAGGCTTGGTGATCGAGAAGGAGAGCGTGGAGGAAGCGGTTGTGGCGGGTGAATACGGTGGGAATGAAGTAAGGATGATCTTTAGAGGGATTTTGAGTTTGATTGGGCATTCGTCGACTCCAATATTGAGAATAGAGCCGCCACTCGAATGAGTGCGGTTGCGCCATTTTGACTTTGTTCCGGCTTCGACACCGGGCTGCTGACTTCGCTGCCGAAAAGAAGCGTATCGGTCAGGTGCTTATGGTGCCAAGCCCGGTTAATCGACGCTTGTTGTAGGAATCGAAGATCTTTCTCGAAGGTAGCGTCTGTAGGAAATGCCTGTTTTTGTATGGCCGCCAGCCAGACTGCACCTGAAGCGTGATTTTTCCTTTATTTATCTGAATCTCAGGCATCCCCCGAATGCTCGGCCCTTGGTCACTGGGCCCAAAGGATTTTTGTGAATAATGGAGAATTCAATGAAGGTGTCCCTCAAACAGATCAACGGCCCATGGGATCAGGGATGGGTGCTGGACAAGCACATGGTAAGTAGTACCTTTCTCGGCAACGATGATCGCGGACACCCATGTTTCGATAATCAGCGCACAGAGATTGGTGAGGCGACCTACCAGCTCAAATACCAGAAGGATTGGACTCAGGTCGGCCCACTGGCCCAAGCGGTAGCGAAAAATGTGTTCCCTATGTTGGATCAAGTAGGATTTGTGCTGCCCATGCCTGCTTCAAATATCCGTCAGAGACAACCGGTAACTGAGGTCGCTCTGGAGTTGGGGCGAATTGTCGGGCGGCCGGTTTTCTCGGATTTGCTTCGAAAGGCGACTACGGGAAAGTCACTCAAGGATCTGCACTCCAAAGCAGAAAAGGTTGCTGCGATTGGAAACAGTTTCAGCGTCCATGACGAAATTACGACAGAGGGATGCTGGAATGTTTTGGTCGTAGATGATTTGTTTGACAGCGGAGCGTCAATGGACGCGGCTTGTGCTGTCTTGCGTGAATATCCGAAGGTGGGGAAGATCTACGTAGCGGCGCTAACCTGGAAGTGAATTCAATGACGACTGTATTTATTGCTGGCTCTATCAATATCAAGAACCTTGATCCGAAGGTTAAGGAGCGTATCAATAATATCGTTGCGTCTGAATTCGAGGTGGTCGTTGGTGATGCGGGCGGCGCCGATACCTCCATTCAGGAATATCTGCTGAGTCTCGAACGATCCAGAACCACTGTGTTCTGTAGCGGTCCAGCGCCGCGGAACAACCTCGGACAGTGGCCCGCCAGAACGGTGGACTCCAAGCACTCCAAAGGATCAAGGGCCTTCTTCACTGAGAAAGACTTGGTGATGGCCGAAGCCGCTGACTACGGCTTGATGATATGGGATGCGAAGAGCACCGGTACGCTCAGCAACGTCATAGAACTGCTGTCGAGAAAGAAGAAGTCCCTTGTCTTCGTCAACAAGGAGAAGGAATTCAAAGTGGTGGGAGACGTCAATCAGCTCGAAGAGTTGATTGCATTCATGTCTGACCACGCCAAGCAAAAAGCCAACGAAAAAATCAAATTGTTCGATCGTATTTCCTCGCTGAAATACGATCAGTCCGAACTTTTGTTTTGATGTTTTGCGCCGGCTTTCTTGAACCCCGGCACTCTATAGGTGCCGGGGCCAAAATCTTTTAGCGACTCACCTTCCAGGCATCCCCAGCCGGTGCCTTCCCATGGTCATACGGCTTGCCAATCCACATGTAAACCAACCCCAGACCAATCACGATCACCGTACTCAGCACCATCGCGTAGTTGATGTACCACGCCGCATCCGGCGTGCGGGGCCAGGCCATGTTGATGATTGCGCCGACGCCGTAGACCAGCGCGCCGATGTTCACCGGCCAGCCCCAGGCCCCGAGGGTGAATTTGCCGCTCGGTTTCCAGCCTTTGCTGCGGGCGTACAGGGCGGCGAGGACGATCATCTGGAACGCGAGGTAGATGCCGATGGCGGCGAAGCTGACGATGGTGGCCACGGCGTCTTGCAGGAAGAAGCCGAGGGCGATGATCAGGCCGGGCAGGACGCCGGACACGAACAGCGCAGCAACCGGCACCTGGGTTGTAGGAGAAATCTTTTTCAGCAGTCGGCTGCCGATGACCATTTCATCTCGTGCGTAGGAATACAGCAGACGACTTGCCGCCGCTTGCAGGCTGATGACGCAGGAGATGAAGGAAATCATCACCACGCCCATCACCACTTTCGAGCCTATCGGGCCGAAGGCGTTGTTGAGGATGGTGGTGACCGGGTCCTTGTCGGTGCCGTTGATCACCGCTTGCATGTCCGGCACGGCGAGGATCAGCGCCAGGCACGCAAACATCGCCGCGATGCCGCCGATGTAGATGGTCATGCGCATGGCCACCGGGATTTTCTTGCTCGGATTCGGGGTCTCTTCGGCCACATCGCCGCAGGCCTCGAAGCCGTAGTAGAGGAACATCCCCGCCAGCGACGCGGTGAGGAATGCCGGCAGGTAGGAACCGTCGACGCTGATGTCGAAAGTGTTGAACAGCACGCTGATCGGCTGGTGACGCTCGAAAATCAGCAGGTACACGCCGACGATCACTGCGCCCACCAGTTCGCAAAGGAAGCCGAACATGGCGATCCGCGCCAGCACTTTGGTGCCGCTGAGGTTCACCAGGGTGGCGAACAGCGTCAGCACCAGGGCGATGACGATGTTGGTGTTGTTGCTCGGCTCAAAACCCAGCATGGCCGCGAGGTACGGGCCGGCGCCGACCGCCACGGCGGCGATGGTTACGCACAGGGCGATGGAATAAATCCAGCCGACCATCCATGCCCATTTCTTGCCCACCAGGCGCCGCGCCCAAGGATAGACGCCGCCGGAAATCGGGAACTGCGACACCACTTCACCGAAGATCAGGCACACCAGCAGTTGCCCGCAGCCCACCAGCAAATAGGCCCAGAACATCGGTGGCCCGCCGGCGGCCAGGCACAGGCCGAACAGGGTATAAACCCCTACGACCGGTGAAAGATAAGTGAAGCCCAGCGCGAAGTTTTCCCACAGGCTCATGCTGCGGTTGAAATTGGAGGTGTAGCCCAGTTGGCGCAGTTGTTCGGCATCGCTGTCGGCAACGGCGGCTGAGAGATCGGGTGATGCACTCATGTGTGTTTGCTCCGTGAAATCGGCAGATTTCGGATGGCCGAAGCCGTGGCGGGGCTTGGTGAGCGCCGCCCGGATCGGTAGTTATTGTTTTGAATGCCTGGTGATGCGGATGACCGGTTTCTGCCTTGAAGCCGGGAAATGCCTTTAGTGTTTGAACATCACATGCCGAACCGTGGTGTAGTCCTCCAGTCCGTACATGGACATGTCCTTGCCGTAGCCGGACAGTTTCTGACCGCCATGAGGCATTTCGCTGACAAGCATGAAGTGCGTATTCACCCAGGTGCAGCCGTACTGCAACCGTGCGGACAGGCGATGGGCGCGTCCTACATCCGCCGTCCATACCGAGGACGCCAGACCGTAGTCCGAATCGTTGGCCCACTCCAGCGCCTGGGCTTCATCAGTGAACTTGGTCACCGACACCACCGGCCCGAACACTTCGCGACGGACGATTTCGTCGTCCTGCTGGGCATCGGCAAGAACGGTCGGCTCGAAGAAGAAACCGTTGCCTTCGACAGCCTTGCCGCCGGTGATCAAGCGGATGTGCGATTGCGCCACGGCGCGTTCGACAAACCCGGCCACGCGGTCGCGATGCTGGGCGGTGATCAGCGGCCCGAGCTCGGTCGACGGATCATCCTGCAAGCCGTACTTGATGCTGCTCACCGCTGCGCCGAGTTTCTCGACAAACTTGTCGTAGATGCCTTGCTGCGCGTAAATCCGGCACGCGGCAGTGCAGTCCTGGCCGGCGTTGTAGAAGCCGAAGGTGCGAATGCCTTCGACCGCCGCGTCGATATCAGCGTCGTCGAAGATGATCACTGGGGCCTTGCCGCCCAGTTCCATGTGCATGCGTTTGACGCTGTCGGCGGTGCTGGAAATGATGTTCGAACCGGTGGCAATGGAGCCCGTCAGCGACACCATTCGCACTTTCGGATGGGTCACCAGCGGACTGCCCACGCTCGGCCCACGACCGAACACCAGATTGAGTACGCCGGCCGGGAAAATTTCCGACGCCAGTTCGGCCAGACGCAGTGCGGTCAGCGGGGTTTGTTCCGACGGCTTGAGCACTACGGTATTACCGGCGGCGAGGGCCGGGGCGATTTTCCAGGCGACCATCATCAGCGGGTAGTTCCACGGCGCGATGGAGGCGATCACGCCGACCGGGTCGCGGCGGATCATCGAGGTGTGGCCGGGCAGGTATTCGCCGCCGGCCGAACCGCTCATGCAACGGCTGGCGCCGGCGAAGAAACGGAACACGTCGGCAATCGCCGGAATTTCGTCGTTCAGCGCGGCGGTGTAGGGTTTGCCGCAGTTGTCCGATTCCAGTTTTGCCAGCTCTTCGCCGTGGGCTTCGATGGCGTCGGCGAGTTTGAGCAGCAACAGCGAACGGTCTTTCGGCGTGGTCTGCGACCATTCGGCGAAGGCACTGTCGGCGGCGCGCACCGCGGCATCGACCTGGGCTTCGGTGGCTTCGTTGATTTCCACCAGCACTTCGCCGCGCGCCGGGTTGAGCACCGGTTGCGCCGGGCCTTCGCCGTTGACCAGGTGGCCGTTGATCAAGAGTTTGGTTTGCATGTTGTTGTCCTCTTTCTACTGCAAATTCAGGGTGGGAAAGGTCATGGAATTCATTTGCCGCCGCTGCCCGCGACGCTCTCGCCACCCCGGGTCAGGTAGTAGGCGCCGAGGATCGGCAGCATGGTCACCAGCATCACGAGCATCGCCACGACGTTGGTCACTGGCACGTCCCGTGGGCGGCTCAACTGGTTGAGCAACCACAGCGGCAAGGTGCGTTCGTGGCCGGCGGTGAAAGTGGTGACGATGATTTCGTCGAACGACAGCGCAAACGCGAGCATGCCGCCGGCGAGCAGGGCCGAGCCGAGGTTCGGCAGGATGATGTAGCGGAAGGTCTGCCAGCCGTCGGCGCCAAGATCCATCGATGCCTCGATCAGGCTGTGGGAGGTACGGCGCAAACGGGCGATGACGTTGTTGTAGACGATCACCACGCAGAAGGTCGCGTGGCCGACGATGATGGTGAACATCCCCGGCTCGATTCCCAGCGTCTTGAAGGTCGCCAGCAGCGCGATCCCGGTGATGATCCCCGGCAGTGCAATCGGCAGGATCAGCATCAGTGAAATGCCCTGTTTGCCGAAGAAATCCCGGCGATACAACGCAGCGGAAGCGAGGGTGCCGAGCACCATCGCGATCAGCGTGGCGATGCTCGCAATCTGCAACGACAGCTTGATCGCTTCCAGCACGTCCGGCCGGGAAAACGCCACGCTGAACCAGTGCAGGGTGAAGCCTTTCGGTGGAAAGCTGAACGCCGCGTCTTCGGTGTTGAAGGCGTAGAGGAAGATGATCAGGATCGGGAAGTGCAGGAACACCAGCCCGCCCCAGGCTGCGATTTTCAGGCCTAAAGAGGCTTTCTCAGAGTGCATCGAAGGCCCCCAGTCGTTTGACGATGGACAGGTAAATGGCGATCAGCACGATCGGCACCAGCGTGAACGCCGCAGCCATCGGCATGTTGCCGATCGCGCCTTGCTGCGCGTAGACCATGCTGCCGACGAAGTAGCCCGGCGGCCCCACCAGTTGCGGCACGATGAAGTCGCCCAACGTCAGCGAGAACGTGAAGATCGAACCGGCCGCGATGCCCGGCACCGACAGCGGCAGAATCACCTGCATGAAGGTCTGGCGCGGCTTGGCCCCGAGGTCGGCGGAGGCTTGCAGCAACGACGGCGGCAGGCGCTCCAGCGAGGCCTGGATCGGCAGGATCATGAACGGTAGCCAGATGTAGACGAACACCATGAACCGCCCCAGATGCGAGGTCGACAAGGTGCTGCCGCCGACCCCGGGAATCCCCAGAATGAACTGCAGAACCGGCTCCAGTCCCAGGTGCTGCACGAACCACTGCGCCACGCCGCCCTTGGCCAGCAGCAGCGTCCAGGCGTAGGCCTTGACGATGTAACTGGCCCACATCGGCATCATCACCGCGATGTAGAAAAACGCCTTGGTCTTGCCGGTGGTGTAACGCGCCATGTAGTAGGCAATCGGGAACGCGACGATGGCGCTGGCGATCGACACCACGACGGCCATGCTCAGGGTGCGCAGGATGATGTCGAAGTTCGACGGCTGAAACAGCGCGGCGAAATTGGCCAGGGTCAGGTCCGGCGTCACCGCCATGGTGAAGTCGTCGAAGGTGTAGAAACCTTGCCACAACAGTACCAATAGCGAGCCCAGATAGATCGCGCCGAACCACAGCAGCGGCGGCACCAGCAGCATCGACAGATACAGATTCGGCTTGCGATACAGCAGGTTGGAAAACCTGCGCAACGGCGCCGATTGAGGGAGGGCGAGGGCGGTCATGTCACACCCCGCTCGCAACGGTGTCGTGCAGCGGAATCATCGCTTCCCGCGCCCAGCGTGCACTGATGCGCTGACCGGTCTGGTGCTGCGCGCTGCTGTCGATCCATTGATTGTTGGCCTGGCTGATGCTCAGGGTCTGGCCATTTTCCAAGGTCAGTTCATAGCGCGTGGCGCTGCCCTGGTACTGGATGTCGTGGAGCAGGCCGCTGACTTCGATTTCATGGCTGGCCAACGGGCCTTCGGCGAAACGCACGTGTTCCGGGCGGATCGAAAACGGCTGCGGATGGCCGCTGAGCTGGCGCGCCAGATCACCGCGAATCACGTTCGAAGTGCCAACGAATTCGGCGACGAAGGTAGTGGTGGGTTTCATGTACAAATTGCGCGGGGTGTCGACCTGCTCGATGCGGCCTTTGTTGAACACGGCCACGCGATCGGACATCGACAGCGCTTCGGTCTGGTCGTGGGTAACGAAGATGAAGGTGATGCCGAGCTGGCGTTGCAGCTTCTTCAGTTCGCTCTGCATCTGTTCGCGCAGCTTCAGATCGAGAGCGCCCAACGGCTCATCGAGCAACAGCACTCGCGGGCGATTGACCAGCGCGCGGGCGAGGGCGACGCGCTGGCGCTGACCGCCAGACAACTGCACCGGTTTGCGTGCGCCATAGCCGCCGAGGGCGACCATGTCCAAGGCTTCTTCGGCGCGCTTGTGACGTTCATTCTTGTTCACGCCTTTGACTTTCAAACCGTAGGCGACGTTGTCCAGCACGTTCATGTGCGGGAACAACGCGTAATCCTGGAACACAGTGTTGACGTCGCGCTGATAGGGCGGCAGACCGGCGGCTTCGGCGCCGTGAATGCGGATCGAGCCCGCGCTCGGTTGTTCGAACCCGGCGATCAGGCGCAGGCACGTGGTCTTGCCTGAACCGGAAGGGCCGAGCATGGAAAAGAACTCGCCGTCCTGGATATCGATGGAAACCCGGTCAACGGCCTTCACCTCGCCGAACTGCCGGGAAACGTTGGTGAACTGGACTGCAAGCGTCATGGTGCGGTGCTCCAAAAAGGCGAAGGCCGTCGCAGCGGCCCTGCCTGGACTTCTGAAAAACGAATAACGGTTATCTGTTGCCAGATGAGATCGCGGTATTGGCGGGGATCTGTTGTGGGAGCGAGCTTGCTCGCGAAGACGGTGGGTCAGTCTCCTGCAATGTTGGATGTGATGCCCACTTCGCGAGCAAGCTCGCTCCCACAGGAAAGATCGATTACCTTCCGCCCATAATCGCAATGTAGTCCTGCGTCCAACGGCTGTACGGCACAAACTTCCCACCCTCGGCCTGCGGGGTTTTCCAGAAGGCGATCTTGTCGAACTGATCAAACCCGTTGGTCTTGCAGCCTTCAGCACCGAGCAACTCACTGCCCTGGCACGCCGCCGGAACCGCCGGCAACGAACCGAACCACGCTGCCACATCACCCTGGACCTTCGGTTGCAGCGACCAGTCCATCCACTTGTACGCGCAGTTCGGATGTTTGGCCTCGGCGTGCAGCATGGTGGTGTCGGCCCAACCGGTGGCGCCTTCTTTCGGCACGGTCGAAGCGATCGGTTGCTTGTCGTTGATCAAGCCGTTGACCTGATACGGCCAGGCGCTGGACGCAACTACACCTTCGTTCTTGAAGTCGCTCATCTGCACGGTGGTGTCGTGCCAGTAGCGGTGGATCAGCTTCTGCTGGGCGCGCAACAGTTCCAGCACAGCCTTGTACTGATCCTCGGTGAGTTGGTACGGATCCTTGATCCCCAGCTCAGGCTTGGTGGATTTCAAATAGAGCGCCGCGTCGGCGATGTAGATCGGGCCGTCGTAGGCCTGCACGCGACCCTTGTTCGGCTTGCCGTCGGGCAGGTTCTGTTCCTCGAACACCACGTTCCAGCTGGTCGGGGCGGTCTTGAACACGTTGGTGTTGTACATCAACACGTTCGGGCCCCACTGGTACGGGGTGCCGTAGGTTTGTTTATTGACCACGTACCACGGCGCGTCTTTCAGGCGCGGGTCGAGGGATTTCCAGTTCGGGATCAACGCGGTGTTGATCGGTTGCACACGCTTGCCGACGATCAGCCGCAGCGAGGCATCGCCCGACGCGGTCACCAGGTCGTAACCGCCCTTGGCCATCAGGCTGACCATTTCGTCGGAGGTGGCGGCGGTTTTCACATTGACCTTGCAGCCCGTTTCCTTCTCGAAACCGGTCACCCAGTCGTAGGCCTTGTCGCTTTCACCGCGTTCGATGTAACCGGGCCAGGCGACGATATCCAGCTGACCTTCGCCGGCGCCGACGGCTTTCAGCGGCTCGGCGGCCTGCAGGCTGGCGCTGGCCAGCAGGGCCGTGGTGATTGCACTGAGCAGTGCGGTCTTGTGCACGAACATGGTGAACCCTCTTCTTTAAATTATGGTCGGGGCAGTTGTGAACGCGGTGGAGCATGCCGTCAGCGGCTTGTTATTAGCGTAGTCAGAGATGCTGGCCGTGGCGGGCCATGATGTGCCGCACCACGCTGTAGTCCTGCAGCGAATCGCTGGATAAGTCTTTGCCGTAACCGGAGCGTTTCAGCCCGCCGTGGGGCATTTCGCTGACCAGCATGAAATGGCTGTTGATCCAGGTGCAGCCGTATTGCAGACGTGCGGCGACCTGCATTGCTTTGTCGAGGTTCTGGGTCCATACCGACGAGGCGAGGCCGTACTCCGAGTCGTTGGCCCAGTCCACCGCTTGCGCCAGTTCGTCGAAGCGGGTCACGGTCACCACCGGGCCGAACACCTCGCGCTGGACGATTTCATCGCTCTGTTTGCAACCGGCCAGCAACGTTGGCTGATAGAAGAACCCGGCGCCGGAATGCACCGCCGCGCCGGTCACCCGCTCGATATGCGGCTGACCGAGGGCGCGCTCGACGAAACTGGCCACGCGGTCGCGCTGGCGGGTGCTGATGAGCGGGCCGATCTCGTTGTCGGCGTCGCGTTTACCGGCGAAGCGCAGGCTGCTGACCGCCGCGCCGAGTTCGGCGACCAATTTGTCGTGAATCCCGGCCTGGGCGTAGATCCGGCAAGCCGCCGTGCAATCCTGCCCGGCGTTGTAATAGCCATAAGTGCGAACGCCTTCGACCACGGCTTTGAGATCGGCGTCGTTGCAGACGATCACCGGGGCCTTGCCGCCGAGTTCGAGGTGCGTGCGTTTCAGGGTTTTGGCGGCGGCCTGGAGGATTTTCTGGCCGGTGACGATGTCGCCGGTCAGCGACACCATGCGCACTTTCGGGTGGCCGACCAGATGACTGCCGACGCCTTCGCCGCCACCGCAGACGATGTTGATCACCCCACGCGGCAGGATCTCGGCCAGTGCCGGAGCCAGCGCCAGGATCGACAGCGGCGTGTGTTCGGACGGCTTGAATACCAGCGTATTGCCGGCGGCAAGGGCCGGGGCGATCTTCCACGCGGCCATCATGATCGGGTAGTTCCACGGCGCAATCGAGGCGACTACGCCAATAGGATCGCGGCGCACCATGCTGGTGTAGCCCGGCACGTATTCGCCGCTGAGCTGGCCGGTCTGGCAGCGCACGGCGCCGGCGAAAAATCGAAACACATCGACCGTGGCGGTCAAGTCGTCCTGCCGCGCCAGATGCAGCGGCTTGCCGCAGTTCAGGGCTTCGAGGCGGGCAAGGTGATCGGCGTGTTTTTCGACGGCGTTGGCGATTTCAAGCAGGTAATTCGAGCGTTGTTGCGGGGTGGTACGCGACCACTCGGCAAAGGCGCGGTGGGCGGCGAGGATGGCGGCTTCGACTTGCTCGGTGCTGGCTTCGGCGATCTGGGTCAGGACTTCGCCGGTGGCCGGGTTGAGGATCGGTTCGACAAAACCCTGGCCGGCGACCAGTTCGCCGTCGATCAGCAACGCGGTATGCATGTGGGTCTGCGCGCCAGCCATTTTCCGGGATCTCTTTTCTTGTGTGGTCATTTTTGCTCCCGCAGATCCGGGAGCCGACCGTCTTATAGATGCAGCAAGACTAGTGCGCGGCTCCGGGGTCGACAAATTCTAAATACTGAAGGTGGCATTCGATTAAATAGATGGCTTGCGTCCGCCGTGCGGCTGTTCGCGGGCCACAGTCAGGAACGGATCGACCAGCGCGGGTCGCGCGGTGCCGCGACGCCAGGCCAGGCCGACGTCGAGGGTCTGGTTGAGGTCGGCAATCGGTCGGGCTTCGATGATGTCGCCTTCCAGCGACCATGGGCGGTAGGTCATGTCGGGCTGGATCGAAACGCCCAGACCCGCCGCCACCAGACTTCGCACGGCCTCGGTGGAAGCGGTTCTGAGGGTGATCTTCGGTTGCAATCCGGCGCCACGCCAAAGACGTTGGGCATTGCGATCCATCTCGTCGACGTTCAGTTGAATCAGCGGCTCCCGGGCGACATCGGCGAGGTTGATGCTGTCGTGCTCCAGCAGCGGATGCTGGGCCGGCAGCCACAAACGGTGCGGCGAGTGGGTCAGCACTTCGGTCTGCAAGGCGTGGCGGTCTTCGAGGTTGGAGAGGATCAGCACCCCGACATCGATCTCGCCGCTGACCAGCAGATGCTCGATGTACGGCCGTTCATCCTCCATCACCCGGATCTCGACGTTGGGATACGCACGCTGGAAGCGGGTGAGCAAATCCGCCAGGTAATAACCGGCCACCAGACTGGTCACGCCGACGATCAACTGCCCGGCGACCTGATCGGTGCTCTGTTGCAGGCTGCGTTTGGCGTTGTCCACGGTCGCCAGAATCAGGTGCGCCTGGCGCAGGAACTGGTGGCCTTGGTGGGTAAGGGTCATGCCTTTGGCGTGGCGGTTGAACAGGCTGACGCCGATTTCTTCCTCCAGTTGCTGGATGGCCAGGGTCAGGGTCGATTGGGAAATGAACGCGGTTTGCGCGGCGGCGGAGATCGAGCCGGTCTCGGCCACGGCTATGAAATGGCGGATCTGACGCAAGGTCATCATGGAAGGTTTACCCGGTGGGCGGTTTTTATAGATTGCCTCGAGTGTATATCTATTTTCGCGAAGGGCTGCGTAGGCCAGGCAACATCTGGAAGCAAACTCGCACCCAAGTGACGGGCACTTTCGAACTAGGCTGAGGGCCTTATTGATCCGGATAACCCCTGTTTGGAGACGGAACATGAACACCCGTGGATTGCTCGATCAACTCCTCAAGTCCGGCCAGGAACTGCTGCAGAACAAGGCGGGCGGGGCGCAGAACAAACCGGCTGCCGGTGGGTTGGGCGGCTTGCTGGGCGGATCTTCCAGTAATGGCGCACTCGGCGGCTTGCTGTCAGGCGCAGGCGGCGGTGCCCTGGCGGCCGGCGCCATGGGCCTGTTGCTGGGCAGCAAAAAGGCACGCAAGGTTGGCGGTAAAGTCGCCATTTACGGCGGCCTCGCCGCACTGGGCGTGATCGCCTACAAAGCCTACGGCAACTGGAACGCCCAGAAAGGCACCGCCCCGCAAAGCGAACCGCAAACCCTCGATCGCCTGCCACCGGCGCAAGTCGAACAACACAGCCAGGTCATCCTCAAGGCCCTGGTCGCCGCCGCCAAGGCCGACGGCCACATCGACGACCGCGAACGCCAACTGATCGAAGGCGAATTCACCAAGCTCGACAACGATCCGGAACTCAAACACTGGCTCCACGCCGAACTCAACAAACCCCTCGACCCCACCGATGTCGCCCGCGCGGCAAGCACACCGGAGATGGCCGCCGAAATGTACGTGGCGAGCGTGATGATGGTGGATGAGGAGAACTTCATGGAAAAGAGCTATCTGGACGAACTGGCGCGGCAGTTGAAGCTGGAGCCGGGGTTGAAGGTTGAGTTGGAGAGGCAGGTTAGGGTGGCTTTGGTGTAAGCGGAGGTATTCAGGTTTTTATGAGACAGGGCAGGGGATGTTAAGGTTTGGCCTTTGACGCACCTTATAAGGATATTGCCCGTGTTACGTCAGTTTGCGCTCGCCCTACCGGCCATGTTTTTTCTGGCCGGTTGCGAGGCCGAGGCCGGCTCATTGCCCGTCAGCAAGAGTCTGACAGCGGAAAAAGTCGCGTCGATTGCGGCAACCATCAAGACCAAGTACCCCAACCTCTCCAACGATCTGCGCGAAAAGGTACTCAACACCGTAGTTCAGTCGATTGACAATATGGTGTTTGTCGAAGGTGGCCAGTTTGATATGGGCGACTTTGGCTGGGCTTGTGAATACGACGAAACGGATGTTTGCAGCTGGCCTTGCGGGCAGGAGCCGGAGCAGCTTTGCAATATTAGTCGCAACGGTGATGATGATTTTGTCCATTCGGTTAAGTTGAGTTCTTACTATCTGTCTAAATGTCAAACTACTGTACGTGATTTTGATGTGTTTTTTACAGCACAGGGTAAGGAAGTTTTTGATGTTAAGCTTCGAGAGAGAAAAGATTTAAAGAGTATGTATTCTCCCAAGCTTCCTGCACCTACAAAAAACATGGCAGGAAGCAAAGGACTACTGTCTGTGGATAGGTGGTATTAGTGGTTATGCAGTGGATCTGCCAACCGAGGCGCAGTGGGAGTTTGCTGCTAGGAATCGTGGGCAACATATATTGTTTCCAACTAATAGTGGAAGTCTGGAGTTTGGTAAGAATTTTCCGGTTGAAGGGGAAGGGGAAACATTCTTCGTTGATAGGTTTTTTCCTAATCCGCTAGGTCTTTATAATATGTCCGGTAATGCAACTGATTGGGTAAATGATTGGTATGGCAAGGACTATTATAAAAACTCTCCAGTTGATAACCCGCAAGGTCCAAAAAGTGGCGAGCAGAAAGTAAAGCGCGGTTCAAATTATCCGGAGGCGCCACTGTCGGCAGCTCCGGTTGTTAGGCGCTGGCCTGAGAACCCAAATGAGGAAGCGTATTATCCGGGTACGAGTTTTCGCTGTGCAATTCAAACGGATAAGCCGCTTTAAACAACGAAAAGGTGAAAGATTTATTTTAAAAGTGTCAATCAGTCACCTTTTTTTCGTCGAAGTCCTTGTGGCCGCTGACTAAGCCGACGGCCTCATTGATGATCGCGCTCGTCAATTGATCGACGAATTCACCAAACTCGACAATGATCAGCAACTCAAACTCTGGCTTCACGCCAAACTCAATGACCTCTTGAGCCTGCCGACGCTGTGCGTGGCGAACACGCCGGAGATGGCAGCGGAGGTGTATATGTCGAGCGAGATGGTAAGGATAGGGAGAAGGTGTCTGGATGAGCTGGCTCGGCATTTGAAGCTGGGGCCGGGGTTGAAGGCTGAGTTGGAGAGGCAGGTCAGGTTGGCTTTTGTAGAGGAGGAAGTATTCAGGTTTTTGTGAGATACGGCAGGGGGTGTTAAGGTTTGGCCTTTGACGCACTTTATAAGGAAATTGCCCGTGTTACGTCAGTTTGTGCTTGCCCTCCCGGTCCTGTTTTTTCTGGCCGGCTGCGAGGCCGAATCCGGCCCATTGCCAGTCAGCAAAAGCCTGACACCGGAAAAAGTCGCGTCGATTGCGGCAACGATCAAAACCAAGTACCCCGACCTCTCCACCGATTTGCGTGAAAAGGTCCTCAATACCGTAGTTCAGTCGATTGACAACATGGTGTTTGTCGAAGGTGGCGAGTTTGATATGGGCGACTTTGGCTGGGCTTGTGAATACGACGAAACGGATGTTTGCAGCTGGCCTTGCGGGCAGCAGCCCGAGCAGCTTTGTAATATCAGCCCAAATGGCGATGACGATTTTGTGCATTCGGTTAAATTGAGCGGGTATTACCTTTCTAAGTTTCAAGCTACTTTGAGAGATTTTGATCTGTTTTTCGTTGTGAATAATAAACCGTTGTTTGATCAGAAATATCGAGAGCGTGAAGACTTAAAGTTTCGTTATCAGCCGGATTTACCTGCCCCTACTCAAGACTGGCAAGAGGCCAGCGACTATTGTCAATGGCTTGGCGACCTTAGTGGTTATGCAGTGAGACTGCCAACTGAGGCGCAATGGGAATATGCTGCTCGCAGTCGTGGGCAGCATTTGTTATTTCCTACAGATACTGGGAGTTTAGATTATGGAAAAAATTTTCCTCTTGAGGATGAGGAGAATAATTTCCCAGGTGATCGCTTTGCACCTAATTCTCTAGGGATATACGGTCTTTCCGGCAACTCAACTGATTGGGTTAGCGACTGGTACGGAAAAGACTATTACAAAAACTCTCCTCATGAAAATCCCCAAGGGCCAGAGTTCGGTACTCAAAAAATCAGACGTGGCTCAACTGTTTTAGAAGCTCCATTATCTGCTGCTCCAATGATTCGTCGTTGGGCTGCAAGCTCTCCACAGAAATATCATACGAGTGATACGAGCTTTCGGTGTGCAGTTCAAACAGATGGGTCTCTGTAATTTTCGTGACTTTGTGGGCGCCCTTTTGGGCGCCTTTTTCAAGCTAGACCGTTATATAAATTACTTCTCTTTGCAGCGATCAAAGTCTTTTCTTTTCGCCATGGAAGGCCGGGATTCCATGCGAGCATCCCCGCTGGCCTGCTTGTTGACTCGTTATTGACTGCCAAGGACTTGATGAAACGATTGAACTGTTGTTGTTCGGCTCCGTCGAGTAATGCATTAATTCGATTTAAGCTCTTCATAGGTTCGACTTTTTCTCCACCTTTCGAGCAGTGCTCAAGTACTTGGATGAAATGCCGCCAGGTACTGAGGTGTGAAAGCAAAAGGATAACAGCCTTTTCTTGATCCTCTGCCCAACTCTCAACGAAGCTTTCAGTCAAAAGATAAATCATTGGGCCAATTGTTTCGGGGGGCAGGATATTTAGAGGGATTCTTTTGTTGTTGACATTAATGGCTTGTTTTGCGAGCAGGTAATTGGCCATTTTTTGTGCTTCTAGTTTCGTGGCTTCGCGGTTTTGCCACCAAGTCGCCATATCTCGCGCGCTGTCAGAGAAAGCCTTGCCCATTGCTTCTCCGGGATGAGTAACTATTTGGTAAAGACCTCTAGCTATGTAGTTGAAGGCATCTTTTGTTACTGCTAGTTGGTAGTGGAAGTCAGCTTTGGATAATGCGCTGCACAGCACATATGCTAAATCTCCAATTTTTTCTATATCTAAAACTGTACCAAAGCCACCACCTGCACCCGGTCCGAAAACTAAGCTTGCCTTGCAATTAATTGCCAACCGGTCGGCGCGAATTTCGATACCAAAATCAAAGCTCGCTCCGATTCCGAGTGCGACATTCCCCTCCGCCTTGATTTCCACCAGGCTCGACCAGTCCGTACTCCCACTGTCATTCGCTTGTCCGGGGGTGATCTTGCCCACGCCTTGTTTGGTGGAATCAAGCCACTTCAATGTTCCGGTTACGGTTCCGCCACCTTGAACGCCCGCGAATGCGTTGCCCTTCAAGCCGAGGCTGCCGCCGCGTTTCTTGTCGACAGCCAGGTCGGGCGTACTCAGCAACGCGGTCACACCGGAGGCTTCTACTTCCTTGGGCTTGTATTGGGCTTTGGCACCTGCCTGGCCTTGCGCGGTGGCGCCAAGGAAGCAAGACAATTCCACCTTGCCGTCGAGCCGGAAGATGCCGATGTCGCTGACCACTTCCTTGCCTTCGGCATTGCGGTACGGCATGCGCACCACGTAGCCACCCTGGTCGGGAAAGTAGCTCTTGAGTGCAACGGAGCCTTCGGCCAGAGAGATTGCTGCGCTGCCTTTGACACCGAGTTCGATATTGCCTTTGCCGGGTTCCCAGCTGTTGATACCGGCACTGGCCGTGGCGGCGAAACGGAACGCGTGGGCTTCGGCCGACACGGCGTACATCGCGGAGTCCGCTTCGTTGGAGGTCCACGAACATTCTTTGTGCAGTGCGTTGAGCAGGTTGTCGTCCTTGCTCGTCCACGATGTGAATTTAGCTTCCAGGCTGCCCAGAGGGCTGGTCTTGCGACCATCATTGACCGCCGTACGGATGTCTTTGATCAGATCCTTGGCCAGATTCTTGTCCAGCGGCTTGCCTTGCATCACCGTGGTCGGGACTTTGACACTCCAAGTGAGCTGTTCTCGGGTGCGTACCGGGATGTAGTGGCGACGAGACGGGTCACGGAAGGAGATGTACTCGACCGCCGTAATCCCGGTTTTGACCTGCTTGCCTTTCTGGGTGTCAGAGGCTTTCCCTTTGCCATGTTTGATGTCCGGTGCTGCACCGTTGGCGCTGGTGGAGCTGTCACCGGCTTCGGCTTTGCCTTGAGCGGCAATCTGGTTGCGCAGTGATTGAATCTCTGCATTGAGTTCGGCGACTTTTTTGTCTCGTAAGCCTCTCCAGTTGGTTTCCAGATAATTGCCTTCAAAGGCCGGCTGGGGCGTGTATCGGTTATACCAATCGCGGGCCTTTTGCACGGTCGCCAGTTGGCCTTGCAGATCCTCCTTGCGCTCGATGACAGTTTTCGGTTTTTCCGCCGGGGGAGGGGAGCGTTGCAGCAGGCCTGCTTCCTCGGCCTTGGCGTTCCAGTCATCTTTGACGCAGCGTGAGCAGGAGCAGCTAGCCTGAGAATCCTTGGTTTTGACGCATTTGCTGGCTTCGGTCGCCTTGGCCAGATTCTGATGCAACTCGTCCATGAGTTTTTTGACGAGGTCGCTTTGCTCTTTGAGGTCTTTCGACTCTTTTTCAGTCAGTACGTAAAAATGTTCATCTCCGGTGATGTGTACGACATCGACCAGTTCGTCCTTGCACTCGACGGCACCTTTGACAGCCGTCGTGCTTTGGTTGTCGGCGTGTTTGGGTGGTGGCAGGGCTTTGGCCGCAGGTAATTTCAGTACCCAGCCGATCTTGATGTGATTGGGGTCTGTGATGATCGGGTTCAGTCCCCGAAGGTCCGCCACGGAGCATTTGTTGGCGGCGGCAATGCTGCCAAGAGTGTCGCCGCTCTTAACGGTGTAGGTGTTGCTCATTGCGCATCGTCCTTGTGATTCACAGGCTTTCCAATTGCGTCAGCTTGTCGCCCAGCGCGACGTCGTCACGCGCCAGTAATTCGGCAGCCGGTGAGTGATCCCAGAAACTGTCCCCGCGCTGGATGGCGACTCGAAGCCATCGCTCCTGATCGGCCATTTGCTCGTAGCCCATGTCCTGTCCGGCCAGCAATTGGCGGTGGACGAATTCGACGCCATCCTCTGTGGGCAAGACTTCGTGATAGTCGTCGGCAAATCGGGTTGCTATCACCTTTAGCCGGCCCTGCTCGATCAGCGCCTGGCGTTCCGGGCTCAAATACAGCCAGCCCGGAGGTTGAATGTGTGTTGAAGCGCTTTGAGGCGACTTGGCGTAATACCTCCAGCCGATCTCATTGCGCCAGGCTATGCCACTGAACGGACCGACGAATTGGGCTTTTTCAGCTTCGTTGAGGCTAAGAAGCAAAGGCTCCAGCCAGCGTGGTTCATAGAAGCGCATCATTTGCTGGGGGTCTTCATCGGTTTTCACGCTCAGCAGACTGCGCCAGTGTTCAATGCCCTGATCCAGCAAGGCCGGATCACTCAACCAGGCGACACACCCGGCATCGGATTGCTCCAGCAGTTTGCTGGCATAACTCGCGGCCGCCCGTTTTTCCGAGTACATGACGACATAGGGGCCAGCAGGCTGGAGTTCGGCGTAAGGCGTGTTTGTAAACAATGGAATACAGCTGGGCCTGGATTGTTCTTCGCCTTGAAACAGCTGGCTCAGCAGGTCCGGATCAAAACTGCGATCCAGAATCAGGCACATTGCCCCGGTTGCCGCAGGTTGCTCGAAAGGCGACTGGATGGAGGTAATCATGCTGACGCTCCCGTCTGGTGAACCGGGCAGCACCCGGTCGCGTCGAGATCACATGACGGCGTCGGCAACAACACGCCGGCCTTTGACTGTGCCTTGAAGGCGCCGAGGGAAGGCTTGACGACCTGGCCGGCCTTGTCGGTATCCGCCTGTTTCAGCACGCCCGGCATCAACGGCGCCGCACCCGTCCCGCTCCCCGGTCCACCCCCCGAGTTGATGTTGATCGCCGGCCCGCTCATGGTCACGCCGCCGCCATCGATCTTGATGAAGCTGCCACCCCCGACCAGCGTCAGTTCAGCGCCAGCTTCCAGCACCACTTTCATCCCGCTGCTCAGGTGGATTTCCTGGCCGGCGTCGATGAATTGGCCGGTGCCGATCTTGATGTGCTGGTTCACGCCCACGGTCAGGTGGTCGTTGGCGCGGGCTTCGACTTTGCGGTCTTC
>NZ_JBWKPF010000009.1:0-295711 GCF_059418105.1 Pseudomonas sp. GW821-FHT09C09
TCCCCTTCGTCTAGTGGCCTAGGACACCGCCCTTTCACGGCGGTAACAGGGGTTCGAGTCCCCTAGGGGACGCCATTGCGGGAATAGCTCAGTTGGTAGAGCACGACCTTGCCAAGGTCGGGGTCGCGAGTTCGAGTCTCGTTTCCCGCTCCATATTCAACAAAAACGCCGCTCAGTAATGAGCGGCGTTTTTGTTTGTACGTTATTTGTCGCGCAACAAAAAAGGACCTCACGGTCCTTTTTTTTGTGGGCCCGCCACCTTGGCGGGCCAGTGTCGCGATCAAAGCTTCGGCAGTTGCCCGATGCGGCCCATCATTTCGGTAACGATCTGCAGGTCCAGCAGGAACTGGTCAACGGTCTTGAACTCGCCGTCGGTGTGACCGGTGTATTTGACCTCAGGTCGGGCCAGACCGAATTGCACACCGTTGGGCAGTTCATGCACCGAGGTGGCGCCGGCAGAGGTGCCGAACTCGTGTTTCATACCCAGGTTTTCGGTGGACACGGCCAGCAGTGCCTTGACCCACTCGCCTTCAGGGTTGCGGTACATCGGCTCGGCGATCGAGTAATCGAAGTTGACTGCGACGTGGGTTTTCTTGCTCCATGCCGCCAGTTTGTCGGCGATTTCGGTCTTGAGCACTTCCGGCGACTTGCCCTTTGGTACACGCAGGTTGACCGCGAGTTTGAAGGTCTTGTCGTCCATCCCGACGTAGGTCAACGAGGTGGTCAGCGGGCCCATGAAGTCATCGGCGAAACCGACGCCCAGCTTGCCACCCTTGTAGTCCAGGCCCCAGTTGTCGGCGGCGTAACGGGCGGCATCGGTGATGTGGTTGTGTTTAAGCGCGATCTTGCCATCCACACTGTGGATGAAGTCCAGCATGCGGGCGACCGGGTTGACGCCGGATTCCGGTTCGGACGAATGCGCGGAAACGCCGGTTACGCTGAGTTTCACATCCTTGCCATCGACCTTGGCATTTACTTCGAAATCGCCGCCATGTTGTTTGGCGTATTCGTTACCGGCTTTTTGCAGACTGGCGGCCAGCTCGGCAGGCTTGTCTGTCACCAGAGTCACGACCGAAACCGATGGAATCTGGTTGGTTGCCATGCCGCCGGTCATCGAGATCAGCTCCGCGCCTTTGCCCTCGGCCTTGCGCTTGGCAAATTTGGCCATGACCGTGCCGTAGCCTTTCTCGGCGATCACCACCGGGTAGCCGCCATCCAGCGCCAGGTTGTACTCCGGCGTCGGGTTGCGTTCAAAGTAGTAAGGAATCGCGTCGCCGGTGGTTTCTTCGGTGGTGTCCACCAGCAGTTTGAAATTGCGGGCCAGCGGCAGCTTTTCTTCCTTGATCACCTTCATGGCATACAGCGTCACCACGATGCCGTTTTTGTCGTCCTCGGTGCCACGGCCGTACATGCGGTCGCCGATCAATGTGACCTTGAACGGGTCGAGTTTGGTGCCGTCTTTCAGCACCCAGTTTTCCGGCGTTACCGGCACCACATCGGCGTGCGCGTGAATGCCCACGACTTCCTTGCCGCTGCCGTCGAGAGAAATTTCGTAGACGCGGTTGTCGATGTTTCGGTAGTTCAAACCAAAGGACTCGGCCAGGTCCTTGATCTTGGCGGCGATCTTGATGAATTCAGGATTCTCGTGCTGGGCAACACCTTCTTTGCGATCGGTCGGGATTTCGACCAGTTCGCGCAGAGTTTCCAGGGCTGCCTTGCCGTATTTCGCCCGGGTGTAGAGGCCCAGCAGGCGATAGATTTCGTTTTGCTGTTCAGCGGTCAGTGTCTTGTTGTCGAGAAACGCGCTGATGGAAGGGCGCAGGTCGTCGGTCTTGCTCAGGTCGCTCTTGGCCACTTCGCCGAGGAACTGGCGGAAATCACTGACCTTTGTATCGCTGTATGTCTTGAGGATGGTCGCGCTTTGCTGCGGTGTGATGTTGGCGTGGGCGGGCAGTGTCACGGACGAAAGGCTGGCCAGAATCAGGGTCGATGCGGCCAGTTGCTTGAGTGAAAAATCCATTGCTAAGGGCATTCCTTTGCAGGTGGTAAGTAGGAAGTGTCTGATAGATGTGTCAGACGGTTTCGCAAACTAACACTGCAAGCGAGTGATAGGGGAGCCCCCGAAGTGGGACGCGTCGCACAGAAATGCAAAAGCGGCGCAGAATCGAAAAAACCCGTCCAATCTGTCTGGAACGGGCTTCTCCGATCAGCGTGTTTACATCGACAACACCAGTCGCCCGGCAAACAGGATCAAAATCACTCCCATGCTGCGCTCGAACCAATGACCCATGCGCATAAACAACAGCCGCACTTTGCTGCTCGAAAAGAACAGCGCAACGATCACGAACCACAAAGCGTTCACGCTGCACATCCACAGTCCGTACAGGGCCTGGATTTCCAGCGGCGTGCTGGCGCTGATGATCGTGGTGAAGATCGCCAGGAAAAACAGCGTGGCCTTGGGGTTGGTGGCGTTGGTCAGGAAACCGGTGGAAAACGCCTTGAACAGCGATTGCTCGACCAGTGGTTCATCGCTGGTCTTTTCGCCTTCCAGCGTTGTCTTGGGTTTGCTGCGGATCAGGCTGATACCGAGGTAGAAAATGTAGGCGCCGCCCACGACCTTGGCCACCGTCAGGAGCCACGGCGTGGTGTGCATCAAGGCGCCGACGCCCAGCAGGGTATACAGCACGTGCACGGAAATCCCCGCGCCGATGCCCAGTGCCGTGCAGATGCCGACCAGCCGCCCGAAACGCACACTCTGGCGGATGGTCACGGCGAAGTCCGGACCGGGAGCGACCACGGCCAGAAAATGAATGGTGGCCAGCGCCAGAAACTCGCCCAGGTAATTCGATGTCATTTCAGCTCCAGAAAGTCAGGGGTGATGCATTGCCGCGATAGCCGACAAAAAACGAAAGGCTCAAGCGCGGATCTGCCACGCCCGGCGTTACCGAGTGCATGCGACGCGAATTGAACATGATGAAATCCCCCGGTTCCGGGCGCACTTCAAGGGCGGGTGGGCCGAGCAGTGCCGGGTCGATGCCGTAGCTGTCGCCGCGCATTTCGTCGAAGCGGTCCGGTGAAATGTCGTCTTCCCACATCTGCAGCGCGCCGCCCTCGGTCGGCATGTTCAGGTAGACGTTGCAGGCGAATTGCGCCTCGAGGCTGCGGGCCTGGAAACTCTCCGGCGCATCCTTGGCGAAGATGTCGTGGTGGGCGAGGAAGCAGACGCCGGGTTTGACCACCCGTGACAGGCCGACGTACATCTTGCGCCCGTACAGGTTTTCCAGATGGGCGCCTGCCGGCCAGGATTCGTCGAGCATGCAGCGCAGGGTATCGATCGGCGAGGAATACGGCGCGCAGCGATTGCGCAGTTCGGCTATGTTGCCGGTGGCGCGTTCGAAGTAATCCTCGATCAGCAACGGCTGGTTTTCCGCCTCATAGAACGCCATGCCGATGCGGCCAATGCTGGGGGCGTTGATGTAACCCTCGAAGCCGGGCTCGAGGATCTTGTCGCCAATCCGGATCGCCTGGTCTTCAGGCAGAAAGCCTTTGACGCGGATGGCGAGGACTTCTTCGTTGGCCAGTTTTTTTATGCACGTCTCATCGAGACGCTCGACGTCAAGCATCATGGTTTCAGGTCCATCTAACGAGTAGTCAACGGAACCGGCGAATGCGGTTCCCCCGGCGTCGGACGCTGCAACCGGCAGCGTCCGAAATCCTCAATCCACGTTGTAGTGGACGGACAGCGTGCCCTTCTTCTGCGAAAGGGACGCGATCGTGACTGTGCCCAGATCCTTCAGGCTGCGTACATGGGTGCCACCGCAGCCGTAGGCTGGCAGTTCACCGAAGCCGATTTCCCGCGCGCCTTCGCGTAGGGACGTCAGGCGGGGCAGATCGTGTTCGATCCATTGCCCGATGCCGTATTGAACGGTTTGCGCATCGACTTCCTGAGCACAATCCCCGGGCTTGAATTGCACCCGGCCTTCGTCCGGCCAGTGGTGTGCCTTGATCGGCATCCAGCCCATGGCCTGGACAAAGTGGCCGATCAAATGCCCGGCGGAATGCATGCGGGTGTTGAAGCGGCGACGTTCCTCATCGATGCGGATCTGGGTCATGCCCAGTGGCACCGGCTGGTCGACGAAATGAATGATCCGGTCCGGTTCCTGTACGACACGCATGACCTGGCTGTCGCCGATCCAGCCCGTATCGCAAGGCTGCCCGCCACCTTGCGGGTGAAACAGAGTGGCGCGCAGCACCACAGCGAATTCGTTCTCGTGGGGCGTGCAGTCGAGGACTTCCACATTGGCCTTGAGGTCATCACTATGGAAAAAGAGGCGAAGCGTCATATTCCATGCCCTTATTAAAGTTTCTTTTTTAATTATATGAATCGTGCAATAACGTGATAATCCGTTCAAACATCAAAGGACTGTTGCGCTGTGAGCATAAATCTTCCTCTGCCGTTGCTCGGTGAAATGGCGATTTTCGTCAAGGTCGTGGAGACCGGCAGCTTCTCCGAAGCCGCTCGTCAATTGGGCTCTTCGCCCTCGGCGGTCAGCCGCAGTATTTCCCGACTGGAGAAGGCACTGGCCACGCGGCTGCTGCAACGCACCACGCGCAAACTGCGCTTGAGCGACGGCGGGGAAGAAGTGTTCAAACGCTGTCAGGAGATGGTCAGCGCGGCCCGGTCGGTGATGGAAATCAGCGGTCAGTTCACCCACGAAGCCGAAGGCCTGGTGCGGGTCAGCGTTCCGAAAGCGGTCGGGCGCTTCGTGATTCATCCGCATATGCCGGAGTTTCTACGCCGTTATCCGAAGGTTGATGTGGAGTTGCTGCTGGAAGACCGGCAAGTGGACCTGATCGACGATCATGTCGACCTGGCGATTCGCATCACGGAGCGGCCGCCGGCAGGGCTGGTCGGGCGGCAATTGCTGACCATCGACCATTTGCTCTGCGCGACGCCGCAATATCTGGCCGAGCATGGCACACCGACTCATCCCCATGATTTGCTCAATCACAGCTGCATCTATCTGGGAGAAACCCCGAGTGATGCGCGCTGGAAATTCAAGAAGGGCAGTAAGGCAGTGACGGTCGGCGTGCGTGGTCGGTATGCCGCCAATCACACCGGCGTGCGTCTGGGCGCTGTGTTGCAGCACATCGGTATCGGCAGCCTGCCGTATTTCACCGCTCGTTATGCCCTCGAACAGGGTCTGGTCGTGCAGGTTCTGCCGGACTGGACATTCCTGGCGTCCTACCATGGCGGACTGTGGTTGCTGCATTCGCCAACGCGTTATCTGCCGCCGAAGCTGCGGGTGTTCATCGACTATCTGGTGGAGTGCCTGGAGAAAGAGCCGACATTGAGCAAGCCGGGAAAACCCAACGCTGCAAAATCGCTGGCCGAGTACGAATTGCCGGAGGGTGAAGGGCTGCTGTAACGGCGGCGCAAAAAAAGGCCCGCATGGATCACCATGCGGGCCTTTTCATTGTCTGGCGAAAATCAGTGCTTGCTGTCCTGGGCGGACATCGCCAGCAGCTGTTTTTCCTGATTCCAGTCGAACGGTTCGTCGTTCTGTTCAGCTTCGTAGCGACGTTCTTCCAGTGCCTGATACATGTCGATTTCTTCATCGGACAGGTAGTGCAGGCAGTCGCCGGCGAAGAACCACAGCAGATCCCGCGGGATCAGGTGGGCAATCTGCGGGTAACGGGTAATCACTTGAGTCAGGATGTCCTGGCCCAGGTATTGGCTTTCGATCGGCTCGATCGGCAGTGACGCCAGCAGTTCGTCGAAACGCTCCAGGAACAGGGCATGGCTTTCTTCGGGAACCTGATCGGCCTCACCTACGGCGACCAGGATACTGCGCAGGTGGTCGAGCAAAACCAGATGATCGGCAACGACGTTGGACACGAGATAAGTCCTCAAGAGCAAAACGGGCGCGGGAGTATAAAGCCCCTGCGCCCGTTTTTCACTGATTGAAGGGATCAGCGGATTTTGCCGTCCGCCGGTTTCAGTTCCTCTTTGTCGAAGTCATCGACATCGATCACCTTGCGCCGCGCCGCTTCGGCGTCGCGCAGGGTTTGTGCTTCCACTGCCTGCAACACCCCGGCTTCCAGCGCCGCATCGATGGCGTGTTCGCCGGCGACCGGTTTGACCTGGCCGCTCTTGAGTGAGGTGTGCAGTTTCTTGTGCAACGGTTGCGCAGCGTTCAACTGATCGCAGGCGTGTTGCAGTGCACCGACCGCATCGTCCGCCGATTGCGGGCGATAGCAACCGGCGAGCAGTTCTTCCAGCGCCGGATCGCCCTTGGCCCGACCGATGACCGCTGCCACTTCGGCACCGAGTCTGTCCGAAGGACCTTTGTGACGACGACCGAACGGGAACACGATCACTCGCAACAGACAGCCGAAAACCCGGTTCGGGAAGTTGGTCAGCAGTTCATCAAGGGCCTTTTCCGACTGGCCGAGGCTTTCCTCCATGGCCCATCTGAACAGCGGCTCCATGTACGCCGGGGAATCGAGGTCGTGGTAACGCTTGAGCGCCGCCGAGGCGAGATACAGGTTGCTCAGCACATCGCCCAGACGAGCCGACAGCCGCTCGCGGCGTTTCAGTTCGCCGCCCAGCAGCATCATGCTCAGGTCGGCCAGCATGGCAAATGCGGCAGCCTGACGGTTGAGGGCACGGAAGTAACCCTGGCTGAGCTTGTCGCCCGGCGCATGTTCGAAATGTCCGAAACCAAGGTTCAGCACCAGCGTGCTGGCGGCGTTACTCACGGCAAAACCGATGTGTTTGAGCAGCAGTCCATCGAACTCCTTGAGGGCCTGATCCTTGTCCTCGCGTCCGGCGAGGGCCATTTCTTTCAGTACGAACGGATGGCAGCGAATCGCGCCCTGACCGAAGATCATCAGGTTGCGCGAAAGAATGTTCGCGCCTTCCACGGTGATGAAGATCGGTGCGCCATTCCAGCTGCGGCCCAGGTAGTTGTTCGGGCCCATGATGATCGCCTTGCCGCCGTGCACGTCCATGGCGTGGCTGATGCACTCGCGACCGCGTTCGGTGAGGTGATACTTGAGGATCGCCGACAGCACCGAGGGCTTCTCGCCCAGATCAACCGCGTTGGCGGTCAGCATCCGCGCAGCGTCCATCATCCACGCGTTGCCGCCGATGCGCGCCATGGCTTCCTGGATGCCCTCGAATGCCGAGAGCGGAACATTGAACTGCTCACGAATCTGCGCATATTGCCCGGTGACCAGACTGGTGAACTTGGCCGCACCGGTACCCACCGCCGGCAGCGAAATCGAACGCCCGACCGACAGGCAGTTCATCAGCATCATCCAGCCCTTGCCGAGCATGTCCTGGCCGCCGATGAGGAAGTCCAGCGGAATGAACACGTCCTTGCCGGAGTTGGGGCCGTTCATGAACGCGGCGCCCAGCGGCAGGTGGCGGCGGCCGATTTCCACGCCGGGAGTGTCGGTCGGGATCAGCGCGAGGCTGATGCCCAGGTCTTCCTTGTCGCCGAGCAGGTGATCCGGGTCATAGGCCTTGAAGGCGAGGCCGAGCAGGGTCGCGACCGGGCCAAGGGTGATGTAGCGTTTTTCCCAGTTCAGGCGCAGGCCGAGGGTTTCCTGGCCTTCCCATTCACCCTTACAGATGATCCCGGTGTCGGGCATGGCGCCGGCGTCGGAACCCGCGAGCGGGCCGGTCAGCGCGAAGCACGGAATATCGTCGCCCCGGGCCAGCCGTGGCAGGTAATGATTGCGCTGTTCGTCGGTGCCGTAATGCAGCAGCAGTTCGGCCGGGCCGAGGGAGTTGGGCACCATCACGGTAGAAGCGAGGTCGCCGCTGCGGGTTGCCAGCTTCATCGCGACCTGGGAGTGGGCGTAGGCGGAGAAGCCCTTGCCGCCGAATTCCTTGGGAATGATCAGGGCGAAGAAACCGTGCTCCTTGATGTGGGTCCAGGCTTCGGCCGGCAAGTCCATCGACTGGCCGATCTGCCAGTCGGTAACCATCGCGCAGAGTTCTTCGGTCGGGCCGTCGATGAAGGCCTGTTCCTCGTCGCTCAGTTGCGCCTTGGGATAGGACAGCAGTTTGTCCCAGTCAGGACGACCGCTGAACAGTTCGCCGTCCCACCACACCGTACCTGCATCAATCGCATCGCGCTCAGTTTGTGACATCGGTGGCAGGGTTTTCTGGAACCAGCCGAACAGCGGCGCGCTGAAGTGTTTGCGGCGCAGATCCGGCAGCAGCAACGGAGCCGCGACGATGGCCAGTACGACCCAGAAGATCAGTAGCAACCAGCCCGGCGCGTGGCTGAAAATCCCCATCGCCAGCAGGTAAGCCGCGACGATCCCCAGTGCCGGCAGCGGGGCGATGCGCCGGTGGGCCAGATACGCCACGCCGACGATCAGAACCAGTATCCACAACAACAGCATATTCAATCCTCCGTGAACCAGGGCGAACGACCCTCCAGAGCTTAGACGGCATCTGCAAAACGGGGCGGTCAGAACAAGTTGATCTAAATCGTGGGAAACCCTGGATGGCTTTTGTAGTTTCGGTGGGCAACACGCGTAGGAAATCGTTCGCAGACTCCGCGGCTTTGCGTCCATGTTTGGCCGAAACGTCGTTATCTCTGTGCTGATCCTCTCGCTAGACTCCGGGTTCACCCAGGAGAATGTCGTCATGCGCGAGTATCTGAGCCCCGGCCGCTTCATCGATAGTGACCACCCCTCGGTGGTGGAGTTCGCAGAACGGCACCGTGGTGCCAGCCGCGACCCCCGCGCACAGGCGATCAGTCTTTATTACGCCGTGCGCGAGGCGGTGCGTTACAACATGTACACCTTCAGCCGCGACCCGCAGACCTTGCGCGGCAGCTACGCGCTGGCAGCGGGTGAAAGTTATTGCGTGCCCAAGGCCACGCTGCTCGCCGGTTGCGCGCGCCATTGCGGGATCCCCGCACGCATCGGTCTGGCGGATGTGAAAAATCACCTGTCGACGCCGCGCCTGCTTGAATTGCTGAGAAGCGAAGTGTTCGCCATGCATGGTTATACCGAGCTGTTTCTCAACGATCGTTGGGTGAAAGCCACCCCCGCGTTCAACCAGAAACTCTGCGAAATGTTCAACGTTGCGCCGCTGGAATTCGACGGCATGAACGACAGCGTTTTCCACCCGTACAACAGCGATGGCGCGCTGCTGATGGAGTACCTGGTCGATCACGGCCAGTTCGCCGATGTACCGGAATCCTTTTTCTTCGAACATCTGCAGAAATGCTATCCGCACCTGTTCAACGATCAGCAGACGCCGCTGTCCAGTGACCTGCGTGGTGATGTCGGCAGCCGCTGATCCGGCGTATGCTGCTCGCCCACTCAATGGAAAAGAGGCGGTCATGCTGAAGATCTGGGGTCGCAAGAATTCGTCGAATGTCAGAAAACCGTTGTGGGCGGCCGAAGAGCTCGGGCTGGCCTATGAGGCGATCGATGCCGGTGGCGCGTTTGGCGTGGTCGATACGCCGGAATACCGGGCGATGAACCCGAACGGTCGGGTGCCGGTGATCGAAGACGACGGTTTTGTATTGTGGGAATCCAATGTCATCGTTCGCTACCTGTTGGCCAGGCACGCGGCGAACACCTCGTGGTATCCGGCGGATCTGCAGACCCGCGCAATCGCCGACAAGTGGATGGACTGGACCACGTCCAGTTTCGCAGGCCCTTTCCGCACGGTGTTCTGGGGCGTTCTGCGCACCCCGGCGGACAAGCAGGACTGGCCGGCGATTCATGCTGCGATCAAGGAATGCGAAGGCTTGCTGGCGATGGCCGATCAGGCCCTGAAAAACCAGCCGTACCTGTCCGGCAGTGAAATCGGCATGGGCGACATTCCGCTCGGCAGTTTCATTTATGCCTGGTTCGAGATGCCGATCGAGCGTGCGCCAATGCCTCATCTGGAGGCTTGGTACGCGCGGCTGAAGCAGCGTCCGGCGTATCGCAAAGCCGTCATGACCGCGTTGACTTAATACCTACTATCGACACACTTGACTGTACTTGTGCGGCGGCGGCAAGCACCATTGCGCTTGTGCGCCGCGGTTGTCTCCCTCGCCGCCCGCCGTCATTCAGTCCTTTTTCACTTCTTGGTGCGTAATCCGATATGAGTTCCGCTCTGTCCATCCGGCAGCTAACCAAAACCTACGGCAACGGGTTCCAGGCCTTGAGTGGTATCGATCTGGACGTCGCCGAAGGTGACTTCTTCGCCTTGCTCGGCCCCAACGGCGCCGGCAAATCCACGACCATCGGCATTCTTTCGACCCTGGTGAACAAGACCAGCGGTACAGTGAATATCTTCGGTCACGACCTGGACAAGAACCCCGCGGCGCTGAAGCGCTCGATCGGCGTGGTGCCCCAGGAATTCAACTTCAACCAGTTCGAAAAGACCTTCGACATCGTCGTGACCCAGGCCGGCTACTACGGCATTCCGGCGAAAATCGCCAAGGAACGCGCCGAGCAATACCTGACCCAGCTCGGTCTGTGGGACAAGCGCGATGTGCCGTCGCGTTCGTTGTCCGGCGGCATGAAACGCCGTCTGATGATCGCTCGGGCGCTGGTGCACGAGCCGCGCCTGCTGATCCTCGACGAACCGACCGCCGGCGTGGATATCGAACTGCGTCGTTCGATGTGGACGTTCCTCACTGAACTGAACCAGAAAGGCATCACCATCATCCTCACCACCCATTACCTGGAAGAGGCTGAGCAGTTGTGCCGCAACATCGGCATCATCGACCACGGCACCATTGTCGAGAACACCAGCATGCGTCAGTTGCTCGGGCAACTGCATGTGGAAACCTTCCTGCTCGACCTGAAGAACGATCTGGCGGTTGCGCCGCAACTGGTCGGTTATCCGTCCCGTCTGGTGGATGCGCATACCCTGGAAGTGCAGGTCGACAAGTCCATGGGCATCACCGCGCTGTTCGGCCAACTGGCCCTGCAGAACATCGAAGTGCTGAGCCTGCGCAATAAAACCAATCGCCTCGAGGAGCTGTTCGTGTCCCTGGTGGAGAAAAATCTGTCGAAGGTGGCGGTATGAGTTCCGAGCTGCGCCCGAACCTCGTCGCCCTCAACACCATCGTTTATCGCGAAGTCCGGCGCTTCACCCGGATCTGGCCGCAGACCCTGCTGCCGCCGGCGATCACCATGGTTCTGTACTTCGTGATCTTTGGCAATCTGATTGGCAAGCAGATCGGCGGCATGGGCGGTTTCTCCTACATGGAGTACATCGTGCCGGGGCTGATCATGATGTCGGTGATCACCAACTCCTACGGCAACGTGGTGTCGAGTTTCTTCGGCAGCAAGTTCCAGCGCTCCATCGAAGAACTGATGGTGTCGCCGGTGTCGCCGCACACGATCCTGATCGGTTACACCCTCGGCGGCGTACTGCGTGGCCTGATGGTCGGCGTCATCGTGACGATCCTGTCGCTGTTCTTCACCAGCCTGCAGGTGCATCACCTGGGCGTTACCGTGCTGGTGGTGGTGCTGACGGCGACGATCTTCTCGCTGCTGGGTTTCATCAACGCCGTGTTTGCGCGCAACTTCGATGATATTTCGATCATCCCGACGTTCGTGCTGACCCCGCTGACCTACTTGGGTGGCGTGTTCTACTCGATCACCTTGCTGCCGCCGTTCTGGCAGACCGTGTCGCTGGCGAACCCGGTGCTGCACATGGTCAACGCCTTCCGTTACGGCATCCTCGGTGTGTCGGATATCCGTATCGGTATCGCGATCACCTTCATGCTGGTGGCGACGGTGGTGCTTTACTTCGGTTGCGCGCGGTTGCTGGTGAGCGGTCGCGGAATGCGTACCTGATCCATCCGGTGCTGCAATAAAAAACGGCCTCCCACTGCGGAGGCCGTTTTGCATTCACGATTGACGACTTTTCTTGCGCCGCGCCCATTGCCGGGCGACCCACCAGCGCCAGTACAACATCACCAGACAATAGGCGAGGGCCCCCAGCGCCAGCCCGACCACCACCGAACCGAGCAGGAACGGTTGCCACAGGGTCGAGAGTTCGCCACTGATCCACTCCCAGGTCAACGAGTCCGGCAGGGTGCGGGCGGGGATGTCCATCAGCCACGCCCCGACTTTGTAGGTGCAGTAGAACACCGGCGGCATGGTGACCGGATTGGTCAGCCAGACCAGACTGACGGCAATCGGCATGTTGCCGCGCACAGTGATTGCCAGCGCGGCGGCCACCAGCATCTGCGCGGGAATCGGCAGGAAAGCCGCAAAAATGCCGACGGCCATGGCCCGGGCCACCGAGTGCCGGTTGAGGTGCCAGAGGTTCGGGTCATGCAGCAACTTGCCGAGAAAGCGTAAGGATTTGTGTTCCCTGATGCTCGTCGGGTCGGGCATGTAACGTTTGAATAAGCGCCGGGGCATAAGGCTTCTCGGTCGGTTAAGGCGGCAAGTATGTCTGGATTCTACGAAGCGCCCATTCAGACTTTGTGACAATTGTTGACGACGCCTGTGCCCCACAGAGGCTATGCCTGAAGAGGGGACTCTCAAGGACGGGCGTATGCGCACAGGGATGATGGCGCTGGCAGTCGGTCTGCTGGCCCCGGTTTTTTTGCCGGCCTTGCCGCCGGTCGGGTGGATGCTGTGGCTGCCGGTGGTGGCACTGATGTTGTTACCGTTTCGCAGTTATCCGCTGGCATTTTTGCTGTTCGGCTTCGCCTGGTCGTGCATCGGTGCGCAGTGGGCGCTGGATGATCGACTGCCGGTGGAGCTGGACGGCGAGACGCGCTGGGTGGAAGGACGGATAGTCGGCCTGCCGCAGAGCGGCGACGGGGTTGTGCGCTTTGAGTTGGCCGATGCCCGTTCGCGTCACGGGAAACTGCCTTCGCTGATGCGTTTGGCCTGGTATGACGGGCCAGCGGTCAACAGCGGCGAGCGCTGGCGGTTGGCGGTCAAACTCAAACGTCCCGGCGGGCTGCTCAATCCCGATGCCTTCGATTACGAGGCCTGGCTGTTGGCGCAACGCATCGGTGCCACCGGCACAGTTAAGGACGGCCGTCGGCTGGCGGAGGCGCAGTGGGCCTGGCGGGACGGCATCCGACAGCGTCTGCTGGAGGTGGATACACAGGGCCGGGGCGCGGCGCTGGCGGCATTGGTGCTGGGCGATGGCTCGGGGCTCGGTCGCGAGGACTGGCAGATCCTGCAGGACACCGGCACCGTGCACCTGCTGGTGATTTCCGGACAGCACGTAGGTCTGCTGGCGGCGGTGATGTACGGGCTGGTCGCCGGGCTGGCGCGATTCGGTGTGTGGCCATTGCGTTGGCCATGGCTGCCGTGGGCCTGTGGTCTGGCGTTCGTGGCGGCGCTGGGTTACGGGTTGCTGGCCGGGTTCGATGTGCCGGTGCGACGAGCCTGCGTAATGGTTGCGCTGGTGTTGCTGTGGCGATTGCGCTTTCGCCATCTCGGTGCCTGGTGGCCGTTGTTGCTGGCCTTCAATGTTGTGCTGCTGATGGAGCCGCTGGCGGTTCTGCGCCCAGGGCTATGGTTGTCCTTCACTGCGGTGGCAGTGCTGATTTTTACCTTCGGCGGTCGTCTGGGGCCGTGGCGCTGGTGGCAGACCTGGACGCGGGCGCAATGGTTGATCGCGATCGGTTTGTGCCCGGTGCTGCTGATCCTGGGCCTGCCGATCAGTCTCAGCGGACCATTGGCCAATCTGCTGGCGGTGCCGTGGATCAGTTTTGCGGTGCTGCCGCCGGCATTACTGGGCACTTTGTTGTTGCCGATTCCCTATGTCGGCGAAGGCCTGTTGTGGCTGGCCGGCGGGCTGGTCGACGGGTTGTTCCATGCCCTGGCCCTGATCGCCGGGCGCTGGCCGGCGTGGGTGGCGCCATCGATGCCGGGATGGATCCTGGCGCTGGGTTGCATCGGTGCCGCGTTGTTATTGCTGCCCCGAGGTATTCCCATGCGTCCCCTGGGCTGGCCGTTACTGCTGGTGCTGGCATTCCCGCCCCGGGAGCGGCTGGCCGAAGGCGTGGCGGATGTCTGGCAGCTCGACGTCGGCCAAGGTCTGGCGATTCTGATCCGCACCCGCCACCACACGTTGCTGTACGACACCGGGCCGCGCTTCGGCGATTTCGATGTCGGCGAGCGAGTGGTACTGCCAGCCTTGCACAAACTGGGTGTGGAGCGACTCGATCTGATGCTGCTCAGCCATGCCGACGCCGACCATGCCGGTGGGGCAATGGCCGTGGCAAAAGGCTTGCCGGTCAGTCGGGTGATCAGCGGCGATCCACCGGGGCTGCCCGAAGCGCTGAACGCTGAAACCTGTGAAAGCGGTCAGCAATGGCAGTGGGACGGCGTTGCCTTCCATCTATGGCAATGGGCCGATGCCCATGACAGCAATCAGCGTTCCTGTGTCCTGCAGGTCGAGGCCAGCGGCGAGCGACTGCTGCTGACCGGCGATATCGACGTCGCTGCCGAACGGGATTTGCTCAACAGCGCGCTGGCGGTTCCGACCCAGTGGCTGCAGGCTCCGCACCATGGCAGCCGCAGTTCTTCCTCGATGGCGTTGCTCAAGGTTTTGCAGCCCCGGGACGTGCTGATCTCCCGAGGGCAGGGCAACTCGTTCGGGCATCCGCATCCGACGGTCATTGCTCGTTACCGCAAGCTGGGTCTGCGCATCCATGACAGCGCCGAGCAGGGTGCCATTCATCTGCAACTGGGCCGATTCCAGCCGGCCCGGTCGATGCGTCAGCAACGCCGCTTCTGGCGCGACCCGCCGCTGCCGGGTGCGGAGTACCGTTGAGCACAGGCAGCGCACGGTCGTCGGGGCGACGGGTCTTTATCGCGAACCGGTATGGTAAAGTGGCGCACTTTTTCGAGGGGGCTGTCACTGTGTGGGAATTGGTCAAATCCGGCGGCTGGATGATGTTGCCGATCATTCTGAGTTCCATCGCCGCCATGGCGATCGTCGCCGAACGCCTGTGGACGCTGCGCGCCAGTCGCGTCACCCCTGAGCATCTGCTGGGTCAGGTCTGGGTCTGGATCAAGGACAAGCAGCTCAACAAGGAAAAACTCAAGGAATTGCGCGCCAACTCGCCGCTGGGTGAAATCCTCGCTGCGGGCCTGGCCAACTCCAAGCATGGTCGCGAGATCATGAAAGAGTGCATTGAAGAAGCCGCCGCCCGGGTCATCCACGAGCTGGAACGCTACGTCAATGCGCTGGGCACCATCGCCGCCATGTCGCCGTTGCTCGGTCTGCTGGGCACGGTACTGGGCATGATCGATATTTTCAGCGCTTTCACCGGCTCCGGCATGACCACCAACGCTTCTGTATTGGCCGGTGGTATCTCCAAGGCGCTGATCACCACGGCGGCGGGCCTGATGGTCGGTATTCCGTCGGTATTCTTCCACCGCTTCCTGCAACGCCGCATCGATGAACTGGTGGTGGGCATGGAGCAGGAAGCAATCAAACTGGTGGAAGTGGTGCAGGGCGACCGTGACGTCGATCTGGCCGGGGGCAAAGCGTGAAATTCCGTCGCAAGCCCCGGGAAACCATCGATATCAACCTCGCGTCGCTGATTGACGTGGTGTTCATTCTGCTGCTGTTTTTCGTCGTGACCACCACCTTCACTCGCGAAACCCAGCTGCGCGTCGATCTGCCGGAAGCGGTCAGCGGCTCACCGGCCGAGGATCAGCAGGTCAAGCAACTGGACGTCGCCATCAGCGCTGAAGGCGTGTTCTCGGTGAACAACAAGATTCTGCCGAAGAACGACCTGGCGACTCTGATGGAAGCCATGCAGAAAGAAGCCAACGGTGACACCAACATGCCGTTGTCGATCAGTGCCGATGGGAAGACTCAGCACCAATCCGTGATCACCGCCATGGACGCGGCCGGCAAGCTCGGTTTCAGCCATTTGCGCATGACCACGGTCGAGGCGGCGCCCAAATCCTGATGGCCATGTCCGATCGTCTGCTCGCCGCGTGGTATCAGGGGCATCCGGCCCTGACGCTGTTGCGGCCGCTGGAGTGGCTGTATCGCCGCGTGGTGGCTGGCAAGCGTCAGCGTTTTCTCGACGGCGAGGGCGAGATCTATCAGTCACCGGTGCCGGTGATCGTGGTCGGCAATATCACGGTGGGTGGCACCGGCAAGACGCCGATGATTCTGTGGCTGATCGAACACTGTCGGCGCAGCGGATTGCGGGTCGGTGTGGTCAGTCGCGGCTACGGCGCCAAGCCGCCGCAATTGCCGTGGCGGGTCGAAGCCGATCAAGGTGCCGACATCGCCGGCGACGAGCCGCTGCTGATCGTGCAGCGCACCGGTGTGCCGCTGATGATCGACCCGAATCGCGGCGCTGCCGTCAAAACCTTGCTGGCCAGCGAGCCGCTGGACCTGATCCTGTCCGATGACGGCATGCAACATTATCGTCTGGCGCGGGACCTTGAGCTGGTGCTGATCGATGCCGCCCGAGGCCTGGGAAACAAGCGCTGCCTGCCCGCCGGCCCATTGCGTGAACCGATCGAGCGTCTGCAAAGCGTCGATGGCGTGCTGTTCAACGGCGCCCCTGAGGATCGCGAGGACGGTTTCGCTTTCCGTCTGCAACCCACGGCGCTGGTCAATCTGCTCAGCGGCGAACGCCAGTCCCTCGAACATTTTCCAGCCGGCCAGGCACTGCACGCAGTCGCCGGGATCGGCAATCCGCAACGTTTCTTCAATACCCTCGAAGCGCTAGACTGGCGGCCTGTGCCCCACGCGTTTGCCGACCACGCCGAATACAGCGTGCAGGCCTTGAGTTTTACGCCGTCATTGCCGGTGGTGATGACCGAAAAGGACGCGGTGAAGTGCCGCGCCTTCGCTGCCGCCGACTGGTGGTACCTGGCGGTCGATGCCGTGCCGTCGCCGGCCTTCGTGGCCTGGTTCGACACGCAGCTGATGCGCCTGTTGCCGGATCGTCTTTTGCCTTAAACCGTTTTTATCCAGGGAATGTTCATGGACACCAAATTGCTCGACATCCTCGCCTGCCCGGTCTGCAAAGGCCCGCTCAAGCTCAGCGCCGACAAGACCGAACTGATCAGCAAGGGCGCCGGCCTGGCGTACCCGATCCGTGACGGCATCCCGGTGATGCTGGAAAGCGAAGCCCGCACCCTGACCACCGACGAGCGTCTGGATAAATGACCACAGCCTTCACCGTTGTCATCCCGTCGCGCTACGCCTCGACCCGTCTGCCGGGCAAGCCGCTGCTGGATATCGCCGGCAAGCCGATGATCCAGCACGTCTGGGAACAAGCGAGCAAAAGCAGCGCCAGCCGTGTGGTCGTGGCCACCGACGATGCGCGTATCGTCGAGGCCTGCAAGGCTTTCGGCGCCGAAGTGGTGCTGACCCGTGAAGATCACAACTCCGGCACCGATCGCCTGGCCGAAGTGGCTGCGAAGCTGGGCCTGGAGCCGGATGCCATCGTGGTCAACGTCCAGGGTGACGAACCGCTGATCCCGCCAAGCGTGATCGATCAGGTCGCCGCCAATCTTGCGGCCCACACCGAAGCGCGCATGGCCACCCTGGCCGAGCCGATCGAGGACGTGGAAACCCTGTTCAACCCGAACGTGGTCAAGGTTGTCAGCGACCTCAACGGTCTGGCGCTGACCTTCAGTCGTGCGACGTTGCCATGGGCCCGCGACGCGTTCGCCAAGAGCCGCGATGTGCTACCGGAAGGCGTGCCGTATCGCCGCCACATTGGCATCTATGCCTATCGTGCAGGCTTCCTCCAGGATTTCGTGAGCTGGGGCCCGTGCTGGCTGGAAAACACCGAATCCCTCGAGCAGCTGCGTGCCCTGTGGCATGGCGTGCGGATTCACGTGGCTGACGCGTTGATCGCGCCGCCAACCGGAGTCGACACCGCCGAAGACCTCGAGCGCGTCCGTCGCCTGCTGGAGGCCTGATGCGCGTTCTGTTCGTGTGCCTGGGCAACATCTGCCGCTCGCCCACTGCCGAAGGCGTGATGCGCGCCAAGCTGCGTGAGGCCGGCCTGGACGCTCAGGTCGAAGTGGCTTCCGCCGGCACCGGTGACTGGCACGTCGGCAATCCGCCGGACAAACGCAGTCAGGCCGCAGCCAAACTGCGTGGTTATGACCTGTCGGCGCAACGCGCCCAGCAGGTCAGCCGCGCCGATTTCGCCAGTTACGACCTGATCCTCGCCATGGACAACAGCAACCTGCGCAACCTCAAGGCGTTGCAGCCATCCACCGGCAAGGCTGAGCTGGACTTGTTCCTGCGCCGCTATGAAGGCGAAGTCGATGAGGTGCCGGATCCGTATTACGACGGCGATCAGGGTTTCGAGCAGGTGCTGGATCTGATCGAGCGCGCCTGCGACCGGTTGCTGATTGAAGTGAAGGGCCGGTTATGAGTTTGCAGGTACACCCTCAGGTTTCCCTGAAACCGTTCAACACCTTTGGCGTGGACGTCCGCGCGCAACTGTTTGCCGAAGCCCACAGCGACGCCGATGTGCGCGAAGCCCTGACTTATGCGACCGCCCACGATGTGCCGTTGCTGGTGATCGGCGGCGGCAGCAATCTGCTGCTGACGGCGGACATCCCGGCACTGGTGCTGCGCATGGCCAGCCGTGGCATTCGTGTCATCAGCGACGATGGTAATCGCGTGGTGATCGAGGCTGAAGCCGGCGAGCCGTGGCACCCGTTTGTACAGCATACGCTGGCGCTGGGTTTTTCCGGGCTGGAAAACCTCAGCCTGATCCCCGGCACCGTCGGCGCCGCACCGATGCAGAACATCGGTGCCTACGGTGTCGAGATCAAGGACGTGTTCGCCGGCCTGACGGCGCTGGATCGTCAGACCGGCGAGCTGCGCGACTTCAGTCTGGAAGAGTGCAACTTCGCGTACCGTGACAGCGTGTTCAAACAGCAGCCGGGTCGCTGGTTGATCCTGCGGGTGTGCTTCGCATTGAGTCGAGTCGCCCATCTGCATCTGGAATACGGTCCGGTGCGTCAGCGCCTGACCGAGCAGGGCATCGAGCAGCCGACGCCGACGGACGTCAGCCGCGCCATTTGCAGCATCCGCAGCGAGAAACTGCCGGACCCGGCGGTGCTGGGCAATGCTGGCAGTTTCTTCAAGAACCCGCTGGTGTCGGCGGCGGTAGTTGCGCAGATCAAGGCGCAGCATCCGGATCTGGTGGCCTACGCGCAACCGGACGGGCAGATGAAGCTGGCGGCGGGCTGGTTGATCGAGCGGGCAGGCTGGAAGGGCTTTCGTGAGGCCGATGCCGGCGTGCATAAATTGCAGGCGCTGGTGCTGGTCAATTACGGCTCAGCTACCGGGCTGCAACTGCTCGATCTGGCGCAACGTATCCAGAAAGACATTGCAGAACGTTTCAATGTCGAGCTGGAAATGGAGCCCAACCGTTATTGAGGCTACGCTTTCAAGGCGCAATCCAAAGCCCTGCACTATTTAAAAAGTGCAGGGCTTTTTTGTTAATCCCGGGTTAACTTAGCCAGCTAACGATAAACCCCTTTGCTCCACCAAAGGCCCGGTGCAGACGTTTTCGTCGGCACAAGAGAGCCTCATTAGCCTGAGTCGATCTGCGTGAACCCACCGCTGATTTCCGGCGGCAGATTGCTCGACCCCATAACCTCCATGAATATGCGGGCGTGCCCATGATTACCCTGAAACTCAATGGCCAAGACCATCCACTCGATGTCACCGAGGACATGCCCCTGTTGTGGGCGATCCGTGACGTCGCCGGTTACAACGGTACCAAGTTCGGCTGCGGCATGGGCCTGTGCGGCGCCTGCACCATTCATATCGACGGTTCGCCGGCGCGCAGTTGCATCACGCCGATCGGTTCGGTGGCCGGGCAGAATGTAACGACCATCGATAATCTGCACGCCGACCCGATTGGCCAGATCGTCCAGCAAGCCTGGCTCGACACTGCTGTAGCCCAGTGCGGTTTCTGTCAGGGTGGGCAGATCATGTCCGCCACCGCGTTGCTCAAGACCAACCCGAACCCGAGCGACGAGCAGATCGAAGAGGCGATGGTCGGCAACATTTGCCGCTGCGGTACCTACAACCGGATCAAGACCGCCATCCGCCAGGCCTCCACTCACCTGAAGGAGGCCAAGGCATGAGCCGCTTGCCGAACGATTTTGCCCTGAGCAACCTGAGTCGCCGGGGTTTCCTCAAGGGTGTCGGCGCGACAGGTGCGCTGGTGTTGGCCGCCAGTTGGGGGTGGCAGGATGCATTGGCCGAAGACAAACCGAAGAAATTCGGCGCCGATGGCATGCCCAATGGCTGGATCGACGATCCGAAGGTCTACGTCAGCATCGCCGCCGATGGCACGGTGACCGTGGTCTGCAACCGTTCGGAAATGGGCCAGGGCGTGCGCACCAGCCTGACCATGGTGGTCGCCGATGAGCTGGAAGCCGATTGGGCCCACGTCAAAGTGCAACAGGCGCCGGGCGATGAAGTGCGTTTCGGCAACCAGGACACCGACGGCTCCCGTAGCATGCGTCACTGGTACGAGCCGATGCGTCGTTGCGGCGCCGCTGCCCGGACCATGCTGGAGCAGGCCGCTGCCGCGCAGTGGAAGGTTCCGGTCGGCGAATGCCGCGCGCAACTGCATAAAGTCATCCACACACCGTCCGGGCGCGAGCTGGGTTATGGCGAACTGGCCGCTGCCGCCAGTGCATTGCCGGTTCCGGGCCGTGACAGTCTGCGGCTCAAGCAGCCGTCGGAATTCCGCTACATCGGCAAGGAAGGGACGAAGGCCATCGACGGCGAAGACATCGTCAACGGTCGAGCCGTGTACGGGGCGGACGTGCATTTCGACGGCATGCTGTACGCCGTGATCGCCCGCCCTGCGGTGTACGGCGGCAAGGTCAAGTCAGTGGACGACAGCGCCGCGCTGAAAGTGCCGGGTGTGCTGAAAGTCATGCAAATCGAACCGCGGCCGTTGCCTTCGGAATTCCAGCCATTGGGTGGCGTGGCCGTAGTCGCCAGCAATACCTGGGCGGCGCTCAAGGGCCGCGAGGCGCTGAAGATCGAGTGGGACGATGGCCCGAACGCCAGTTACGACTCGATCGCCTATCGCAAGGAGCTGGAAGCCGCTTCGCTGAAACCGGGCAAGGTCGTGCGCAACACCGGCGACATCGAAAAGGCTATCGGCAGCGCTGCCGGCACCCTGGAAGCTTCTTACTACTTGCCGCATCTGGCACAGGCGCCGATGGAGCCGATGGTGGCCATCGCTCGCTATGAAGAGGGCGTGTGTGAAGCCTGGGCGCCAAGTCAGGCGCCCCAGGTCACCCGTGAGCGGATCGCCGAACGCCTCGGTCTGCCGTTCGATAACGTGACCTTCAACGTGACCCTGCTCGGCGGTGGTTTCGGCCGCAAGTCCAAGCCGGACTTCGTTGTCGAAGCTGCCATTCTGGCCAAGGAGTTTCCCGGCAAGGCAGTGCGGGTCCAGTGGACGCGGGAAGACGACATCCACAATTCGTATTTCCATACGGTGTCGGCCGAATACCTCAAGGCCGGCGTGGGCAAGGACGGTTTGCCGTCCGCCTGGCTGCATCGCACGGTGGCGCCGAGCATCACCGCGCTCTTTGCGCCCAACATGAATCACGAAGCTGCGTTCGAGCTGGGCATGGGCTTCACCAATATGGCTTACGCGATTCCCAACGTACGCCTGGAAAACCCCGAGGCCACCGTCCATACGCGGGTCGGCTGGTATCGCTCGGTGTCGAACATTCCCCATGGTTTTGCGATCCAGAGCTTTGTCGACGAACTCGCGCACAAGGCCAAGGAAGACCCGCTCAAGTACCAGATCAAACTGCTCGGGCCGGATCGGCAGATCGACCCGCGCACGCTCAGCGAAGAGTGGAACTACGGTGAATCCCCGGAGCGTTATCCGATCGACACCGGGCGCATGCGCACCGTGCTGGAAACCGCGGCCAAGGCTGCCGGTTGGGGGCGGAAGTTGCCCAAGGGCCGTGGTCTCGGATTGGCAGTGCATTACAGCTTCGTGACCTATGTGGCGGCGGTGATCGAAGTCGAGGTCAAGGGCGACGGCACGCTGATCGTGCACAAGGCCGATATCGCCGTGGATTGCGGGCCGCAAATCAACCCGGAGCGAATCCGTTCGCAGTTCGAAGGCGCCTGTGTGATGGGCCTGGGCAATGCCGTGTGGGGTGAAATCAGCTTCAAGGACGGCAAGGTGCAGCAGGACAACTTCCATATGTATGAAGTGGCGCGCATGTCGATGGCGCCGAAGGAAGTCGCGGTGCATCTGGTGACGCCGCCGGGCGAGGTGCCGTTGGGCGGTGTCGGTGAGCCGGGTGTGCCGCCGATTGCGCCGGCACTGTGCAATGCGATCTTCGCCGCGACCGGCCAGCGCATCCGCAGCCTGCCGGTGCGTTACCAGTTGCAGGGCTGGCAGAAGGCGCAAGCGTGATGGACAGCGCCGATCTCAATGTCCTGCGCAGCGTGCTTGAATGGCGCCGCGCCGGGCAGCGGGTGGTGTTGTTCACGGTCGTGCAGACCTGGGGCACTGCGCCCCGGGCACCCGGCGCGATGCTCGCGTTGCGCGAAGATGGCGTGGTGATTGGTTCGGTGTCCGGCGGTTGCGTCGAGGACGATCTGATCGCCCGGTTGCATGACGGGCGGATTCCCGCCGACGGGCCGCCAGTGCAGTTGATCACCTATGGCGTGACCCGGGAGGAGGCGGCGCGGTTCGGCCTGCCGTGCGGCGGCACTTTGCGCCTCACCGAAGAACGAGTCGGCGATCCAGCGTGGGTCGCCGAATTGCTGGCGCGTTGTGAGGCTCATGAAATCGTTGCTCGTGAACTGAACCTCGAAAGCGGTGAAGTGATTCTTTCGCCGGCCAGCAAAACGGATGCATTGGTTTTTGACGGCAAGACCTTGCGTGCCATCTACGGCCCGCGTTGGCGCCTGCTGCTGATCGGTGCCGGTCAGTTGTCGCGTTATGTGGCCGAGATGGCGCGATTGCTGGATTTCGAAGTGCTGATCTGCGATCCCCGCACCGAGTTCGTGTATGACTGGGAAGAGCAGCATGGCCGCTTTGTTCCCGGCATGCCGGATGAGGCGGTGCTGAGCATTCAGACCGACGAGCGCACCGCCATCGTTGCCCTGACGCACGATCCGCGTCTGGACGACATGGCGCTGCTGACGGCGCTGGATTCCAGGGCGTTTTACGTCGGCGCCCTGGGCTCGCGCGTCAACAGCCTCAAACGCCGGGAATACCTGGCTGAGCTAGGCTTGTCGCAAGCGGCCATCGCTCGATTGCACGGGCCGATCGGTCTGCCGATCGGCAGTCATTCCCCGGCGGAAATCGCGTTGTCGTTGCTGGCGGAAATCGTCGCGATCAAGAATGGTGTCGAGTTGAAGCAGAAGAAGGCAGAGCGCGCATGAGTCGATCCATCGGAGTGATTGTGCTGGCGGCAGGCGAGGGCAGCCGCTTTCGCGAAGTGGCGGGTGCCGACAAGGACAAGTTGCTGGCCGATTGCACAGGGCGCGACGGAGCCGTGCGCTCGGTGATCGAGCAGACGCTGGTGAATCTGCCGACGAGTCTCGACAAGCGAGTACTGGTGACGACCGAAGCACGGCCACAGGCGATGCGGATGGCGCAGGCTTATGGCTGTGACATTGTTTCGATCGAGTCTACGGGGATGGGCGACAGCATCGCGGCGGGTGTGGCGGCTTGCCCGGATGCCGATGGCTGGCTGATTGTGCTGGGTGATATGCCGTTCATCCTGCCGTCGAGTATTGAGCGGGTCGTGGCGGCGATTGCCGACGATGCGGTCAGTGTTCCGGTGCAGGGTGGCGAGTTTGGGCATCCGGTCGGATTTGGTCGCTCGTTTGGGCGTGGACTGATGGCATTGTCCGGTGATCGCGGGGCCAGACCTTTGTTCAAGCAGGGGCGGGTGGTCGAGGTTGCCGTGGATGATCCTGGCGTGCTGTGGGATATCGATGTGCCGCAGGCACTGGTTTTTCCGCAGGTCTGATACAAACCGCGAGGCATAAAAAAGCCCCGCCTGGATCACCAGGCGGGGCTTTTCATTGGCGCTCGGAATCAGACGAGAGGTTTAGGCTCGTGTTCTTTTTCCTGGGCCTGTTCGTGGTGCTCGACCGCTTCCTGTACGGAGCGCGGTGCTTCGGCAATCACTTCTACGGCAGCTTCTTCAGCGACCGGGGCAGGGGCTGCCTCGAGCACTTCGGCAACGGCTGGAGCAGCGGCGGCAGCGGCAGCCAGTTCGGCTTCCTTCTGCAGACGCTCTTCTTCACGCTTGCGACGACGCACTTCACGCGGGTCGTTCGGTGCACGGCCACTTGGCGTCAGGGCGCTGACTGGAGCCGCTTCAATCACAGGGGCTGGTGCTTCGGCCACAACTGGCGCTTCTACGACCGGAGCTTCAACGACCGGTGCCGGTTCAGCAACAACCACTGGCTCGGCAGCCTTGGCTTCTTCCACGACAGGCGCTTCAACCACTGGCGCTGGTGTTTCAGCGACAACCGGCTCGGCGACCCAGTTGAAAGCGGTCTGTTCTTCGCGAACTTCACGCACGGTTTCGGTCACGGTTTCAGCGACGGTTTCGACAACCGGCTCTGCCACTGCAACAGGCGCCTGGGCGACGAAAGCAGGTTCGGCAGCGACTTCAACCTGAGGCTGAGCTTCGCGAACCGGCGCCACTTCGACTTCCGGAACGGCAACCACGTCTACCGCAGTGGTGGCTTCAACAACCGGCGCTTCAACTGGAGCGGTTTCCAGCGTTGCAGCGGTAGCGCGTTCAGCTTGTTCGTGGGCCTGGGCTTCGGCCGGAGCGCTGATCACGGTGCTGGCAACAGCGGCAGTAACGGCCAGGCCGGCAGCCAGATCGGCAGTGCTCGGCTCGGCGGTTTCAGCGTTCTCGGCGGATTCTTCCGAACCTTCGATCACGTTGCCGTTGGCATCACGCTGACGCTCGCGACGGTTGCTGCGACGACGCTGACCACGGGAGCGGCGGCGTGGACGATCGCCTTCGGCGTTCTCCGAACCGTCTTCCGGCAGTTGCTCTTCGTTGGTGTTCACTTCTTCTTCGGCTACGGCAGCAGCGGCTTGTTCGGCACGCGGTTGACGCTCTTCACGTGGTGGACGTGGTGCACGCTCTTCACGCGGCTGACGAGCCGGGCGCTCTTCAGCGGTGGCAGCAACAGCGGCAGCGGCGGCTGGCGCAGCATCCAGAGGTTCACGCAGTTCGCGTACGCGTTCTTCACGCTCGCCACGCGGCTTGCGATCTTCACGTGGAGCACGTGGTGCACGTTCTTCACGAGGGGCGCGTGGTGCACGTTCTTCGCGGGCTGCCGGTGCTTCGTCACGGGACTCGCGTGGCTCGCGCAGTTCGCGGGCTTCACGAGGCTGACGCTCTTCACGTGGCTCACGCGGTGCGCGTTCTTCACGTGGAGCACGTTCTTCGCGCGGCTTGCGTTCTTCATCGCGGCGACCGTTACGGTTGCGGCTCTGCTGACGACCGTTGCGACGTTCTTCGTTACGGGCCGGACGCTCGGTGGCTGGTTTTTCAACCACAACCGGAGCAACTGGCTCTTCCTTGGTGGCGAACAGGCTGACCAGCGACTTCACCAGGCCTTTGAACAGGCTTGGTTCTGGCGCGGCAACCGGGGCAGGGGCTGGAGCCGGAGCGGCAACCTCGGTCGGAACCGGAGCGTTGGCGCGGGCCGGAGCGGTCTTGACCGCGGCTTCCTGGCGAACCAGGGTGCGGGTGGCGGCGGCTGGCTGGACGTCTTCGACTTCGGCGGCAGCGGCAGCGATTTCGTAGCTGGACTGGTTGGTCGCGGCTTCCGGGCTGTCGTCACGCAGACGCTGAACTTCGAAATGCGGGGTTTCGAGGTGGTCGTTCGGCAGGATGACGATGCGGGCGCGGGTGCGCAGTTCGATCTTGGTGATCGAGTTGCGTTTTTCGTTGAGCAGGAACGCGGCCACCGGGATCGGCACTTGCGCGCGAACTTCGGCGGTGCGGTCTTTCAGGGCTTCTTCTTCGATCAGGCGCAGGATCGCCAGGGACAGCGATTCGACGTCACGGATGATGCCGGTGCCGCTGCAGCGCGGGCAGACGATGCCGCTGCTTTCGCCGAGCGAAGGACGCAGGCGCTGACGGGACATTTCCAGCAGGCCGAAGCGCGAGATGCGGCCGATCTGTACACGGGCGCGGTCGGCTTCCAGGCATTCGCGGACTTTCTCTTCCACGGCGCGCTGGTTCTTGGCAGGGGTCATGTCGATGAAGTCGATGACGATCAGGCCGCCGATGTCGCGCAGGCGCAACTGACGGGCGATTTCTTCGGCCGCTTCAAGGTTGGTCTGCAGGGCGGTTTCTTCGATGTCGCTGCCTTTGGTGGCGCGCGCCGAGTTGATGTCGATGGACACCAGGGCTTCGGTCGGATCGATGACGATGGAGCCGCCGGAAGGCAGTTCGACGACGCGCTGGAAAGCGGTCTCGATCTGGCTTTCGATCTGGAAGCGGTTGAACAGCGGAACGCTGTCTTCGTACAGCTTGATCTTGCTGGCGTACTGCGGCATCACCTGGCGGATGAAGGTCAGGGCTTCGTCCTGGGCTTCAACGCTGTCGATCAGCACTTCGCCGATGTCCTGGCGCAGGTAGTCGCGGATGGCGCGGATGATGACGTTGCTTTCCTGGTAGATCAGGAATGGCGCGGAACGATCCAGCGAGGCTTCCTTGATCGCGGTCCAGAGTTGCAGCAGGTAATCGAGGTCCCACTGCATTTCTTCGCTGCTGCGGCCCAGGCCTGCAGTGCGCACGATCAGACCCATGTCGGCCGGAGCGACCAGACCGTTCAGGGCTTCACGCAGTTCGTTGCGCTCTTCGCCTTCGATGCGACGGGAGATGCCGCCGGCACGCGGGTTGTTCGGCATCAGAACGAGGTAACGACCGGCCAGGCTGATGAAGGTGGTCAGGGCTGCGCCCTTGTTGCCACGTTCTTCTTTTTCGACCTGAACGATGACTTCCTGGCCTTCGCTCAGGACGTCCTTGATGTTGACGCGGCCTTCAGGGGCTTTCTTGAAGTATTCGCGGGAGATTTCTTTGAGGGGCAGGAAGCCGTGGCGCTCGGAGCCGAAATCGACAAAGGCAGCCTCAAGGCTTGGTTCGATGCGAGTGATACGGCCTTTATAGATGTTGGCCTTTTTCTGCTCGCGTGCACCGGATTCGATGTCCAGGTCGTAGAGGCGCTGGCCATCTACCAGTGCAACACGCAACTCTTCGGGTTGAGTTGCGTTAATCAGCATTCTTTTCATGTAGTACCGTCGGTTTCCGGGCTGCCGGAAACGGCGTTCGGCACACACGACTTCTCACGGTCGGTGTCAGGTGCGTCGGGAGTGGTTGGCCATTCCCGTGTCCAGCGATGTCCGGCCAATTGGGCCGTTATCGCGACGTACGCGTCCTGCTTGCTGTGGCTACTTAAGCACTCAGTCAGGAGGAGGAATCAACCGTGGCTGTGGACGAGATGAAGCGTCTTGAGAAAGCCTGTTGCTACACAGTCCAGCGGTTGTGCATCTCCACCCTACACGTATCCCTGATAATTCGGGTGCTGCCGCGCGCAGAATCCGCAGCGGGTTGGCATTTACCGTGAGCTCCGAAAGGGGAGGTCACGCATCATGGCTAATTCAGGCGGTGTTTCCGGCGCTTTCGCTCGGGGTCATCCGCGGCTGACTGCACTTTGTGAACTGGCCGTGAATATGGCTCGCGTGGCGAGTCAGAACTCTGCTTTGCGGCGTGATTCAGGCCTCATGTCACCTGCGCTTGTTACAGCTGCAAACTCCACCGTTACGTAGCGAAAGCCCCGTAGGACGGCCTCGCGTCCTGGTGAATTGCGTTGGTCAGGGCCGGTTTTTGACCGTGGTTCCGCTGTCCAGGCCGCTTTTGGCGGCGTTCGCGACTATAGCAGCAATGATTAAGTGCTTCAATTCCATAAAAATTGTTATCATCCGCGGCATGACGACTACTGCCCCTTCGACTCCAGGCGTTCAATTGCTTGAGGTCTCGCCGGAATATGCCGGCCAACGAATCGACAATTTTCTTCTCGCCCGGCTCAAAGGCGTGCCCAAGACCTTGATTTACCGCATTTTGCGCAAAGGCGAAGTGCGGGTTAACAAAGGTCGGATCAAGCCCGAATACAAGCTGCAGGCCGGCGATATCGTGCGCGTGCCGCCGGTTCGCGTGCCTGAGCGTGACGAGCCGGTGCCTTTGGCCCAAGGCCTGTTGCAGCGCCTGGAAGCCTCGATTGTCTACGAAGACAAAGCCCTGATCGTGATCAACAAGCCCGCCGGCATTGCGGTTCACGGTGGCAGCGGCTTGAATTACGGCGTGATCGAAGCCTTTCGTCAGTTGCGTCCCGATGCCAAGGAGCTCGAGCTGGTTCACCGTCTCGACCGTGATACCTCCGGCCTGCTGATGATCGCCAAGAAGCGCAGCATGTTGCGTCACTTGCATGCCGCGTTGCGCGGTGATGGTGTCGACAAGCGCTACATGGCGCTGGTTCGCGGCAACTGGGCGACCTCGATCAAGCAAGTCCGTGCGGCGCTCGGCAAGAGCAATCTGCGCTCCGGTGAGCGCATGGTCGAGGTCGACGAGGAGGAGGGCAAGGAGTCGGTGACCGTGTTCAAGGTCCTGCGTCGCTTCGGCGATTTTGCCACTCTGATCGAAGCCAAGCCGATCACCGGTCGCACGCACCAGATCCGCGTTCACACGTTGCACGCCGGGCACTGCATTGCGGGTGACACCAAATACGGCGATGACAATTTCAGCAAGGAAATCCGTGATCTGGGCGGCAAGCGCCTGTTCCTGCACGCCTACATGCTGACCGTGCCGCTGCCTGATGGCGGTGAACTCAAGTTGCAGGCCCCGGTCGATGAAATGTGGGCCAAGACTGTGGAGCGATTGAGTGCGCCCATCTGATTACAAACTGCTGATTTTCGATTGGGACGGCACGCTGGCCGATTCCATTCATCGGATTGTCGAGGCAATGCACTCGGCATCCGGGCGTTCCGGTTTCGAGCTGCGCGATGATTTTGCCGTGAAGGGCATCATCGGTCTGGGCTTGCCCGAGGCGATCCGCACGCTGTATCCGGAAATCAGCGATGCCGAAATGACCTTGTTCCGCGAGTATTACGCCGATCACTACATCGCCGCGGAAGCCGTGCCTTCGCCGTTGTTCGAAGGTGTAGTCGAGTCGATGGCGTCCTTTCGCGAGCAGGGTTATCACCTGGCGGTCGCGACCGGCAAGAATCGTCGCGGGCTGGATCGGGTGCTGAAAGCCAATGGCTGGGAAGATTATTTCGATATCACCCGTGCTGCCGATGAAACTGCCAGCAAACCGCACCCTCTGATGCTGGAGCAGATCCTTGCGCATTGTGGTGTGCGTGCCGCACAGGCGCTGATGGTCGGCGATTCGTCCTTCGATCTGTTGATGGCGCGTAACGCGGGGATGGATTCGGTGGCGGTCAGTTATGGCGCGCAATCGATCGAGTCGCTGCAGCAGTTTGAACCACGACTGTCGATTGACCGGTTTTCTGAATTGCACGCCTGGCTGGCGCAGCGGGCTTAATACGTTTTTGCTGGGGTGGATGGCATGACCGACGAATGGAAAGCACCGGCCAAGGCAACTGCCGACGACGGTGATGCGAAAAGCTGGAAGCTGCTGGAAAAGACGCTGCTGGCCAGTGTGCAAGAGCAGCGCCGTTCCAGGCGTTGGGGGATCTTCTTCAAGCTGCTGACGTTTGTTTATCTGTTTGTCGCGCTGCTCCTGTTCACGCCTTTGATGGACATGGAAAAGAGCGCCACCCGCAGCTCGAATTACACGGCGCTGATCGATATCACCGGCATGATTGCCGATAAAGAGCCGGCCAGCGCCGACAATATCGTCGGCAGTCTGCGCGCCGCGTTCGAAGACAAGAAGGTCAAGGGCGTGATCCTGCGCATCAACAGCCCGGGTGGCAGTCCGGTGCAGTCAGGTTATGTGTATGACGAGATCAAGCGCCTGCGCGGCCTGCATCCGGATACCAAGGTGTATGCGGTGATTTCCGACCTCGGTGCGTCCGGGGCCTATTACATCGCCAGTGCGGCGGATCAGATCTATGCCGACAAGGCGAGCCTGGTCGGTTCTATTGGTGTGACAGCGGCCGGTTACGGCTTTGTCGGCACCATGGAGAAGCTGGGCGTCGAGCGTCGCACTTACACCTCTGGCGAGCACAAGTCGTTCCTTGACCCGTTCCAGCCGCAGAAGCCGGAAGAAACCGCGTTCTGGCAAAGTGTGCTGGATACCACGCACAAGCAGTTCATCAACAGCGTCAAGCAAGGGCGTGGCGATCGCCTGAAGGACAAGGAGCATCCTGAGCTGTTCTCCGGACTGGTCTGGTCCGGCGAGCAGGCGCTGCCGCTGGGGTTGATCGATGGTCTGGGCAATGCCAGTTCGGTGGCGCGTGACGTGATTGGCGAAAAGGAACTGGTGGACTTTACCGTTCAGGAATCGCCGTTCGACCGCTTCTCGAAAAAACTGGGCGCCAGTGTGGCTGAGCAGTTGGCAATGTGGATGGGTTTCCACGGGCCATCGTTGCGCTGACCGCTTGATGCATAAAAAAACCGGCCTTCGTGGCCGGTTTTTTGTGGGTCAGGGAATCTGTACGCCTTCGACCAGCAGCATGTCGATCAGGCGAATCAGCGGCAGGCCGATCAGGCTGGTGGCGTCCGGGCCTTCGGTTGATTGAAACAGGCTCACGCCCAGTCCTTCGGCCTTGAAGCTGCCGGCGCAGTCGTAGGGTTGCTCGGCGTGCAGGTAGCGCTCGACGCGGGCCTGATCCAGTACGCGCATGTGCACGGTGAAGGGCACGCAGTCGACCTGGCAGTGGCCGGTCTGGCTGTTGAGCAGGGCCAGGCCGGTGAGGAAGGTCACGCTGGCGCCGCTGGCGGCCATCAGTTGATCGCGGGCGTTTTCGAAGGTGTGCGGCTTGCCGATGATGCGCTCGCCGAGTACCGCAACCTGATCGGAGCCGATGATCAGGTGGTCGAGATGTTCGTGGGCCAGGGCGCGGGCTTTCTGTTCGGCGAGGCGTTTGACCAGTTCGATGGCCGACTCGTCCGGGCGATGGCTTTCATCGATATCCGGCGAGCTGCAGACGAACGGCAGGCGCAGGCGGCTGAGCAATTCCCGACGATAGGTCGAGCTTGAAGCGAGTAATAAAGGCAGCATTCGCGTCTCCAGAGGCAGGCTGCAGATTCTAGCGGAGGCTTGCAAGTGACGGACAGGGCACAATTTCCTTTGACATGGGTGGGTGCATCCCTATAATGCTGCGCCTATGTTGAATGACCCGATTCCACCTCACGTTGACCCGCGCAAATTGGCTGACCGTGGCACCACCCTTCAAGGTGAACTGCTGCTGGCCGATTTGAAGAGACTCTGCGACCCGCTTTCCGACGATGTCGGTACGGTGCAGGCCAAATTAGTTTTTGAACGAGATGAACGTAAATCTGTGGTGATCCACAGTTTTATCGACACCGAAGTCAAAATGGTTTGCCAGCGTTGTCTTGAGCTGGTCACCCTGCCGATCCACAGCGAATGCAGTTACGCTGTAGTGAAGGAGGGTGCGAATACCCAGTCGTTACCGAAAGGTTATGACGTGCTGGAACTGGGCGAAGATCCTTTGGATCTGCAGTCACTGATCGAGGAGGAGCTTCTGCTCGCCTTGCCCATTGTGCCTGCTCATCATCCGGAAGAATGCCAGCAGCCGGCGGGAGCAGATGAGCCCGAACCGAGCGAGGACGAGGTAACGCGGTCCAACCCGTTCAGTGTATTGGCGCAGTTAAAGCGTGACCCAAACGTTTAGGAGTTAATCAATTATGGCTGTTCAGCAGAACAAAAAATCCCGCTCTGCCCGTGACATGCGCCGTTCGCACGACGCTCTCGAGGCTAGCACCCTGTCTGTAGAAAAAACCACCGGTGAAGTTCACCTGCGTCACCACGTATCGCCAGAAGGCGTATACCGTGGCCGTAAAGTGATCGACAAGGGCGCTGACGAGTAATCACTTGTCTGCTCAAGTCATCGCGATTGACGCAATGGGCGGGGACTTCGGTCCCCGCAGCATTGTTCAGGCCAGCCTTGCTTGCCTTTCTGCTACGCCCTCGCTGCATCTGACCCTTGTCGGTCAACCCTCCCTTCTTGAAGAGCTGATCACCGGCCAATCGGCTGCCGATCGCGCGCGCCTGACGATTGTTCCGGCGTCCGAAGTCATCACCATGGACGAAAAACCAGCTCAGGCTTTGCGTGGCAAGCCGGATTCGTCGATGCGTGTCGCTCTCGAATTGCTGCGTGATGGCAAGGTTCAGGCCTGTGTCAGCGCCGGTAATACCGGTGCGTTGATGGCGCTGTCGCGATTTGTGCTCAAGACCCTGCCGGGGATTGATCGTCCGGCCATGGTTGGCGCGATTCCTACGCAGAAGGGCTACTGTCAGTTGCTCGATCTGGGCGCCAACGTTGATTGCAGTGCCGAGCACTTGTTGCAGTTCGCGGTGATGGGGTCCGTGGCCGCGCAAACGCTGGGCATTGCCCGTCCGCGCGTCGCGTTGCTGAACATCGGTACCGAGGACATCAAGGGCAATCAGCAGGTCAAGCTCGCTGCGACTTTGTTGCAGGCCGCCAGAGGCATCAATTACATCGGTTTCATTGAAGGCGACGGTTTGTATCGCGGTGAGGCGGATGTAGTGGTTTGCGACGGTTTCGTCGGCAATATCCTGCTCAAATCAAGCGAGGGCCTGGCGACGATGATTGCCGCGCGTATCGAGGCCTTGTTCAAGAAAAACTTCGCTTCGCGCGCCGTGGGTGCCTTGGCGTTGCCATTGATGAAGCGTCTGCAGGCTGATCTGGCGCCGGCGCGACACAACGGCGCAAGCTTTCTCGGCTTGCAGGGAATTGTCGTGAAAAGTCACGGTTCGGCTGGAGTTCAGGGGTTTCAGAGTGCCATTCAGCGAGCGCTGATCGAGATTCAGGAGAATCTTCCCGAGCGCCTGCACGGCCGTCTGGAGGATTTGTTGTCTTAGGCGTTTTCGTCGGACAATGCTTAAATGTGACCGCCCGGTTCAAAGGGCCATCCAACTGTCAGTTTCTTGCGTCCCTCTAGCGGGATGCCATTTTTCCGACGACAAGATCATTAGGGGCTTGTTACATGTCTGCTTCCCTCGCATTCGTCTTTCCAGGACAGGGTTCGCAGTCCCTCGGCATGCTGGCCGAGCTGGGCGCGCAACATCCGCTGATCCTCGAAACTTTCAAAGAAGCATCCGATGCTCTGGGCTACGACCTGTGGGCGCTGACCCAGCAGGGTCCGGAAGAGCTGCTCAATCAAACCGATAAAACCCAACCGGCCATTCTGACCGCTTCGATCGCCCTGTGGCGTCTGTGGCTGGCTGAAGGTGGTGCGCGCCCGGCATTTGTTGCCGGTCACAGCCTGGGTGAATACAGCGCGCTGGTTGCTGCCGGCAGCCTGAGCCTGGCGGACGCGGTAAAACTCGTCGAGCGCCGTGGCCAGCTGATGCAGGAAGCCGTTCCGGCGGGGCAGGGCGGCATGGCTGCCATCCTCGGTCTGGAAGACGCCGATGTGCTGGCGGCCTGTGCCGAAGCGGCGCAAGGCGAAGTGGTCAGCGCAGTGAACTTCAACTCCCCGGGCCAGGTGGTGATCGCTGGTGCCAAGGCTGCCGTTGAGCGCGCCATCGAAGGCTGCAAGGCTCGTGGCGCCAAGCGTGCCATGCCGCTGCCGGTCAGCGTGCCGTCGCACTGCGAACTGATGCGCCCGGCTGCCGAGCGTTTCGCTGAATCCATCGCCGCCATCGACTGGCAGGCGCCGCAGATCCCTGTGGTGCAGAACGTCAGCGCTCAGGTGCCGGCGGATCTGGAAACCCTCAAGCGTGATCTGCTGGAACAACTCTACAAGCCGGTTCGCTGGGTCGAGTCCGTACAGACTCTGGCAGCGAAAGGCGCGACCAGTCTGGTCGAATGCGGCCCTGGCAAAGTGCTGGCCGGTCTGAACAAACGTTGCGCCGAAGGCGTATCGACTTCCAACCTCAATACCCCAGACGCTTTCGCTGCTGCTCGCGCAGCGGCTGTCTGAATCAGGAGAAGCTTGCATGAGTCTGCAAGGTAAAGTTGCACTGGTCACCGGCGCAAGCCGTGGTATCGGCCAGGCTATCGCACTGGAACTGGGTCGTCAGGGCGCCATCGTTGTCGGCACCGCGACCTCCGCTTCGGGCGCCGAGCGCATTGCTGCGACCCTGAAAGAGAATGGCATTCAGGGTGCAGGTTTCGAGCTGAACGTCACCAGTGACGAATCGGTCACCGCAGTGCTGGCGAGCATCCAGGAGCAATTCGGTGCTCCGGTAGCGATCCTGGTCAACAATGCCGGCATCACCCGCGATAACCTGATGATGCGCATGAAAGACGACGAGTGGTACGACGTGATCGATACCAACCTGAACAGTCTGTATCGCCTGTCCAAGGGCGTTCTGCGCGGCATGACCAAGGCGCGTTGGGGTCGAATTATCAGTATTGGCTCGGTGGTGGGTGCCATGGGCAACGCTGGCCAAGTAAACTATGCAGCCGCCAAGGCCGGTCTGGAAGGTTTCAGCCGTGCCATGGCGCGTGAAGTCGGTTCGCGTTCGATTACGGTCAACTCGGTAACCCCAGGGTTCATCGACACCGATATGACGCGCGAGCTGCCTGAAGCACAGCGTGAAGCCTTGCAGACGCAGATTCCGCTGGGCCGTCTGGGACAAGCTCAAGAGATCGCGTCCGTGGTCGCTTTTCTTGCATCCGACGGTGCGGCATACGTGACCGGGGCTACAATCCCGGTTAACGGCGGGATGTACATGTAATTCAAATGTGACGGATTGCTTCAAAAAAATGTCATACGAGCTGTCTAAAATCCGTTATAAAGCTGCAATCTATTTATAGGCAGAGGGCCGCAGGGTTTGAGGAGTGAAGCTTTCAGTTGAAAAGCTGAAAAGTCTTTCTATACACTTACCCACTGGCCAGCTGCCTGAATTTGTCCATTAGGAGTGAAAACAAGGTATGAGCACCATCGAAGAGCGCGTCAAGAAAATCGTTGCCGAGCAACTGGGTGTTAAAGAAGAAGAAGTGGTAAACACCGCTTCCTTCGTAGAAGACCTGGGTGCCGACTCCCTTGACACCGTTGAGCTGGTGATGGCTCTGGAAGAGGAATTCGAGACCGAAATCCCTGACGAAGAAGCTGAGAAGATCACTACTGTACAAGCTGCAATCGACTACGTTACTAGCCACCAGGCGTAATAGTTTGTAATCGTTGCTTGCTGTCATGGAAAAACCGCACTGCCATCATGGCGTGCGGTTTTTTCTTTAGGCCTGATGCAAAGTCGTCATTTGAAAAAGGAGAGTGCTGTGTCGCGTAGACGCGTCGTAGTCACCGGTATGGGTATGTTGTCGCCACTGGGCACGGATGTGCCGAGCAGTTGGCAGGGCATTCTGGCTGGCCGCAGTGGCATTGGTCTGATCGAACACACCGACCTTTCTGCCTATTCCACCCGCTTTGGCGGCTCGGTAAAGGGCTTCAATGTCGAGGAATACCTGTCGGTCAAGGAAGCGCGCAAGCTCGACCTGTTCATTCAGTACGGTCTGGCGGCCGGCTTTCAAGCTGTACGCAATGCCGGCCTGGAAGTCACCGATGCCAACCGTGAGCGCATTGGCGTGGCCATGGGTTCGGGTATCGGCGGTCTGACCAACATCGAAGAAACCAGCCGCACCCTGCACGAGACCGGCCCGCGCCGGATTTCTCCGTTCTTTGTGCCTGGCTCGATCATCAATATGATTTCCGGTTTCCTGTCCATCCACCTGGGTGCACAGGGGCCCAACTACGCCATCGCCACAGCATGTACCACCGGTACGCACTGCATCGGCATGGCGGCCCGCAACATCATGTACGACGAAGCCGACGTGATGATTGCCGGCGGTGCCGAAATGGCTGCGTGCGGTCTGGGCATGGGCGGCTTCGGCGCTTCCCGCGCACTGTCGACCCGCAACGACGAACCGACCCGCGCCAGCCGACCATGGGACAAGGGCCGTGACGGTTTCGTACTGTCCGACGGTGCCGGTGCGCTGGTGCTTGAAGAACTCGAACACGCCAAGGCCCGTGGCGCGACCATCTACGCCGAACTGATCGGTTTCGGTACCAGCGGCGACGCGTTCCACATGACCTCGCCACCCGCCGATGGCGCCGGTGCTGCACGTTGCATCACCAATGCGCTGCGCGACGCGAAGATCAACGTCGATCAAGTGCAATACATCAACGCCCACGGCACTTCGACCCCGGCCGGCGACCTTGCCGAAGCCAACGCGATCAAGTCGGTGTTCGGTGATCACGCCTACAAACTGGCGGTCAGCTCCACCAAGTCCATGACCGGTCACCTGTTGGGTGCAGCGGGGGCGGTCGAGGCGATCTTCAGCGTGCTGGCGATCAACAGTCAGGTGGCGCCGCCGACCATCAACCTTGATGAGCCGGACGAAGGCTGCGATCTCGACTTCGTGCCACACACCGCGCGCAACATGGACATCGATGTCGTGTTGTCCAACTCGTTCGGGTTTGGCGGCACCAACGGCACGTTGGCGTTCCGCCGGTTTGCCGGCTGATGGACTGCTGGGTCGACGGTCAACCGGCTGACGCTCTGTCGCTGAAAGATCGCGGCCTGGCTTACGGCGACGGTCTGTTCGAGACCATCGCCGTACGTGGCGGCCAGCCTTTGCTGCTGGAGCGTCACGTGGCGCGACTGGCCGAGGGCTGTTCACGCCTGGCCATCGCGGCCGATATCGAGCTGATCCGTAGCGAGCTGCAAGCCTATGCAGCGGCCATGGGCGAGGGCGTGCTCAAGCTCATCCTCACCCGCGGCGACGGTCTGCGCGGTTATGCACCGGATCCTTCCGCGCAGGGCCGACGCATTCTGCAAGGCAATCCTCCAGCGGCTTATCCTGCCGTCCACAGTGAGCAAGGCGTCCGCCTGTTTCCGTGTACGACGCGTTTGTCCATCCAGCCCTTGCTGGCAGGCCTCAAGCACCTCAATCGTCTGGAACAGGTTCTCGCCCGCGCCGAATGGCAGGACAGCGAGCACGCCGAAGGCTTGATGCTCGACCAGGCGGGCCGAGTGATCGAAGGGGTGTTCAGCAACCTGTTTCTGGTGCGCGATGGCGTGCTGGTCACGGCGGATCTGAAACGCTGCGGCGTGGCCGGTGTCATGCGTGCCGAACTATTGTTTCAGGCAGCATCCTCGGGAGTCCCTACGCAAATCACCGATATCAGTCTTGATCAACTGCAATGGGCTGACGAAGTCTTTGTCTGCAACAGCGTGTATGGCGTCTGGCCGGTACGCGCGTACGCTGCACTGAGCTGGCCGGTTGGGCCGCTCACCCGTAAACTGCAAACCATTGCCCGCACGCTACTGGATGCCTGATTCGTGAGACGTAAACTTTTGCTGCTGCTGGAAACCGGACTGGTTCTGGCAGGGCTGCTGCTGGGCGCCAGCGCCTGGAAGATTCATTCGGCACTGGAACAGCCCCTGAACATTACGCAGGAAGAACTGCTGGATGTGCCCAAGGGATCCACGCCAACCCGCACTATTCTCGGCCTTGAAGCCGATGGCGTGATCAAGGATGCATTCTGGCTACGCATTTACTGGCGCTTCAATCTGTCCGGCACCCCGATCCACACGGGCGAGTACCGCATGCAGCCGGGCATGACCGTCAAGGGCCTGATCGATCTGTGGAAGCGTGGTGAAGTGGTTCAGTACAGCCTGACCCTGGTCGAGGGCTGGAACTTCCATCAGGTGCGCGCCGCACTGGCGAAAGATGAAAAGATCGAGCAGACCCTGACCGGCCTGAGCGACAGCGATGTGATGAGCAAAATCGGCCACAAGGGCGTGTTTCCCGAAGGTCGATTCTTCCCCGATACCTACCGTTTCGTGCGCGGGGCCTCCGATACCGAACTGCTGAAAAAGGCGTTCGATCGCCTCGACGAAGTATTGGCCAAGGAATGGGAAAGCCGTTCCACCGATGCGCCGTACACCGAGCCTTACCAGGCGCTGATCATGGCGTCGCTGGTGGAAAAGGAAACCGGGGTTCCCCAGGAACGTGGCCAGATTGCCGGCGTGTTCGTGCGCCGTATGGCGCTGGGCATGCAACTGCAGACCGACCCGACCGTGATCTATGGCCTGGGTGATCGCTACAACGGCAAGTTGACCCGTGCGCATCTCAAGGAAGCCACGCCGTACAACACTTATGTGATTCCGGGGCTGCCGCCGACGCCGATTGCGATGGTCGGGCGCGAGGCGATTCACGCTGCGTTGAACCCGGTGGAAGGCACCAGCCTCTACTTTGTTGCCCGGGGCGATGGCAGCCATGTGTTCTCCGATGACCTTGATGCGCACAACAGTGCGGTGCGTGAGTTCCAGCTCAAGCGGCGCGCGGATTACCGCTCGAGCCCGGCGCCGGCATCGACGCCGGAAGCCGCTCCGGCAACTGGCGAAGCCGTTCCTGCCGCATCACCCGACACTGCGCCCGAGTCGTTGCCGCCGGTTCCTGCCCAGGAGCCCGCACCGACGCCGGAAACCGAAGCGGTCGCACCGCAAAACGCGCAATGACTTTGATTAAGGACTGCCTGTGACTGGCTTGTTTATTACCCTGGAAGGCCCGGAAGGCGCCGGCAAAAGCACCAACCGCGAATACCTCGCCGAGCGCCTGCGCGCCGCCGGTATCGAAGTGGTGCTGACCCGTGAGCCCGGCGGTACGCCGCTGGCCGAGCGCATTCGCGAAGTGTTGCTGGCCCCGGTCGATGAAGTGATGAACCCGGACACCGAGTTGCTGCTGGTGTTCGCCGCCCGTGCCCAGCATCTGGCTGAAGTCATTCGCCCGGCACTGGCCCGTGGCGCGGTGGTGCTGTGTGACCGTTTCACCGATTCGACTTACGCCTATCAGGGCGGTGGTCGTGGCTTGTCGCTGGAGCGTATCGCGGCGCTGGAAACTTTCGTTCAGGGCGACCTGCGCCCTGACCTGACGCTGATTTTCGATCTGCCGGTGGAAATCGGCCTGGCCCGTGCCAGCGCTCGCGGTCGACTGGATCGTTTCGAGCTGGAAGGCCGGGCGTTTTTCGAGGCCGTGCGCAGTGCGTTCCTCAAGCGTGCCGAGGCGGATCCCGCGCGTTACGTGCGGATCGACGCCGGCCAGCCGCTGACACAGGTCCAGCAATCGCTGGATGGCTTGCTTCCGCGCTTGCTGGAGCTGAGCCGTGGCTGAGGCCTATCCGTGGCAGGACAGCCTCTGGCAGCAACTGGCCGGTCGCACTCAGCACGCCCACGCGTATCTGCTGCACGGCCCGGCCGGGATCGGCAAACGCGCGCTGGCCGAGCGGCTGATGGCCAGCCTGCTGTGCCAGCGTCCGACGCCTGAAGCCTGCGGCGAGTGCAAATCCTGTCTGCTGCTCAGGGCCGGCAGCCACCCGGACAATTACATCCTCGAACCGGAAGAAGCGGACAAGGCGATCAAGGTCGACCAGGTGCGCGATCTGGTCGGTTTCGTGGTGCAGACCGCGCAACTGGGCGGTCGCAAGGTGGTGCTGATCGAGCCGGTGGAGTCGATGAACATCAACGCCGCCAACGCCTTGCTCAAGAGCCTTGAAGAGCCGTCGGGCGATACCGTGCTGTTGCTGGTCAGTCACCAGCCGAGCCGTTTGTTGCCGACGATCAAGAGCCGCTGCGTGCAGCAGGCCTGTCCGCTGCCGAGCGAGACCATGAGCCTGCAATGGCTGGCTCAGGCATTGCCGGAATGTTCCGAAGACGAACGGGTCGAACTGTTGACCCTGGCCGCTGGCTCGCCGTTGGCAGCCGTCACGTTGCAGGGGCAGGGCGTGCGCGAACAGCGGGCGCAGGTGGTCGAAGGCGTGAAGAAGCTGCTCAAGCAGCAGCAATCGCCGACGCAACTGGCCGAGGAGTGGAAAAACATCCCGATGCTGCGTCTGTTCGACTGGTTCTGCGACTGGTCGAGCCTGATCCTGCGCTATCAATTGACCCAGGATGAGGCGGGCCTCGGTCTGACCGACATGCGCAAGGTCGTGCAGTACCTGGCGCAGAAAAGCGCCCAGGGCAAAGTCCTCGATATCCAGGACTGGATTCTCGCCCAGCGCCAGAAAGTCCTGAGCAAGGCCAACCTCAATGCGGCATTGCTGCTGGAAGCGTTGTTGGTGCAATGGGCGAGTCTGCCTGGCCAAAGATAAGAATGTGTACCTAGACTCTGAATATCAGCAGTGGAGGTCAACATGAATGAACCCGTCAGCCCGGGGCCGCGCAACGGCATCTTGTCCCTGACCATCAAGGACAAGTCTGTCCTTTACGCCGCTTACATGCCGTTCATCAGGAACGGTGGCTTGTTCATCCCGACCAACAAGAGCTACAAGTTGGGCGACGAGGTGTTCATGCTGCTGCACCTGATGGACGAGGCGGAGAAGATTCCGGTGGCCGGCAAAGTGGCCTGGATCACCCCCAAAGGCGCCCAGGGCAATCGCGCTGCCGGCGTCGGCGTGCAATTCAACGATGGCGACAACACCGCGCGCAGTCGCATCGAAACTCATCTGGCCGGAGCCCTTAAGTCCGACCGTCCCACTCATACGATGTAAGTTGCAGTCCTTTTTATGCTCGTAGATTCCCATTGTCACCTTGATCGCCTCGACCTTGCCGCTCACGACGGTTCCCTGGATGCCGCGCTGGATGCAGCCCGCCAACGCGGCGTAGGGCATTTCCTGTGCATCGGCGTCAGTGCCGACAACGCGGCCGATGTCAAAGCGCTGGCCGAGCGTTACGACGATGTCGATTGTTCGGTCGGCGTGCATCCGCTGGATGTGCAGCCGGGCGCGGCGCCGGCACTGGACTGGCTGCTGCATGAGCTCAATCACCCGAAAGTGGTGGCGATCGGCGAAACCGGTCTGGACTACCACTACGAGCCGGAAGCCGCCGAGTTGCAGCAGGAGTCGTTCCGTCTGCACCTGCAAGCCGCGCAACAGACCGGCAAACCGGTGATCATCCACACCCGTGGTGCCCGTGCCGACACGCTTGAATTGTTGCGCGAAGCCGCGCTGCCCCAGGCCGGTGTGCTGCATTGCTTCACCGAAGACTGGGACATGGCCAAGGCAGCGCTGGACATGGGTTATTACATCTCTCTGTCGGGTATCGTCACCTTCCGCAATGCCGATGCGCTGCGCGATGTGGCAAGCAAGGTGCCGGCCGATCGTCTGCTGGTGGAAACCGATTCTCCGTACCTGGCGCCGATCCCGTATCGCGGCAAGCCGAACCTGCCGCAATACGTGCGGGAAGTGGCAGAGTTTCTGGCGATGCTGCGGGGCGAGAATTACGAGCGCTTTGCCGAGCAGACCACCGAGAACTTCAAGCGACTGTTTCCGCTGGCGCACGTAAAAGCCTGAATCGCAGGCAAAAAAAACCCGGGTTCTGGGGGGTGAATCCGGGTTAAGACCATTAGGAGTAAAACAAAGGCACGCGGTCCCTTGGTACCTTTACCGGCGCGACACTTGGGGGAGATGTCGCCCGACAGTTCAAGTATTGATCAGTCTGGCGTTCAGTCCAGTTGGCCGGTCGGGGTTTTTAAACAAATTTGGAATACGTTCGCTTCGGTTATGTTCTCATTCCCCCCGAAACGTTCGTGAAATGAACAAGAAACACAGATATGGTCGGATGATCCGTGCATTTTTGCGCAAGTTAGGCATAATACGCGGCTTCGAATTTTGACCCCTACAGACCTTTTCTTATGCACAAAGAACCTCGTAAGGTCCGTGAGTTTCGTCGCCGCGAGCAAGAAATTCTCGATACCGCGCTCAAGCTGTTCCTCGAACAAGGTGAAGACAGTGTCACCGTCGAGATGATTGCTGATGCCGTGGGTATCGGCAAAGGCACGATCTACAAGCACTTCAAGTCCAAGGCCGAAATCTATCTGCGCCTGATGCTCGATTACGAGCGCGACTTGAACGAGCTGTTGCATTCGGCCGATGTCGACAAGGACAAGGAAGCCCTGTCCCGTGCCTACTTTGAATTCCGCATGCGCGACCCGCAGCGCTATCGCCTGTTCGATCGCCTGGAAGAGAAGGTGGTCAAGGGCAATCAGGTGCCTGAGATGGTCGAGGAGCTGCACAAGATCCGTGCCTCGAACTTCGAACGCCTGACCCTGCTCATCAAGGGCCGCATCAGCGAAGGCAAGCTTGAAGACGTGCCGCCGTACTTCCATTACTGCGCATCCTGGGCGCTGGTGCACGGCGCGGTGGCGCTGTATCACTCGCCGTTCTGGAGCAATGTGCTGGAAGATCAGGAAGGTTTCTTCCAGTTCCTGATGGATATCGGCGTGCGCATGGGCAACAAGCGCAAGCGCGACCCTGAAACCCCAAGCAGCTGAATCATTCAGTCGCCTTATGCGCCGTGTTTTTCGCTACATGGCGCAGTACCGCAGGAATATACTCAGGCATAGGGCTTGCTAAAACTTGAATTGTGAGTCAAGTTTTAGCCGCTCGATTTTCCATCGCCGGAGTGCTTCATGATCGTTGACCGTCAAGGCAGGCGTTTTCGCAATTTGCGGATCAGTCTGACTTCAGCCTGCAATTACGCCTGTACCTACTGCGTGCCCAACGGCAAGCGGCTGGTGGCTGCGCAGGATGAACTGTCGGCCGAGGCCATGGCACGCGGCGTTGCCTATCTGATCGAAGCCGCCGGCATCGAACGCCTGCGCATCACTGGCGGCGAGCCGCTGGTCAGCCCCAAGCTCGAATCCTTCATGAGCGCCGTCGGCAAGATGGGGCTGGAAGACATCAGCCTGACCACCAACGGCCAGTTGCTCGCAAAAAAACTGCCGTTGCTGGTGGATGCCGGTATACGCCGGATCAACGTTTCCCTCGATACCCTGGACGCCGGTGCGTTCCGCAGCATTGCCCGTGGCGGCGATCTGGCAACGGTGCTCGACGGCATGGATCGGGCCAAAGCGGCGGGCATGAAGATCAAGGTCAACATGGTGCCGTTGCGCGGGCAGAACCTAGACCAGGTCATGCCGTTGCTCGATTATTGCCTTGAGCATGGCTACGAGCTGCGTTTCATCGAGCTGATGCGCATGGGTCACCTGGCCAAGGACTCCAACGCTTTCCTGCAGCAGTTCGTCAGCCTGCAACAACTGCTGGAACTGATCGGCGAGCGTTACGAGTACGCGCAAACCGACGCGCCGGTGGACGCCACGGCTGTTCGCTACGCGATTCCCGGCCTGGGCACCTTCGGCGTGATCGCCAACGAAAGCGTGCCGTTCTGCCGTACCTGTTCGCGCCTGCGCCTGTCGTCCACCGGATGGCTGCATGGCTGCCTGTCGTCGAGCAACCGCCACTATGTCGGTGACCTGCTCGACAAGCCGCGCCACGAGGCGCTGCCGGCGTTGCAACGATTGCTGGTCAAGGCGCTGGGCGACAAGCAGGAAGTCGCGTTCTCCGGCGGCGCAACCGTCATGAAGATCATCGGCGGCTAAACCCCTCGCCACATAAGCTTTATTTCAAAGCGGATACCTGCACATTTCCACGGACTGGCGCAAAAGCTGCATCCTACGGCCATTCGCCGGTTTTCCGTCACCGGCTTCTGGAGGATTAGGATGCGTAGCCTGGTTTTGCTGCTGGCCGTTTTGGCGCTGGGCGGCTGTATGACTGTCAGTGACATGGCCGAAGGGACTCGCTACCAGATGAGCGACGCGGGTCTGCTGGATCACAGCGACAGTCGCCGCGTAAACAATTTCCGCATTCAGCCGGATTCGTTCATCTACATCGCGCAAGGCTCGTTCGCGCCGCCGGGTGGTTCTTACCCGCGTCCCAACGTGGTGGCCGAAGAGGCCTTCAAAGGCTTCGTCGAATACTTCCCGATGGTCCGCCGCGCCCGTGCGCCGGAAGGCCTCGATCAGGCGATGGGCGAAGCCCGCGACGCCGGTGCTCATTACCTCCTGTACACCCGCTTCGCCAAGGCTGACGACCGCATCGGCAACTCCGATGAGTGGCTGGATCAGGAAGCCGTGGATCGCCTCGGTATCGACGGCGGCGTGATTCAGATCATGTTGATCGAGACCAGCACCCAGTATTTGATTGATACTGCACGGATCAAGAGTCGTGGCGGTTTACTGACGTTCCACGACAACAAGCCCGAAGACCTGATCGGCCCACCGCTGGCGCAATATGCACGCAGCCTGCTGGGCGTCGGGGACCAGTAATCCAAGGAGTACGCCATGAGTGGCCCGCAAAAAGCCAATGACCTGCTGGGGCAAATCCCCAAAACCAAAGGCTTGCCGCCGGTGCACTTGTGGAACCCGGACTTCTGCGGCGACATCGACATGCGCATCGCCCGCGACGGCACCTGGTATTACCTGGGTACGCCGATCGGGCGCAAGCCGATGGTCAAGCTGTTCTCCACCATCATCCGCCGCGATGGCGATGATTACTTCCTGATCACTCCGGTGGAGAAGGTCGGGATCAAGGTCGACGATGCGCCCTTCGTGGCGATTGCCGTCGAGGTGGAAGGCGAGGGTGAGGCGCAAGTGCTGCGCTTTACCACCAACGTCGATGAAACCACCGAGGCCGGCGCGGAACATCCGATCCGCGTCGAGATCGACCCGGTTACTCAAGAACCTGCCCCCTACGTGCATGTACGCACCAACCTCGAAGCGCTGATCCATCGCAACGTGTTCTACCAATTGGTTGAACTGGCAGTCAGCCGAGAAATCGATGGCCAGCGCTGGCTCGGCGTCTGGAGCGGTGGCGAGTTCTTCCCCATCGGCCTCGAACCTTAAAAAGCCGCAGTCTGTGAAAGCAGGCTGCGGTTTTTTTGTCGTTGACTCTCAATCATATGATGATTAGCTTGGGCAACCACAGCGAACGGCTTCGAGGTGTCCATGTCGAGCAGTTTTCACGCATCAACGGTTGACTGGCTGGGCGCCTGGATTGCCGCCGGTCAGGTGAAACCGGGGCAGGCGATCAAGGTCGAGGCCGAGCTGGGCGAACAGCTCGGGGTCAGTCGCACCGTGATCCGCGAAGCCATCAAGACCCTCGTCGCCAAAGGGATGCTTGAAGTCGGGCCGAAAGTCGGCACCCGGGTGTTGCCGATCAAGCGCTGGAATCTGTTCGATCCGCAAGTCGTCGGCTGGCTGTCACGTAGCGGCTTGCCGGAAAACTTCGTCGATGACCTGCTCGATCTGCGCCGCACCATCGAACCGATGGCGGTGCGCTGGGCCTGCGAGCGGGCCACCGTCGAACAGGTGCAAGCCATTCAGCAGGCCTACAACGCCCTGGAACGGGCCGCGCACAGCGGCATCGATTACAACCGCGCCGACCAGTTTTTCCACGAGTGCATTCTCGCCGCCAGTCACAATCAATTCATTGAGCAAATGGTGCCGGCCCTCGGTGCGCTGCTCGCGGTGTCCTTCGAAGTGTCCGCAGCCGACCCCGACGAATTGCGTCGCACGCTGCCCATCCACAAAGACATGGCCGACGCCATCGCCGCCCGGGATGCCGCGCGGGGGGTGTGGGCCTGCATGACCCTGATCGACAATGCCGACCTGGCCATCAAGCGGTTCTACCCTCAGGTGATGGCCGACAAGAAAGCCAGCTGACAAAAACAACAAGACAGGAGGTTGCATGACGTGGACTGCGGTGACAGAGCATCGGGCGCAACTGGGCGAAGGCCCGTTCTGGGATGCGCCGACCCAGGCGCTGTACTGGGTGGACATCGCCGGCAAGCAGGCGCTGCGGCTGATCGGGCAGAACGTGCAGATCTGGCAGATGCCGGAGCACGTCTCGGCGTTCATCCCCTGTGCCAGCGGTGACGCGCTGGTGACCCTGAGCAGCGGCGTCTACCGGCTGGATCTGGACTCCCCCGGACTCGAACCACGGTTGACTCTGTTCTGCGTCGCCGACCCGCAACCGGGCAACCGGGCCAACGAAGCACGTTGCGATGGCCAGGGCCGCTTGTGGCTCGGCACCATGCAAAACAACATCGGCGAGCAGGGCGAGGATCTGCCGATCACCCGTCGCTCCGGCGGGCTGTTCCGGGTTGATCCGGATAAACGCGTCACGCCATTGCTGCGGGGCCTGGGCATTCCCAACACGCTGCTCTGGAGCGACGACGGCACCACGCTGCTGTTCGGCGACAGCCTCGACGGCACCTTGTACCGCTATTTCATTCACACCGACGGCAACCTCGACACCGCCCAGCCCTGGTACAGCGCCGATCAGCACGGCGGCCCGGACGGTTCGGCGATGGACGCCGAGGGATACATCTGGAACGCCCGCTGGGACGGCAGCTGCCTGCTGCGCCTGACGCCGGAGGGCCGGATCGACCGCAAGATCGATCTGCCGATCAGCCGCCCCACCAGTTGCGTATTCGGCGGCGCAGACCTGAAAACCCTGTACATCACCAGCGCCAAAAGTCCGCTGAACCACCCGCTGGACGGAGCCGTGCTGTCGCTACGAGTGGACGTCACCGGAAAGCTCTGTACACGCTTTGCTGATTAAATCCCAAAATATGGGATGCAAAATTATATATTGAGATTATTTGGCGGTCGGGTTTATAGTCGGCTCCAGCAGTAACACGCACTCACACTTAAAAAGAACAAAACAGGTGAAGTGATGCAGCGAATCTCTATCGCACTCCCCAGCGGAGTCAGTGTTCCGCAACGGCCCGATGCCGTCAGCGGCGCTTGCCTGTTTCGTTCAAAAAGCCTTCCAGACCGGACATCGTCAGATGCCCGGTTTTTTTATGCTTTCGAACAGGAGTCCTGATTCATGGCTGAACCCCTTTCCTTGCCACCGGTACCCGAGCCACCCAAAGGCGAGCGTCTGAAAAACAAGGTTGTGTTGCTGACCGGCGCCGCTCAAGGCATCGGCGAAGCAATCGTCGCGACCTTCGCCTCGCAGCAGGCCAAACTGGTGATCAGCGATATCCAGGCTGAAAAGGTCGAGAAGGTCGCTGCCCACTGGCGCGATCAGGGCGCCGATGTACAAGCGATCAAGGCCGACGTATCGCGTCAGCAGGATCTTCACGCCATGGCCAAACTGGCCATCGAGCTGCACGGACGCATCGACGTGCTGGTCAACTGCGCCGGGGTCAACGTGTTCCGCGATCCGCTGCAAATGACCGAAGAAGACTGGCACCGCTGCTTCGCCATCGACCTCGACGGCGCCTGGTATGGCTGCAAGGCCGTGTTGCCGCAGATGATCGAGCAGGGTATCGGCAGCATCATCAATATTGCCTCGACCCATTCCACGAACATCATTCCCGGTTGCTTCCCGTATCCGGTGGCCAAGCACGGTTTGCTCGGGCTGACCCGCGCACTGGGCATCGAGTACGCGCCGAAAGGCATTCGCGTCAACGCCATCGCCCCGGGCTACATCGAGACCCAGCTCAACGTCGATTACTGGAACGGTTTCGCCGACCCGCACGCAGAACGCCAGCGCGCCTTCGATCTGCATCCACCGAAACGCATCGGTCAGCCGATCGAAGTGGCGATGACCGCCGTGTTCCTGGCCAGCGATGAAGCGCCGTTCATCAATGCCTCGTGCATCACCATCGATGGTGGTCGCTCGGTGATGTACCACGACTGAAAATCTGGATTCCAGGTGGCAAGCTCCGCCTGAAATCCAATCATCATACGATATGACTATTGTCGTCATGATTTGCGGGAAACGCTTCGACCGCTTCAACGCTTTTCAAATAACGCTCAAGAAAAATAACAAGGAGTCTGCTTATGAAACGTCGTTTCGGGATTCGTACCCTGTGCAGTGCCGCGCTGGCGGTCACTGCGTTCAGCCTGAGCGGTTCGCTGCTGGCCGCCGATCCGGTGAAGATCGGTTTTCTGGTCAAGCAGGCCGAAGAGCCGTGGTTCCAGACTGAATGGGCCTTCGCCGAGAAAGCTGCCAAGGACAAAGGCTTCGAGCTGATCAAGATCGCCGTGCCGGACGGCGAGAAAACCCTTTCGGCCATCGACAGCCTTGCGGCCAACGGTGCCAAGGGTTTCGTGATTTGCCCACCGGACGTGTCCCTCGGCCCCGCGATCATGGCCAAGGCCAAGCTCAATGACCTGAAAGTGATTGCCGTGGACGACCGTTTCGTCGACGCCAACGGCAAGTTCATGGAAGAGGTGCCGTACCTCGGCATGGCCGCGTTCGAAGTCGGCCAGAAGCAAGGCGCCGCCATGGCTGCCGAGGCGAAAAAGCGTAACTGGGACTGGAAAGACACCTACGCGGTGGTCAACACCTACAACGAACTCGACACCGGCAAGAAGCGCACCGACGGCTCGATGAAAGCGCTCGAAGACGCCGGCCTGCCGAAAGAGCACATCCTGACCGCCGCCCTGAAAACCCTCGACGTACCGGGCAGCATGGACGCCACCAACTCGGCGCTGGTCAAGCTGCCGGGCGCGGCGAAGAACCTGATCATCGGCGGCATGAACGACAACACCGTGCTGGGCGGCGTGCGCGCCACCGAAGCCGCCGGGTTCGCCGCCGCCAACGTAATCGGCATCGGTATCAACGGCACCGATGCGATCGGCGAGCTGAAAAAGCCCAACAGTGGCTTCTACGGTTCGATGCTGCCGAGCCCGCACATCGAGGGCTACAAGACTGCCGAGATGATGTACGAGTGGGTCACCACCGGCAAAGAACCGCCGAAGTACACCGCGATGGACGACGTCACCCTGATCACCCGCGACAACTTCAAGCAGGAGCTGGAAAAGATCGGCCTGTGGAACTGACGGCAGCGTCGGCCCGGGCAGCCGGGCCGCTTGAACGGTGTGATGAGGTGGCTTAAATGCACGCGCAAGTACAGACACAACAACACGGTGCCGGCAGCCTGCACTTCAAAGGGATCGGCAAGACCTTTCCCGGCGTGAAGGCGCTGGACGGCATCAGCTTCGTCGCCCATCCCGGGCAGGTACACGCCCTGATGGGCGAGAACGGCGCCGGCAAATCGACCCTGCTGAAAATCCTCGGCGGCGCCTACATTCCCAGCAGTGGCGAGTTGCAGATCGGTGAGCGGACGATGGCCTTCAAGTCCACCGCCGACAGCATCGGCAGCGGCGTGGCGGTGATTCACCAGGAGCTGCATCTGGTGCCGGAAATGACCGTGGCCGAGAACCTGTTCCTCGGTCACCTGCCGGCCAGTTTCGGCCTGGTCAATCGCGGCGCACTGCGCCAGCAAGCTCTGGCCTGCCTCAAGGGCCTGGCCGATGAAATCGATCCGCAGACCAAAGTCGGGCGACTGTCCCTCGGCCAGCGGCAACTGGTGGAAATCGCCAAGGCGCTGTCCCGTGGCGCCCATGTGATTGCCTTTGACGAACCGACCAGCAGCCTCTCGGCGCGGGAAATCGACCGCTTGATGGCGATCATCGGTCGGTTGCGCGACGAGGGCAAAGTGGTGCTCTACGTTTCCCATCGCATGGAAGAGGTGTTCCGCATCTGCGACGCGGTGACGGTGTTCAAGGACGGTCGCTACGTGCGCACGTTCGAAGACATGAGCCAGCTGACCCACGATCAGTTGGTGACCTGCATGGTCGGGCGCGACATTCAGGACATCTACGATTATCGCGGTCGCCCCCGTGGTGCCGTGGCGCTGAGAGTCGATGGATTGCTCGGCCCGGGGCTGCGTGAGCCGATCAGTTTCGATGCGCACAAAGGCGAGATTCTGGGGCTGTTCGGACTGGTCGGGGCCGGGCGCACCGAGCTGTTTCGGCTGCTCAGCGGACTGGAGCGAAACACCGCCGGGCGCCTGGAATTGCGCGGCCACGAACTGAAATTGCGTTCGCCCCGGGATGCGATTGCCGCCGGGATTCTGCTGTGCCCGGAGGATCGCAAGAAGGAAGGCATCATTCCGCTGGCCAGTGTCGCCGAGAACATCAACATCAGTGCACGCGGCGCCAATTCCGGGCTCGGTTGCCTGCTGCGCGGGATGTGGGAAAAGGGCAACGCCGACAAACAGATCAAGGCCCTGAAAGTGAAAACCCCGCACGCCGGGCAGCAGATCAAGTTCCTCTCCGGCGGCAACCAGCAGAAGGCGATTCTCGGACGCTGGCTGTCGATGCCGATGAAAGTCCTGCTGCTCGACGAGCCGACCCGGGGCATCGACATCGGCGCCAAGGCCGAGATCTACCAGATCATCCATAACCTGGCCGCCGACGGCATTTCGGTGATCGTGGTGTCCAGCGATCTGATGGAAGTGATGGGCATTTCCGACCGCATTCTGGTGCTGTGCGAGGGCGCCCTGCGTGGCGAAGTCAGCCGCGACCAGGCCAACGAATCCAACCTGCTGCAACTGGCTTTGCCGCGCCATCGCGCCAGCGGCGCGGCGAACTGAGAGGTGACCATGATGACAACCCAAAACGAAACCCTGCCGACCGCGCGCAAACCTCTGGATATGCGGCGCTTCCTCGATGACTGGGTGATGTTGCTGGCGGCGGTCGGGATCTTTCTCGCCTGTACCTTGCTGATCGACAACTTCCTCTCGCCGCTGAACATGCGCGGCCTGGGCCTGGCGATTTCCACCACCGGCATCGCCGCGTGCACCATGCTGTATTGCCTGGCGTCCGGGCATTTCGACTTGTCGGTGGGCTCGGTGATTGCCTGCGCCGGGGTGGTTGCGGCAGTGGTGATGCGCGACACCAACAGCGTGTTTCTCGGCGTCAGCGCGGCGCTGGTGATGGGCCTGATCGTCGGGCTGATCAACGGCATCGTGATCGCCAAGTTACGGGTCAATGCGCTGATCACGACGCTGGCGACCATGCAGATCGTCCGTGGCCTGGCCTACATTTTTGCCAACGGCAAAGCGGTGGGCGTGTCGCAGGAGTCGTTCTTCGTGTTCGGCAACGGCCAGTTGTTCGGCGTTCCGGTGCCGATCCTGATCACCATCGTCTGCTTCCTGTTTTTCGGCTGGCTGCTGAACTACACGACCTACGGGCGCAACACCATGGCCATCGGCGGCAACCAGGAGGCGGCGTTGCTGGCGGGTGTGAACGTTGACCGAACCAAGATCATTATCTTCGCCGTGCATGGTGTGATCGGTGCGCTGGCGGGGGTGATTCTGGCGTCGCGGATGACGTCCGGGCAGCCGATGATCGGGCAGGGGTTTGAGCTGACGGTGATTTCGGCTTGCGTGCTGGGCGGGGTGTCGCTGAGCGGCGGGATCGGGATGATCCGGCATGTGATTGCCGGGGTGTTGATTCTGGCGATTATCGAGAATGCGATGAACCTGAAGAATATCGACACGTTTTATCAGTATGTGATTCGTGGGTCGATTCTGCTGCTGGCAGTGGTGATCGACCGTCTGAAACAGCGCTGAGATCAATATTCTGCTGACCCTCTCCTTTGGGAGAGGGTGCCTCCAGTACCGCGCCTTTTGTCACCTTTCCCAAAAATTACCTTGCCCGTCCCAACCCGTTTCGGTTATCACTTTGTACATGATTAGACAGGTACGATTTGATAAGAAACAACGGGTGGTCGACGAACTCGTCCGACGCATCGAAAGCGGCCTCATGGAGGACGGCTTTCTGTTGCCCGGCGAGCATCAGTTGGCTCAGGAATTCAACGTCAGCCGTGGCACGTTGCGCGAAGCGCTGGCCGAACTGAAGCGGCGCAATTACATCGCCACGCAAAGCGGGGTCGGTTCCATTGTCACCTTCGACGGTGTGGTGCTCGACCAGCGTAGCGGCTGGGCCCAGGCCCTGGCCGACAGCGGGGCGCTGATCAACACCGAAGTGTTGCGCCTGGAAGCCGTGACCCGGCCCGATCTGCTGCCGCGTTTCGGCACCGACCAATTCATTACCCTCGACCGCCGTCGCCGTTCCAATGACGGCACGCTGGTGTCCCTCGAACGTTCATTGATGCCCGCCACCGGAGGCCTGGAAAGCCTGCCGCGCGTGGGCCTGATTGACAATTCGCTGACCGTCACCCTGGCGGCCTACGGCTACATCGGCGAGCGCGGCGATCAATGGATCGGCGCCGAACCGCTCAACGCTGCGGACGCCGAGCTGCTCGGCCGACCTGAAGGCACGGTGTTCCTCAAAGCACTGCGCACCACTTACGACCGGCAAAACCGTTTCATGGAACAGGTCGAAAGCCTGCTCGACCCGGTGCATTTCCGTCTGCACCTGCAATTTGGAGAATCGAAATGACCGCCCTCGACCGTGCCCTGGGCGCGTTTTATGGCCTGGCCCTCGGCGATGCGCTGGGCATGCCGACGCAATCCCTGAATCGCGAAACCATCAAGCAACGCTTCGGCCAGATCACCGATCTGCAAGACGCCGGCCCTTTGCAACCGATTGCCGCGAACATGCCCAAAGGCTCGATCACCGATGACACCGAACAGGCGATTCTGGTCGGCGAGTTGCTGGTCGAAGGCAAGGGCCGGATCGAGCCGGCAGTGCTGGCACAACGGCTGATCGAATGGGAAGCCGAGATGCAGGCCAAGGGCTCGCAGGATTTACTCGGCCCGTCGACCAAACGTGCGATCGAAATGATCCTCGCCGGCCATTCGCCGGAAGAGGCCGGGCGCTACGGCACCACCAACGGTGCGGCGATGCGCATCACGCCGGTGGGAATCGCGGCGGATGTCGCCGACCCCGAGCGCTTTATCACGGCGGTGGTGCAGGCCTGTCAGGTCACTCACAACACCACACTGGGGATTTCCAGTGCGGCGGCGGTGGCGGCGGTGGTTTCGGCCGGCATCAACGGTCTGGATCTGGGCGAGGCGCTGAACCTCGGCCAACAGATCGCCCAGCAAGCGGAAGCGCACGGGCACTGGGTGGCCGGTGGGCGTATCGCCTCGCGGATCAGTTGGGCGCGCAGCATCAGTGTCGAGAGTGATCCTGTGTTGCTCGCGGATCTGCTGTACGACGTGATCGGCACCTCGGTGGCGTCGCAGGAATCGGTGGTGGTGTCGTTCGCCCTTGCGCAGCAAGTCGCGGTGGGTGAAATGACGCCGTTCGATGCGCTGTGCATGGCAGCGAGTCTGGGTGGCGACACTGACACCATCGCGGCGATTCTCGGCGCCATGCTCGGGGCCTGCCTGGGTCTGCAGAGCTGGCCGGCGGCGATGATTGAAACGGTGAAGGCCGTCAACGATCTGGAGCTGGAGCCATTGGTGCAAGGGCTGTTGGCCTTGCGCTGATTGAACTGACGCCTTCGCTGGCAAGCCAGCTCCCACAGGGATGGTGCAGTCTCAAGGTTCACTTTGAACCTGTGGGAGCTGGCTTGCCAGCGATGGGTGCACCGCAAGTCTTGAATTTTCACCCGCAATGGATCGCGCAGACAGGCCCAGGAAGGGCGGGATGTCTTTTCGTTCTGCGTCATTGCCACAACCACAATAAAGGCAAACAGGAGCATTTTTCATGAGTTCATCGAACGCCGGGCAAAGCGCCGGGCAGCTGGAAACCCGGGGCATCGAACCGGTGCCGGAAGGCGAGTGCAACGGCCATCCGCTGCAACTGTTCTGGGTCTGGTTCGCGGCCAACATTTCCATCCTCGGTCTGCCGCTGGGCGCCACGCTGGTTGCGTTTCGCGGCCTGGCAATCTGGCAGGCGATCATCGTCGCAATCCTCGGCGCTGCCGGTTCGTTCGCGGTGGTGGGGATCATCTCGATTGCCGGCCGTCGCGGTCGTGCGCCGAGCCTGACGCTGTCGCGGGCGATCTTCGGTGTGCGCGGCAATATCGGCCCGACGCTGGTGTCGCTGATGTCGCGCCTGGGCTGGGAAACCGTCAACACCACCACGGCGGCGTTCGTGCTGCTGTCGCTGTGCTCGATCCTGTTCGGCTCGCCGGTGGAAGCCAAAAGCGCACCGGTGCTGACCCTGATCTTCATCGCGATTTTCGTGCTGCTGACCCTTTCGGTGTCCGGCCTAGGCCACGCCACCTTGCTGGTGATCCAGAAGTGGGCGACCTACGTGTTCGGTGCGTTGAACATTCTGGTGGGAGGCTTCCTCTGCGCGACCATCGACTGGAGCGCGGTGTTCAACGCCACGCCGGCGCCGATGAGCGCGATGATCATCGGTATCGGCACCATGGCGGCCGGCACCGGGATCGGCTGGGCCAACGCCGGCGCCGACATGTCGCGCTATCAGCATCGCAGCGTCAAGGCTGTGCGTCTGGTCGCTTCAGCGGCGTTCGGTGCGGGGATTCCGCTGGTGCTGCTGATCACTCTCGGCGGCCTGCTGTCGGTGGGCAACAACGACCTGGCCTCGGCGACTGACCCGATCGTGGCGATCCGCGACATGCTGCCGACCTGGATGGCCGTGCCGTACCTGATCACCGCGTTCGGCGGTCTGTTGCTGTCGAACAACCTGTCGGTGTATTCCGCCGGCCTGACCACGCTGACCCTCGGCCTTAAGGTCAAGCGCGTGTATGCGGTGGTGGTTGACATCGTCGCGATCTTCGCCGGCTCGATCTACTTCATGCTGATCGCCGACAGCTTCTACGGCCCGTTCATTACTTTCATTTCCCTGCTGGCGGTGCCGATCACCGCGTGGGTCGGGATCTTCGTGGTCGACCTGATTCACCGTCATTACTACAGCCCGAAAGACCTGCTCGACGTCAGCCCGAGCAGCGCCTATTGGTACAGCGGCGGCATCGAGTGGCGCGCGTTCGGTGCGTGGGCGATTGCCATCGTGCTGGGCTTCAGTTTCACCACCATCGGCACCACCGCCGAGAACGTCTGGTTCAAGGGCTTCCTGTCCGATTCGTGGCTGGGCCACAACGGCCTCGGCTGGATCGTGACGTTCGTGGTCGCCGGTGGCCTGTACTTCGTACTCGGCGGGGCGAAAGACCGCCGCGCCGCGCAAACCGAGAATGCTCATGCCTAAGATGTTGCACACCGGCCAGGTCATCATCGACCTGGTCATGGCCGTGGATGCGCTGCCGCAAATCGGCGGCGACGTGCTGGCGCAGTCCGCCAGTTTCGAAGCCGGCGGCGGCTTCAATGTGATGGCTGCCGCCGCGCGTAACGGTTTGCCGGTGGTCTATCTGGGTCGCCACGGCAACGGTCGTTTCGGCGATCTGGCACGGCAGGCGATGAACGCCGAAGGCATCCGCATCGGCATCGAACAGCCTGCAGAGCGGGACACCGGTATCTGCGTGGCGCTGACCGATGCGTCAGCGGAGCGCAGTTTCATTTCCTACATTGGTGCCGAAGGTGAAGTGACGACGGCGGAGCTGAACAGCGTTGCAGCCGAGCCGGGGGACTACGTCTACGTCAGCGGGTACAGCCTGCTGCACAGCGGCAAGGCTCAGGCGTTGCTGGACTGGACGCTGGCGCTGCCGAAGACGATCAACGTGGTGTTCGATCCGGGCCCGCTGGTGGAATCGCCGGACTCGCCGATGATGCAGGCGTTGCTGCCGCGCATCGACGTGTGGACCAGCAACAGTGTCGAGGCGCTGCGTTTCACCGGCGCAGCGGACATCGAAACGGCGCTGGATCGCTTGGCCGTGCACCTGCCGCAGGAGGTGCTGATGGTGGTGCGCGACGGCCCGCAAGGCTGCTGGATTCATCAGCACGGCGAACGCCAGCATGTGCCGGGTTTCAAGGTGCAGGCCGTGGACAGCAACGGCGCCGGCGATGCCCATGCCGGTGTGTTTGTCGCCGGGCTGGCGCACGGTCTGGCGGCTGCTGAAGCCGCGAGGCGCGCCAACGCTGCAGCCGCGTTGGCCGTCACTCGCTGGGGGCCGGCGACCGCGCCGGGCTCTGACGAAGTCGATGCGCTGATCCGCGAATCTTCCGCCTACTGACCGGTGCCTTCGGAACCCGAGCCTCCGGTGGTGGTTTTCGAACCGATGCCGGAGCCGGAGTTGTCGGGGGTAGTGGGGGAATCCGGTGTGTTCATTCCACCCTGACGGCCGGGGTCATTGCCCTGAGTGCGCGGATCGGTTCCGGTGGCTGGCGGCTGATTGATCAGCGGAACACCGGAACCATCGGTATTCATGCCCGGCGCGCTGTTGATCGCAGGGGCGCGCGGTGGCGTTACCGGATCGGTGGGGCCGGTGCCCGTAGCGGTCGCGGCGAACGCCACGGGGCAGAGCAGAGTGGTAAACACGAAAGCAGTCAACCTTGACGAGATCATGGTGTGTCTCCAGTGATTGGAATCCTTACCTGATCTTGGTCTGCCCTCGTGTGGCATAGGTGCCGATTGAGTGACGAACGGTTCAGTTCGTCAGTACACTTTCTACCATCATCCTCCGCCACAGCAGGCGGCCGAGGGTGATCGACCAGTTCAACGCCGCCACCGCCAGCACCGTCAGCAACAGCGTCGCCATGCCGTGTTCGACGATGATTTTTCCGGCCAGCAGCGGGAAGCCGAATACACCGATGAAATAAGAAAGACTGAACAGCAACAACGCCTGCGACGTCGTGCCAGCCGGAGCCTCGTTGGCTGCCAATCCATTGATTACCGAGTAGGTGAGGCCGTAACCGACACCGAGCATCACTGCCGCCAGCAGATAGCTGAAACCGCTTTGCACGCCGAACGCAAACAGCACGATCGAGCCCAGCATCAACCCCGAAAGCAGACACGACGCCCGCAGCGGATCACGCTTGACCACATAGCCTGCGATCAACATCCGGCTGCTGATGGCGGCGCTCATGAAGCCCAGGAAGAACAGCGAATAATCCAGCGAACGGGCGGCGGCATAGCTGGTCTGGAAACTCGACAGCCCTCCGAACACGCAACCGCCGAGGCCGACCATGATGATCGGAAACACGGCTCGGGAACTGAGCACCTGAGCAGTCGCCTGCCAGCTGATTTTTGCCGCTGACGCGGCTTGTGTACTTTTCAGGCGGGCACCGAGACGCCAGAACAGCAGCACGCCGATCAGGCTCGCCACCGCCGCCAGATAGAACGCCGACGTCACCGGCAACCCCAGCGCACTGGCGGCGCGCCCGAGCAGCGGGCCGCTGCCGATCCCGGTCATCATGCTGCCGGACAGCAGCGCAAAGTATTTCGCCCGCTGTGCCGGGCTCACCAGACTGGCGACGATGATCGGCCCCAGCGTATAGAAAACGCCCCAGCCCAAGCCAAGCAGCAAACCGAAAAACAGCAGCAGATGGCCGAAGCCCGGCGTCATCGCAAACCCCAGGCTCGCCGCCACCAGCAACAGCCCGAACAGCGCAATCGAACGCGCCGCGCCCAGCCAGTCGGACAGGTGCCCGGACACCAGCACCGCAACGAAGGTGCTGAGCATCGCTGCGCTGATCACGCTGCCGGCATCGTGCTCGTTACCGCCGCGAGAACCGATCAGCAGCGAGAGCATAAACGTCGCGCCATAGGACAGCGACAACAGATAACTGGCGAGGCAGAACAGGCCGAACAGTTTGCCCGGGACCTGGGGTGTTGCTTGAGGCATGACGCGGTTCCTTGACCTGAAAAATTGAGCGTCATCTATCTAACACGTCAGGCCCGCGGCTTAGGTCTGAGCTTGGCGATCTCAGGATCGTGATTGACCGGAGTATCGCCTTCAGACCTCGCCGATCTCTTCCTTGAATTGCTCCATGAAACCCTTCAGGCGTTGATGACGAATCTGCGCCAGACGTTGTCCGGCAGCGGTCTGGAAACCGTCGGCGAGGTGCAGCAGTTTGGTCTGGAAATGATCGAGGCAGAATCGCTTGTCGTCGTAGTCCCTTTTCCGGGCTTCGGGATCGTGCGGGTCATACAGCGCGCTGCCCATGCGCCCGGCGGTGTAGAACGTGCGGGCGACGCCGAGCATGCCGAGGGAGTCGAGGCGGTCGGCGTCCTGCATAAGCCGCGCTTCGAGGGACGTCGGTGTGATGTTGGCGGAAAAACTGTGGGCTTCGATGGCGTGGGTGACGGCGCTGACTTTCTCTTCTGGCCAGTTCAGGTTTGCCAGCACCGTTGATGCTTTTTCCGCCGCCAGGCGCGATGCCTGTGAACGCAGTGGCGAGTTCTTTTCCACGGCCACGCAATCGTGCAACAGCACAGCCGCCAGCAGCACCTCAAGGTCGCCGCCTTCTTCGGCCTGCAAAATACGCGCGTTGTGCCAGACCCGCTGCAGGTGCGACAGGTCATGGGCGCCGTCCTCCGACGGTTCCAGTGCGTGGGGCAGCAGTTCGGCGGCGAGTTCCGCGAGAGGCGAGAAAGCGAAGTTGTTCATGGGCGTCCTTTCGAGTGTTCGGCGGCGCTAGCCTAATCCGTGGATTGCCATGTGACGAGCGCCGCGCGCCGCCTTAGTATGGCGTTTTCCTTTTTCCGACAAGGCCCGTCCATGACGATCGAAATCCGCCCGGCGACCCCCAGCGATGCTCCGCAAATCCTCGCGTTCATCACTGAACTTGCAGACTTCGAAAAGGCCCGTCACGAAGTCATCGCCAGCGTCGCCGACATCGAGCGCAGTCTGTTCAGCGAAGGCGCCACCGCCCACGGCCTGATCTGCCTGCGTGACGGTTTGCCGATCGGTTTTGCGGTGTTCTTCTTCAGCTATTCGACCTGGCTGGGCAGCAACTGCCTGTACCTCGAGGACCTCTACATCACCCCCGAACAACGGGGCGGCGGCGCCGGCAAAACCCTGCTGCGCCACCTTGCGAAAATCGCCTGCGCCAACGACTGCGGCCGCTTCGAATGGAGCGTGCTGGACTGGAACACCCCGGCCATCGAATTCTACAAATCCCTCGGCGCCCAGCCGCAGGAGGAGTGGGTGAGGTATCGCATGGATGGCAAGGTATTGCGGGAGTTTGCCGAGGGCAACTGAGCCGCGCCAGGAATACCGCAGCCCGAGACGGTTCCTGCAGGGGAAGTGAATTTCTCTGAAGGCGCTGTTACGGCTGCGGTATTTTTTTTGTCGTTGTCTCATATTGTGGGATTGTTATTTATATATTGAGATTTTGTTGTGCCCGGGTTTATAGTCCAGCTCACTCACTGCCAATAACAAAACAGGTGAAGCGATGCTGGCGCAATTGATCGCGCTCGATTGGGGGACGACCTCCCTACGTGCTTACAAACTCGGGGCGGACGGGCAGGTGCTGGCGCAGCGGTCGCTGTCGTTCGGGATCATGCAGTTGCCGAAGACACCGCGGGTCATCAACGGTCGTGAATGCGCCGAGGGTTTTGAGCTGGCCTTCGACGAGGCCTGCGGCGACTGGCTCGATGCGCAGCCCGACTTGCCGGTGATCGCCTGCGGCATGGTCGGCAGCGCCCAGGGCTGGCGCGAAGCGTCCTACCGCGATACGCCGGCCAACGTCGCCGATCTCGGAAAATCCCTGCAAACCGTTCGCAGTCTTCGCGGTGTCGAGGTGCATATCGTGCCGGGTGTGATTCAGCGTTCGGCACTGCCGAACGTGATGCGCGGCGAAGAAACCCAGGTCCTCGGCGTCTTGCAGAATCTGCCGGACGAGGCGGGCAATGATCTGCTGATCGGCCTGCCGGGCAGTCATTCGAAATGGGTGGAAGTGGCCGACGGCTGCATCACTCGCTTCGACACCTTTATGACCGGCGAAGTGTTCGCCGTGCTCAGTGAACACAGCATTCTCGGCCGTACCCAACAGCACAGCGCGACGTTCGATGCCGAGGCATTCGATCGCGGCGTGCAGGTGGCGCTGTCGCCGGAGGGCGAAATCGGCGTGCTGTCGACCCTGTTCAGCGCCCGCAGCCTGGGCCTGACCGGCGAACTCGTCGCCACCGCGCAACCGGATTATCTGTCCGGCCTGTTGATCGGCCATGAGCTGACAGCATTGGCCGCCGTGCAACGACGCCGGCGCAACAGCACACATCTTCCTTCAATCATCCTCATCGGCAACGCGCAATTGTGCGCCCGCTACAGCCGGGCCCTCGACGCCTGCGGTTTTGTCCGGGTGACGCTGGCCGAGCAAGCCACCGAGCGTGGTCTGTGGCAACTGGCGCTCGCCGCCGGACTGATCGATTCCTCATCCCGTTAACCCTGACTGGAGGCCTGACATGCTCAAGCAAGCACTGGCGCAAAACGGTCTGATCGCGATTCTGCGCGGCCTGCATCCGCAGGAAGCCGCCGCTGTCGGAGAAGTCCTGTATGCGGCCGGATTTCGCGTCATCGAAGTACCGCTCAATTCCCCTGCACCGTACGAAAGTATTCGCATCCTGCGTAAGACCCTGCCCGCCGATTGCCTGATCGGTGCCGGCACGGTGCTGACCCCGGAACAAGTGGAGTTGGTGAAGAAGGCCGGCGGCCAGGTGATCGTCATGCCCCACAGCGATGCCAAGGTGTTGCGGGCGGCGAAAGCGGCGGGGCTGTATCTGTCGCCGGGCGTTGCCACGCCGACCGAAGCCTTCGCCGCGCTGGATGAGGGGGCGGACATTCTCAAGCTGTTCCCGGCCGAACAAATGGGCCCGGCAGTGGTGAAAGCCTGGCTGGCGGTGTTGCCGGTCGGGACGATCCTGGCGCCGGTCGGCGGCATCACGCCGGACAACATGCAGGCGTTCATCGACGCCGGCGTCAAAGGTTTCGGCCTCGGTTCCGGGCTGTTCAAACCGGGCATGACGACTGAACAAGTGGCGGCCAATGCCAAGGCCTACGTGGCGGCCTGGAAAGCCCTTCGCTAAGACTTTTCCGGCGCTGCGTGCGCTGCATCTAACAAGAGAGACAAGCAGATGAAAATCACCAAACTGACCACCTTCATCGTCCCGCCGCGCTGGTGCTTCCTGAAAGTCGAAACCGACGAGGGCGTGACCGGTTGGGGCGAGCCTGTGGTCGAGGGCCGTGCCCACACGGTTGCTGCAGCGGTCGAGGAATTGTCCGACTACCTGATCGGCAAAGACCCACGCAATATCGAAGACATCTGGACTGTGCTGTATCGCGGTGGCTTCTACCGTGGTGGCGCCATCCACATGAGCGCACTGGCCGGTATCGACCAGGCGCTGTGGGACATCAAGGGCAAGGCGCTCGGCGTGTCGGTCAGCGATTTGCTCGGCGGTCAGGTGCGGGACAAGATCCGTGTGTATTCGTGGATCGGCGGCGACCGCCCGGCGGACACCGCGCGGGCCGCGAAAGAGGCGGTGGGTCGTGGTTTCACTGCGGTGAAAATGAACGGCACCGAAGAGCTGCAATTCCTCGATACCTTCGAGAAAGTCGACCTGGCGCTGGCCAACGTCGCCGCCGTGCGTGATGCGGTGGGGCCGAACGTCGGCATCGGCGTCGACTTCCATGGCCGGGTGCACAAGCCCATGGCCAAGGTGCTGATGAAGGAACTTGATCCGTACAAACTGATGTTCATCGAAGAGCCGGTGCTCAGCGAAAACTACGAAGCGCTGAAAGAGCTGGCACCGCTGACCAGCACCCCGATTGCCCTTGGCGAGCGCCTGTTTTCGCGGTGGGATTTTAAACGGGTGTTGAGCGAGGGTTATGTCGACATCATCCAGCCGGATGCCTCCCACGCCGGTGGCATCACCGAGACCCGCAAGATCGCCAACATGGCGGAAGCCTACGACGTGGCGCTAGCGCTGCACTGCCCGCTGGGGCCGATCGCGCTGGCGGCGTGTCTGCAACTGGACGCCGCTTGCTACAACGCGTTTATCCAGGAGCAGAGCCTGGGCATCCATTACAACGAGAGCAATGACCTGCTCGACTATGTGAAGGATCCACGGGTGTTCGACTACGACAAAGGCTTCGTGAAGATCCCGAACGGCCCGGGCCTGGGGATCGAGATCAACGAGGAATACGTCATCGAACGCGCGGCGGTCGGCCACCGCTGGCGCAACCCGATCTGGCGTCATGCCGATGGCAGTTTTGCCGAGTGGTGAGTCGCTGACTCAGCCCATCTGATCGTTCCCGTGCCGAACGCGGGAACGACTCAAGGCCTCAGGCCAACCTCAATAAACACAAGAAGAGGTTCTCCCCATGCAACCGCAAACCCTCACCGGGCAAGCGACGTTAGTCACGCCCAGCCGCAAGCGGTTTTTCATCATGGTGTTGCTGTTCATCACCGTGGTCATCAACTACCTCGACCGCAGCAACCTGTCGATTGCCGCCCCGGCACTCACCACCGAACTGGGCATCGATCCGGTGCATGTCGGGCTGATCTTTTCCGCGTTCGGCTGGACCTACGCCGCCATGCAGATCCCCGGCGGCTGGCTGGTTGACCGAGTGCCACCGCGCATCCTTTATAGCGTCGCATTGCTGTTGTGGTCGCTGGCCACGGTGATGCTCGGATTCGCCGCGAGTTTCATCGCGCTGTTTGTGCTGCGCATGGCGGTCGGTGCGCTGGAAGCGCCGGCGTATCCGATCAACAGTCGTGTGGTGACGACCTGGTTTCCCGAGCGTGAGCGGGCCACGGCCATTGGCTTCTACACGTCCGGGCAGTTTGTCGGGCTGGCGTTTCTGACCCCGGTGCTGGCGTGGCTGCAACATGAATTTGGCTGGCACATGGTGTTTGTCGTGACCGGTGCGGTGGGCATCTTGTGGGCGGCGATCTGGTACGCGGTGTATCGCGAGCCGCGTGATTTCAAAGGCGCCAACGAAGGCGAAATCGACTTGATCCGCGAGGGCGGCGGGTTGGTGGACATCGCCGCCGAAACTGCAAAAGTGAAGGCGAAATTCAGCTGGGCCGATCTCGGCATTGTCCTCAGCAAGCGCAAGTTGTGGGGAATTTACCTCGGCCAGTTCTGCCTGAACTCGACGCTGTGGTTTTTCCTGACGTGGTTCCCCACCTACCTGGTGAAGTATCGCGGCATGGACTTCATCAAGTCCGGCCTGCTGGCGTCGCTGCCGTTTCTCGCCGCGTTCATCGGCGTGCTGTGTTCCGGGTTCTTTTCCGACTTCCTGATTCGCCGTGGTTGCAGCGTCGGGTTTGCGCGCAAGTTGCCGATCATTGGCGGGCTGTTGATTTCCACCTCGATCATCGGTGCCAACTTCGTTGAGTCGACGCCGTTGGTGATTGCCTTCCTGGCCCTGGCATTTTTCGGCAACGGGCTGGCGTCGATCACCTGGTCGCTGGTCTCGACCCTGGCGCCGGCGCGGTTGCTTGGACTGACGGGCGGGGTGTTCAACTTCATCGGCAACCTGTCGGCGATTGCCACGCCGATTGTCATCGGCTTCCTGGCCAGCGGCGATTCGTTCGCTCCGGCGATCACCTACATCGCGGTTCTGGCCTTGATCGGTGCTTTGTCCTACGTGCTGCTGGTGGGCAAGGTCGAGCGCATCGAGTTGTAGTCGTCCCTGTCGGGCGACCATAATGCCGCCCGTTCCCTCGCTCAACGCTAAAGGCTGGATATGCAGGAAGACGCCCCGAAAAACGCCAAGGACGCCGCGCCGACCGGCACCCAGACCCTGCTTCGCGGGTTGGGTGTGGTGCAGGCCGTCGCCAGTGGCGCCCGCGATCTCAAGGAAATCGCCCGCCTGATCGGCACCACCCGCAGCACTACGCATCGTCTGGCCAGTTGTCTGGTGGACGAGCGTTATCTGCGCGTCGTGCCGCAAGTCGGTTATCTGTTGGGGCCGAAGCTGATCGAGCTGGGTTTCCAGGCGCGCGAAGAGTTGCCGCTGGTGACCCTGGCCGGGCCGTATCTGGATGAGTTGTCGGCGCTGACCGGCGATACCGTTCACCTCGGGATTCGTGAAGGCGACGAAGTGCTTTATCTGTTGAAGAATCCGGGGCGCAATGGCCCGGAAATGCGCTCGCGGGTCGGCCATCGCATGCCGTTGGCGCGCACCGGAATCGGCAAGGCGCTGATGCTGGATGACGCGCCGCAGGACTGGCAGCGTCTGTACGACATCAGCCTGCCGGCGGGTGGGAAAAGTCAGTTCTGGCCGCAGCATCCGCAACAGTCGTGGGAGCAACTGGAACAGCGGATGACCGAGTACGTGGCCGGCGGCTACGCGTTCGATCTGGAAGACAACGAACCGTCGATCCGTTGCGTGGCGGCGCCGATCCGCGACGCAAGCAAGCGCATCGTCGCGGCGATCAGCATCGCCAGCACCGTGCCGTACATGCCGTTGGAGAAAATGGCCGAGCTGATTCCCCTGATCAAGGGGGTCACGGCCCGGCTTTCGGCAGAGCTTGGTTTGAAGGTTTAAAGCTTCAAGGTCGCCATGTCGATCACGAAACGGTACTTCACGTCACCGGCGATCATGCGGGCGTAGGCTTCGTTGATCTGGCGGATGTCGAGCATTTCGATGTCGCAGCTGATGTTGTGCTCGGCGCAGAAATCCAGCACTTCCTGGGTTTCGGCGACGCCACCGATCAACGAGCCAGCCAATACGCGACGACCCAGTACCAGTTTCGCGGCGTGGACTGGCGGATCGATCGGTTCGATCAGGCCCACCAGAATGTGCACGCCGTCGAAGCGCAGGGTGTCGAGGTACGGGTTGAGGTCGTGCTGCACCGGAATGGTGTCCAGCAGGAAGTCGAAACGACCGGCCGCTGCTTTCATCTGCTCTTCGTCGGTGGAGACGATCACGTGATCGGCACCCTGACGACGACCTTCCTCGGCCTTGCTCGCCGAACGGGTGAACAGCGTCACTTCGGCGCCCATGGCCTTGGCGAACTTGATGCCCATATGGCCGAGGCCGCCCATGCCGAGAATCCCGACCTTGTCGCCGGCCTTCACGCCGTAATGCTTGAGTGGCGAGTAGGTGGTGATGCCGGCGCAGAGAATCGGCGCAGCAGCCGCCGGATCCAGCTTCTCGGGGATGCGCACCACAAAGTGTTCGCTGACCACGATGCTGTCTGAATAACCGCCCATGGTGTTGCTGCCGTCGACCCGGTCGGGTGTGGCGTAGGTCATGGTCGGGCCTTCGAGGCAGTATTGCTCGAGGTTCGACTGGCAGGCTTCGCAGGTGCGGCAGGAGTCGACCATGCAGCCGACACCGACCAGATCGCCTACCTTGTGTTTGGTGACGTTCGCACCGACGGCGGTGACTTTTCCGACGATCTCGTGGCCGGGCATCAACGGGTAAACGGCGATGCCCCATTCGTTGCGCGCCTGGTGGATGTCGGAGTGGCAGACGCCGCAGTACAGGATTTCGATGGCGACATCGTCGGCCCGAGGGCTGCGGCGTTCGAATTTAATCGGGGCGAGGGGGGTGGTGGCCGTTTGAGCGGCATAGCCGATGGCGGTGTACATGTGAAACCTCGCAAAAGCAGTGACAAGTGAGGCGGCGCATTCTGGGCGCCGTCCGGTCGTCCGGCCATGGCGATTCCTCCGGGTGTCATGCCTAATCCTCCGGCATGCGGGGTTGATCGGTCGCATTGGCAAAAGGATCTGCGATGATGCTTTCATCCCTTTTTCCGTGATTTTTTCTGAAGAGCCACCCGATGCAATTGACCCGTCACCTAGATGCCAACGCCACCCTGGTTTCGCTGATCGAACCGCTGGCGCTGCGCGATGGTTACAGCCGGACCGGGCTGCCGGGCGTGCAGGTGCTGCGCGCCAGTTGCGACGTCGCTCGTGGCCCGCACATTTATGAGCCGAGCCTGATGATCATTGCCCAGGGCAGCAAGCTCGCGTATCTGGGGCCGCGCACCATGGAATACGGCGCCGGGCATTACCTGATCCAGGCCTTGCCGGTGCCGTTCGAGTGCGAAACCTATGCGTTGCCGGACGCGCCGTTACTCGGCGTGTCGGTGGCGATCGACCGGGTGCTGCTCGGTGAACTGGTGCTGGCCATGGGACTGGCGCCGGGGCGGCATATACCGGCGCAGACCCCGGAATCGATGACGTCGGTTGTGCTCGACGATGACATGCGCGGTTGCGTCGAGCGCTTGCTGCGCTGTCTGCACGATCCGCTGGAGTGCCAGATTCTTGGGCCAGCGCGGGTGCGGGAGTTGTTGTTCGTTGCGTTGCGCGGACCTCAGGCTGATGTGCTGCGGGCGCTGGTCGAGCAGCAGGGGCAGTTCGCGCGGGTGGCGGCGTCGATCAGTCATCTGCATGCACATTACACCGAGCCGTTGAATGTCGAGACGCTGGCCGGTTGCGCGAACATGAGCGTGTCGACCTTTCACGAGCATTTCAAACGCAGCACGTTGCTGTCGCCGGTGCAGTATCTGAAGCGTTTACGTTTGTTGAAGGCGCAGACGTTGTTGATCGCCGAGGGGCTGGGAGTGGCGCAGGTGGCGCATCGGGTGGGGTATCAGAGCACGTCGCAGTTCAGTCGAGAGTACAAACGTTATTTCGAACGCAGTCCGGGGGACGAGCGGGCGGCTTGATCTTTTAAATCGCAGGCAACAAAAAGGCCCCCATACAGGGAGCCTTGATGTTCAGCGGATCGACTTACATGTTCGGGTAGGTCGGGCCGCCGGCGCCTTCCGGCGTCACCCAAGTGATGTTCTGCGAAGGGTCCTTGATGTCACAGGTCTTGCAGTGCACGCAGTTCTGGGCGTTGATCTGGAAGCGCTTCTCGCCGTCTTCCTTGGTGATCACTTCATACACGCCGGCCGGGCAGTAACGCTGCGCCGGTTCGTCGTACATCGGCAGGTTGCGGCTCAACGGGATGGTCGGGTCGGTCAGTTTCAGGTGACACGGCTGTTCTTCTTCATGGTTGGTACCGGAGATGAACACCGAGCTCAGCTTGTCGAAGCTGATCTTGCCGTCGGGTTTCGGGTAGTCGATCTTCTTGCAGTCGGCCGCGAGCTTGAGGCAGGCGTAGTCCGGCTTGGTGTCGTGCAGGGTGAACGGCAGTTTGCCGCCGAAGATGTTCTGGTCCAGCCAGTTGAAACCGCCGCCGACGATGGCGCCGAACTTGTGGATCGCCGGGCCGAAGTTGCGGCTGGCGAACAGTTCTTCGTAGAGCCAGCTCTTCTTGAAGGCGTCGACGTAGGTGGTCAGCTCTTCGGTGCCGTCCTTGTCAGCGAACAGCGCGTCAGCCACGGATTCAGCGGCGAGCATGCCGGACTTCATCGCGGTGTGGCTGCCTTTGATCTTGGCGAAGTTCAGGGTGCCGAGGTCGCAACCGATCAGCGCGCCGCCCTTGAACACCATCTTCGGCAGCGAGTTCAGGCCGCCCTTGCAGATCGCGCGAGCGCCGTAGCTGATGCGCTTGCCGCCTTCCAGGTACTGCTTTAGTACCGGGTGATGCTTGAGGCGCTGGAATTCGTCGAACGGCGACAGGTAGGTGTTGCTGTAGGACAGATCGACGATCAGGCCGACTACAACCTGGTTGTTTTCCAGGTGATAGAGGAACGAGCCGCCGGTGTTCTCGGTGCCCATGATGTCCATCGGCCAACCGGCGGTGTGCACCACCAGGCCTGGCTGGTGTTTGGCCGGGTCGATTTCCCAGATTTCTTTCAGGCCGATGCCGTAGTGCTGGGCGTCGGCATCGCTGTCGAGGTTGTAGCGCTTGATCAGTTGCTTGCCGATGTGGCCACGGCAACCTTCGGCGAACAGCGTGTATTTGCCACGCAGTTCCATGCCCGGGGTGTACAGGCCTTCTTTTGGGTGGCCCTCGCGGTCGACACCGAGATCGCCGGTGATGATCCCGCGTACCACGCCGTTTTCATCGATCAGCGCTTCCTGAGCGGCGAAGCCCGGGTAGATTTCCACACCCAGGTTTTCAGCCTGCTGAGCGAGCCAGCGGCACAGGTTGCCGAGGGAGATGATGTAGTTGCCTTCGTTGTGCATGGTCTTGGGCACAAAGAAGTCAGGAATTTTTTGCGCGCTTTCGGCGTTTTTCAGCACGAAAATGTCATCGCGGGTGACAGGAGTGTTCAGCGGGGCGCCGAGTTCTTTCCAGTCCGGGAACAGTTCGTTCAGGGCCCGTGGTTCGAATACGGCACCGGACAGGATGTGCGCGCCGACTTCGGAGCCTTTTTCGACCACGCAGACGCTGATTTCCTTACCGGCTTCGGCGGCCTTCTGCTTCAGACGGCAGGCGGCGGACAGGCCAGCGGGGCCGGCACCGACGATGACCACGTCGAATTCCATGTATTCGCGTTCCACAGGCTATCTCCTACTCAAGGCTCAACAGTTTTTTTTCTAATTTGGAGGTTCGGTGTCATATCCGTTATTGCCTTTACGTTAACGTCAAGGCTAATAATGGGCAAACCACCTTTCTCTCTAGGCGGCGCATTATATCTACACCACTCTTAGCGTCCAATACAAACGTTTGTTTGAATCGGCTCCAGCCCAGAGAAATCAAAGAAGCGCGGCTTATGACAGGGCATTTTGGCGTATTGACCAGAATGGGCGTTCCGGTCAAGATACGGGCGGTTTTGCGCTCGCCGTAGGCTGAATGGTGGTTTCAAGAGCACCTCTAAAGACAGGGCGAAGGCGGTACCCGGTGATGCGCAGCGCAGGTTCGGCGCGCAGTTTACACACCGCGAAGCGGCATGACTTGTCAGTCACGACTGACGAACGGTCATCTCGCTCAGCCGGCGTTTTTGGAGGTGCCCTTGTGCCCGATGAGCATCAACCGCCAGGTTCGCCTAGGCGACTTTCTTTTCACCGGAGAGTAACGAGGAATCCATGAAGGTTCTTGTAGCTGTCAAACGCGTTGTGGATTACAACGTCAAGGTTCGCGTCAAGGCGGACAATTCCGGCGTAGACCTCGCCAACGTCAAGATGTCGATGAACCCGTTCTGCGAAATCGCAGTGGAAGAAGCCGTACGCCTGAAAGAAAAAGGCGTTGCGACTGAAATCGTCGTCGTCTCCATCGGCCCGTCCACCGCTCAGGAACAGCTGCGTACCGCACTGGCTCTGGGTGCCGACCGCGCCATCCTCGTCGAATCCGCTGAAGACCTGACTTCCCTGGCCGTGGCCAAGCTGCTCAAGGCCGTGGCCGACAAGGAACAGCCTCAGCTGGTGATCCTGGGCAAACAGGCCATCGACAGCGACAACAACCAGACCGGCCAGATGCTCGCTGCACTGAGCGGCTACGGTCAGGGCACTTTCGCCTCGAAAGTCGAAGTCTCCGGCGACAGCGTTGCCGTGACCCGCGAAATCGACGGCGGCGCGCAGACCGTTTCCCTGAAACTGCCAGCGATCGTCACCACCGACCTGCGTTTGAACGAGCCGCGCTACGCGTCCCTGCCAAACATCATGAAAGCCAAGAAGAAGCCTCTCGAGACGCTGACTCCGGACGCTTTGGGCGTTTCCACCGCCTCCACCAACAAAACCCTGAAAGTCGAAGCGCCGGCCGCACGCAGCGCAGGCATCAAGGTCAAGTCGGTGGCTGAACTGGTCGAGAAACTGAAAAACGAAGCGAAGGTAATCTAATCATGACTATCTTGGTAATCGCCGAACACGACAACAAGGTGCTGGCCCCGGCCACCCTGAACACCGTTGCTGCCGCTGCCAAAATCGGTGGCGACATCCACGTTCTGGTCGCAGGCCAGGGCGCTGGCGCCGTGGCTGAAGCCGCTGCGAAAATCGCTGGCGTGAGCAAAGTCCTGAACGCCGACAATGCTGCCTACGCGCATCAGTTGCCGGAAAACGTTGCTCCGCTGGTTGCCGAACTGGGCAAGGGCTACAGCCACATCCTGGCTGCCGCCACGTCCAACGGCAAAAACATCCTGCCGCGCGTTGCCGCCCAGCTGGACGTTGACCAGATCTCCGAGATCATCTCGGTAGAAAGCGCTGACACCTTCAAGCGTCCGATCTACGCCGGTAACGCCATCGCTACCGTGCAATCGACCGCCGCAATCAAAGTGATCACCGTGCGTGCCACCGGTTTCGACCCGGTTGCTGCTGAAGGTGGTTCGGCTGCCGTTGAATCGGTCGCCGCTGCTCACAACGCCGGCACTTCCAGCTTCGTCAGCGAAGAACTGGCCAAGTCCGATCGTCCTGAGCTGACCGCCGCCAAGATCGTCGTTTCCGGCGGCCGCGGCATGCAGAACGGCGACAACTTCAAACACCTGTACGCCCTGGCCGACAAGCTGGGCGCTGCCGTTGGTGCTTCCCGCGCTGCGGTCGACGCAGGTTTCGTACCGAACGATATGCAGGTCGGTCAGACCGGCAAGATCGTTGCCCCTCAGCTGTACATCGCCGTCGGTATCTCCGGCGCGATCCAGCACCTGGCCGGCATGAAAGACTCCAAAGTGATCGTTGCCATCAACAAGGACGAAGAAGCGCCGATCTTCCAGGTGGCCGATTACGGCCTGGTGGCGGATCTGTTCGAAGCCGTACCTGAGCTGGAGAAGCTGGTCTAATCCGGCGGCTTCACTTATAAAGAGCCCGGCCTGTTGGTCGGGCTTTTTTTTGTCTCGGATTTGAGTGGGAGCGTTTCGCCATGGATCTGCATCGCCGGTTGGGCTTCTCGTTATTGTTGTGTTCCAGCCTGCTGCCGGGGTTGTCCGTGGCCGCGGGCAAATGCGAGCGACTGGTCGTTACCGGCAGCCCGGATGCACCGCCGTATCTCTGGCAGGATCCGCAGAATCCCAAACAGTTGATCGGTGCCAGTGCCGACCTGTTGCAGCAAGTGGCGAAAGATCTGGGCATCAAGGTCGAACTGCTGTATGCCGGCAAGCGCTCGCAGGCCCTCGACGAAGTGCGCAGCGGGCGCATGGACATGCTGGCCGACGCGCCGCTGGCCTTCAACGAGCTGGAAAACCTCGACTACATTCATCCGCCGCTGCTGGAAAACGACTATCTGGTCTGGACCCGCAAGGGCTCGACCCTGGTCTACACCGAAGCCAAAGACCTGCACGGGCATACCGGCGGCTTGTCGGAAAAGTCTCGAATGACCCCGGCATTCGGCACTTTCGCCGAGCAGCAATTGACCCTGACCCGTACGGCAAACCTGACCCAGGCGTTTCAGAAACTTCTGCTGGGCGAGGTGGAATATGTACTCGCCGGCCGCTATTCGGGGATGGCGGCCGCGCAGGCACTGGGTATGGCCAATGATCTGCTGGCCTTCGAGCAACCGATTGACCGGCCCGGTCTGTTCCTTGCGCTTTCCCACAACTCGGCCTGCAACGATCCGTGGTTGCGCGGACAGCTGGCCAAAAAGATGACAGAATTGCCCGCGTCCGGCCTGACGGAAGCCGCGCTGCAACGCAACATCGAGCGCTGGAAGGCGCAGCAGCAACAGCCGCCACAACAACCTGTCAGCGCCCCAAAACAGTAGGGATTCTTAGTGAGTAATCGAGTTCTTTTCACGGCCCTGGCCGTTCTGGCCCTGGCCGGTTGCGCCAGCGATCCGGCACCCAATGAACAAATGCGTTTGACCGAGCAGGCGCTCGAGCAGGCCAAGGCTGTCGGCGCCACCGCCGACGAAGTGCCGGAAATGAAACTGGCAGAAGACAAGTTCAACCGGGCCAAGGGCAGCATGGCCGGCGAATCCTTCAAGAACGCGCGGATGCGTGCCGAACAGGCTGAGCTGGATGCACGTCTGGCCGAAGCCAAGGTGCTGACCCAGAAGAGCGAAGAGCAACTGAACGTGCTCAACACCCGCATCGTCCGCCTGCGCAAGCAACTGGGGGATGCCCAATGAAGCTGACTTCAAAAGCCTTCGGCACTCTGATCCTCGTGGGTTGCGCCAGCCTTTACGGTTGCGCCGGTCAACACAGCGAAACTGCCTTGCAGGAAGCCAGCGCTGACTTCCAGAAGGTCAAGGAAGATTCCAATGTGCTGCGTATCGCGCCGAAAGACGTGATCCGTGCCGGTGAATCCCTGGCCCGTGCCGATCGCCTGTCCACTTATTGGGGCAGTGGCTCGGACGTGGCGCATTACTCCTATCTGAGCCAGCGCTACAGCCAGATCGCCCGCGAGCACACCAATCTGGTGCTCAACGAAGAGCGTGCGGCGAAGCTGGAGCTTGAGCGTCAACGCCTGCAACTGGCACTGCGCGAGTCCAAACTGTTGAGCGTGCAGCAGCAGGGCAAATGGCTGGAAGAGCAGATTGTCGCACTGGCCACCACCCAGACTGACCGTGGCCTGGTGATGACCCTCGGTGACGTACTGTTCGACACCGGCGAAGCCGAGCTGAAGAATTCGGCCAATCGCGTGGTCCTGAAGATCGTGCAGTTCCTGCAGCTCAATCCGAAGCGCGTGGTGCGCATCGAGGGCTATACCGACAGCACTGGCGGCAAGCAGGAAAACCTCAAGCTGTCTCGTGATCGTGCGCAGTCGGTAGCTGATGTGTTGACCGACCTGGGCATCGACGAAAAACGCATTCAGGTCGAAGGCTACGGTGATGAATACCCGGTGGACGCCAACGCTTCCGAGCGTGGGCGAGCGCAGAACCGTCGGGTGGAAATTGTGTTCTCCGACGAAAAAGGCCAGCTCGGCGCCGCCCGCTGAGGGTGGCGTTACTGGAAAGCCCGGGCTGTCATGCAGCGCCGGGCTTTTTTACGTCTGTCGATTACCTCACAAAGCAGTACAGATTTATCCGACACTGGACTGTATGGTTGACTAATATGGCAACTGTCCCAGTACACTTCAGAACTGTTCCGGTATTGTTCACACAAAAATAAAACGCCCGTGATATCGAGTGCTGCGTCATGACCAATCTCTTGCTCTACCAACGTATTGCTCAACAACTGGCCGAAGACATCCGCCGTGGCGTCTATCAACCGGGCGAGCGCGTGCCTTCGGTGCGCAAGATGAGTTCGCAGCTCAACGTCAGCCATGCCACGGTGTTGCAGGCTTACGCCAACCTCGAGGATCAGGGGCTGATCCGTGCACGGCCGCAATCCGGTTACTACGTACACCAGACGCCGGCCCTGACTGCACCGACCCCGGACATTGCCCGGGTCGAACGACCTGGCCTGGTCACCCGCGCCAGCATTATTCAGCAAGTATTGGTCGAGTCGCGCCGCGAAGGCGTGTTCCCGCTGGGTGCAGCCGTACCGAGCGTCGATTACTTGCCGGTGCGCGCGCTGCATCAGCAATTGGCCAAGGTCACCCGATTCCATAGCCCCCGCGCTTTCAGCTACATGTTCAGTCCGGGCTTCGAACCGTTGCGCCGACAAGTGGCGATCCGTATGCGCGACGCCGGTGTGGTGGTCGATCCGTCGGAAGTGGTGATCACCCACGGTTGTGTCGATGCCTTGCAGATGTCGTTGCGGGTGCTGACCCGTCCGGGCGATCTGATCGCCGCCGAATCACCGACCTATTACGGACTGCTGCAACTGGCCGACCTGCTGGGCCTGAAAGTCATCGAAATCCCCAGCGACCCGGCCACCGGCATGAGCCTCGAAGCCCTGCAACTGGCGGCCAACCAATGGTCGATCAAAGCCCTGGTGCTGACGACCCGGCTGAGCAATCCGCTGGGTGGCACCATGCCCGAAGAGCGGCAAAAACAATTGCTGCGTCTGGCATCGGACTTCGATATCCAGATCGTCGAAGACGACATCTATGGCGAACTGATGTTCGAGCAAGGCCGCACCAAGGCCCTCAAGGCCTACGACCGGCTGGATCGGGTCATTTACTGTTCGAGTTTCTCCAAGACCCTGTCGCCGGGTGTGCGCGTGGGCTGGATGATTGCCGGCAAGTATCAGCAGGAAATCCAGCGTCTGCAGACCTTCACCACGCATTCGGCTTGCAGCGTCACGCAAATGGCGATCGCCGCCTATCTGGAAAATGGCGGTTATGACCGGCATTTACGGTACATCCGCCAGGAATACCGAAAAAACCTCAGCGCGTTCCAGCTGGCGGTGCAGCAGTACTTCCCTGAAGGCACGCAGATGACCCGGCCTACGGGCGGTTTCATTCTCTGGGTGAGCCTGCCGGGGCGGGTCAATACCCAGGAATTGCATGTCCGCGCGTTACAGCAAGGCATCAGCATCGCGCCCGGGTTGATCTTCAGTAATACCGAGCAGTTCAACCACTGTATCCGCCTGAATTGCGGGACGCCGTGGAATCGTGAGGCGGAGCGGGCGTTGATGACTTTGGGATTACTGGCGACTCAACTGTGTCAGGAAACGGCCGGCGGTTTCTGAACAGACTGTGTCGCGCGCTTGTCATGCGGCGTTCAACAGGCGAGCATATGGCCCTCTGCCGTTAGCGTTGTAGGTTCCATGAAAGCGACTTTTCCTGCTGCCTGGGTTTTGCTTTGTCTGTTGATGATCGGTCACGCGCCAGCTGTCATGGCCGCTGCCGTTTCGGAAAAACCGACAGCAGCCTCCACGGTGAAAAAGCCGGTGGCCAGCAAGAAAGCCGTTCCCGCGAAAGACAAGCAACAGAAGAAAGCCGCCCCGGCAAAGAAACGTGCGCCGATCGCCTCAAAGTCGAAATCGGCCCGTGAAGTGGCCAAGACGCCGCTACCCCCGGCCAAGCTCGACTTGAGCCTGCCCAGGGATATGGTTCAGCAGCTGAAACCGGTTGGCGCCGTGCCATTGCCCAAGCGCGAGGCGATCCTGCCGCAGATGTTCGGCGAGAAGAACAGCGGCTTCCAGCTCAACGGTCGTCTGCTGAGCAACGAAATGCAGTTGCAGCTGCGTAACGAAGAACGCCGTGAAGTCGAAGGCGCGGCGCTGGATTTCGAATTCAAGCAGTAAATTCAATCGATTCGTGACCCGCAGACCAGACGCTTTGTCGGAGACTGGTCAGTCACTTTCGTTTCTGCGTAAAAACCCGGGTTCAGGGAATTTAAAACAGCCGTTTTAGCGGTTACCCTGTTCCGCGTCCCTTTAATACATTGCCCGTCGCGAGGAACTCGTCGTCATGAAATGCCGTGAAGGCTGTGGCGCCTGTTGCATTGCCCCCTCCATCAGCTCGCCGATTCCAGGCATGCCCGATGGCAAACCTGCCGGCGAACGTTGCGTTCAGCTCTCGGTCGAAAACCTGTGCAGCATTTTCGGCCGGCCGGAACGCCCGGCCGTCTGTTCAGGGTTCAGCGCCGATGTCGAAGTCTGCGGAAGCAGTCAGGAAGAGGCAATCAGACTGCTCGGCTGGTGGGAGCAGATGACGGCGGCGTGATGTGTCAAACGTACGGAACTTCAACAATAAGGAATAAGACTATGGGTTCGCTGCATCGTATCGCTGTGTTGTGTGGTTTGACTGCCGTGCTGGCCACTTCGGCTGCCCAGGCTGAAGACTGGAAAGTGGCCAAGAACGAAGACGGCATCAAGGTCTCCCTGAGCGAAGTGCCGGGTTCGGACTACAAGTCTTATCAGGGCGTGACCTTGATGAAGACGACCGTCGCCAAACTGCGCGCACTGCAGGAAGACGTTTCCGGTGCCTGTGCCTGGATTCACGAGTGCAAGACCCAGAAACTGCTCAAGCACGAAGGTGACCAGAGCTGGACCTACACCCAATTCAACACGCCATGGCCGGTAACCCCGCGCGACTCGATCCTGCACGTCACCACCGTTGAAGGCGCCGATGGCAGCCTGACCCGCAATCTGGAAGGCGTGCCGAAGTACCTGCCGGAAGAAAAAGGCTTTGTGCGTGTCGCGCAGGTCAAAGGCTTCTGGAAGTTCGTGCCAAAAGGCGATCAGGTTGAAGTGACCTATCAGGTCCACACCGAGCCGGGTGGCAGCGTGCCGTCGATGATTGCCAACAAGTTCGTGGTCGACGCACCGTTCAATACCCTGAAAGCCCTGAAAGAACGCGCCGAGAAGTAAGTATCGCGTGCTCTGCAAACGCCCCGATGAACTCGGGGCGTTTTGTTTTGTAGCGATATTGTGTTTCCGGATATGCGTTGCACGAAATTTTCACAAACGCTTCAAGACAATTCGCCCGCGCAATTTGAATCTGTCCGGGTATGCCGTGCCTTTAATGAAAGAGTCCGGCTGCGGGGCAGTAATCAATGGCAATGCCGCCGGTGATCGTGCAACATTTGCGCACCGCGCAAGCCCCGGGGCCTGGAATGGCCAACAGAGGGCAGGGTGCAGCTGTATTTTTGCAACTTCAACTTCCAATGGGTCCTAAAACGACATGGCAAACCCGGACGCCCTGAATCAGCAGCGATCTTCCAGTCGCCTGCTGCAACCGACCGTCAAATCGCATCTGGCCTACACGCTCTTGTGCGCGCTGGTCATGATGGTGATGTTTTCCGTGCTGCGCCTCGCGCTGCTGGTCTACAACCGCGAGATGATCCTCGACACCCCGGCCTCGACGTTCCTCGAAGCCTTCGCCAACGGCCTGCGCTTCGACTTGCGCCTGGTGGTCTACCTCTGCGTTCCGATGGTCCTGGCGCTGTTCAGTGCCCGGGCCATGGCCGCGCGCGGGTTCTTCCGCCTGTGGCTGACCGTGACCTCCAGCATCGCGCTGTTCCTCGGCCTGATGGAGATGGACTTCTACCGCGAGTTCCACCAGCGCCTCAACGGCCTGGTGTTCCAGTACGTGAAGGAAGACCCGAAAACCGTGATGAGCATGCTCTGGTACGGTTTCCCGGTGGTGCGCTACCTGCTGGCCTGGGCCGTGGGCACGGTGATCCTGACGCTGGCGTTCAAGGGCGCCGACCGCCTGACCCGTCCGCGTGGCCCGTTCAGCGGCGGCAACGTCGGCACCCGTCAGGTGGCGCCATGGTATGCGCGTCTGGCGGTGTTCGTGGTGTGCCTGCTGATCTGTGTGGTCGCCGTGCGTGGCACCCTGCGTCAAGGCCCGCCACTGCGCTGGGGTGACGTTTACACCACCGAATCGAACTTCGCCAACCAGCTCGGCCTCAATGGCACCCTGTCGCTGATCGCGGCAGCCAAGGACCGCATGGGCGAAGACCGCAACAACATCTGGAAGGCCACGCTGCCGCAGGATCAGGCGCAGAAGGTCGTGCGCGACATGCTGGTGATGCCGGACGACAAACTGGTGGATGCCGACATCGCCGCCGTGCGTCGTGACTACACGCCGCCAGCCGACAAGACCCTGCCGATCAAGAACGTCGTCGTGATCCTCATGGAAAGCATGGCCGGTCACTCGGTGGGCGCCCTGGGCGCGCCGGGCAACATCACGCCGTACCTCGACAAACTGTCGAAGGAAGGCCTGCTGTTCGACCGCTTCTTCTCCAACGGTACCCACACCCACCAGGGCATGTTCGCCACCATGGCGTGCTTCCCGAACCTGCCGGGTTTCGAATACCTGATGCAGACCCCGGAAGGCAGCCACAAACTGTCCGGCCTGCCGCAGTTGCTCAGCGCGCGCAAGTATGACGACGTCTACGTCTACAACGGTGACTTCGCCTGGGACAACCAGTCCGGTTTCTTCAGCAACCAGGGCATGACCAACTTCGTTGGCCGCAATGACTTCGTCAACCCGGTGTTCTCCGATCCGACCTGGGGCGTGTCCGACCAGGACATGTTCGACCGCGGTCTGGTGGAACTGAAGGCACGGGAAAACGGCAAGCCGTTCTACGCGCTGCTGCAAACCCTGTCCAACCACACGCCTTACGCCTTGCCGACGCCATTGCCGGTCGAACGCGTGACCGACCGTGGCACGCTCAACGAGCACCTGACCGCCATGCGTTACGCAGACTGGGCACTGGGCCAGTTCTTCGAGAAGGCCCGCAAGGAGCCTTACTTCAAGGAAACCCTGTTCGTCATCGTCGGCGACCACGGTTTCGGCAACGAGCGTCAGATCACCGAAATGGACCTGGGCCGCTTCAACGTACCGATGCTGATGATTGCACCGGGCATCCAGGAAAAATTCGGTACCCGTGACCACACCGTGGGCACGCAGATCGACATCGTGCCGACCATCATGGGTCGTCTGGGTGGCGAAGTGCGTCATCAGTGCTGGGGGCGTGACCTGCTGAACCTGCCGGCAGGCGACACCGGTTTCGGTGTGATCAAGCCATCGGGCAGCGAGCAGACCACTGCCATCGTGACCGCTGACCAGATCCTGGTACTGCCGAAAGAGAAGGAAATGGCGCCGAAGATCTACCAGTACCAACTGGGCGCGAATCCTTCGGCTGAAATCATTCCGGATGCACCGCGCACCGCCGAGCTGAAACTCAAGCTCGAAGCGTTCCTGCAGACGGCTACCAAGAGCCTGCTCGACAACACCGCCGGTGTGATTAACGGCAAGCCGGACTGATCCTTCCGCGCAATAAAAAAGAGGCCCTTTTCAGGGCCTCTTTTTTTGTCGGTCAAAAGGTCATATCCGACCGAGCAACAGCAGCACCAACAGTACAACCAGCACTACGCCGATAATGCCCGAAGGACCGTAACCCCAACTTCTGGAGTGCGGGAAGACCGGCAGACCACCGATCAGCAACAGGATCAGGATAATGATAAGAATTGTGCCCATGTCGATTTCCTTGTTGATAGTGTCTGAGGAGTCTCGTTGTTCAAGGGCGGCTGGAAGTTGAACTAAATCCAGACGGCTTACAAATTCCGACTGACGCGCGTGAAAGAAAATTCAATGTTTTTTTAACGTATTTGGTTCACGGTCTTATTTCGTTCGATGCCACGGTTTGCTCTTGCCATTCAGCAATCTGATGGAGCGTGGGTCGCTCTGGATCCTTCGCTACACTCCGCGCATCTTCCCCGGAACAACAAGGCTGTCTGTTATGCAAAATCGCATGATGATCACTGGCGCGGGCTCCGGCCTGGGTCGCGAAATCGCGCTGCGCTGGGCGCGTGAAGGCTGGCAACTGGCCTTGTCGGACGTCAGTGAGCCGGGCCTGCAGGAGACGCTCAAACTGGTTCGCGAGGCCGGTGGCGACGGCTTTATCCAGCGCTGCGACGTGCGGGATTACAGCCAGCTCACCGCATTCGCCCAGGCCTGCGAAGTGAAGTTCGGTGGTATCGATATCATCGTCAACAACGCCGGTGTGGCCTCCGGCGGATTCTTCAGCGAACTGTCCCTGGAAGACTGGGACTGGCAGATCGCGATCAACCTGATGGGCGTGGTCAAAGGCTGCAAGGCGTTCCTGCCACTGCTGGAACAGAGTAAGGGCAAGATCATCAACATCGCTTCGATGGCGGCACTGATGCAAGGCCCGGCGATGAGCAACTACAACGTGGCCAAGGCCGGTGTGGTGGCGTTGTCCGAGAGCCTGTTGATCGAGCTGGCCCAACAGGAAGTCGGCGTCCATGTGGTTTGCCCGTCGTTCTTCCAGACCAATCTGCTGGACTCGTTCCGTGGCCCGACGCCGGCCATGAAAGCCCAGGTCGGCAAGTTGCTGGAAAGTTCGCCGATCACCGCCGCCGATATCGCCGACTACATCTACCAGCAGGTCGCCGCCGGCGAGTTCATGATCCTGCCCCACGAACAGGGCCGCATGGCCTGGGCGATCAAGCAGAAGAACCCGCAGCTGCTGTACAGCGAAATGACCGCGATGGCCGAAAAGATGCGCGCCAAGGCCAAACAGAACAACGGCTGAACTTGCGCAGCTAAAGCCCCGTCGTTAGGGTGACCGCCACAGTCACCCTGACGAGTCATCTGCATGCTCAACTACTTGTGGTTTTTCCTCGCCGCGCTGTTCGAAATCGCCGGCTGCTTCGCTTTCTGGATGTGGTTGCGCCAGGGCAAAAGTGCCTTGTGGGTGATCCCGGCGCTGCTCAGCCTGACCCTGTTTGCGCTGCTGTTGACGCGTGTTGAAGCGACCTACGCCGGTCGTGCCTACGCCGCTTACGGCGGCATCTACATCATTGCCTCGATTGGCTGGCTGGCCGTGGTCGAGCGCATCCGTCCGCTGGGCTCGGACTGGATCGGTGTCGCCTTGTGCGTGATCGGGGCCAGCGTGATTCTGTTCGGGCCACGGTTTTCGGCGACTTGAAACACCGGTTTGACGGAAACGTCTGAAGGCTGATGCGCCATGGCCTGTAGGGTTTGACTGATTTGCCCGCAGCGCATTGTAGGGCGCTCGAAAGCCGCGCATCTTCAAGGCTCGAAAACCTTGAAGGACAACCCCCATGCTTGTACTCAGCCGTGTTGTCGGTGAACTGATTTCCATCGGCGACAACATCACTCTGCGCGTTCTGGCGGTCAATGGCTCCAGCGTGCGATTCGGCGTCGAGGCGCCAAAGCAGGTCAACGTGCACCGTGCCGAAGTCTACGAGCGGATCCAGCAGAAGCAGGCCAGCGGCAAGGGCCGCTGACCGTTTCAGTCGAACAGGTGCTTGGGCACGTCGTGCTTGAGCATCAACTGGCATTGCTCGCTGTCCGGATCGAAGACGATCAGCGCCTGGCCTTTGGTCAGGGCCTGACGAACCCGCAACACGCGGGTTTCCAGCGGGGTGTCGTCACCGTTGTCGGTGCCGTCGCGGGTGACGAAATCCTCGATCAGGCGGGTCAGGGTGTCGACTTCGAGCGCGTCGTAGGGAATCAGCATGGGCACCTCGGCTAAATCAATGTCGGGATGCTACGGCGAATGATCGCCGAGGGCCAGACTCAACTGTCCGAGCGTTGCCCCACCAGGCTGTCCACGGACGGCACCCGGGTGTCGCTTTCCATTTGTGTCTCGTGTTCGATCTGGTGACTGAAGCGATCCAGTGACGCGTTGGCCGGTTGCGCATCGCTGGCGAACACCGGCGGACTCAGGATGTAAGCGCCCAACAGACGACTGAGTGCGGCCAGACTGTCGATGTGCGTGCGTTCGTAGCCGTGGGTCGCATCGCAGCCGAAGGCGAGCAGGGCGGTGCGAATGTCGTGGCCGGCGGTGACGGCCGAATGAGCATCGCTGAAGTAATAGCGGAACAGGTCGCGACGCACCGGCAACTCGTTTTCACCAGCCAGACGCAGCAGATGCCGCGACAAGTGATAGTCGTAAGGCCCGCCGGAATCCTGCATCGCCACGCTCACCGCGTGCTCGCTGGAGTGCTGGCCGGGCGCGACCGGCGCAATGTCGATTCCGACGAATTCGCTGACGTCCCACGGCAAGGCCGCCGCCGCGCCGCTGCCGGTTTCCTCGGTGATGGTGAACAGCGGATGGCAGTCGATCATCAACTCCTGACCGCTGTCGACGATGGCCTTCAGCGCTGCCAGCAGTGCCGCGACCCCGGCCTTGTCGTCCAGATGACGGGCGCTGATATGGCCGCTTTCGGTGAATTCCGGCAGCGGATCGAACGCCACCACATCACCCACGCTGATACCCAGCGAGTCGCAATCGGCGCGGGTCGCGCAGTAGGCGTCCAGACGCAGTTCGACGTGATCCCAACTGATCGGCATCTCGTCCACGGCGGTGTTGAAGGCGTGCCCGGACGCCATCAGCGGCAACACGCTGCCACGGATCACGCCGTTGTCGGTGAACAGGCTGACGCGGCTGCCTTCGGCGAAACGGCTCGACCAGCAACCGACCGGCGCCAGGGTCAGGCGCCCGTTGTCCTTCACCGCGCGCACGGCGGCACCGATGGTGTCCAGGTGCGCCGATACGGCGCGGTCGGGGCTATTTTTCTTGCCCTTGAGGGTGGCGCGGATCGTGCCGCGTCGGGTCATTTCGAAGGGAATGCCGAGTTCTTCCAGACGCTCGGCAACGTAACGCACGATGGTGTCGGTGAAGCCGGTGGGGCTGGGAATGGCGAGCATTTCCAGCAGGACTTTTTGCAGGTAGCTCAGATCCGGTTCGGGAATTTGGGTGGTCATGGAAACTCCTGTTGCGGAGCGCCATCCCCGCGTTGGGTGCGGGAATGACGCAGAAGAGAGATCAAACGGCCGGCTGACTGTGTGGAAACAACAGATCCACAAACCGTTCGGCCGTCGGCTGCGGCTCATGATTGGCCAGGCCGGCCCGTTCGTTGGCTTCGATGAACACGTACTCCGGCTGATCGGCGGCGGGCACCATCAGGTCGAGCCCGACCATCGGAATGTCCAGCGCTCGCGCCGCACGCACGGCGGCATCGATCAGGGTCGGATGCAGAATGGCCGTGACGTCCTCAAGGGTGCCACCGGTGTGCAGGTTCGCCGTACGCCGCACGAACAGATGCTCGCCGGCCGGCAGGATGCTGCTGTAGTCGTAACCTGCAGCGTGCAGAGTGCGCTGGGTTTCGTGATCCAGCGGGATTTTGCTTTCGCCGCCGGTGGCCGCTTGTCGGCGGCGGCTCTGGGCTTCGATCAGGGCACCGATGGAATGATGATCGTCACCGACCACCTCGGCCGGTCGGCGGATCGCGGCTGCGACGACGTCGTAACCGATCACCAGAATCCGCAGGTCGAGGCCTTCATGGAAGCTTTCGAGCAGCACGCGGCTGTCAAACTGCTTCGCCGAATCGATTGCCTGCTGCACCTCTTCGATGCTTTGCAGATCCACGGCCACACCCTGACCTTGTTCACCGTCGAGCGGTTTGACCACCACCCGCTGATGCTCGTCGAGAAACGCCAGATTGTCGTCCGCGTTCGCCGCCAGCTGCTGTGACGGCACATTCAACCCGGCGTTTTTCAGCACCTTGTGGGTCAGGCTTTTGTCTTGGCACAGATTCATGCTGATGGCGCTGGTGAGATCGCTCAGGGACTCGCGGCAACGCACCCGACGCCCGCCATGGCTGAGGGTGAACAGCCCGGCATCGGCGTCATCCACCTGAACGTCGATTCCCCGTCGATGGGCTTCCTCGACGATGATCCGCGCGTAGGGATTGAAATCGGCCTCTGGCCCGGGCCCGAGAAACAGCGGCTGATTGATGCCGTTCTTGCGCTTGATGGCGAAGGTCGAGAGATTGCGAAAGCCGAGTTTGGCGTAGAGGTTCTTCGCCTGACGGTTATCGTGCAACACCGACAGATCCAGGTAGCTCAAACCGCGACTCATGAAATGTTCGATCAGATGCCGCACCAGCACTTCACCGACCCCGGGACGCGAACACTGCGGATCGACCGCCAGGCACCACAGGCTGCTGCCATTCTCCGGATCGTTGTAGGCCTTCTGATGGTTGAGGCCCATGACGCTGCCGATCACCGCGCCGCTGTCCTCGTCCTCGGCCAGCCAGTACACCGGCCCGCCCTGATGATGCGGGGTGAGCAGCGTGGCATCGATCGGCAACATGCCGCGTGCCTGATACAGCTGATTGATCGACTGCCAGTCCTCTTCGCTTTGTGCGCGACGGATGCGGAAGCCGCGAAAAACCCGGGTGGCCTGACGGTAATCGCTGAACCACAGGCGCAACGTGTCGGAGGGGTCGAGAAACAGCTGAGTCGGCTCCAGGCCGAGAATCTGCTGCGGCGCTGCCACGTACAGTGCGATATCACGCTCGCCGGGCTGCTCGTTGAGCAACTCTTGGGCAAGGCTGGCCGGGTCGGGAAAGGTATGGCCGATCAGCAACCGGCCCCAGCCGCAATGCACGGCAATCGGCTCGGCGCTCGGTTGGTTGCCATCCTCGGCCAGACGCGCCTGCAAACGTTCATAGGACGGAGTCTGACCGCGCAGCAGCCGTTGGCTGTAAGCCGTGGCGTGAGGTTTCATCGATCAGATTCCTTGTTCGCTGAGCCACAGGTTCAGAGCCGCCAGTTGCCACAGCTTGGAGCCGCGCAGCGGGGTCAACTGGCCTTGTGGATCGGTCAGCAATTTGTCGAGCATGGCGGGATTGAACAGGCCGCGATCCTGACTCGGATCCAGCAGCAGTTCGCGCACCCAGTTCAGGGTGTCGCCTTGCAGATGCTTGAGGCCGGGCACCGGGAAGTAACCCTTCTTGCGATCGATCACTTCGCTCGGGATGACCAGACGCGCGGCTTCCTTCAAGACCTGTTTGCCGCCGTCAGGCAGTTTGAATTTGCCGGGCACACGGGCCGACAACTCCACCAGTCGATAGTCGAGAAACGGCGTGCGCGCCTCCAGGCCCCAGGCCATGGTCATGTTGTCGACGCGTTTGACCGGGTCGTCCACCAGCATCACCGTGCTGTCCAGACGCAGGGCCTTGTCGACCGCCGCATCGGCGCCGGGCTGTGCGAAATGTTCCTTCACGAAGTCGCCGGCAGCGTCATTGGCCGTCAGCCATTTCGGCTGCACCGTGGCGGCGTAATCGTCGTAGCTGCGGTCGAAAAACGCTTCGCGATAGGCCGTGTAGGGATCGGCCGCGCCATCTACCTGCGGATACCAGTGATAACCGGCGAACAACTCGTCGGCGCCTTGGCCGCTTTGCACCACCTTGCAGTGCTTGGCCACTTCGCGGGACAGCAGATAGAAGGCGATGCAGTCGTGACTGACCATCGGCTCGCTCATGGCGCGGAATGCGGCGGGCAGTTGCTCGATGATCTCTTTTTCGTCGATGCGTAGTTGATGGTGCTGGGTGCCGTAATGTTTGGCGATCAGATCGGAATACTGGAACTCGTCACCGCGTTCGCCGCCGGCATCCTGGAAACCGATGGAAAAGGTCGACAGGTTTTCCACGCCGACTTCGCGCAGCAGACCGACGAGCATGCTCGAGTCGACACCACCGGAAAGCAGCACGCCGACATCCACTGCCGCCCGTTGGCGAATCGCCACGGCTTCGCGGGTGCTGTCGAGCACGCGGTCGCGCCAGTCTTCGAGAGTCAGGTTTTTTTCATCGTCGTGTGGGCCGTAGGGCAGGGTCCACCAGGTTTTCTGCTCGGTGGTGCCGTCCGCTTCAATAAGCATCCAGCTCGCTGGCGGCAGCTTTTCGATGCCAGCCAACAAGGTGCGCGGCGCCGGCACCACGGCGTGGAAATTCAGGTAATGGTTGAGCGCCACCGGATCGAGGATCGGGTTGATGTCACCACCCTTGAGCAACGCCGGCAGGGCCGAGGCAAAACGCAGGCGCTGGCCCGTACGCGACAGGTACAGCGGCTTAACACCGAGACGGTCGCGGGCAATGAACAGACGCTGGGCATCGCGCTCCCAGATGGCGAAGGCAAACATGCCGTTGAGTTTCGGCAGCAGCGCTTCGCCCCAGGCGTGATAGCCCTTGAGCAACACTTCGGTGTCGCCGCCCGAGTAGAACGCGTAACCGAGTGCTTCGAGTTCGGCACGCAGTTCCGGGAAGTTATAGATCGCGCCATTGAAGGCCAGGGACAAGCCCAGTTGACTGTCGATCATCGGCTGCGCCGAGCCGTCCGACAGGTCCATGATTTTCAGGCGTCGATGGCCCAGGGCAATCGGCCCTTGGGCATGGAAACCCCACGCATCCGGGCCGCGAGGCGCCAGGTGATGGGTGATTCGCTCGATGGCTGCAAGGTCTGCAGGTTGTTGATCAAAACGTAACTCGCCAGCTAATCCGCACATAAGGTCCTTACCGGTTTTTCCGTTGGGGAGGGTGTTGCTGAACCGCGCCGAAATGGCCGGTACCCAGAAACTGACCCGGTATGGATGTGGGAGTTTTAGAACGATCGGTTATAAGCGCGACGGTCTGACCGGTGGGCCATTAGCATTCTGCGGAAAGTCAGAGGTAGTAGATAAGTATTCAAAACATACGGATTGCTGCTGGTTTGCTGGCTTTAACGGGCAGTTTTCCGTGTTTTTTATTCATCCTCGGGATCGATAAGGTGAAGGGACTCAACAGCAATAAAGGAATATTGCCCATGCCCACGACACCGGAGTCGTCCACATCGATCACCCTCACGGATAAACAGAAACTGAGCTTTCTGCTGGAGGCCACAGGCGATCTGGACACCGCCCAGACCTTGCAGAAAACCCTGCCCCCCGCACTGCTCAGAGCCAGCGCCGACACATTGGCGGCACTGGACAAGACCGCGCGTGACTTGCATGTGACCCAGACGCAAGTCGAAACAGACCTGAGCCGGCTGCAATCGCTCAAGCACTTTTGCATAGAACAGTTGAACTGCGCTCTGACTGCGCGTTGGTCGGCTGTATTCGATGTCGAGAAAGACCATCTGGAGTTGCCGGGAAGCTATTGCGGTTGCGAGGCAGTGACGCCGCCCGGAGGTGGAGAGAAGGTCATTCCGCCCGCTACGCCGACGCTGCTGGAAGCCGCAATGCAGAATTTCACGGAAGACGAGGCGCAAGCCGATTATTTTCCCGCAGGCACCGCAGTGCGCATTGCCAGCCAGCCTGATGGCGTTCCCGGTCTGACACCGACGGCATTCGCCGCACTTTGTCGGGAACTGGATCTGGGCCGGCTCTATCAGGAGCATTTCCAGCAGGTGTTTGGTGTCAGGGAGGTCAATGGCAGTCGGGTCGCCACCGGGCCGATGGTCCGCAATATCTCGGTGATGAAAAAGCACATGCTGCAACTGGACCTGCGCATGGCGTTGCTCAAGGAGCACGTTTCCCCGGAAGGTTTCCAGACAGTTCAACGTTTGATTGATGCCGCAGGCGTCGCCAGTGCCCCTGCTCTGCAGTACCAGGGCAGGCCGCTGATCATGCAGGGGATTGAATTGCTCGACAGCTGCATCTGGGGCGTCGTGGTGTTCTCCGAACGCTCGGTGGAGCTGGATCCGGATCAGTGGTGTCTGGTGTACATGCCTGGAGAACCCGATCAGCCACTGTCCGAGTACGCCAGCTTCACGGCCTTCATTGCTTTTCTGGAATTCAAACTGGGGGTGGGCAGTTACAAGAGTTACTTCACCCACTGCATCGGCGAAGTCGACAAGGTCGATTTCTTCAAGACATTCGCCGATACCGGCAGTCTGGGGCAGGTCAAACAGCTGGAGATGACCGATCCGCTGTTCGACTTCATGCTCAAGAGCCATGTCGGCAAGCTGCAACTCGATGCCCGTGCGCTCGCCGTACCGACTGCCGATGTCGATGAGGAAGAGCGCAAGAAGCGATTGATTCAATACCTGGAAATCGGCTTGACGATCGCCAACGTGGCGGGGTTCGTCGTTCCGGTATTGGGGCAATTGATGATGGGCGTCGCTATCGGACAGATGCTCGCCGAGGTGTACGAAGGGATTGAGGACTGGAGTCGTGGCGACCGTCAGGAAGCGTTTTCGCACCTGCTCAGCGTTGCCGAGAACATTGTGCTGATGGCTGCAGTGGGGGCTGGGATCAAGGGGGTGAAATCCCTGGTGATCAAGACGGTACGCCAACACCCGGATTTTTTTCAGCCCTTCACCACGATACTCGATCGTCAGGGTCAGGCCCGGTTATGGAAACCGGACCTGCGCGGTTATGCACAACCATTGACCACCACGGCGACGCCTGATGCGCAGGGTTTTTACCGGATCGGCGGCAAGGTTTTCGTCCGTCTCGACCAACATTTCTACGAAGTGGCACTGGAGGCGGCCAGCAATACCTTGCGTATCCAGCATCCTGCTCGTCCTGGTGCCTACGCGCCTGTACTTGAACACAGCAACCATGGAGGCTGGCGTCATGCTTTCGAACACGCCGAAAACTGGAGCTCTGGCTACCTGCTAAAACGCATCGATCCAGGTCTGACAGCTTTCGACGACAGTCGTCTAGAGATGATTCGACAGCTGACGGACACCCATTCCGGCGAGTTGCAGCGTCTGTTCGAGAACAACTTGCCACTGCCCGTCCGTTTACGCGACGGGCTCGAGCAATTAAGGCTTGAGCGCCAATTGCGTAATTTCATTGCCGCAATGGAGGCGGGCGAAGCGTTCGATGCCCGTTACACCGAGGAGCAGATGCATGCGTTGCCTCTCCTCGCAAACTGGCCCACTGATCGCTACATCAAGGTCGTTGATGTGCATGGCCGTATCACCGCGACCTTTCCTCCCGATGCAATTGACGATGACACCGTGAGCGTCATTGTGAGCCACGCACAACTGGAGAAGGGCGAACTGTTGCAGACGGTCATCAACGGCTTGTACCCCCAGGAAGTGGAGACGCTGGTTGGCGCGAATGTTGCCCCGACCGACGCTGGCGCACAGTTGGCCAAAGTGATCGGGGCCGCGGTCAAGGCTGATCGCAGGTCAACCTTCGATCACCTCTACCGGCAATACGATCGAGCTGTCGCCGGCGAGTTGCTCAAGATTCGCAACGCTTATCCCGATCTGCCGGGACGGTATGCGCGTGAGTTGCTCAAGCGAACGCCAAGTATTGAACGGATGCACCTGCGCAGTACCGGGCGGGTACCCATGGCGTTGGCAGAACGTGTCCGCGCGGCTTCGAGTGATGTGCGTGTGGATCGGGCGTTGACCGGGTTCTACCTGGCTGATATTGCCAGTGCCGATACCACGAAACTGGCGATCCGGTTGCTACCCCGGCTCAGCGGATGGGATCCTGAGTTCCATCTGCAAGTGCGGGCGAAAAAGCTCAACGGTGACTTGCTGGAAACACTGGGCGAGAAACCGCTTGTGACGTCGAGTTCATGCACGCTGGTCAGGCTCGACAACGGTTACGAAGTGTTCGGTAGTGACAGGAAATCCCTCGGACATGTGGCGTCCGGTCCGGAAAGTCTCTACCACGCGATCCTTAAAGGTCTTTCGTTGCGCCAGCGCAAGGTCATCGGGTTTGCGGAGCCGAAGGCGGACGATGGTTGGCGTCTGCGACTCAAACTCCTGGACTGTGCGCTGGATGAGCGCGAAGACTGCGCCCGGATCCTTGCAGGTGAGCCGCTGCAACCGGCCATCCCCGAGCCTGTGTGTACGCTTGCCGATTCTCCCATCGAGTCAGTCACGCACTCGCGCCGATTGCTGCGCAAAGTCAAATGGATCTACCCCTCTTTTTCGGACGCGCAGGCCAAAGAGTTTCTTGATCAGTTGGGCGGTGACCATCTGAGCAGAGCGATACGGGTCCGACAGCTGCAAGAAGATCTGGGCCGGCTCCGGGATGTGCTGGACACCTGGAGCGAGGACGAAGTGGCCATGAGTGCCCTGGGGGGCTTGCTGTATGACGTTCATGATTGCCGGCAAATCGTGGCCGACGAGATCGAGGACTGCTTCAGGCGGCGGGTTTTCCAGAGCGATGAGTTCGGGCACCGGGTATACGGTTTGAACCTTGACGGCATGCGATTCGGCAAGCTGCCGACCCTGCCGGTCGGACTGACCTTCGACCATGTCAGGTATCTGTCTCTGCAAAACATGCAGCTGGACAACGATGTGGCCTACTTTCTGAAAGCCTTCAAGCAGATCGAGACCCTCGCACTGGACAGCAATCAGCTTACCTTGCTGCCTGAAATCATTTCGCATATGCCGAACCTCAAGCACCTGAGCCTGGGAAACAACCGGATCCAGTTGACGGAGCATTCGCTGGTGAAGTTGTCCCGATTACGTACGCTGCAAAGCCTGGACCTGAGCGGGAACCGCCTGGGAGCGACAGTGGATGTCGGTGGTCTGTTCGACCTGAATCACCTTTACCTGCGAAACACCCGTGCCACCGAGCTGCCGAAGGGATTGCAGTATCTGCCCAATCTGAAGCGGGTGGATCTGCGCGACAACGATATTCGCGATCTGCCTGACTGGCTCTTTGGAACATCCAGGTATTTCAGTGAAACGATCAATCTGCGTAACAACCCGATTTCCGACATCAGCAAAGTCCATCTTGATTCCTACCGCAAGACCGTGGGTATCGGCATGGGTTATCTGGAAAACGATATTGCTCGACTCGACGAGAACCTGGCGCGTTCGATCTGGTTGACTGAAACAGGAGGGAGCGTGGGTTCACGGCGCCTGCAGACGTGGACCGCAATCAAGGATGATCCCATGGCCGAAGGCCTGTTTCAGCTATTGGCTGAGCTGGGCAATTCTGCCGAGTCCGTACACGTGCGTGAAGACATGACGCGTCGGGTCTGGACGGTTCTGGAGGCAACGCAGGCCGATGCCGAACTGCGGCGACAGATTTTCGATCTGGCGGCCAACCCGATCAACTGCACGGACAATGCGGCGCTGAACTTCAGTCATCTGGAAGTCGCCGTGCACGTTCATCGTGTGACCCGCGTTTCTGCGGGCCGACAACCTTCGGCGATATCGCTGATCAAACTTGCAAGAGGGCTGTTTCGTCTCGACCAACTGGACGGGATTGCAACGGAGCATGCGCAGGCGCACGCGTCACCGGATCCCCTGGAGGTGGCTCTGGCCTATCGCTCCGGGCTGGCGGAGGCTCTCGAACTGCCGGGGCAACCCTCGCACATGCGCTACGCGTCAATTGCAGAGGTGACAGGGGCGGATCTGGTAGAGGCCATCGATAGAATCCAGACCGCAGAGCTGTCTGCGGACTGGTTGAAGTTTCTGGTTCGTCAGCCGTTCTGGAGCGAGTACGTTAAAAAAAGCTTCGCACAGCAGTTCGACGATGCCCGTGCCCCTCACCACGAGGAGGCCATGGCGTTATTCGAGAAGGCTGAAGAGCTCGGCTCTGCCGACTACCTGAGCGAAATGAACCAGTGTGCAACCCGGCTGGAGCAAACCGAAGGTGCCTTGCTCGAGCGATTGACCGAGCAAGTGATGAAGCTGGTTGAGGGCAATACCTGCCTGTTGCCCGAGGGGGGATCCTGATCGGTGCTCGCAGGTCATTTACCCCGAATCAGCCGACGCAGGGCAAACCGGTTGGGATGGCACGCTTCGGCCACGCTGCGGGGCAGGGGCAGCGGTTCGTTGTCCAGCCACGCAGCCAGCAACTCGCCCGACAATGGCGCGGTGATCAACCCGCGTGAACCGTGGCCGCTGTTGACGTACAGCCCGTCAAGCCACGGGCAGGCGATGTCCGGCACTTGCCGGGCATCCTTGCCCAGGACTGCATAGGTTTGATCGAAGGCTTCGCGGTCGGCGAGCGGGCCGACGATCGGCAGGTAGTCGGGACTGGTGCAGCGGAATGCGGCGCGTCCTTCAAGGTGTTCGGGATCCTGATCCTTGATCCGCAGGCGCATGACCAGGTCGTCGGAGATTTCTTCGAGCATTGCCAGATTGCCCAAATGTTCGGCGGTGGTCGGCGTCAGGTCATCGCTGTGGAAGGCGAAACTGGCCCCCAGCGTATGTTCGCCCAGGCGAGCGGGGGCCACATAACCTTCAGCGCAGACCACCGTTGCCAGTGCCTGACTGTCTTCGGTCTGTGCCAGACGGGTGATCTGTCCGCGAATGCGTTTGAGCGGCAGCTCGGCGCTCTGTGCAAATCGTTTGATCTCGGCAGCGCCGGCCAGTACCACGACGGGCGCTGTTGCGATCAATTGTCCGCCGTCGAAAACTTGCCACTGACCGTCGACCTTGTGCAGCTCAACGGCGTCCTGATGAGTCAGCAGCGTGATACCCGTTTGCGCAGCTTGCGCCTGACACAACGCGGGCGGATGCACCCAGCCACCTTCGGGATAATACAAACCGCCGTTGGCCAGACCGATCCCGGCACGGGCCTGCGCCTCGGGTTGATCGAGCCACTGCAGAAGATCCTCGGGAAACGCCGTCGCCAGTTGCGCCTGACGCTCGCGTTCCTTGTCATTGAACGCCAGTTGCAGCACGCCACAGTCATCCCAGTCGGTGCCGCGCTGCAGTGTTTCCAGCAGGCGCCGGGTGTAGCCGAAACCGCTGACGATCAATTGCGACAGTGCCGTGCCGTGGGCAGAGAGTTTCAGATACAGCACTCCTTGCGGATTGCCCGAGGCTTCCTGAGCCACCTCGCCATGTCGTTCCAGCAGACTGACCTGCCAGCCCCGGGTCGCAAGGCTGGCAGCTGTGGCGCAACCGGCAAGACCGGCGCCGATTACCAAAACGCGTCGTTCTCCGGCAACGGGGGCAGGGCGGGCGAACCACGGTTTTTCTGCCGCCGGTGGCGGAACATCCACCGGCCAGCCGAGAAACTCGCCGCGCAGGATTTCCCATTTGTGACCGATGCCGGGCGTGCGCTTCATCTTGAACCCGGCGGCGTTGAGCAGGCGTCGCACCCAACCGGTGCTGGTGAACGTGCTGATGGTCGAGCCCGGCGCCGCCAGTCGCGCCAGTTCGGCGAACAGTTCGGCAGTCCACATCTCCGGGTTTTTCGCCGGGGCGAAACCGTCGAGAAACCACGCGTCGATCTGGCCGTCCAGTTGCGGCAACTGCTCCAGCGCATCACCGATCAACAGCGTCAGGGTCACACGACCGTTATCCAGAACAATGCGCTGGAAGCCTTGATGGATTGCCACGTAATGCTTGAGCAGTTGATCGGACAGCGGCTTGAGATCCGGCCACAACGCCAACGCCCGTTGCAGGTCGGCAGGGCTCAGCGGGTACTTTTCCACGCTGACGAAATGCAGCCGCGCACCGGCCACCGCGTGCTGTTCGAACAACTGCCAGGTGCAGAGAAAATTCAGCCCGGTGCCGAACCCTGTTTCACCGATCACCAGTCGCCCGCCCGCCGGCAGCGCGGCAAAGCGCTCGGCCAGGCGGTTCTGTTCAAGGAACACGTAGCGGGTTTCATCCAGCCCCGACTGGTCGGAAAAATACACATCGTCGAACACTCGCGAACGCGGGCGTCCCTGGTCATCCCAGTCGAGTTGGGCGTGGGGCATTACAGGTTTCATGGCAGGCTCGGCAACGGCAAGGCGGCCATTCTAGCCGATCACGCGGGCGGCGCTTGATCCATGGCAAGCCTTGCCGAAGATGACTCGAGGACAATCCGCCGCCGGCGGGAATTTCTGTGCCGCGAGTGTGCCCAATCCGCTAGTCTTGCTGAATCCTGGAAGGAGCCGTCCCTATGTTCGAATCCGCTGAAATCGGTCACGCCATCGACAAAGAAACCTACGACGCCGCCGTACCCGCGCTGCGTGAAGCACTGCTGGAAGTCCAGTTCGAATTGCAGCAGCAAAAGCGTTTTCCGGTGATCATTTTGATCAACGGCATCGAAGGCGCCGGCAAAGGCGAGACGGTGAAACTGCTCAACGAATGGATGGACCCGCGCCTGATCGAAGTGCGCACCTTCGACCAGCAGACCGATGAAGAACTGGCGCGACCACCGGCCTGGCGTTACTGGCGGATGCTGCCGGCCAAGGGGCGGATGGGGATTTTCTTCGGCAACTGGTACAGCCAGATGCTGCAGGGCCGGGTGCACGGTTTGTTCAAGGACCCGCGACTGGATCAGGCCATCGCCGGTGCCGAACGGCTGGAAAAAATGCTGTGTGATGAAGGCGCACTGATCTTCAAGTTCTGGTTCCACCTGTCCAAGAAACAGATGAAGGCGCGGCTCAAGGCCCTCGCCGATGACCCGCTGCACAGCTGGCGGATCAGCCCGCTGGACTGGCAGCAATCGGAGACCTACGACAAGTTCGTCAAATATGGCGAGCGCGTGTTGCGTCGCACCAGCCGCGACTACGCACCCTGGCATGTCATCGAAGGGGTGGACGCGCATTACCGCAGCCTGACGGTCGGCAAGATCCTGCTTGAAGGCCTGCAAAATGCACTGAAACGTCCGGACGTGCATTCGAACGCTGTCAGTGCCCAGCCGCTGGGCACGTCGGTGGATCAGTTGAACCTGCTCGACAGCCTCAACCTGAACCAGAACCTGGACAAGAAGGATTACGAAGAGCAACTGATCACCGAGCAGGCGCGATTGTCCGGGCTGATGCGTGACAAGCGCATGCGCCGTCATGCGCTGGTGGCGGTGTTCGAAGGCAACGATGCGGCGGGCAAGGGCGGGGCGATCCGCCGGGTCGCGGCGGCGCTCGATCCGCGTCAGTACAACATCGTGCCGATTGCCGCGCCGACCGAAGAGGAGCGGGCGCAACCGTATCTGTGGCGTTTCTGGCGGCACATTCCTGCCCGGGGCAAGTTCACCGTGTTCGACCGCTCGTGGTACGGCCGGGTGCTGGTAGAGCGGATCGAAGGCTTTTGCAGCACGGCCGACTGGATGCGAGCCTACGGTGAAATCAACGACTTCGAAGAGCAACTCGCCGACGCCGGGGTGATCGTGGTCAAGTTCTGGCTGGCCATCGACAAGGACACGCAGATGGAGCGTTTCCAGGCCCGTGAAGAAATCCCGTTCAAGCGCTTCAAGATCACCGAGGACGACTGGCGCAATCGCGACAAGTGGGACGCCTATCGTGCGGCGGTGGGCGATATGGTCGACCGCACCAGCACCGAAATCTCGCCGTGGACACTGGTCGAGGCCAATGACAAGCGCTGGGCCCGGGTCAAGGTGCTGCGCACGATCAATCGAGCGCTGGAAGAAGCCTTCGAGAAATCCGACAAGAAGGAAAAGAAGCACAAGGACTGACCGATGGGCGCGCATACGCGAGGTGAATGATTGTCGCGGTCGGCAATGGGGTGGACTTATGCTCGGTCCACTCTCAACCGACTACAACAATGAGGTATGCCATGCGTGAAGTGGTGATCGTCGACAGCGTGCGGACCGGTCTGGCCAAGTCCTTTCGCGGCAAGTTCAACCAGACCCGCCCCGATGACATGGCGGCCCATTGCGTGAACGCGTTGCTCTCGCGCAACGACGTCGACCCGGCCAGCGTCGAGGACTGCATCGTCGGTGCCGGCTCCAATGAAGGTGCCCAGGGCTACAACATCGGCCGTAACGTGGCGGTGCTCTCGCAACTGGGCACCGGCACGGCGGGCATGACCCTCAACCGTTTCTGCTCTTCGGGCTTGCAGGCGATTGCGATTGCCGCCAATCAGATCGCTTCGGGTTGCAGCGACATCATCGTCGCCGGTGGTGTGGAGTCGATCAGCCTGACTCTGAAAAGCGTCAACACCGATCACCTGATCAACCCGTTGCTCAAGCAGCAGACCCCGGGCATCTACTACACCATGGGCCAGACCGCCGAAGTGGTGGCGCGCCGTTATGGCGTCAGCCGTGAGGCGCAGGATCGCTACTCGCTGCAAAGTCAGATCCGCACCGCTCAGGCGCAGGCAGCTGGTCTGTTCAACGATGAAATCGTACCGATGTCGGTGAAATACCGGGTTGAAGACAAGAACAGTGGTGAGGTGCAGATCCTCGACGGCATCGTCGATCGCGACGACTGCAACCGCCCGGACACCTCCTATGAAAGCCTTGCCGGATTGAAACCGGTGTTCGCCGAAGATGGTTCGGTGACCGCAGGCAACTCGTCGCAGCTGTCCGACGGCGCCTCGATGACGCTGGTGATGAGCCTGGAAAAAGCCCTGCAACTGGGGCTCAAGCCAAAGGCGTTTTTCCGTGGGTTTACCGTGGCCGGATGCGAGCCGGACGAAATGGGCATCGGCCCGGTGTTCTCGGTGCCGAAGCTGCTCAAGGCCAAAGGTTTGCAGGTCGCGGACATCGATCTGTGGGAATTGAACGAAGCGTTCGCCTCACAGTGCCTGTACGCCCGTGACCGTCTTGAAATCGACAACGAAAAATACAACGTCAACGGCGGCTCGATTTCTATCGGTCACCCGTTCGGCATGACCGGCTCGCGGCAGGTCGGGCATCTGGTGCGCGAGTTGCAGCGACGCAATCTGCGCTACGGCATCGTCACCATGTGCGTGGGCGGCGGGATGGGCGCGACCGGGTTGTTTGAAGCGGTGCGCTAAGTCCGGCTGCCGGAATCCAGCAATTGCATCCGCGCGATGTACGCGCGGATTTCCTGCTCGACTTTCTCGGGGCTGTCGAACGGCCCTTCGAGGGTGTTCTCCCGGGTGCTGAAAAACAATTCGCCATTGACCCGACACACCCGGTCGCTGCGAAAGTGCGTGGCGGGGGCGGTGTCCTGGGCGCGCATTCCGAACATGATCGATCTCCTTGAGCGCTGCGCTGAATGGGATCCAAAGAGCTTATGCCTGAACCACTTGCAGCGCTTCGCCAGCCGATCAACGGCAGCCCGTCAATTTAATGCTGCGACCTGCACAGTTTCATTTGCGGCTTGAGCGCAACTGTCCCTGTGTCGCGCTTGCCGCTGCGCCTAGAATGAGCGCTCCTGTCATTGGCTTTCGGGGTTCTCATGCACGTTTCATCGGGTCGTTGGGTGTACGGCATGTTCCTGGCCTTGTTGACCGCGTTCTTGTGGGGAATCCTGCCGATCAAGCTCAAACAGGTGCTGCAGGTGATGGACCCGATCACGGTGACCTGGTTTCGCCTGACGGTGTCCGGCGGCTGCCTGTTCATTTATCTGGCGGCCACAAAGCGTTTGCCGAATCGCAAGGTACTCGGGCCGAAGGGCGGCTGGCTGGTGCTGATGGCGGTGCTCGGGCTGGTGGGCAACTACGTGCTGTACCTGATGGGCCTGAGCCTGCTCAGCCCCGGCACTGCGCAACTGGTGGTGCAGATGGGGCCGATCATGTTGCTGATCGCCAGTTTGTTCGTGTTCAAGGAGCGCTTCAGCATTGGTCAGGGCATGGGGCTGGCGGTGCTGTTGATCGGTTTTGCGTTGTTCTTCAATCAGCGTCTGGCGGAGCTGCTCACGTCTTTATCCGATTACACCGCCGGCGTGTTGCTGGTGCTGCTGGCCTCGACCGTCTGGACGTTCTATGCGCTAGGGCAGAAGCAATTGTTGACGGTATGGAATTCGCTGCAGGTGATGATGGTGATCTACCTGTTCTGCGCCTTGCTGCTGACGCCGTGGGTGCATCCGCTCGAAGCGCTGGAGTTGAGCCCGTTGCAGGGCTGGCTGTTGCTGGCATGCTGCATGAATACCCTGATCGCCTATGGCGCGTTTGCCGAGGCACTGGCGCATTGGGAGGCCTCGCGGGTCAGCGCAACTTTGGCGATCACGCCGCTGGTGACCTTCGGTGCCGTGGCGATTGCCGCATGGACCTGGCCGGACTACGTGCATGCCGAGCAGATCAACGGGTTGGGTTATGGCGGGGCGGTGCTGGTGGTGCTGGGGTCGGCGCTGGTGGCGCTGGGGCCTTCGTTGATTGCCGGGCTCAAGGCCCGGCGTGCGAAACTGTTGGTCGGATGACCTTCCCGCGCCGGGCACGGGAAGGATCGGGATGACTCAGCCCTTGGCGCCGGCCTCGATCATGTTCTCCGGCCGTACCCAGGCATCGAACTCTTCATCGGTCAGATAACCCAGTTCCAGCGCTGCCTCGCGCAAGGTTTTGCCTTCGCTGTAGGCCTTCTTGGCGATTTCCGCCGATTTGTCGTAGCCGATGTGCGGGTTCAGCGCCGTCACCAGCATCAGACCCCGCTCCAGATGTTTCGCCATGACTTCGGCATCCGGCTCAAGCCCGGCGATGCAATGCTGCTGGAAGTTGCTGCAGCCATCGGCCAGCAGGCGGATCGATTGCAGCAGGTTGTGGATGATCACCGGTTTGAATACGTTCAACTGCAAGTGACCCTGACTGGCGGCGAAACCGATCGCCACGTCGTTGCCCAGCACCTGGCAGGCCAGCATCGACAGCGCTTCGCACTGGGTCGGGTTGACCTTGCCGGGCATGATCGAGCTGCCTGGCTCGTTGGCCGGCAACTTCACTTCGGCAAAACCTGCGCGGGGGCCGGAGCCGAGCAGGCGCAGGTCGTTGGCGATTTTCATCAGCGCCACGGCGAGGGTTTTAAGGGCGCCGGACAGCGTGGTCAGCGGCTCATGGCCGGCGAGGGCGGCGAACTTGTTCGGGGCGGTGACGAACGGCAGGCCGGAAAGCGCGGCCAGTTCAGCCGCAATCGCTTCGCCGAAACCGTGGGGCGAGTTGAGTCCGGTGCCGACAGCAGTGCCGCCCTGGGCCAGTTCACAGACTGCCGGCAATGCGGCGCGAATCGCCCGTTCGGCGTAATCCAGCTGCGCTATGAAACCGGAAATCTCCTGGCCGAAGGTGATCGGCGTGGCATCCATCATGTGGGTGCGACCGGTCTTCACCAGCTTCATGTGCCGCGCCGACAGCTCGGCCAGACCACCCGACAGCTCGGCAATGGCCGGCAGCAGTTGGGTTTGTACAGCCTGCGCAGTGGCGATGCTCATGGCGGTGGGGAAGCAGTCGTTGGAACTCTGCGAGCGGTTGACGTGATCGTTCGGGTGCACCGGTGTCTTGCCGCCGCGCGGGTTGCCGGCCAGTTCGTTGGCGCGACCGGCAATCACTTCGTTGGCGTTCATGTTGCTCTGGGTGCCGCTGCCGGTCTGCCAGACCACCAGCGGGAACTGGTCGTCATGCTGGCCGTCGAGCACTTCGTCGGCGGCCTGTTCGATCAGGCGGGCGATGTCGGCAGGCAGGTCGCCGTTGCGGTCGTTGACCCGGGCCGCGGCTTTCTTGATCAGGGCCAGGGCGTGCAGGACCGGCAAGGGCATGCGTTCCTGACCGATGGCGAAGTTGATCAGCGAGCGTTGCGTCTGAGCGCCCCAGTAAGCGTCGTCCGGGACTTCGATCTGGCCCAGGCTGTCGGTTTCGATACGGCTCATCGTGCACACTCCTGTTGGTCTGTTTGCGCAGTTTAGGCCGGTGTCGGCCCGGGTGGTTCCCTCCAGTCGATTGTTGACCGGCAAATCCCCGCCAATCAAGCGCGGCAAGGCCCGGGGGTTGAGCCGCAGCGTTATTCAGGCGCAGAATGGTCGCCCTTGGGGTTTTACCTCGCCTAGCTGAAAAGGAAACTCGATGACTCGTCTTCGTGCCATCTGCACCGCGGTTGCCCTGGTTTGCGCCAGCGGCCAGGTGCTTGCCGATACCGCCAGCCACAACGCCAGTGCCGAAGCTTTCCTGACCCTGGCGCACGCTGACAAGCTGGGCACTCCGGTGTACATGCAAGTGCAGCAGATGTTCGCCCAGCGTTTTGAACAGACCAAGGCTCCGGAATCCAAGAAAGCCGTACTGGATACCTACCAGGCCAAGGCCAACGCCGCCCTGGACCAGGCCATCGGCTGGAACAAGCTGAAGCCGGACATGGTCAAGCTCTACACCAGCAACTTCAGCGAACAGGAGCTCAAAGACCTGGTCGCGTTCTACCAGTCGCCACTGGGCAAGAAAGTCCTGGAAAAAATGCCGCAGCTGACTCAGCAATCGGCCCAGATGACCCAGGCCAAACTGGAACCTGCCGTTCCTGTGGTCAACAAGCTGCTGGACGACATGACCAACGAGCTGGCACCGAAAGGCGCGGCTCCGGCCAAGAAGAAGTAAGCGGAGTTCGTGATGACCATGCAACAACGCATCGAATCGACGCTGGCGCTGCTTCAGCCTGAGCATCTGCAGGTGCTGGACGAAAGCCACATGCACAGTCGCGGGTTGCAGACCCACTTCAAGGCAGTGGTGGTCAGTGCGCAGTTCGAAGGCCTGAACCGGGTCAAGCGCCACCAGAAAGTCTACGGCACGCTCGGCGAGCTGATGGGCGAGTTCCATGCGTTGGCGCTGCACACCTACACCCCGCAGGAATGGGCAGAAGTGGGCGCCGCTCCGGCGTCGCCCACCTGTGCCGGCGGCAGCAAGCATTGAGCCTTGCAGCAATGAACTGAGGTTTTTTGCTAGAATCCGCAACGCGCCGCTCACCCGGCGCGTTTTTTTTCGCATCCGGTTCACCCTTTACGAGGGTAGCCACCTGGAGAAATACCCATGACACAACCGATTGTCGTGGCGGCACTGTACAAGTTCGTCACCCTCGAAGATTACGTCAACCTGCGCGAGCCCCTGCTGCAAGCGATGGTCGACAACGGCATCAAAGGCACCCTGTTGATCGCCGAAGAAGGCATCAACGGCACGGTTTCCGGCAGCCGTGAAGGCATCGACGGCCTGCTGGCCTGGCTGCGCAACGACCCGCGCATGGTCGATATCGACCACAAGGAATCGTACTGCGACGAGCAGCCGTTCTACCGCACCAAGGTCAAGCTCAAGAAAGAGATCGTGACCCTGGGCGTCGAAGGCGTCGACCCGAACAAGAAGGTCGGCACCTACGTCGAGCCGCAGGACTGGAACGCGCTGATCAGCGATCCGGAAGTGCTGCTGATCGACACCCGCAACGACTACGAAGTGTCGATCGGCACCTTCGAAGGCGCCATCGATCCGAAAACCACCAGTTTTCGCGAATTCCCCGACTACATCAAAGAACACTTCGACCCGGCCGTGCACAAGAAGGTCGCGATGTTCTGCACCGGTGGCATCCGCTGCGAGAAGGCGTCGAGCTACATGCTGGGCGAAGGCTTCGAAGAGGTTTACCACCTCAAGGGCGGCATTCTGAAGTACCTCGAAGAGGTGCCGCAGGAAGAGACCAAATGGCAGGGCGACTGCTTCGTGTTCGACAACCGCGTGACCGTGCGCCATGACCTGAGCGAAGGCGACTACGATCAGTGTCACGCCTGCCGTACACCGGTCAGCGTCGAGGATCGTGCTTCCGAGCATTACGTGGCCGGTATCAGCTGCCCGCACTGCTGGGACACCCTGAGCGAGAAGACCCGCCGCAGCGCCATCGACCGCCAGAAACAGATCGAACTGGCAAAAGCGCGCAACATGCCGCACCCGATCGGCTACAACTATAAGCAAGCATCCTCCGAGGCTTAATCATGTCTGCACGCCTGCTCTATGTGATGGATCCGATGTGTTCGTGGTGCTGGGGATTTGCCCCGGTCGCCAAGGCATTGGTGGAGCAGGCGCAGGCTGCCGGGGTGGAACTGCACCTGGTGGTCGGCGGATTGCGCACCGGCAGTGGCGCGGCGCTGGAACCGACCACCCGGCGCTACATTCTCGAACACTGGCAGGCGGTCACCGAGGCCACCGGCCAGCCGTTCAAGTTCGAAGGTGCGTTGCCGGACGGTTTTGTCTACGACACCGAGCCTGCCTGCCGGGCCATCGTCACGGCGCGCAGCCTGGCGCCGGATTGCGCTTGGAAACTGGTCGGATTGATCCAGCACGCGTTTTACGCTGAAGGTCGCGATGTCACTCAGGCCAGCGTTCTGGTGGAGCTGGCGGAGAAGGCCGGCGTCCCCCGCATCGAATTTGCTGCCCTGTTTGATCGTGCTGACCAGCACGAGGCCACACTGGCCGATTTCAACTGGGTTCAGGATCTCGGCATCGCCGGATTCCCGACCCTGCTCGCCGAACGCAATGGCCAACTGGCGTTGCTGACCAACGGCTACCAGCCGCTCAGTGAACTGTCGCCGTTGCTCGGTCGATGGCTGGAGCGCGCGGCCTGTGTCTGACCCGGCCGATGACACGCCAGCCGTCAAGCGTGTCGACCGGCTGAGCTGGGCTGAAGTCCGGCGACTGGCACTTCATCACAAAAAATCCCTGTGGATCGCCAACGGCGTGGCCGTACTGGCGACGTTGTGCAGCGTGCCGATTCCGTTGCTGCTGCCGTTGCTGGTGGACGAAGTCCTGCTCGGCCACGGCGATGCCGCGCTGAAAGTCATGAACCATGTGCTGCCGGGCATGTGGCAGCAAGCGGCGGGCTATATCGGCCTGATGCTGGTGGTGACCCTGACCCTGCGTTGCAGCGCCCTGTGTTTTGGCGTGTTGCAGGCCCGTCTGTTTGCGCGGCTGGCCAAGGACATCGTCTATCGCATTCGCGTGCGCCTGATCGAGCGCCTGAAACGGATCTCCCTGGGCGAATACGAAAGCCTGGGCAGCGGCACTGTCACCACGCATCTGGTCACCGACCTCGACACCCTCGACAAGTTTGTCGGCGAAACCCTCAGCCGTTTCCTGGTGGCGATGCTGACCCTGGTCGGCACCGCCAGCATCCTGATGTGGATGCACTGGAAACTGGCGCTGCTGATCCTGTTGTTCAACCCGCTGGTGATCTACGCCACGGTGCAACTGGGCAAACGGGTCAAGCACCTGAAGAAGCTGGAGAACGACAGCACCTCGCGCTTCACTCAGGCGCTGAGTGAAACCCTCGATGCGATTCAGGAAGTGCGCGCCGGCAACCGTCAGGGCTTTTTCCTCGGGCGCCTTGGCCTGCGCGCTCAGGAAGTGCGCAACTACGCGGTCAACTCGCAGTGGAAGACCGATGCGTCCAACCGCGCCAGTGGTTTGCTGTTCCAGTTCGGTATCGACATTTTCCGCGCAGCGGCGATGCTCACGGTGCTGTTCTCCGACCTGTCGATCGGCCAGATGCTCGCGGTGTTCAGCTACCTGTGGTTCATGATCGGTCCGGTCGAACAACTGCTGAACCTGCAATACGCCTATTACGCTGCTGGCGGTGCGCTGACCCGTATCAATGAGCTGCTGGCCCGTGCCGATGAGCCGCAGTACCCCGGCGGCGTCGACCCGTTCAAGGGCCGCGATACCGTCGGGATCGAGGTGCAAGGCCTGAGCTTCGGTTATGGCGATGAACTGGTGCTGGATCAGATGAACCTGTCCATCGCACCGGGCGAGAAAGTGGCGATTGTCGGCGCCAGCGGCGGCGGCAAAAGTACCCTCGTGCAATTGCTGCTGGGCCTGTACACACCGCTGGCCGGGACCATCCGTTTCGGCGGCTCGACCCAGCAGGAAATCGGTCTGGAAACGGTTCGGGAAAACGTCGCGGTGGTGCTGCAGCATCCGGCGCTGTTCAACGACACCGTGCGCGCCAACCTGACCATGGGCCGTACCCGCAGTAACGAAGCCTGCTGGCAGGCACTGGAAATCGCCCAGCTCGAACCCGCCATCCGCGCCTTGCCGGACGGGCTGGACAGCATCGTCGGCCGCTCCGGCGTGCGCCTGTCCGGTGGCCAGCGGCAGCGTCTGGCGATTGCGCGGATGATCCTCGCCGAGCCGAAAGTGGTGATCCTCGACGAAGCTACCTCGGCCCTCGACGCCGCTACCGAATACAACCTGCACCAGGCCATGGCGCGGTTCCTCCATGGCCGCACCACGCTGATCATTGCCCACCGTCTGTCAGCGGTGAAGCAGGCGGACCGGGTGCTGGTGTTCGACGGCGGGCAGGTTGCCGAGGATGGCGACCATCAGCAACTGATTGCCGATGGCGGGTTGTATGCCAAGCTGTATGGGCATTTGCAGCGGATGTAGTTCAGTTCCACAGCACCTCCAGCGCGTTGGCTGTGCCGTCGTAACCAAACTCCTTAACGATCACCGAGCAACTGGTGCAGGGGGGCATGGTCGTGGCCACATCGACCGAAGCGATCATGTGGTTTTCGGGATATTTCTTGCGGAGCGCGCTGATCAGTTTTGCCTCGCTGTCCAGAGAGGTAGGCCGGCGGGTCAGTGCGGGCGTGTAGGTGTCGATGTCCTTTATCGTATGGGGAATCGCCACCAATTGCCCTTCGTTCGAGACCTCCAGTGAGGTTTTGCTGAATGTCTTGCCAAAGTCGATGTTGAAGTAGGTGGTGTCACCGACAATCACTTTATCCGGTGCGAATGGAGGCTTGAACAGCGGCAGTTCTCCAGTCAGTCCTTGCGCACCGGAAACGCTGACATACACCTCGCGCTTGCCGGTCGACGTCACGATGTCGGCGTAGGCGATGTTTCGCGGATTCTGTCCCTGGAAATGAGACGGGAGCAGAGCCTGCAACTTGTCCATTGTCCGATTGATTTTCAGGTCGGCGCTCTGTTGGATATTGATTGTTTTCTCGACAAACAGCGTATCGAAGATGTCGGCGGTTCGTTGACGAAAGGTCTGCGATGCGTCCCGACTGCGTGACCAGGATGCAGCACCGTCCGGCAGCCGGCTGACGATCATGCGTGTGGAATGATCGAACAACACCGCTTCACCGGGGTTGGTATCGACTTTAAGCAGTTTGAGCGTGTCGGGCGGGCTCGCATGGCCACCAATTCGAATGGCAATTTTCTCCATGGTTTCGAGGGCACGTTCTACGGTTGGAATGCCGTAGATTCTCGCCATGTTGTTGGCATTGAGCGATCCGGTGTAGACCGTCATCAGTTCACCCTTCAGATCGGCAGGCAGGGTATTGGCCTTGCGCAGCGTCAACGGCGTGGCGAGGCTCTGACCTTTGGGCAGTTCTGCTACATAGAAGGCTCCGGCGTCCAGCCGAGTCAACACATAGTGCTTTGAGCCGTCCATGGCGGGGACGATGGTGGCGCCGGCCTCGAACGTATCGAACTGATTCCGGGTGCCGAAGGGGATATCTACTTTGATTCGCCCGTAAATCCCTTTTTGAAAGGCTATCGTCGCCTGGTGTCTGCTTTTCTTTTTCAGGGTTTTGAGCAGTATCGCTCGGCCAGGTGCGGCGGGGGTGTAAATGCTGTCCCCGAACCAGGGTGCCCAGCCTTTCTCTGTATCGTAAGTCCCGTTGGTCGGCGTGGGTGCTGGATCGCGGATGACATAGCGTGTTTTGCATGCCTCCGACCCCGGCATGCGCCGCATCCTGCACGGCAGGGCTTTCAGCAGCGACTGATCATCGATCAGGTCGGCGCGGCGCAATTGATCGCCATTCAGTCGATAAGGGATGTCATCAATCAACAGCGTGGTTCGACCATCGACCTCCAGCACTTCACGAATGTGGGCATTTTCCGGGATCTCGGCGAGCACATGGGATTCAGAGGGCGGCAAGGTCTTGAAGGTGGATTGGCCGTGGATCAGGTTTCCAGGGTTGTTGCTCAGACGCGGGCCATAGGGCAGAGACGTGGCAGGATCGACAAGGTGGAATCGGTTCAGGTCTGTCGGACTGGTGTTGCGTATCAGGATGTCGTCTACGCCGTTGATGCTTGCCATTTGATCACCGTGGGTCAGTGGTTTCCAGCTTCCGGGGTCCATGGCCTGTGGCAGGTTGTGAATCAGACGGTAGTTGTCGACTTGCCCGGTCAGTCGGCGGATCCCTCCGAGACCCAGCCGGCCTGCAGCAAGCAACCCTTTGCCGCTGCCGAGGGCAAGTGACTTCGCCAGTGTCGGGATGCCATCCAACGGGTTAAGGTTTTTCAGTGAGGAAGTTATCAACTTGTGCGACAGGGTCGAGAAAGATGGCAGGCTGGCTTTGACTACCATGCCTGTGACGCTGGCGCCGGCCCGGGCCAGTCGCACCGAGCCCGAGATGAACTTGCCTACAGGGAAGAGGAAAGACGCCAGATCGAGGAGTAATCCCAGACCACCCATGACTTTGCTCCCGGTTCCCTCCGACGAGAGATCATCAATGCTGCCCCAGAACGGTACAAAACTCTTCACGATCGTCTCGAGCACTGCAAGCCGTTTCTCGATTTTTGCCCGGGTGATATCGAAGGTCGTCATGCCGCGGGCCTGAATGCGCAGATGCTTTTCATCGACATAAAGAAAACGGGTGGCGACGTGGTCTGCCAGTGCAACCAGTCGGGAGGATTCCAGGCCTGTTCCCGCCGCGTCTTTAGCGGCCGAGTCCCGAGATAAACGGGCCACGACATCGAGGAATCCTATGTAGTACTGCCGAGCGGCAGGGGTGGAGCCACTGGCATGAGCATCCCAGTCGAGCAGTAGCGACGTGCTGTCCTTGCTTGAAAACGTTTGTCCGGGGATGACCGCATGCAGCGGAAACTCGGTGAACACTCCATTTATGGTCGAAAATCTCAGTCCGGTTCTCTGACGGATGAAACCGGCGCTCGGGATGACCTCGTAATAGCTGAACTTGCCTTCCAGTAGCACCTTCAGTACGAAGCCTTTCCTCGCCAGAGGTTCTGTATGAATGCCCGGCCTTGTTTGCGCGCGCAGGCCCAGCACCTCTACATCACCTTGTTCCAGTGTCCGCCGGTCAGCCAGCGGCAGGGATGCCAGCAGACTGAGAATCAAGGTCTTGTACGCCGATCTGATGGTGGTCAGGTACTTGTCGAACGCCGATGCAAACTCCGCATTGACATCCGGCAGCGGTTTGCCGGAAAGGTTGTGAACGATCCCCCCGGTAAACATCGGCCGATAGATGCCGTGTACTTTGCGTTCCGAGTAAAAGTACCGATCTTTGTCCATTCGAAAGGTTTCGAGGGTTCGCGTTTTTCCATCTGCCTCGGTGAAAAACCATCGTTTGCCATCATCGAACTGTCCATCGGCATAGAGATCCAGAAACCCGTACCCTTCCAGTTTCAGTGACGGCATGTCTCTGAAACCCAGAGCGGCCGGCGGATCGTCCCGCAGAAGTTTGCGTCCGTCCGCCTCCAGAACATGGCTACCCAGGGCGACATCTTTCATTCGCTTGGCCATCTGCAATCTGTCCGGCGGGCGTAATTCCAGTGATTGCACGGCCTTGTTCAGGCTTTCACTCTGGCTTTCCAGCGCCGCCATTGCGCGTTTGATTTCCTCCTCGGTGTAGTCGGATGCCATTCGTGGCTGAACGATGCCCATGCAGACTGCCCAGTCGAGTGCCGGGCTCAGTCTCAGTCGCATAATTTTTTCAAGTTCCTCGGTTGAAGCGTTCGTGCTGCGCTCCAGAGGCAGATTGACGAGTTGTTGAAAGGAAAGAGGCTGCAATCGATCAAGGCCAAGTTCGTCAGCCAGTAACACGCCATGCATGAAATTGACCCACACCACCGAGCTCTTGTAGCGAAGATCGGACGGGATGTCGCCCACGGTGAAATCCTTTGCCTCGCGGGTGTACAGCACCTGGGCCAACACGATTGCTTCCTTGCTATCGACAGCGCGCCGGGCTTTCAGCAGGTGCTGTTCGAAAGCACTGCGCAAGGTCTGGTAGCTTTCGCCCCAGTGTGCCGGGTCTTGCCAACTGAAGCCTTCGAGCGCATCCGGGTGATCGACCGAAGGCGTCTGCACATAGAGACGGATGGCTTTACACAAGAGTTGGTAGCGGATGGACGCGGGAGTCTGTTCGCCGGGGTTTGCACCGTACCACTTGAGTTGTTTCAACAGCTGCCCGGTCAGTGCCGTTGCCTGGGTCGAGTCGAGTATTTTCTGCAGCCATATCGAAGGTGTCGCACGCAGTTGCTCGACGGACGCGCTCGAAAGGACGTCTGCGCCCAGATGCTTAATCAACGTGGAATGGCCGCTCATAAAGCTCGTTACGGTGTCGACGATACGGTTATCGGTGATTTTTGCCATGTACATTTGCAGGGGCATGGACAGCGCAAGCTGAGGCGATGCGCGTTCAAGTACCTTGTAGCTTTTCTTTTCCCGTGTGTCGGGCGTGGGAACCAGGTCTTCGATGTCGGGGCCCTGATCAAGTCCCAATGCCTGCCTGGCACGAAACTCCTGGGTATCCGGTGTGTCGGTTGTAGCGAGAGAGGTCGATGTCATGCTGCACTCCGCGAGAACGATGTCCTGCCCTGAGAGGGGGGAACTGGAGTGCCAATAAAACGCCATCAGCAACTTGTATGGCGTTACTTATGTATAACCCTGAGTTTGTACTGAATCAGGGCTGATCCGTCGCTTGCCGGAACCCCGAACGCCTCCTAGTCTTTGGAGGTTGGTCTGATAGAGACGGACAATCAGGCAGTGACCACGCAAGGAACTCCATGAAGCAAAAGCGGACTCTCGGAACGCCTCGGTTGCTGGGCATCGTCTGGCCATTCATTGCCGTCGTGTTGTTTCAGGCCTTGCTGGGGGGCGTGAGTCTTTACGTCCTGTCGGCCGTTCGCGGGTATGTGGCGGGCGAGAGCCTCTGGTCCAAGGGCCAGAAAGACGCGATCTATTACCTCAACCTGTATGCCGACAGCCGTGACGAGGCGATTTACCTCAAATACCAGAACGCGATCGCCGTGCCTCAGGGCGGCCATCAGTTGCGCCTGGCCCTGGACAAGCAACCTCCCGACCTGCAAGCGGCGCGCGAGGGCATCCTCAAGGGCGGCAACCACCCGGATGATGTCTCCAGCCTGATCTGGCTGTACCTGAACTTCCGCCACTTCAGCTATCTGGAAACCGCCATCGACCGCTGGACGCTGGGCGACGCTTATCTGGTGGAGCTCGATGACGTGGCGCAGGAGATGCACCGGCGTATCACGGCCAATGCCGCCACCGATGCCGATATCCGGCGCTGGAAGGACCGGATCTTTGCAATCAACGATGGCGTGACACCCGCCGCCAAGGCCTTCAGCGATGCCCTGGGCGAAGGTTCGCGGGTAATCCTGCGTCTGCTGCTGTTCACCAACCTCGCCACGGCGTTGGGCCTGATCGTCCTGGCGCTGTTGCGCACCCGCAAACTGCTCAAACAGCGGCATGCCTTTGCCGAAGCCCTGCAGCTGGAAAAGGACCGGGCCCATATCACCCTGCAATCGATTGGTGACGGGGTGATTACCACGGATGTGAGCGGTGCAATCGAATACATGAACCCGGCCGCCGAGGCCTTGACCCACTGGAAGGCTGAGCAGGCTGCCGGCCTGCCGCTGGCGGCGCTGTTCAATCTGCTGGATGACAACGCCCAGACCGAAGGGCTGACCCTGATCGAACACATTCTGAGCGGCCAGCTCAGCGGTGGTAGCGAGCACTCGAAGCTGATCCAGCGGCTCGACGGCAGCACAGTATCGGTGACCCTGGTCGGGGCACCGATCCGCAATGCCGGCAAGGTCAGCGGGACGGTGCTGGTGCTGCATGACATGACCCAGGAGCGGCAATACATCGCCAATCTGTCGTGGCAGGCCACCCACGACGCGTTGACCGGCCTGGCCAACCGCCGCGAGTTCGAATATCGCCTCGAACAGGCTTTGCACAATCTGACCCGGCAACCAGGGCGGCATGCGCTGATGTTCCTCGATCTCGATCAGTTCAAACTGGTCAACGACACCTGCGGGCATGCGGCGGGCGATGAGTTGCTGCGGCATATCTGTGCGTTGCTGCAATCCGGCCTGCGCGAGGGCGACACACTGGCGCGGTTGGGGGGCGACGAATTCGGCATATTGCTGGAGAACTGCGCACCGGAGGCGGCCGAGAAGATCGCCGAAGGGCTGCGTCAGACGGTGCAGAACCTGCATTTCGTCTGGAAGGGGCGGCCGTTCCTGACCACCGTCAGCATTGGGCTGGTGCACGTCGCGCAAACCCCGACCACCCTCGAAGCCTCGCTGCGGGCGGCGGACATGGCCTGCTACATGGCCAAGGAAAAGGGCCGCAACCGGGTGCAGGTCTACCATGCCGACGACTCGGAGCTATCCCTGCGTTTCGGCGAGATGGCCTGGGTGCAGCGCCTGCACATGGCCCTGGAGGAAAACCGCTTCTGTCTCTATGCCCAGGAAATCGCCCCGTTGGGTTCGGTCGCCGGCGGTACCGGCGGGCACATCGAAATTCTGCTGCGCCTGCATGACGAAGCGGGGCGGATGATTCTGCCGGACAGCTTCATACCGGCAGCCGAGCGTTATGGTTTGATGACTTCGCTGGATCGCTGGGTTGTGCAGAATGTATTTAAGGTCATTGCTCAATGTATTAACGAAGAGTGCGAACGGCCTCTGGCAATGTGTGCGATTAATCTTTCAGGCATTACTATCGGAGATGACGCGTTCTTGCACTTTCTGCGGGAACAGTTTGATAACTATTCCGTTCCGCCTGAAATGATTTGTTTTGAAATTACAGAAACCAGCGCCATTGCAAATCTTGGCAGCGCCATCCGATTTATTAATGAACTCAAAGGCTTGGGTTGTTACTTCTCGCTGGATGATTTTTGCGCCGGAATGTCTTCATTCGCTTATTTGAAACATTTGCCTGTAGACTTCCTGAAGATCGACGGGAGTTTCGTAAAGGATATGCTGGACGACCCGATTAACCGCGCTATGGTCGAAGTGATCAACCACATCGGGCATGTCATGGGTAAGCAGACAATTGCGGAGTTTGTCGAAACAGCCCAGATCGAGCAGGCATTGCTTGAAATCGGCGTGGATTACGCTCAGGGTTATGTCATCGAACGCCCGCAATTGTTTACCTGCGACAGTTTGCAAAGTCGGCCCGCCAGACCGCAGCCGCTGTTGTTCAAGGCGCCTGGCACGTTCCGTTGAAGTCTCTTGCCGATCCTTACAATCACAAATCAAAAGGAGCCGAACAGTGATCGACACATTCAACCGAACCGGACCACTCATGGAAGCTGCAAGTTATCCTGCCTGGGCACAACAGTTGATCCAGGACTGCAGCGAGAGCAAACGCCGGGTTGTCGAACATGAACTTTACCTGCGCATGCGTGATAACAAGCTCAGCGCCAGGACCATGCGCCAGTACCTGATCGGGGGCTGGCCCGTCGTTGAGCAGTTTGCGTTGTACATGGCGCAGAATCTCACCAAAACCAAATTCGCCCGTCACCCCGGGGAAGACATGGCGCGGCGCTGGCTGATGCGCAACATCCGCGTCGAACTCAATCACGCCGATTACTGGTTGAACTGGAGTCGGGCCCACGGAGTAAGTCTGGAAGACCTGCAGGCCCAGCAAGTGCCGCCGGAGTTGCACGCACTGAGTCACTGGTGCTGGCACACCAGTTCGGCGGATTCGCTGATCGTGGCCATTGCCGCCACCAACTATGCGATCGAAGGCGCGACCGGGGAGTGGTCGGCGCTGGTCTGCTCGACCGGTGTGTATGCCGCCGCGTTCCCTGAAGAGGATCGCAAGCGGGCGATGAAGTGGCTGAAGATGCACGCCCAGTACGATGACGCCCACCCCTGGGAGGCGCTGGAAATCATCTGCACCCTGGCTGGCATGAACCCGAGCAAAGCCCTGCAAACCGAGTTGCGTCAGGCTGTGTGCAAGAGCTACGACTACATGTACCTGTTCCTTGAACGCTGCATGCAGTTGGAGTTGACGGAGCGGGTGCTGGTCGGGCGCGAGCGGCGGGCGCTGGTCGAGAGCTAGTCCGACGACCTCAATGAAAAACGGGAGCCCATGTGCTCCCGTTTTTGTCTGGCAGAGTCAGTTCAGCCGGCCATTGTCAGGCGATTGCGCCCTTCGCGTTTGGCCACGTACAACGCGCTGTCGGCCCGGCGCAGCAGGCTGTCGGCGGACTCGCCCGGCAGCAGGGTCGAGCAACCAAGGCTCACGGTCAGTTCGATCAACTGGCCATCGGCGTAATAGTCCTGGGCCTGTGCTGCATACCGCAGGCGTTCGCCGACCATCGCGGCGGCTTCGCGGCTGGTGTTGGACAGCAGAATCAAAAACTCCTCCCCGCCGTAGCGGAACACCATGTCGACGTTGCGCAACTGGTCCTTGATCGACGCTGCGACGGCTTTGAGCACTTCATCGCCGGCCGTGTGACCATGGCTGTCGTTGACCTGCTTGAAATGGTCGATGTCCAGCATCAGCAGTGACAGCGGTTGCAGGTGTCGACGGGACATCTCGATTTCCCGCTGCAGGGTCTGCTCCATGGCGATGCGGTTGCCGGCGCCGGTCAATGGATCGCGCAGGGCAGTCTGCGTCGCAACGCGGTAGAGCAGCGCATTGCGCATCGGGTAAAGCAGGGACGACAGAAGCGATTCCAGATTGCCCAGTTCCTGCTCGCTGAAGCGCTGGTTGCGGCGGAACACCAGCTCGCCCATGTGCTCGCCGTCGTGGCTGAGGCTGTAGCTGGCCGAGTGATGACCGCGGGCACCGAACTCCAGGCGCAAGTCACTGCCGCTGTGCACGTAGCTCAAGGCATCGAGCGGTACCAGGCGCTGAACTTCGCGGAAAAACAGACCCAGGATGCGTTGAGGCTCAAGGCTGGTTTGCAGTTGCAGGCTCATTTGCTGGCGCAATTGCGCCAGGCTGACAGGTCGCTGCAGCAGCGGAGGCAGCTGACCAAAGCCCAGGCGTTGCAATTTGGCACTGTCGAAGTCAATTGCAGTGGTCTGGGAGGGTGATTTCATATGGCGTGAGCCCCTAAGCAGTAAGTCTGTCTTACAGGCTGGGTGAGAGCGGCTATGGGCTGCGCGTCATACTGATCCATCAGTCCCGTAGGACATTTGGCACAAGTTTAGTCTGCCCGATGACGATTAGTCAGCTATCGAAATCAGGCCTTGCCCGACTGCCTTCACTCGGCGTGCTTTGAGGGAATGTAGAGCGAAAGTCGTGCCACTCAGTTCAGGTTTTATTAAAACCTTTGTGAATCAAAGAGTTGAATTTATAGCTTGAAATCCAGTGGTGGTAATTTGACTGAAACGGGCCTGCGCAAAGCGGCAAATGTATGCCGCGACGGGAATCCGCCGCGGTAACAAAAGCGACGTATGGCATTACTGGGCGTTGAATGCCTGGCCGTTGATGCCCGTGCTGTCCGGACCCATCAGGTACAGATAGACCGGCATGATCTCTTCCGGCGTCGGGTTGTTCAGCGGGTTTTCCCCCGGATATGCCTGGGCGCGCATGCTGGTGCGGGTGCCGCCCGGGTTGATGCTGTTGGAGCGTACCGGTGCTACGCCGTCGACTTCATCAGCCAAGGTCTGCATCAGGCCTTCAGTGGCGAACTTCGACACGCCATAGGCGCCCCAGTAGGCGCGTCCCTTGCGGCCGACGCTGCTGGAGGTGAATACCACCGAGGCATCCTGGGACAGCTTGAGCAGCGGCAGCAGGGTGCTGGTGAGCATGAACATCGCATTGACGTTGACCTGCATGACGCGCATGAAGTTCTCACCGGACAACTGCTCGATCGGCGTGCGAGGGCCAATGATCGAGGCGTTGTGCAGCAGGCCGTCGAGGTGTCCGAACTCGGATTCGATCATTGCTGCCAGCTCATCGTATTGATGGGGCAGGGCGGTTTCGAGGTTGAACGGGATCACCGCCGGCTGCGGATGCCCGGCCGCTTCGATCTCGTCGTAGACCTGGGTCAGGTTGGCTTCGGTCTTGCCCAGCAGCAGCACGGTCGCGCCGTGGGCCGCGTAGGTTTTCGCGGCGGCAGCGCCGATGCCGCGACCGGCACCGGTGACCAGAATGACCCGATCCTTGAGCAATTCGGGGCGAGCGGAGTAATCAAACATAAAAAACCTCTAGTCCATTAACTTCTGATCGTTCCCACGACCGGCATGGGAATGGAGCGTGCCCGAATCAGCAACTGCACAAAGCGTTATCGATCACCTTGCGCAACTCCTGCGGATGATCCACCACCACGTCCGCGCCCCAGTGCCGCGGATTGTCGTCCGGGTGAATGTAGCCATAGGTCACGGCGGCAGTCTTGGTGCCCGCGTCACGGCCGGATTCGATATCGCGCAGATCATCACCGACAAACAGAACGGTCGACGGATCCAGATCAAGCATCTTGCAGGCAAGCTCAAGCATCTCGGGATCCGGTTTGCTGTTCTTCACGTGATCCGGGCAGATCAGCAGGGCCGAGCGCTCGGCCAGCCCCAGTTGCTGCATGATCGGTTCGGCGAAGCGCAGCGGCTTGTTGGTGACCACGCCCCAGATGAGGTTGGCTTTCTCGATATCGGCCAGCAGCTCGCCCATGCCGTCGAACAGCTTGCTGTGCACGGCGCAGCCGGCGAGGTAGCGCTCGAGGAACTCAAGGCGCAACTCCTCGAAGCCCGGCGACTCCGGATCCATCGAGAACGTCACCGCGACCATGGCCTTGGCGCCGCCGGAGATCTCGTCGCGGATATGCTTGTCGTTCATCGGCGGCAAACCGCGATCCGCGCGCATCGCCTGGCAAATCGCGATGAAATCCGGCGCGGTGTCGAGCAGGGTGCCGTCCATGTCGAAAAGGACTGCTCTGATGGCCATCGGCTTATTCCTCGCGCAGGGTCTGGATCATGTAGTTGACGTCAACGTCCGCCGCCAGCTTGTAGTGCTTGGTCAGCGGGTTGTACGTCAGGCCGATGATGTCCTTGACGGTGAGGCCGGCCATGCGGCTCCAGGCGCCGAGCTCGGACGGGCGGATGAATTTCTTGAAGTCGTGGGTGCCGCGCGGCAGCAGCTTCATGATGTATTCGGCGCCGACGATGGCGAACAGGTACGCCTTCGGGTTGCGGTTGATGGTGGAGAAGAACACCTGGCCGCCAGGCTTGACCATGCGGAAGCAGGCGCGGATCACCGAGGATGGATCCGGTACGTGTTCGAGCATTTCCAGGCAGGTGACGACGTCGAACTGCTCGGGCATTTCTTCGGCCAGGGCTTCGGCGGTGATCTGCCGGTACTCGACGTTCACGCCAGATTCCAGCTGATGCAGTTGTGCGACCGCCAGCGGCGCTTCGCCCATGTCGATGCCGGTCACGGTCGCGCCGCGCTGGGCCATGGCTTCGCTGAGAATGCCGCCGCCGCAGCCGACGTCGAGGACTTTCTTGCCGGCCAGGTTGACGCGTTCGTCAATCCAGTTGACCCGCAGCGGGTTGATGTCGTGCAGCGGTTTGAACTCGCTTTCGCGGTCCCACCAGCGATGGGCCAGTGCTTCGAATTTGGCGATTTCGGCGTGGTCGACGTTGCTCATGATTCAATCCTCTAAAACTTGAAAAAGGCTGTAGCCCCGGAGTTTGCCCCGGGGTGTTTACGATTCGGTGTGGCCGCTGATGCGCCGGCCCCAGGCCCGGGCGGTTTCGCCGAGCTGTTGTTCGTCCAGGCGCGTCAGGCGCCGGTCGTCGAGCAGTTGCTTGCCTGCAACCCACAGGTGTTTTACGCAGTCCCGGCCGGTGGCGTAAATAAGTTGCGAGACCGGGTCATAGACCGGTTGCTGGGCCAGGCCGGACAGGTCGAACGCGACAATGTCCGCGGCCTTGCCGATTTCCAGGGAGCCGGTCTCTGCTTCGATCCCCAAGGCCCGCGCGCCGTTCAGTGTCGCCATGCGCAGCGCCCGATGGGCGTCCAGCGCGGTGGCGGAGCCGGCGACGGCTTTGGCCAGCAGCGCAGCGGTGCGGGTTTCGCCCAGCAGGTCCAGATCATTGTTGCTCGCTGCGCCATCGGTGCCGACCGCCACGTTGACCCCGGCCTGCCACAGGCGTTCTACCGGGCAGAAGCCGCTGGCCAGTTTCAGGTTCGACTCCGGGCAATGGATCACGCTGGTGTTGCTTTCTACCAGCAACGCCAGGTCGTCATCGCTGATCTGGGTCATGTGCACGGCCTGGAAGCGCGGGCCGAGCAGGCCCAGTCGGCCGAGGCGGGCCAGCGGACGTTCGCCGCGCTGTTCGACCGCTTGCTGCACTTCGAAGGCGGTCTCGTGGACGTGCATGTGGATCGAAGCGTCCAGCTCCTCGGCGATCACGCGGATTTTTTCCAGGTTCTCATCACCAACGGTGTAGGGTGCATGAGGGCCGAAAGTGATCTTGATGCGTTCGTGATGCTTCAGGTCGCCGAACAGTTCGACGCCCTGACGAATGGCTTCATCGGCGCTGGCGGCGCCCGGAATCGGGAAATCGAGGATCGGAATGGCGATCTGCGCACGGATTCCGCTGTTGTGCACGCGCTCGCTGGCAACCTTCGGGAAGAAATACATGTCCGAAAAACAGGTGATGCCACCTTTTATCTGCTCGGCGATGGCCAGGTCGGTGCCGTCACGCACGAAATCTTCATCGACCCATTTGCCCTCGGCCGGCCAGATGTGGTTTTCCAGCCAGGTCATCAACGGCAGATCGTCGGCGAGGCCGCGGAACAGGGTCATGGCGGCGTGGCCATGAGCATTGATCAGGCCGGGGGCGAGCAGAACGTCCGGCAATTCGCGGACTTCGGCGGCGTTACACTTCAAGGCTTCGGCGCGCGGGCCGATGAACACGATGCGACCGTCGCGGATGCCCAGGCCATGCTCCTTGAGCACAACGCCTGCGGGTTCGACGGGTACCAGCCAGGTCGGCAGCAATAATAAGTCGAGCGCAATGGCAGGTTTCGGCATCGAGGGTCGGTTCCAGTGCTTTTGTAAAGGATGGCGAAGTATACCCGAGCGTCTTCGCGGGGGGATCGCTATAATCGGCGGCTTTTGTTCATGAGTGCGGGGTGAGGGATGCGCGATCGACTGTTGGCTGCGGAGAAAGTGAAGGCCATCGATTGGCGTGATGGCGCGCTCCACCTGCTGGATCAGCGCGTTTTGCCGTTCGAGGAAAACTGGATCGCCTACACCAGCGCCGCCGGCGTGGCCGAAGCGATTCGCTCGATGGTGGTGCGCGGTGCGCCGGCCATCGGCATCAGTGCCGCGTACGGCATCGTGCTGGCGGCCCGTGCCCGGATTGCCGAAGGTGGCGACTGGTATGCCGCGCTGGAAGAGGATTTCATGCTGCTGGCCGATTCCCGTCCGACGGCGGTCAACTTGTTCTGGGCGTTGAATCGCATGCACGACCGGCTGGATCGCCTGAAGGACAACGCCGATCCGCTGGAGGCGCTCGAAGCCGAGGCCATTGCCATTCATGAAAGCGATCGCGAAGCCAACCTGACCATGGCCCAGCTTGGTGTCGACCTGATCCGCAAGCATCAGGGCAATGCCCAGGCCATTCTGACTCACTGCAATACCGGCGCCCTGGCCACCGGTGGTTTTGGCACGGCGCTCGGGGTGATCCGCGCCGCCTTCATCGAGGGTATGGTCGAGCGTGTCTACGCCGACGAAACCCGGCCGTGGCTGCAGGGCTCGCGCCTGACCGCGTGGGAACTGGCCAACGAAGGCATTCCGGTAACGTTGAACGCCGACTCGGCTGCCGCGCACATCATGAAAACCAAAGGCGTAACCTGGGTCATCGTCGGTGCCGACCGGATCACCGCCAACGGCGACGTGGCGAACAAGATCGGTACCTATCAACTGGCGGTCAATGCCATGCATCACGGTGTGCGTTTCATGGTGGTGGCGCCGAGTTCGACCATCGACATGAACCTGGCCAGTGGTGATGACATCCCGATCGAAGAGCGCGACGGCGCCGAACTGCTGGAAGTCGGCGGCAAGCGTGTTGGCGCTGATGTCGAGGCGTTCAATCCGGTATTTGACGTGACCCCGGCGGACCTGATCGATGCGATCGTCACCGAAAAAGGCATCGTCGAGCGCCCGGACACCGCGAAAATGGCCCAGCTGATGTGCCGCAAGCGCTTGCATTAAAGGTGTTCAGCGCCCGCTAATTGGCTATCGCCAGCGGGCCGGCTCCCACAGGTTTTGTGCCAGGCATGGCCCCGGTGGGAGTTGGCTTGCCAGCGATGGGGCCTTGAAAGTCAATAAACATCCGCAATTTCGTCTCGAAATTTGCATTCGGAGAAGCTCTGAGCCTCTCTCGTCCCCGTTAAGCCTGTCATCGGTCATCTAACTATGCTCCATGCGCATCTGGGGGATAGGTGCGTGGCGGCTCTTGTGATAACATCCGGCGTTTTCCGAGGCAGTCCCACGGGGTTGTCTTCACTGCGCAAATCCAGGGTCAACTTGTCGATTTGTCGTAAGTCGGCGCATGGCACTCGGCCTGCATCGACGAGCTTCGTGCGTCCCCTATGGATATGGCGAAGTTTCACCAGAAAAAGGAATCAGGCTTCTCATGGGCGAACTGGCCAAAGAAATCCTCCCGGTCAATATCGAAGACGAGCTGAAACAGTCCTATCTCGATTACGCGATGAGCGTGATCGTCGGCCGTGCACTGCCGGATGCGCGCGATGGCTTGAAGCCCGTGCACCGTCGCGTGCTGTTCGCGATGAGCGAGCTGGGCAACGACTTCAACAAGCCGTACAAGAAATCTGCCCGTGTCGTCGGTGACGTGATCGGTAAGTATCACCCGCACGGTGATACCGCGGTGTACGACACCATCGTCCGTATGGCGCAGCCATTCTCGCTGCGTTATCTGCTGGTGGACGGTCAGGGCAACTTCGGTTCGGTGGACGGCGACAACGCCGCGGCCATGCGATACACCGAAGTGCGCATGACCAAGCTGGCGCACGAGCTGCTGGCCGACCTGCACAAGGAAACCGTGGACTGGGTGCCGAACTACGACGGCACCGAACTGATCCCGGCGGTCATGCCGACCCGCGTGCCGAACCTGCTGGTCAACGGTTCCAGCGGTATCGCCGTGGGCATGGCGACCAACATTCCGCCGCACAACCTCGGTGAAGTCATCGACGGTTGCCTGGCCCTCATCGACAACCCCGAGCTGACTGTCGATGAGCTGATGCAATACATCCCCGGTCCGGACTTCCCGACCGCCGCGATCATCAACGGTCGCGCCGGCATCATCGAAGCCTACCGCACCGGCCGTGGCCGCATTTACATGCGCGCCCGCTCGATCATCGAAGACATCGACAAGGTCGGTGGCCGTCAGCAGATCGTCATCACCGAACTGCCTTACCAGCTGAACAAGGCGCGTCTGATCGAGAAGATCGCCGAGCTGGTAAAAGAGAAAAAACTCGAAGGTATCACCGAACTGCGCGACGAGTCCGACAAGGACGGTATGCGCGTCGTGATCGAGCTGCGTCGCGGCGAAGTGCCTGAGGTGATCCTCAACAATCTCTACGCCCAGACCCAGCTGCAGTCGGTATTCGGCATCAACATCGTTGCGCTGATCGACGGCCGTCCACGGATCCTGAACCTCAAGGATCTGCTGGAAGCCTTCGTCCGTCACCGTCGCGAAGTGGTTACCCGCCGTACCGTGTTCGAACTGCGCAAGGCCCGCGAGCGTGGTCACATCCTCGAAGGCCAGGCTGTCGCCCTGTCGAACATCGACCCGGTGATCGCCCTGATCAAGGCTTCGCCGACGCCGTCGGAAGCCAAGGAAGCACTGGTCAGCACGCCGTGGGAATCCAGCGCGGTGATGACCATGGTCGAGCGCGCCGGTGCCGATTCGTGCCGTCCGGAAAACCTCGATCCGCAATACGGTCTGCGCGACGGCAAGTACTTCCTGTCGCCGGAACAGGCGCAAGCCATTCTGGAGCTGCGTCTGCACCGCCTGACCGGTCTGGAACACGAAAAGCTGCTGGCCGAGTATCAAGAAATCCTCAACCAGATCGGCGAGCTGATCCGCATCCTCAACAGCGCCACGCGCCTGATGGAAGTGATCCGCGAAGAGCTGGAAGTGATCCGTGCCGAATACGGCGACGTGCGCCGCACCGAGATTCTCGATGCACGCCTCGACCTGACCCTGGGCGACATGATCCCGGAAGAAGAGCGCGTCGTGACCATCTCCCACGGTGGTTATGCCAAGACCCAGCCACTGGCTGCGTACCAGGCTCAGCGTCGTGGCGGTAAAGGCAAGTCGGCAACCGGCGTGAAGGATGAGGACTACATCGCTCACCTGCTGGTCGCCAACAGCCACACCACGCTGCTGCTGTTCTCCAGCAAGGGCAAGGTGTACTGGCTCAAGACCTACGAGATTCCGGAAGCGTCCCGCGCCGCCCGTGGTCGTCCGCTGGTCAACCTGCTGCCGCTGGATGACGGTGAATACATCACCACCATGCTGCCGGTCGATCTCGAAGCCATGAAGCGTCAGGCTGATGAAGAAGAAGCCGAAGGCGCCGAGGCAGATGTAGAAGACATCGAAAACAGCAACGAAACCGAAGAAGAGCGCCGCGCGCGCATCAAGGCTGCCGACCGCAAGAAGGCACCGTTCATCTTCATGTCGACCGCCAACGGTACCGTCAAGAAGACCCCGCTGGTGGCCTTCAGCCGTCAGCGCAGCGTCGGTCTGATCGCGCTGGAGCTGGACGAGGGCGACATCCTGATCTCCGCTGCCATCACCGATGGCGAGCAGGAAATCATGCTGTTCTCCGACGGCGGCAAGGTGACTCGCTTCAAGGAATCCGAAGTTCGCGCCATGGGTCGTACCGCTCGCGGTGTACGTGGCATGCGTCTGCCGGAAGGGCAGAAGCTGATTTCCATGCTGATCCCGGAAGAGGGCAGCCAGATCCTGACGGCTTCCGAGCGTGGCTACGGCAAGCGCACGGCGATCACCGAGTTCCCTGAATACAAGCGTGGCGGCCAGGGCGTTATCGCCATGGTCAGCAACGAGCGTAACGGCCGTCTGGTCGGCGCGGTTCAGGTGCAGGACGGCGAAGAAATCATGCTGATTTCCGACCAGGGCACGCTGGTGCGTACCCGTGTCGACGAAGTCTCCAGCCTGGGTCGTAACACCCAGGGCGTGACCCTGATCAAGCTGGCCAAGGATGAAACCCTGGTCGGTCTGGAGCGGGTCCAGGAGCCGTCGGAAGTCGAGGGTGAAGAGTTTGAAGGTGAAGAAGGTGTCGAACTGGAAGAAGGCGTGATCGGCGCCGAGCCGGACGATGCGGTCGACAACCTGCAGGCGGACGCCGCAGACGAAGAAGAGTCGCAAGACTAACCAAATCGTAGCAGGGCAGAGTGTTTGCTCTGTCCGCTACCGTGATTGCATAGCGAGAGTGGATGTGAGCAAACGAGCCTTTAACTTCTGCGCAGGTCCCGCTGCGCTGCCTGAAGCTGTCCTGTTGCGTGCCCAGTCCGAGATGCTCGACTGGCACGGCAAGGGTCTGTCGGTCATGGAGATGAGCCATCGTAGTGATGACTACGTGGCTATCGCCGAAAAAGCCGAACAGGACCTGCGCGATCTGCTGTCCATCCCCTCCAACTACAAAGTGCTGTTCCTGCAGGGCGGCGCGAGCCAACAGTTCGCCGAGATTCCGCTGAACCTGCTGCCCGAGAACGGCACTGCCGACTATGTCGAGACCGGCATCTGGTCGAAAAAAGCCATTGAGGAAGCGCGTCGCTTCGGCAACATCAACGTTGCCGCCAGCGCCAAGCCCTACGATTACCTGACCATTCCTGGTCAGAACGAGTGGAAGCTGACCCCGGGTGCGGCCTATCTGCACTATGCGTCCAACGAAACCATCGGCGGCCTGCAGTTCGACTGGGTTCCCGAGGCCGGTGACGTTCCGCTGGTGGTGGACATGTCCTCCGATATCCTTTCGCGCCCGATCGATGTGTCGCAGTACGGCCTGATCTACGCCGGCGCGCAGAAGAACATCGGCCCAAGCGGTCTGGTCGTAGTGATCGTCCGTGAAGACCTGTTGGGCCGTGCCCGCAGTTCGTGCCCGACCATGCTCGACTACAAGATCTCGGCCGACAACGGTTCGATGTACAACACCCCGGCCACCTATTCCTGGTACCTCTCGGGCCTCGTTTTCGAGTGGCTGAAGGAGCAGGGCGGTGTCGCCGCGATGGAGCAGCGCAACAAGGCAAAGAAAGATCGCCTGTACGGCTTCATCGACAACAGCGACTTCTACACCAACCCGATCAGCGTCAATGCCCGCTCCTGGATGAACGTGCCGTTCCGCCTGGCTGACGAGCGTCTGGACAAGGCATTCCTGGCCGGCGCCGATGCTCGTGGCCTGCTCAACCTCAAGGGCCATCGTTCGGTCGGCGGCATGCGTGCCTCGATCTACAACGCCCTGGGCCTGGATGCGGTTGAAGCGTTGGTTGGTTACATGGCTGAGTTCGAGAAGGAGCATTCCTGATGTCCGAGCAGGAACTCAAGGCGCTGCGCGTTCGCATCGACAACCTTGATGAGAAGATCCTCCAGCTGATCAGCGACCGTGCACGCTGCGCCGAAGAGGTTGCCCGGGTCAAGATGGCCAGCCTGGCCGAAGGCGAGCAGCCGGTGTTCTATCGTCCCGAGCGTGAGGCGCAGGTCCTCAAGCGCGTGATGGAGCGCAACAAGGGGCCGCTGGGCAACGAAGAGATGGCGCGCTTGTTCCGCGAAATCATGTCCTCGTGCCTGGCCCTCGAGAACCCGCTGAAAGTGGCTTACCTGGGGCCTGAAGGCACCTTCACACAAGCGGCAGCCATGAAACACTTCGGTCACGCGGTGATCAGCAAGCCGATGGCGGCGATCGACGAAGTGTTCCGTGAAGTGGCGGCCGGTGCGGTGAATTTTGGCGTGGTGCCGGTGGAGAACTCCACCGAGGGCGCGGTCAACCACACCCTCGACAGCTTCCTCGAGCACGACATGGTCATCTGTGGCGAAGTCGAGCTGCGGATTCACCATCATCTGCTGGTCGGTGAAAACACCAAGACCGACAGTATCAGCCGCATCTATTCCCACGCTCAGTCGCTGGCCCAGTGCCGCAAGTGGCTGGACGCCCACTACCCGAATGTCGAGCGCGTGGCGGTGTCCAGCAACGCCGAGGCGGCCAAGCGGGTCAAGGGTGAGTGGAATTCGGCGGCGATCGCCGGTGACATGGCGGCCGGGCTGTACGGCCTGACCCGTCTGGCCGAGAAGATCGAGGACCGTCCGGACAACTCCACGCGCTTCCTGATGATCGGTAATCAGGAAGTGCCGCCGACCGGCGACGACAAGACGTCGATCATCGTGTCCATGAGCAACAAGCCCGGCGCGCTCCATGAGTTGCTGGTGCCGTTCCATGACAACGGGATCGACCTGACCCGGATCGAAACCCGTCCGTCGCGCAGCGGTAAATGGACCTACGTGTTCTTCATCGACTTCGTCGGCCATCACCGTGATCCGCTGATCAAAGGTGTACTGGAAAAGATCAGTCAGGAAGCAGTAGCACTCAAGGTGCTGGGTTCCTACCCGAAAGCAGTTCTTTAAGGGGCGGTAGCAAATGAGTGGCAACTTCCTCGCTCTGGCACAGCCGGGCGTGCAACAACTTTCGCCATACGTTCCGGGCAAGCCCGTGGACGAACTGGCGCGCGAGCTGGATCTGGATCCGGCGAGCATCGTCAAGCTGGCGAGCAACGAAAACCCGCTGGGTGCGAGCCCGAAAGCGCTGGCCGCAATCCGCGAAGCGCTGGACGAGCTGACCCGTTATCCGGACGGCAACGGTTTTGCCCTGAAGTCCCTGCTGGCCGAGCAGTGCCGCGTCGAGCTGAACCAGGTGACCCTGGGCAACGGCTCCAACGACATTCTCGAGCTGGTGGCGCGGGCCTACCTGGCGCCGGGCCTGAACGCGGTGTTCAGTGAGCACGCGTTCGCGGTCTACCCGATCGCGACCCAGGCGGTCGGCGCTCAGGCCAAAGTGGTTCCGGCCAAGGATTGGGGGCATGACTTGCCAGCGATGCTGGCCGCCATCGACGCCAACACCCGCGTCGTGTTCATCGCCAACCCGAACAACCCGACCGGTACCTGGTTCGGTGCCGAAGCGCTGGACGAGTTCCTGCAGGACGTACCGGAGCACGTGCTGGTGGTGCTGGACGAGGCTTACATCGAATACGCCGAAGGCAGCGATCTGCCGGATGGTCTGGATTTCCTCGCGGCTTACCCGAATCTGCTGGTCTCGCGCACCTTCTCCAAGGCCTACGGTCTGGCGGCGCTGCGCGTTGGTTATGGCCTCTCCACTCCGGTAGTGGCGGACGTGCTGAACCGCGTACGGCAACCGTTCAACGTCAACAGCCTGGCCTTGGCCGCGGCGTGTGCGGCGCTGAAGGACGAGGAATACCTGGCTCAGAGCCGTCAGCTCAACGAGTCCGGCATGCAACAGCTGGAAGCGGGTTTCCGCGAGCTGGATCTGAGCTGGATTCCGTCCAAGGGCAACTTTATCTGCGTCGACCTCGGTCAGGTGGCGGCTCCGGTGTTCCAGGGCCTGCTGCGCGAAGGCGTGATCGTGCGTCCGGTGGCCAACTACGGCATGCCGAACCATCTGCGGGTGACTATCGGTCTGCCGGCGGAAAACAGCCGCTTCCTCGAAGCGCTGCGCAAGGTTCTGGCTCGTGGGTGATGTCACTGCGCTGCAATCTGCTGCACCTATGATCGGGCGCCTGGTGGTGGTCGGTCTGGGGTTGATCGGTGGTTCGTTTGCCAAAGGCTTGCGTGAAAGCGGCGTGTGCCGCGAAGTGGTCGGGGTCGATCTCGATCCGCAATCACGCAAGCTGGCGGTCGAGTTGGGTGTGGTGGATCGCTGCGAAGAGGATCTGGTGGCTGCCTGCCAGGGCGCGGACGTGATCCAGTTGGCGGTGCCGATCCTGGCCATGGAAAAAGTGCTGGCCCGTCTGGCCGGCATGGATCTGGGGCAAGCGATCCTGACGGACGTCGGCAGTGCCAAGGGCAATGTGGTGCGTGCGGCGAGCGAAGCGTTCGGCGGCATGCCGGCGCGCTTCGTGCCGGGTCATCCGATTGCCGGCTCCGAGCAGAGCGGGGTGGAAGCCTCCAACTCAGAGCTGTTTCGTCGTCACAAGGTGATACTGACCCCGCTGGAGCAGACCGATCCGGCTGCGCTGGCGGTGGTCGATCGCCTGTGGCGCGAACTCGGTGCCGATGTCGAGCACATGCAGGTCGAGCGTCACGATGAAGTACTGGCGGCGACCAGTCATCTGCCGCACCTGCTGGCCTTCGGTCTGGTCGATTCGCTGGCCAAGCGCAATGAAAACCTTGAGATCTTCCGTTACGCTGCGGGCGGTTTTCGCGATTTCACAAGAATCGCCGGAAGCGACCCGGTCATGTGGCATGACATCTTTCTCGCCAATCGCGAGGCTGTCCTGCGCACACTCGATACATTTCGCAGCGACCTCGACGCCTTGCGCGACGCGGTCGATGCAGGGGATGGGCACCAATTGTTGGGCGTCTTCACGCGCGCCCGGGTTGCCCGCGAGCATTTCAGTAAAATCCTGGCCCGCAGGGCCTATGTGGACGCTATGAATTCCAACGATCTGATCTTCCTGGCTCAACCTGGTGGCCGCCTGTCCGGTCGGATTCGCGTACCGGGTGACAAATCGATTTCCCACCGTTCGATCATGCTCGGCTCCCTGGCTGAAGGCGTCACCGAAGTCGAAGGCTTCCTCGAGGGCGAAGATGCCCTGGCGACCCTGCAGGCGTTCCGCGACATGGGCGTGGTCATCGAAGGCCCGCATCACGGCCGCGTGACCATCCACGGTGTCGGCCTGCACGGCCTGAAGCCTGCGCCGGGCCCGATCTATCTGGGCAACTCCGGTACTTCGATGCGCCTGCTGTCCGGTCTGCTGGCCGCGCAGGATTTCGACAGCACCCTGACCGGTGATGCGTCGCTGTCCAAGCGTCCGATGAATCGCGTGGCCAACCCGCTGCGGGAAATGGGCGCCGTGATTGAAACCGCTGCCGACGGTCGTCCGCCGATGACCATTCGTGGTGGTCACAAGCTCAAGGGGCTGACCTACACCATGCCGATGGCCAGTGCCCAGGTGAAATCCTGCCTGCTGCTGGCGGGTCTGTACGCCGAAGGCAAGACCACCGTGACCGAGCCGGCCCCGACCCGCGACCATACCGAGCGCATGCTGCGCGGCTTCGGCTATTCGGTGAGCGTCAACGGTGCGACGGCATCGGTTGAGTCTGGCGGTAAGCTGACTGCGACCCATATCGAAGTGCCGGGTGACATTTCGTCGTCGGCGTTCTTCCTGGTGGCGGCGTCGATTGCCGAAGGTTCGGAACTGGTGCTCGAACACGTCGGCATCAACCCGACACGTACCGGTGTGATCGACATCCTGCGCCTGATGGGTGCCGACATCACTCTGGAAAACCAGCGTGAAGTGGGTGGCGAGCCGGTTGCCGACCTGCGCGTGCGAGCAGCTAAACTCAAAGGTATCGAGATTCCGGAAGCGCTGGTCCCTCTGGCCATCGACGAGTTCCCGGTACTGTTCGTGGCGGCAGCCTGTGCCGAAGGGCGCACCGTGCTGACCGGCGCCGAAGAGCTGCGGGTCAAGGAATCGGATCGTATCCAGGTCATGGCGGACGGTTTGCTGGCGCTGGGCGTCAAGTGCGAACCGACCCCGGACGGCATCATCATCGACGGCGGCCAGATCGGCGGCGGCGAAGTGCACGGTCATGGCGATCATCGTATCGCGATGGCTTTCAGCGTGGCCTCGCTGCGCGCCACTGCACCGATCCGCATCCATGATTGCGCCAACGTCGCGACATCGTTCCCGAACTTCCTGGCGCTGTGCGCACAGGTCGGCATTCGTGTGGCGCAAGAGGCTCAGTCGTGAACAACATTGCTCCGGTCATCACCATCGATGGGCCAAGCGGCTCGGGCAAAGGCACCGTAGCCGGGATTCTGGCCAAGCGTCTGGGCTGGAATCTGCTGGACTCCGGCGCGTTGTATCGCCTGCTGGCGTTCGCTGCGCACAATCATGGTGTCGACCTGACCAATGAAGAGCTGCTGAAGAAACTGGCCGCTCATCTGGATGTGCAGTTCATCGCAGCGACCGACGGTCAGTTGCAGCGCATCATTCTGGAAGGTGATGAAGTCAGCGATGTCATCCGCACCGAGAGCGTCGGTTCCGGCGCTTCCCAGGTGGCTGCGTTGCCGGCTGTGCGCGAGGCGCTGCTGCAGCGCCAGCGCGCGTTCCAGGAAACGCCGGGCCTGGTGGCCGATGGTCGTGACATGGGAACGGTGGTATTTCCGAATGCGCCGCTGAAGATTTTCCTGACCGCCAGTGCCGAGGAGCGGGCGCGCCGGCGATATTTGCAGTTGAAGGGCAAAGTCGAGGGTGTTAGTCTGTCGAGTCTGCTAGATGAGATCCGTGCGCGCGACGAGCGTGATACCCAGCGAGCGGTGGCCCCGCTCAAGCCGGCGGCCGACGCGATACAGCTGGATTCCACGGAGTTGTCCATCGATCAGGTGCTTGAACGCATCATGAGCGAGATCGCCATTCGCGATATCGCCGGGTGACCAAGAAGGCCACAGGGGACCAGTCATAGTCCTGTGGTGCTTCTTTTTAATGAAACTAACCCACATCGTCTGGGATGTGGAGATGGGCGTACTTTTTCGCCCTAATCAACAGGAATTAAAATGAGCGAAAGCTTTGCGGAACTCTTTGAAGAAAGCCTAAAGACCCTGAACCTTCAGGCAGGCTCCATCATCACCGGTGTTATCGTTGATATCGATTACCAAGCTCGCTGGGTAACCGTTCACGCTGGCCTGAAGTCCGAAGCACTGATCCCTCTGGAGCAGTTCTACAACGACGCTGGCGAACTGAACATCAACGTCGGTGACGAAGTTCACGTTGCTCTGGACTCGGTTGAAGACGGTTTCGGTGAAACCAAGCTGTCCCGTGAAAAAGCCAAGCGCGCTGAATGCTGGATCGTTCTGGAAGCAGCCTTCGCAGCTGAGGAAGTGGTCAAGGGCGTTATCAACGGTAAGGTTAAAGGCGGCTTCACTGTCGACGTTAACGGCATCCGTGCGTTCCTGCCAGGTTCCCTGGTTGACGTCCGTCCAGTGCGCGACACCACGCACCTGGAAGGCAAAGAGCTGGAATTCAAGGTCATCAAACTGGACCAGAAGCGCAACAACGTTGTCGTTTCCCGTCGCAGCGTCCTGGAAGCCGAGAACTCCGCCGAGCGTGAAGCTCTGCTGGAATCCCTGCAAGAAGGCCAGCAAGTCAAAGGTATCGTCAAAAATCTCACCGACTACGGCGCATTCGTCGACCTGGGCGGCGTGGACGGCCTGCTGCACATCACCGACATGGCGTGGAAGCGTATCAAGCACCCTTCCGAAATCGTCAATGTTGGCGACGAGATCGACGTCAAGGTTCTGAAATACGATCGCGAGCGCAATCGTGTTTCCTTGGGCCTGAAGCAACTGGGCGAAGATCCATGGGTTGCTATCAAAGCCCGTTACCCAGAAAGCACTCGCGTTACCGCTCGTGTAACCAACCTGACCGACTACGGCTGCTTCGCTGAGCTGGAAGAAGGCGTTGAAGGTCTGGTACACGTTTCGGAAATGGACTGGACCAACAAGAACATCCACCCTTCGAAAGTCGTACAAGTCGGCGACGAAGTGGAAGTCATGGTTCTGGACATCGACGAAGAGCGTCGTCGTATCTCCCTGGGCATCAAACAGTGCAAGTCGAACCCATGGGAAGACTTCTCTGGCCAGTTCAACAAGGGCGACAAGATCTCCGGCACCATCAAGTCGATCACCGATTTCGGTATCTTCATTGGTCTGGACGGCGGCATCGACGGTCTGGTTCACCTGTCCGACATCTCCTGGAATGAAGTGGGCGAAGAAGCCGTACGTCGTTTCAAGAAGGGCGACGAGCTGGACACCGTTATCCTGTCGGTTGACCCGGAGCGTGAGCGTATCTCCCTGGGTATCAAGCAACTGGAAAGCGATCCGTTCTCCGAGTACGTCTCGGTTAACGACAAAGGCGCAATCGTTACTGGCACCGTGAAAGAAGTTGACGCCAAAGGCGCCATCATCGTTCTGGCCGACGATATCGAAGCGACTCTGAAAGCCTCCGAAATCAGCCGTGACCGCGTTGAAGACGCGCGCAACGTCCTGAAAGAAGGCCAGCAAGTAGAAGCCAAGATCATCAGCGTTGATCGTAAGAGCCGTGTAATCCAGCTGTCGATCAAATCGAAAGACGATGCTGAAGAGAAAGAAGCCATCCAGAGCCTGAAAGCAGCTCCGGAAGGCGAAGCAGCTGACACCACCATGGCGGCACTGCTGCGTCAAGCAATGGCCAAACAGAACTGAGTTCTGTCTGATCATTAAAAAGGGCGACTTCGGTCGCCCTTTTTTGTGCCTGCGATTTGGTGTGGCGTCATGCTGTGTGTTGTCCCGGTGAAACCATTCCCTTTGTGCGGCGGTCTGTTTCTTTAATCGGATCAATCGTCTATTCGCGTCTAGGCTTAGTCTGAAGATCGCAGTAGTCGGGCGTAGTGCCTGGCATAAGGAAGTGAATGAACAAGTTTATTGTCTTGATGGGCATGTTGGCTTTGGCGGGCTGTACTACCAGTGCCAAGACTCATGCGGTGCGCGGCGTCAGTGGCATTGAGGTTGATTGCTCAGGTTTGGGGTCGGGTTGGGAGAAGTGTCAAAAACGTGCGGCGAAAGAATGCAAGGGAGCGGGTTATAAGGTGGTCACCCGATCGGATGATGCCAAGGATGAGGATTTGTTTCCCTTTGGCTTCAATCCCGCAGGCTACGTCACTCGTACCATGCTGGTGATCTGTCGGTGAGGGCGCATTGTGCGGGCAGGTGGCTGGGTGCCCTGAAAATGGGCGTTTCGATGTGGAGAAAGATATGTCAACCCCTGGGCTGTTCAAAATCTTCCGGGCGTGCTAAAACCTTTCAAGCGCTGATCTAGCTGCTTGAAAAAGAAGGGAAAAATATGACGAAGTCGGAGTTGATCGAACGAATTGTCACCCATCAAGGGCTGCTCTCATCGAAGGATGTGGAGTTGGCCATCAAGACTATGCTTGAACAAATGTCCCAATGCCTGGCTACTGGAGATCGTATCGAGATCCGTGGTTTTGGCAGCTTTTCCTTGCATTATCGCGCGCCGCGAGTCGGTCGCAACCCAAAGACCGGCCAGTCTGTCAGTCTTGACGGCAAGTTTGTTCCGCATTTCAAGCCAGGCAAAGAGCTGCGCGATCGCGTGAATGAAGAAGAGGAGGAGGGCGTTTGATCCTCGTTGCTGATTATCAGGGAGATGCTCGTGCGTAATCTCAGGCGCGTACTTCTTGGCGTTTTTATTCTGTTGCTGGTGTTGGCAGTTCTTGCGTTTGTACTTGAGAACCAGCAATCGGTTTCGTTGTTGTTTTTAGGTTGGGCAGGTCCGGAGCTTCCAGTGTCTCTGGTCGTGGTGCTGGCATTGTTGTTCGGTATGTTTGTCGGTCCTATATTCGGCCTGTTTCTGAGACGCTCGTCCAGAGCAGCACGCAAGCGTCTTGTCTGAAACCGGCAGGCGCATGGCGTCTGTCGAAATTGCGCCTCTGCCTGACTATATCCATTAGTAAAAGCTTCATTAAGCTGTAAAATGCGTCCCTTGTTTGATAGTGGCCTATTCCCACATCGATTTAGACTGACTTTGACAGAAGCTTCATTCTTAAGCTTCTGCGTTCATGGATTGACAGTGCTTGTAGTGTCACTGTCCGCAGCTCAAGGGTATGGTTTCGCGTGAAAATTCTAGTAACCGGCGGCGCAGGCTTCATCGGCTCGGCAGTCATCCGTCACATCATTTCCAATACCAACGACGCAGTGATCAACGTCGACAAGCTGACGTATGCCGGTAACCTCGAGTCGCTGGCTGAAGTCAGCGGTAATTCGCGCTATGCATTCGAACGCGTCGATATCTGCGATCGTGAGCAGATCGACCGTGTTTTGCGTGAGCATCAACCAGATGCCATCATGCACCTGGCTGCGGAATCTCATGTCGATCGCTCGATCAGTGGCCCGTCCGAGTTCATTCAGACCAACATCATCGGTACTTACACTCTGCTGGAAGCTGCTCGCCACTATTGGGCGGCATTGGATGATGTGCGTAAAGCCAACTTCCGTTTCCATCATATTTCGACCGACGAAGTTTACGGTGATCTTGAAGGCCCGGAAGACCTTTTCACCGAAACGACGCCTTATCAGCCAAGCTCGCCTTACTCAGCCAGCAAGGCCAGCTCCGATCACCTCGTTCGCGCCTGGGCTCGCACTTATGGCCTGCCGACATTGGTGACCAACTGCTCGAACAACTACGGCCCTTGCCACTTCCCTGAGAAATTGATTCCGCTGATCATTCTCAATGCGCTGGAAGGCAAACCTCTGCCGGTTTACGGCAAAGGCAATCAGGTTCGCGACTGGCTGTATGTCGAAGACCACGCCCGTGCGTTGTACAAAGTCGTGACCGAAGGCGTCGTTGGCGAGACATACAACATTGGCGGCCATAACGAAAAACAGAACATTGAAGTAGTGAACACTCTGTGCGCATTGCTCGATGAACTGCGTCCAGACTCGGCGCATCGCCCTCATGCAAGCCTGATCACTTACGTTCAGGACCGTCCTGGTCACGACCAGCGCTATGCGATCGATGCAAGCAAGATTCAGCGCGAGCTGGGCTGGACTCCGGAAGAAACATTCGAAACCGGCATTCGCAAGACTGTTGAATGGTACTTGAACAATGCTGACTGGGTCGCTCACGTGAAGAGCGGCAGTTACCAGCAGTGGATTGATCAAAATTATGCGGATCGTTCAAACAAGGCATGAAAATCCTCCTGCTGGGTAAGAACGGCCAGGTCGGCTGGGAGTTGCAGCGCTCTCTGGCACCACTTGGCGAGCTGATCGCACTGGATCGCCATTCGATCGATGGATTGAGTGGTGATTTATCGAATCTTGAGGGTTTGCGTTCGACGATCCGCCAGATAAAGCCTGATGTCATTGTCAACGCAGCGGCTTACACCGCCGTTGACAAGGCCGAGTCTGAAGTCGAGCTGGCAGCGCGCGTCAATGCTCAGGCGAGCGGTGTTCTGGCTGAAGAGGCTGCACTCCTTGGCGCCTGGCTGGTTCACTACTCGACCGACTATGTCTTCAGTGGGGAAGGTGCCACGCCTTGGCAGGAGTCGGACAGCGTAGCGCCGGTCAACGCATATGGTGCGAGCAAACTGGCCGGCGAACAGCTCATCACCGCGTCGGGTTGCAAGCATCTGATTTTCCGCACGAGCTGGGTATATGGTGCGCGCGGCAACAATTTTGCCAAGACCATGTTGCGTCTTGCTGCTGATCGCGAAAGCTTGAACGTGATCGCCGATCAGATCGGTGCGCCAACCGGTGCGGACCTGATTGCGGACGTCACCGCGTTGGCCATTCGCCAGGCCTTTCAGCGCCCGGAACTATCGGGGGTGTATCACCTGGCAGCCAGCGGTGAAGTGTCCTGGCATGGCTATGCCAGTCACGTGATTGCATTTGCCAAGGCCAATGGTGAACAGCTTGCCGTACAGGCTGTGAATCCGATCGATACCACTGCTTATCCGACCCCTGCGCGTCGGCCGCTGAATTCACGTTTGAATACTCAGAAGCTGCGCGATAATTTTTCTCTACACTTGCCGGATTGGCAAAGTGGTGTAACCCGAATGCTTAGGGAAGTTTTGAACAAATGACCACGACAAATCGTAAAGGCATCATCCTCGCTGGTGGTTCGGGTACGCGCCTGCACCCGTTGACTCTGGGTGTCTCCAAGCAAATGTTGCCGATTTACGACAAGCCGATGATTTTCTATCCGCTTTCGGTGCTGATGCTGGCGGGAATGCGCGAAATCCTGATTATTTCCACTCCGGATGATCTGCCGTGTTTCCGCAAGCTGCTGGGCGATGGCAGTCTGTACGGCATCAAGCTCACTTATGCCGAACAACCGAGCCCGGATGGCCTGGCGCAAGCGTTCATCATCGGTGAAGAGTTCATCGGTCAGGACCCATGCTGCCTGATTCTGGGCGACAACATCTTCTACGGTCAGCACTTCTCGGACAACTTGCGTTCTGCCAGCTCCCAGCAGCAGGGGGCTACCGTTTTCGGCTACCACGTCTCCGACCCGGAGCGCTTTGGGGTCGTCGAGTTTGACCAGAACGGGCGCGCGCTGAGCATCGAAGAAAAACCACTGAAGCCAAAATCCAACTATGCGGTAACAGGCCTGTATTTCTACGATAACGATGTTGTCGAGATCGCTAAAAACATCAAGCCTTCGGAGCGTGGTGAGCTGGAAATTACCGACGTGAATCGTGCGTACCTCGAACGCAAGACACTCAACGTCGAAATGCTGGGCCGTGGTTTTGCCTGGCTGGATACCGGCACTCACGACTCGTTGCTGGAGGCCAGTCACTTCGTTCATACCATCGAGCAGCGTCAAGGCTTGAAAGTCGCCTGCCTGGAAGAAATTGCCTATCACAACGGCTGGATCACCGCCGCCGAACTGGAAGCTCAGGCAGACGCCCTGAAAAAAACCGGTTATGGACAGTATTTGAGAAAGCTTTTGGACATGAGCGCTCGCTGATCAGAGTGTTGTCTGTTGCCATTAGCGTAACCATCATGCAAACAGGAAAGGCATGCCAGTCAGATCTCCCAAGGTTGCAGTTTTGCTGGCTGCCTACAATGGAATGCAGTGGATCGAAGAGCAGCTTGATTCGATTCTCAACCAGTCGGGTGTCGACGTAGCTGTTTATATCAGCGTCGATCGCTCTACTGATGGTACGCAGGCCTGGTGTGCGGCTTATGCGGTCGATCATCCCTGCGTCAAGCTGCTTCCTGAGGCAGGGAAGTTCGGCGGAGCATCACGCAATTTCTTTCGATTGATGCGTGATGTGGATTTCGAGCCTTATGATTTCGTAGCGTTTTCCGATCAGGACGATGTCTGGCACGTTGAAAAACTGCAGCGAGCAATCACTGCGATTCAATATCGTCAGGTTGAAGCGTACTCAAGCAACGTTACGGCTTTTTGGCCGGACGGTAAAACTTCCCTTCTGGACAAGGCACAACCCCAGGTCGCATGGGACTTCCTGTTCGAGGCTGCCGGGCCGGGTTGCACTTATGTATTCAATAAGCAATTTTCTCAAACCCTGAAAAAATCGATGCTCAATCATTGGCAGGAATTGCAGAAGGTCAGCCTGCATGATTGGTACTTCTATGCGTATGCCCGTAGCCATGGTTTTCGTTGGCATATCGATCCGCAACCCACCATGGAATACCGCCAACATGAAAACAATCAGGTTGGCGCCAACACAGGGTTGAGCTCGTTGGTTTCACGCTACAAAACCATTCATGACGGTTGGTGGTTCGCACAGGTGCGCATGATCAGCTTGTTGGTCGGGCAGGGCGACGATCCGTTTGTGAAAGGCTGGCTACAGCTGCGACGCCGGCAATTGATGAAGTTGTCATTCAGTGCGTGGAAGTGTCGGCGCCGTGTCCGGGATAAAATCTTTTTCTTTTGCATCTGCTGGGCAACTGCCTTGTTGGGGAATAAGCATTCATGAGCGCTCTTCGAGTACTGGTGACGGGCGCTAATGGATTTGTCGGGGAGGCCGTGGTTTTCAGTTTATTGCTGAACAAGCGCTTTTCCCCGATTGCGGCAGTGCGGGGTTCAACCCGGCTGAACGGATTATGTCCGGCTGTGTCTTTCGATCTTGCCGACTCGGCAAACTTGCCTTCGCTTGTTGCCGTCGACGTTGTTATTCATGCCGCGGCCCGTGTGCACGTCATGAAAGAAACAGCAGCAGACGCATTGGCGGAGTTTCGCAAGATCAACGTTGAAGGCACTCTCAGGTTGGCGCAGCACGCTGCCGACGCGGGTGTAAAGCGCTTCATCTTCATAAGTTCAATCAAGGTCAATGGCGAAAGTACTGCCGAGGGCAAACCGTTCAAGGCAGATGACACGCCGGCGCCGTCCGATGCTTATGGTGTATCCAAATACGAAGCTGAAGAACGATTGAAGCGGCTCAGTCGGGAAACCGGTATGGAAGTTGTCATCATTCGTCCACCGCTGGTCTACGGGCCGGGCGTCAAAGCCAACTTTCTCAGCATGATGCGTTGGCTGGACAGGGGCGTACCGCTGCCATTGGGTGCGATCTCCAATCAACGAAGCCTTGTCGCCATTGGCAATCTGGTGGATTTGATCATTACTTGTATCAGCCATTCGAAAGCTGCAGGCGAAACTTTTCTGGTCAGCGATGGCGAGGACTTGTCTACAACGGGGCTCTTGCAGCGCCTGGCCCGTGCACTCGGTAAAAAACCGCGGTTGTTAAAGTTTCCGCAGTGGTTGCTGGTGACCGTGGCCTCGGTACTGGGCAGGCGTGCGCTCGCTCAACGAATTTGCGGGTCGCTGCAAGTTGATACTCAAAAGACTCGTGAACTATTGGGCTGGAGGCCGCCCGTTAACGTCGATGAAGCCATGCTCAAGACTGCGTGCCACTATTTTAAAGAGCAATCGAAATGATTTTTTGCTGGCAGTTGCTCGCGGTGTTCCTGGCTTCCTGGATGTTGACATTGATTTTGCGTCGATATGCATTGGCAAAAAGCCTGATGGATGTGCCGAATGAGCGCAGTTCTCATACTGTCCCAACGCCTCGCGGAGGAGGGGTGGCAATTGTTGTCACCTTCCTCGCCGCTTTACCGTTCATGACTCTGTCGGGCCTGATGAGTCCGGCGTTGATGTATGCACTGTCAGGTGCCGGCATTTTGGTTGCGGTATTGGGTTTCGCCGATGATCACGGACATATCGCAGCGCGGTGGAGGCTGCTGGGGCATTTCGCTGCGGCCGCATGGGCGCTGTTCTGGCTTGGAGGTATGGCTCCCGTAGCTTTTTTTGGGGCAGCGATTGATCTCGGTATCGCGGGTACGGTACTGGCGTTGATTTATCTGGTCTGGATGCTCAATCTTTACAATTTCATGGATGGTATCGATGGAATTGCCAGTGTCGAAGCCATCTGCGCGTGCGTCGGCGTCTGCCTGGTATATGGTTTGACGGGGCACCTCGATTTCACGTGGGTTGCACTCGCGCTGGCCGCCGCGGTCGGTGGGTTTTTATGCTGGAATTTTCCACCTGCCCGAATTTTCATGGGGGATGCGGGAAGCGGATTCCTGGGGTTCGTGCTGGGGGTGCTCAGTCTGCATGCCGCTTGGTCGGCGCCCGAGTTGCTTTGGAGCTGGGTGATTCTACTGGGCGTATTCATCGTCGATGCGACGTGGACGCTGTGCCGACGTCTGATCAACGGTGACAAGGTCTATCAGGCTCACCGTAGTCACGCCTATCAATACGCATCCCGGCAATACCAAAGCCATAAGGCTGTGGTGTTCGCCGTTATCGGCATCAACGTTGTATGGCTGCTTCCTCTGTCGATAGCAGTCGGAATGGGCCTCGTCCCCGCATTGGCCGGCGTGGCGATCGCCTACTGTCCTCTGGTTGTGCTGGCCTGTCTGTACCGTGCGGGCAAACGGGAAGAGGTATCACAATAGTCGCCTCCTTCATGACTCCTTCTCGCGTTTGCTGGCTAAATGCCGATGTTCCAGGCAGCCAATGATCAGCGCCCTTGTCGTGTGGTCCACGAGCCAGGAGAGAGCGGGAGGGCGGGAGGGCGGTGAGCGGGTTCGACAATGAAGGTTGCAGATGATGATATGATTCGCAGCCGTCAGCGGGGGAGCGGGGCGCCAGCGCTTGAGCTTGAAAGGCGTCCTCCAGGTTTCATTCATAGTTTGTATACGCATGCTCTTCGATACATGCGAAGTTGATTGGCTCGGGAGCAGGAAATGCTGCATAAAGACAATAATTTAAATTTGTTACGGCTTATCGCCGCGCTGATGGTTCTTTATGCGCACTCTTTCATGTTCTACGGAAAGCCGTCCGTCGGCTTTCTGGGGCTTAGTTCCTATGGCGGCCTTGGGATCGATATATTTTTTGTAATCAGCGGTTACTTGATTACGAAAAGCTGGGGTTCCAATCCGGTGCCTCGCGATTTTCTGATGAAGCGGGCTTTAAGAATATTTCCAGCCCTGATCGTTGTCGTGTTGGTCAGCATGCTTTTGCTCGGACCGATTTTCACGACGCTCAGTTTGAAAGAATACTTTTTGCACCCGTACTTTACCGGTTATCTGAAGAACATCATTCTGAAACCGGTATTTTCATTACCAGGTGTATTTGAACAGTCAAAGGTCCCGGGCGCCGTGAATGGCTCGTTGTGGAGCCTACCTGTCGAGTTCTTCATGTATCTGGTGGTCATGGGGCTGGGCATGCTGTTCAAGGGGGGGCGCCTGGTCTATGCCGCGGTCACGGCGCTGTTCGCGGCGGTGGTGGTGTTCTGGTGCTGGCGGGATGCCCCCATGGTGGTGATCTACGGAACCGATATCCGGCAAGTATTCCTGACCGGAGTCTATTTCATGATCGGTGCCTGTTTTGCAAAATTTCGCCTGGAGCGCTGGCTTAGCCTGTCAGGTGTTTTTGTAATGCTGATGGCGACCATTTTGCTTGCGCCTTATCCCGAATTCACCAATGTCCTGCCATGGATTACCGTGCCCTACATCGTGTTAGCTTATGGATTGTCCAGTAGTTGGCTGGGCACTTTTGTCAATAAAGTGGGTGACTGCTCCTACGGAGTCTACATCTATGCTTTCCCGGTGCAGCAGGCTGTCTTGCTTAAGTATCCGGATATCTCTTTCGGTACTTATCTTTCGGTCACGATTTTGATTTCGTTGGCCCTGGGATATTGCTCCTGGCATTTGATTGAAAAAAGAGCGTTGAAATTCAAACCGAAAGAGCTGACACCTTCAACCGATCAAACGCTCGTGGCTCGGCCGGGCGCACAGTCTGTCGATGCTGAAAGCCAGGGCGCTGCGGGCTCTAGAAATTGATACATCAGAAAGGTCATCACGTAGGGAAGATGTTATGAGTCGTTCAGGAATTTTTATTTGTAAGGTGTTTGCTTGATGCAAAATTTTTCAGCAAGTCCCAGGGAAATGATCGCAAGCCTCTGGCGGCATAGAAACCTGATCAAGTCGTTTGTACAGCGGGATGTTCTCGGTCGCTATCGTGGCTCGTTCATGGGGATTCTTTGGTCCTTTCTGAACCCGTTGTTTATGCTGGTTGTGTATACATTTGTGTTCAGCGTTATTTTCAAGGCCCGCTGGGGAACCGGCAGTGACTCCAAAACCGAGTTCGCCCTGATTCTCTTCGCCGGACTGATGGTTTTCAGCCTGTTTGCCGAATGCGTGAACCGTGCTCCCGGATTAATCCTCGGCAACCCGAACTATGTGAAAAAGGTCGTTTTTCCTCTGGAAATTCTTCCATGGGTCAATTTGGGCTCTGCACTTTTTCATGGTGCTATCAGCCTTGCTGTCTGGATGCTGGCTTATGTCATCTTTTTTGGCATCCCGCACGCGACGGCACTGTTCTTGCCACTGATCCTGCTCCCCTTGATTTTCTTCATCATGGGATTGAGCTGGGCTTTGGCATCGTTGGGCGTTTACCTGCGTGATGCCGCGCAGTTCGTCGGTATTGTCACCAGTACGCTGATGTTCCTTTCGCCAATCTTCTATCCGGTCACTGCATTGCCTGAGCGTTATCGCGGATTGCTTTATCTGAATCCGATGACGCCCGTGATCGAGCAGACTCGGGACGCTCTCTATTGGGGCAAGGCTCCGGACTTCGCCATGCTTGGGCTTTATTTGATCGTCACTGTATTCGTTGCATGGTTAGGCTTTGCCTGGTTCCAGAAGACGCGTAAGGGGTTTGCTGATGTCCTCTGAAATTTCTATAAAAGTCGAAAACTTGAGTAAGTGCTATCAAATTTATGAACAGCCTCGTGATCGTCTCAAGCAGTTTGTGATGCCCCCTTTGCAGCGCGCCATGGGGCAAGCTGCGAAACAGTACTTCCGGGAGTTCTGGGCACTTAAAGATGTTTCGTTCGAAGTGCGAAAGGGTGAGACCGTCGGGATTATCGGCCGTAATGGCAGCGGCAAATCGACCCTTCTGCAAATGATCTGTGGCACGCTCCAGCCGACCAGTGGCAGTGTGACGACGTCCGGGCGTATCGCGGCGTTGCTGGAACTCGGCTCCGGTTTCAATCCGGAGTTCAGTGGCCGCGAAAACGTCTATATGAACGCCGGCATTCTTGGCCTGAGTAAAAGTGAGATTGACGCACGATATGACGCGATTCTGGAGTTTGCAGAGATCGGCGAATTCATCGAACAGCCCGTCAAGACTTACTCGAGCGGCATGTATGTGCGCCTTGCATTCGCAGTCATCGCCAACGTTGATGCCGATATCTTGGTCATCGATGAAGCACTGGCCGTCGGAGACATATTCTTCACGCAAAAATGCATGCGTTTTCTCGCGGAATTCAAAAAACGCGGAACAATCCTGTTCGTAACTCACGACACGAATAGCGTCATGAGTCTCTGTGAGCGTGCAGTCTGGCTGCAGGCCGGAGATCGCAAAGCCTACAGCGACTCCAAGACTGTTTGTCAGTCCTATCTCGCGGAATATTACGCTTCGTCCGGTTCGACCCAGGCGGTAGCGGAAACCAAGGTCCATGCAGTCCGTGCAGTCGAGGATTACCGGGATGTTCGTCAGGATTTTATCAATGCATCGGTGATCAGAAATGACCTGGAAGTTTTCAGGTTCTCCGACACCGGGGAAAAATTCGGCCTGAGCAAGGCCCATGTTGTTGACGTCTATCTTGGCAGTGAATCCGGTGCACCGATCTCGTGGTTTGTTGGCGGAGAACTGGTTGCACTTGTGGTTAAAATTCACGCGGAAATTGAGTTGGATCAACCGATTGTGGGTTTCCTGGTCAAGGATAAAAATGGTCAGCATCTGTTCGGTGACAACACCTACCTTACCTATGTCGATGACGCTGTAAGCGTCAGCAGTGGCAGTGACTTTGCGGCCACGTTCAAATTCAGAATGCCGATGATGCCCGCTGGCGACTACACAATCGGTGTGGCGATCGCAAACGGTACTCAGGACAATCACGTTATTCATAGTTGGGTTCACGACGCAATCGCCTTCAAGTCCCACAGCACTAGTGTGTCTACAGGATTGGTCGGGATTCCCATGATTGATATCGAGTTGCAGAAAAATGGATAAAAAGTACAATTTTTCGTATGAGCCTGTCAGCGTTTATGCCTGTGCAGTTGATCTTGTACGGAAATGCTCCAGTGCCGGTGCCATACATATCGACTTGGGGTGTGGCTACGCGGCGATTGCTCGTCAGATCGAAAATGGAGGTGTCAGATACATAGGTTTTGATGCCAACCAGGAAAGCGTAAGTACCCTGCAAAGCCATGGTGTCGAAGCTTATGAGTTGGACCTGAGAGATCACGATGCGGTCGTCGCTCAGCTGGCATCGCTCTGCGAAAAGTATTCGACTGTCACAATTTCCATTCTGGATGTTATTGAACATCTCGATTATGACTGTGCACTGTTGAGTCGTATCAAAGAAGCATTTTCTCCCGAACAGAAAGTGTCGCTGGTAATCTCCGTTCCGAACTCTTCCCATATCGACGTCGCTATCAATCTGTTGGCAGGCGACTACGATTATCTGGATACGGGGTTGTTGGATAAGACGCACACAGTTGTGTACACAGAGAAAAACCTGTCTGAAGTCACTCGAAAGAACGGCTGGAGAGAAGTGGCTGCTCGTGACTATCATCTCGAATTCAGTGAGCAATTCTCAAAACAGCCTTCAGTTCTCTTGAACAGGGATGTCGGCATCGGTCGCGACCTGAGAAAGTTAAAGGCCATTCTTGATCCGGCCAGTGACGTATATCAGTTTGTGCGCGCTTATGTGCCAGACGATAGCCTAACCGTCGAAACTCAGGATGACGTCAGCTCGATGAGCGTTTCCGTTTCGCTGGTTTTTCCGGAAAACGTCGTTGAGTCGGAAGTCTCGGCGCTGCATGCCGCTCTTTCAGGGCTGGCAAGTAGTGCGGCAATCGAGTGGGTGTTGCCTGAAAAGTTGTTCGGGAAATTTGCTGGCGCGTTGGCCGTTTCCTTTTACAAAGAAAACGGGCTGGAAAGTTTCGTTGCGACCTCGTTGAAAACCCGTTACTGGTCCTTTGTCAAAAATCCGCAAGAAGTATGTGTCCGTGCACTGAGCGCGTTGATCGAAAACTTCGATGATGCCCGTGGAACCCCTCTCCTGGAATTGGTAGAGGTGCGGGAAATGACAGATGCCAGTCAGTTCCAGATGTTTGCCTCGTTGAGCACCGATGCCTCATGGCACCTCATGATTCCGGCTGATTATGTGGGGCGGTTTCAGGATTTGGAATTTTCGCACGGCGATGAGGGTTGGCAGGGTTTTGCAAGGCGGGCGGCCCTTGCCTGCGGAATCAGCCGCGTAGCCGTTGAATTCTCCACGATTCAGCCAGTCCCGCCGCTACCGATGGAGCGAGCAGCTGCGTTCTCCCTTGTCCTCGCTGACCCGGTGGCAAGCGCCTATATCTTCCGTTCCGACGTGTGGGCAGGTGAGCTCCATGCGGAGTTGCAGCAACTCTCGGCGCGAAACAGTGTGGTTCAGTTTGATAATCAAACGCTCGAGCGTGCCAATGCCGACCTGCAACTGCAGCTGAGTGATCTCGATCAACAGTTTCAGGAGATTGTCACCAGCAAGTCCTGGACGTTGACCCGACCGCTGCGCGGTTTTCGGCGTAAGGTTTCAAGAGCGAAAGATCTGGCCCGTGCATTTGTGCGCAGACCCAGACTGACGCTGAGAGGTGTGGCGCGTGCCATTTATCTGAGAATTCCGGGCCTGAAGTTCGTCTGGTCTTTTTATCTCTACAGAAAAATGAGACTCGCGCAGATTATTCAGGACAAGACATTCTCGGCTGATAATCTTCTGGCCTTGAATGCGCTGTCCAATAATCGCTTTGTTGAAAATGGCCGGGCTGACGTATTCAAAAAGATCGAGGATTTTCCAGAGATTGATATCTCGGTCGTTGCTTATAATAGTGCCCGGTGGGTTGCCAACTTTGTAGCCTCGATCGAGGCGCAAAACTATCCGCTTTCAAAGATCCACCTGAGAGTGGTTGATAACGGTTCTTCCGATAACACGGTTGCATTGTTCGAAGAGTATTTGAGCAAAGAGGCAAGCAGATTTGCCAGTGCGGAAGTGATTCGTCAGCAAAACCTTGGTTTTGGTGCAGGCCACGATCGCGCCATTCGAAAAGGCACTGCGGACTATTGCCTGATCGTCAATCTCGATCTTGAGTTTCTTCCTGATTCCATCGTCAAGGCTGTTACTGCGGCGGTTAATGATCAGAGTACGTCGGCGGCAAGTTGGGAATTTCGTCAAATCCCGTATGAGCATCCAAAGTATTATGACCCGGTTACGCTTGAAACGAACTGGTCGTCCCATGCCTGTGTTTTGCTCAAGCGTGAAGCTTATCTGCGCAGCGGTGGTTATGATCATGCGATTTTCATGTATGGCGAAGACGTAGAGCTTTCTTATCGGTTACGCTCCTTTGGTTACTCGTTGAAGTATCTTCCTGGTGCGACCGTGCTTCACCATACCTATGAAGAGGCAGGAGAGGTCAAGCCGCTGCAGTTTGCCGGCAGTGTGCTGGGCAACACATACATTCGACTGCGCTACGGTTCTTTTTCCGATCGCGTCATTGCCTTCGTTCTGTATGCCGCCCTGTTTATATACCCGTCGCAATTTCCTGGTTCAAAGAAAATGCTGCGGCAGAATGTTCCCAAGCTTCTAAGGAACATTCCCCATTTCTTGAAGGGTAAAGGGCCTGCTTCCGTGAAATTCCCGTTCCGGGGATATGACTATGAGCTGATAAGAGAGGGGGCGTTCTGGTCAGCCGAAGCTGTTTCTGAGGCAGCGGCAATCCCCAAAGTAACGGTCATCACGCGAACCTATAGAGGTCGTGGCATGTTCTTGAAGCAAGCCATGCAGAGTGTGTTCAATCAAACGTATCCGAACATCGAGCTTTTGGTCGCGGAAGACGGTGGAGATACTCAACGCGCCCTCGTGGAATCGCTGGCAGAAGTTGCTCCTGCACACGTTTCCGTGCGATTCCTGGCAAATGAAAAGATAGGCCGCTCGGGTGTCGGTAACGCTGCAATGGCAAATGCCAGCGGCGCTTATTTCATGTTCCTGGATGACGATGACCTATTGTTCTGCGACCATGTTGAAACGTTGATGCAATGTCTCAATGCCGATACTTCAATCGATGCCGCCTACAGTCTGGCGTTCGAGGTAACGACACACGTCAATGAAGACAAAACGTCTTACGTGGAAGAGTTGTTCCATACCCCGGCTGTCTTTCATCAGGAGTGGGATTATGAAGTGATGCGGCGCCATAACTTCATCCCGATTCAATCCATTCTGTTCAAGAAAGAGCTGTACTCGCGCTGGGGCGGTTTTGATCTTGAACTGGATCAGCTGGAAGACTGGAGTCTATGGTTGTGCTACGGCTTTGAAGGAAACTTCCGTTACGTAGCAAAAACGACGTCATTGTTCCGTACACCTGCTGATCAAAACGTACGTGCCGAGCGTCATGCATTGCTGCATGGCGCCTACGATATCGCTGTTGCCAGTGCAAAAGGGCGGATTGAAGCTGTTGCGGGTAAGCCGCTGCAGCCCGTCTGATATCCAGGGCGAATCGCGCTTGACTCACCGTTGAGCGCGTTGTCGGAGAGCGTTTTCTTGCGGGATGCATCGGCAGCATTGATTGCGATAGAGCTGCTGGAGCCCTCACCGTCGATCTGAAGACGTAAAAAAGGAGCAGGCCCTTATGGGGCTGCTCCTTTTTTTGTTGGTGAGGATGAGCGATCAGTCTTGCACGTGATCGGGCCTCAGGATTCGGATCGTTTTGGTTTTGTAAAAACGAGCTTGCTTAATGTGTAGGTAAGGGGCAGTGACAGGACGATCGCAGCCAGTGGTGCCAGAAATTCCGGTAGCGATAGAATCCGAACCCAAAACCAGACTACCAATAAGCCGAACAGGTACTGCGCGACGTAGATCAGCGGGAAAAAAACCACCGACTTTATGCCTTGGTGCTCTTTGAAGACGACGTATCGACTTAGAAGAAACGCCAACAAGATCCCGCATAGGTAGCTGATCGAGTAACTGGTTGTGTAGGCAAAAAAGTTTAACAGGATCAGATAAAGCCCGTAGGTGACGGCGGTGTTGAAGCCGCCGGTCAGCAGAAAACGGAAAAACTTTATCTCGCTCAGTTTTTTCAGGTTCACTTCAAGCTTGCCCGGTGCGGTTTTTTTCCAGCAGGAACTGGTCGTAATCGCGGATATAATCTTCGGGGTCATAATAATCGGAGGTGAATACCAGCAATACTGCGTCAGCCGAGTATTTGTACTGGATGCCCCAGGTCATTGCAGGCAGAAACAAACCGAGAGTATGTGAGTCAAGAACGAATTCTTGTCTGTTCGTGCCGTTGTCAGCGACAACGTGAACGGTCCCTTTGACGGCGATCAGAAACTGATGGCATTCGCGATGGGCGTGTTCGCCGCGAGTTTCAGCTGTCGGGACGTTGGAAACGAGGAAGTAACGTTTCACCGAGAAGGGAATGTCCCGTTCGAACTCGCCGACACTGAGGCTGCCCCGAATATCAACGGCTTCACGCATGCGATGCAGCGTTACGCCGCAAGGATAAACCTCGGATTTGCCAACGTTGCTCGGGCTTTCGACGGTCGTCGTGCTGGTTGCTTTCGCGTCAACATAGCCAATGATCTTCGCGGGGTTTCCTACAACGATCGCGTTGGGCGGAACTGATTTGGTAACGACCGAGCCCGCGCCAACCATTGCTGCCGAGCCGATTGTTATGCCTGGCAAAATAGTGGAGTTTGCACCGAGCGAGGCACCTTTCCTGATGATAGTCCTGGTAAATTCGGTCGGGTAAACCTTGCTGCGAGGGAATTTGTCATTGGTGAACGTAACGTTCGGCCCGACAAACACTTTATCCTCGATGGTAATTCCGTCCCACACCTGCACGCCGCATTTAAGCGTCACTTGGTCCCCGATTTCGACATCGTTCTCAACAAAAACGTGATCGCAAATGTTGCAGTCTTTACCGATTCTTGCATTGGGAAGTACATGTGCAAATGCCCAGATTCGCGAACCTGCGCCGATGTTCCGGGACTCGCAGATAGCCTGCTCGTGAACAAAAAAATTACGTGAATCGGTCATTTGTTGACTCCAAACTCAAGGACTTTCATCGGAATCGCCAATGGGCGTCCTTTTGTATTTTCATAGGTTCGCCAGGCATACGAACCTACAACGCCGAGGCCTAATAAATTGAGGCTGCCAAGAAGCGTGATCATGAATAGCGTCATCGCGTAGCCCGGTACTTCAATAAGGCCCGCCAGTTTCGAAAAAATGACACTGATGCCATATAGCGACGAAAAAATCGAACCCGCGGCGCCGACCCTGATCAACAAGCGGATTGGCAGATCAGTGAAGGAAAACACGCTGTCCATCAGGTAGTTGATTTTCTTCCTGAGTGTCCATGCCGATTTTCCATGCTCCCTGGCCACGCGAGAGTAGAGGACGACTTCTCGACGGAATCCCAGCCAGAAAATTTGTGCAATCAGCGAGCTGTGCCGTTCTTCGAGTTTCAGGAGGTTGTCGCGAAACGCCAGGTTGCAGCCAAACATGTCTACACCGCCAGCTGGCATTTCCGGAATGACATAGCGCTTATACAAGCCCCAGAACGTCTTCGAAGCAAGCTTGGAGAGAAATGGGTCCTCCCGGCTTTCACGTACACCCACAACGACATCGACAGGTTCATTGTTCAGAACCTTATTCATTGTCAGTACGAGGCTCGGTGGCTCCTGCAGGTCTGCAGCCATTACCGCAAATGTGCGACCTTTCGCATGCTGAAGCCCGGTACGAATCGCCATGAACGACCCGAAGTTCTTCGACAAAAGGACCAGCTGCGAAGAGAACTGGCGCATTGGCAGGCTCTCTCGCAGCAGTTCGAATGACTTGTCAGGGCTGCCGTCTACAACAAATACTACTTCCAGTTCACCCTGTAGTTGAACATTAAGATCATCTATGGCCTGTAGCAACGAAGGGATCGATTCTTCGTTGCGGTAAACTGGAATTACAAGCGATAACACCCTAAACCCCCTGTTTGAAGAAGTTGCAGACAACTTCGATAACACGGTTTACCTGTTCAGTCGTCAAACCCGGGAAGCACGGGAGTGAAACGAGTTTTGAACTTGCGGTTTCAGTAACTGGTAGATCAAAAGTGTCATTCAACTTGTAGGCTGTTTGCCAGTGATCGGGAACAGGGTAGTGAATGTCGGTGCTGACGCCTTGCTCTTTCAAGTACTGGGTAAAGGCATCTCTGTTTTCAACACGCAACACGAACAGGTGTGCGACAAAGTCACGATCCAGGCTGGCAGGCAGTTTTACCGGCAGCGCTTTAAAAGCTTCGCAATATTTTTTGGCGATGTCCCGACGTTCCGCGTTCCATTGGTCGAGCAGAGGTAGCTTTACGCGCAATATTGCAGCCTGCATTTCATCCAGGCGGCTGTTGCGTCCCAACGGTACGGTGACATGATATTTGGTCGCCCAGCCATATTGCCGTAGCTTCAGCAAGCGTTCGGCAATCTCTGGCGATGAGGTAACAATCGCGCCGCCGTCACCCAGGGCTCCGAGGTTTTTGGTCGGGTAGAAGCTGAAGCAGGCCAGGTCTCCGAAGGAGCCGCATTGGCCTTGTTCCGAGCGAGCACCATGCGACTGGGCGCAATCCTCCAGTACCGCAGCGCCAGATTCCCGGGCGATCGATGCGAGTTCCTGGATTGCCGCCAGTTGCCCATAAAGATGGGTGACGATGACAACCTTCGCCGGTTGTGCCAATGCTCGCTTCAGCGACTCGGGGCACATGGTAAGGGAATGCTCGTCGACGTCGACGTAAACAGGTATGGCGCCAACCGCTCTGATTGCGGTGCTGCTATAGAAGCCTGCGTTAGCGACGGTAACGACGTGATCGCCAGGACCCACTCCCATGCCGAGCAACGCGATTTCCAGTGCCTCGGAACCATTGGCAACCGAAATGCAGTGCTCTACGCCAACGTAATGGGCGAATGCGCGCTCGAACGCTTTAACCTCCTCACCCATGATGTACCAGTGACGGTTGACAACACGCATGAGTGGTTCGGAAAAGTCGATGCCTGCGTTGGCGGCGACGGCTGAGAAGAGAGGAATTTGTTGTTTGGCGTCCATGGTTTATCCAGAATTTTTGGCTGCGCGCATGATAAAGGGCAAAGGTTTATTACACAATTGGCTATGGGCCCGGCGGGTTCCCTGCCCGATAAACAGGGATCGAAAAAAGTGAATTTCCGGCTGCTTTGCGCCTCTGGGTGCCTGCTTTTTTCTCGGCTTGACGAGGGGTAAGTATGTGCAGGGCTGTAGATGGGCAAGGCTCCAGAGGGAACAGTGCATCTCGCTTTTTTTACACTGCTACTGTATTTTGCAAGCGCTTTTTTCCAGATTCCTAAAAATCAAGAGTTTGTCTTTGTTTATGAATGCTTTTTTCCGTTCTGACCTATTCCAGAAAAAAACATTTGCAGAATATTTTCGCAGTCTCCTGATCCTGACGGTCTTTTTTAGTTTTATTGTTTTTTTTACTCCGGTCAGTAAGCCTGTTGTAAATATAGAGATGATCTCCAGTGTTTCTGGAATGTCTCAGCTGTTTTTTAATGATGGGAATGGCTACAGCGAAGATAACTCCGTGAAAGGAGTTGTGAATGCCGGCAAGAACAGGCTGGCGTATCCGCTCTCGATTCAGGCATCTCCAGTTCGTTGGGATCCGCTGAATTCTCCGGGCACTATCGAGGTGCTCGATACCGATATCTCGGTGTTGGGGATGAGTTTTTTGTCAGGGGCGATGACCTTCAAGGCCCTTAACCAGATTGAAAACATAGACAATCTTTCTGGGAAAACTGTAATTCGTATACAGGAAAATGCTGATGATCCTGAGCTTGAAATGACTTTTGCAGCCGAGCAGGTGAGTCGGATCAGAATAATGCTCAGTGTGCTGTGTGGGTTTGTCGTTTCGGCTGTTTTCTTGCTTCTGTTTCATTTTGCCAGAGATGTCAAAGCGCTGCTTGGCAAGCTTCCAACGTGGTTTTATGTGGTTGGTTTGTTAGCGCTTCTGAATATGTATGTTTTTTATGATCATCTGTTGGGGCAGAGCGTTTTTCCTTGGGACTTCTCCCTGACTTATCATGCGATACCGAATTACTGGCTGACTTCCTTGCAGGCGGGGCAATTCCCTTCGTGGGTTCCATTCCAGGGGATGGGTTATCCGCTGTTGATGAACATGCAGTCCGGCCTGTTTTATCCGCCGAACTACGTTTTCTATATCTTTAATATTCCCTACACATTGCACGCGGCAGTTGTTTTTCAAGTCGTGCATGTGTTTTTTGCCGGGCTTGGCGCTTACGTTCTGTTGCGCAAGTCGGGCCAGGATGTCCTTGCCTCGGTAATCGGAAGTGTTGCCTACAACCTGTTCGGCGGTTTCTTTTGCAATTCTGAACATCTGGATATCGTGCGCAGTTTCGCATTCCTGCCGTGGATTTTTGCAGGCCTGGTCGACCTTATGCGAAACGGGGTGAAACCCTTCCCGTTGATTATCCTGCCCGTTGTGTTGCTGTTTCAGTGGACGGGTGGTTACCCGGGATCTTCGATCAGCATCGTCTTCATTTCTTTTGTGTTCATTTTTGCATCGGCTATCGCCAAAGAATGCTCATGGAAACATTTCATCATTGGCGCAGGGCTCATGATGAGTGGGGTGCTGATGGCATCGCCGGCCTTCTTTCCGGTTCTGATGTTGAAGGGGGAGATAGCCCGATCGGCCGAAGCGGGTAGTCTGGCCAAGACGTTTATCGCCCCGGTGAATCTGCTCAGCCTGATTCAGCGAATTGATTTTCCCGGGTTGCCGGGTGACGTATCGATGCGCTCGTTGCACGTCTTGATCATTCCTTTTGTGTTCATTTTTTTCATGAGCGTGAAAGTGTTCAAGCGCAATGTGGGAATGACGGCCGTTGCCGTGTGCGCTTTGTTTATGGGCATGGGAGGGTGGTTTTTCGACGCGGTTACCAAGTTGTTCCCACCGCTGGGATATAGCCGTTTTCCAAGCGCGGACTATCGTGGGTTCATCGCCCTGGCGCTCATATATTTCGCCATGCTCGGTTATCGGGAGTACAAGGCAAGCCCTGTCGGTGTCGTCAAAGACCGACTGGTCAGGTTTGCACTTTTTGGCGTGTTGGGCTACTTCGCCGTTGACCCGTTGTTGGTGAATCAGGACGCGTTTGTCTTTTCCCTCGTTACAATGCTTCTGGTGATCGTGGCGCTGTGCGTTCATCGATTCAGGTTGAATCCGGCCGTTGTTTTCATCTTGTTTTTCTCGATCCAGGTGATTGATTTCATACGTGTCGAAGACGGGCAAGCCTATTGGGATAACCCTTCCATTTCCGGTGTGCATGCGGAAAAATTCGGCGCATTGCAAACCCCCGCGCCATTGCTCGCGCAGAGAATTCAGGGTGTCGATTCGCGCGCAGAGCGCAGCGATGAGTTCACAGGTCAGGACTTTGGCTATCAGGGCTATTTGACCGGCATTTATATGGTTGGTGACTATTCAGGTCCAATGCAGTTTCTCCGGCAGAGATACATAGTCGGCAATCCTGATTTGTTGAATTTTGCCAAAAAGGCCTGGGCGCCGGTTTACTTCAAGGGGCAGCCCGATGCACAGGAAGCGATTGCAGCTATCAATAGCGGTGCAGATGCAACAAGCGATCGGGTGCAGCTCACGTTGTACAAACCCAATCAGATTGAATATGACGTCAAATCCGCTTCCGGGTTTGGTTTCCTGGAAAACGAGACTTACTTTCCCGGTTGGACCATGACGGTTAATGACGGGGTACAGGTAACCGCGAAAGATGTTCATGGTTTCCGATACTGGGAGATGCCGGCCGGGACATACAAAGCGGTGGCAAAGTTCAATATGCCTTATTTCCGCTCGGCTGTTTTTCTGGCTGTTCTCGGATTGCTGGCGTACTTGATGGGTGTCGGCGGCTTACTCATTTTTCGGAAAAGATAGCCCGGCTGTTCAATTCCATGTGTAAGATTTCTACGCCTGCGGGGTGGCAAACTCCCCGCAGGCGTTTTTCTCCGATCAACGGCATCAAAAAATGCCGTCCCTCAGAAGACTTGCTGTCAAGCCGGATTGCCCCCACGCAGAGCTGTAAGCCGCGCACAGTCGAACGGCAACGGGCCACGTGTCGATTTGTCGGTCGGGTTTTGCTAGTGTTTTTTCTGTAACCCGGATCTTTTACTCCGTACAATGCGTCAGCCGGTTCAACCAACGGAGTAGGTCAGATTGGTACGAGGGAATATGGGAAAACTACGCGTATTTTTGCTGGCGCTGCCCCGCAGGCAAAAACGGTTGATTCAAGTGCTGACGGATATTGTCCTTGTTTGGGCCGCACTGTGGATGGCGTTTATCGTGCGTCTTGGCGTTGATGAGATGGTCAACCCGATAAAGGTGCATCTGTGGCTCTTCGTTTGCGCCCCGGTCGTGGCTATTCCCTTGTTCATTCGCTTCGGCATGTACCGTGCCGTCATGCGTTATTTTGGCAATGATGCGCTTGTTGCGATCATCAAAGCGGTCAGTTTGTCTTCGTTGATTCTTGCGTTGGTGGTCTATTGGTACAGCAACCATGAAACCGTTGTGCCTCGGTCGATCATTTTCAATTACTGGTGGTTGAGTCTGGTCATTATCGGTGGGCTGCGCTTGCTGATGCGCCAGTACTTCATGGGTGACTGGTTCAATGCTGCCCAGCACGTACCGTTCACCAATCGCGATGATGGTCTGACGAAGGTGGCCATCTACGGTGCCGGAGTGGCAGGTAACCAGTTGGTGGCTGCATTGCGCATGGGGCGGGTCATGCGGCCTGTTGCATTCATCGATGATGATTCAAGCATCGCCGATCGGGCAATCTCCGGGTTGCAGGTCTACAAACCCAAACATATCCAACAGATGATTGATGTCACCGGGGCGCAGGAAATCCTCCTGGCCCTTCCATCATCTACGCGTGCCCGGCGCCGGGAAATTCTGCACCTGCTTGAAGGTTTTCCCCTGCATGTGCGCAGCGTGCCGAACTTCACCGATCTTGCCAGCGGTCGTGTGAAGGTCGAAGACATTCAGGAAGTCGATATTGCCGACTTGCTCGGTCGCGACGCGGTGCCTGCTCAGGCTGATCTGCTGGAGCGCTGTATCAAAGGCAAGATCGTGATGGTGACCGGGGCGGGCGGGTCCATCGGTTCTGAACTGTGCCGGCAGATCTTTTCCCTGCAGCCGACCACGCTGCTGTTGTTTGAACACAGCGAGTTCAATCTCTACAGCATTCTCTCGGAGCTGGAGCAGCGTGGCTGTCGTGAGTCCGTTCCGGTCAGGCTTTTGCCGATCCTCGGCTCGATCCGTCATCAGGACAAGCTGCTCGACGTGATGAAGACGTGGAAGGTCGATACGGTTTACCACGCGGCAGCTTATAAACATGTGCCGATGGTTGAGCACAATATCGCTGAGGGCGTTCTGAATAATGTTATCGGCACCCTCAATACGGCTCAGGCGGCGCTGAAATCCGGCGTAGCGAACTTCGTATTGATTTCGACCGACAAGGCCGTACGCCCGACTAATGTCATGGGCAGCACCAAGCGCCTGGCCGAACTGACGCTTCAGGCTTTGAGTCGTGAGATTGCCCCCGTATTGTTTGGCGACAACTCCAATGTCTCCCGAGTGAACAAGACACGCTTCACCATGGTGCGTTTCGGAAACGTACTGGGTTCGTCCGGCTCGGTGATTCCGTTGTTTCACAGCCAGATCAAGTCGGGCGGACCGTTGACGGTCACTCATCCGAAGATCACCCGCTACTTCATGACCATTCCGGAAGCCGCGCAGCTGGTAATCCAGGCCGGTTCGATGGGGCAGGGCGGGGATGTCTTCGTCCTGGATATGGGCGAGCCGGTCAGAATCGTCGAGCTGGCGGAGAAAATGATTCATCTCTCCGGTTTGAGTATTCGCTCGGATCGCAATCCACATGGTGATATCTCCATTGAGTTCACCGGTTTGCGCCCTGGTGAAAAGCTGTACGAAGAACTGCTGATTGGCGACAACGTCGCGGCGACTCCGCACCCGATGATCATGACGGCCAACGAAGATCACCTCCCATGGGATGTGCTGAAGGCCAGATTGAGCGAGCTGCTTGTTGCAGTCGAAAAAGACGATTATTCGCGTGTCCGTCAACTTCTGCGTGAAACCGTCAGCGGCTATACCCCCGACGGCGAGATCGTTGACTGGATCTTCCAGCAACGCCGGCTTGAGCCCTGATTGTTTCACATGCTGTAACGTACACATTTTTGACTTATGCCCATCGTGACCTAAGTTTGGGGAGCAGCTACGGAAAAGCTGCTTTCTCAAATCATGATGGAGCGTCACTTTATGCGTACCGGATACTTCTACTCTCTGATCTTTGCCCTGCTCACCAGCGCCTCGATTGGCGCGATTGCTGCGCCTGTCGTCACTCCTGAATTACCAAAGGCCCCCGTTGTAATGGAGGTGGCAGCTCCTTCTTCGAAGGAAAAAATCGATCTCAATGAAGCAGACGCGACAACCTTGCAGAAGGAACTGGCCGGGGTCGGTGAAGCCAAGGCTAAAGCGATTGTTGCATACCGTGAGACAAACGGGCCGTTCGCATCAGTAGATGAGCTGCTTGAAGTGAAGGGTATCGGCAAGGCAATTCTGGATCGCAATCGTGAAAAGCTGGAAGTGAACTAAGCTGGATTTTCGAAAGCATGAGGCCGGTCATTGACCGGCCTTTTTTGTTTCGTTGGTGCGCGAACGGTCAGCAACGTAAGGAGGACGTTCATCGGTGGAGAAAAATTACGGCTATCATATCTCGTTAGGATTATGCCTATAATAAATTGTCGCCTCTGATCGCTTGTCCACTCAGTGGCCTTTTTCATTTCGAGCATTTTCAGGAGTACTGCATGAAATCCGCTGAATCCCAAGGTACGGCTCTTGTCACCGGCGCTTCATCCGGCATCGGTGCAATCTACGCCGAGCGCCTGGCTGCGCGCGGTTTTGATTTGCTGTTGGTGGCCCGTGATCAGGAACGTCTGGAAATCGCAGCGGCTCAGTTGCACGATGCGCATGGCATTCAGGTGGAGGTCCTCAAAGCGGATCTGACACAGAAGGAAGATGTGTCAAAACTTGAACAGCGCCTGCGCGACGATTCGAGCATCAGCCTGCTGGTGAACAATGCCGGGGTGGCCGCCAACGGTCTGTTGGCCAATGCAGATCTCGATCAAATGGAACGGCTGATCCAGCTGAACATTACTGCTGTCACGCGTCTTTCCTCTGCCGCCGCCGCCAGTTTCGCCAGGGCCGGTCGTGGCACGATCATCAATATCGCCTCAGTAGTGGCATTGTTTCCTGAGCGTTTCAACGCCACCTACAGTGCCAGTAAGGCCTACGTGCTGAGTCTGACCCAATCGCTCAATGCCGAACTTCAGGGCACCGGTGTCAAGGTGCAGGCCGTTTTGCCGGGCGTCACCCGCACGGAAATCTGGGAGCGCTCGGGAATCGACGCCAGCGGGATTCCTGCTGAAATGGTCATGGAAGCCGGCGAGATGGTGGATGCAGCGCTGGCCGGTCTGGATCAGGGCGAACTCATCACGATCCCGTCCCTGCCGGATGCAGCTGACTGGCAGGCCTTCGTCGCTGCGCGGCATGTCCTGGCGCCGAACCTGTCCCATCGTTCGGCTGCCAGCCGCTACAAGTAAGACTTTCGAAGCGAGGTAATGCGATATGGATCAACGTCGAATAGTCGTGACGGGCATGGGCCTGGTTTCACCCTTGGGCAGCGGCGTCGAAGTCGTCTGGCAGCGTTTGCTCGCCGGGCGCTCGGGTTTGAGCAAGCTGCCGGACGCAGTCAGCGCTGATTTACCAACAAGTGTCGGTGGCAGGGTGCCGACGCTGGAGGAGGATGCCGAGGCCGGATTTGATCCGGATCGCGCTACGCCGCCCAAAGAGCAGAAGAAGATGGACCGCTTCATTCTGTTCGCCATGGAAGCGGCTCGGCAAGCGCTGGAGCAGGCTGGCTGGCAACCCTTCGAAGCCCGGGATCAGGAACGCACAGCGACGATCATCGGTTCCGGTGTCGGCGGCTTCGGTGCGATTGCCGATGCAGTGCGTACCACGGACACCCGTGGCCCGAGACGTCTGTCGCCATTCACCATTCCCTCGTTCCTGGTCAATCTGGCGGCGGGGCATGTGTCGATCAAACATGGCCTCAAAGGGCCGCTTGGCGCTCCGGTAACAGCCTGTGCAGCTGGCGTTCAGGCGATCGGCGATGCGGCGCGGCTGATTCGAGCAGGTGAAGCGGACGTGGCAGTGTGCGGGGGGGCGGAAGCGGCGATCGATCGGGTCAGCCTGGCCGGGTTCGCTGCAGCACGGGCACTGTCCAGTGGCTATAACGATACTCCCGAGCGTGCCTCGCGCCCTTTCGACAGCGGTCGCGACGGTTTTGTCATGGGTGAGGGTGCCGGCCTGCTGGTGATCGAATCACTGGAGCATGCCTTGGCGCGTGGTGCTCAGCCTTTGGCAGAGCTGGTCGGGTATGGCACCAGCGCTGATGCCTATCACCTGACTGCCGGGCCGGAGGATGGAAATGGTGCGCGAAGAGCGATGTCCCTGGCCTTGAAGCAGGCAGGAGTAGAGCCCGGTCAGGTGCAGCATCTCAACGCCCATGCCACCTCTACGCCGGTTGGCGACCTTGGCGAGCTGGCGGCCATCAAGAGCGTGTTCGGCGAGGAAAACCGGATTGCCGTAACGTCGACCAAGTCCTCCATCGGACATTTGCTCGGTGCTGCTGGCGGCGTTGAGGCCATTTTCACTTTGTTGGCAATTCGCGACCAGAGGGTGCCGCCGACGCTCAACTTCGATCATCCCGATCCTGCAAGCGATGGTGTGGACATCGTCCATGGCGAAGCAAGGTCAATGTCGATCGAGTACGCGTTGTCCAACGGATTCGGCTTTGGCGGAGTAAATGCCAGTGTTCTGTTCAAGCGATGGCAGGCTTAGCCTTTTGAGTGCTTGAGGTGATCGCGGGCGACATCGAGAATGCGTTGCGCAAACTCGCTGTCAGCGACACTGCGTGATAGCAGGAGTGCTCCGACCAGTGTCGACATGATGACGATAGCCTGGTCGGCACTGTTCTCGCCTTCAAGCGTATTTTCAATTTGCGCCAGTCGCGCATTGAGCACCGTATCACTCGTGGGACTGGGTTGTCCGCGCAGGCCCAGCTCCGAAGAAATGGTCAGCAATGGGCAACCCTCATGAGGGGAGGTTTGATGCCATTCGGAAAGGTAGGTATCTATGAATGCTTCCAGAGGCTGCTCTTGCGCAAAGAGCTCGGCGCACAGGCCATCAACCTGATTTCCGGCCTCTTGCAGCGCCTTTTCCACCAGTTCGTCCTTGGACTTGAAGTGCGAATAGAAACCGCCATGGGTCAAGCCAAGCGCTTTCATCAAAGGCTGCAATCCGGTGGCCCCGATACCGTCCTTGCGGAATCGTGCAGAGGCTTCTTTGATGATGCGCTGGTGGGTCTGGGCTTTGTGATCCTGCGAGTAACGCATTTCTTCTCTCCGCGACAAGACCGCTATCTTAACCACGGATAGTTAAATGGTGATTGTACTTCTACTTCTAAAAAACTTGCAGGTAAGACCAATAGATCAGAAGAACAAACCCCGCCTGTCGAGCGGGGTTTTTCGTTCAGCGGTCTTGCGCGTCCTTGATGTCCGCTTCGGCATTGCGCTCGGCAACGCGTTGACGTTGTTCTTCGGTCAGTTCGACCTTGTTGGCGGTGTCACGCAGCATCATCAGACCACCAACGATCGAGCCGATTGCAACGACCAGAATCAACCAGGCATACCAGGGCATAGCGGCTCTCCTTAATGGCAGGTCGCCGGGCGAGGATTTCGCCGGCGATGCTGCTTACCACGTTTGAGCGATGGGAAATCGCAGTGGTTCCATTCTAGGCCGGTTATGCCTGATGCGGTTAAAGCCCGGTCAACATGGCGTCCGCCGGAGCGTTCGCGCGCAATTGCCCGGTGAGCAAAAAGTAGCCGAAGCCGACGGCCATGAACCCCAGGAAAATCAGGCCGATCAGTGCGTTGAACCAGGCCATTGCCACCAGGCAGACGATCGCCAGCACCAGCGCAATGAACGGGATCAATGGGTAGCACGGCGCGCGGAAAGTCCGCTCCAGATTCGGTTCGCTTTTGCGCAGCTTGAAAAGACTGAGCATGCTCATGATGTACATCACGATGGCGCCGAACACGGCCATGGTGATCATTGCTGCGGTGAGGGTCATGCCGCCGAGGTTGATCAGGCCGTCGCTGTAAATGGCGGCAATGCCGATGATTCCGCCGGCGATGATCGCCCGGTGCGGGGTCTGGAAGCGCGACAGCTTTGCCAGCGAGGCGGGCAGGTAACCGGCACGGGCGAGGGCGAAGAACTGCCGCGAGTAGCCGAGAATGATCCTGTGAAAACTCGCCACCAGACCGAACAGCCCGATCCACACCAGCATATGCAGCCAGCCGGAGTTGTCGCCGACCACCGCTTTCATCGCCTGTGGCAGCGGGTCGTTGATGTTCGACAGGGTGCGCCAGTCGCCGACGCCGCCGGCAAAGAACATCACGCCCATCGCCAGCAGCACCAGGGTCAGGATGCCGCTGATGTAGGCCTTGGGAATCGTGCGTTTCGGATTCTTGGCTTCTTCTGCCGCCATGGCCGCGCCTTCAATCGCGAGGAAGAACCAGATCGCAAACGGGATCGCCGCGAACATCCCGGCGATCGCCGGTGCGCCGAACATGTCCGCGCCGGCCCAGCCATTGAGCGCGAAGTTGCTGAAACTGAAGGCGGGTGCGACCACGCCCATGAACACCAGCAACTCGGCGACGGCCAGCACGCAGACGATCAACTCGAAAGTCGCCGCCAGTTTCACACCGAGGATGTTCAACCCCATGAACACGATATACGCGCCGACCGCTGCGTGTTTCGGATCCAGGGCGGGAAACTGCACGTTGAGGTAGGCGCCAATTGCTAAGGCAATGGCAGGTGGGGCGAAGACAAATTCGATCAGCGTCGCCAGGCCTGCGATCAATCCGCCTTTTTCACCGAACGCCCGGCGACTGTAGGCAAACGGCCCGCCCGCATGCGGGATCGCCGTGGTCAGTTCGGTGAAGCTGAAAATGAAGCAGGTGTACATGGTCGCGACCATGAACGAAGTCACCAGAAAGCCCAGTGTTCCGGCGACGCCCCAGCCGTAACTCCAGCCGAAATACTCCCCGGAAATCACCAGCCCCACGGCAATGCCCCACAGGTGCAACGTGCCCAGCGTGGGTTTGAGTTGTGTGTTCATGCGTTTGCTCCCTGAACGGTTTGGAAAGCTCGGGGGAGGGCGTGTGCAGTGGGCGTGCCATTTTGTATTGGCGGGTCGCAATGGGCTGAAAGCTGTCGTATCGGGGATGTTCGCGACTCGATAGCCACATTTCTGTGCGCCAGTCAGGTGCGCCGCCAACCGGGAACAGTCGTAAAGAAGGCATAAACCCACTCTTTACGCATTCTTTATGCCCCGCCCGCACCCTCGGTCTCGTTCCTTTACAGCCTCCTTTCCGACAATGCCTCCACACGCGGCAATACGCCGTAACACGGAGATCTTCCATGAGCGTTCTGGACGGGGTGTCCCTGCTGCTGGCAGTGGGGCTGTTCATTTATCTGTTGGTTGCGCTGTTGCGCGCGGACCGGAACTAGGAGCGGCTATGCACAGTTATGACTATTGGCAGATCCTCGCGTTTTTCGCGTTGGTGTTGCTGCCGGCGCCGTTCCTCGGGCGCTTCTACTACAAGGTGATGGAAGGTCAGCGCACCTGGCTGACGCCGATTCTCGGCCCGGTCGAGCGCGGCTGTTACCGCATTGCCGGGGTCGATCCGCAAGCCGAACAGAGCTGGCAGAAGTACACATTGGCTCTGCTGGCGTTCAACCTCGCGGGTTTCCTGCTGTTGTTCGCGATCCTGTTGTTCCAGGACCACCTGCCGCTCAACCCGCAAAACCTGCCGGGCCAGGAGTGGACCCAGGCGTTCAACACCGCCGTCAGCTTCATGACCAACACCAACTGGCAGTCCTATAGCGGTGAAGCGACCCTCAGCTACCTGAGCCAGATGGTCGGCCTGACCGTGCAGAACTTCGTCAGCGCCGCCACCGGCCTCGCCGTGCTGGTTGCGTTGTGCCGTGGCATCGGTCGCAAATCCACCAAGACCCTGGGCAACTTCTGGGCCGACATGACCCGCGCCACCCTCTACGGTTTGCTGCCGCTGTGCCTGCTGCTGGCGCTGTATCTGGTGTGGCAGGGCGTGCCGCAGACCTTCGCGCAATACGTGAATGCGGTGACGCTGCAAGGCGTCGATCAGGTGATCCCGCTCGGCCCGGCGGCCAGCCAGATTGCGATCAAGCAACTGGGCACCAACGGCGGTGGTTTCTTCGGCGTCAACTCGGCGCATCCGTTCGAGAACCCGACTGCGTGGAGCAACCTGTTCGAAGTCACTTCGATCATCCTGATCCCGGTCGCGCTGGTGTTCACCTTCGGCCACTACGTGAAGGATCTGCGTCAGAGCCGCGCCATCATCGGCTGCATGCTCGCGCTGTTCCTGATCGGCGGCGCTACTTCGATGTGGGCCGAGTATCAGCCGAACCCTGCGCTGAACAACGTAGCCGTCGAGCAGACCGCGCCGTTGGAAGGCAAGGAATCGCGCTTCGGCACCACCGCCACCGTGCTCTGGTCGGTGACCACCACCGCGGCGTCGAACGGTTCGGTCAACGGCATGCATGACAGCCTCAATCCGCTCAGCGGCATGGTGGCTCTGGTCAATATGATGGTCGGCGAAGTGATCTTCGGCGGCGTCGGTGCCGGGCTCTACGGCATGTTGCTGAACGTGCTGATCGCGGTGTTCCTCGCCGGCCTGATGATCGGCCGCACCCCGGAATACCTCGGCAAGAAACTCCAGGCCCGCGAAGTGCAACTACTGGTCGTGACTCTGCTGGTGATGCCGGTCGGCGTGCTGGTGCTGGGCGCGATTGCCGCAGCGCTGCCAGGCCCTGCGGCGACCATCAGCAACCCCGGCCCCCACGGTTTCAGCCAGTTGCTGTACGCCTACACCTCGGCCAGTGCCAACAACGGTTCGGCGTTCGGTGGCCTGAGTGCCAACACCCCGTTCCACAACCTGATGCTGGGCCTGGGCATGTTGATCGGTCGCTTCGGTTACATCCTCCCGGTACTGGCCCTGGCCGGCAGCCTGGCGATGAAGAAAACCGCACCGATCGGCCAGAACAGCTTCCCGACCCACGGCCCGCTGTTCGTGACCCTGTTGACCGTGACCATTTTGCTGGTGGGCGGCCTGACCTTCTTGCCGACCCTGGCGCTCGGCCCGATTGCCGAACACCTGAGCATGGGCTTCTAAGGAATCCATCATGAATATGCATGTTCCAGCTTCAAAACCTGCGGTAGCTGCCAAGTCGGCAGAAGCGCCGAAAACCGCGATCAGCGCCCTGTGGCGTCCGGCGCTGATGCAAGCGTTCGTCAAGCTCGACCCGCGTCAACTGGTGCGTTCACCAGTGATGCTGGTGGTCGAACTGACGGCGATCTTCACCACCGTGCTGTGCTTCATCCCGGACAACGTCGTGCCGACCTTCGTTGCGGCGCAAATCGCGCTGTGGCTGTGGTTCACCGTGCTGTTCGCCAACTTCGCCGAAGCACTGGCCGAAGGTCGCGGCAAGGCCCGCGCCGACAGCCTCAAGGCCGGCAGCGAAGGCCTGAGCGCCCGACGTAAACTGGCCAACGGCGGTTTCCAGGTGGTGCCCGCCGCCAGCCTGCGCAAGGGCGATGTGGTGCGCGTCGAAGCCGGGGAAATGATCCCCGGTGACGGCGAAGTCATCGAAGGCATCGCGGCGGTCAACGAAGCGGCGATTACCGGTGAATCGGCTCCCGTGATCCGCGAGTCCGGCGGCGACCGTTCCGCCGTCACCGGCAATACGCGACTGGTGTCCGACTGGTTGCTGGTGAAGATCACCGCCAACCCGGGCGAGTCGACTCTGGACCGCATGATCGCGCTGGTCGAAGGTGCCAAACGCCAGAAGACCCCGAACGAAGTGGCGCTGGACATCCTGCTGATCGGCCTGACCCTGATCTTCCTGCTGGTGGTCGTGACCCTGCAACCGTTCGCCCACTTCGCCAACGGCAGCCTGCCGCTGGTGTTCCTGGTGGCGCTGTTGGTCACGCTGATTCCGACCACCATCGGCGGCCTGCTGTCGGCCATCGGTATCGCGGGGATGGATCGTCTGGTGCGTCTGAATGTGATCGCCAAGTCCGGTCGCGCAGTGGAAGCGGCGGGTGATGTGCATGTGCTGCTGCTGGACAAGACCGGCACCATCACCTTCGGCAATCGTCGTTGCAGCGCGGTGTATGCCGCGCCGGGTGTGAATGCCCGAGAGCTGGCCGAAGGCGCGCTGTTCGCTTCGCTGGCTGATGAAACCGCCGAAGGCAAGTCCATCGTCGAGTACCTGCGCGGCTCCAGTCCGCAGCCGGAACCAGCCCCTGAAACCCTGACTGCCGTACCGTTCAGCGCGGAAACCCGCTTGTCCGGCGTCGACTATCAGGGCCGTGTATTCCGCAAGGGCGCGGTGGATTCGCTGCTGGCCTTCCTGGGTCAACAACGCAAGGACCTGGCGCCGGCGCTGTCCCGGGAAATCGACAAGATTGCCCAGAGCGGCGGCACGCCATTGCTGGTCTGCGCCGACGGCAAACTGCTCGGTGCGATCCATCTGAAAGACGTGGTCAAACCGGGCATCCGCGAGCGTTTCGCCGAGCTGCGCAAACTGGGGATTCGCACGGTGATGGTCACCGGCGACAACCCGCTGACCGCCGCCGCGATTGCCGCTGAAGCAGGCGTCGACGATGTGCTGGCCGAAGCCACACCGGAGAAAAAACTCGCCCGCATCCGTCACGAGCAGAACGACGGTCGTCTGGTCGCGATGTGCGGCGACGGCGCCAACGACGCGCCGGCGCTGGCCCAGGCTGACGTCGGCATGGCGATGAACGACGGCACGCAAGCCGCGCGCGAAGCGGCCAACATGGTCGACCTCGACAGCGACCCGACCAAGCTGCTGGACGTGGTGCAGATCGGCAAGGAATTGCTGGTGACTCGCGGCGCATTGACGACCTTTTCCATCGCCAACGACGTGGCCAAGTACTTCGCGATCCTGCCGGCACTGTTCGCTGCGATCTACCCGCAACTGGGCGTGCTGAACATCATGCATTTGAGCAGCCCGCAGAGCGCGATCCTGTCGGCCATCGTCTTCAACGCCCTGATCATTGTCGTGCTGATCCCGCTGGCCCTGCGCGGCGTGCGGGTGCAGGCGGCGAGTGCGGCGGCGCTGCTGCGACGCAACCTGCTGATCTATGGCCTGGGCGGGATTCTGGTGCCGTTCGTGGGGATCAAGGCGATCGACATGCTGCTGACGGCGTTGCATCTGGTTTGAACCTGAACAGCGGTGTGCCGGGCACACCGCTTCAAGCACGAATTCGAGGATTCCGAAATGTCCACAATATTACGTCCGGCCCTGAGCCTGCTGGTGCTGATGACCCTGGTCACTGGCGTCGCCTATCCGCTGGTGGTCACCGGAGTCGCGCAAGTCGCCTTCCCCGAGCAGGCCAACGGCAGCCTGGTGCGCGACGCCGAAGGCAAGGTGCGCGGCTCGTCCCTGATCGCTCAGGATTTTGTCGGCGATGCCTGGTTCCATCCACGTCCTTCGGCCGGTGCCTTTGCCACCGTTTCGAGCAGCGCGAGCAACCTGGCGCCGAGCAATCCGGCGCTGGCCACTCGGGTGATCGATGATGCCAACAAGCTGCTGGTGCCCGGTCAGGGCCCGGTGCCGCTGGCGCTGCTGACCACCTCCGGCAGCGGTCTTGATCCGCACTTGCCACCGGCCGCAATTGCCTATCAACTGGCGCGTGTCGCCCACGCGCGCAACTTGTCGGTGGCGACCTTGCAGCAGTTGCTCGACGCGCACATCGAACAGCCGCTGGTGGGCCCGCCGGTGGTGAATGTGCTGGCGTTGAACATGGCGCTGGAAAAGCTGTAATGAATCCTTCAGGAAGAGAGCTTCAAGCATGAGTGACTCCGGCCGCGCCGACGCGCTGTTAGCAGAACTGCCCCGCGACGGACGCGGCCGGCTCAAGGTTTTTCTCGGCGCCGCGCCGGGCGTGGGCAAGACCTTCGCCATGCTGCAGGCCGCCCATAGCCAGCTGCGCCAGGGCGTGAAAGTCATCGCCGGTGTGGTCGAAACCCACGGCCGCGCCGAAACCGAAGCGCTGCTCGGCGGCCTGCCGCAACTGCCGCTGGTGCGGTCCGAATATCGCGGCGTGACGCTGGAGGAAATGGACCTCGACGGTCTGCTCGCAGCAAAACCGAAACTGGTGCTGGTCGATGAACTGGCTCACAGCAACGCCCCCGGCAGTCGCCACGCCAAACGCTGGCAGGACATTCAGGAACTGCTCGCCGCCGGCATCGACGTCTACACCACGGTCAACGTCCAGCACCTGGAAAGCCTCAACGATCAGGTGCGCGGCATCACCGGGGTGCAGGTGCGCGAAACCCTGCCGGACTGGGTGCTGCAGGAAGCCTACGAACTGCTGCTGATCGACCTGCCACCCCGGGAGCTGCTCGAGCGCTTGCGCGAAGGCAAGGTCTACGTACCGGAGCAGGCCCGGGCCGCGATCGATGCGTTTTTCACCCAGACCAACCTCACCGCGTTGCGTGAACTGGCGATGCAGACCGCGGCGGCGCAGGTTGACAACGATCTGGCCCAGGGCTACCGCAAGCTCGGTCAGGCCGCGCCGGCGGTGCGCGGTCGCCTGCTGGTCGGCGTCGATGGCAATGCCGATGCCGAACGATTGGTGCGCCATGCCAGTCGTGTGGCCCAACGCCGGCATTTGCCGTGGAGCCTGGTGCACGTCGACAACGGCAGCGTGCGCGATGAGCAATCGCGTCTGCGCCTGCAAGGTGCCCAGCAACTGGCCGAACGGCTTGGCGGCGAAGTGGTGCTGCTGCGGGCCGGCGAAGTGGCGAAGACCCTGATCCAGCACGCTACCGAGCGCCGGGCCAGTCTGGTGCTGGTCGGCCAGTCGCGGCCGAGCCTGCGCCGGCGCCTGTTCGGTGGTGGACTGGCGGCGCGTCTGTTGCGTCAGTCCCATGGCCTGGAAATCAACGTGCTGGACAGCGATCACGAGCAGCGCGCGCCACGCCTGCGGACGGCGCCGACGCTGGTGTGGTTCGACTATGCGCTGGCGCTGGTGGCGACCATTCTGGCCAGTGCGCTGGCGTGGGCGGTGTCCAGCGTATTGCCTTTGCCGAACATCTCTCTGGTGTTCCTCGCGGCGGTGTTGCTGGTGGCGGTGCGCAGTAGCCTGGGGCCGTCGCTGGCCTGTGCGGCGCTGTCGTTCCTGACCTACGACTTTCTGTTCATCCCGCCGAATTTTTCCTTCGCCATCCAGCGCGAAGAAGACGTACTGACCTTGCTGTTCTTCCTGTTGATGGCAGCGCTCACCGGCAACCTTGCGGCGCGTCAGCGTCGGCAATTGCAGGCGTTGCGCGATACCCAGGAAGAGACCACCGAGCTGCTCGACCTGTCGCGCAAACTCACTGCCGCCACCGACCGTCAGGCCGTAGTCAGCGCCGCTGCCCAGCACCTCAATGGCTGGAGCGATCTGCAACTGTGCCTGCTCAATCGCGATGGCCAGGGCGGCTGGAAAGTCGAGACCGGTGGGCCGTTGCAGTTCACCGAATCCGAACGCGCCGCCGCCGACTGGGCCTGGCAACACGATCAACCGGCGGGCATGGGCACCGGCACCTTGCCGTTCGGGCGTTGGTGGTGGTGGCCATTGTCGGTGGAAGACGGGCCGCTCGCACTGCTCGGTGTGTGTGCCAAAGAAGGTCAGACATTGAGTGGCCAACGCCGCCGCTTGCTGACAGCCCTGAGCCAGCCGCTGGCTCAGGCGCTGGCCCGGGCGCAACTGGCCGATGATCTGGAAGCCGCGCGCCTGCACGGTGAAACCGAACAACTGCGCAGTGCCTTGCTGGCGTCGGTGTCGCACGACTTGCGCACGCCTCTGACCTCGATGCGCGGCAGCATCGACAGCCTGCTGGCCCTCGGCGAAGCGATCCCGCTGGAAGATCGCCGCGAATTGCTCGAAGGTACCCGCGATGAAGCCGAGCGTCTCGACCGTTATATCCAGAACCTGCTGGACATGACCCGTCTCGGGCATGGTGCGTTGAAACTGGCGCGGGACTGGGTGTCGCCGGCAGATATCGTCGGCAGTGCGCTCAATCGTCTGCGCGCGGTGTTGTCGTCGTTACAGGTGAGCACCGATGTACCGGCCGAGTTGCCGTTGCTGTTCGTCCATGCCGCGTTGATCGAACAGGCGCTGGTCAATGTGCTGGAAAACGCTGCGCGATTCTCCCCGTCCCATGGCCGTCTGCAATTGCGTGCCGGGGCGGATGACAGCGAGGTGTTTTTCTCGGTCAGCGATGAAGGGCCGGGGATTCCGGTCGATGAGCGAGCGAAGATTTTCGACATGTTCTACACCGCCGCCCGGGGTGATCGTGGCGGGCAGGGCACGGGCCTGGGGCTGGCGATCTGTCAGGGCATGGTCGGCGCCCATGGCGGGCGGATCAGTGTCGGCGACGGCATCGACGGACACGGCACCTGCATCACCCTGCACCTGCCGTTGCAGACGCAACCGGGGATGGACGGTGAAGCCTGAATCCGCCTGCGCTACTCTCTTGCCAATCTTTTGTGTTGATGTGAACTCATGACTCAGACCGCGACCATTTTGGTCATCGACGATGAACCGCAGATCCGCAAGTTCCTGCGCATCAGCCTCGCCTCGCAAGGCTACAAAGTGCTGGAGGCCGGCACTGGTGCCGAGGGCCTGGCCCAGGCGGCGCTGAACAAGCCTGACCTGCTGGTGCTCGACCTCGGCCTGCCGGACATGGACGGCCAGCAAGTGCTGCGCGAGTTTCGCGAGTGGGCCACGGCGCCAGTGCTGGTGCTGTCGGTGCGGGCCAGCGAAGGACAGAAAGTCCAGGCGCTGGATGGCGGTGCCAACGACTACGTGACCAAGCCGTTCGGCATTCAGGAGTTTCTCGCCCGGGTGCGAGCATTGTTGCGTCAGGCGCCGGCCGGGGAGGCGCAACAGGCAGCGTTGGCGTTTGGCCCGCTGACGGTGGATCTGGCCTATCGCCGGGTGCTGCTCGACGGCGTCGAAGTCGCCCTGACCCGCAAGGAATACGCGGTGCTGGCGCAACTGGCGCGGCATCCGGGGCGGGTGATTACCCAGCAGCAACTGCTCAAGGACATCTGGGGACCGACCCACACCGAGGACAGTCATTACCTGCGGATCGTCGTCGGTCATCTGCGGCAGAAACTGGCGGACGATCCGACCCGGCCACGATTCATCGTGACCGAGGCCGGTGTCGGCTATCGATTGTTGAACGAGAACAGCGTTTAGCTCTGCTCGCTCTCATAGCGATCCAGCGTATCCCGGGCAATTTCGCGGCCCAGTGCGATCAGTTCCGGCGCCTTGTAGAACTCGAAGAACCGGCAGACCCGCTTCGGCACGTTGATCAGGATGTCCGGCGGATACCCGGCGATCTTGTATTGCGCCAGCGAGGTCTGCATCACCTCGAAACTCTGGTTGATCAGATCCAGCAACGACGCCGGCCCGACGTTATCGACGATGAACGAACCGGTGGCGGATTTCGGTGCGCCGTCGCGTTCGGGGGCGGCGGCCGGTTGCTGGGTTTCGGGCTCTGCGCCTTCGACCCATGGATTGATCTCGGCGGCCTCGGCGCGCAACGCCTCCTGTTCCAGACGCAGCAGTTGCTCGGCTTGTGTGCGGCGGAACGGCATCTTCGAACCGAGTGAGCTGATCAGGTTGTCGAAACGGCTACGAAACGCCGCCGGGCGCTGGATCACCGGCAATTTGTAATGGCGCTGGTTGGTCGAGTTGAGATTGACCGCGACGATCAGATCGCAATGGCTAGACACCACCGGCACGATCGGCAACGGATTGAGAATGCCGCCATCCACCAGCATCCGGTTGCCTTGCATCACCGGGGTGAACAGACTGGGAATCGCCGCCGAGGCACGCATCGCCTGATGCAGGCAGCCTTCCTGAAACCAGATTTCCTGCTGGTTGGTGAGGTCGGCGGCGACCGCCGTGTAAGGGATGCGCAGCTCCTCGATGTTGATTTCGCCGACGATCTTGCGGATCTGGCCGAAGACCTTTTCGCCACGGATTGCGCCGAGGCGGAAACTCACGTCCACCAGCCGCAGCACATCGAGGTAATCCAGGCCTTCGATCCAGCGTCGGTACTCGTCGAGCTTGCCGGCGGCGTAGATTCCGCCGACCACCGCCCCCATCGAACAACCGGCAATGCAGGCGATGTCGTAACCACGCCGTTCGATCTCCTCGATGACCCCGATATGGGCATAGCCCCGGGCGCCACCGGAGCCCAGCACCAGTGCGACACGCTTTTTCATCAGACTTCCTCCCCGACAGATTTCCACAATGCACCCATTGAGGGCCGGGCTACAATCGTCAGGGTCGTTCGGGGTGGCGCTGGCGTCGTTATTTCGATACTTCATGACCCGCTGGCGTTATCTTCCGCCGTGCGGTGGATTCACGGGGCACAAGGCACTTTTTCACCGCCCGAACGTCTTAATTGCACGACTGTTGACCTATCTTTGAGGTGTAAGTGATGAAAGCCTGGATCTGTGTGCCCTTGATTGCCCTGGCATTGGCCGGTTGCGCCGGCAAGACCGCCTACCGCGACAGCTGCGGCAGCCAGCTCGATGCGGCGTGGCATGAGCTGGATCTGGCCAAGGCCGAGGGTTTTGCCGGTACGGTGAGCTACTCCAAGGCCCTGTCGCTGCTGACGGCGGCCAAGACCCAGCAGCAATTCGAAGGCTTCGAAGGTTGCAGCAACAAAGCCGAGAAGGCGCGTTTCTACATTCGCGAATCCCGCGCCGGGCGCTAAGCTGCTGACGTAGCGCAAGTGCAGATGCCTTGCGCAGGTACACACTCATGCAGCGCCATTGAATTCAGGAGCAAGTAATGTCTGCGTTGGTCGACCGGTTGGTGGCTCATGTCCTGAGCCTGGAAGTCAGGCTGCTGGCCTGTCAGGCACGTTTGACCGCCCGGACCGACCCTGAGGCGCTGCATGATCTGCGAACCACCGTGCGCCGTTTGCGCAGCCTGTTGCGGCCATTGCGAGGTTTGCCCGGTGTCGAGCAACTGGAAGTCGCGGCGGCCGGTGTCGGGCAAGTGACCACGCCATGGCGCGACCGCGAGGTGCTGGCGGCGTACCTGCTCGAACATGGTCAGCCTGAAGCCGCGCAGCGGCGCATGGCGCAGATGGCCGAGGCTTATCCGGCATTGGCGGCCAGTGCGGAAGTGGCTTCGCTGCTGATGATCCTCGATGCGTTTCCGCGTTTCCTGCGGGCGTCCCAGCGCCAGGGACTGCTCGATGATCTGGACAAACGCATCGAAAAACGCCTGGGCAAACAATGGAAGAACCTCGACGTGGCGCTGCACGATCCGGCCCACGACCGCCATCGCCTGCGCCTGCTGATCAAGCGTGTGCGCTACGGCATCGAGGCTTATCCCGAACTCGATCGCCTGCCGAAAGCGGCGCTGGCTCGTCTGAAGTCCGCACAGGGCGCCCTGGGTGACTGGCACGATTGCTGGCAATGGCTGGCGAAGGCCGAGCAGGAAGCGGACCTGCAACCCTGCGTCGCCACCTGGCAGGCCACCATGATCAAGGCCGAAAGCAAGGCTGACCGGGTGCTGGAAAAACTCAGCGCCACCTGCTTCAAATCCTGAATCCCTCTACAGCTCGGCGCGGCTGTCTTATCTGTCAGTCTCTTTGACCGGAATGGACGCTGCGCCGCTCTGCCGCGCTGGTTAAGATCCGGTCATTCCCTTTTTCGTGTCCGAGGTTCCCATGCGCTTCTGCGATCTGATCGATGCTGTCCGTCGTCAACCGGAGGTCATCATTCCGGCCGAGTGGGGCCAGGGTCGGGCCAGTTTTGGCGGGTTGGTTGCCGCACTGCAATTTGAAGTGATGCGCACTCGGGTGCCAGCCGAACGGCCGGTGCGTTCGCTGGCGATCACCTTCGTCGGGCCGGTCGAGCCCGAGGTGCCGGTGAGCTTCGAGGTCGAGGTGTTGCGCGAAGGCAAAGCGGTCATCCAGGTGCTGGGGCGCGCCATGCAGAACGGCCAGGTAGTGACGATGGTGCAAGGCAGCTTCGGTGCTTCGCGCCCGTCGGAAGTGGCGGTTGAAGCCTATCCGGCGCCCGAGATGAAGCATTGGGACGACTGCCAGGAGCTGCCGTACATCAAAGGTGTGACCCCGGAGTTCATGCGCTATCTGGCGATGCGCTGGAGTGTCGGCGGCATGCCGTTTACCGGCAATCAATCGCGGCTGATGGGGGGCTGGGTGCGTCTGCGTGGGGATGTGAAGGAAGAGCCGGTCAACGAGGCGCATCTGCTGGCGCTGGTCGATGCCTGGCCGCCCGCGCTGTTGCCGTACCTGAAGAAACCGGCGCCGGGCAGCACGCTGACCTGGACCATCGAATTCGTTCAGCCGTTACACGATTTGAGCACGCTGGACTGGTGCCAGTATCTGGCGGACATCGAGTACGCCGCCGACGGTTATGGTCATGTCGCCGCCAAGCTGTGGAGTGCGCAAGGTGAGCTGATCGCCATGAGCCGGCAGACGGTGACGATCTTCGCCTGACTCAATGCCGGCGGTGGCGTTCACGCCAGGCGCGGTACCAGCCGCCGCTGAGCAGAAAGCGTGGGAAGGTCAGAAACTGCTCGACCAGCAGGCGCGATACCGCGTCCTTGCGATCACTGAACGGCTCGGAGGCTTGCGCCTCCAGGCTGTGGCCGTGGCGCTGCAGACCCAGCGCCGCGACGATCCCGATCACACCGATGGCCACGCTCGCCAGACTCAGGCTGAACACGCCCGAGACGATCAACAGAAACGCGACGATGAACAGCGGCACGGCAATCAAGTGCAGCACCAGATTGGTCGGGTGCTGGTGATTGGCCGGGTACGCGCGCCATTGCCACGCGGGAAGGTTGGGGTGACGTTTGCCCATGTTGCTGCTCCTCAATCCATGTTTGGTTCATGGTTGAAGAATAGGCCCGGGCGGGCAGGGCGGCGAATCAAGGTTGGCTATTGCAGTGATAGGGACAATGACTGTTCCTGATGTTGTCCCCTAGAGCTTCAACTGACCGATCGCCTTGTTCAGTTCCCCGGCCAGCGTCGCCAGCTCGTTACTGGTAGTCGCCGAATCCACGGTCTGCTGCACGGTGTTCTCGGTCACATCACGAATGCTCACCACTGCGCGGTTCATCTCTTCGGCCACCTGGCTCTGCTGTTCCGCCGCTACCGCAATTTGCGTATTGCTCTCGCGCATCTGCGCTACCGCCCCGGTGATTTCCGCCAGCGCCTCGCCGGCCTCCTGGGCCTGCTGCACGCAGTCGTCGGCCTTGTACGAGCTCTCCTGCATGAAATCCACCGCGTCGCGAGTGCCGGCCTGCAACGCCGAGACCATGGTGGTGATTTCATCGGTGGAGGTCTGCACACGTTTGGCGAGATTGCGTACCTCGTCGGCGACCACCGCGAACCCGCGACCCATTTCCCCGGCACGGGCCGCTTCAATGGCAGCATTGAGGGCCAGCAGATTGGTCTGTTCGGCGATGCTGTGGATCACGCTGACCACACCGTTGATTTTCTGACTGTCTTCGGCCAGACGCTGGATCATCTCGGCAGTTTGCTGCACGCCGCTGGACAGGCCGGCAATCGAATGCTGAACCCGGGTCACGACTTGCTGACCGCTGCCGGCCAGGCCATCGGCGGTCTGCGACAGGTCACGGGTGGCGCCGGCGTGCTGGGCAATGTGGTAGACGGTGGCGGTCATCTCGTTGATCGCGGTGGCCGCCTGATCGGTTTCGCTCTGCTGGCCGAGCATGCCGTGGCGCACCTCGTTCATGCTCGACGCCAGCCGTGCAGCACCGACGTCCAGTTGTCGTGCGGTGTTGGCCACGGTGGTGACCACACGCTGGTAGCCGGCCTGCATCGCGTTGAAGGCATTGGCCATCTGACCGACTTCGTCCTTGCAGGCCAGCGGCACCCGGGCCGAAAGGTCGCCGGTTTTTTCCACGTGCAGCATCACGTCCTTGAGCGTGTTGAGCTGGCTGAGCAGAAAGCGGATCAGCAGCTGCGAAGCACCGAGCATCGCCAGCATCAGGATGAACACCGCCACCGCGTAGTTGGCGAAGCGTTCGCTGAACACCTGGCTGAGGCTGGGGGCGTAGGCAATCACGGCGACCTGCTGGCCATCGGCACGGCTGAATACCTCGGCGCCGAGCAGCGGGTTTTCGCCGAACAACGGCAGGTGACTGATCTCGATCCAGCCGTTGCTGTCGGTGATCTCCAGCAGCGGCTGATCGTTGAGGCGCGGGGCTTCACCGCGTTTGAAAGTCAGCACCTGATCGGATTTGGGCAATGCTTGTCCCGTCGGCCAGGCCTTGAGCAATTGCGCCTGGGCCTGGGCCGAGGTTTGCGCGGCATGGCTGCGTGCCTGTTGTTCGAGCTGCACCGCGTACAGCACCAACAACAGGGTGGTGACAAAGGCGACCGCGTTGACCGCCCAGAATTTGTATTTCAGCGAGATATTGCTAAGCCAGGCACCCATGGAGGTCTTCTCTGATAGCGGAAACAGTTTTGGCAAGGTGCCAGCATTGTGCCGCTACGCAGGTGTCCGGATCTTGATATGCGTCAACAAGTGATGCATCTGCCTCGGTCAGGGCAGGGTGGGTAAACCGTAGAAAGCCCGGGCGCACGCAGTTGTGTGGGCCGCCAGATCTTCATCGGTTTCGCTTCGATGCAACGCCACTTCACGCAGCACTTCGGTCAGATACGCCGGCTCGTTGCGCCCATTCTTCGGCTTCGGCCGCAATGTGCGCGGCAGCAAGTAAGGCGCATCACTTTCCAGCATCAGGCGACCGCGTTTGATCTCCTTCACCAGCGGATGCAAGTGGGTGCCGCGCCGCTCGTCACAGATCCAGCCGGTGATGCCGATGTGCAGGTCCAGATCGAGGTAGCTGAACAACGCTTTCTGCTCGCCGGTGAAGCAATGCACCACGGCGGCAGGCAACTGGTCGCGGAAGTCACGGAGGATTTCCAGCAGGCGCTGGCTGGCGTCACGTTCGTGCAGGAACACCGGCAGTTGCAGCTCTACGGCCAGGGCCAGATGTTCTTCGAGGACTTTTTCCTGCTGTGGGCGCGGGGAGAAATCGCGGTTGAAATCCAGCCCGCATTCACCCACCGCCACCACATTCGATTCCTTCAGAAGAGCGCGCAGACGCCTTGCGCTGTCAGCGTTCCAGTCACTGGCCGAATGCGGGTGAATACCGGCGGTGGCGAACAGTCGCTGGCCGTCCGGATCCAGTTGCCGGCACAGTTCCAGTGCCTGTTCGCTGCCCTCGACGCTGGTGCCGGTCAGCACAAGTTGGCAGACCCCGGCAGCGTAGGCGCGATCGAGCACGGCCTGGTGTTTGTCGTCGAAACTGGGGTTGGTCAGGTTGACGCCGATATCGATGAGTTGCATGGTGCTACCTCGGGCCGAAGGCCGGAAAGCATATCAGAGCAGTAGATTTAAAAGAAAAACCAAGAACTACAACGGCTTATGGCTGTCTGTTGAGGCCGCGAGGCAACACAGGGTGGCGCGGTTGCTATCACTGTGCCAGTCTCTCGCACTTTATCAGCGCTCCAGGCGCTCTGTTTTCGTCGGTGTTTTGCGACCGTTCAGCGGCAAAAACGCCCCGTATTCTTTCCGGAGAGTGGATGGTTCGTCCCTCGGTTTTGCTCCTGCTGTGTGGTTCGTTGCTGCTGCCGATGACGGCGGTTGCGCGCCTGCCCGGGCCGCTGCAAGCCGTGCCGGCCGCCAAGGTCCGCGACCTGACCGAGATTCGCAACAGTCGCGTGCTGCGTGTATTGGTCAACCAGAGCCGCAACAGCTCCGGCGAAGTCCAGGGCCAGACCATCGGCGTCGAATATCACCGTTTGCGCGCCTTCGAGCAGTACCTCAATGGCCACGCCCGCGACGGCCAGGAAATCACCCTCAAGATCATTCCCAAAGCCAAGGATCAATTGCTCGGCGCGCTACAGCGTGGCGAAGGTGATCTGGTGGCCCCGGGCGAACTGCTCGACCTGCAACCGGGCCACGCGGTCGCCAGTAGCGAGCCGATCGCCAGCAATGTGCCGCTGGTGCTGGTCGGCATCAAGGGCGAGAAACGCTACACCAAGGTCGAGCAACTGGCCGGCAAAACCCTGGCGCTGCCCACCGGCAGTGCGGCGGGGGAGGCGGTCAGTCAGCTCAACCAGAAACTGGCGCTGCACAAACTGGCGCCGATCAAGATCGAATGGGTCGATCCTACGTTGGCCGTCGAGGATGTGCTGGAAATGGTCCAGGGCGGAATCTTCCACCTGACCATCGTCGAGCAACCGATTGCCAAACGCTGGGGCAAGATCCTGCCCAAGCTGCGCTTCGACCGGCAGTTGATGATCAGCGAACCGGGCGAGGAATACTGGTTCGTGCGGCGCGATGCCTCGATGTTGCGCGCGAGCATCGACCGCTTCCTGACCGGCTACAAGACGCCGTCGAACGAAGACGCAGCGTTTCTGCGGATCTATCGTCGCCTCTATCAAGTTCACTATCCATTGGCCAAGGCTGACCGCCAGCGCCTGGAAAAACTGCGTCCGACCCTGCAAAAGCATGCCGAAGCGCAGAACATGGATTGGCTCAACCTGGCGGCGCTGGCGTTCAAGGAATCGGCGCTGCAACCCAGTGCACGCGGTGGCGGCGGCCCGACCGGGCTGATGCAGATCACGCCGTCCGCCGCGCAACGGGTCGGCGTCAACAATATCCAGAATCTCGATGCGAATGTGCAGGCCGGAGCCAAGTATCTGGCGATGATCCGCCGCAAGTTCTTCAACAGCCCCAAGCTCAACGAGCGCGAGCGCATGGCGTTCACCCTGGCCGCCTACAACATCGGCCCGGAACGTGTGCAGGGCATGCGCGCCGAAGCCCGGCGTCGGGGCTTGAACCCTAACCAGTGGTTCTTCCAGGTCGAGCGCATTGCCATGGAGCAGGTGGGGATGGGCGCCGTCAGCTATGTTAATAGTGTGAACAAGTATTACTTGGCGTTCGACCGGGAGCGTGAGTCGTTGGAGCCCCGGGGACAGAAAGTTGTCTCACGCAAATGATCAAGTAAATTGATTGTTATGGCGGAATATTTGCGCTTTTAACATAAATTTAACTGATTAATATGGCGGCCAACCAACAAGCACTTCTCCAACAAGGAATACAAACATGAGCTCTCTGATCAACAAGGTCCTGTTCACCCGCGCCGGCTACGGTCTGACCATTCTGCGCATTGCCGTCGGCGTGATCTTCGCCGCCCACGGTTCGCAAAAACTCTTCGGCCTGTTTGGTGGCTACGGCCTGGCCGGCACCGCGCAGTACATGGAAAGCATCGGCCTGACCCCAGGCTATCTGATGGCGACTCTGGCAGGCGGTACTGAATTCTTCGCCGGTCTGGCATTGATCATCGGCCTGCTGGTGCGTCCGGCGGCACTCGGTCTGACCTTCCTGTCGCTGGTGGCGATCTTCACCGTGCACATCAGCAACGGTCTGTTCATGGCCAACAACGGTTACGAGTTCGCCCTGGCTCTGCTCGGTGGCAGCCTCGCGGTACTGATCGAAGGTGCCGGCAAGCTTTCGGTGGATCGCGCCATCGCCGGTTGACCGCTCTGGCTCAAGCAAAAGGCCCGCATTGTGCGGGCCTTTTTTGTTACGGCTGATTCTTGACACTGGCTGGTCACGTTCTCTAGGATGCCGCTCATGCGCCGATTTAAACAGCTACTTGCGGGGCGCCAGGTGACTATTCTTCAGTTGCCGTCAGAAGCCGGAACAGGGCTTCGAAATACCGCTAAAGCGCTGGTTCGGTGTTGCCTCTCACCTGCCATGCAGACTTTTGAGGCAGAGACACGACACGATGAATGCACTTCGCCCTCCAGCACGTCCCGCGCCGATCACGGCACATGTCACCCAGCGCAATCCAAAAATCCTGCTTGGCGGTAAACATCAGCCGACGCTGTTGCGTTATCTGGATGGCTGGCCACGTCGCAGCGGCGGTCCTGCCGCATTCCTGATCCAGTTCGTTGAAGACGGAGAGTCGCTGGCGCGTTTTGCCGATGACAGTTTCGACCTGGCGGTGATCCAGTCGCCCAGCGCTGAAGACGCGCCGGAAATGATCCATCAACTGACCCGCGTTGCCCGTCAGGGTCTGATCGCCCGGCGCTGAGCGTCAGGGATAGTCGATCGCCACGATATAAACGAATTGCTCGCCGGTTGGCGTCTGGACCCGGACTTCGGCGTCCAGCGCCTTGCCGATCAGGGCGCGGGCCAGCGGCGAGTCGATGCTGATCAGGCCCAGTTTCAGATCCAGCTCGTCCGGGCCGACGATGCGGTAGCGCGACTGTTTGCCGTCCTCATCTTCGATGGTCACCCAGGCGCCGAAGTAGACCTTGTTCGGATCGCTCGGTTTTTCGCTGACCACCTTCAGCGCCTCGAGGCGTTTGGTAAGAAAGCGCACGCGGCTGTCGATCTCGCGCAGCATCTTCTTGCCGTAGGTGTACTCGGCATTTTCCGACCGATCACCCTGAGCCGCCGCTTCGCTGACCGACTGCGTCACCTGTGGCCGACGTACGTGCCACAGCTCATGGAATTCGGCGCGCATCCGCGCTTCACCTTCAGGGGTGATCAGCGCGGTGCCAGCGGTGCGGGGAGGGCGATAACGGCTCATGGCAACTTCTTGTGGTATTGAGGGCTGGAGTCTATCAACCCTCGCGCAGCACTGTCAGCGGGCTCGCATTCAGGGCCCGACGGGTGCCGAACACGCCGGCGCCACCGATCAGGGCCGCACCGATCAACGGCAGCACCAGCAACCATGGATGCGGGAGCCAGGGCAGGTCGAACGCGAAGCGATACAACACCAGACTCACCACTTCCGAACCGATGGCCGCCAGCAAGCCGCTGACCGCGCCGAGCAAGCCGAACTCGATTCGCCGCGCCTTGACCAGCAACTGCCGTTCCGCCCCCAGCGCACGCAACAGTGCGCCTTGGCGAATACGTTCATCCAGCGTTGCCTGCAACCCGGAAAACAGCACCGCCATCCCGGCCGCCAACACAAACAACAACACGTACTCCACCGCCAGGGTGACCTGGGCGAGGATGCTGCGCAGCTGTTCGAGCAAGGCTTCGACCTGCAGGATGGTCACCGCCGGGAAGGCTCGCGACAGCTCGACGATCTGCTGGTCGTGACCGGGCGCCAGATAGAAGCTGGTGAGGTAGGTCGCCGGCAGATCTTTCAACGTGCCGGGCTGGAAGATCATGAAGAAGTTCGGCTGGAAATTGTCCCAGTTGATCTCCCGCAGGCTGGTGACCTTCGCTTCGCGATTGACTCCGCCAACGGTGAACACCAGATGATCGCCGAGTTTGAGCTTGAGGCTTTCGGCGACCTTGCCTTCCACCGAGACGCCGGGCACATCGTCCTGTGGCTGATCTTTCCACCACTCACCGGCAGTGAGCTTGTTGCCCGCGGGCAGGTCGGCCGCCCAGGTCAGGCTCAAATCGCGCTGGATCGCCCGGTCGCCGGCCGAGTCCTTGCTGACGATCTGTTGCACCGCTTCACCGTTGATGCTGATCAGCCGTCCCGGCACCACCGGGTACAACGGCGCAGCCTGGGCCGAGACATTCATCAGGTGATCGGTGAAGGCCTGTTTGTCCGCCGGCAAGATGTTCAGGGCGAAATAGTTGGGAGCATTTTTCGGTAGCTGGTTTTGCCAGGTGTCGAGCAATTCACCGCGCAACAGTGCAATCAATGCCATGGACAACAGGATCAGACCGAATGCCAGGGACTGTCCGGCAGCCGCCAGCGGGTGACGCAGCAACTGGCCCAGACCGAGACGCCAAGGCAGGGAGGCGCGAGCCAGCAGGCGACGCAGACTGTTGAGCAGCAGCAACAGCAATCCACCCAGCACCAGCGCAGCGACCACGCCACCGCCGAGCAAGGCAAACGTCAGCAGCAGATCCAGGCTCAGGCGCCACATGATCAGTCCGAGCGCGCCGAGTGCCGCGCCGTAGACCATCCAGGTGCTCGACGGAATCGGCAGCATGTCGCGGCGCAGCACTCGCAATGGCGGCACACGGCCGAGGGCGGCGAGCGGTGGCAAGGCAAAACCGGCCAGCGCCACCAGCCCGGTGCCGATCCCCGCCAGCGCCGGCAGCAAACCACCCGGCGGTACATCGGTCGGTAGCAGATCGTGCAGCAGCGCAAACAAACCCAATTGAGCAAGCCAGCCAAGCAGGGCGCCGCTGAGGCTGGCGAACAAGCCGAGTACCGCCAGTTGCAGGCTGAACAACACCATGGTTTCCCGGCGTGACAATCCCAGGCAGCGGAGCAGGGCGCTGGCATCGAAACGGCGGCTGGCGAAGCGATTCGCCGACAGCGCCACGGCCACGCCGGCCAACAGCACGGCGACCAGACTGGCCATGTTCAGATAGCGCTCGGCCTTGCCCAGTGCGCCGCCAATTTGCCGGTTGCCGTCGCGGGCATCCTGAATCCGCTGGTTGGCGGCAAGGCCCGGCTTGATCAGTTGGCGATAGGTTTCCAGCGCGTTCGGTTCGCCGCGCCAAAGTTCGCGATAGCTCACCCGGCTGCCGGGCTGTACCACGCCGGTCGCGGCGAGGTCGTCGAGGTTGATCAGCACCCGTGGCGTCAGGCTGTAGAAGTTGCCGGCGCGATCCGGTTCGTAAGTCAGCACCCTGGTAAGCTTCAACGTCTTCATGCCGACGTCGATGCTGTCGCCGATCTTCAGGTCCAGCGCCGTGAGCAGGCGCGACTCGACCCAGGCTTCTCCCGGTTGCGGTTCGCCGCCTGACGTTTCGGCAGCAAACGGTGCCGGGGCGCTTTTCAGTTCGCCACGCAGCGGATAGGCATGGTCGACGGCCTTGATGCTCGACAACTGAATGCCGTTGTCGGTGGCGATGACGCTGGAGAATTCAACGATCTGCGCATGGTCGAGGCGCAGCTCGGTACCGCTCCTGATTTGTTCCGGTCGTGCGGGGGAGCTGCCTTCGAGCACCAGGTCCGCGCCGAGAAATTCCGTGGCGCGCAACGTCATCGCGCCATTCAGGCGGGCACCGAAGTAGCCGATGGCGGTACTGGCGGCAACCGCCACCAGTAAGGCGAAGAACAGCACCCGCAGCTCCCCGGCGCGGGCATCGCGCAGGAGCTGGCGCAGGGCAAGGCTGAACAGGCGCAACAGCGGCAGACGTGCCATCAAGGCTCCAGGGGGGCGACCAGCAGGCCGGCTTCAAGTCGGATCAGGCGCCGGCAGCGATGGGCCAGGCGTTCGTCGTGGGTCACCAGCACCAGGGTGGTGCCGCGTTCCTTGTTCAGTTCGAATAGCAGGTCGCTGATGCGCTCGCCGGTGTGGCTGTCGAGGTTGCCGGTGGGTTCGTCGGCGAACAGCACATCCGGCTCGGCGGCAAAGGCACGGGCAATCGCCACCCGCTGTTGCTCACCACCGGAGAGCTGGCGCGGTGAGTGCGTCAGGCGCTGGCCGAGGCCAACCCGTTGCAGCAATTCCGTGGCGCGCCCGCGGGCGTCTTTGCGGCCGTCGAGTTCCAGCGGCAGCATCACGTTTTCCAGGGCGTTGAGACTGTCGAGCAGCTGGAACGACTGAAACACGAAACCCACATGTTCGGCACGGATGCGCGCGCGCTGGTCTTCGTCGAGATTGCTCAGGGACTGGCCGGCGAGAACGACTTCGCCGCTGCTCGGCAGATCGAGGCCGGCGAGCAGGCCGAGCAGGGTGGATTTGCCGGAGCCGGATGCGCCAACGATGGCCAGGCTGTCGCCCTTGTTCAGTTCCAGGCTGAGTTCGTGCAGGATGGTCAGTTCACCTTCCGCGCTGGGAACCACTTTGCTAAGGTTCTTCGCGGTGAGAATGCTTGCGCCCATGGAGAATCCGATGCGTGTGTGGTTTTTGAGTGCTGGCCTGGCCTTGATGTGCATGGCCCAGAACGCAGCGGCGGGTACAGTCCTGATCGTTGGCGATAGTATCAGCGCCGGTTTCGGACTGGATACCCGGTTGGGGTGGGTGTCGTTGCTCGAGCAGCGGCTCAAGTCCGAAGGTTTTGACGATAAAGTGGTCAATGCCTCCATCAGCGGCGACACCAGTGCCGGAGGCCAGGCGCGGCTGCCCGCGCTGCTTGCAGAGCACAAGCCGGAGCTGGTGATCCTCGAGTTGGGCGGCAACGACGGCCTGCGCGGAATGCCGCCGACGCAATTGCAACAAAATCTTGCTTCGATGATCGACAGCTCCCGTCAAAGCGGTGCCAGGGTGCTGCTGCTCGGCATGCAACTGCCGCCCAATTACGGCAAGCGCTACACCGATGCCTTTGCCGAGGTCTACGGCAAGCTGGCCGAGGAGAAAAAGATCCCGCTGGTGCCGTTTTTCCTCGAGGGCGTGGGCGGGCACCCGGACTTGATGCAGGCCGATGGTCTGCACCCGGCTGCCGGGGCTCAGGGCAAGTTGTTGGAAAATGTCTGGCCGACGCTAAAACCGCTGTTATGAGGCTTTTCTAGCGGCAGGCTTTCGGCTAATGTGGCGCCCCCCTAAATGGAGCCCCCGATGTCGCGTTCTGCCTGGTCCCTGTTTGCCTACCAACTGATCGAGCCTGACGAACAGCTGGATCTGTTCGCCTGCCAGGAAGTGCGGGTGCATCTGGTGACCCGTCAACTGGAGCTCGGTGGCTCGGCTGACCGGACCCTTTGCGGCAGTCTGCTGCCGGCGCAACCGCGCTGGTCCAGCGTGGATCGTCGGGTGTTCCAGGATCAGCGTCTGTGCTCGCTGTGCCGGGCGATTCTCGAATCGCAGAAGCGTGGAACCTCGCCGATCTGGCCCGAGCTGCGTTTCGAGCTATAAGCACACGCATCTGCAGAACGCGCCCCGGGCTGGCGGCAGCTTCAATTATGAAGACTGCTGCCAGCCCATCGGCGCATCTCCCCGAATTCCCTGGGCGCGGTGTACAATCGCGTTCTTATACCCTTGTCGATCTTGCGAAGGATTCTCCGGATGTTGCCGCGTTTCCCTGCCGTCACCCGCTGCCTGTCTCTTGCCGCCCTGTGTGTGGCCGGCCCCGTTGCCGCCCTGGAGTTTCCCCTGCCACCACCTGGTGAAGACATCATCGGCCAGGTGCAGGTGATCAAGGCCAAATACGAAGACACCTTTGCCGATCTGGGCACCACCTACGATCTGGGTTATTCGGAAATGGTCGCGGCCAACCCGGGCGTCGATGCCTGGCTGCCGGGCGCCGGCACCGAAGTGGTCCTGCCGACCCGTTTCATCCTGCCGCCGGGTCCGCGTGAAGGCATCGTGATCAACCTTGCCGAGTACCGCCTCTACTACTACCCGAAAGGCCGGAACGTGGTGTACACCTTCCCGCTGGGTATCGGTCGCGAAGGCTGGGGCTCGCCAATCGCCCACACCACGATCACCGCCAAGACGCCGAATCCGACCTGGACACCGCCAGCCTCGATCAAGGCCGAACACGCCGCCGATGGCGATCCGCTGCCGAACGTAGTGCCGGCCGGCCCGGACAACCCGCTGGGGCCGTTCAAGTTCACTCTGGGCACGCCGGGTTACCTGATCCACGGTTCGAACAAGAAATTCGGTATCGGCATGCGCACCAGCCACGGCTGCTTCCGCATGTTCAACAACAACGTGCTGGAAATGGCCAGCATGGTGCCGGTGGGGACTTCGGTACGAATCCTCAACGACGCGTACAAGTTCGGTCGCAGTGGCGGCAAGATCTACCTGGAAGCACACACGCCGATCGACGACAAGGGCAACCCGTCGGTGGTCGACAAGCACACCGCCGTGATCAACGCGATGCTCAAGCGTGAAGACATCACCAACAACCTGCGCATGAACTGGGATGTGGTGCGTGATGTGGTGGCGGCGGAAGATGGCCTGCCAACTGAAATCGGCACACCGAACACCTCGGCGCCGATCGTTTCCAGCGCACCGATCGACCTGCAACAGTAAGCCGGAAAACAGAACCCGCCGATGCGTGAGCACCGGCGGGTTTTTTATTGCATGAAGAAAATTTCAGGCAAAAAAAAGCCGACCCGAAAAACGGGTCGGCTTGATAACAATCCCGAAGGACTATTACTTGCGGCTAGCTTTTTCCAGCATGCGCAGAGCACGCTCGTTAGCTTCGTCAGCAGTCTGTTGTGCTTTTTGAGCAGCAGCCAGAGCTTCATCAGCTTTACGGTAAGCTTCGTCTGCACGAGCCTGGGAGCGAGCAGCTGCGTCTTCAGTAGCGGTCAGACGTGCTTCGGTTTCTTTCGATGCGCTGCTGCAACCGGTAGCCAGAACTGCGGCCAGAGCCAGAGCAGAGAATTTCAGAACGTTGTTCATCGTGTTCCCCTTCAAGGACTTTCAATTAAGTGGCTGTCTCCTCCGATTGAGGAAATAGCCGGCGTACATACTACCCATTACTTGTAGTAAGTAAACTGACGTAAGGCAAGAAGCAAAAAAAATTGTAGGCGTTGATTCTTTTTCGAGCAACTTTTAACCGGGCTGTATAAAAAATATTCAGCTGTAAGGCCCGTCGTGAGCGAGTTATTGAGAAAAAGTTCCCGTTGTCGGGTGCTGTTTTGCCGATCTTGGGTAGAGTCTGCCTATATGGGTTCGTCTACACTTTTGTTCCGATTTTGCGTGACAGCTCGCATATCTTTGTCCATGTTCAGGTGACTTTAAAAAACCGGGCACGTCTTAAGTCTCAACATCCGGCGATGTTCAGCCTTTCGGTGCGGGACAAGGTTCTCCCGAACCGGTCCTGAGTCCACCGGAACTGCCCCGTCAATCAGCCTGATGACGAGTGCGCCTTGAGCATTTTCGTCATTGGTGCCTACTATTTGATACGTGCTCGGGTTGCGCGAGATCGGTGCAGTTCTTCTCGGTGTCCATCAGGCACGGGGTGGCGTAGATGTTCCTTCGCCGGGAAAACATCGGTAAGGTAGGGGTCAGCATTCGAGACCCGCGAGGAGTAGTGATGAGCGAGGCGTTGTCCATCCACCATGACCAGGCTGGTCATCAGTTCGAGACCAATGTGGACGGTCATCGTGCCTACCTGACCTATATGGATCTGGGGAAACAGACCCTGGATATCTACCGCACCTTCGTGCCCAACGCATTGCGTGGCCGAGGCATCGCGGCAGCCCTGACCGAGCGGGCACTGCAGTACGCCGATGAAATGGGCTATACGGTCATCCCGTCGTGCTCCTACGTGGAGCGCTACATGGAGCGTCATCAGCGGCGCACCGCCAAGATCTGACTGACCCCACACCGCAGACACAAAAACGCCGGGCAATGCCCGGCGTTTTTTTTATGCCTGCGAAACGGCTGTCAGCCGCGCTGACGTTTCGGCAGTACATCCTTGAGCTTGGCGTGCATGCTGCGCAAGGTGTTTTCGGTGGCCGACCAGTCGATGCAGGCATCGGTGATCGAAACGCCGTATTGCAGATCGGCGAGGTCTTTCGGAATCGCCTGGCAGCCCCAGTTCAGGTGACTCTCGACCATCAGGCCGATGATCGACTGGTTGCCTTCGAGGATCTGGTTGGCAACGTTCTCCATCACCAGCGGTTGCAGGGCCGGATCCTTGTTGGAGTTGGCGTGGCTGCAATCGACCATGATGTTCGGCTTGATCTTCGCCTTGTTCAGCGCCTGTTCGCACAGGGCGACGCTGACCGAATCATAGTTCGGCTTGCCGTTGCCACCGCGCAGTACCACGTGACCGTAGGCGTTGCCCTTGGTAGTGACGATCGACACGCCACCTTCCTGGTTGATGCCCAGGAAACGGTGCGGGCTGGAAACCGACTGCAAGGCGTTGATCGCCACGGTCAGGCCGCCGTCGGTGCCGTTCTTGAAACCGACCGCCGAGGACAGGCCGGAAGCCATTTCGCGGTGGGTCTGGGATTCGGTGGTGCGGGCGCCGATGGCCGACCAGCTGATCAGATCCTGCAGGTACTGCGGGGAGATCGGGTCGAGGGCTTCGGTCGCGGTCGGCAGGCCTTTCTCGGCCAGGTCCAGCAGCAACTGGCGACCGATGTGCAGACCGTCCTGGATCTTGAACGAGTCATCCAGGTACGGGTCGTTGATCAGGCCTTTCCAGCCGACGGTGGTCCGCGGTTTTTCGAAGTACACGCGCATGACCAGATACAAGGTGTCCGACACTTCCGCCGCCAGCACCTTCAGGCGGTCGGCATATTCGTGGGCAGCCTTGATGTCGTGGATCGAGCAAGGCCCGATGACCACGAACAGACGGTGGTCGGTGCCATCGAGAATATTGCGGATGACTTCGCGACCCTTGGTGACGGTGCGCAGGGCAGCGTCGCTCAGAGGGATATCACGCTTGAGCTGATCGGGAGTGATCAGGGTCTCGTTGGAAGCGACGTTCAGGTCGTTGATCGGTAAATCAGCCATCGGTTACTCGTCAGGTCACGGGTGCCGGCCGCCAGCGATCCCCGCGCGGCGGAGCACAGCAGATTTAAGCGCGTCGGGGAGCCGAACCTTAGCGCGTCAGGCGCCTGTCGACAATGGGCAAGTCACTGTTCAGTCCAGTACTGGCTGCGCAAAAGCCTTGCGAACGGTGTCGTGGGAGAACTCGTCGGCGTGTTGTTCGACCCATTGCAGGGCCAGGGCCTGAATATCCTGGAGGTCGTCGTGGGCGTCGTTGAGTCGGCAATAGCGTTCGATCTGACACACCTGCTCACCCATTCTGGCGCTGAACAGGGTCTGCTCGTCGGTGAAGGCGATGCCCACCAGATAGCCTTTTTTGCGTCGCAGGCACCAGGCCACGTAGCCCGGATAACAGATGTCGGCATTGAGCGTCGGCATGCGCACCTGCAGCGCGGTGCCATGGCGCCAGGCGCGGTGGTAATTGCAAGCGATGCCGCCGAGGCTGATAGTGTGCAGCTGTTGCCGCGAAATACACTCAGGTTTGAGCAACGTTAATTCGACGGGCACATCATCCGGATGAGGAATAAACCGTCCCATGAGCACAGACTCCCTGTGTCGGCCATCTGACATTGTTTCCCCCAGTATAGTGTTCGAATCCGAACTGACCGATTTCGACGCCGACCAACGGCTGCTGGCGATGAGCGGCGTTTCGCTGGTGATCTTCACCAGTGTCGGCTGCGCCAGTTGCCGTTATGCCCGCGAGGTGTTGCCGGGGCTGGATCTGGCAGTCGATCGCCTGTGCTGGATCGACGCCGGCGACAATGGTGGTCTGGTCGAGCGTTATCAGGTCTTTCATTTGCCGGCGCTGTTCGTGGTGCGCGACGGCGAGTTCTTTGGGGCAGTACACACGCGCCTGAATGCCGCTGAGCTCAACGCAGCCGTGGCGCAGGCGCTGGGTCGAATTGCAGAGGAGTTGCCGTGATGGGGGCAGTCGTCAAGAAGCCGGTGGTAGGGATTATCGGCACCGGCGCAATCGGAGGTTTCTACGGCTTGATGCTGGCCCGGGCCGGATTCGATGTGCACTTTTTACTGCGCAGCGAGTTTTCCGCCGTCGCCGAACGTGGCTTGCAGGTCGACAGTGCGGTTCACGGCGCGTTGATGCTGAACCCGGTGCAGGCTTACTCATCGGCTGAAGACATGCCGCCCTGTGACTGGTTGCTGGTCGGCGCCAAGACCACCAGCAACGCTGGCCTGGCGCCGTCGATCATTCAAGCGGCGAAACCCGACGCGAAAGTGCTGGTGCTGCAAAACGGCCTCGACGTCGAAGACAGCCTGCGGGCGCTGTTGCCCGATTCCCTGCACTTGCTCGGTGGCTTGTGCCTGATCTGCGTTCACCGGGAAGGTCCGGGCCACATCACCCATCAGGCGCTGGGGGCGGTGAACGTCGGTTATCACAGCGGTCCGGCAGCCGATGATGCGGCGCGCATGGCGGTCGTCGAGGAGGGCGCTGGTCTGTTCCGTGCCGCCGGCATCGACTCCCAGGCCATGCCGAACCTGCACCAGGCCCGCTGGCAGAAACTGGTCTGGAACATTCCCTACAATGGACTTTCGGTGTTGCTCGGGGCGAGCACCACGCCGCTGATGGCCGATGCCGACAGCCGCGCGCAGATCCAGGCGCTGATGGCCGAAGTGGTGCAGGGCGCCAAGGCCTGTGGCCATGACATGCCGCCCGGTTACGCCGAGTACCTGTTCATGATGACCGAGAAAATGCCCGACTACTGGCCGAGCATGTACCACGATTTTCTGCACAAGCGACCGCTGGAGCTGGACGCCATCTACGCTCGACCTTTGGCGGCGGCAAAAGCGGCAGGTTGCGAGCTGCCGCGAATCGAGGCGCTGTATCGCAATTTGCGTTTCATCGACCGGCGTAACACCTGAGTCGATTCTTTGAGGGGATCTGGGGGAAGGCATGGCCAAGAACATCGATGACAAACTGGTGCTGGCGATTTCGTCCCGTGCCTTGTTCGATCTGAGCGAGAGTCACAAGGTCTACCTGTCGAGCGGCGTCGAAGCCTATCGGCAATATCAGATCGAGCACGAAGACGAAATCCTCGCGCCGGGCGATGCCTTTCCGCTGGTGGAAAAACTGCTCAACCTCAACAGTCGCCTTGGCCGTGCCCGGGTCGAGGTGATTCTGGTGTCGCGCAACAGTGCTGACACCGGCCTGCGGGTGTTCAACTCGATCGATCATTACGGCCTGGCGATTTCCCGCGCAGCGTTTGTCGGCGGGCGCAGTCCTTATCCTTATCTCAAGGCGTTCGGTTGCGACCTGTTTCTTTCCACTCACGCTGAAGACGTGCGCTCGGCGCTGGACAACGGCTTTGCGGCGGCCACCATTCTTTCCGGTGGCGCCAGTCGTGCGGCCAGCGATGAATTGCGCATCGCCTTCGACGGTGACGCGGTGCTGTTTTCCGACGAGTCGGAGCGGGTCTATCAGTCCGGAGGCCTCGAAGCCTTTCAGGCCAAGGAGCGTGAATCCGCTCGCGAGCCGTTGCGCGGCGGGCCGTTCAAGGGCTTTCTCGCAGCGCTCAATCTGTTGCAGCGTGAGTTCCCGGACGATAACTGCCCGATCCGCACGGCACTGGTCACCGCGCGTTCGGCGCCGGCTCACGAACGGGTGATCCGTACCTTGCGCGAGTGGGACATCCGTCTGGACGAGTCGCTGTTTTTGGGCGGCCTGACCAAGTCGGCATTCCTCGAAGCGTTCGCTGCGGACGTGTTTTTCGACGATCAGGCCGGTCACTGCGAGCTGGCCCGGGAGGTGGTTGCCACCGGCCATGTCCCCCACGGCATCAGCAACGAACCGGCGGTCTAAAGCCCTCGTGGTTCAAGACGTTGCGTCGCACGTCGTACTCGCCAAGGCACTGCTAAGCTGAATCAAATCTCCGCCATGTTGGCTTGCGAGGAGGTCATATGATTCGTTCGATGCTGTATGCCACTGACCTCGGTCTGTACGCACCGTTAGTGATGCAGCATGCCCTGGCGATGGCGCGAACATTCAATGCCGACTTGTATGTGGTGCACGCGGTGGAGCCCATGGGGTTGTTTGCCGAGTCGGTGTTGCAGAGCTATCTCGACGAACAGGCGTTGAACGAATTTCACAGTCAGGGTCTGAAAACCGTCATCGCCAATATCGAGCAACGGGTGCTCGACAGTTTTCGCGAAGAGCTGGGGGACGAGGGCGAGCAGGATCTGCTGCGGATCCGTGCGGTGCGGGTGCTGCAGGGGGATCCGTCGCAGGTGATTCTCGACCAGGTCCAGAAACTCTCCGTCGATTTGCTGATCGTAGGAAGTCACAGCCACGGGGTCGGGGCGGAAACACCGTTGGGGCGCACGGCGACGCGATTGCTGCAATTGTCCAAGGTGCCGGTTTACATGGTGCCGCTGGTGGAGCGTCGGCGCCGGGAGGATCGCTGAGACGGTAATAATGGCGTTTTGATAAAAAAGTTCTAGATTTATTCTTCAAACCATTAATATAGTTATATACCGTCGCTGATGCCCGTGGCGTCTACCTGCTTTGAGGGATTCATATGAAGCTTCAACAATTGCGCTACATCTGGGAAGTGGCGCACCACGACCTCAACGTTTCCGCTACAGCCCAAAGTCTCTACACCTCGCAACCGGGCATCAGTAAGCAAATCCGTCTGCTGGAAGACGAACTGGGCGTCGAAGTGTTCGCCCGCAGTGGCAAGCACCTGACCCGCGTCACCCCGGCCGGCGAGCGCATCATCACCACCGCCGGTGAGATTCTGCGCAAGGTTGAAAGCATCAAGCAGATCGCCCAGGAATTCTCCAACGAGAAGAAAGGCACCCTGTCGATCGCCACCACGCACACCCAGGCACGTTATGCACTGCCACCGGTGATCAGCAATTTCATCAAGCAATACCCGGACGTGGCGCTGCACATGCACCAGGGTTCGCCGATGCAGATCGCCGAAATGGCCGCTGACGGCACCGTCGATTTCGCCATTGCCACCGAAGCGCTGGAGCTGTTCGGCGATCTGGTGATGATGCCGTGCTACCGCTGGAACCGCTGCGTGGTCGTGCCTCAGGGCCACCCGCTGACCAAGTTGCCGAAGCTGACTCTCGAAGCACTGGCCGAATACCCGATCGTGACTTACGTGTTCGGTTTCACCGGCCGTTCGAAACTCGACGAAGCCTTCAGCCATCGCGGCCTGACGCCGAAAGTGGTGTTCACCGCTGCCGACGCCGACGTGATCAAAACCTACGTTCGCCTGGGTCTGGGTGTCGGCATCGTGGCGAAAATGGCGGTCGATACCAAACTCGACAACGACCTGGTGGTGCTCGATGCCAGCGAACTGTTCGAATCCAGCGTGACCAAGATCGGTTTCCGTCGCGGCACATTCCTGCGTGGCTTCATGTGCGACTTCATCGAGAAGTTCGCACCGCACCTGACCCGCGAAGTCATGGCCAAGGCCATCCAGTGCCACAACAAGCAGGAACTGGAAGAGCTGTTCGAAGGCGTCGAACTGCCGGTTCACTAAGCCCCTGTCTACAGCACCTCGGTGACAGCGAACTGTTGCCGGGTGCCCGCCACCAGAATCTCCACCTCGTCACCCTCGAACTTGCCCAGCAGGCTTTTGCCCAGCGGCGAGCGCGGGGTGATGATGGTAATCGGCTGACCGACCACGTCGACTTTCAGACCCGCCGCATCCGGCGCCAGAAACAGCCATTGCTCGCGACCCTTTTCGTCTTCCAGGCCGAGCAGGGCGCCGATCTCAATTCCGCGTTGATCGTCATAGGCCCGCAGTGTCAGGTTCTGGCAGACCGCCAGTGACTGGCGGATCTCCTCGACCCGTTTCGCTTGCCCGGCCGCCAGGTACGACGCCTCGAGCCCCAGGGTGTCGTACTTGTTTTCGGCGATGTTCTCTTCGTGAGTCGCGGTTTGGTAAGCGGTTTGTGCCGCGCGTTCGGCGATATCGAGGTCGACGCGCAGTTTGTCGAGAATCAGTTGATGGACGGCGTGCTTGTTCATGATCAATCGCAGAATTGCAGGACGTTGGCGCGGCTCTTTTCGCTCGGAGCGGTCTGATCCTGCTGGAGCCAGAACTGGCATTTCGGGTTCGACTGGTTGCGCGTGCTGCTGCGGGCCTGATCCAGGCGATTCTGCTGTTCGTTCTTGCGCAGGTTTTCTTCGTACTGCTCGAACAGGCGGTTTTGCGGCTCGGGCTCTGGCTGCGGCTGGGCGACTGCCGCAGGCTTGCTCAGTTGTTGCACGGCGTCCGCCACCGGTTGCAATTGACGGCTGAACAGCATCGAAGCGAGCCAGCATGTCAGCACAATGGCCAGGAAACCCAGCCACAGACCCAGGGCAATGCTGCCGGTCAATTGCAGCACGCTAAGCTGGACAGGCAAGGGACGACGCGTGTTGGGGCGGTAGGGCATGGCTGCCTCCTGGCGGATGATTGCGGGCAAGTGGCGATTGTCGCACGAAGATTAATTGTCGTCGGCTCTTCTGCACGCGGACATTTATGCGGACAATCGGCGCTTTTGCCAACGGGAGTCTTGAATGCCGCAACCGAAAACCCGCTGGGACATCTTTTGCACCGTGGTCGACAACTATGGCGACATCGGCGTGACCTGGCGTCTGGCCCGGCAACTGGCGGCCGAGCATGCGCTGGCGGTGCGGCTGTGGGTCGATGATCTGCGTGCGTTCGAGCGTATTTGCCCGGAACTCGATATCCATCTCGATGCGCAATGGCAGCAGGGCGTTGAAGTCCGGCACTGGCCAGCAGAATGGCCTGAAACGGACGCCGCCGACGTGGTGATCGCTGCGTTTGCCTGCCAGTTGCCTAGCACCTACATGGACGCCATGGCCGAGCGGGAAAAACCGCCATTGTGGATGAACCTCGACTATCTCAGCGCTGAAGACTGGGTGGTTGGCTGCCACGGTCTGCCTTCGGTGAAGTACAAGTCCGTGCAGAAGATCTTTTTCTTCCCGGGGTTCCAGGCTGGCACTGGCGGATTGTTGCGTGAAAGCGGATTGCTGGAACGGCGTCGGCGGTTTCAGCAGGATCCCGAGTCGCAGCGACAATTCCTGCAAGCCCTGGGGGTCGTTCCTGCGCCCGGTGCGCAACTGATTTCGCTGTTTGCCTACGAGAATGCCGGGCTCGCCAGTTGGCTGGATGTGCTCGCCGCTGATTCGACACCGACTCATCTGCTGGTGCCGGAAGGGCGGATTCTCGGTGATGTCGCGCGCTGGCTCGGAGTCGAGTCGCTGTCGGTCGGCGACTTCAATGTGCGCCAGGCGCTGACCGTGCAGGTGCTGCCGTTCGTCCGCCAGGATCAATACGATCAATTGCTCTGGTGCTGCGATTTCAACGCGGTGCGCGGCGAGGACTCGTTTGTCCGTGCGCAGTGGGCTGGTCGGCCGATGCTGTGGCACATCTATCAGCAGGACGAAGATATCCATCTGGACAAGCTCGACGCCTTCCTCGCGCTCTACGGAAAACGCCTTTCGCCTGCTGCCGCCGAGGCGATGAACGGTCTTTGGCGGGCCTGGAGTGCCGGGCAGCCTATCGGCCAGCACTGGCTTGAGGCCCGTAAATACTGGCCAGAACTGCAGGAAAATGCCGAAGCATGGTGTCTGGAACAGGCCTTGCAGGCCGATCTTGCGACGGCGCTGGTACAGTTTTACCGAAATTGGATATGATACGCGGCCTAGATTTTTGTAAATCCCATCCAAATTCGGATATTCGCAATGAAAACTGGTAAAGAACTCAAACCCGGTACCGTGATCCGTATCGACAACGATCCTTGGCTGGTTCAGAAAGCTGAATTCACCAAATCGGGCCGTAACAGCGCGATCATGAAGACCAAGCTGAAGAACCTGCTGACCGGTTACAAGACCGAAACCGTTTACGGTGCGGACGACAAGCTGGACGACGTGATCCTCGACCGCAAAGAAGCGACCCTGTCCTTCATCAGCGGCGACACCTACACGTTCATGGACACCACTGACTACACCATGTACGAACTGAACGCCGAAGACATCGAAAGCGTTCTGCCTTTCGTTGAAGAAGGCATGACCGACGTTTGCGAAGCCGTGTTCTTCGAAGAGCGTCTGGTTTCCGTAGAGCTGCCGACCACCATCGTGCGTCAGGTTGACTACACCGAAGGTTCCGCTCGCGGTGACACTTCCGGCAAGGTGATGAAGCCTGCCAAACTGAAGAACGGTACCGAGCTGTCGGTTGCTGACTTCATCGAAATCGGCGACATGATCGAGATCGATACCCGCGAAGGCGGTTCCTACAAAGGCCGTGCGAAATAAGCACTGCTTTTTACGGAAAGAAAAAGCCCGACCATTGAGTCGGGCTTTTTTGTGCCTGCGATTTTTGCTGCCGGGCAGTTACACGGTCACGTGCAGGCGTACATCGACATTGCCGCGGGTGGCATTGGAGTACGGGCAGACCTGGTGGGCCGCGTCGACCAGGCTTTGTGCGTCAGCTTGTTCCAGGCCCGGCAGGGCGATGTGCAGGTCGATGTCCAGACCGAAACCACCAGGAATCTGACCGATGCCGACGTGAGCGGTGATCGACGCGTCGTCCGGGATTTTGCGTTTGGTCTGGCTGGCGACGAATTTCAGGGCGCCGATGAAGCAGGCCGAGTAGCCGGCAGCGAACAGTTGCTCAGGGTTGGTGGCCGCGCCGCCGGCACCGCCAAGCTCTTTCGGAGTGGCCAGTTTGACGTCGAGGATGTTGTCGCTGGAGATCGCACGACCGTCACGGCCGCCGGTGGAGGTTGCGATTGCGGTGTAGAGAGTTTGCATGGTGTGAGCCTCGTCGAATGTGTGGTTTGTTGCGCTAATTGTTTGCGCGCTAACTAGGTGCGAAGTAAATGTACTTCGCTAATATTTAGTGCGCAAGATAAATTTTTGCGAAAGCACGGAAGCGAGACGTGGATCAGCTCGGGATGAGATCTCAAGCTTTTGATATGAAGGGTTTTTTTGATAGAAGAGCGAGAGGAAAAAATTTTCGGAAGAGGGTAAAGCGGCGAAGAATGCGATTTCCCTGCAGGTTCGAGGCTGCTCCTGCAGGGAAAAAGGGGAGGCTTAGGTCAGGCTGTCCTGCAAGTGACCCCGCAAGGCCTGCAACTCGGATTGCAGGTTTTGCAGGCGTTCCAGCGTGAAGCCACTGGCGCCCAGGATGCATGGCGGAACGGTTCGAGCCTTGTCTTTCAGCGCGTGTCCCTGTGCAGTCAGTTCAACGATCACCACCCGTTCATCCTCGCGGCTGCGGGTCCGGCTCAAGAGTCCTTCAACTTCCAGACGCTTGAGCAGCGGGGTCAGCGAACCCGGGTCGGTCAGCAGGCGTGTGCTGATTTCTCCGACGGTCAGACCATCCTTCTCCCACAGCACCATCATCGCCAGATACTGCGGATAGGTCAGGCCGAGCGCTTGCAGCAAAGGCTTGTAGACCTTGGTCATCATCAGCGAAGTGGAATGCAGGGCGAAGCAGGCCTGATTGTCGAGCAGCAGTTCTTCGCAGTGGTCGGTGGTGTTGCGGTCGGTGGTCATGTCGGTGCCTTGAGCGGTGATGCAGATGAATCTAGCGCTCGAATCTTTAATGCGCCAGACAATTGTGCCCGGTGGCGAGTCGGTCAGTGCCGGCCCAGTTCCCGTTGCAGCGCCAGATCCCACGGTGGCACGGGGCTGAAGCGAGTCTTGAGGTATTCCAGCAACAGGCGGCTGCGGGAGCTGGCCTGTTGTTCCAGACGTAATGCGTAGATGCCGGTGCTCTCTGGTTTCGGCAGGCCGTTTTCACAGAACAACGGCAGCAACTCGCCACGCAACAGGTATTCGCTGGCCAGCCAGGTCGGCAGATGCGCGATCCCGAGTCCCGCGAGCGCACCGCAGACCAAGGCCTCGGCGTTGTTGGCGCTCATGCGGATTCGTGCCGGACGGTGAAGTTGCATTTGCCCGTCGTGTTCGAATCGCCAGGCGAAGGGCGGGGCGAGGCCGTCCCAATCGAGGCCGTCGTGTTCGCCCAATTGAGCGGGCTCGCTCGGCACGCCCCGACGCTTGAGGTAGTCGGGACTGGCGCAGGCGATGCGCACCATGCTGGCCAGCGGTGTGGCGACCAGTCGGGTATCTGCCATTTGCCCGGCGCGCAACACCAGATCGACCTTGCCCAGGTTCGAGCCATCCATGTCGACAAAGCTGTCGATCAGATGCAGTTGCACGTCCAGGCCCGGATACAGCACCAGAAAGTCGGCTATCACCGGCGCCAGGTGCCGCCGCCCGAACGCTGCCGGCGCATCCACGCGAATCAAGCCTTCCGGTGCGCTGCTCAGTGACACCGCTTCGGCGCGTGCCAGTTGCAGCTCGGCAACGATCCGCCGCGCCCGTTCTGCAAACGCCAGGCCGGCCGGCGTGGCGCGCACCGCATGCGTGCTGCGGATGAACAACTGGCTGCCGACAGCGCTTTCCAGACTGTCGATGCGCCGGGCGACGGCCGATGGCGTCAGCGGATGTCGGCGTGAGGCGGCGGAAAAACTGCCACTCTCCAGCACATCAAGAAACAGCCCGAGTTGTTCGGTCAATTGATTGGGGTTCATGAATCGGCTCAGTGCCTATGCGGATTTGGCACAGCCATTGTGCGTTGCTGTGCGTTTCCGTGCCAGCGCCGACTGCGTAGGATGGGTCGCCTGACGTATGAGGAATTCTGCTGTGATCGAGTTTTTGCTGTACCTGTTATTTGGCGCCGCCCTTGGCACATTGGGTGGGATATTCGGCATCGGTGGCGGCTTGATTGCCATTCCGCTGCTGGGCGTGTGGTTCGGCCTCGATCAACAGATCGCCCAAGGCACAGCGCTGGTGATGGTGGTGCCGAACGTGATGCTGGCGCTGTGGCGTTATCACCAGCGCAACCGCATCGAACTCCGGCACGCGTTGCCGCTGGCGGTGATGGGATTCTGTTTTGCGTGGATCGGCTCGATCTGGGCTGTGGGCATCGACGCGCAAACCATGCGCATCGGATTTGTCGCGTTCCTCGTCGCGCTGTCGGCCTACAACCTGGTGCGCATGTTCGGCGCGCGTCCGGCAGCGACGTCCGAGATGCGTTATTCATGGCCGTGGCTGGGCGTGCTTGGCGCAGCCTCGGGCACCATGGGCGGCTTGTTCGGGGTCGGCGGGGCGGTGGTGGCGACACCGGTGCTGACCAGCCTGTTCGGCACCACTCAGGTGGTCGCTCAAGGCCTGTCGCTGGCGCTGGCCTTGCCGAGCACTGGTGTCACGCTGGTGACCTACGCGGTGCACCACGAAGTGGACTGGATGATCGGCCTGCCGCTGGCCATCGGCGGTCTGGCCAGCATCAGTTGGGGTGTGAAAGTGGCCCACGCGATGCCGGAAAAACTCCTGCGCGGGCTGTTCTGCGGCTTCCTGGTGCTGTGTGCGGTGATGCTCGCCTTTAAAGTTTGAAGCCTTCGACGATGTGCTCGGCCAGGCATTCGGTGATCGGCGACGGATTGTTGAGGTTGCGGATCAGCATGATGCTGGCCTCGGGCAACAGCGGCAGATCCTCGGCGGCTCCGAGAATCCGCAGGTCCGGGGTGATCAGGCTTTCCAGTTGCGCGGTGATCGCCAGACCCGCGCTCACCACTGCCATCAATGCCGAAAGGCTGGTGCTGTTGTAGGCAATCCGGTATTCGCGACCCATGGCGTCCAGCGCATTGCAGGCCCACAGGCGACAGAAGCAATCACTGTTGAACATCGCCAGCGGCAACGGCGTCTGCTCGTGGGCGCTGAAATTCTGTGCCTCGGCCCAGACAAAACGCTCCTTGCGCAGCAATTGGCCAATCTCATTGCCCGGCTCGCGGGTGACGATCGACAGATCCAGATCCGTGCGCTGCAGCAACTGCTTGGTCGACTCGCAATGCACTTCGATCTGGATCAGCGGATAGAACTGCGCGAAGCGCGACAGGATTCCCGGCAGGAACCGCATCACATAATCGTCCGGCGTGCCGATCCGTACCGTGCCGACCATGTGCGGTTCGCGCAGAGTGTTGAACACTTCGCTGTGCAATTTCAGGATGCGCCGCGCATAACCGAGCAACACCTGACCTTCAGCGGTGAGGCGCACCTGACGCCCGTCGCGCTCGAATAACTGGCGCTGCAACACGTCCTCTTCCAGACGCTTCATCTGCATGCTCACGGCCGATTGGGTGCGGTTGACCATTTCGCCGGCACGGGTAAAACCGCCCTGATCGGCAATCGCGACAAAGGTGCGCAGGACATCGGTATCGATACTGGGGTACGCCGACAATTGATGAATCTCCGTGATGCTTGCCATCAGAAACATTCGTTGGATTGATCGTAGCCCCGGCGCGAGACTTGAGCCATCCCAAAAAGGAGGCAACACGATGAAAGGTCAAAGAGAGTATGCAGGCGAAGAAAAATTTTCCGGCCATATCGTTTCCGATCTGTTGCACAAGTTTAGCCGCTGGTACGAACTTCACCGTGAACGCGAGTTGCTCGCCAGTCTGAGCGACGAGGCGTTGAAGGACATCGGGGTCAGCCGTGCCGATGTCGAACATGAAGCGATTCGGCCGTTCTGGGACGATCCGATGCATAAATGATGAGGCCATCGCTACACAAACCACTTTGTAGTGAGGTAGGTTGCGAGCAGACATGGAGGTACACATGCCCGCGACTTTGTCCTTTTCCCTTAAACAGGCTCGACGTCTGGCACTGGCTGCCCAAGGGTTTCACGGGCGCCAGCCGCCGGCTGTCAAAGCCCTGCACGTCAACCGGCTGATCGAACGCCTCGGTCTGTTGCAGATCGACTCCGTCAATGCCGTGGTGCGCTCGCACTACCTGCCGCTGTTTTCCCGTCTCGGTTCCTATTCTTCCGATTTGCTCGATCAGGCTGCCTGGAGTTCGGGGCGACGTCGTTCGCTGTTCGAATACTGGGGGCATGAAGCGTCGCTGCTGCCGCTGTCGATGTATCCGCTGATGGGCTGGCGCATGCAGCGGGCCAAGCGCGGTGAAGATATCTATCAGCAACTGGCGCGTTTCGGCCGTGAGCAACAGGACACCATTCGCCGGGTGCTGGCGTCGGTCGAAGAGCAGGGCGCACTCGGTGCCGGCAGCCTGTCGACCCGCGAGGAAAAGGCCGGGCCGTGGTGGGACTGGAGCGCGGAAAAACACGCGCTGGAATGGTTGTTTGCGGCTGGTGAAGTGACCGTGGCCGGGCGGCGGGGCTTCGAAAGGCTGTATGACCTGCCGGAACGAGTGATTCCAACCTCCGTGCTGCAACAACCATTGCCCGATGAGGCCGAGGCGCAGCGCGGTTTGCTGCGGCACGCGGCCGAAGCTCTGGGCGTGGGCACGGAAAAAGACCTGCGCGATTACTTCCGGCTGAACCCTTCCGATGCCCGCCCGCGTCTGGCCGAACTGGTCGAGGACGGGCAACTGCTGACCTGTGAAGTCGCCGGTTGGCGCCAGATCGCTTACTGCCTGCCCGAGTCGAAAATCCCGCGAAAAGTCGAAGCCAGTGCGCTGCTGTCTCCGTTTGACTCACTGATCTGGGAGCGCAGTCGCACCGAGCGGCTGTTCGATTTCCGCTATCGGCTGGAGATTTACACGCCGCAGGACAAACGCGTTTACGGCTATTACGTGCTGCCGTTCCTGCAGAACGAACGGATTGCTGCGCGGGTCGATCTACGCGCCGAGCGGGCGGCGGGGCGCTTGGCAGTGCATGCGGTGCACGAGGAAGAAACGGGACTGGATGAGGCGGGGATGCTGGCCTTGGCGCTGAACCTGCGGCGCATGGCGGACTGGTTGGGGCTTGAGCAGGTGCAGCTCAATTGCCAGCGCGAAAGTGCCGGGCGCTTGCGGGTGACGTTGGCTCAAGTCGAAAACGACCGAGCCAACGTCATCGCGATTTAGCGTTTGACCTGTTTCAGCGTCTCGGCAATCAAAAACGCCAGCTCCAAAGACTGATCGGCGTTCATCCGTGGGTCGCAGTGAGTGTGATAGCGATCCGACAAACCATCTTCAGTAATCGGCCGCGCGCCACCGATGCATTCGGTGACGTTCTGCCCGGTCATCTCGATGTGGATGCCGCCGGCGTAGCTGCCTTCCGCTTCGTGAACCTGGAAGAACTGTTTCACCTCGCCAAGGATCTGCGCGAAGTCGCGGGTCTTGTAGCCGCTGCTGGCCTTGATGGTGTTGCCGTGCATCGGGTCGGAGCTCCACAGCACTTGCTTGCCTTCACGCTGCACCGCGCGGATCAGCGCCGGCAGGTGATCGCCGACCTTGTTCGCGCCCATCCGCGCGATCAGGTTGAGGCGGCCCGGATCGTTGTCCGGGTTGAGTACGTCGATCAGGCGGATCAGGTCGTCGGGGTTCATGCTCGGGCCGACTTTCACCCCGATCGGGTTGTTCACCCCGCGCAGGAACTCGACGTGGGCGCCGTCGAGCTGACGGGTGCGGTCGCCGATCCACAGCATGTGCGCCGAGCAATCGTAGTAATCGTTGGTCAGGCTGTCGCGGCGCACGAAGGCTTCTTCGTAGTTCAGCAGCAACGCTTCGTGGGCCGTGAAGAAACTGGTCTCGCGCAGTTGCGGCGAGCTGTCCATGCCGCAGGCGCGCATGAACGCCAGGGTTTCATCGATGCGGTCGGCGAGGTGGCTGTACTTCTCCGCCAATGCCGAGTTGGCGATGAAATCGAGGTTCCACTTGTGCACCTGATGCAGGTCGGCAAAACCGCCCTGGGCGAAGGCGCGCAGCAGGTTGAGGGTGGCGGTGGACTGGTGATAGGACTGCAGCAGACGCTCCGGATCCGGTACGCGGCTGGCCGAGTCGAAACCGATGCCGTTGACGATGTCGCCCCGGTAGGCCGGCAGGGTCACGCCGTCGATGGTCTCGTCGTTGGCCGAGCGCGGCTTGGCGAACTGGCCGGCCATGCGCCCGACTTTGACCACCGGGCAGCCGGCGGCGAAGGTCATGACGATCGCCATTTGCAGCAGCACTTTGAAGGTGTCGCGGATCTTCGCGGCGGAGAACTCGGCGAAGCTTTCCGCGCAGTCGCCGCCCTGCAGCAGGAACGCCCGGCCCTGGGTGACTTCGGCAAACTGACGACGCAGCTCCCGCGCTTCGCCGGCAAACACCAGCGGCGGATAGCTGGCCAGCGTCTGCTCGACCTGGCGCAGGTGCGCGGCGTCGGGGTATCGGGGTTGTTGCTGGATCGGCAGGGCGCGCCAGCTGTCAGGGCTCCAGGGTTGGCTCATCACGGTCTCTAAGGTTCTACGCACGGACGGCCATGTTAGCAGCAATTAGTGCGTGACCTGCTCCCGCCGCTTCGCCGACAATCGCCGCTTTGCCACAGTGCCGTTGCGGTAATGATCTGGAGACGAAATGACTGAGGAGCGCGTCGAGCTGTTGCTCGCCGAGGTACAGGATGAGTTCGGCGTGATTCGCGTGCTGGAAGTGGCCGACTACCGCTTTCTGGAGTTCGGCGATGCCATCGAGCAAAGCTGCGTGTTTACTGCCGACCCGAGCTGGCTGGAGTACGACTACACCCGGGCGATGCTGATCGGTGCGCTGTGCCATGAACAACCGGAGAGCGCGTTGTTTCTCGGGCTGGGTGCGGGAACGTTGACCCAGGCCTGCCTCAAGTTCCTGCCGCTCGAAGATGTCGAAGCCATCGAGCTGCGCCCCGATGTGCCGCGTCTGGCCATCGAGTATCTCGGGCTGGACGACGATCCACGGCTGTATATTCGCGTTGGCGATGCAATCGAACTGCTGCCGACGGCCGAACCGGCGGATCTGATCTTCGTCGACCTCTACACTGACGTTGGCCCGGGTGCCGCGCACCTTGCGTGGAATTTCCTCGGCGACTGTCAGAAACGTCTGAATCCCGGTGGCTGGCTGGTGATCAACCAGTGGGCCACCGATGACGGCAAACCTCTCGGGGCGGCGTTGTTGCGCGGGCTCTATCACCGGCATTACTGGGAGCTGCCGGTGAAGGAGGGCAACGTGATTCTGATCGTGCCGGCGGATCTCGATCAGGTGCTGGACATGCAGGCGCTTACCGCGCGAGCTGAAGCGCTGGCGCCGAAGCTGGGGTACTCGTTGCAGTCGTTGATCAACTGCATCCGTCCGGCGACTTGAGTCTTAAAAGCCTTTGAAGTCGCCAGGTCTGCGCTCCACCAGCGAACGCACACCTTCCTTGGCATCCTCGGTTGCCAGCAGTTTCTTCACCAGCGGCGGCAAACCCTGCGCCGCTGCGGTCTCGCCTTCATATCGCGCCTGACGCGCCGACATCAACGTCGCCTGCACACCCAATGGCGCTTGTCGGGCAATCCGTTCCGCCAGCTCGATGGCGCGCGGCAGCAAATCTTCACTGGCCATGACTTCCTGCACCAGCCCCAGACGTAATGCCTCATGGGCATCGAACTCGTCGCCGGTCAGCAGCCAGCGCATGGCATTGCCCCAGCCGGCGATTTGATGAAAGCGCAACGTTGCACCGCCGAACGGAAAGATCCCGCGCTGCACTTCCATCTGGGCGAACCGGGTGTTGCTGGCGCACAGGTTGATGTCGGCGGCGAGCATCAGCTCGATGCCGATGGTCAGGCAATAGCCCTGCGCGGCGACGATTACTGGTTTACTGACTCGCGGTCCGACGAAGACGCCCCAGGGGTCGCAGCCGCCGGTCGGCACCTGCCAGCCTTCGGAGAGTGAGGAACTGGCGTTGACCAGATCGAGACCGGCGGTGAAATGCTCGCCATGCCCGAACACCACCGCCACTCGCGCGTCGCTGTCGGCCTCGAATTCGCCGTAGGCCAGGGCCAGGTCGTTGAGCAGATCGAGGTCGAAGGCATTGCGCTTGGCTGCACGGTCCAGACCAATCAAGTGGACGTGACCGTGGCGCGCACGGCTGACGCGGCCAGGGCAGGGCTGATTCATGGGTGTTTCCTCGGACGGGAAGAAAGGGTGCAGCGACCAGATGCCGCACGTCGGTGAATCGTTTAAGCGCCATCGCCCGCAGGGCCGGGGTCTTTGAAAAATAGACCTTTGCCCGATTATCCGCAAAACCCCGTTACACAGCGGTGACAACTGCATTTCACCGATAAAAAAAGCTCCCTTTTTGGGCAAATTCCGGTATAGTGCGCGCCGGCCTTTAACCGGGCCGCGTTTAGGTAGCGCAATTCCCCGAAGTCAGCTTCGGCTGCACGTCCGCACTGCGGGCTCTTCCTTGACGATTCTTTTTCATTCATTCGTTTTCGCAAATCCCCGCCGACAAAGCTGCCAGGGCGACTCTTGAGTCTCAACACGGCATGTGCAGCTTTGGAGCATGGGTCTTTGCGGATGCACTTAGAGGCAGACCCATGACCCAGGAAATCGGCGGCTTCGCCGCTCTTGAACTTCATCCCAATATTGTCGCTGCAGTAGTCGCTACCGGCTATGAAGAGCCTTCGGCCATTCAGCAGCAGTCGATCCCGATCATCCTCGCCGGTCACGATATGATTGGTCAGGCGCAAACCGGTACCGGTAAAACCGCTGCCTTTGCCCTGCCTATCCTGCACCGCATTGATCCGTCCAAGCGCGAGCCGCAAGCTCTGATCCTGGCCCCAACTCGTGAGTTGGCGCTACAAGTTGCAACCGCTTTCGAAACCTACGCCAAGCAAATGCCGGGCGTAACTGTTGTGGCTGTCTACGGCGGCGCGCCGATGGGCCCACAATTGAAAGCAATCCGTAATGGCGCACAGATCGTTGTCGCCACTCCGGGCCGTCTGTGCGACCACCTGCGTCGCGACGAAAAAGTGCTGCAGACCGTGAACCACCTGGTTCTCGACGAAGCAGACGAAATGCTCAAACTGGGCTTCATGGACGACCTCGAAGTCATCTTCAAGGCCATGCCGGAAACCCGTCAGACCGTATTGTTCTCGGCGACCCTGCCGCAATCGATCCGTGCCATCGCCGAGCGTCACCTGCGCGATCCAAAGCACGTGAAGATCCAGAGCAAGACCCAGACCGTTACCGCGATCGAACAGGCTCACCTGTTGGTTCACGCTGACCAGAAGACTTCTGCCGTTCTCAGCTTGCTGGAAGTGGAAGACTTCGACGCTCTGATCATGTTCGTGCGCACCAAGCAAGCGACCCTGGATCTGGCCAGCGCCCTCGACGCCAAAGGCTACAAAGCCGCAGCGTTGAATGGCGACATCGCCCAGAACCAGCGTGAGCGCGTGATCGACTCGCTGAAAGATGGCCGTCTGGACATCGTTGTGGCGACCGACGTTGCCGCCCGTGGTCTGGACGTACCGCGCATCACCCACGTATTCAACGTGGACATGCCGTACGATCCGGAATCCTACGTGCACCGTATCGGCCGTACCGGCCGTGCCGGTCGCGAAGGCCGCGCGCTGCTGCTGGTGACTCCACGTGAGCGCCGCATGCTGCAGGTGATCGAGCGTGTGACCGGTCAGAAAGTTGCCGAAGTGCGTCTGCCGGACGCCCAGGCCGTTCTCGATGCCCGCATCAAGAAACTGACCAACAGCCTGTCGCCGCTGGTGGCTGACGCCGAATCGACTCACGGTGATCTGCTGGATCGCCTGACCGCCGATATCGGTTGCACCCCGCGTGCTCTGGCTGCCGCTCTGCTGCGCAAGGCCACCAATGGTCAGGCGCTGAACCTGGCAGCGATCGAGAAGGAACGTCCACTGGTGCCGAACAGCGCTCCACGTGGCGACCGTCCTGAGCGTTCCGGTGATCGTCCGGACCGTGGTGATCGCGAGCGTCGTGCGCCGATGCCGCTGGGCGAAGGCCGTGCCCGTTGCCGTACCGCGCTGGGCGCGCGTGACGGTATTGCGGCGAAAAACCTGCTGGGCGCCATCCTCAACGAAGGTGGCCTGGCACGTGAAGCCATCGGTCGCATCCAGGTGCGTGACAGCTTCAGCCTCGTCGAGCTGCCGGAAGATGGTCTGGACAAACTCCTGACCAAACTGAAGGACACTCGCGTTGCCGGCAAGCAGCTGAAACTGCGTCGCTACCGCGAAGATTGATCCGCCCCCGGGCTGATTGATCGAACATAAAAAATCCCCGACTGGTTCGGGGATTTTTTATGTCTGCGATTTGAGATGGGAACGTCAGCCGAAGCGGTAGATGTCCATGCCCAGCGCCCCCATGGTGAATCCTTGGTGCGCAATGCTGAACTCGCCGCCGGCGCCGCGGGCGAAGTACAGCGGAAGCAGGTGTTCGTCACTTGGATGGCTACGAACGGCGTTCGGCGCTTGCTGGCGATAATCGTGCAAGGCGGCTTCATCATTGGCCGCCAGTTTGTCGATTATCCAGTCGCGGAAATCCCGGGCCCACGGCTCGACGCTTTCCGGGCCGGCGTGCCAGTCCAGTTCCCGCAGGTTATGGGTGATGCTGCCGGAGCCGATCAGCAGAATGCCCTGTTCGCGCAAGCTGGCCAGCGCCTGGCCAACGCGGGTCTGCAACGTCGGGCCGCCACGGCTGGGCAGGGACACCTGAACCACCGGGATGTCGGCCTGCGGATACATCAGCGACAGTGGCACCCATACGCCATGGTCGAAGGGGCGTTGCGGGTCGAGGCGTGCAGGCAGGTTGTTGGCGGTCAGCAAGTCGGCGACCTCGCGGGCCAGTTGCGGATTGCCCGGTGCCGGGTACTGCACTTCAAACAGCGCACGGGGGAATCCGCCGAAATCATGCCAGGTTTCCGGTTGCGGATGGCTGCTGACCAGCAGCTCATGGCTCTCCCAATGGGCGGAAACGATGACAATGGCTTTCGGGCGTGGCAGTTCGGCAGCCAGACGCGCCAGGGCCGGGCCGCTGGCACCGGGCTCCAGCGCCAGCATGGGCGAGCCGTGAGAGATAAACAGGCTGGGAAACATGGAAGGGTTCCTGAGCGTTAAGATGGTTCATCTTCAGTCAGTTCATTGATCTAATTCCAATATAAGTTTTAACGCTTTTTGATCGAATTCTTAGGAGGAAGCATGCAGCCGGAGTTTTGGCACAAGAAGTGGGAATCGAACCAGATTGGCTTTCATCAGCCTGCGGTGAATCCTTATTTGCAGCGGCATTGGCCCGATCTGGCCATCCCGGCGCAGTCGCGGGTGCTGGTGCCGTTGTGCGGGAAAAGCCTGGATTTGCTGTGGTTGGCCGGTCAGGGGCTTCGGGTTCTCGGTGTCGAACTGTCCGAGAAGGCTGTCGAGGAGTTCTTCCGCGATCAGCAACTACAGCCGCAAATCAGCGAAGAGGGCGGCTTCAAGGTTTATCGGGCCGGGGCAATCGAGTTGTGGTGCGGGGATTTCTTTGCCTTGTCCGCGAGCGATGTGGCTGATTGCACGGCGCTGTATGACCGGGCCGCGCTGATCGCCTTGCCGGCGCCGATGCGAGAGCGCTATTCGGCGCATTTGTTGAGCTTCCTGCCGACGGGTCTGCGTGGTTTGCTGATCACGCTGGATTATGATCAGGCTCAGATGCCCGGGCCGCCGTTTGCGGTGACAGATGCCGAGGTGCAGCAGCTGTTCGGTGGCGACTGGGCGGTGCAGTCGCTGCAAGAGCAGGATATCTTGAGCGAAAGCGGGAAGTTCCTGCAGGCAGGAGTGACGCGGCTGGAAGAGCGGGTGTACCGCCTGAGCGCTCAGTAACAGGCACAAAAAAGGCCCGCATCACTGCGGGCCTTTTGTTTGTAGCCGGGCTGATCAGCCGCGACGACGCAGGGCGTCGATACGCTCTTCCAGCGGCGGGTGGCTCATGAACATACGGGCCAGTCCCTGTTTGATGCCACCGTTGATGCCGAAGGCGTTCAGGGTATCAGGCATGTGCACCGGCAGACCCTGTTCGGCACGCAGGCGTTGCAATGCGTTGATCATCGCGCCCGTACCGGCCAGGCGGGCACCGGCATCGTCGGCTCGGAACTCGCGTTTGCGCGAGAACCACATCACGATCGCGCTGGCCAGAATGCCCAGCACCAGCTCGGCGAAAATGGTTGCGATGTAGTAGGCCGTACCCTGGCCTTCTTCATTCTTGAAGATCACCTTGTCGACGAAGTTGCCGATGATCCGCGCGAAGAACATCACGAAGGTGTTCACCACGCCCTGGATCAGCGCCAGGGTGACCATGTCACCGTTGGCCACGTGGCCGATCTCGTGGGCCAGAACGGCCCTCACTTCGTCTTCCTTGAAGCGCTCGAGCAAGCCCTGGCTCACCGCGACCAGTGCGTCGTTCTTGTTCCAGCCGGTGGCGAACGCGTTCGCTTCGTAGGCCGGGAAAATCCCGACTTCGGGCATCTTGATCCCGGCTTCGCGGGACAGTTGCTCGACGGTTTGCATCAGCCATTGTTCGTGACGGGTGCGCGGCTGGGTAATGATCTGGGTGCTCGTGCTCATCTTCGCCATCCACTTGGAGATGAACAGCGAGAACAGCGAACCGGCGAAACCAAAGACGGCACAGAAGACCAGCAGCTGACTGAGGTTGAGGTCAACCCCGTTGGCCGCCATGAACCCGTTGAAGCCGAACAGGCTCAGGGTGATGCTGGCTATCAGCACGACCGCCAGGTTAGTGGCCAAAAACAGCAGGATGCGCATCATGGTTGTAGAAATCTCCTCAAGCTAAAGATGTAGCGTACTGCGGGGTATATAAGGCGCGGCACCGGGTGATTCAACCGAGTGACTATTTCAAACTGTGTCCTACACCGGATTCGCCGGGCATGGGAGATTTCCCACTACCGAACCCGGTATGGATGACAGGCACGGGCCACCCGGTCTCATTGCGTCGGGCGCGCATGATTTGTATGAGTCGCAAGTGTAGAAGGTGCTGGAGGAGGGGCGGAGCAGAAGTGTTGCTGAATCAGACAGTGCGCAACGAAGGGCTCGTTGCGCACGGATGGCCGGTTACTGGCGGTAGGACTTGAGGAAGTTGCCGATGCGTCCGATGGCCATGTCCAGGTCATCGACACGGGGCAGGGTCACGACGCGGAAGTGATCCGGCCACGGCCAGTTGAACGCCGTGCCCTGAACCACCAGCAGCTTTTCGGACAGCAGCAGGTCGAGGACGAATTTCTCGTCGTTGTGGATCGGGCAGATCTTCGGGTCGATCTTCGGGAACGCATACAGGGCGCCCATTGGCTTCACGCAGCTCACGCCGGGAATGTCGTTGAGCAATTCCCAGGTACGGTTGCGCTGTTCCAGCAGGCGACCCTGCGGCAGCACCAGGTCGTTGATGCTCTGATAGCCGCCGAGGGCGGTCTGGATCGCGTGCTGGCTTGGCACGTTGGCACACAGGCGCATGTTGGCCAGCATGTCGATGCCTTCGATGTAGCTGTGGGCGTTGTGTTTCGGCCCGGAAATGGCGATCCAGCCGGAACGGAAGCCCGCCACGCGATACGACTTCGACAGACCGTTGAACGTCAGGCACAGCAGGTCCGGCGCCAGCGAAGCGGTGCAGATGTGCACGGCGTCGTCGTAAAGAATCTTGTCGTAGATCTCGTCGGAGAACACCACCAGGTTGTGCTGGCGGGCCAGTTCCAGCATGCCCAGCAACACTTCCTTCGAATACACCGCGCCGGTCGGGTTGTTCGGGTTGATGATCACCATGGCCTTGGTGTTCGGGGTGATCTTGGCCTTCATGTCGGCCAGGTCCGGGAACCAGTCGGCGCCTTCGTCGCACAAGTAATGCACGGCGTTGCCGCCGGCCAGGCTCACGGCAGCGGTCCACAGCGGATAGTCAGGGGCCGGGACCAGCACTTCGTCGCCGTTGTTGAGCAGGGCCTGCAACGACATCACGATCAGCTCGGACACGCCGTTGCCCAGGTAGATGTCCTCGATGCCGACACCTTCGACCTGCTTCTGCTGGTAGTACTGCATCACGGCCTTGCGCGCGCTGAACAGGCCTTTGGAATCGCTGTAGCCCTGGGCGGTCGGCAGGTTGCGGATCACATCCTGGAGGATTTCGTCCGGCGCTTCGAAACCAAAGGGCGCCGGGTTGCCGATGTTCAGCTTGAGGATGCGATGACCTTCCTCTTCCAGGCGTTTGGCGTGCTTGAGCACCGGGCCGCGAATGTCGTAGCAGACGTTGGCGAGCTTGTTCGATTTGCTGAACTGCATGGCGATGTGATCCCGAAAATGAACGATCCAGGCGGCGAATGGACAACCGTGCTGGGAATCCTGCGTCTTCACACAGGCAGGCGTCTTGAGCGGCGGTTTCCAACAATCCGTTTGAATGCGCAGGATCCCGCTGCCAGACTGGCGTGTGACGAGGCGCAATCATACGTGCCGCCCGATCCGTGGAAAAGGTACAGATCGGGCTTTTTCAGCCGCTGAGGTGTGATGATGGAAAAGATTGAAAAGACCCTGGAAGAATGGCGCGCGATGCTCGACCCGGAGCAATACAACGTGTGCCGTCTCAGTGCTACCGAGCGACCGTTCTCCGGCAAGTACAACGCCACGAAGACCGACGGTGTCTACCACTGCGTCTGCTGCAATGAGCCGCTGTTCGATTCCAAGACCAAATTCGACTCCGGTTGCGGCTGGCCCAGCTTCTACGCGCCGATCGGCGACAGCGCCATGACCGAAATCCGCGACACCAGCCACGGCATGATCCGCACCGAAGTGAAATGCGCCCGCTGCGACGCGCACCTCGGCCACGTATTCCCCGACGGCCCGCCGCCGACCGGTCTGCGTTACTGCATCAACTCGGTATGCCTGGACCTGGTACCGCGCGAATAGCCGATGCAGGCGATCTTCGGATCGCCTTTCGGATAATTAAATTGCACACAATTCAATTGCTCGCTATTTTTGCAGCTTCTCAACTTTCCGGAGTGCGCACCAATGAGCGATAACCTGCTGACCATCCCGTGCACCACCATCAAGGGTGAGCAAAAGACCCTGGCCGATTTCGCCGGCAAAGCGGTGCTGGTGGTCAACACTGCCAGCAAGTGCGGTTTCACGCCACAGTACAAAGGCCTTGAGGAGCTTTGGCAGACTTACAAGGATCAGGGTCTGGTGGTGTTGGGCTTCCCGTGCAACCAGTTCGGCAAGCAGGAACCCGGCAACGAGGGGGCGATCAGCGAATTCTGCGAGCTGAATTACGGTGTCAGCTTCCCGCTGTTCAAGAAGATCGAAGTCAACGGTAACGGCGCCCATCCGCTGTTCGTGCAATTGAAGAAGCGCGCGCCGGGCGTACTGGGTTCCCAGGGCATCAAGTGGAATTTCACCAAATTCCTGATCGGCAAGGACGGCCAGTTGGTCAAGCGCTTCGCCCCGGCCACCAAGCCGCAGGATCTGAGCCGCGAGATCGAAGCCCTGCTCAAATGAACAACCTGTCCGCCGATGCCCTGAAGCTCGACAGTCAGCTGTGCTTCAAGTTGTATGCCGCCTCCCGTGCGGTGATTCGTGCCTACAAGCCGATGCTCGATCAGCTTGGCCTGACTTACCCGCAATATCTGGCGATGCTGGTGTTGTGGGAATGGCAGGAAGCGGCGCCGGAGCAACCGACGGTCAAGGCACTGGGCGAGCGTCTGGCGCTGGATTCCGGGACGCTGACGCCGCTGCTCAAGCGTCTGGAGCAGCTGCAACTGGTGCAGCGCCAACGCTCGGCGCGGGACGAGCGTGAGGTTCACCTGAGCCTCACGTCCCAAGGGCTGGCACTGCGCAAGCAGGTCGGGCCGTTGAAGGACCGGTTGCTGTGCGACAGTGGCGTGGACCTGGATCGGCTCAACGAGCTGCGCACCGGGCTTGATCATCTGCTGGGGCAAATCAAAGCGCTGTCGTAGTCGGTATCCACTGATCCAGCAGCGCGGCCAGTTCTTCGCGGCGGAAGGGCTTGGCCAGGTAGTCGCTCATGCCCGCCGCCCGACAGCGCTCACGCTCCTCGGACATGGCGTTGGCCGTCAACGCCACGATCGGCAAGTGCGGCCAGCGACCGCTCTGGCGGATCTGCCGGCTCGCTTCGTAACCGTCCATCACCGGCATGTTGCAGTCCATCAGCACCAGATCGAACTCATGGTGTTCCAGTTGATCCAGTGCTTCTGCGCCATGGGCCGCCACTACCACTTCGCAACCAAGTTTACTGAGCATGCCCTTGGCCACCAGTTGGTTGACCGGGTTGTCTTCCACCAGCAACACCCGCCCGCGACGCTGTGACGGCACGCTTTCAAGCCGCCCGCGGTCGATGGTGGTGATGTCCGGTTGCAGGGTTCTGCGCAGATTCTGATACAGCGCGTTGCGAGCCAGGGGGCGAGCCTGCTGTTGCAGCGGGGCGAGGGCGGCGGCCTCTTCGCCCGGCAGGAAACTGCCGTAGGCTGTTACCAGCAGAATCGGTGCGGTCATGGTCGGCCGCAGGCCGAACAGGCATTCAGGGCAATCCGTGATGATGATGTCCGGTGACGGGCCGAGCAGTGACGCTTCAATCGTGCGCTGCTCGTACGACAGGCCCCAGACCGGCAACAGACTGCTCAGCAGCTCCGACAGGCCGCTGGCCGCCGTGGTGATGGCAAGCACGCTGCCATGCAGTTGTGCCGGAATGACCGCGCGGGTGTGGCAGGGCAGCGGCAGTTCGGCACAGAACTGGCTGCCGAAACCGACTTCGGAGCTGATCGTCAGGCGCCCCTCCATGGCTTCGCACAGGTTGTAGGTCAGCGCCAGGCCCAGTCCGGTGCCGCCGTACTGGCGGGTGATACCGGCCCCGGCCTGGGTGAATGGCTGGAAAATCTTCACCTGGGCTTCCTGGGCAATGCCGATGCCGGTATCGCAGACTTCGATGCGCACGCCGTCCTTCCAGGTCGACAAACGCACATCGACCCGGCCGAAGCGGGTGAACTTCAGGGCGTTGGACAGCAGGTTGCTGACAATCTGCCTGACCCGGGTCGGATCGCCGAGTACCAGCGCCGGAAAGTGCGGATCGATCAGACACGTCAGTTCGACGCTTGGCGCCGCATTCTGTGACAGCAAGTTGGCGGTGTCTTCAACGAGCGAACCGAGGTCGAACGGGATGTGCTCGAGCTCCAGTTGCCCGGCATCGAATTTCGACAGATCAAGAATATCGTTGAGCAACTCCACCAGCACCTTGCCCGAGTCGTGGGCGATGGACAGTTGCTGCTGTTGTTCGCCAGTGAGCGGGCCGTCGAGGGACAGCGCGATCATGCCCAGCAGGCCGTTGAGCGGAGTGCGAATCTCGTGGCTCATGTTGGCAAGAAACGCCGAGCGCGCCTCGGCCATGTCCAGCGCCGTGCTGCGGGCGACTTCCAGTTCCTCGTTGGACTGGCTGAGGCGGGCGTTGATGGCTTTCAGTTCGGCGGTGCGAGCCGACACGATGTCTTCGAGTTGAGCGAGGTAATCGGTGAGGCGGTTTTCTGCGGTGCGCCGCTGCTGGATTTCCGTGGCGATGTTCTCGAACTGCTGGTTGGCGACCTTCACCAGCACACCGATCTCGTCGTTGGCGTGTCCGCCCGGGCATTCCAGTGTGGTCGGTTCGGCGCTGCGCGGATCGCGCCCGCTGAGTTCACGGATCACCCGCACCAGTGGTTTGGTCAGCATCACGTAGAACAGCGCCAGCAGGATGCCGGTCAGGATCAGGCTGCGGGCGAACCCGTTGAGCAGCGTGATTTCGGCCCGGCGCAGGAAGCGGCTGCCGAAGGCATAGGTGTCCACTTCCAGGCTTAACGTACCGAGGGATTCGTTGGGCAAGTGGTCGAGATAGAGCCGGTCTTCGAACTCGCGTTTGGCGCCGAACAGAAAGTCGCTGATCAACCGATAGCCGCTTTGCAGTTCCGGGCGTTTGACGCTGGCCAGCACCGTCTGATTGTTGTCGGTCAGTTGCGCGGAAACGATGGCCGGCGAGCGCAGCAGGCCCAGCGTGAGTTCCTGGGCCAGCTCGGCATCGATGTTGTAGGCGATGCGCGAGGCCGGGTTATGGCTGATTTCCAGCAAAGACAGGATTTCACGGTTGATGGAGGCGTCTTCACTGGCATAATCGATGCCGATTTGCAGCAGACTGAGCAGCGTGCCCAGAATGAACCCGACCAGCACGGTAAGCCTGGCTTGCTTGTAAGACAGCCGGTGGGTGAATTTGATATCCATGGGGTGTTGAACCACTTACGTTTCCCTTCGCTGCTCAAGCATAGTCGATCATGCATGGATACCGGAGTTCCCGCATCGCCTTGTAACAAGGGCCGGGCCGGGTGTCGAACGCTATCGGTTGTCGCTGTATCGCCATCATTACTGTGAACCAGCCCGAGGAGAAGACGTGGATTCCCGATTGAATGCTTTTCTTGAGCGCGCCGAGTCGGTTCTGGCGCGGATCGAACCGCTGCTGCCGGCGCCACGCCCGGTCATCGACTGGGGCACTTGCCTGGCTGCACGCTGGCAGCGCGATGGTCGCAGCGGCTATCTGCTGCCGCTGGAAGTCAGCCTCGACATGCGTCTGTCGGACCTGATCGGTATCGATCGGCAACTGGAGCAACTGGGCCGAAATACCCAACAGTTCCTTGACGGCATGCCGGCCAACCATGCGCTGCTCTGGGGTTCACGCGGTACCGGTAAATCCTCGCTGGTGCGGGCGTTGCTGGCCGAACACGCCAAGGCCGGCCTGCGCCTGATCGAGATTGAGCGCGATCACCTGGCCGACCTGCCACGTGTGGTGGAGCAGATCGCCAAGCTGCCGCAGCGTTTCGTGCTGTTCTGCGATGACCTGTCGTTCGAATCCGGCGAAGGCGATTACCGCGTGCTGAAGAGCGTGCTGGATGGCTCGCTGGAGCAGGCGCCGGACAACGTGTTGCTGTACGCCACTTCCAACCGTCGCCATCTGGTGCCGGAAAAGGAAAGCGACAACGAAAACTGGAAGCGCGTCGACGGCGAGTTGCATCCAAGCGAAGCGGTGGAAGACAAGATCGCCCTGTCGGATCGCTTTGGCCTGTGGCTGTCGTTCTATCCGTTTACCCAGGAACATTTCCTCAATGTCGTCGAACACTGGATCGGGCAACTGGCCGCCAAGGCCGGACTGAGCTGGCAGCGCGACGAACAGCTGGACATTCTCGCCGTGCGCTGGGCGACCGGCCGTGGCAACCGCAACGGACGTTGCGCGTACCAATTCGCCCGTTACTGGGTGGGACTGAAATTGCTGGAGCACAAGGCATGATTGATTTGCAACAGAGCGGCCAGGGCCTCGAAGGCTATGGCATGTTGGCCGCACAACTGGAGTCGCTGCTGGCGGACGAGCGCGATTTCATCGCCAACGCCGCGCAGTTTTCGGCGTTCCTGTTCAACCAGCTCGATGATCTGAACTGGGCCGGTTTCTACCTCAATCGCAATGAAGAGCTGGTGCTTGGCCCGTTCCAGGGCCAGATCGCTTGCGTACGCATTCCGTTCGGTCGCGGTGTGTGTGGCGCGGCGGCGGCCAGCCTGCAGACACAACGGGTCGAAGACGTTCACGCGTTCCCCGGCCACATCGCCTGTGACAGCGCGTCGAACAGCGAACTGGTGGTGCCGCTGGTCAAGGACGGTCGCCTGATCGGTGTGCTCGATCTCGACAGCCCGAAGCTTTCGCGTTTCGGCGCAGACGATCAGGCCGGAATCGAACGACTGGCAGCGATCTTCCTGCGCCTGACCGACTGCTGATCACGCTGCCAGGCCCGCCTTGCGCAGCACGCCGGCAGGATCGACCGCATCGATCTGTTGCGGTTCGAGGAACCGACTGGCGTATTGCAGGTAAAGGCCTTCGCGGATGAACAGGCCGAACAGCTCGGCATCGATATGCGCCTCACGGCACATGGTGGCCATGATTCCCAGCGCCTCGCTGAGGGTCTTGGCCTTTTTGTAGGGGCGGTCGGCAGCGGTCAGCGCTTCGAAGATGTCGGCAATCGCCATCATCCGTGCCGGCAGGCTCATTTCTTCACGTTTCAAACGTTTCGGGTAACCGGTGCCGTCCATTTTTTCGTGATGGCCGCCGGCGATTTCCGCCACGTTGTTCAGATGCCCGGGGAAGGGCAGATGGCTGAGCATCAGGATCGTCTGCACCATGTGGTGATTGATGATGTAGCGCTCTTCTCGGGTCAGCGTGCCGCGAGGAATGCTCAGGTTGTACAGCTCGCCGCGGTTGTATTTGTAGCGCGGGACGTCGAGTTTGAACCCCCATGGGTTGTCCTCCGGAATCAGCTCGCTGTCGGCGCGTTCGAGCAGGTGTTCGGGCTTGTCGGACAGTAACTTTTCGCTGACGGGCAGGGTCGGCGCCGGCGTTCGTGCCTGGCGTCGGTTTTCTTCCCAGGACACGCCCAGCCGATCATCCAGCGTGCGTGTCCAGGTGCGCTGCGCAATGCCCTCAAGACGCTGAAGGTCGGTGTCGGCCATGGCCTCACTGCCCAGGTTGCAGCGGGCGACGAAACTGAAATCATCATCCAGAGACGCCAGCGTCGTGTCGCGCAGGCTGGCCAGTTGTCGTTCGTCCCCACCCGATGCCAGAGCTTGCCAGTAGCTGATCCAGGCATCGCGCTTGAGCACTTCGAAGCGGGTACGGATTTCGTGAATGCGATCGTTCAGGGTTTCCAGTTTGGTGGCTTTGTCGACGACGTATTCCGGCGTCGTGACCTTGCCGCAGTCGTGCAGCCACGCAGCGATGTGCAAGGCTTCCCATTCATCCTCACTGGGCTGGTAGTCGCTGAAGGCCGGGGCTTCGCTCGCCGCCGCTGCGTGAGCGAGCATCAGGGTCAGTTCCGGCACACGTTGGCAATGCCCGCCGGTGTAAGGGCTCTTGGCATCGATGGCGCCTGCGAGCAGTTGAATGAACGCGTCGAGCAGCTGTTTCTGCCGGGCTTGCAGGCGCTGGCTTTCGATGCTCACCGCCGCCGCGCCGGACACCGCTTGCAGGAACGCGATGCGGTCGGGTCGCAGCTTTTCAAGGTCGGCCGGGGTGCCGCTGTCATTGATCAGCAACACCAGCAGGCCGATTGTTTCGTTGTGTTGGTTGTGCAGGCGGATCCCGATCAGGTGGACGCGCGGCGTGTCCATGGCCAGCAGGACCTTTTGCAGGTCCGCGGCCTCTTCGAAACCGAGGTTGCTGACCACGTTGTCGGCCTGCGCCAGTTGCTCGAACCAGGCCGGACCCTGTGCGGTATCAAGGTCGTGGCCTTGAATATCGAACGCTGCCAGCGGCCGGGAAGTGCCGTCGACTACCAGCCCGTAAGGTTCCATGCGGTTGCCATCACTTTCCCGCAGGTAGATCAGCCCCGCCTGCGCCTGGGCAATCTGCACCGTTTCGAACAACACCCGTTGCAGCAGCGGGGCGAAGCGGGTTTCGGCGGTCAGACTGTCGGTGATGCGAAAGAAGCTGGCCAGAGTGTCCTTCATCCGCGCCATCGACAGGCTCAACTGATCGACCTCCAGCACCGGCGAGCGACGGGTCACGGGAAAGTTGAAATCGAAGCTGCGGATGGCGTCGGCTTCCTTGACCAGTGCATGCAGCGGCTTGACCAGAATCCGCGAGATCAACCAGCCCAGCGGCAGGCATAACAGCAGGGTGGCGAGGGTGATCAATGCACCTTGCCAGCGCATGCGATAGGCATCGACCAGCAACTCGTCTTCCGGCACCAGCAAGGCCATCTGCAAACCTTTCGGACCACCTTCCTGCAGGCTGCTGCGGGCGACGATCCAGCGGCGCCCGTCAGCATTCAGGCGTTTGCCCTGATGATCGGCAGACAGCAGGGCATGCAGGCTCGGGCTCAGGTCGGCTGCCTTGGCCAGACGCGCGGTTCGGTCATCGACGATCAGCCGGCTGCTGTCGGGGTACGCTACGGCGTTGCCTTCGGCGTCGAAGAGGACGATTTCTGTCGCTGGCGTCACCACATGTTTGGTCAGGGTCGCCGACAGCGCGTCGAGGGTCAGGTCGGCAGCGATCACTGCATGCTCACCGCTGCGTCGGGCGAGGGTGGTGCCGACATTGTGGGTGGAAAAGAACACGTAGGGTTCGGTGGTGATCTGCTCGTTCTGTTTTTGTGCGCCGATGTACCAGCCCCGGCTGCGCGGGTCGTAGGCATCGTCCGGATTGTCCTGACGACCGACCGCCGACAACGCCCGATCGAAGAACAGCGACTGTGATCTGACGCCGCCATTGGCGTCATGCTCGATGCTCCAGACCTGATAGGCCGCTGCATCCGGCGCCTTTAGCAAGGTTTTCAGTGAGGCGGTGCGCAACGGCCGCACCATGAAGAAATCACCGTTGTCGTAACCCAGATACAACGAGGCCAGATCAGGATTGTCTGCCAGTGACTGGCTGAACGGTTTGAGCAGGGTCAGGCGTTGTTCAAGGGCGGAGGCCTGAGTCCCGGGGTTGTCCGCGAGCAGGCTCAGCAAGTGCCGGATCGGCGCATAGGTTGATTGCAGATCGACGCGCACATCCTGCTCGATGCGCTCGAACAGTTTTTCGCTGCTCGACAGAATGATCTGTGTGGTCTGCCGGTAGTTGAACAGTCCCAGCACGACCCCGGTGAGCAACAACAGAAAGGTGAACATGACGCTGATGTGCACGTGCAGGGGGAACCGGCGTTGATCCGGGCGCAGTGGGCTGGGCATTGCGGACTCTCCGAGTTGATAAACACACTGCTCAGCGTCCAAGCATAGTTAAGGCCCGGTCATTCTGCTGTGGTCGGTCAACGTCAGTTGCTGCTCCAACGCCTTCTCCAGTTCGAGAATGGCGAAGTTGCTCGCCTTGCACCGGCGTTCGATCTCCTCCACCGGCAAAGCTTGCAGGCAAGCCTGTTCGAGTGCGTCGCAACTGTTGATCAGGCGTGATGCCTGGGCAATGCGTGCAGCGCCTTTGATCTTGTGCGCCATCTCGGCCAGCGCCAGGTGATCCCGGCCGGGGGACAAGGCTTGTAGATCCCGGCGGTCATTCCGGCTGCTTTTCAGAAGTTCGGTCAACAGTCGCCTGGTCTGAGCGGGGTTCCCTCCGGTCAGCGCATAAAGCCCCTGCAGGTTGAACGCAGAGGTATGGAACACAGGTGCATCGAGGATTGGCCGGACACTGTCGACCCATTGGCTCAAGGCACTCAGGCTCAGTGGTTTGAACAGGCACTCGTTCATGCCGGCCTGCTTGCAGCGAAGCACCTCTTCCGGTTGGGCATTGGCGGTAAACCCCAGCACGGTGCAGGTCGGGCGTTGCGTAAGTTCTTCGTGGCGCCGGATCGCGCGGGTCAGTTCATAGCCGTTCATGACGGGCATGTTGCAATCGGCGATGACCAGATCGAATGCGCCGTTTTTCCATTGTTCCAGTGCGCTCTGGCCTTCTTCGGCAATGCTGAAACGGTGTCCCAGGAACTCGAGTTGCTGGCACATCAGCAGGCGATTGGCCGGGTGATCGTCGACCACCAGAACGTTGAGGGGCGTGAGGGCGGTCTGGATCTGTGGTTCGTGTTTCCGGCTTTTCACCTCAGCGGGCATGATCGCCAGTGGTAGCGACACACTCACTTGTGTGCCGACTCCGGGCTGACTGCTCAATTGCAGTTGCCCTCCCATCATTTTGCACAGGCTGCGGCTGATGACCAGCCCCAGTCCTGTACCGCTGATTGCCCGGTTCCTGCCATGGCTGGCCTGGGTGAAAGGTTCGAACAGCCGCTGCTGATCTTCGGCAGTAATACCGATGCCGCTGTCCTGAACCGTCAGTTGAACCTTCGAGCAAGCGGGAACATCGCTGTCCAGCAGTTCCAGCGAGATCCTGATCTGGCCTTTTTCGGTGAATTTGATGGCATTGCTGATCAGGTTCGACAGCACCTGTTTGAAACGCAAGGGATCCAGATGTACGTCGATGTTCAGTTCGGGCGGGGAGACGTTCACCACCAGTGCCAGCCGTTTTTGCCGGGCCAGGCCGTCGAAGATCCGGACCACCGAGGCGATGGTATCGATGAGATTGACCCGTTCGGGGCTCAGGCTCAGGCGCCCGGATTCGATCCGGGCAATATCCAGAATGTCACCGATCAGACCCAGCAGATCCTTGGCCGAGCTGTAGGCGGTTTCGATGCTGGATCGGTCCGGATGCACTTTGTCCATGCGCTTGAGTGTCAGTTCGAGCATGCCGATGACCGCGTTCATCGGCGTACGGATTTCGTGGCTCATGGTCGCCAGGAAAGTACTCTTGGCACGGTTGGCATCATCGGCCTGCTCCTTGGCGGCACGAAGCTCGTCGAGCAGCTCATGACGTTCACTGATATCGATCCAGCCGCCGATGATTCCCTGAACATCACCGCTGGAGTCGCGGTATGGCAGGATCCAGTGATAGATCGTCATGCGCCGGTTGCCGATATGCAACGGCCGGTCGAGCACCAGCGGTCTGCCCTCGTTCACGACCCGCTGGTAGTCGGCCTGAAAGGCCCTGGCTTCGAACGCGTTGCTCAGAGCACCTTCCATCACATTCTTGCCGATGACGTCCTCGCGTCTGGCCTTGAAGGCTTCGAGGTAACTGTCGTTGCAGCTTTGCAGCAACCCTTGTCGATCACGCACATAGATCGGATGAGGCGTGCCGTTGACGAGCGAGCGCATGAACTCCAGTTGATCGTTCAAGGCACGTTCGGCGGCCTGGCGCTGTTTGATCTGGCGACGCATGTAGGCATTCCAGAGCATCGACAGCATCGACAGCAGCAACAGCAGACCGGCCGCCCCGATCACCTGATAGAACAGACGCCGGTATTGGTGCCAGGTGCCTTGCGAAAGGCTTGAATAGCCCCTCCATCGACCATTGATGATGCCCAGTTCTTCGGGCGATATGCTCATCAGGGTCTTGTCGATGATCGAGCCCAGTTCGGTGTTGTCTCTGGCGGTTGCCAGGGAAAAGGCGGCTTGCCGGGTGCCGATGGTGGTCGTGATCTGCAAGGGATGTTCGAAGATGTGCGAAGCGATGAAGTAGTTGGCGATCACCAGCGAGTTCACGGCGCCTTCGACCAGACCCTCGTCGAGCAATGCCACGGCACTGAAAGTGTCCGGGGTCTCGATCAACTGGATGAGTGGAAACTCGTTGCGCAGGTACTCGATCATCGGATTGCCCTGGGCGATGGCCAGGCGCTTGCGCTTGAGCTGACCCAGGTGGGTCGGACTGTCGGCAGCCTTGCGGGTCAGCAGGACATAGGAGTTTTCAAGGTAGGGGCGGCTGAACTTCAGGGTTTCCTCGCGTTGGGCGGTCGGCAGCAGGGCGGCGATCAGGTCGGCCTGATGGTTTTCGATCTGTTTGATCATCTCGGCGTCGCTGCGGCTGCGGCGGATTTCGAAGCGCAGGCCGGTTCGCAACCGAATGAGTTCCAGCAGGTCGGCGCTGATGCCGCGAAAGTTACCATCGGTGTCAAAGAAGCTCAGGGGGGCAAAGGCCTCGTTGACGACCACGCTCACCACCGGGTGTTTCTTCAGCCACTGTTCTTCGCGGTGGGTCAGTTGCAGTTTCTGGTCGGTCAGCAAGGTATCGCTGCCGGCACTCCAGCGTTTGGCGATGGTTTCCCGCTCGCTGCCGGGGACAGCCTTGAGCACGTTATCGATGATACCCAGCAGTTGAGGATTGTCGCGACGCACGGCAAAGCTGAAACCGTGGGCTTCGTGCTTGCCGAAATTGGCCATGCGGATGTTGTTCAGATACCCCTTGCTGATCATGTAGTGGGTGGAAATGGTGTCGCCGAGAAATACGTCCGCCTGATCGAAGGCAACGGCGTTGATGGCATTCTGGTAAGACGGATAGGAGGTGATGAGGGCTTTGGGATACAGCGCCTTGACTTCGTCCAGCGGCAGATAGTGATACAGCATGCTCAGCCGCAATCCGGCCAGACCTTCGCTCAGAGACCGGGTTTCACCCGTACGGGTGACCAGTACCGGTTGATCGATGGCGTAAGGGCTGGACAGTACGATGTTGACGTTTTCCGCCTCCAGACCGTTGGACGTGCCAAGCATGTCGATGCTGCCGTCGACCAATGCCCGGATCGCCGCGTCTCGTGTGGCAAAGCGCTTGACCCTGACCGGCAGGCGGGTTGCCTGACCGATCAGTCCGGCGTAATCGGCCGTGAACCCTTCGTAATCGCGGCCGCTGGCCGTCATGTCAAAGGGTGGATAGTCGGGAGCCGATGTGCCCAGAACCAACTCATTGCGATTGTGCAACCAGTCCCGTTGCGCATGTTCAAGCAGGACCGGAAGCAACTTGTCGGTCGAACGACTGAGCAGGGCCAGGTCTTGCGAGATGACGGGGGCGGCTGTTACATGAGCACTCAACCCAAGGCATGCACTCAATACAAACAGGCAGTTTTTCAAGCGACTGGGCATGTCGTCTCTCACACGAGTGCGTTGCGTTTGGCCATTTCAATAAGTTCTACAAGGGATCTGGCTTTGAGTTTCTGCATCAGACGTTTTTTATAAGTACTGACGGTCTTGTTGCTGAGGAACATGCCTTTGGCAATTTCCTTGTTTGTTCGGCCTTGGGCGAATAGTTGCAATACCATCAATTCCCGGTCGTTGACGGATTTGAAAAGTTCCAGTTCTGCGTAGCGCACATCGTCATTGCGAACAGGGTTCAGGGCCTGGCTGGGGAAATAGTTGTATCCGGAAAGGACCGCCTTGATGGCACTGACCAGTTCGCTGAGGTCTTCCTGTTTGCAGACATAACCCGATGCGCCGGACTGCATGCAGCGAATGCCGAACAGCGTCGGGCACTGTGCGGTCAGGACCAGCGTCTTGAACGGGGAACTCATGGCGTTGAAACGGGCAAGGACTTCCAGGCCGTCCAGCTTTGGAATACTGATGTCGAGAATGATAAGGTCGGGGGCGCATTCACGAACCATTTGCATGGCATCGACCCCGTTATCGGTTTCACCGACGACCTTGTAACCTTCATGTTCCAATAGCATTCGAACGGCAAGACGAATAACCGGGTGATCGTCGACAATAAAAACGGAGTTCATAACAAAGTCCCATGCGAACACTAATAAAGGGCGCACCTTAGCTCAGATGAAAGAGCGGTCGCATGAGCCGACAGGACCTCGGTGGCAATCTAGGATCAGTCCTACAAATAAAGAGGAATGGGACTACGTGTGAACTAGTTTTGACGTAGGTAGCGGCTGGCTTCGCGAGTTGAACTTGTTCGATGGAGGGGGGCGGGCGTGACTGAAAAACCTGTTTGTTTAATGTTTGTCAGTCATCAATGAGTTTCAGTTTTTTGTTGGCGATACGTCGCGAGCGTCGAACAGGGATATAAGGAAAGGATTGGAATATCCACCAGTCGCCCGTCCGGTCAATGCCTGACCGGGCGGGCGACGAAGTATCAATGGCTGGAGCGCCCTGTCATTTCCAGGGCCATGTCGCTGGCATAGCTGTCGGTCATGCCTGCGATGAAGTCGATCATGCGCAGGAACGATGCGTGCAACGGGCCGTGAGGGTCCGGCGCATTGTTGCCCAGCAAGTCGAGGATTCTGCGGCTCTTGAACGACGGTGTACGCCCGTTGTGTTGTTCGAGGGCCGCACCGCAGAACGCGTTGAGCAGAATCTCCAGTGTCGTGTAGGCGCCGATCTCATGCAGGGTCTTGCGCTTGTCCTGAAAGATTTTCTTGCGGGCAATGTCCTTGGCATTCAGCACGCAACGTTTGGCCGGGCCGTGCATGTGCTCCACAAGGTCCCCGTGCAGCGTTCCCGCCAAAAGCGCATCCTGTTGTTCGACAAAGGCCCGGGCGGCGGCGTTGGTCAGGTGTTCGATGGCCTTGCCCCGAAGGATCGCCAGTTTGCGCCGGCGCGAATCCTGAGGGCCCAGCTGTCGGTAGGTTTCCGGCAGATCGTCACCGACCAGACCCAGCAGCAGCGACTCGACCTCGGGATAGTCCAGCAGGTCCATCTCCAGGCCATCTTCCAGATCGATCAGCGCGTAGCAGATGTCATCCGCAGCCTCCATCAGGTAAACCAGCGGATGACGCGCCCAGCGCTGTTCTTCGAGTTGCGGCAGGCCGAGTTTGTGGGCGATCTGCTCCAGCAATGGCAACTCGCTCTGATAGCAGCCGAACTTGTGTTTCTTGTAACCCAGAGAGTCGGCGTGGCGCGCGGTCCACGGGTACTTGAGGTAGGTGCCGAGGGTCGCGTAGGTCAACCGGGTGCCGCCGTCGAACTGGTGATATTCCAGCTGCGTGAGAACCCGGAAACCCTGGGCATTGCCCTCGAAGTTCAGGAAGTCACCGCGTTCGGCGTCACTCATCGCATCCAGCCAGCCGCGTCCGGCGGCCTGCTGGAACCAATGGCGGATGGCGTCTTCGCCGGAATGGCCGAAGGGCGGATTACCGATGTCATGGGCCAGGCAGGCGGACTGCACGACCATGCCCAGATCGCTTGGCTCGCACCACTCGGGCAGGGCGCGGCGCAGCGTTTCGCCCACTCGCATGCCCAGCGACCGGCCGACGCAACTGACTTCCAGCGAGTGGGTCAGGCGCGTGTGGATGTGGTCGTTGCTCGACACGGGATGCACCTGGGTCTTGCGGCCCAGGCGGCGGAAGGCGCCAGAGAAAATGATGCGGTCATGGTCTTTGTGGAACGGGCTGCGGCCGAGTTCCTGCGGGCTGTGCAGCGGCTTGCCGAGACGTTCGCGGTTGAGCAGGGTTTGCCAATCCAAGGCTGATTCTCTCCGTCGGGTGACTGGTGCCCTAGCTTCCCGGTTCGGGCGAGTGTCTGCAAGCGCAACTACAGCCCGGCGGCGTCAATGTCGATCAACAGCAGGCGCTCGCCATTGTCGAAAAACTGCCCGGCGGTCAGGCAGTACTGGTTGCTGGTGGCATCGCGGTAGGTGTTGGAAAGCGTCAACCGGCGCTCTTCCCAGCCTTCGGCCAGCAGATGGTAGAAGTAGGGGCGCCACGACCAGTTGTGACCCAGGTAACGGTTGTCGGCGACCCAGCCGCTTTGCCGCCATTCCAGATTCGGCGTCAGTTGCGTGCCCTGACGGTCGCACTGATAAAACCGCAGCAACCATGGAAAGGCGTCCAGTTGCGGCAAGGCACTCAGCGGCGCGCGGGTTTGTGCCCAGCTTTGCAGAATCGTCATCAACTCGCCGAGCTGTCGGCGCATGGACATCAACTTGCCGCGCTCGGCGAGTTTCTGCTTCACATAGGCCTGGCGCAGTTCAGCGAAGCGCTGGACGAAAGCATCCGTTGCAAAGAAAGCCTCCTGCGCCCGGGCGAACAGAAAACCCTGTACGTAGCGTGAGCCACATTCCAGCGCGAAATTCAGCTGTGCTTCGGTCTCCACGCCTTCGGCGATGATCCAGCAACCGGTCCTTTCGGCCATCTGCGCCAGTGCCTTGACCACATCGCTGCTGGGCCCGCCGAGCGCGGCGGCCTGAAACAGGCGCATGTCAAGCTTGAGGATGTCCGGCTGCAAGGCCAGCACGCGATCCAGCTGTGAATAGCCGGCGCCGAAATCGTCGATGGCGATCCGTGCGCCGGCATCGCGATAGCGTGCGACGACTTCGGACAGACGCTGACTGTTGCCGCCCAGTTCGGTGATCTCGAAGACAATCCGCTGCGGGTCGACGCCATGCCGGGCGAGTTGTTTGAGACTCGGCAGTGCCTGGTCGGCGCGCAAACGGCTGATCCAGCGCGGTGACATGTTCAGGCTGAGAAACCAGTCCGGCGGCGCCTCGTGAAATCGGCTCAGCGCATTGTCACGAATCTGCCGGTCGAGGCGGCGCAGGGCGGTAGCGGGCGTTCGCGGGTCGGCGAACAGCGGCCCGACCGATGTCAGTTGCCCTTGCGCCTGGCGCAATCGACCCAGAGCCTCGACGCCTGCAATGCGTCCAGTGGCGGTATCGATGAAAGGCTGAAAGCAGGCGAGCGGTTGCCCGTCGATCACGGGGCCTCCTTGGTCATTGTTGTTCTGGTGGGATCCTGCAGGCCGGATAGGCGAGCGGGATTGAATCTCCGGATGAAGAGATTCAATCCCGCCAGCAGTGCAAGAATGCAGCCAGATGTGGAACTCAGCGTTTGCCCGAGTTCTGCATGACCAGTTTGATCAGCGGCGCGAGGCTGGTACCGAGGCGGATCAACCGGCTCAGGCCGCCGATACCACCGCTTTTCGCACCTTTGCCGGTCAGGAACCCCAGCAGTGTCACGGCGGCCACGCCCCACAACGGCGCATGCTTGATGCCGAAACCTTCCTGCAGGTTTTGCGTCATGCCGCGCATGCGTTGCAAGGGCTGGAGCACCTGGCCGGTTTCGTGGCGGATTTCCTGACGATGCATTTCCATGCGCAGGCGGATCAGGGCCTTGCGCATTTCCTGGCGCGAGCTGTTGTGCGGAAGTTCAGGCAGGCTCATGGCAGCAGGCGCTCCCGGTCGTTGGCCAGTTCTTCCAGGGTGCCGTGGAAGGGCGAGGATTCATCGAAGATCGCAGCCTTCAGACGCAGCCCGCAGAAGATCGCAGCGAGTGTGTAGAACACGCACAGGCCGATGATTGCGGCGAGCCGATAGGTGTCCCAGAACACGATCAGAACGAGGGTCGACAGGCCGACCAGCAACAGCAGTGCAAACACCAGCGCCAGGCCGGCGAACAGCAACAGGCTGACGGTGCGTGCTTTCTGCTCCTGCAGCTCGATGCCGAACAACTCGACGTGACTGTGCAAAAGACCGAGGACGGCTGCACCCAGGCGCCGTGTGGAAGAGGCGGTGCCCGCAGTCGGGCCGGATTCACCGATCGACATGATCAGCGCCGCGTGGCCAGCAGGCCGATCAGAAAGCCCACGCCCGCCGCGATACCCACCGATTGCCACGGGTTGGCCGACACATAATCTTCGGTGGCGGTGACCGCTGCCTGACCGCGCTCGCGCAAGGTGTCTTCGGTCAGTTTCAGGGTTTCCCGTGCGCGCAGCAGGCTTTCATGGATCTGTTCGCGCAATTCATCAGCCTGGTCACCGGCCAGCGTGGCGGTGTGTTCCAGCAACCGTTCGGTATCGCTGACCAGGGTCTGGAAGTCGTTCATCAGGATTTCTTGAGCAGTCTTTGCCTTGGTGCTGGCCATTGGGAATCTCCGTAATTGGCGGTCTGAAGCGGCTTCTGAAACTTTCGAGTATGAGCCTTGCGTGAAGGTTCAGTACAAATGACTGGTACATCTTTTGCTGTGTCGTGGTGCGTCCTCCGGCAGCAGTGCTCTGTTGCCGGGCGCGAAGCCGGGAAATCATAGCCCGGATGACACGGGTTCAGCTCAGGACATCGACCTCGTGCGCCAAAGCGGTTCACCGGCCCCTCGGGCTTGTGACTGTATGGTCGCAACTTGGTGCATGAAATGTCTGCATGAACCGCTTTGGTGCCTTTTTCAGCCTTGGGTCTGCCTCTTCATGGAAAATCTGCAAAGCGCTGTGGATACGCTCGTTCATAGTTCCAACACGTTGTTCATTCTGATCGGTGCGGTCATGGTGCTGGCCATGCACGCCGGTTTCGCCTTTCTGGAGGTCGGAACGGTTCGCCAGAAGAATCAGGTCAACGCTCTGTCGAAGATTCTCAGCGACTTCGCGGTGTCGACGCTGGCCTATTTCTTTATAGGCTATTGGATTTCGTACGGGGTGACGTTCCTGCAACCGGCGGCGGTGCTGAGTGCCGATCATGGTTACGGGCTGGTGAAGTTTTTCTTCCTGCTGACCTTTGCGGCGGCGATCCCGGCGATCATTTCCGGCGGCATTGCCGAGCGGGCGCGGTTCGTTCCGCAGCTGTGCGCGACGGCGTTGATCGTGGCATTCATCTATCCGTTTTTCGAGGGGATGATCTGGAACGGCAACTATGGTCTGCAAGCCTGGCTGGCCGCGCGATTCGGCGCCCCGTTCCATGATTTCGCCGGCTCCGTGGTGGTTCACGCCATGGGTGGCTGGCTGGCGCTGGCGGCGGTGCTGTTGCTGGGCCCGCGCAACGGCCGCTATCGCGATGGCCGGCTGGTGGCATTCGCGCCCTCGAGCATTCCGTTTCTGGCACTGGGCTCGTGGATCCTGATCGTCGGCTGGTTCGGCTTTAACGTGATGAGCGCGCAAACCCTGCAGGGTGTCAGTGGTCTGGTAGCGGTCAATTCGTTGATGGCGATGGTGGGCGGTACCGTGGCGGCGTTGATCGTCGGGCGCAATGACCCGGGCTTTCTGCACAATGGCCCGTTGGCCGGTCTGGTGGCGGTGTGTGCCGGCTCCGACCTGATGCACCCGGTGGGCGCACTCGTCACCGGTGCGATAGCGGGCGCGCTGTTTGTCTGGTGCTTCACGGCAGCGCAGGTCAAATGGCGAATCGACGACGTGCTGGGTGTCTGGCCGTTGCACGGCTTGTGTGGCGTATGGGGCGGCATCGCCTGCGGGATCTTCGGCTCGACCGCGTTGGGCGGGCTGGGTGGTGTCAGCCTGATCAGCCAGTTGATCGGTACGGCGTTGGGCGTGGTGGTAGCACTGGTTGGCGGCTTCGCCGTCTACGGTTCGATCAAGGCGCTGCATGGTCTACGCCTGAGTCAGGAACAGGAGTATTACGGCGCGGACCTGTCGCTGCACAAGATCGGCGCGGTGAGTCAGGACTAAGTCTCTTCATCTTCGGCACCCGGGTAGAAGCCATGCAGCAGGCGATAGCGGTCGATACGCACCCGATCGACTTTTTCCTGCACCTGGTGTGCCGGCAGACCGAGCAGAATCAAGGCATGGGACGCGAGCATCAGGCTTGATTCCAACAGCTCCGGCACCACTTCGCTGGCGCCGGCGGCTTTCAGTTCGGCCCACTGGCTGTCGTCGCGGGTGCGCACCAGAATCGGCACCTTCGGATTGAGTCGCCGGGCCTCCTTGAGCACCCTCAGCGCCACATCGCTTTTATCGACGGCAATCACCAGCAGCCTTGCGCGCAGCAAACCGACCGCCGTCAGGAGGTCGGCGCGTGCAGAGTCGCCGTAATGCACGTCGCGTTCTACGGTGGCTGCCTCCTGAATACGTACGGGGTCGTTGTCCAGGGCAATGTAAGGTTGCCCGGCATTGCGCATGAAACGCCCGATCGACTGACCGACACGCCCGTAGCCGCAGATCACCACATGCTGATCCAGGCCGGCATTGAGGGCGCTGATCTGTTCGATCTGTGCTTCCTGATTGGGTTTGCGGTGCAGGGCGGCGGCGATGCGGGGGGCAGCGCGCAACATCAGCGGCGTGAGCAGCATCGAGCAGAACGTCGCAGCGAGGAGCAGGGCGCCGAGATCGGCGGGCATCAGCCGGTTCTGCTGCATCTGTGCCATCAGGGCGAAACAGAACTCACCACCCTGTGCCAGCGCCATACCGCTGCGCCAGGCGGTTTCATTGTCGCTGCCACGCCATTTCACCAGCAGCGCCACCACTGAGCCCTTTATCACCAGCAAGCCCAGGGTCATGGCGATAATCACGACGCTGTGGCTGGCAAACAATTGCAGGTCGATCAGCATGCCGATGCTGACGAAGAACAGGCCGAGCAGAATGTCGCGGAACGGCCGGATATCGGCCTCGATCTGATGCCGATAATGACTTTCCCCCAGCAGCATGCCGGCCAGGAACGCGCCGAGGGCAGGGGACAGGCCAAGCAGGTGAGTCAGCCATGCCGTGAGCAACACGATCACCAGCGCCAATAGCACGAACAGCTCGGCCGAGCGCGATGCCGCCACCTCCTGAAACAGACGCGGCAACAGCCAGCGACTGGCCAGCAGCAAGCCGATGAACAGCACGACAGTCTTGAGCAGTGTCAGCGGCAACGCCCAATACCAGGCTTGATCGCTGCTGCCGGCGAAGACGGGTACCAGCGTCAGCAACAACACGGCCACCACATCCTGAAACAACAAAACCCCGACCGCATTCTGCCCATGGCTGCTGAATATTTCACCGAGACTTCCCAGTTCCTTGGTGACGATCGCCGTCGACGAAAGTGAAAGCCCCGCGCCGAGCAGCAGCGCCGGGGTAAGGGGCATGCCCAGCAGCATCAGCACGCTTCCCAGCAGCGCTGTGCTGACCAGCACCTGTTGGCTGCCCAGACGAAAAACCACCTGGCGCAGGGCAATCATTTTCGACAGGGAGAATTCCAGCCCCAGGGAAAACAGCAGAAACACCACGCCCAACTCGGCAAGATCCGGCAGATGCTCGCTCTCGTTGATCCAGTCGAACGCTTTCGGCCCGACCATCAGCCCGACGCACAGATAGCCCAGCACCGGTGGCAGGCGCAGGCGGCGAAACAGGGCAATCATCACCAGGGACGAGGCAAGAATGATCAACAGATTGGCAAACACAAAACACTCCGGTGGCAGGGTCAGGCTCTTCAAGCGTAGAGGCAAAAAACACCGGAGCATGGTGTAAAACGCATTTGTGCGGGCTGATTTGAGTCAGGGTTTTGCGAGGATAAACTCGCTCAAAAACTTGAGGTCTCTGACGGGTCGACGGGTTCACAGGTCAGGCCTAAAATGGCCAATCAAAATTTGGGATTGAACGCGCATGCTTCCTGAATGCCAGTTGTTCGGCACCCTGGGGTGCCATCTGTGTGAAGTCGCTGAAGCCGAGCTGATGCCGTTCGTCGAGCATGGCCTGCTGGTGGAGCTGGTGGACATTGCCGACGACGAGTCCTGGTTCGAGGCCTACAGCCTGCGGATCCCCGTGCTGCGCCGGACCGATACCGGAGCGGAACTGGGCTGGCCGTTCAGCGCTGATCAGGTTGTGGCATTTCTGCGTTAATCCTTTCCCTCGATGCTGTCTGGCCATTCATCGAGACGGTTATCGAACCTTGGCACTCTCGGGTTTATTCGGTTACTGTATGTTCATACAGTAATTGGGTGGGCTCGCCATGCTTCTTTTTTTGGGCAATGAGCAGGGCAGCCAGGACGTCAGAGGGATGAACCGTGGTCAATGTCGAACAGTTGAAAAGCAGCGTGAACCGGATGTCGGTTGATGTGGTGCACGACGCCGTCCGCGAATTGCGTCTGGACGGTCTGGTCACGGAGGGCAAGACGCCTTTCAACAAGCTGCATTTCAATACCTGTTTTGCCGAGATCGAGGCGTTGTTCCAGCGCGCCGGCTATCACAAACAACTGGATGTGGTGGGTTATCAGGGACTGTTGTACGCCTTGTACGACCCGGGACGCTGGGAGGCTGTCGATGTACTGCGCTGGCTGAAGGAGTTCACCGAGGCCGCGGCCCTCAAATCGATTCCCGCCTGATTCTGCGCTAGGTCTGCTGCGTCCGGTGTTGGATAATGCCGCTCTGCTTTGAGGGTTCGAGTTCTCCGTATGTCCAGCACATCTACATTTTCCGCCGCACAGAATCAGGCCAGCACGCTTTATCTGCCTCCCGGCGACTGGCGGACGGTGTTCGATTGTCTGTGTGATCACTTCAGTGCCATCGGACGGGATCAGTGGCTGGACCGGATTGCCCGAGGCCGGGTACTGGATGGCGAAGGCCAGCCGATTGCGCTGGACCTGCCGTACAAGGAAGGCCTGCGCATCCATTACTTTCGCGAAGTGCCGGATGAAAAGCCGATTCCGGTGGTCGAGTCGATTCTCTACGCGGACGAACATCTTGTCGTTGCAGACAAACCCCATTTCCTGCCGGTGACGCCAGCGGGGGAATACGTGGAACAAACGCTGCTGCGCCGGTTGATTCGTCGTCTGGACAACCCGCACCTGGTGCCGCTGCACCGAATCGACCGGCACACCGCCGGGCTGGTGATTTTTTCGGCCAATCCGCAAACACGTTCGGCGTATCAGTCATTGTTCCCTACACGGCAAATCGAAAAACGCTACGAAGCCATCGCTGCTGCATTGCCGGGGCTGGATTTTCCGTTGGTACACAAGAGCCGTATGGTCGATGGCGAGCCTTTTTTCCGCATGCAGGAAGGTCCCGGTGTCAGCAACACCGAAACGGCAGTGGAAGTGCGGGAACGGAACGGCGACCTCTGGCGTTACGGCCTGTATCCGGTGACCGGCAAGAAACACCAGTTGCGGGTGCACATGACGGCATTGGGTGCGAGCATCTGCAACGATCCGTTCTATCCCGAGGTGTTGAAGGACGTCGAGGACGATTACACCAAACCGCTCAAGCTGCTGGCGCAGGGTTTGCGGTTCATTGATCCAGTGACGGGGCAGGTGCGTGATTTTGAAAGCCGGATCACGCTGGACTGGTGAGAAATAGTGCAAGCCATCTTTCTGACGCCCACGAAAAAGCCCGCAAATGCGGGCTTTTCTGTATCTGGCGTCGCTTACAGTTCTTTAACGGTGCGAACCTGATCCTTGTTGATGCGAGTCTGCTTGCCGTCCAGCTGTTCGAATTCGTAGAAGCCCGAATCCTTGTCGTATTTAGGCGAGTCGACGGCCTGGATTTCGCGACCGTCATTCAAGGTGATCACCGTTGGCGAAGCGCAACCGGCGAGGGTGGCCAGGCCCAGTGCGAGCATGAAAGTGGCGAGAGTCCGTTGAGTCATGTGTTTGTCTCCGAAGGGAATTCTTTTGGTTACTGAGCTGTAGACGTATGCAAGGCGTGAGAGTTCCTTGAATGCGGTCAGTCTGACACAGTGTTATGAGAGCTTAACAGTTCCGGGGTATTGAGATTGGCCAGCCGTGGGTCGTTGTCCGGGCAAATCAGGGCCTGGGCTCCAAGGCTGCGCATGAGCCGGCCAGGGCTGCGCTCTCCCTCGTGCCAGGCCTCTTCGAATGCGGGCTGAAGCGCCACGGGAATTACGCAAAGCAGTGGTTCCCAGTGCTCGTCGTGACGCAGCATCAACGGGTTTTCAGGGTGCAGGCTGGCGGTCTCGCGCATGCTCTGTAAGAGGGGAAGATCGATTCGCGGTACGTCGCATGGCAATACCAGCAGATGGGAATGGCGAGCGGCTCGCAAACCGGCACGGATGCCGGCCAATGGTCCGGGAAAGTCTTCTTCGTCGTCTGTCACCAATTGATCGGCGAAGGGCGCATAGCGCTCGCGATTGCGGTTGCAGGAAATGATCAGATCGTCGGTCAGCGGGCGAACCTTGCGCTGTAAATGAGCGATCAGCGGTTCCCCGTGCCATTCAATCAGGCCCTTGTCCTGGCCACCCATGCGTTGACCACGCCCGCCGGCCAGTAACAGGATGGAGCAGGAGGGCAGTTGCGTATTCGAAGTCATGGCAGCTCTCCGCAGGTTCGGCGAAAAAATGGGGCGCTGTGATATAACACCGGGCTGTTTCTCCTACAACTGGATGAGCCTATGAAAGCCAAGGCTGATGTACCTTTCGCACCGCTCAATATCGCGGTATTGACGGTCAGCGACACTCGCACGCTGGAAACCGATACCTCCGGCCAGGTCTTCGTCGACCGCTTGACCGCAGCCGGTCATAACCTGGCGGAGCGGATATTGCTCAAAGATGACCTGTACAAAATCCGCGCGCAAGTTGCCCACTGGATTGCCGAAGACATCGTGCAAGTGGTGCTGATCACCGGGGGCACAGGCTTTACCGGTCGCGACAGTACACCGGAAGCCGTTGCGTGCCTGCTCGACAAGCAGGTGGATGGTTTTGGTGAACTGTTCCGGCAGATTTCGATGGCCGATATCGGTACTTCCACTGTGCAATCCCGTGCACTGGCTGGACTGGCCAACGGTACGCTGGTTTGCTGCCTGCCAGGTTCGACCAACGCGGTGCGCACCGGTTGGGATGGCATCCTGGCCGAGCAACTGGATTCGCGGCATCGCCCGTGCAATTTCGTCCCTCACCTGAAACAGGCGGCTCCTTGTGAATCCCGCGGGTAAGCCTGGCAAGACCGGCAGCCTGATGCCGGTCGAGGTGGCCTTGGCGCGTCTGCTGGAAATGGCTGATGCCTCGCGTATTGTCGAGTCCGAGTATCTGCCATTGGCGCAGCTCGAGGGGCGGGTGTTGGCGCGGGATCTGGTTTCGACACTGGATCTGCCGCCATGGCCCAACAGTGCCATGGACGGGTATGCCTTGAACCTGGCTGACTGGACCAGTGAGCCGATGCCCGTCAGTCAGAAGATTTTTGCCGGTCAGTCGCCTGTACCGCTGGAACCGGGAACCTGTGCCCGTATCTTTACGGGGGCACCCGTTCCACCGGGCGCCGATTGCGTCGAGATGCAGGAAAACGCCGTGACCGAGGCCGACGGACGAGTCCGGTTCATCGAGTCCATGGTGTTCGGGCAAAACATCCGCCCGCAGGGTCAGGAAACCACGGTGGGCGAATTGATCCTGTCCGCGGGAACCCGGCTCGGTCCGATCGAGCTGGGGTTGGCTGCGTCTTTGGGCTGCGCCGGCCTTGAAGTGATCCGCAAGCCCCGTGTGGCAGTGCTGTCCACTGGCGATGAGCTGGTTGAACCGGGAGCGGCACTGGGTCCGGGACAGATTTACAACAGCAACCGGGTGGTGCTGTGCAGCTGGCTGCAGCGTCTGGGCTGTGAAGTGCTGGATGCCGGGATTCTTCCAGATGACTTGTCCGCCACCCGAGCGCGTCTTGGGGAGCTCGAAGAGGCCGACTTGATACTGTCGACCGGAGGCGTATCGGTTGGGGAAGCGGATTTCCTCGGCGTCGCGCTTAGGGAGGAGGGTGAGCTGACGCTGTGGAAGCTGGCGATCAAGCCCGGGAAACCTTTGACTGTTGGGCATTTTCGGGGTGTTCCGGTCATCGGTCTGCCCGGCAACCCCGCGTCGACGCTGGTGACTTTTGCCTTGTTGACCAAGCCTTATCTGCTGCGTCGTCAGGGTGTGCAAGATGTAGAGCCTCTCAAGTTTCCAGTCCCGGCTGGATTCGTCTGGCCCCAGGCCGGTAATCGGCGTGAATTCCTGCGGGGGCGACTGGAGCAGGGACAGGCAACTATCTACCGAAACCAAAGTTCAGGTGTTCTGCGCAGCGCCGCCTGGGCTGATGGGTTGGTAGAAGTGCAGGAGGGGCGCACCCTGATCCAGGGAGAAATGGTGCCCTTCATTCCCCTGAGTGACCTTCTCGGCTGATCATTGAAATGCAGGCCCGGCGCGGGCCTGCATTTCTGTAAGTCATCGGCTGATCAGCGTCACGAGCTGGTCGAAGCGACTATTGGCAACCCAGCCCAACAATCCAAGGACCACTGCTGTGGCGCCCGCAGAGTAGGCGAGACGATGTTTGATGGCTTTGACGTCTCCCTTTACTTCGTCCATGTCTCGGCGAATATATTTGAGGTGGGTTTCCAGCTCGGTGACACGGGGGTCCATGATTTTTTCTCCAGTGTTTTTGGCGCTGCTCTTGAGTTCGGGTTTATGGCAGGCGCGACTGCCGGAGAGGGGGGCAACCGGACTTGCGGTCATTCTTGCGTCATGACCGTGCATGGGAAATTCCGCCTGCTGCCATGAGTTTCTGCCGGCTGAAACTGCTGCTCGAATGATCCAGCGTCCGGGTGATGTTTTGACTCATTACCTGCACATCCTTGTGTTATCGGGTTAAAGATTGCTGCCTCAGACCCACAGTGTACGAATGGTCTGGATGGGTCAATTGAGCCGATTCCTTACATTCCGTACGAAAAAATACCGCCTTGTAGGACGAATGAGCCGCGTCGCTGGAAATACTTGGGATTACGGTGGCTCTTTTGCGTGCTGTGAGGGTCAAGATGTCCCGAACTGATTTGATAACGGGAGTGGCCAATATGGATGAGCGCAGGGCATTGCTGATTCTGCATGGCAAGCAGGCACTTAACGAAGCGGTTCGTGCCGCCGTTGAACACAAGCGCAAGCAGGGCTGGGAATTGGCGGTACGCCTGACCTGGGAGGCCGGTGATGCCCAGCGTCTGGTCGAAGAGGCCCTGGCTGGTGGATACAGGCAGATCATCGCCGGCGGTGGCGATGGCACCTTGCGCGACATCGCCGAGGCCCTGGCGGCTCACCCGGGAGAGGCCAGTCTGGTGCTGCTGCCACTGGGAACCGCCAACGATTTTTCCCGCGCGGCCGGTATACCCCCGGAGCCCGCCGAGGCGCTTGAGTTGCTCGGTGCACCTGCCCATGACATTGATCTGGGTGAGGTGGGCGGGCAGATATTCCTGAACATGGCCACGGGCGGGTTTGGCAGTCAGGTCACTGCCAATACCTCGGAGGATCTGAAAAAGGTGCTGGGCGGCGCGGCCTATCTGTTTACGGGCCTGTCGCGATTCAGTGAGTTGCACGCCGCCTATGGCGAATTGCAGGGGCCGGACTTTCACTGGAGCGGTGAACTGCTCGCGCTGGGTATCGGTAATGGCCGCCAGGCAGGCGGAGGACATGTGTTGTGCCCGGAGGCACTGGCGGATGACGGCCTGCTGGATATCAGTATTCTGCCGGCACCACAGGAGCTGGTCGGCACGCTGAAAAACCTGCTCAGCGACGGATTCGGTCTCGACAACATGTTTGTCCGCACGCGTTTGCCGTGGGTCGAAATCAAGGTTGCCGAAGGGCTCTGCATCAATCTTGATGGCGAGCCGCTGGAAGGCGACAGTCTGCGGTTTGCGGCTCGTCCGGCGGCATTGCGTGTGCATTTGCCGGAGAACTCGCCGCTGTTGGGCAGGACGCGGCGGGTCAGTCGTCCAGACTGATGATCTGCTCCCGTACGGCAAACAGTACCAGCCCCGCCACATCGTAGATCTGCAGGCGTTTCATGATCTGCGAGCGGTGGGTTTCCACAGTCTTGATGCTCAGACCCAAACCATTGGCGATCTCACGGGTGGACTTGCCGCGAACGATCAGGCGCAGGATTTCCAGCTGGCGAGCCGTCAGGTTGTGGGAATCGGCGACTTCCGGTTGCAACTTCTGATTGCGTGTCAGGGCCTGGTTGATCACCGTGTGGGCGATGGCCGGGCTCAGGTAGCGTTCGTTGTTGCGCAGGGCTTCCAGTGCGTGTTCGAGCTCGGTGGCCGTGGTGTCCTTGAGCAGATAGCCATGAGCACCGGATTCCAGTGCCTGCATGATCAGCGCAGGGTCGGTGTGCATCGACAGAATCAGCACTTTGCTGTGCGGGCGAACCCGTCTGAGCCGCTGCAATGCCTCCAGGCCGCCGGTTTCTCTCATGGAAATATCCAGCAAGACGATATCGGGGTTCAACTGCTCGACCATCTCGAGCAATTGCGAGCCGTCATTGGCCTCGCCGATTACCGCGTAACCGGGAATATCCAGCACCAGAGCGCGCACGCCGGCTCTGATCAGCGAGTGGTCATCCACCAGAAGTAAGTTACAAGTCAACGCATAACCTTATTCGTACTGGCCCGCTCGAGTGCACGGGGCGCCCAGGGGAATAGTGCTTCGATTTGAGTGCCTTTGCCCGGTTCGCTCGTCACGCTCAGGCTGCCGCCCAGTTGCTCGATCCGTTCGGCCATCCCGGCCATGCCTCGTTGTCCTTCACGACCGGGATTGGCGGCCGGGGCAAACCCCAGACCGTCATCGCTGATCAGCAGGGTCAAGCCTTGGGGAAGGCGTTGCACGCGGATCAGCAGGTTCTTGGCCTGCGCATGTCGCAGGATGTTGGTCACGGCTTCCTGAGTGATGCGGAAGGCGGCGACAGCCATTTCTTCAGGGATGCCGTTCAAACGCTGCTGACAGTCCAGGCTCCAGTGAACCGATGTATTGGCCAGTGTCTTGAGCAAATGCGCGCGCAGACTGGCTTCCAGTCCGAGGCTGGTCAGTTGTCGTGGGTTGAGAATGGCCGAAACGTCGCGGACTTTATTGAGGGTTTCCTCAAGGGTGTCGCAGAGTGCCGAACATTGTTCCTGAAGCTCTTCGGGCAGACGCCGTTTGAGCCATTCGCTCTGCAACTTGGCGGCGGTCAGCAACTGGCCGATATCGTCGTGCAGTTCACGGCTGAGGCGATGGCGTTCGTTTTCCTGGACTTCGAGCAATCGATCGGCCAGCTCCTGGGGCTGAAACTTGATCGACTTGCGCGACAGGCGATGCTGGGTAAAGACGCAAGCGGCGGCTGCCACGTTGAGCAGCAGCAGGCCAAATGACAACGGTGCGGACAGGCAATAAGTCAGCAGACTGCCCAAAGCTGCACCAATGCAAAGCATGAGCGTGAACCTGCGCGCGTTTTCTCGGGAGGGTGGCCATGTGGCGATTGACTTGAGGCTGGCGTACATAGCGGATGGAGCCAATGGATGTTCGCTGCGGGCAGACCGGTCAGAGTGGCTGGCGGTCTCTGTCTGAAAATCTGTGATTCAGGTTGTTGGTTTCAATACGGTTCAGTGATCGATAATTGACTGCCAACTTCGGAGCAGACCGATCATTGAAGTCACTGTGCCATTAAGTGAAAGCAACTAACGCGCGGCATAATACCACTTAACATACCGTTGGTCGCGTTCGCCCTATATGTCCAAAGAGTCAGGAAATACGCCATGTTGGACGTGAGTTCCATAATGGAAAAAGTTGATTTATTGGAGTCGATAATTATCGGTGACACCTGAAGTCTTCAATTTTTATACACAGGTAAACCCTGACTTCAACGGTAGGCAGTCTGCATGTTGAAGCGTAATTATTTATTTGGAGATGTCGCTGGCAGGCATGAGTTATTCAATTGCGACATTCGATGGCTCGAACTAACAGGCTCCAACGGACCCGGCGTGCACCCGATTACGCTTGCCGCTCCGAGTAAGACACGAGGGACAAGGGTTTGGCACTGAGCGGCGGTTGAAACTGGCTCTGTCCGACCTGGAAGGCGAACGCTTCGATGAGGGACGTCTGTTCGCTTTCGTCCAGGCTTAGCTGGCCGGTGCTCTGGTCGACCAGTTCAAGTTGCCAGGCCATCAGGGTGAAGCAGTCTTTCAGGGCGTCGAGTGCCTGAGCATGCAGGTCGACATGATCTTGCGTCTGAGTGAGCAAACCGTGCAGGTGCAGGCAGAACTCGGAGACTGCCACCAATGCAAGGGCATCGGCCTTGTTCGCCAGTTTGAGCAGGGTGCTGAGCATGCAATCGATTGCGTCCTTGTCATTGCTGATCAGTTGCAAATGACTCAGGCACTCTTCGGACTTGGCCAGGAGCGTTTCAGCCTCGACAAGAAATTCGGGGAACCGCTGCGCCCACTCTTTACGGTCGTTCGGCATGCTTATCTCCACAACGTCATGTCTGATGAGCGAATGTCGTGTGTGTCGACGATCATGAACCGTCGTGAGATCGCGCCCTGCAGTGCCGAGAAGGCTGGTGCCGGGGGTTTCGAGAGGATGGGGTTCCACTGAACTGCGATCGCACACAAAAGCCTGACTCCGTTCATGCAATGAGAATGGCGTCACATTAATGGCTATTGGATATTGCGAACATCAGGTTGGGCCTGATTGTTACTAGGGGAATCCCTTAGACACGGGAACCTACGGTGCAAACCGAGGTCGCGCCGCAGAGAATGTAGCAGATGAAATCACGGGGGCCAGTAAAGCATGATGTTAATGTGACATCAATGCCTGCTCATGGCATTTTGTAGGTGATTTGTATGGGGATCAAGATTGGCCGGAATCCGCCGATAACCCCCTTTAATGAATTCACCAGAACAAGCCCAGGAGTCATTGATGGCCGGCATTCTCGATACGGTAGACCAACGCACGCAACTGGTGGGTGAGAATCGCCTGGAAATTCTCATGTTTCGACTGGCCGGGCGCCAATTGTTCGCGATCAACGTGTTCAAGGTTCAGGAAGTCCTGCAACTGCCGAAGCTGACCCTGATGCCTCAGCGTCACCCGTTTGTCTGCGGTGTGGTCAACCTGCGCGGCCAGACCCTGCCGGTGATCGACCTGTCCCAGGCGATCGGCATGCGCCCGTTGGTGCCGGGCCCCAACAGCACGATTATCGTCACCGAGTACAACCGTTCGGTGCAGGCCTTCCTCGTCGGTGGTGTGGATCGCATCGTCAACATGAACTGGGAAGCCATCCTGCCGCCGCCGACCAGCGCCGGTCGCCAGCACTACCTGACCGCCATCAGCAAGGTCGACGATCAACTGGTGGAAATCATCGACGTCGAGAAAGTCCTTGCCGAAATTGTTCCGTACAACGCCAAGGTGTCCCGCGACAAACTGGAGGATCCGGTCCTGGAGCGTGCCCGCGGCCGTGAAGTGCTGCTGGTGGACGATTCCAATGTGGCGCTGTCGCAATTGCGCGACACCCTCGGCCAGTTGGGCGTGAAGATGCACATCGCCAGCGACGGTCTGAAAGCCCTGAACATGCTCAAGGCCTGGGCCGACACCGGGGTCAACATGACCGACAAGTTGTTGATGATCTTCACCGACGCGGAAATGCCGGAAATGGACGGCTATCGCCTGACCACCGAAATCCGCAACGACCCGCGTCTGCGTGGCCTGTATGTGGTGTTGCACACTTCGCTGTCCGGCAGCTTCAACGACTCGATGGTGAAGAAGGTCGGCTGCGACAACTTCCTCTCCAAGTTCCAGCCGGACAAGCTGGTCGATGTGGTGCGCCAGCGTCTGATGCTCGACGAAGTGCCGGCCTGATCAACTTGTCGAGGCTGACCCGGCGTCAGCCTTTGATTCGGCGACAAAGCTCGTATAGGGTGGCGTTTTTCACCCACCAGGGAGCTGGCCATGCTGCGTCTGAGCGCGCTTTATCGTTACCCGCTGAAATCCGGCAAGGGCGAGGTCCTGCAAGGGATCGGCCTGGACAAACTGGGGCTTGAGGGCGACCGACGCTGGATGCTGGTGGACGAAGCCAGCGGGCGTTTCCTGACCCAGCGCGCCGAAGCGAAGATGAGCCAGTTGTCGGCGCTGTGGAATGCTGACGGTGGCCTGACCCTCGAGGCGCCGGGACATTCGGAGATTGATATCGCCTTGCCGGGCAACGAAGCCGAACTGCGCGGCGTAACCATCTGGCGCGACACTTTGCGTGTACCTGATGCCGGTGAAGAAGCGGCCCGTTGGGTCAGCGAATTCATCGGCAAGCCGACCCGACTGGTGCAAGTGCCGCTGGATCGCGCCCGCACGACCCAGGCCGGGTATGGCAACGATGACGATCAGGTGGCGTTCGCCGACGGTTTCCCGCTGCTGCTGATTGGCGAGGCGTCGCTGCAACATCTGTCGCAGGAAGTCGGGCGTTCGCTGGAAATGCTGCGGTTCCGGCCGAATCTGGTGATCGAGGGCAGCGAGGCGTATGCCGAGGATGGCTGGAAGCGCATCCGCATTGGCGATGTCGAATTCCGCGTGGTCAAGTCGTGCTCGCGCTGCATTCTCACCACCATCGACCCGAAAACCGGAGAGCGCAGCGCCGACCGCGAGCCACTGGCGACCCTGCAGAAGACCCGGGCCCAGGCCGACGGTGCGATGTTCGGTCAGAACCTGGTCAATGACAGCAACGGTCGACTCGAAATCGGGATGCCGGTGGAAATCCTCGAATAACCGGCCCTGAAACGAAAAATGCCCGTGTCTAAGGACACGGGCATTTTTTATTGCCGCAGGAAACCGTGGTTTCAGCCGCGGTATTCGCACAGGTAAGCGGTGTCGACGGCCACTTTCAGCTGGAACTTGCTGTTGGCTGGCACGTTGAACTGGCTGCCTGCAGAGAAGGTTTCCCAGTCGCTGCTGTCCGGCAGTTTGACGGTCAGTGCGCCCGAAACCACGTGCATGATTTCACGCTGGCTGGTGCCGAATTCGTATTCGCCCGGGGCCATGACGCCGATGGTCGCAGGGCCTTCGGCAGTGCCAAAAGCGATCGACTTGACGGTGCCGTCGAAGTACTCGTTGACTTTAAACATGGGCGATTCCTCTCGAAAAGGGCTTAAAAAGGGTCAAAAAGGTCGGCCAGTATGCACAAGGCTCAGGGCGCCGTCACCTGCGCTAGAGCGGCAGCACCAGCGGCAATAATCGGGCGGTATTGCGCGCATCTTCCAGCGCCCGGTGCTGCTGACCGGTGAACTGCATGCCCGCCAGTTGCAGGGCGCCATTGAGTCCCAGGGGCCGTTCAAGGCGTCGGGCCTTGGCAAAGCGCTGTTTGAGGTTCATATGCGGCACGCGGCTCAGCGCGCTGTCGAGTTGCAGGCGCTGCCATTCCTGAAGCAATTGCTTGCGGTCGTAATCACCCCAGCTGGCCCAGCCTTCGAGGCGTGTCTGGTGCTGAGCGAGCCAGCGCTCGAACGCCGGCCAGACCTCGGTCAGCGGTTGCGCCGCGTCGATGTTGGCCTGGGTGATGTGTGTCAACTCACGACAGAACGGCGTCAGCAGGGGCCGACGCGTCGGTTTGACGAACCGTTGAAAGTGATCCTGCTCGCGACCGGTTCGATCCACCAGGGTGGCACCGATTTCGATGATTTCCATTTCCGTAACCGGCCAGCCACCCTCATCGGTGGTGGCTTCCAGATCAATGACCAGCCAATGGGGCATCGCAGGGTTCCTGATTTCCGCGTCCTGATTATTCAGAGCGTAGTCAAACCTTGCGGATGCGCGCGGTGACTACTCGACCTGCAACAGAACCTGACGATTTTTCACCTGATCGCCGACCTTGACCTGCACCCGCTTGAGCACGCCATCGATGCCGGCCTTGAGCGGGTGCTCCATTTTCATCGCTTCCAGCACCACCAGCAGCTGGCCTTTAATGACCGGGCTGCCTTCGCTGACAAGCACGTCGATGATTGCGCCATCCATCGGGGCTTTCAAGGTGCCGGTGCTGACGCTGGTCTGACTGTCGATCACGGCATGAGTTCGATCCACCAGACGCAGGCTGCCGGGGCGGGTGAACAGCCAGAGCTGGTCGTCGTGCAGGCGATAGGCGTGGCGCTGGCGCAGGCCTTCGATGTCCAGGGAAATCGAGCGTTCGTCGTGTTCGATGAGCTTCAGTTCGAAGGCGCGTTCAGCGACCTGTACCCGAACGATGCCATCCGGGGCGGCCAGTAATTGCACGCTCCATTCCTGATCTTCAAGACCCAGGCGATAGTGCAGTGGCGCGCCGGCATTGTTGCGCCAACCGGCCAACGGTGTGCGATGTGAACCCGCGGCAGATTGATAGAACAGCAACGCCGCGATCGCAAGTTCTTCGGCACTCGGTGTATGGGGATGCAGGCATGGATGGTCGGCGAAGTGTTGCGGGATAAACCCGGTGCTGAATTCGCCGCTGATGAACTGCGGATGCTGCAACAGACTGGCCAGCAACCGCTGATTGCTCTGCACACCCAGCAACACGCTGTCCTGCACCGCGCACAACAGTTTGCGCCGGGCCTCTTCGCGGGTCGCGCCATGAGCGATCAGTTTGCCGAGCATCGGGTCGTAGAACGGTGTGATCGACTGACCTTCGATCAGCCCATGATCAACCCGCGCGCCCCGATTCAGTGCCGGTGCCCAGGCTTCGACACGACCGGTCTGCGGCAGGAATCCCTGGGCCGGATCCTCGGCATAGAGTCGCACTTCCATGGCGTGGCCATCGAGTTTGACCTGCGCCTGGGTCAACGGCAGCGGCTGGCCTTCGGCAATCAAGAGCTGCCACGCCACCAGGTCCAGTCCGGTAATCAATTCGGTCACCGGGTGTTCGACCTGCAGCCGGGTGTTCATCTCCAGAAAGTAGAACTGGCCGCGCGCGTCAAGGAGAAACTCCACGGTGCCGGCGCCCACATAGTTCACCGCACGTCCGGCCTTGAGCGCCGCTTCGCCCATCGCCTGACGCAATTCTTCGGTCATCACCGGGCACGGTGCTTCCTCAATGACCTTCTGATGGCGACGCTGGATCGAGCAGTCCCGTTCGCCGAGGTAGATCAGGTTGCCGTGCCGGTCGCCGAACAGCTGAATCTCGACATGACGCGGTTCGATCAGGGCCTGTTCGAGGATCAGTTCGTCGTTGCCGAATCCGTTCAAGGCTTCCGAGCGCGCCGTGCGCAATTGCGCCGGCAACTCTTCGGCGCTGTGCACCAGCCGCATGCCGCGTCCGCCACCGCCGGCGCTGGCCTTGATCATCAGTGGATAACCGATGCGTTCGGCTTCCCGTGTCAAGGTCGTGTCGTCCTGCTCGGCGCCTTGATAGCCGGCGATGCACGGCACACCGGCGGCGAGCATGGCGATTTTCGATTGGCGTTTGCTGCCCATCAGCTCGATGGCTTCGACGCTGGGGCCGATGAACGTCAGGCCGGCCTGTTCGCAGGCGCGGGCGAATTCGGCGTTCTCCGAGAGGAAGCCATAACCGGGATGAATTGCGTCGGCACCGCTGCGCCGTGCGGCGTCGAGGATGGCCGGGATGTTCAGGTAGGACTGCTGAACCGGCGCCGGGCCGATGTTCACGGCCTCATCCGCCATTTGGACATGCAGCGCATCGGCGTCGGCGTCGCTGAACACCGCGACGGTGCGATAGCCGAGGGCCTGGGCGGTGCGCTGTATGCGGCAGGCAATTTCACCGCGGTTGGCGATCAGGATTTTATGGATGGCGGGCATGGTGGTTTTTCCTGAATGTTGGCGGTGGATTGATGGGCCTCTTCGCGGGCAAGCCCGCTCCCACAGGGTCAGGTGCTCCATCCGGGTTTGCGCTTTTGCACAAACGCCATCGTGCCTTCGATCCCTTCGGCTCCGGTCACCGCTGCGCTGAACCACTGCGCCGCTTCATCCAGCAGTTCGCTCGATGGCTGGCCGGCACTGGCCAGCAGCAGTTTTTTCGTCACGGCATTCGCTTCGGGGGCGCAACACAAAACGTGATCGAGCACTTCATCCAGACGCTCGGCGAGTGCCTGCGGATCCTGTTCGACAAAGTGCACCAGCCCCAGCCGTCGAGCCTGATGTCCATCGAAACGGGCGGCGGTCAGCGCCAGGCGGCGGGTTTCGGTGAGGCCGATGCGCTGCACCACAAACGGCGCGATCTGCGCCGGCAACAGGCCGAGGCTGGTTTCCGGCAGACCGAATTGCGCTTGATGATCGGCGATGGCGATATCGCTCACGCACGCCAGTCCGAAGCCGCCACCGAGCACCGCGCCCTGGAGCACGGTGATCAACACTTGCGGTGTGTGCTGCGCTTCTTCCAGCAGCGAGCCGAAAGCCCGATTCAACTCACGATAGGCATCGCTGCCCTGGGCGCGGGCGTTGGCCATGTCCTTGATGTCGCCACCGGCACAGAAATGCCCGCCGGCGCCGCTGAGCACCAAGGCGCGCACGCTGCGGTCATCGCGCACAGCGGCGAAAACCGAACGCAGCTCGGCGACCATTTGCAGGCTCATGGCGTTACGGCTTTCCGGGCGATTGAGGGTGATGTGCAGCACGCCGTTATGCGTCTCCAGCAACAGCGTCTGGCAAGCGGGCAGGGAGGTCATTTCTTTTTCCCCGGCAGGATGCCCATCAGTTTGCAGATGATCCCCAGCATGATTTCGTCGGCGCCGCCGCCAATCGATACCAGACGCACGTCGCGGTAAGCGCGGGCCACCGGGTTGTCCCACATGAAGCCCATGCCGCCCCAATATTGCAGGCAGCTGTCGCTCACCTCACGACCGAGGCGTCCGGCCTTGAGTTTGGCCATCGAGGCCAGTCGGGTGACGTCCTGGCCTTTCACGTACTGCTCGGTGGCCTGATACACCAGCGCCCGCAGGCATTCGATTTCGGTCTGCAATTCGGCGAGGCGGAAGTGGATTACCTGATTGTCGATCAGCGCGCTGCCGAAGGTCTTGCGTTCCTTGCAGTACTCGATGGTGCTGTCGACGCAGTATTCCAGACCCTTGATCATGTTGGCCGCGCCGAACAGCCGTTCCTCCTGGAACTGCAGCATCTGCATCATGAACCCGGCGCCTTCATGGCCGATGCGGTTACGCTGGGGAACCCGCACGTTGTCGAAAAACACCTGAGCGGTTTCCGAGCTGCGCATGCCGAGCTTGTCCAGGTGCGAACTGAGGCTGATGCCCGGCGTGTTCATCGGCACCATGATCAGCGATTTGTTGACGTGCGGCTTGTCGTCCGAGGTGTTGGCCAGCAGGCAGATGAAGTCGGCGCTTGGCGAGTTGGTGATCCACATCTTGCTGCCGTTGATCACATAGTCGTCGCCATCCTTGCGCGCAGTGGTCTTGAGCCCGGCGACGTCGGAGCCGGCGCCGACTTCCGAGACGCCGATGCAGCCGACCTGTTCGCCGGTGATCGCCGGGCGCAGAAACTCGTCACGCAATTCATCGGAGCCGAAGCGGGCGAGGGCCGGGGTGCACATGTCGGTCTGCACGCCGATGGACATCGGAATGCCGCCGCAATGGATGGTGCCGAACTCTTCGGCGGCGACGATCGAATAGCTGTAATCCAGGCCCATGCCGCCGAATTTTTCCGGCTTGGAAATCCCCAGCAGACCGAGGTCGCCGGCCTTGCGGAAAATCTCGTGGATCGGAAAGCGCCCGGCCTTTTCCCATTCATCGACGTGGGGGTTGATCTCGTGCTCGACGAACTGGCGGACGGTGCGACGCAGGGCTTCGTGTTCCGGGGTGAAGATCATTTTTATTGTTCTCCTTGAGTCCGTGGCAATCAGAACCGGCTGACGCCGAAGCTGTTGGGGGCCAGCGTGCGGATGCCGGCTTCGTGGCAGATGTCCAGCAGGTAGCCAAGCAGAGTGCGGGTGTCGCGCGGGTCGATCAGCCCGTCGTCCCACAGGTTGGCGCTGCCGTAGAGGGCGGTGGACTGGCTGTCGAGTTTCTGCGCGGTGACCTGTTCCAGCATGTCGAGCATTTTCGGGTCGGGCACCAGGCCGTCCTTCAACTGTTTGGCTTCGGTGACGATGCGCAACACCTTGCCGGCCTGGGCGCCACCCATCACCGCCGTGCGGCTGTTGGGCCAAGCGAAGATGAAGCGCGGATCGAGCCCGCGTCCGCACATCGCGTAGTTGCCCGCGCCATAGGAGCCGCCGACCACGATGGTCAGTTTCGGCACCCGCGCATTGGCCACGGCCTGGATCAGTTTCGAGCCGTGCTTGATCACGCCGTGCTGTTCCGATTCGGTGCCGACCATGAACCCGGTGGTGTTGTGGAAAAACAGCAGCGGCGTCTGGCTCTGGTCGCAGAGCTGAATGAACTGCGCGGCCTTGCTCGCGCCGTTGGGCGTGATCGGACCGTTGTTGCCGATGAAGCCGCAGGCGCGGCCCTGAATTTTCAAGTGGCCGCAAATGGTTTGCTGATCGAACTCACCCTTGAACTCAAGGAAGCGTGATTCGTCGGCGATCCGGGCAATGATTTCGCGTGCGTCGTAGGGCTTTTTCGGGTCGTCCGGGATCAGACCCAGCAGTTCGTCGATGGGGTACAGCGGCTCCTTGAATTGCGGCTCGGGCAGCCAGGGCAGTTGCTCGTTCCAGTTCAGCAGGCTGACAATTTCCCGCACCTGACGCACACCGTCAGCATCGTTTTCTGCCAGGTACTCGGCGGTGCCGGCCACTTGCGCGTGCATCTCGGCGCCGCCCAGTTCTTCGTCGGTGGCGACTTCACCGGTCGCCGCTTTAAGCAACGGCGGGCCGGCAAGAAACAGCTTGGCCTTGCCGCGCACCACCACCACGTAATCCGACAGCCCCGGCTGATAGGCGCCGCCGGCGGTGGCCGAACCGTGGACCACAGTAATCTGCGGCAAACCCATGGCCGACATCCGCGCCTGATTGGCAAAGCTGCGTGCGCCTTCGACGAAAATCTCCGCTGCGTAGTTGAGGTTGGCGCCGCCGCTTTCGGCGAGGGTGATCACCGGCAGTTTGTTTTCCTGGGCGATCTGTTGAAGGCGCAGGGATTTTTTCAGGCCCGACGGGGAAATTGTCCCGCCCTTGATCGCGCTGTTGTTCGCCACGATCAAGGCGCGCACACCGGACACGTAACCGATGCCGGCGATCAGGCCGCCACCGGCCGAGCTGCCGTCCTTGTCATCGTGCAGTTTGTAGCCGGCCAGGCTCGCCAGTTCGAGGAACGGCGCGCCGGGGTCGAGCAGCAGGTTCAGGCGTTCGCGGGGCAGCAATTGTCCGCGCTTGTCGAATTTCGGTTTGGCTTCGGCGGCCTTGTTCAGCAGGTTCTGTTCGAGCTGTTGGACTTGCTCGATGGCGTTGAGCATCGCCGCGCGGTTGCGGGCGAAGGCTTCGCTGTGCGGGTCGAGCTGGGATTGAATGACCGGCATGGCTTACTCCTTGTCCTTCAAGACGTCCGGCATATAGGCCCGGTGAAAACCGTTGAAGGATTCGCTGTGGGTCGCCTTGTGCAGCGGCCATGCACGACTGCCCAGGCTCGCCGCGCCGTCGATGCGCAACGTGCTGCCGCTGACGAACGCGGCAGCGGGACTCAGTAGAAACACAATCGCGGCGCTGACCTCCGATTCGGTGCCGATGCGCTTGAGCGGCACGTGTTCGCGCAGGGTCGGGATCACGGCCTTGAACGCGCCTTCATAGGTGTCCATGCCGCTGGAGGCGATCCAGCCCGGCGCTACCGCGTTTACCCGAACGCCGGCGTAACCCCATTCGAAGGCGGCAGTCTTGGTGAAGTTGTCCATGCCCGACCGCGCGGCGCCGGAGTGGCCCATTCCCGGCATGCCGCCCCACATGTCGGCGAGCATGTTGACGATGCTGCCGCCGTGTTTGCTCATCGACTGATTGAACACTTCCCGGGCCATCAAAAAACCGCCGACCAGATTGGTGCGCAGCACGGTTTCGAAGCCTTTCTGATTGATCGAGGCCAAGGGCGACGGGTACTGGCCGCCGGCATTGTTGACCAGTCCGTGGATCGGCCCGTGTTCGCGGATCAGTTCGCTGACCAGCGCTTTCACCGCTTCTTCGTCACGAATGTCGCAAGCCTTCCAGTGTGCCCGGCCACCGTCCTCGGCAATTTCGGCGGCGACGGCTTGCAGCTTTTCCGGCTTGCGTCCGACCAGCACCACGGTGGCCCCGAGCGCCGCCAGTTCATGGGCGGTGCAACGTCCGATGCCGCTGCCGCCACCGGTGACAATCACGGTCTGGCCGCTGAACAGATCGGCCTTGAAAATCGATTCATACGCCATGGTGCCAATCCTCTAATCGAACTGTTCGGCGATGCTCTGCGGCACCGGGATCTGGATTTCCAGCAATTGCTGGGCGAACGCTTTGCCCTGCGGGTCGATGCGCAGGCTCGCCACGCCACCGCCGCCGAGGGCGTTTTCCAGCAGGAAATTCAGGCTGTGAGTACCCGGCAGATACCAGCGTTCGACACGGCCGTGAATCGGGTCGAGGACATGGCTCATCCAGTCGACCACCACCGCCGGTGTCAGCGCTTCGGCGATCCACGGCAGGTATTCCGGGCGACGCGGCATCACACCGATGTTGCTGTGATTGCCCTTGTCGCCGGAGCGCGCCACCGCCAGTTTCACCAATGGCACGCTCGCGTCGGCGCGGCCCTGAGGTTTGGGCGTTTCGTGGGGCAGGGGCAGATCCTGACTGTCGAGGATGGCGGGGGCGGGCAGGGCGAACGGATGAGATTCGCCGTCCATGTCGATCTGCAAGGTGCAGGCGCTTTTGTCGATCAGGAACGAGAACAGCCGGATCAGCGGATACACTGTCGGCCGTCCGCCGACGATGCCGGTCAGCCCCGGCGCCATGCCGGTGGCGGCCTGGGCGATTTCCCGGGAGAACAGGACCAGCGCCTGTTTGTTCGGGTGGCGCACGGCGAGTTTGATCACCACTTCGCGGCTGTCCCGGCGCTGGCCGTGGGGGCCGTAGGTGGCTTCGCTGCCGAGCAGTTCGATATGGGTTTCGGTGTAAGGCCCGAGGCCTTTCTGGCCGAGCATTTCCGAGGTCTTGTCGATGATCGCCTGACTGACGCGCCGGGCTTTTTCCACCGCATCGATACCGGCGATCAGGCAACTGGCGGTGCAGCGGAAACCGTCCGGATATGTCGCGCTGACCTTGTATTTGTCGCTGGGTGGCAGGCCTTTCGCACCGTGGACCCGGACTGCATTTTTGCCTTGTTGCTGCAGTTTGACCTGACTGAAATCGCAGACCACATCGGGCAACAGATAGGCCTGCGGATCGCCGATTTCGTAAAGCATCTGTTCGCCGACGGTCAGCGGCGTCACCAGTCCGCCTGAGCCTTCGGGTTTGCTGACGATGAACTGGCCGTCGGCGCTGACCTCGACGATCGGAAAGCCGATGTGTTCGTAATCCGGCACGTCGCGCCAATCGGTGAAATTGCCGCCGGTGCACTGCGCGCCGCATTCGATGATGTGCCCGGCCAATGCGGCCTGGGCGAGTTTGTCGTAGTCGTGCCACGACCAGCCGAATTCATGCACCAGCGCGGCGCTGACCACCGCGCTGTCGACCACCCGGCCGGTGATGACGATGTCGGCGCCCAGACGCAACGCTTCGACAATGCCCGGTGCGCCGAGGTAGGCGTTGGTCGAAACACACATCGGCGGCAGCGGGGCGCCGCTGAACATCTCCGTGATGCCCTGGGTGGCGAGCTGTTTGAATTGCGGTTGCAGGTCATCGCCCGACAGCACGGCAATTTTCAGCGCCACGCCGGCCTTGTCGCAGGCCGCTTGCAGCGCGGCGGCGCAGGCCTTTGGATTGACCCCGCCGGCATTGCTGATGACGCGAATCTTCTGTTCCGCCAGTTGTGGCAGCAGGGGCGTGAGGACTTCGATGAAATCCCCGGCAAACCCGGCCTGCGGGTCCTTCATGCGGGCGCCGGCCATGATCGACATGGTGATCTCGGCGAGGTAGTCGAACACCAGATAATCCAGCTGTCTTCCGGCCACGAGCTGCGCGGCGGCGGTCGAGGTGTCTCCCCAGAATGCGCTGGCGCATCCGATGCGAACCGTGGTGGGCATTTTCATCTCCGACTCAGCAACCTGTGACAGAAGTGCATCGAGGCTACCAAGCAAGCGCTTGGTTTGTAAACAGGCGAAATTATCTTCTGCCCAAGCGCTTGCTTGGTCGCGGCCGGCGGCTTAAATTGCCCGCGCAACCCTGCGGTTTCAGGGCGGCAGACGACTGAACGACTGTAGGAGAGAACGGGTGGACGAGCAAAAAGCCCTGAAGGTGATGCGCGAACTGGTCGACCAAGGCCAGTTGACCGACCCGGACAGCGCTCGCGGCAAACTGCTGCAAGTGGCGGCCCACCTGTTTCGCAACAAGGGCTACGAACGCACCACCGTGCGCGACCTGGCCGGCGCCGTGGGCATTCAGTCGGGCAGCATTTTTCATCACTTCAAAAGCAAGGATGAAATCCTGCGTGCCGTGATGGAAGAAACCATTCGCTACAACACCGCGCTGATGCGGGCGGCCCTGGCCGACGCCACCGATGTGCGCGAGCGGGTGCTGGCGCTGATCCGCTGCGAATTGCAGTCGATCATGGGCGGCAGCGGCGAAGCGATGGCGGTGCTGGTGTATGAATGGCGCTCACTGTCCGAAGACGGTCAGGCCAAGGTACTGGCGCTACGTGACATCTATGAGGACATCTGGCTGCAAGTGCTGGGTGAAGCCAAAGAAGCGGGGTTCATTCGCGGCGATGTGTTCATTACCCGACGTTTTCTCACGGGGGCGTTGTCCTGGACTACCACCTGGTTCCGCGCCGGCGGCAGTCTGAGCCTCGATCAACTGGCCGAAGAGGCGTTGATTCTGGTGCTCGAAGAGCGCTAATCGCTTTCTATCGGCCCGGGAAACTGGCTAACTGGGCGAAACCGCCTAGCTTGAATGCATGCAACGGTACTTTTTCGGGGAGTGGGGTGTTTTGAAGTCTTTGCCAGATCGGACGGCCGCGGGGCTGATGCTCGCAGCGCTGGCTGCACTATGGGTATTGCCCGCTCAGGCGGTGCAAGTGGTTCGGGTGGGCGCCGCGCATTTTCCGCCTTACACCATTCGCCCGGAAAACGGCGCCGACACCGGTCTGCTGCCGGAACTGGTCGAGGCATTGAACCACTCGCAGAGCGACTATCGTTTCGAGCTTGTCCCTACCTCGATTCCGCGGCGGTTCGGCGATTTCAAGGAAGGTCGCACGGACATGGCGATCTTCGAGAACCCGGACTGGGGTTGGAAAGACATTCCCCACACCACGGTCGACATGGGGCTGGAAGACGCGGAAATTTTCGTCGCACAGAAAGAACCCGGTCGCCAGCAGAATTACTTCGCCGATCTCAAGGGCAAACGGCTGGCACTGTACAGCGGCTATCACTACGAATTCGCCAACTTCAATGCCGACCCCAAGTATCTCGCTGAAACTTACAACGCGACACTGACCTATTCCCATGACAGCAACCTGTTGATGGTGCTGCGCGGTCGGGCGGACATTGCGCTGGTGACTCGCTCCTATCTGTTCGATTACCTGCTGCGCAACGACAAGGTGCGTGACGAATTGTTGGTGTCCCAGCGCATCGACCAGATTTATCACCATTACGCGATTCTCAGCCCGAAAGCGCCGATTACCGGCGAGGCGTTCGGCAAGTTGCTTCAGGGGCTGCGCGACAGCGGGCAGATGCTGAAGATCTTCGATCCTTACAAGATTGCCGTGGTGCCGGTGCCTCACCCATGACTGGCGGTTTTTCGCGGCCGGCCTAAATTTCCCGCCCCGGCTCACGTCCCATCGTTGAACTGTCGACGATTATCGTGAGCCCGACCCATGTCCAATCTGAATGACCTGACTGCCCTGGCCTTGCCTTCGGGTAGTCAACTGATAGCCGATGCCACCGAAAGCCGTCTGAGCCTCAGCCTGGACGGGCAACCGCTGATTCGCCTGCGCCTCGATCGTGAAGGGCAGGGGCCGATCCAGATCGATGAACGTTATGCGTTGCCGCCAGGCCAGGCGCTGTGGGCGGCCTGTTACTGGCTGTTTGCCCGGGATCCGGCACGTCAGCAATTGATCTGGCAACTGGATCAGTCGCCGACCGAAGCCTTGCTCGGCGGCTTGCTGGTGAGCACCGACGTGGCGGGTGAATATCGCTGCGAGCGCACGCTGTTCTGGCAACTGCCGCAACCGTGGCTGGGGGCTTCGCTGACCGGCAATTATCCGCAGCAGATGGTCATCAGCAACGGCAAGCGCCATCCGCTGCGGCCGGTGAAACCGCGTGGTGAGGTTTATCGGCGTTTCGATGCACGTCTCGGTGCGTGGATTTCCCTGCGAACGGTAGAGATCGAGCAGGATCTTGCGCGTTTCAACCGTTGGCAGAACAGCCCGCGAGTCGCCAGCTTCTGGCAGGAAGAGGGCAGCCTCGAACAGCATCGCGAGTACCTGAGCAAGCTCGACGCCGACCCGCACACGCTGACCCTGATCGGTTGTTTCGACGATCAGCCGTTCGCTTACTTCGAGGCCTACTGGGCCAAGGAAGATCGCATCGCGCCGTTCTACGATGCCGATGATTACGATCGTGGCATTCACATGCTGGTCGGTGAGGAAGACCATCGCGGCCCGCACAAAGTGGCGAGCTGGCTTTCGGCGCTGGTGCATTACCTGTTTCTGGATGATCCGCGCACCCAGCGTGTGGTTGCCGAGCCGCGTGCCGACAACGCGAAGATGATCGGCCACATGCACAATCAGTGCTTCCACTGCGAAAAGGAATTTGACTTCCCGCACAAGCGCGCGGCGCTGATGATCCTCGGGCGTGAGCGGTTTTTTGATCGCTGCAAACTGGCGTGACGTCTCGCTGAAACAAAAAAAGATCGCAGCCCTTCGACGAAGGCTGCGATCTTTTTTTTGGGTGGTGTGCTGTCAGCGACGGTTTGCAGTCACGGCATCAGCACGGCTGCCCGACACTTTGCGGCAGTGCACCAGCGCATCACGAATCATGAAGTTGACCAGGGTCGGTGAAACGCCGAGTTCCTTGGCGATGTCCTTCTGCGGCACGCCGTGCAGACGGTACATCTCGAACGCATAGCGGGTGCGGACCGGCAGTTCGGTCAGCGCGTCGGCGATGTGTTCCAGGGTCGAGAAGTTGATGTGTGAGGTTTCCGGCGAGGCACCCTGAATGACCACGTTCAACCCTTCCTCCTCGGGGCCGGCGTACTTCTGCTCCAGCGCCTGCTTGCGGTAGTGATCGATGGCCAGATTGCGCACGATCTGGAACAGATAACTCAGCTGGGCCTTGATCGACGACGTGATCGGCGGCGCCGATTGCAGTCGGAAGAACGCATCCTGCACCACATCTTCGGCGCGTGAACGGCAGCCGGTAATGCGGGCTGCAATCTTGACCAGAATCAGTCGATTGTCGACGAATGCCTGAAGTAGCGGTGAATCGCACCTGCTTGTGGATACTTGTTCCGTCATGGAAATCACCTTGCTGCCAATAGGTTAGTGGGACGCCTGGGGGACGGGGCCGTCCTACACATCGAGCGACAAATTATGTTGAATGATAATGATTGTCAATTGAGAAAGAGAACTAATGATCCATAACGGTGCGATCTGAGAACTGCGACACGCCGCCGCACTCGTCCATGCGCCCAGCCCCATTGGCGATCCAGCCTGCCGACTAATTATTTCAAGACGTCATCCGTTCTCATTGGTGAATGGATCCGGGTTCGCAGCCCCGGACCTACCGCATTCCAATGCCTTGCACGGTCGGCGAAGACCGTGTCCCGCATGCCTCTCATGGGCGTGCCGCAGCCAACCCGATTCCACCAGCAAGCCGAATTCAGGCAGGAAACCTCATGACCGACGCGTTCGAACTCCCCAGCACCCTGGTCCAAGCCCTCCAGCAACGCGCGGCCCTGACGCCGGACCGGCTGGCCTTGCGCTTTCTCGCCGAAACCGAGGAGCAGGCTGTGGTGCTCAGTTACCGCGAACTCGATCAGCGCGCCCGCACCATCGCTGCTGCGTTGCAGGCCGACGCTGGATTCGGTGATCGCGCGGTGCTGCTGTTCCCGAGTGGCCCGGATTACGTCGCGGCGTTTTTCGGTTGCCTGTATGCGGGCGTGATCGCAGTGCCGGCCTATCCGCCGGAGTCGGCCAAGCGACACCATCAGGAACGCCTGCTGTCGATCATCGCCGACGCCGAACCGCGCCTGTTGCTGACCAGCGCCGACCTGCGCGATGCCTTGCAGCAAATCGAAGGTGCGCCGCCGCTGCTGTGCGTCGACACCCTCGACAATGCGCTGGCCGAGCGTTGGGTCGAACCGAACCTGCCGCAAGACCACATCGCCTTCCTGCAATACACCTCCGGTTCGACCGCGCTGCCCAAAGGCGTGCAGGTCAGCCACGGCAACCTGGTGGCCAACGAACTGTTGATCCGTCACGGCTTCGGCATCGACGTGAACCCCGACGACGTGATCGTCAGCTGGCTGCCGCTGTACCACGACATGGGCCTGATCGGCGGTCTTCTGCAACCAATCTTCAGCGGCGTGCCGTGCATCCTGATGTCGCCGGCGTACTTCCTTGGCCGGCCATTGCGCTGGCTCGAAGCGATCAGCCAATACGGCGGCACCATCAGCGGCGGACCGGACTTTGCGTATCGACTGTGCAGCGAGCGGGTCAGCGAATCGGCGCTGGAGCGTCTCGACCTGAGCCGCTGGCGCGTGGCCTATTCCGGCTCCGAGCCGATCCGTCTCGACACCCTCGAACGCTTCGCCGAAAAGTTCACTCCGTGCGGTTTCAGCGAAAGCAGTTTCATGGCGTCCTACGGTCTGGCCGAAGCGACCCTGTTCGTCGCCGGCACGCCGCGCGGTACCGGCATTCCGACCCTGCGCGTCGACGATCAAGCCCTGGCACAGAACCGCGCCGAAGTGGGCGAGGGCAGCCCGATCATGAGTTGCGGTATCAGCCAGCCCGATCATGCGGTACTGATCGTCGAGCCGAGCAGCCTCGAAGAACTGGCCGACAACGCCGTCGGCGAAGTCTGGGCCACCGGCCCGAGCATCGCCCTTGGCTACTGGCGCAACCCCGAGGCGACTGCCAAGACTTTCGTCCAGCACGCCGGCCAGACCTGGCTGCGCACCGGTGACCTGGGTTTTATCCGCGACGGCGAACTGTTCATCACCGGTCGCCTGAAAGACATGCTGATCGTGCGCGGTCACAACCTCTATCCGCAGGACATCGAGAAAACAGTCGAGAACGAAGTGGAAGTGGTGCGCAAGGGCCGCGTCGCTGCATTCGCGGTCAATCAGAACGGCGAAGAAGGCATCGGCATCGCGGCGGAAATCAGCCGCAGCGTGCAGAAAATTCTGCCGCCCGAAGCGCTGATCAAAGCCATCCGCCAGGCCGTGGCCGAGGCTTATCAGGAAGCACCGAGCGTGGTGGTGCTGCTCAATCCGGGCGCATTGCCGAAGACTTCCAGCGGCAAGCTGCAACGATCGGCCTGCCGCAATCGTCTGGCTGACGGCAGCCTCGACAGCTACGCGGTGTTCCCGATGACCACGGCTGAAACTGCTCAGGATTCGACCGCGTCCGCCTCTGAACTGGAAGCGCTGATCGGCAAGATCTGGGCTGAGCAGCTCAATGTCAGACATGTCAACGCCGACGATCATTTCTTCCTGCTCGGTGGCAACTCGATTGCCGCCGCCCAAGTGATTGCCAAGGTGCGCGAAGAACTGAGCCTGGAGCTTAACCTGCGCCTGCTGTTCGAAGCGCCGACCCTGTCCGCGTTCGCCGCCGCCGTGGTGCAGCAGCAACAGGACGGCGGCAGCGCCCAGGGCGAAATCACCGCGTTGTCGCGCACCGAAGCATTGCCGCAATCGCTGGCACAAAACCGTCTGTGGATCACTTGGCAACTCGACCCGCACAGCAGCGCCTACAACATTCCCGGCGCCCTGCGTCTGCGCGGCGAACTGGACGAAGATGCACTGCGCGCCAGTTTCCAGCAACTGATCGAACGCCACGAATCCCTGCGCACGCGCTTCTTCGAGCGCGACGGCGTCGCCCTGCAACAGGTCGAAGCGGCGGGTGAGTTCAACCTGCAGCTGATCGACATCAGCGACCTGCCGGCCAGCGAGCGTGAAGCCCGCGCACAACAGATCCGCGAAGACGAAGCCCGCACCCAGTTCGATCTGGAGAAAGGCCCGCTGCTGTGGGTGACGCTGGTTCGCCTCGACGACGAAGATCACCAGTTGCTGGTGACCCTGCACCACATCATCGCCGACGGCTGGTCGCTGAATGTGCTGATCGACGAATTCTCGCGCCTTTACGCCGCCGCTTCCCAAGGCCAGCGCGCCGAGCTCGCGCCACTGCCCACCCAATACGCCGACTACGGCAGCTGGCAGCGCCAGTGGCTGGCGCAAGGCGAGGGTGAGCGGCAACTGGCGTACTGGAAAGCGCAGTTGGGTGATGAGCATCCGACGCTGGAACTGGCGACCGACCATCCACGTTCTGCCAAACAAATTCACAGCGCCGCACGCCACAGCGTTCGCCTGGGGATCAGCCTCAGCGACACCATTCGCCAGACTGCCCAGGCCCATCAGTCCACGCCGTTCATGCTGCTGCTCTCGGCGTTCCAGAGTTTGCTGCATCGCTACAGCGGTCAACGCGATATTCGCATCGGCGTGCCGAACGCCAACCGTCCGCGTCTGGAAACCCAGGGCCTGATCGGTTTCTTCATCAACACCCAGGTGCTACGCGCTGACGTCGATTCGCGCCTGCCGTTCACCGAACTGCTGGCGCAAACCCGTCAGGCTGCGCTCGGTGCCCAGGCGAATCAGGATCTGCCGTTCGAACAACTGCTCGAAGCCTTCCCGCAGGCCCGCGAACAGGGTCTGTTCCAGGTCATGTTCAACCATCAGCAACGCGATCTGAGCGCACTGAAACGTCTGCCGGGTCTGCTCGCCGAAGAACTGCCGTGGCACAGCCGCGAGGCCAAGTTCGATCTGCAACTGCACAGCGAAGAAGACCGTAATGGTCGCCTGACGCTGTCGTTCGACTACGCCGATGAGTTGTTCGACGCTGCGACCATCGAGCGTCTGGCCGAGCATTTCAGCAACTTGCTGCGTGCTGTCTGCGAACGTCCGGAACAGGCCATCGGTGATCTGCCGCTGTTGACCGCCACCGAACACACTCAGCAAAACGCGTGGAGCATCGCCCCGTGCAACCCGGCGCAGCAATGGTTGCCGGAGCTGCTGAATGAGCAAGCACGACAGACGCCTGATCGCACCGCGCTGGTGTGGGACGGCGGCAGTCTCGACTTCGCTGAACTGCACGCCCAGGCCAACCGTCTCGCCCATTACCTGCGCGACAAAGGCGTCGGCCCGGACGTGTGCGTAGCCATCGCCGCCGAGCGTTCGCCGCAACTGCTGATCGGTCTGTTGGCGATCATCAAGGCCGGCGGCGCCTACGTGCCGCTGGACCCGGATTACCCGGCCGATCGTCTGGCCTACATGCTCGGCGACAGCGGCGTCGAACTGCTGCTGACCCAGACTGCGTTGCTCGACCGCTTGCCGGCCAGCGAAGGTGTCAGCGTGATCGCCATGGACACCCTGCACCTGGAAAACTGGCCGAGCCAGGCACCGGGCCTTCACCTGCACGGCGACAACCTCGCCTACGTGATTTACACCTCCGGCTCCACCGGCCAGCCGAAAGGCGTGGGCAACACCCACGCGGCGTTGGCCGAGCGCCTGCAATGGATGCAGAACACCTATCGCCTGAACGACACCGACGTGCTGATGCAAAAGGCACCGATCAGTTTCGACGTTTCGGTGTGGGAATGCTTCTGGCCGCTGATCACCGGCGCACGCCTGTTGATCGCCGGCCCCGGTGAACACCGCGATCCGCATCGCATCGCGCAGCTTGTTCAAGAATACGGCGTGACCACGCTGCACTTCGTGCCGCCGCTGCTTTCGCTGTTCATCGATGAACCGTTGAGCGCCGAATGCACCAGCCTGCGTCGCGTGTTCTCCGGCGGTGAAGCGCTGCCGGCGGAACTGCGCAACCGCGTGCTGGCGCAACTGCCGGCGGTGCAACTGCACAACCGTTACGGCCCGACCGAAACCGCGATCAACGTCACCCATTGGCATTGCAGCGTGGCGGACGGCGAGCGTTCGCCGATTGGCCGTCCGCTGGGCAACGTGGTCTGCCGCGTGCTCGACAGCGATCTCAACCCAGTGCCGGCCGGTGTGCCGGGTGAACTGTGCATCAGCGGCATTGGCCTGGCCCGTGGTTACCTCGGCCGGCCGGCGCTGACCGCCGAACGTTTCGTGGTCGATCCGCTGGGCGAGCAGGGCGCGCGTCTGTACCGCACCGGTGACCGCGCACGCTGGACCCACGAAGGTGTGATCGAATACCTCGGCCGTCTCGATCAGCAGGTCAAACTGCGCGGCTTCCGCGTCGAGCCGGAGGAAATCGAAGCCTGTCTGCTGGCTCAGGACGGCGTCGCTCAGGCCGCCGTGCTGGTGCGCGAAACCGTCGCCGGCCCGCAACTGATTGGCTACTTCACTGCAACCGATGCCAGCGAAGATCAGGACACGCAAACCGCTCGCCTGAAAACCGCACTGGCCGCCGAACTGCCGGAATACATGGTCCCGGCGCAACTGATGCGCCTGGAAGCAATGCCCCTGAGCCCGAGCGGCAAACTCGACCGCCGCGCCTTGCCCGAGCCGCAATGGCAAGTGCGCGAACATGTCGAGCCTGTGACCGAACTGGAACAACAGATCGCCGCCATCTGGCGCGAAGTGCTGGGCCTGAAACAGGTCGGCCTGCGCGACGACTTCTTCGCCCTCGGCGGTCACTCGCTGCTGGCCACGCAAATCATCTCCCGCACCCGTCAGGCCTGCGACGTCGAGCTGCCGCTGCGTGCCTTGTTCGAACACAGCGAACTGGGTGATTTTGCCGAGCAGATCCGGCAGATCCAGGCCAGCGGTCGCACCAACAAACAGCCGCCGATCGACAAGGTCGACCGCAGCAAACCGGTGCCGCTGTCCTATTCCCAGCAGCGCATGTGGTTCCTCTGGCAGATGGAGCCGGACAGCCCGGCGTACAACGTTGGCGGCATGGCGCGCCTGCGTGGCGTGCTGGATGTCGGGCGTTTCGAGTCGGCGCTGCAAGCGTTGATCCTGCGTCACGAAACCCTGCGCACCACGTTCCCGAGCGTCGACGGCGTGGCCCGTCAGCAAGTGCATGCCGAGACTGGCGTGCGCATGGACTGGAAGGATTTCTCGAAATTCGCCGCCGATGTGCGCGAGCAGAAAGTCCAGCAACTGGCTGACGACGAAGCGCATCTGCCGTTCGATCTGGAAACCGGCCCGCTGCTGCGCGCCTGCCTGGTCAAGACCGCCGAGCAGGAGCATTACTTCGTCCTGACCCTGCACCACATCGTCACCGAAGGCTGGGCGATGGACATCTTCGCCCGGGAACTCAGCGCGCTGTACGAAGCGTTCGTCGATGACCGCGATTCGCCGCTGGAACCGCTGCCGGTGCAGTACCTGGACTACAGCGTGTGGCAGCGCAACTGGCTGGAATCCGGCGAGCGTCAGCGTCAGCTCGACTACTGGACCGCACAACTGGGCCGCGAACACCCGCTGCTGGAATTGCCGGGCGACCGTCCGCGTCCGCCGGTGCAAAGCCACCAGGGTGAACTGTTCCGTTTCGACCTGAGCGATGACCTTGCCGCACGGGTCCGGGCGTTTAACGCGCAGAACGGTCTGACTCTGTTCATGACCATGACCGCCGCACTCGCGACCTTGCTTTACCGCTACAGCGGCCAGACCGATCTACGCATCGGCGCGCCGGTGGCCAACCGGATCCGTCCGGAAAGCGAAGGGCTGATCGGTGCGTTCCTCAACACTCAAGTGTTGCGTTGCCAGCTCGACGGCCAGATGTCGGTCGGCGAGTTGTTCGAGCAAGTGCGCCACACCGTGATCGAAGGGCAGTCTCATCAGGACCTGCCGTTCGACCATCTGGTTGAAGCCCTGCAACCACCGCGCAGCGCCGCGTACAACCCGCTGTTCCAGGTGATGTGCAACGTGCAGCGCTGGGAATTCCAGCAGAGCCGCATGCTCGCCGGGATGACCGTCGAATATCTGGCCAACGATGCGCGGGCGACCAAATTCGACCTCAACCTGGAAGTCACTGACCTCGACCATCGCCTCGGTTGCTGCCTGACGTACAGCACCGACCTGTTCGACGAACCGACGATTGCGCGCATGGCCAAACATTGGCGCAATCTGCTGGAAGCGCTGATCGCCGACCCGCAGCAACGCCTTAGCGAACTGCCGCTGCTCGACGCCCCGGAGCAACAACAATTGCTCGACAGCCTTGGCGTCGAGCCGGGCGAGCATCGTCTCGACCAGTGCATTCATCACCTGTTCGCCGAACAGGCGCTGGCGCGCAAAGATGCACCGGCCCTGACGTTCGCCGGGCAGACCCTGAGCTACGCCGAACTCGATGCCCGCGCCAACCGTCTGGCCTGGGCCCTGCGTGAGCGCGGTGTCGGCCCGCAAGTGCGGGTCGGCCTGGCGCTGGAGCGTTCGCTGGAAATGGTCGTCGGCCTGCTGGCGATCCTCAAGGCCGGCGGCGCCTATGTGCCGCTGGACCCAGAATACCCGCTCGACCGTCTGCATTACATGATCGAAGACAGCCGCGTCGGCCTGCTGCTCAGCGACCGCGCGATGTTCAAAGCCATCGGCGAACTGCCGTCGAACGTAGCGCGCTGGTGCCTGGAAGACGACAGTGCGGCACTGGCCGATTACCCGGCCACGGAGCTTCCGTTCATCAGCCTGCCGCAGCACCAGGCGTACCTGATCTACACCTCGGGTTCCACCGGCAAGCCGAAAGGCGTGGTGGTGTCCCACGGTGAAATCGCCATGCACTGCCAGGCGGTGATCGAGCGTTTCGGCATGCGCCCGGACGACTGCGAGCTGCATTTCTATTCGATCAACTTCGACGCTGCCACCGAGCGCCTGTTGGTGCCGCTGCTCAGCGGCGCGCAGGTGGTGCTGCGTGCGCAGGGGCAGTGGGACGCGGAAGAAATCTGCGGCCTGATCCGCGAACATCAGATCAATATTCTCGGCTTCACCCCAAGCTACGGCAGCCAGTTGGCGCAGTTCCTCGCCACGCAAAACGACATCCTGCCAGTGCGCATGATCATCACCGGTGGCGAAGCGTTGACCGGCGAACACCTGCAACGGATTCGCGCAGCGTTCAAGCCGAGCCTGTTCTTCAACGCCTATGGCCCGACCGAAACCGTGGTCATGCCGCTGGCCAGTCTGGCGCCGGAGGTGTTGGAAGAGGGCGCCGGCAGCGTGCCGATCGGTAGCGTGATCGGTGATCGCGTGGCCTACATTCTCGACGCCGACCTGGCGCTGGTGCCGCAAGGTGCGACCGGTGAATTGTTCGTCGGCGGCGCCGGTCTGGCCCAGGGTTATCACGACCGTGCCGGCATCAGCGCCGAGCGTTTTGTCGCCGACCCGTTCGCCGCCGATGGCGGGCGGATGTACCGCACCGGTGACCTGGTGCGCCAGCGCGCCGACGGTCTGGTGGAGTATCTGGGACGGATCGACCATCAGGTGAAAATCCGTGGTTTCCGTATCGAACTGGGCGAGATCGAAACCCGCCTGCTCGACCACGATTCGATCCGCGAAGCCGTGGTGCTGGCGCTGGATGCACCGAGCGGCAAGCAACTGGTCGGCTATCTGGTGACCGAGGTCGCTTCGCGAAGCGAAGCCGAGCAGGCTGCACTGCGCGAAGCCCTGAAGGCGCACCTCAAGACGCAACTGCCGGACTACATGGTACCGACGCATCTGATCCTGCTGGCCAGCATGCCGCTGACCGCCAACGGCAAGCTCGACCGCCGCGCCTTGCCGGCGCCGGACCCGGAGCTCAATCGTCAGGATTACGTGGCACCAAGCAACGAGCTGGAGCAGACCCTGGCGCAGATCTGGTGCGAGGTACTCAATGTCGAGCAGGTTGGTCTGAACGACAACTTCTTCGAGCTGGGCGGCGACTCGATCCTCTCGATTCAAGTGGTCAGCCGGGCACGGCAGCAGGGTATTCATTTCAGCCCTCGTGATCTGTTCCAGCATCAGACTGTGCAGACCTTGGCGGCTGTCGCCAGCCGCAGTGAAACCGTGACCGCCCAGCAAGGTCTGGTGACTGGCGAATCGCGTCTGACGCCGATCCAGCACTGGTTCTTCGACACCGAGATTCCCGAGCGTCAGCACTGGAACCAGGCATTGCTGCTGGAGCCGACTGTTTTGCTTGAACCGCATCGTCTGGAACAGGCGTTGCTGGCCGTGATCGAGCAGCATGACGCCCTGCGTCTGCGCTTCACCGAGGCCAACGGCACATGGCAAGCAACCCATCAACCGGTCACTGATGCCGCCGTGCTGTGGCAAGTGCGAGTGCCGTCGATGGACAAATGCGCGGCTTTGTTCGCCGACGCCCAGCGCAGTCTCGACCTTGCCCAAGGCCCACTGTTGCGTGCGGTACTGGTCGATGGGCCGGACACCCAGCAACGTTTGTTCATCGCCATTCATCACCTGGTGGTCGACGGTGTGTCGTGGCGCGTTCTGCTCGATGATCTGCAAACCGTGTATCGCCAGCTGGACGCCGATCAGTCGGTGAAACTGCCGGCAAAAACCAGCGCCTTCAAGGACTGGGCGGCGCGCTTGCAGGCTTATGCCGGCAGCGAATCCCTGCGCGAAGAACTGAGCTGGTGGCAGGCGCAATTGGCTGGTCCTGATGTCGACTTGCCGTGCGAACGTCCAGAGGGCGGTCGCGAGAATCGCCACGCTCAAACGGTCAGCGTGCGTCTGGATGCAGAAAAAACCAAACAACTGCTGCAACAGGCGCCGAGCGCCTATCGCACGCAGGTCAACGACCTGCTGCTGACCGCGCTGGCCCGCGTGCTGTGCCGTTGGAGCGGCCAGCCGTCGGCGCTGATTCAACTGGAAGGCCACGGCCGCGAAACCTTGTTCGACGACATCGACCTGACCCGCACCGTCGGCTGGTTCACCAGCGCTTATCCGCTGCGCCTGACTCCGCACAACATCGAAGAGGCTGCCGGGCAGGGCGCTTCGATCAAAGCGATCAAGGAACAGCTGCGCGCCGTGCCGCACAAAGGCCTCGGTTATGGTGTGCTGCGTTATCTGGCCGATGACGCCAGTCGCGCAAGCATGGCGGCATTGCCGAACGCGCCGATCACCTTCAACTACCTCGGTCAGTTCGACCAGAGCTTCGGCAGCGACGCGCTGTTCCGTCCGCTGGATGAATCGGTCGGCGCGGCCCACGATCCGCACGCACCATTGCCGAACGAGTTGAGCGTCGACAGTCAGGTGTACGGCGGGGAACTGCTGCTGCGCTGGACCTTCAGCGCCGAACGCTACGACGCGCAGACCATCAACGAGCTGGCCGATGCCTACGTCGGCGAGTTGCAGAGCCTGATCGAACATTGCCTGCAGGACGCCGCCGGTGGCCTGACGCCGTCGGACTTCCCGCTGGCGAAACTGACCCAGGCGCAACTTGACGCACTGCCGGTGCCGGCGGCGCACATCGAAGACGTGTACCCGCTGACCCCGATGCAGGAAGGCATGCTGCTGCACACCTTGCTCGAACCGGGCACCGGTCTGTACTACATGCAGGATCGCTACCGCATCAACAGCGAACTCGACCCCGAGCGTTTCGCCCAGGCGTGGCAGGCTGTGGTCGCACGTCATGAAGCGTTGCGTGCGTCGTTCTGCTGGAACGTCGGCGAAGACATGCTGCAAGTGATCCACACCCCGGGTCGCACGCCGATCGAGTATCTGGACTGGAGCGCCATCGCTGACGCCGAGCAGGAGCCGAAACTGCAAGCGCTGCTCAAGGCCGAGCGCGAGGCCGGGTTCGATCTGCTCAATCAGGCACCGTTCCACCTGCGCCTGATCAAGGTCGGCGCGGCGCGTTACTGGTTCATGATGAGCAACCACCACATCCTGATCGATGCCTGGTGCCGCTCGCTGCTGATGAACGATTTCTTCGAGATCTACACCGCACTTGGCGAAGGCCGCGAAGCGCAATTGGCGGTGCCACCGCGCTACCGCGATTACATCGGCTGGCTGCAACGCCAGAGCCTGGCCGAGGCGCGTCAGTGGTGGCAGCAGAACCTGCAAGGGTTCGAGCGCACCACGCCGATCCCGAGCGACCGTCCGTTCCTGCGTGAACACGCCGGCGAAAGCGGCGGCATGATCGTCGGCGACCGCTACACCCGACTGAATGTCGAGGACGGCGCCCGTCTGCGTGAGCTGGCCCAGGCTCATCAACTGACCATCAACACCTTCGCCCAGGCGGCGTGGGCGCTGGTGCTGCGACGCCTGAGCGGTGATCGCGACGTGTTGTTCGGTGTGACCGTGGCCGGGCGTCCGGTGGAAATGCCGGAGATGCAACGCACCGTCGGCCTGTTCATCAACAGCATCGCGCTGCGGGTGCAGATTCCGGCAGACGATCAGCGTGCCAGCGTGCGTCAGTGGCTAAGCGGTTTGCTCGACAGCAACATGCAACTGCGCGAGTACGAATACCTGCCGCTGGTGAACATCCAGGAACAGAGCGAACTGCCGAAAGGCCAGCCGCTGTTCGACAGCCTGTTCGTGTTCGAAAACGCCCCGGTGGAAGTCTCGGTGCTGGACCGTGCGCAGAGCCTCAACGCGACCTCGGACTCGGGCCGTACCCACACCAACTTCCCGCTGACTGCTGTTTGCTACCCGGGCGACGACCTAGGTCTGCATCTGTCCTACGACCAGCGTTATTTCGACGAGTCGACCATCGAACGCATGCTCGGTGAGTTCAAGCGTCTACTGCTGGCATTGGTCGACGGCTTTCATGGCGACATGGCTGACCTGCCGCTGCTGGGCCATGAGGAACAGGATTTCCTGCTCCACGGTTGCAACCAGAGTGAGCACGACTATCCGCTGGAGCAGAGCTACGTCGAGTTGTTCGAGGCGCAGGTCGCGGCGCATCCGCAACGTATCGCCGCCAGCTGTCTCGATCAGCAACTGAGCTATGCCGAGCTGAACCAGAACGCCAACCGTCTCGGCCATGCGCTGGTTGCTGCGGGCGTGCAGATGGATCAACCGGTCGCGCTGCTGGGCGAGCGTAATCTGGATCTGCTGGGCATGATCATCGGCAGCTTCAAGGCCGGTGCCGGTTACCTGCCGCTGGATCCGGGGCTGCCGAGTCAGCGTCTGCAGCGCATCATCGAACTCAGCCGCACGCCGGTGCTGGTGTGCACCGAGGCTTGCCGAGAGCAGGCGGCGACCTTGCTGGATGAGTTCAGCTGCGCCAATCGCCCACGCCTGCTGGTGTGGGAAGAGGTTCAGGCGGGCGCGGTGTCGTTGGCGAATCCGGGCATCTTCAGCGGCCCGGACAACCTGGCCTACGTGATCTACACCTCGGGCTCCACCGGGTTGCCGAAAGGCGTGATGGTCGAGCAGCGCGGCATGCTCAACAACCAGTTGAGCAAGGTGCCGTATCTGAACCTGAGCGACGCCGATGTGATCGCCCAGACCGCTTCGCAAAGCTTCGACATTTCGGTCTGGCAGTTCCTCGCCGCGCCGCTGTTCGGGGCGCGGGTGGACATCGTGCCGAACACCATCGCCCACGATCCGCAAGGTTTGCTGGTGCATGTTCAGCAGCAAGGCATCACCGTGCTGGAAAGCGTGCCGTCGCTGATTCAGGGCATGCTCGCTTCGGATCGCCTGAGCCTCGATGGCCTGCGCTGGATGCTGCCGACCGGTGAAGCAATGCCGCCGGAGCTGGCGCACCAATGGCTGCTGCGTTATCCGGAGATCGGTCTGGTCAACGCCTATGGCCCGGCGGAATGCTCGGACGACGTAGCATTCTTCCGCGTCGATATGGCCTCGACTCGCGGCAGTTACCTGCCAATCGGTACGCCGACCGACAACAATTTGCTGTACCTGCTCGATGGCGCGCTGGATCTGGTGCCGCTGGGTGCGGTGGGCGAGTTGTGCGTGGCGGGCACTGGTGTCGGGCGCGGTTATGTCAGCGATCCGTTGCGCACCGCGCCGGTGTTCGTACCGAATCCGTTCGGTGCGCCGGGCGAGCGTCTGTATCGCACTGGCGACCTGGCGCGCCGCCGCAGTGACGGCGTGCTGGAATACGTCGGCCGGGTCGATCATCAGGTGAAGATTCGCGGTTACCGGATCGAGCTGGGTGAAATCGAAGCGCGTCTGCACGAGCAACCGGAAGTTCGCGATGGCGCTGTCGGCGTGCAGGAAGGCGTCAATGGCAAGCATCTGGTCGGCTACCTGGTCGCCGCAGATTCCGCACTGAACCCGAGTGAACGACTGGAACGAATCAAGCAGCGCCTGCGCGCCGAACTGCCGGAATACATGGTGCCGCTGCACTGGTTGTGGCTCGACCGTCTGCCGCTCAATGCCAACGGCAAGCTCGACCGCAAGGCCTTGCCGGCGCTGGAGATCGGCCAGTTGCAGAGCCAGGATTTCCTGGCGCCGCGCAGCGAACTTGAGCAGACCCTGGCCGATATCTGGGCCGAGGTGTTGAAGGTCGAGAAGGTCGGCGTACGCGACAACTTCTTCGAACTCGGCGGCCATTCGCTGCTCGCCACGCAGATCGCCTCGCGGGTGCAGAAAGCCCTGCAACGGGACGTTCCACTGCGAGCGATGTTCGAGTGCAGCACGGTGGAGGAACTGGCCGAATACATTGAAGGGCTGGCGGCCAGTGACATTACCGAGGAGAAGGTGGATCGGTTGAATGATCTGATGGCGGAGCTGGAGGGTTTGTAGTCTTCAGCGCCTGCGCGTTCAACACCATTCAACCTGTACATTCGCGTACATTTCCAGGGTTGACGATCGAGAACCGGCAGCTCAGTCTGCCGGTTCTCTTTTTTTGTCGCGGGGGTAGTCGATGCCTTTCTTCACGGTGGACGGACAAGCGCTTCATTACATTGATCAAGGCACAGGCCCGGCGGTGCTGCTGGCCGGCAGCTACCTGTGGGACCAGACCATGTGGGGACCGCAGATTGCCGCGTTGTCGCCGCACTATCGGGTGATTGCGCTGGATCTCTGGGGCCACGGTGAATCCGGGCGCTTGCCTGAAAACACCACATCACTGGATGACATCGCACGTCAGGCACTGGCCTTGCTCAATCATCTGGAGATCGACCGGGTGACGCTGGTGGGGCTGTCGGTCGGCGGCATGTGGGGCGTGCGTCTGGCGCTGTCGGCACCGCAGCGGCTCAACGGTCTGGTGCTGATGGACACCTATGTCGGTGTAGAGCCGGAGCCGACCCGCCAGTATTACTTCTCGCTGTTCAAACAGATCGAGGAAAGCGGCGGGATCTCCGAGCAACTGCTGGATATCGTGGTGCCGATCTTCTTCCGTCCGGGCATTGATCGAGAATCGGCGCTGTATCAGGATTTCCGCGCAAAACTCGTCGGCTATTCCGCCGAATGCCTGCGTCAAAGCATCGTGCCGATGGGGCGCATCACCTTTGGACGCGACGATCTGCTGCCGCGTCTGGGCGAGCTGAATGCCACCACCACGCTTGTGGTTTGCGGCGATCAGGACAAACCCCGTCCACCGTCGGAAGCACAGGAAATGGCCGAACTGATCGGCTGCCCGTGTGTGCTGGTGCCGGAGGCGGGGCATATCTCCAATCTGGAGAATCCCGGGTTTGTGACGGAGGTGTTGTTTACTTTTCTGAACGAGCGCAACCGCTAGAGCGAATCTCTCTTCGCGAGCAGGCGCCCGTTCGGGCGCCTGCATATCAAGCGTTACATCGGCCCGAGAATCTTCGCCAGCTTGTCCGGCGTCGGTGCGCCTTGCTGTTGTTGCAGTTCACCCTTGTCGTCCATGTAGAAGATTGCCGGGGTGGCCTGCAATTCCAGGTCTTCCATCAACTGCATATTCGCTGCGAGTTTGGTCTGCACGGCGGCCGGTATATCTTTCATGGCCTTGAGGGTGCTGGACTTGCCGGCTTTCTCGTGATCGTCCAGGGCCTTGGCCGGGTCCTTGGCCGCCAGCAGCGCGGCGGATTTGGCCGGGCTGTCCTCGCGGATGATGCCGACCATGATGTGCCGCAACTGCACCTTGCCGGCCTTGACCCAAGGGCGAGCCTGTTCCCAGAACATGTTGCAGTACTGGCAGTTCGGGTCGCTGAACAGGTACACCGTGCGCGGTGCGTCCTTTTTGCCGTCCTGAATCCAGTTGCTCGCCTCGAACTTGGCCCAGACTTCCTTGGCCATCGGTGCGTACACCAGTTTTTGCAGCGGTGCGCTGCTCAGGTCGTTGCCGTCGGCGTCGTACAGGTTGCCCAGCAGCACATGCTTGCCGTCCGGCGTCAGGTACAGCGCCATGCCACGGTTCTGGTATTGCGCGGCATAACCGCGCAGTCCGTCGGGTGCATCGAACTGGCCGACGATTTTCGCGCCCTTGGCTTCGATTTTCTTGATCGCATCAGGCAATTCGTCAGCGGCCTGCACCGACGGCAAGTGCAGCAGGGCGGCGCCCAGAGACAGCGTCAGCAGGTGGCGGAGGCGGGGCATGGCAGTTTCCTTGCAGAGGTGGCCGGTGCGGCGTTTGTAGTCGGATTCGGGGTGTCGAAGTTTTCCAGGGCTCGGGCCAGACTGGCGTTCGACAACTCGCCCAGATGGCTGGCCAGCAATTGGCCGTCAGGGCTATAGAACAGCGTAGTCGGCAATGCCATGGAACCCACGGCCTGACCCAGATGACCGCTGCGGTCGAACAGCACGTTGTTCAGGCTCAAGCCCTGGGTTTCGAGGAAGGTCGCGACGCTTTGCATGCTTTCGGCCTGGTTGACGAACAGGAACGTCAGGTCCGGGCGTTGCTGCTGGGCGTTTTCCAATACGGGCATTTCCCGGCGGCACGGCGGGCACCAGGTGGCCCACAGGTTGATCACCAGCGGGCCGCCCTGATAATCGGCGAGTTTCACGGTTTCCCCGGCGGCGTTGCGCAGGGTGATGTCCGGCAGTCGTGTGCCTTGCTCATAGATGTTCAGCGACAGGGTCGCCAGCACCCAGAACGCCACACCGCTGGCCACGCCGAAACCCAGCGGTCGACGCAAACCCGGCCGACGCCAGCCGCGATACAGCGCCGCCAGCAACAGCACGATCACCCCCGGCCAGGCGAGAAAGCCGCCATCGCGCAGGTCGATGATCTGCCACGGATCGTTGCGATAGTGACCCCAGTACACGGCGACAAACGCGATGCGCGCCGCGAGCATGCCCAGCAGAAACAGGCTGAACAGCGCCGACTCGGGGTTATCGCCACCGCGTTTTGCCACCCGCCAGCCGACGAATGTTGCCAGCGCCAGGGCGCTGATCAGCAGCAGGTGGTTGAGCGCAATGGCAAAGGTGCCGAGGGTGAAGGTCAGCATTAACGGGCGTCTCGGGTGGTGGTCCAGCGTTGCAGGAAGGTATCGGCATCGACCTCGCCGGTGATGCGCTGGCTGCGGCGCTCTTCACCGTCGGTGCCGATCCACACAAAACTCGGTGGCCCCGGCACCTTGTAGCGGCCGAGCAACTCGCGGCTGGCGGCATTGTCATCGGTGACGTCGAGACGCAGCAAATGCACATCGCTCAGGGCCTGCATCACCCGCGCCTGGCCAAACACCTTTTTCTCCATGACTTTGCACGACGTGCACCAGTCGGCGTAGTAATCGAGCAACACCCACTGGCCCTGAGCCTTGGCGGTGTCGAGTTCGCGTTGCAGGGCCGCTGGATCCTTGATCGTAATGAACGCTTCGTGACCGTTCGGTGCCGCCGTGCCGGTGCGTCCGGCGCTGTAGACCTGCAACGGCTGGAATGGATCATCGCTACCGCCCGCTGCACCCACCACCAGCAAACTGCCCCACAGTCCCAGCAACAGCGAGCTGGCGCCGAACAACTGGGCGACCCGGCCGAAGCCTTCGGACTGTTTCCAGGCGCTGTAGGCCGCGATCAGCAGCAGCGCGCCGCACAGTGCGAGCCACAGCGACGAGTCCAGCACCGGACGCAGCATCAACACCGCCGTGCCGAGGAACAGGAAGCCGAACACGCCCTTGAGCAAGTTCATCCACGCACCGGGTTTCGGCAGGAATCGATTGCCGACCGTCACCAGTACCAACAGCGGGATGCCGATGCCGATACCGAGGGCAAACAGAATCAAGCCGCCGTGCAGGGCATTGCCGCTTTGCGCGATGTAGAGCAGGGCACCGGCCAGCGGTGCGGTCATGCACGGGCCGACGAGCAGGCCGGACAGCGCGCCCAGTACACCCGCACCGACCAGGCTGCCGCCGCTGCGACTGCGCGAGGCGTGCTCCAGCCGATCACGTACGGCCACCGGCAGTTGCAGTTCAAAGAAGCCGAACATCGGCAGCGCCAGAATCACGAACACCGCCGCGAACGTTCCGAGCAGCCACGGGTTTTGCAACCATGCCTGAAGGTTCGCCCCCAGCAGCGCGGCGATCACGCCCATTGCCGCATAAACCAGCGCCATGCAAACCACATAGCTGCTGGCCAGCGCGAAACCGCGACGCGGCGTGGCACCGCTGCCGACTACCATGCCCGCCAGAATCGGCAGCATTGGCAACGAACATGGCGCAAAGGCCAGCAATAGGCCGAGCCCGAAGAACACCAGCAGGCTCCAGCCCAGCGAGTGCTGTTGCAAGCCGCTGGCCAACGCTTGATCCTGCGCCTCATCGTTCGCCGCAGCGGCCGCTTTGCCACCGAGATCGATCACGCGGGTCTGCGGCGGATAGCACAGGCCGGCATCGGCGCAGCCCTGATAACTGACCTTGATCTGGCCCTTGGCTGCTGCCGGGATTTTCAGTTCAAGACCCTGGCGATAGACCTGTTGCTCACCAAAATATTCGTCGCTGTGGGATTCGCCTTCGGGCAGCGCCGGAGCGTTTTCCGCCGCCAGTCCGTCGAATTTCAGGCGTTTCTGATACAGGTAGTAACCGTCGGTGATCTGCCAGAACAGTTGAGTTTCGCCGGAGTCCAGACGTTCGGACGTCAGGACGAAGGCCTTGTCGACCGGGAGAAATTCCGGTTTTGTCGCAAAAGGATCGTTCCCTGCCTGGGCCAGACCCGAAATCAACAGTGCAAACAGCAAAAAAATATGACGCATGGAGGAGCCTTGTCCCTGTGCAAGTGATGAGCACAATGGGCGGCGGCGATTAACCGATGATTAACCGCGGCACCCTTGTCGCTGTGGCGTTCGGGGCATAATGTCAGCTTAATCGGCCAACCGCCTAATCGGCATTTTTCTACGGGACTCACCATGCACGTACTGGTTTGCGAAGACGATGAGTTGATCGCCAGCGGCATCGTCGCCGGGCTGACGGCCCAGGGCTTGACGGTCGAACACGTCAACACCGCCTCCAAGGCCCGGGCGATCCTCAAGGTCGCCGAATTTGACGTGATGGTGCTCGACCTCGGATTGCCGGACGAAGACGGCCTCAAACTGCTGCAGCAACTGCGTCAGCAGGGCCTGGAAATTCCGGTGTTGATCCTCACTGCGCGAGACTCGGTGACTGACCGGGTCGACGGCCTGCAGTCCGGCGCCGACGATTACCTGCTCAAGCCGTTCGACCTGCGTGAACTGTTCGCCCGTCTGCAAACCCTGTTGCGCCGGGTGGCCGGGCGCAGCGTCAACCTGATCGAGCACGGCGCGCTGACCTACGACCCGAGCAGCCGCGAAACCACGTTGGCCGGCCGTTCGGTGGATTTGTCCCGTCGCGAACAATCCCTGCTGCAAGCCCTGCTGCACAACCGTGGCCGGGTGCTGTCCACCGAGCAATTGAAAGACAGCGTCTACGGTTTCAGCGATGAACTGGAGAGCAACGCCCTCAACGTGCACATCCACCACCTGCGCAGCAAACTGGGCAAAGGCATCGTCGAAACCGTGCGTGGTCTGGGCTATCGCCTGGGCCCGGCCGATGGTGGAGAACCTGACAAGTGATGAGTCTGCGCCTGCGCCTGAGCCTGACCCTCGGCGCCGCATTCGCGCTGATCTGGGCCCTGGCGGCTGCCTGGATGCTCAGCGACCTGCGCAACCAGATGATGTTTTCCCTCGACCAGCGGCTGGTGGCCTCGGCGCGCATGGTCGCCGGGTTGCTGGAGCAATTGCCGGCGATCCCGAGCAAGGGCGAGGGCACCCATTTCAGTGCCGAACAACTGAACATTCCCGGTGGCATGGCCTGTCAGGTCAGCTCGTTGCGCGGCGAAATCCTCGCCCGCAGCCACAACAACCCGGAACAGGCACTGGAGGCGCAGAAAATGGGCTTCCACGACCAGATGATCGACGGCGCGCCCTGGCGCACTTTCACGTTGGCCCGGGGCGACGTGCGCATTACCACCGCCGACCGGGTGATCGAGCGCGAAGCCCTGAACATGTCGATCCTGCTGGCCGCCTCGGTGCCGGTAGGAGTGGCGCTGCTCGGCTGTCTGTGCTTGCTGTGGCTGGGGATCGGCCAGGGCCTGGCGCCGCTCAATCGCTTGCGCGAAGCCTTGATGCGCCGCAACGCCGACTCCCTCGAACCGTTGCAGTTGCAGTCATTCCCCAGCGAACTGAAACCGCTGCTTGAAACCCAGAACCAACTGTTCCAGCGCATCGGCAAGACCATCGAGCGCGAACGTCGTCTCACTGGTGACGCCGCCCATGAACTGCGCAGCCCGCTGACGGCGATCAAGACCCACCTGCAAGTGGCGCGCATGACCGACGGCAGCGCCCGCGACCAGTCCCTGGCCCGGGCCGAGGAAGGCGCCGACCGCCTGCACCGCACCCTCGAACAATTGCTGTTGCTGGCCCGGGTAGAGGGCAGCCTGTCGTTCGACGACGGAGTGCAGTGCAGCGCCGAGCAAGTGGCAAGACTGGCGATTCAGGACTCTGCCAGCGATGAGCGGCAGCGGATCAAACTGCATCTGCCCGAAAAACTGTCCAGCGCACCGCTGCAAATGCCGGCGGTGTTGTCGATCGCGGCCTTGCGCAACCTGCTCGATAACGCCCTGCGCCATACCCCGACCGAGGGGGCCGTGGAGCTGAGCCTCGAAACCATCGGCAACCGCGTGCGCTTCGTCGTTCGCGATCATGGGCCGGGGATTGCACCGGACGATCTGCAACACCTGACCCAACGCTTCTGGCGCAACGGCCAGAGCACCGGTTGCGGGCTCGGGCTGGCGATTGTCCAGGCGATTGTCCAGCGCTGTGCCTGCACCCTGCATTTCGACAGTCGCCCGGATGGCTTGCGGGTCGAACTGACCATGCCGCTGCAACCGGCCTGAGCCCGGCACATCAAATGTAACCTCTCTCCATTGGTCATTCGCCGGGCGCGCCGCTATTGTCGCCCCAGCCTTTGACTCAATGGATTGAGGGAAACAGCGCCATGGATGCATCCATCTACATTTGCCCGGCCACTGCGGCCGATGCCGGTATCATCAGCCGCATCGTCGAGCGTTCGATCCGCGTCGGTTGCGCACTGGACCATCGTAATGACCCCCACCTTGTCGATCTCTGGGTCCGCCAGCAATCGCCGGAGCACATCAGCGCCTGGCTCGCCGATCCACAGCGCTATCTGAACATTGCCCTGATGCAGGGCCGACCGGTGGGTGTCGGCATGGCGTTGGCCGACGGCGATGTCACCCTTTGTCATGTGCAGCCGGAATGGTTTCGCCGGGGCGTCGGCCGGGCGCTGATGACTGACCTTGAAGGCTGGCTGCTGACTCGCGGCAGCGCCCGTTCCGTGCTCACCAGCACCCGCACCGGGGAAGCCTTTTATCGGCGTCTGGGTTATCGCGAATCGGCGCCGCCGCTCATCCGCCACGGCATGCGCAGCCTGCCGATGCACAAGTCGCTGCCGCTGTCGGCATGACAACTCGCTCAAGGGTGTAAATCCTCGACGTGCTGGTGCGTTTCCAGAACAGGAAAACCTGCATGTGCGCCCCGGGACCGGAACGCGCACCTGTGCGGTGTGCAGTTTTGGTCACTATCCATAGCGAATTGAGGGGTCGAGAGATGTCAGTCGCCACCAGCCTTATCGAAGAGTCGTCGGCCCGGATCGCCTCCGCGCCGGCGGAAACGCTGTATCAGTTCAATGAATCGCCGCTGCTGGCCCGTCAGAGCCAGCAGGAATCCAATGCCCGCAGCTATCCGCGACGCATTCCCCTGGCGCTGAAGCGTGCCAAGGGGCTGTATGTCGAGGACGTTGAAGGCCGCACCTTCATCGATTGCCTGGCCGGTGCCGGCACCCTGGCGCTGGGGCACAACCACCCGGTGGTGATCGAGGCCATCCAGCAAGTGCTGGCCGATGAGTTGCCGCTGCACACCCTCGACCTGACCACGCCGGTGAAGGATCAATTCGTTCAGGATCTGTTCGGCCTGTTGCCACCAGAGTTGGCTTCTCAGGCAAAAATCCAGTTCTGCGGCCCGACCGGCACCGACGCGGTGGAAGCCGCGTTGAAACTGGTACGTACCGCCACTGGCCGCAGCACCGTGCTGTCGTTCTCCGGCGGTTACCACGGCATGAGCCAGGGCGCGTTGAGCCTGATGGGCAGCCTGGGGCCGAAAAAACCGTTGGGCGCACTGCTCAGCAACGGCGTGCAGTTCATGCCGTTCCCGTATGACTACCGTTGCCCGTTTGGTCTCGGTGGCGCGGCGGGCGTGAAGGCCAATCTGAGTTACCTGGAAAACCTGCTCAACGACCCGGAGGCCGGTGTGCAACTGCCGGCGGCGGTGATCGTCGAGGCAGTGCAGGGCGAGGGCGGGGTGATCCCGGCGGACATCGAGTGGCTGCGCGGTCTGCGTCGCATCACCGAAAAGGCCGGCGTCGCGCTGATCGTCGATGAGATCCAGAGCGGCTTCGCCCGCACCGGCAAAATGTTCGCCTTCGAGCACGCCGGCATCACCCCGGACGTGGTGGTGCTGTCCAAGGCCATCGGCGGCAGCCTGCCGCTGGCGGTGGTGGTCTATCGCGACTGGCTCGACACCTGGCAACCGGGCGCCCACGCCGGCACCTTCCGTGGCAATCAGATGGCGATGGCCGCCGGCTCCGCGGTGATGCGTTACCTGGTCGAGCACAAGGTCTGCGATCACGCGGCGGCCATGGGCGAACGCCTGAGCGAGCACCTGCACATCCTGCAGCGTGACTTCCCGCAACTGGGTGACATTCGCGGTCGCGGCCTGATGCTCGGTGTCGAGCTGGTGGATCCGGACGGTGCACCGGATGCACTGGGTCATCCACCTGCGTTTGCGCGCCTGGCGCCGCTGGTGCAGCGCGAATGCCTCAAGCGCGGGCTGATCCTGGAGCTGGGCGGACGCCATGGTGCGGTGGTGCGATTCCTGCCGCCGCTGGTGATCACCGCCGCTGAAGTCGACCGCGTCGCCGAGATCTTCGGTCGTGCGCTGAGCGCCGCGACCGCCGCCCTGTAAATTTTTCGCCGCGCCGAACGTTCCTTCTACATACCCGGCTGCACCCACCGTGCAGCCCACCCCTACAACGATGGAGACACAGCATGACGTCAGTATTCGACCGCGAGGACATCCTCTTTCAGGTCGTGGTCAACCACGAAGAGCAGTACTCGATCTGGCCGGATTACAAGGCCATCCCGGAAGGCTGGCGCACCGTAGGCAAGAGCGGCCTGAAGAAAGAATGCCTGGCCTACATCGAAGAAGTCTGGACCGATATGCGTCCGCTGAGCCTGCGCCAGAAGATGGAAGCGCAAGCGGCTGCACAGTAAGTCGCCGGCTAAAAAGAAACCCGCTGGACTGGAAACAGTTAGCGGGTTTTTTCATGTCCGGAGGTTCGGTGTTACGCGCCGCTCAAACCCTTGAGCAGCGCATCCACATTCCCTTCCAGCTCAGCCACCGGATCCGCCGCATCGGTGCTCAGCACCAGCAGATGACTGCCCGACTCGGCAATCGCCGCTTTCACCGCGTCCGACGGCTGCCGATGGTGCAGCACTACCGCCACGTCGTAGTCCTTGAGCGTGGCAGTCAATTTTTTAAGATCTTCCGGTGTCCATTCGGCATCCGGCCTCGGATCCTGTCCGATCAACTCCAGATTCAGGCTGCCGATCAGATAGCCGAAATGATCGCTCAGGCTCACCACGCTCAAATTGTCGGCACTGGCCAGACGCGCCTCGCTGTCGGCACTGAGTTTCAGCAGGCGCTGTTTCAGCTCCGCCAGGTTGGCCTCGATCTTCGGTTTGTCCTTCGGCGCCAGACGCACCAGATCCGCCGCCATCACGTCCGCCATGCGTCCCATGTTGTTGCTGGCCAGCCATGGCTGGCTGTTCAGGCCGTCGACTTTCAGCCCCGGTTGTACGGCAATGCCGGGCAGGGCGCCGTCCACCGGGCGGGCGGCATCGACTTCGACGATGCGGATGTTGCTGCGTCGGGCCATCGGGTACAGCGGATCATCGGCCCACAGCGAGCGCACGCCGATCACCGCGTCGGCGCCGGTGGCCAGCTTGCTCAGCTCCGGGGCGCCGCGCCCGGTGAAGTACGCGGACTGACGGCTGCCCGGCAGGTTCGCCGGTGCCGCGCGTTCGAGGCTGATGTCGGTGCCCTTGAGCAGCACTTCACCCAAACCATAGGTGATCGGCAGCGAGGCCAGCACGCGCACGGGTTTTTCGGCGGCCAGCAATGGGCTGGAGACAGCGCCGCTGAGGGCGATGGCCAGGGCAAGTTGTCGCAATGAAAATGACATTTATCCAAGGTTCCCTTTCAGACTGGGGACGACGCCCCGGGCAATGGCGGCGAGGGCGAAGCCGATACCGGCAACGAGGATGATCGCGGCGCCGGACGGAATCGGCAGGTCGAAGACGATGGGCGCGAGAATCCCGCACAGCGTGCTGACCGTGGCGATCAGCACCGAGCACCAGAAAAAGCCCTTGAGCGACTGGCTGAGCAAACGCGCGGCCGCCGCTGGAATCACCAGCAGGGCCCCGACCAGAATCGCGCCGATGACTTTCACCGCCGCGACGGTAATCAGCGTCACCAGAATCACGAACAGGTAATCCAGGGTCTTCACCGCGACGCCGCGCACCGCCGCCAGTTGCGGGTTAAAACTGGCGAGCATGATGCGGTTGTACAGCGGCAACGCCAGCGCCATCACCAGCGAACCGACGATGGCCAGCACCGCCAGATCATTGCCATTGACCGTCAGCACCGAGCCGAACAGTACGTTTTCCAGAATGTGCACGTTGATCTTGCCTGCGAGGATCAGCAGCAGGCTGGCACCCAGCGCCAGGGACACCGACAGGAACACGCCGATCAGGGTGTCCGGGGCCAGACCGGTACGGTTACGCAGGTAATTGAGCAGAATGCCGAACAGCAGGCAGTAGCCGAACAGGCTGCCGTACGGCCCGGTGTAGGGCTCGCCGAGCAGAATGCCGATGGCCACGCCGGTCAGCGCCGCGTGACCGACTGCCTCGGAGAAGAACGCGAAGCGCTTGACCACCACCAGCGTACCGAGACCGCCGAGCACAGGGCCGATCAGCAAGCCGGCAAGCAGCGCGTTGACCACAAAACCGTAGGCCAGGGCTTCCGGCAGGTAACCGGACGAAGCCCAGCCCTGCACCATCAAACGAAAGGCTTCGTAACTCATCAGGCAGCGCTCCGTGGATGGGTCGAGAACAGGGTCAGCAGGCGTTCCGGGGTCAGCGCCTGTTGCGGCGTGGCGTCGAACAGCACCCGGCGGTTGAGGCCGGTGACGCGGTTGGCCAGACGCCCGACGGCTTCCAGGTCGTGTTCGATCCACAGCACGGTGATGCCCGCCGCGCGCCAGTCGCCGAGCAGGCGTTCGAACACCTGGATCCCGGCTTCGTCGAGGGCCGACATCGGCTCATCCAGCACCAACAGTTGCGGGGCCGGGATCAGGCCTTGGGCGAGCAGCACCCGTTGGCGTTCACCACCGGACAGCGCGCCCATCCGGCGCTTGCGCTTGTCCTGCATGCCGACTCGCTCCAGTGCCTCACCGATGGCGCCGGCGTAGCGTTTGCTCAGGCCGAGAAACGCCGGGCGGCGCTGGCACATGGCAGCCATGAAGTCGTCGACGGTCATCGGCAGGCCCCGGTCGAATTCCAGCGCCTGCGGCACATAGCCGATGGTGCCGGGCTCGCCGGGCCATTGCAGGCTGAGCCGGCCCTGATGGGGCATTTGCCCGAGCAGGGTCTTGATCAGCGAACTCTTGCCGCCGCCGTTGGGGCCGACCAGCGCATGCACGTGACCGGGCTGCACCTGGAAGCTGACCTTGTCCAGAATCGTGGTGCGCCCCAGTGTCAGGCTGACCTCGGCAAATTCCAGGGTCGGGCCACTGCTGACGATCGAGAGGTTTTCCTGTGCCGTCATGCGCCGGACTCCTGAATCGCCCGAACCACGGTGTTGAGGTTGCCGGTCATTTCCTTTTCGTACTTGTCGGCGGTGTATTCGCCGTAGGAAATGTGCGACAGCGGATACAGCTTCACCCCGGATTCGCGCTGAATGGTTTCGACGTAGGTGGACGGGAAATCCATCTCGGAGAAGATCACCTTCACGTCCAGTTCCCGCAGTTGATCGATGGTTTTCTTCAACTGACTCGGGCTCGGCTCGATGCCGTGGGCCGGCTCGACCACCGCCGTCACTTCCAGGCCGAACTCGCGCAGCAGGTAGTCGTAAGCCGCGTGAACGGTGGCAACCCGCAGTTCGGCGTTTGGCGCCTGGGTCAGTTTGGCCAGGGCGTCGGCGCGCATTTGCCGCAGACGCTTGCCGTAGGCGCGGGCGTTCTGCGTGTAGGTCCTGGCGTTGTCCGGGTCGAGCTTGCCCAGTTCCCGGGCGATGTTGTTGACCTGGGCAATCGAGGCGCTGATCGACAGGAAGGTGTGCGGGTTCACCACTTTGCCGGCACCGCGCGCGGCGACTCCGGTGGCGGCCAGCAGCGGCACGTTTTCGTTGGCTTCGATGGTCTTGATGCCCGGCGTTTCGCTGGCGGCGATCATGCGGTCGGCGAAGTCGTCATGGCCGACGCCGTTGAGCACGATCACGTCCAGCCCGCTGATGCGTTTGATGTCTTCGGCGCGCGGCTCGTAGGCGTGCGGATTGAAGCCGGCAGGAATCAGCGGCACGACATCGGCCTTGTCGCCGACGATGTTCGCCACATAGCTGTAATAAGGGTGCAGGGTGATGCCGATGCGCAGGCGCTTGGCCGGATCGGCGCTGGCCAGCGGGCTCAGCAGGCAGGCGCACAGGCCGATCAGCAGCAGGCGCAGGAAGGGGCGGCGTTGAGATGAACTAGGCATGGGCAAGCGGTCTTCTCTCGAATGAAGGCGAGGGTTCAATGACGATGTTCGCGGGTCACCCCGGCATCGAATTGCGCGACGATCTGTTTCCATCCGGCTGCGGTCAGTGCCGCGTCGGACAGGTCTGTCGGCGTTTGCAGATCGGCAGCGCGGTTGAGCCATATGTCCGGCGCGGCGTCGTTCAGGCGCATCAGAAACGAACCGGCCACAGCCGGTGCCTGGCTGTGGCCGAAGTAGGCGGCATTGGCCAGCAATTGCCAGGCATGGCCGCCACGGCTCACCGAACTGGCGTCCTGAGCGAACGGCGCGAAACCTTCATCCGCCAGGTTCTGCGGGGTTGGCAGCGCTTGCTGTTCCTCACGCAACAGGTGGATTTCGTCGAGGGTCACCCGCAGGTCGGCGTAGATGCCTTGCTCGCTGGCGCTGAGGTCGCGGCGGGCGTCGAGCTGATGGCTGGAAACCGGCTCCGGTTCGTGGGAAACACCGCGCCACGCCACCACGGAACCGGCGACCGCGAGGATCAGCAGGCACATCAGCAGCACATTCAGGGTTTCATGGCCGGCGCCTGCGGGGCGCACGATTTGAGTGGTCGGCGTGGTCATGGGGCTTCGATATCCGCTTGGTCGATTTCGACCACATGGCCGGGGCCGGCGTCGAACAGCACGTAGAACTCGGCGCCGGGTTTCTTGAAGGTCAGGGTCGAATCGGCGCCGAGCTTGCCCGGTACCAGGATGGTCTCGTCGTAACCGATCACGTCGAGGGTCACCCCCGGCGCGCCGCTGCCGTCGGAGAAACCGCCGGTGCATTTGATCTGCTCGGCATCGATGGCCTTGCACTCGCACATCGGGTTGTGGGCCAGGGCGCTGGCGCTGAAACCGGCACACAGTGCCAGCAAGGCAGCGTTCATGATCGGGTGGAAAGGACGGCTCATGGTTTGGCTCCTTGTTTGTTCAGCCAGGCAAGGGTGGCGGGTGAGGCCTGGCTCAGCGGAATCGAGGCTTGGTGCATGCTGCCGTCCCAGCCTTCCATAGTGATCCACAGCTCGGCGTCGGCGGCGGTCTTTTCCGGCACTGGCAATTGGGTGCCCATGCGATACGGCGTGCCGAAGAAAATCACGCCGGCAGCCCGCAGGCTGCGGGGTTTGCCGATGCGAAGGTAAGTTGCCTTGACGTGACCGATGCAGGCGTCGCAAAGGGCGGCGCTGAAGTCCTTCATGTAACCGGCAGGGCCGGTCAGGATCGGCGCCTGATTGCGCAGCTCGGCAAGGCGCAGGCTCCAGGGACCGACCTGGATCTCGCCGATTTCCCGTTCGCCCAGTCCACTGTCGCCACGAAACAGCGAAGCATCGGCAAAATACTTGGGCATGAACCCGAGCGGGATCAGCAACAGCAGGACATTGAGGTGGAATCGCCACTTGTGCCAGAACCGGCTCAGACGCGAGGGTGATATTGCTTTGCTCTTACTCACGGGCTCACCTCCGAAGGTTCCTGTCGGGAAGCCGAGCGTGGTATCGCCTTGCGGTTTCTCTTGTCTTCGCGCTTGAGGGCGTTGAGCGTGGCCAGTGCGGTGCGTTTGGTCCAGATCAGCAGACCGCTGAGGACCATCATGCTCAGCAGCAAACCAAAGAAAAACCAGATCAGTTTGATCCATATCCCGCCGAAGTCGCCGGTATGCAACGGACGCATGGATTCGGTGACGAACTCTACGGCCGACCGGTCGGACAGCAGGCGCGAGGCGGCAATCTCACCGTTGTAAGGATTGAGCGTGGCGGTCTGGAACATCAGTGGATACCAGCCGCGACCACCGACACTCATGTGGCTGTAGGCGTTGCCGGGCAGGCTGACGAAACTGGCTTCCAGCCCCGGGATTTTTGTCTGGGCGATCTCGATGGCCGAATCCAGGCTGATCTTTGGCGGGGGCGTGCCGTCGGTGGAGATCGGCACACTTTCACGGGACATGGCCGGAATGATCGGCTCGCTGGAAATTGAAATCTGAAAGTCGAACAGCAGGGCGCGGATCAGAAACCAGACCCCGGTGATGGAAATCACCGCGATGAACCAGATCGACCAGATACCGCTCAGGCGATGGAAGTCGCCCCAGAAGATTCGCGCGCCGTGGTTGAAGCGCAGGGTCGGACGGAAAAAGCCCTTCCAGAAGCGCTTGTACACCACCAGCCCGGTCACCAGCGACGCCAGCATCGGCAGCCCGAGGAACGACACCAGATACCAGCCCCAGCTGAAACCGTTGGTGAACGGCACGAGCCACCAGCCGTGCAAGGCGCGGGTGAAGGCCTTGAAGTCAAAGGTCGGCGCGGTGCCCTGGATGACCCCGGTGTACGGATTGACGTAGACCGTCAGCGAGCGGCCGTCGGGGTAGCTGACCTCGACGTCGAGGGCAAAGTGCGACTCGTCAGGCCGGCTGATGCTTTGCACCAGCGTCTGCGGTTCGGCTTTTTTGATTTCGGCGAGGATCTGGTCGTAACTGAGGCGCGGTGCGTCGTCCGAAGGGGCGCTGGCGCGCATCTGCGGGTTGGCCAGCCAGACGATTTCCTGGCTGACCACCGCCAGGGTGCCGGTGACGCAGACAATCAGAACAAAAAACCAGATCGGCAACGCCAACCAGCTGTGTATGAGGAACCACAGTTTCGAGCGGGATTTCTTCGACATGATGACGGGTCTTGATTCAGTGAGGGGGCTCGGTGCTACGGGCTTCGCAGCGCGGGAGTCCCTGAAGGGCCGGTCGTGGCTTTTGCCTACGCGACTGGCCCGCATCTCTATAAGACGGATGACTGAAGCAAATCCCGATGAAGGATATGAAAGTAAATGTTTCGCGACTGCAATCTCACCACGACGCCTAGTGGAATCGTGGTGAGCGGATGGCCGGGATGGCTCAGCGCAGGAACGGCAGCGCTTCGGCGAGCAGCAGATCGGGCACTTCTTCAGCGAGGTAATGCCCGGCGGGCAAGGACTTGCCGCGCACGTCGGTGGCCACCTGCTGCCATTCCCTGAGTGGATCGAAGCAACGACCGACCGTGCCTTCGGCGCCCCACAACACCAGCAGCGGCAAGCTCAGATGATGGCCAGCCGCGAGGTCGGCCCGGTCATGTTCCAGATCGATAGCGGCACTGGCCCGGTAGTCCTCGCAGATGCCGCGAGCGCTGCCGGGCAGGTTCAGGCAGCGCAGGTATTCGGCGAACGCTTCGTCAGTGAACGGCTTGAGCCCGGCGCTGCGGCTGCCCATGACGCTGCGCAGGTAGGCTTCGGGATCGGCCTCGATCAGGGTTTCCGGCAGCGGCGCCGGGCGGATCAGGAAAAACCAGTGCCAGTAGGCCCGGGCGAAGGCTTCGTTGGTCTGGCTGTACATCGCCAGGGTCGGCGCGATGTCCAGCAGCACCATGCGTTGCACGGCAAAAGGATGATCCAGGGCCAGGCGATGGGCGACCCGGGCGCCACGGTCGTGGGCGAGGATCGAAAATTGCGTAAAGCCCAGCGCCTTCATCAATTCCACGCCGTCGCGGGCCATCTCCCGTTTGGAATAGTGGGCGTGCCGCTCATCGGCGGGTGGTCGGCTGCTGTCGCCATAACCGCGCAGGTCGGCGGCGACCACGGTGAAATGTTCGGCCAGTTGCTCGGCGACCTTGTGCCAGATGACGTGGGTCTGCGGGTGCCCGTGCAACAGCAGCAGGCCCGGGCCGCTGCCGCCGAGGCGATAAGTGATGTCCATGCCATTGACGTGGCGCTGGTCTTTGACGAATCCGGCAAACATCGGGGGTGATCCTTTATTCAGGCGGTTGACCTGCATCCTGAAATCGCCGGGCGTTCATGACAAGGCGTGAAGCGTGGTTCGACGGTTCATGAATCGTGTTCACCCATCCCCGCGCGCGGCGCGGGAATGGAGAATCGTCATTACTGAGCCTGCTGAAACATTTCCTTTGCCCGCTGTTCGATCTGCTCCTGGGTCAGGTCTTCCTTGCGCGTGGCCAGGAACCACAGATGTCCGTAGGGATCCTTCAACGTACCGCTGCGATCGCCGTAGAACTGATCCTTGACCTCGGACACTGCCTTCGCCCCGGCATCCAGTGCACGCTGGAACGACTTGTCGACATCGGTCACGTACAGATGCAGACCGACGGACACGGCGCTGTCCGGATTGCTCAATGGTCCCTGGTCGCACGGTGTGCCCAGCATGATCGCGCTGTCGCCGATGCGCAGTTCGCAGTGGCCGACGCGACCGTCAGGCATGCTCAGGCGCATGACTTCGGTGGCACCGAACGCCTTTTTATAGAAATCGATGGCCTCGGCGGCCTTATGGATGCCGAGATACGGGGTCACGCTGTGGTACCCCTCCGGGATGGGTTGGACGCTCATGGCGGTACTCCCTTTTTTTATGAGTGACTGAAGGTTTGCCTTCGCCGGGGTTTCCGGTCGCTCAACTATAGATCCGTCGCGCAGCCATGAACGAGTAGCCGACGAGCAGTGTTCAGCCATCGACAGTGAAGCAACAGAATGCGCGGGTTTTTATCGCCATTATCTGTTGATAGCCGTTGAAAGCCGCGTCAGACAAGGGCTGCCAGTCAGGCACAGAAGCTGCAATGACCCGGTACAACACCGATACCGAGAGTCATCCATGTCTGAATCTGCCGTTTATCCGATCAACCCGCCGGCCGCCCATCGGATCGCCGACGACGCCGAAGCCTTGCGCGTGGCCGTACAGGTCGCCGCCGTTTTGCAGGAGCACGCCGCCGAGCGTGACCGCCACCGTGAAGTGCCCGCCGAAATCGTCGACCTGTATTCCAACAGTGGCCTGTGGGGCATCACCGTGCCGAAGGAATACGGCGGCGCGCAGGTGTCCAATGCGGTGCTGGCACAGGTGATCGCGATCATTTCCGCCGCCGATCCGTCCCTCGGGCAGATCCCGCAGAACCACTATTGCCTGCTCGAAGACATCCGTCTGCAAGGCACGCCGGCGCAGCAGGCGCACTTCTTTGAGCTGGCGCTGCAAGGTCATCGCTTCGCCAATGCGCTGTCGGAAACCGGCGGCAAGAACGTGCAGGACATCCAGACCACGATCCGTCGTTATGGTGACGGCTACGTGATCAATGGCCGCAAGGGCTACTGCACCGGTTCGCTCTACGCCCACTGGCTGGCGGTGCTGGCGCTGGATGAGGAACAGAAGGGCCAGTTGGCGTTCGTCGAGCGCGGCACAAAAGGGCTGGTGATCGTCGACGACTGGGACAGCATCGGCCAGCGCACCACGTCCAGCGGCACCGTGCTGGCGGAAGACTTGCAGGTGGCGCCGTTCAATCTGTTCCCGACGTACCGTTCCTACGAAAGCCCGACCCTGGCCGGGCCGTTCGCCCAGTTGACCACCGCTGCCATCGACGCCGGCATTGCCCGGGCGGCGCTGCGTGACACGGTTGAGTTCGTCCGTCAGTTCGCCCGGCCATGGATCGATGCGGGTGTGGACAAGGCCAGCGAAGATCCGCTGACCATCATTCAGATCGGCGCACTGGAAATCCGTCTGGAAGCCGCCGAGGCGTTGCTGGAACGCGCCGGTTGGGCGCTCGACGCCGCACGTCCGGCACCCGATGAAGACAACGTCGCGCTGGCCTCCCTGGCCGTGGCCAAGGCCAAAGTGCTGACCACGGAAATCGCCATCGAAGCCAGCAACAAGTTGTTCGAACTCGGTGGCACCCGTTCGACCCTGAAGAAGCACAACTTCGACCGTCACTGGCGCAACGCCCGGGTCCACACCCTGCATGACCCGGTGCGCTGGAAATACCACGTGGTCGGCAACTGGCTGCTCAACGGCGTCAAACCACCGCGCCACGACTGGTCCTGATCATGGCCGACTGGTTCAAACACATTTACTGGGCCGACATCGCCCAGGCCTGTCTCGATACGTTGAGCATGCTCGGTGCGGCGCTGCTGTTCACAGTGTTGCTGGGCTTGCCGCTGGGCCTGCTGCTGTTTCTCACCGGCAAGCGCCAGTTGCATGAAACGGTCGGCGTGTACCGGGTGCTGTCGGTGATCGTGAACATGCTGCGTTCGCTGCCGTTCATCATTTTGCTGATCGTGCTGATTCCGCTGACCACGTTGCTGGTAGGGACCTCTCTGGGTGTGCCCGGGACCATTCCGCCGCTGGTGGTCGGTTGCACACCGTTCTTTGCGCGACTGGTGGAAACCGCGTTGCGCGAAGTCGATCGCGGCGTGGTCGAGGCGACCCAGGCCATGGGCGCCAACACCTGGCAGATCATTCGCCACACGCTGTTGCCGGAAGCCCGCGGCGGGTTGCTGGCGGCGGTGACGGTGACCGCCATCGTGCTGGTGGATTACACGGCCATGGCTGGCGTGATCGGTGGCGGCGGGCTCGGCGACCTGGCGATCCGCTTCGGCTATCAGCGCTTTCAGACTGACGTGATGGTGGTCACCGTGGTGTTGCTGCTGATTCTGGTGCAGGCCCTGCAAATGAGCGGCGACCGACTGGTGGCGCACTACAGCCGCCGCTGAAAAAAACAGTTCATCCCATAAAGGCCCCACGTCCACCCCACGACGGCCACTCAAATCTGCCTTGGAGCAAACCATGAAAAAGACCCTGGCCGTTCTGGCTGCCGTGCTGTCGTTTGGCGCTCACGCCAACGAAAAACTGATCGTCGGCGCCACCCCGGTGCCGCACGCGGAAATCCTCGAATTCGTCAAACCGAGCCTGGCCAAGGAAGGCGTGGATCTGGACATCAAGGTCTTCACCGACTTCATCCAGCCCAACCAGCAACTGGCGCTGAAAAACCTCGACGCCAACTACTACCAGTACCGGCCGTTTCTCGATGACTTCAACAAGACCCGCCACACCAATCTGGTGCCGGTGGTCGGCGTGCACATCGAGCCGTTTGGTGCTTACTCGACCAAGATCAAAAACATCTCCGAGCTGAAGGACGGCGCCAGTGTGTCGATCCCCAACGACCCGGTGAACACCGGTCGTGCGTTGGTGCTGTTGCATGAGGCGGGGCTGATCAAACTCAAGGATCCGAGCAACACTCTGGCCACCCAGCGCGACATCGTCGAAAACCCCAAGCATCTGAAAATCCGTGAACTGGAAGGCGCGTTGCTGGCTCGTTCCGTCAGCCAGGTGGACTTGGCCTTCGTGTTCGCCAACTACGCGCTTGAAGCCGGGATCGACACCAACAGCGCGCTGATCGTCGAGAAGGGCAAGAGCCTGTACATCGAATTTCTGGTCGCCCGTCCCGACAATATCAACGATCCGGGCCTGCACAAACTGGCCAAGGCGTTGAATTCCGATGAGGTGCGTCAGTTCATCCTGACCCGCTACAAAGGGCAGATTGCGCCGGGCTTCTGATTGTTCGATTTGACGGTTCCCATGCCATGGGGACCGTCAATCCGGGACATCGAGAAAGTGCGCCCCCGGCCCTTGCTCGCCCAGCACATCGCCCTGATTGCGCAGCGGGCAGGCTTCCATCGACAGGCAGCCGCAGCCGATGCAACCGGTCAGCCGATCCCGCAGCAGCATCAACTGATTGATCCGCTCGTCCAGCTCCCGCCGCCACTGTTCCGACAACACTTTCCAGTCCGCTGCCGTCGGTGCGCGGTTGTCCGGTAGCTGTTTCAGCGCTTCGCCGATTTCCGCCAGCGGAATCCCCAGCCGTTGCGCTACTTTGATCAGCGCCACCCGCCGCAGCACTTCCCGTGGATAACGGCGCTGGTTGCCGGCATTGCGCTGGCTTTTGATCAAACCCTTGGATTCATAGAAATGCAGGGCGGTGACGGCAACACCACTGCGGGCCGCGACTTCGCCGACGGTGAGTTGCCTGTGCAAATTTTCCGCTGTGACCATTTGAAAATTGCCCCTTGACCTCTAGTTAACTCGAGGTTTTACCCTGCAAGCCTTCGAATCGCAAGATTCGCCTGACCGAGTGGGGGCGTTATGCAAGTCACAGCGAAAAATCGCAGCTTCACCCAATTGATCGAATTCGAAATCGAGCCCGGCCAACAACCGGCGCTGGTCTCGGCGCTGACCGTGCAGACCGAGCGTCTGGCCCAGCGTTACGCCGGTTTCGTCAGCGCCAGTGTTCAGGCCAGCGACGATGGCCGGCGGGTGTTGGGTTTCCTGCAATGGCAATCCCGCGAGGCGGGGGAGGCGGCGTTCCAGAGTTTCGAAACCGGCGAGCAGGATTTCTGGCAGTTGATTCGCGCCCATCAGGCGCGCACCGTGACCTTCGGTTCATTCCAGGTGCTGAGCAGCATCGCCCGCAGTCACGACGATGGTTTGCACTGCCTACTGGTGGGCTAGATCGACAGCTGGATCAGGCGCTCGCCCTGCAGGTTTTCCGCGGGCCGCCGCTTGTTCACCGCCAGTTCACCGATCTTGATCAGCCGCGTGCGGGTCACGTTGCGGCTCAGGCCTAGCAGCGCGGCGGTGTGCACCTGGTTGTAATGGCAGAAGCGATAGGCCGAACGCAGCAACGCGTCCTCGACTTTTTCATGCAGGGCGCCGGCCTGATGCTCGAAGAGTTTCTGGAAGGCGCGTTCGAGCAGCGCTTCCGGTGAATCGTCGACGCTGCCGTGCTGATCGTCCGGACGGTCGATGCGCAGGTTCGACAGGCGCAGATCGTCGCGTTCTATCACGCCGTTACGGCAGATCAACAGCGTGTGATGGATGACGTTTTCCAGTTCGCGGATGTTGCCCGGCCAGGTGTAGCCGCGCAGTTTGTGCTCGGCGCCGGGGCTGATGGTGATGCGTCCGTAACCCAGACGCTGACTGTAGGCCTCTATGAAATGCCGGGTCAGCGGCAGGATGTCGCCGGGCCGTTCGCGCAACGGGCTCAGTTCCAGATTGACCACGTTCAGCCGGTAATACAGATCCTCGCGGAAATGCCCGGCGTTGATGGCTTTCTCCAGCTGCACGTTGGTCGCCGCCAGCACCCGCACATCAATGGGAATGCTCTTGCGAGAACCCAGTCGCACCACTTCGCGCTCCTGCAACACCCGCAGCAATTTGACCTGGATCGCCATCGGCAGATCGCCGATCTCATCGAGGAACAAGGTGCCGCCATCCGCCTCTTCGAACCACCCGGCCTTGGCACTGAGGGCGCCAGTGAAGGCGCCTTTTTCATGGCCGAACAATTCGGCCTCCACCAGCGATTCGGAAAACGCCCCGCAGTTGACTGCAATGAACGGCCGGTTGCGCCGGTTGCTCAGGTTATGGATGTGCCGCGCCACCAGCTCCTTGCCGGTGCCGGTTTCACCGATGATCAGTACGCTGGCTTCGCTCGGCGCGACTTGTTGCAGATGCGCGAGCAGGGCCTGGGATTTCGGGTCTTCGAACACCTGGGCAGTGGCGCGAATCGAAGTGGCCAGGGCGGGTGAGGGCGGCAGGGTCAGCAGTTGCATGGGTCTCGCTCCACGAAAGGAAATCAGGAATAGAACGTCGGCACCGGCAGGGACTGGTTCAGCGCCCAGTCGCCCAGCTCATGGAGTTTGTAATCCAGCGGATCGTGCAGGGTTTGCGTGCGCAGGTTGCGCCAGTGTCGGTCGAGGCGTAGCGACGCGTGGGTCGAGCGGGCACCGGTGACTTCGAACAGTCGGCTGCAAATCTCCAGACCCTGGCGACTGGCGGCGACCTTGGCCGTGGCAATCGCCGTGGCCAGGTGTCCGCGCTCTTCGGCACTCAGGTTCGGACCTTTGGACCACGCTTCGTCGAGCAGCGTAGCGGCGCGTTCTACCAGCAGACGGATGCCTTCGAGGGCGACCCAGAATTCGCCGTAATGGGCCAGCACATACGGGTCTTCACGCACCTCGCGCACCGAGGATTTGTGCCAGACCCGAGTTTCGCTGAGGGTGTATTGCCGCGCCTCTTCAAAGGCCCCTTCGGCGATGCCGAGAAACATGTGGGTGAACGTCAGTTGTGCGATCAGCGGGCGCAAGCAAGCGAACGGGGTGCTCAACGGACCCGGATCCAGCAGCAGTTCCGATTCCTCGACCCGCACCCGTTCGAACGTGGCGCTACCGCTGTCGGTCTGGCGCTGGCCGATGTTGTTCCAGTCGTTGTGCAGGGTGATGCCACTGCGACCACTGGGGATCGCCGCGATCAGCAGTTTTCCGCCGTTGCTTTCGTCCACCGCCGAGGCGATCAGCATCTGCGAATCGCTGGCGCCGGAGCAGAAGCTTTTCTTGCCGGAAAACTCGCGCCAGCCACCGAGGTCCTTGACCACGGTGCGGGTGTCCAGCGGATTGAGCGCATTGCCCCAGAACCAGTTCTGTCGCGCGGTCTGCTCAAACCACGGTTGCCATTGTTCGGGGCGGGAAAACAGGCGCACGGTGGCCAGCATCAAGTGATGAAAACCGAAGACGTGGGCGATTGAGCTGTCGACTTTGGCGAACTCGCGCACGACTTCCAGGGTTTCGCTCCAGCGCGCACCGAGGCCGCCGTAACGGGTGGGAATGCTCAGGGCCAGCAGTCCGCTGTCGCGCAGGGCATCGCGCTCGGCTTTCGGTGTGCCGCCGCGCTCGTCGCGCTCGACGGCGGTCAGGGCGAATTCGGCGGCCAGTTGGCGGGCGGTCTGCAAGGGGGAGAGCAGGGTGCTTTGCGGTTTGGCGGTCACTCGGTCTTCCTCAGGCGTTGGCTTTGGCGGGCAGAACATCGTTGGCGATCATTTCGCCGAACGGCCCGGTGAGGTTGGTCACGCCGCGTCCGGCCAGGCTTACATACGGCTCGGGCAGCAGCGGGAAGACCAGCTCGGCAAAGCGGTAGGCTTCTTCGAGATGCGGGTAGCCGGAGAAAATAAAACTCTCGATGCCCAGATCTGCGTATTCCTTGATCCGCGCCGCCACTTGTTGCGGATCGCCCACCAAGGCAGTCCCGGCACCGCCGCGTACCAGGCCGACGCCGGCCCACAGGTTGGGGGCGATTTCCAGGTTGTCGCGGCGCCCGTCGTGCAGGGCGGCCATGCGCCGCTGGCCTTCGGAATCGAAGCGTGAAAAGGATTTCTGCGCGGCCTCGATGGTTTCGTCGCTGATGTGCTCGATCAGCTTGTCGGCGGCTTTCCAGGCTTCTTCCGCGGTCTCGCGCACGATCACGTGCAGGCGAATGCCGAACTTCACTTTGCGCCCGTGACGGGCGGCGCGTTCACGTACGTCGGCAAGTTTTTCGGCGACGGCGGCCGGCGGTTCGCCCCAGGTCAGGTACACGTCGACCTGCTCGGCGGCCAGATCGTGGGCGGCGTCGGAGGAACCGCCGAAGTACAGCGGCGGGTAGGGTTTCTGCACCGGTGGATACAGGGCCTTGGCGTTCTGCACCTTCAGGTGTTTGCCTTCGAAATCCACTGCTTCGCCTTGCAACACGCGGCGCCAGATCTTGAGGAATTCGTCGGTGACCTCGTAGCGTTCGCTGTGGCTGAGGAAGCTGCCGTCGCCACGGTTTTCGTCGGGGTCACCGCCGGTCACAACGTTGATCAGCAAGCGGCCATTGGACAGTCGATCGAGGGTGGCGGCCATACGCGCCGAGACGGTCGGCGAAATGATCCCCGGACGGATCGCCACCAGATAGCGCAGGCGTTCGGTCAACGGCACCAGCGCCGAGGCGATCACCCAAGAGTCTTCGCAGGAACGCCCGGTAGGAATCAGCACGCCGTGGTAACCGAGGCTGTCGGCGGCTTGCGCCACCTGTTTCAGGTAATTGAGGGTGACCGGGCGCGCGCCTTGGGTGGTGCCCAGATAGTGGCCGTCGCCGTGGGTCGGCAGGAACCAGAAAACATCCATGAACAGCTCCTTAAGCGATTTTCAGCAACGGTTTGAGGTGTGCACCGAACAGCGGCGCGGCGCGTTCGGCGGCCAGACGGATGCGCGCTTTCAGCGGCTCGCTGGTGATCTGGTAGTCGGCGAAATCGGCTTCGGTGGCGTACACGCCGATCGGCAGGGTCACGGCCTGGAAGAAACTGAACAGCGGGCGCAACTGATGATCGAGGACCAGCGCATGGCGTTCGCTGCCGCCGGTGGCGGCGAGCAGCACAGGGGTGTCGATCAGCGCATTCAGATCGATCAGATCGAACAAGTGCTTGAGCAGGCCAGGATAGGAACCGCGATACACCGGCGCGGCGACGATCAGCAGGTCAGCCTGTTCGATGGCTTGCAGCTCGGCCTCGATTTCCGCCGGCAATTCCTGACGGGACAGTGCGGCGCCGAGCGGGCGGGCGATGTCGCCGAGTTCGATCAGATGACTCTCGACCGGCAGGTGCCCGGACAATTCAGTCAGCAGGGCCTGGGTCAGCACCAGGGTGCGCGATGGACGCCAGGTTCCGCCGGACAGGGCGACGACTTTCAATGGACGCGACATGGTCAGTTCCTTTTTCAACAGTTGCTCGGCGAGCAGTGAGTAGTCACTGGAGCAGAGCAAGCGCTGTACCAATTCCTGTAAGGCCCGTATTCCGGGGCTTTTAGCGTTGTCGGGGGCTGTGGTCCTGTGACTTTCAGGCCGGTTTGTTGAACCGCTGTTGCCTGGGAAACAGTTGCTGGAGCAACACTGCCGAACGCGATGAAGGATTTATAAAGGCTGACTGTTATTCCGTAAAAGACTGTTAATTGATATTGATAGATTTTTTTTGAATATTCGAAGCCGATCTGTCCGAAACCTGATAGCCACTATTGAGAGCGTTGATTTCTGCCACGACGAGCCCGGGCGTAGCCTTTCTCCATCGACCCACTCTGCTCGCCAGGACGCTCCCATGAATCGTTTACTGACTGTTTCCCTGATGCTCGCTGTCTCCGTGCTCGCCGGTTGCGCGAGCCACGTTTCCCCGGAACTTCGCCCCTACACGGCGGAAGAAACCCGCGAACTGGCCCTCGAAAGCCTGAACCGTCGCGGCTTGTCCTTCGAGGAATACCAGGTGAAAAAAGCCGAATTGCTCGGCCAGCCGCAGAAGCCTTTCGGGTTTGATAACAAGGGTGAAATGAGCGCAGAGCGGGCCGTACAGCTGCACGGTCGTCCTAGCTGATCCGAAACTGTACTGCTCGAAGTTTTACCCAACTGTCCGTGGGTTTGCGCGGCGTCGTGGGATAGGGTCAACACCTGAATGACCCTGACGGACTGCCTGCCATGACCCTCTCGCTTGACCTGTTGCTGGGCTTTGCCCTGTTTGCCCTTGTCACCTCGATCACACCGGGGCCGAACAACACCATGTTGCTGGCATCGGGCGTGAATTTCGGCTTCAACCGCACCATCCCCCATATGCTCGGCATTACCTGCGGCTTCTTCGTCTTGGTGGTAGCGGTGGGATTCGGACTGGGCGCGGTGTTCCAGACTTATCCACTTCTTTACACGGTCCTGCGTTACGTCGGCGCGGCGTACTTGCTGTACCTGGCGTGGAAAATCGCCCATTCCGGCCCGGTCGGCGAAAGCGAATCCGGCGAGGCGAAACCGATCAGCTACCTCGGCGCGGCAGCCTTCCAGTGGGTCAATCCCAAGGCGTGGATCATGGCCATTGGCGCCATCAGCACCTACACGCCAATGCAGGGTTATTTCACCAACGTGATCGTGATCGCTGCTGTGTTCGCCATCATCAACCTGCCGAGCGTCGGCGTCTGGGCGGCGTGCGGGACCTTGCTGCGCAATGTGCTCAAGGATCGTCGCTGGTTGCGGGTGTTCAACTGGGGCATGGCGGCGCTGCTGGTGATTTCGCTGTATCCGTTACTCCTTGAAAGCTTTAGCTGACGCAGTGCTACAACCGCCGGCCCGATGCCTGTTAAAGTCGCGTTCAGGAGCGTTCCTACGCACTTTTAAATGAAGTTGTTCTTCTTTAACGGCATCCGATCAGGTATTGATGACGCTCTCGAACCCGGACGCAGCTCACAAGGCTGCGTCGTGCCGTTTGTAGACACGAGCTTCCTGATCCCGGAACACGCTCTGCGAGTCTTTTTATGAACACACGTCCGCTGTATTTCGATTACGCCGCCACCACTCCGGTGGACGAGCGGGTCATCCAGGTGATGATCGAGTGTCTGGGTTTCAACGGTAATTTCGGCAACCCGGCCTCCAGTTCACACGCCTTCGGCCAGCAGGCCCGGCAATCGGTCGAGAACGCTCGCCGGCAAGTCGCCGAACTGGTCGGCGCCCAGGCGCAACAGATCGTCTGGACCTCCGGTGCGACCGAATCCAACAACCTCGCCCTCAAAGGCGTGGCCCAGGCACGTGGCGTGTCCGGTGGCCACATCATCACCAGTCAGATCGAACACAAGGCCATCCTCGATACCGCCCGACAATTGCAGGACGCCGGTGTCGCTGTCACTTATCTAGTGCCGGACGCCGAGGGCCTGATCACCCCGCAAGCGGTCAGCGAAGCGATGCGCGATGACACCTTTCTGGTGTCGCTGATGCTGGTCAACAACGAGCTCGGCACCGTCAACGACATCCCGGCCATCGGCGAAGTGGTGCGTGGACGCGGGGCCTTGTTCCACGTCGACGCGGCGCAAGGCGCCGGCAAGGTCGCGATCGATCTGGCGCAATGGCCGGTGGATCTCATGTCGTTTTCGGCGCACAAACTCTACGGCCCCAAAGGCATCGGCGCGCTGTACGTCGGCCCGCGTGCGCAACAGCGCTTGCAGGCGCAGATTCACGGTGGCGGTCACGAGGGCGGCTTGCGTTCCGGTACCTTGGCGACTCACCAGATTGCTGCCATGGGCTCGGCGTTTGCCCTGGCTGCCGAGGCCTTTGATGACGAGAAGAAAACCATCGTCGCGCTGCGCGAGCGACTGCTCGAACAACTGTTGAGCCTGCCCGGCGTGCGCCTCAATGGCAGCGTTACTCAACGAATTCCGCACACCTTGAGCCTGACCTTCAGCGAAGGCGAGTTCAACCCGGCGGCGCTGAGCCATTCGATTGCGTTTTCCGCGACTTCGGCCTGCAACTCCGCCAGCAACACACCGTCCCACGTTTTGCTGGCATTGGGGCACGATGCACATCTGGCCGGCCGCACCATTCGCCTGAGCCTCGGCCGTTTCACCACCACCGAGGACATCGACAAGGCTGTAGATCTGATCAAGACCGCCTGCGCCAGTGCTCCGGCATTCTGGGCGGCAGGGCTTTAACGAGCCGGCTTCGAACGGCACCGAACAATAACGATGAAGTGATTGGCAGGAGACACGATGAGTACCCAGACTTTGACCGAAGGAACGGTTCCCCAGCGCCTGGCGCACACCCGCGAACTGATGCGTCGCGAAGGCATTCACGCACTGCTGGTGCCATCCGCCGACCCGCACCTGTCGGAGTACCTGCCGGGTTACTGGCAGGGGCGGCAATGGTTGTCGGGTTTCCATGGCTCGGTCGGCACGTTGATTGTTACCACCGATTTCGCCGGGGTCTGGGCCGACAGTCGTTACTGGGAACAGGCGACCAAGGAACTCAAGGGCAGCGGCATCGAACTGGTGAAGCTGCAACCGGGTCAGCCGAGCCCGCTGGACTGGCTCGCCGAGCAAACACCGGAAGGTGGCGTGGTCGCAGTCGATGGCGCGGTCATGGCCGTGGCGTCGGCGCGGACCCTGGGTAGCAAGCTCGAAGCGCGGGGCGCGAGCCTGCGTACCGACCTCGACCTGTTGAACGAAGTCTGGAGCGACCGTCCGGGCCTGCCGAACGCGCCGATCTATCAACACTTGCCGCCGCAGGCGACCGTCAGCCGTGGCGTGAAACTCGCCCAGTTGCGTGAAACCCTGCAGGAACGCGGCGCCGACTGGCACTTCATCGCCACCCTCGACGATATCGCCTGGCTGTTCAACCTGCGCGGCGGCGATGTGTCGTTCAACCCGGTGTTCGTTTCTTTTGCCTTGATCGGTCAGCAACAGGCCACGCTGTTTGTGGCGTTGAGCAAGGTCGACGCTGATCTGCGCGCCGTGCTGGAAAAAGACGGCGTGACTCTGCGCGACTACAGCGAAGTTGCCGAGGCCTTGGCTGCGATCCCGAACGGCGCGAGCCTGCTGGTGGATCCCGCGCGGGTGACCAGCGGCCTGCTGGGCAACCTCGACAGCGCTGTGAAACTGGTCGAAGGCCTGAATCCGACCACATTGGCCAAATCACAAAAAAGCCCGGCGGATGCCGAGCACATTCGTCAGGCGATGGAGCAGGACGGCGCGGCGCTGTGCGAGTTCTTCACCTGGCTGGAATCGGCCTGGGGTCGCGAGCGCATTACCGAGCTGACCATTGACGAGAAACTCACTGCGGCCCGTGAGCGTCGTCCGGATTATGTGTCGCTGAGTTTCAATACCATCGCTGCGTACAACGCCAACGGTGCGATGCCGCACTACCACGCCACCCTGGAAGAGCACGCGGTGATCGAGGGTGACGGCTTGCTGCTGATCGATTCCGGTGGCCAATACCTGGGCGGTACCACCGACATCACACGCATGGTGGCGGTCGGCACGCCGAGCGCAGAACAGAAACGTGACTGCACCCGCGTGTTGAAGGGCGTTATCGCATTGTCCCGCGCACATTTCCCGAAAGGCATTCTGTCGCCGCTGCTGGATGCGATCGCCCGCGCGCCGATCTGGGCCGAGAACGTGGATTACGGTCATGGCACCGGTCACGGCGTAGGTTATTTCCTCAATGTGCACGAAGGTCCGCAGGTGATTGCCTATCAGGCTGCACCGGCGCCGCAAACCGCCATGCAACCGGGGATGATCACTTCCATCGAACCGGGTACTTATCGTCCGGGCCGCTGGGGTGTGCGGATCGAGAACCTGGCAATGAACGTAGTTGCTGGAAGTAGCGAGTTCGGCGAATTCCTCAAGTTCGAAACCCTGACCCTGTGCCCGATCGACACCCGTTGCCTGGAACCGTCCTTGCTCACGCAGGAAGAAAAACAATGGTTCAACGCCTATCACGCCGAAGTGCGCGAGCGTTTGAGTCCGTTGCTCAGCGGTGAGGCGCTGGCGTGGCTGAACACGCGTACTGCCGCTATTTAATGGGTTGAAGCTCGGGCGCTGTTGCCAGCGCCCGGGTCATGTACTCGACAAACGCGTTGACCCTGGCGGACTGACGACGGTTCGCCGGGGACACGGCGTGTATCGGCAGTGATCGGGTCTGGTAGTCCTGCAACAGGGCGATCACTCGACCGGCCTTCAAGTCCTCGCTGAACAGCCAGACCGGTGACAGCGAAATTCCCAACCCCCCCAGAACCATTTCGCGGATCGCCTCGGAGTTGTTGCTCTGGGCGTTGCCTTTGATGCGCACCTCATGGCGCTGGCCGTCCTTTTCGTAAGTCCACAGGTTTTGCGATTCGAGCTGGTTGAATTGCAGGCAGTTGTGCTGCGCCAGACCCTGCGGCGATTGCGGATGTTCATGGTGTTGCAGATAGGCAGGTGCCGCAACGGTGACGCGGTGGGTGGTGCCGATTCGTCGGGCGATCATGCCGCTGTCGTTCAACTCGCCGATGCGCAGGCTGACATCCAGGCCTTCGCTGACCAGATCCAGGTTCTGGTCGTTCAGGTGCAGGTCGATCTGAATCTGTGGGTATAGCTTGAGAAAATCGGGGAGTCTTGGAGCGATCTGCAGGCGGCCGAAGCTGACTGATGAGCCGATGCGTAACGCCCCGGCGATTGTTTCCCGACCGGACTGGAAACTGTGTTCGGCAGCATCCACCGCTGCAAGAATATTCCGGCATTCGTTGTAGTACCGCTGACCTTCATCGGTCAGCGACAGCTTGCGCGTACTGCGGGCAATCAGCTTGCCGCCCAGCTGGGTTTCCAGGGCGCGCAGAACTTTGCTGATGGTGGGTTGGGTGGTTTGCAGCTCCCGGGCCACGGCGGAAAAACTACCGCGTTCGACCACCCGGACGAAGATTGCCATTGCGTTGAGCTTGTCCACGGAGCGCCTCATTCATGCTGGTTTGGCATGATCACTATAGTCTTTTGGCTTCTTATCGGCATGAGTCGGTTGGGAGAACATGGCTCCACTTTCTCCCACAGGAATGACCGAAATGACTGACTCACTGCACATGAATGCCCTGATAGTGGACACCGCCAATGGGCCGCTACGCTTGGTTTCACTTGAACGCCCCGTGGCGGGGGCCGGACAGGTATTGGTGCGGATCAAGGCCAGCGGAGTGAATCCGCTGGATCTGAAAATTCGTGCCGGGCAGGCCGCCCATGCTCGACAGCCGTTGCCAGCAGTGTTGGGGCTGGATCTGGCGGGTGTGATCGAAGTTGTGGGTGAGGGCGTGCAGGGGTGGGCGCCGGGCGATGAGGTTTATGCGTTGGCGACCGGCATTGGCGGCGTGCAGGGTTCGCTGGCCGAATTTGCGGTGGTTGATGCGCGGCTTTTGGCGCGGAAGCCGGCCAATCTGAGCATGCGTGAGGCCGCAGGGTTACCGCTGGTGCTGATTACTGCGTGGGAAGGCCTGGTAAATCGGGCTCGGGTGAGTGCCGGGAAAAAAGTATTGATTCACGGTGGGGCGGGTGGCGTCGGGCATGTGGCGGTGCAAATTGCCCACGCATTCGGTGCCGAGGTTTTTGCGACGGGGTCCGCAGGGCAGCGCGGGATTATTGAAGGTTATGGCGCAACGTTCATTGATTACCGAGAGATGTCGGTTGACGACTATGTCCGCGAGTACACGGCGGGGGAGGGGTTCGATATCGTTTATGACACGGTCGGCGGTGAAACGCTGGATGCGTCCTTCAAGGCTGCGCGCATCTACCACGGGCATGTGCTGAGTTGCCTCGGGTGGGGGCAGCATAGTCTGGCGCCGCTGTCATTCCGGGGGGCGACCTACTCTGGTGTGTTTACCTTGTTGCCGCTGCTGACTGGAAAGGGTGGCGAGCATCATGGCGAGATCCTGCGCCAGGCTGCCTTGTTGATTGAAGCCGGAGAGGTGAAGCCGCTGATTGATGCACGTCGTTTTACGCTTGAATCAGCCGGCGAGGCCCATGAGCTGCTTTCGTCGAAAGCAGCCCGGGGACGTCTGGTGGTAGAGATCTAGCGCAGGGCTTCTTCGACGAAGTCGAGCCGGTCCTGACCGAAGAACAACTGGTTGCCGATGAACATGCTCGGCGCACCGAAGACGCCACGCTTCACGGCTGTCTCGGTGTTGTCCTTGAGGGCAGTCTTGACCGCTTCATCATTGGTCAGTGCCAGTACCTGCTCAGGATTGAAGCCGTGTTCGGTCAGCACCGCTGCAACCGTTGCCGGTTCATCGAGGCTGCGACCCTCAACCCACAACGCTTTGAACAGGCAATCGATGAACGCCTGGAAGCGCTCCGGGTGGCGCAATTGAATGCCGGTCACCGCCCGCATCAGCATCAGGGTATTGATCGGAAAGTGCGGGTTGAATTTCAGGGGGACGCCGTAGCGATTGGCGTAGCGGTCCAAGTCTTTAAACATGTAGCGGCCCTTGGCCGGGATCATCGCCGGTGAGGCGTTGCCGGTGGCTTTGAACACGCCGCCCAGCAGCATCGGGATATAGATCAGCTGGCTGCCGGTCTTGGCGCAGATTCCTGGCAGCTGGGTGTACGCCAGATAGGTGGCGGGGCTGCCGAGGTCGAAGTAGAACTCCACGGTTTTGCTCATGATCGCTGCACTCATTGTTGTTATTGGGAGGGGTTACCAGCGTTCGTTCCAGGGGCGCAGATCCAGCTCGAAGGTCCAGGCGTCCCTTGGCTGGCTGTGCAGGTACCAATAGTTCTCGGCGATGTGCTCTGGATTGAGAATACCGTCCTGATCCTTGGTGGCGTACTTGTCGGGGAAATTGTCGCGGATGAAGTCGGTATCGATGGCGCCGTCGACCACAATGTGGGCAACGTGAATGTTCATCGGACCGAGCTCCCGGGCCATGCTCTGCGCCAGTGCGCGGATGCCATGCTTGGCGCCGGCGAATGCGGCAAAGCCGGAGGCCCCGCGCAACCCGGCCGTGGCGCCGGTGAACAAAATGGTGCCGCGCTTGCGCGTGACCATGCGCCTGGCGACTTCGCGGGCATTGAGGAATCCGGAGAAACAGGCCATTTCCCAGATCTTGAAATACTTGCGTGCGGTTTCTTCGAGAATACTGCAAGGCACGTTGGCGCCGATGTTGAAAACGAACGCTTCAATCGGTCCTAGACGGGTTTCGATATCTTCGATGAGCGCAATCACGTCTTCTTCCTTGCGCGCATCGCAGGCAAAACCGTGGGCTTCGCCGCCGTCTGCCTGAATGGCTTCCACCAATGGCTGCAATTTGTCGGCGCTGCGCCGTGTGACGCAAACGATGAAACCTTCCCTGGCAAACCTCTTGGCGATGGCACCGCCCGTGGCATCACCTGCACCGACAACCAATACGACCTTCTTGTTATTCATGGGTGGATCCCTTTAGTAAACGATCGTTAAGTGAACGAACGTTATGCTAGGATTTGCCCAGCGTCAAGGCAGTCCATTGCGAGGGCAAATACATGCGGTACTCCGCCGGTCACAAGCTTGAAACCAAAGAAAAGCTACTGCAAAGCAGCTCGCTGTCTGCAAAAAAAGCCGGGTTTTCAACCATGGGCGTCGACGGCTTGATGAAGGCGATCGGCCTCAGTGGCGCGGCTTTCTACAGCCATTTCTCATCCAAGGATGCGTTGTTCGCGGCTATTGTCGAGCGCGAGTTGTGCCAGAGCCTGGAACGGCTGGGCGGGCGGGGTGAACAGGATCGCGAACGGTTGGAACGGTGCCTGAAGCTATATTTGAGCATGGCTCATGTCGAGCAACCTGAGCTGGGTTGCGCGTTACCGGCACTGGGCGCCGAGATTGCGCGCTCGGATGTCGTCGTGCGGGAACAGGCGGAACTGTGGATTTGTCGACTTCAGGAAAGTTGGGCGCAGATTCTGGAGAGCGACAGCCTGGCCTGGGCGATTCTGTCGCAATGTGTCGGGGCATTGGTGGTGGCGCGGATGTTGGCATCCCCGCAGATTCAGCAGCGAGTGCTGGAGTCCAGTCACGAAGAAATTGGCCGCCAGCTCGCCGTTCAGCGAGCGCAATAGCGGCGGTGATTTATTTGCAGATGACGATCATGCTTCGGCTGGTATAGCCGGCGGGGTTGAGGCCGAAGGGATAATCACCCGGCTCTTCCACCGCATCCCCTGATTTGGCGATGACTTTGTAACCCTTCGGCGCGCAGGAGTTGGCGGCACTGGTGTAGCACTTGTCCCAGGAGGAGGAAAGCCCTGAACAGTTGATGTGCAGCCCTTTTTTGCCGTGCTTTACCTGAGCCTTGGAGGTCGCCGCGCATCCCGAAATGGCGAGTACGGCGATCAGTATCAAAATTCGTTTCATTACCGTCCTTATGGCGGCCTCGAGTCTGGCGCTCGGGTCTGCCTGCATTCGCTCTCGCTTGACGCGTTCCGATGTCCCTATCCGAAAAAGTCCATATCTGGCACTGAGTTGCGAGGCTAAACATGGCCTAAATGAGCGGCAAATGCCAGACCTTCGTTACAGCCGCTTTCAATCGGCCGCAATCACGGGCTTGGCATGGCTGCCCATGGTCATCGTTGCACCGACCGAAGCCAGAATAATGCAGAGGATGGCCATCCATTGTGACAAGGAGAGATATTCCTGCAGGAACAGCAGTCCTGATAGCGCACCAAATGCAGGTTCGATACTCATCAGCGTACCGAAAGTACGGGCGGGCATACGGGTGAGGGCGACCATTTCCAGGGTGTAGGGCAGGGCGGTGGAAAGTATTGCGACACCAATGGCTATCGGGATCAATGAGGGCGTCAGCAATGCGGCGCCGGCGTGGACGATGCCGATGGGGGCGACGAACAGTGCCGCGATCATCACGCCCAGTGCCGCAGTCGTCACGCCGTTGTCAGCGCCGGCCTTCTGACCGAAGAGAATGTAGAGGGCCCAGCAAACACCAGCGCCCAGCGCATAGGCCACACCGGTAAGGTCGAGACCCGCTGTCGCTGCACCTGTTGGTATCAGTAGCAGCAATCCGACGGCGGCAAGGGCGATCCAGAGGAAGTCGATTGCACGACGGGACGCGTAGATGGCGACGGCCAGCGGCCCGGTGAACTCCAGCGCAACCGCAATACCGAGCGGCACGGTACGCAAGGACATATAGAAGAGGAAGTTCATGCCGCCCAGCGCCATCCCGTACACGATCACGGTACGTAGCGATCTGGCCGTCAGCTTTGCCCTCCAGGGTCTCAGCAATAGCAGCATGATCACGCTGGCGAACATCAGGCGTAGCGTCGTTGTGCCTTGGGCGCCCACGATGGGGAACATGCTTTTGGCCAGAGACGCGCCTGACTGGATCGATGCCATGGCGATCAATATCAGGCCAACCGGAAACAGGATGGATACAAGACTGCGGGGTTGGTCGTTCATTGCGCGGCATCGTCCGATAGTAAAGGCAGTAGAAGGCACTGACTGAGTGATGGGCAATATACTGCGCATTCGCTGGTGTTGCGTCTATATATAAGCGGGCTTTTTGATTCGACTGATAGAAAAACCAAATTAGGGGTTGACGGCAGATTCTGAGTCTCTATAATTCGCCCCACTTCCGGCGCAGTCGAAACGGAAAACTCCTTGAGATTC
>NZ_JBWKPF010000010.1:0-273338 GCF_059418105.1 Pseudomonas sp. GW821-FHT09C09
GGTCGGGGTAAGGGGATTCGAACTCCTGACATCCTGCTCCCAAAGCAGGCGCGCTACCGGACTGCGCTATACCCCGGCTTGAAATTGGCTCCGTGACCAGGACTCGAACCTGGGACCCAATGATTAACAGTCATTTGCTCTACCGACTGAGCTATCACGGAACTACACATTTCAATTTACTACGGTGAAACTTGCAGCTTCTCGACATCGTTTTCGCATCGCTGCGTTCGTGTGTCTGAGGCGCGCTATTCTACAACCTAGAACACCTCTGTCAACCCCCTAAATTGCTTTCAAGTTAATGATTTGCAACTTATTTCAGATTTCTGCCCAGTGAGCTGAAACCGTGTTGGTGACTGACTGCGGGGCGCACTTTACAAGCCTTTTCCTTTGAGTTCAACAGCCTAACGAAAAAAAAGGCCTCGCATTGCGAGGCCTTCCTTACTTCACCACCCAAAGCTGTCAGTTGAACGTGATCTCGTCGTTCTCCACGACGCCGGTCGCGGTCTCGCCCGGCAGGAAGCGTCCCGACAGGATCAACTGCGCCAACGGGTTCTCGATCCAGCGCTGGATCGCCCGTTTCAGCGGCCGTGCACCGTAGACCGGGTCGTAACCGACGGCAATCAGCTTGTCCATCGCCTCCGGACTCAGTTCCAGCTTCAGCTCGCGCTCGGCCAGACGACTGCGCAGACGACCCAACTGGATCTCGGTAATGCCCGCGATCTGATCCCGCGCCAGAGGCTCGAAGATCACCACTTCGTCGACCCGGTTGATGAACTCCGGACGGAAGTGGGTGGAAATCGCATCCATCACCGCTGCACGTTGTGCTTCACGGTCACCCACCAGTTCCTGGATCTGCATCGAACCGAGGTTGGAGGTCATGACGATCACGGTATTGCGGAAATCCACCGTACGACCGTGGCTGTCGGTCAGGCGACCATCCTCCAGCACTTGCAGCAGGATGTTGAACACATCCGGGTGCGCCTTCTCGACTTCGTCCAGCAGGATCACCGAGTAAGGCTTGCGCCGTACCGCTTCGGTCAGGTAACCGCCCTCTTCGTAACCGACGTAGCCCGGTGGTGCACCGATCAGCCGTGCCACGGAATGTTTCTCCATGAACTCGGACATGTCGATCCGCACCATCGCCTCTTCAGTATCAAAGAGGAATTCGGCCAGTGCCTTGCACAGCTCGGTTTTACCGACACCGGTCGGGCCGAGGAACATGAACGAGCCGCTCGGACGATTCGGATCGGACAACCCGGCACGGGAACGCCGCACCGCGTTGGCTACCGCCACCACCGCTTCGTCCTGACCGATCACGCGCTGGTGCAACAGGCTTTCCATCTTCATCAGCTTGTCGCGCTCGCCTTCGAGCATTTTCGACACGGGAATGCCGGTCCACTTCGAAACGACTTCGGCGATTTCCTCTTCGGTCACCTTGCTGCGCAGCAACTGGTTCTCGCTCTTGCCGTGCTGGTCGACCATTTGCAGGCTGCGTTCCAGATCCGGGATCACCCCGTACTGCAACTCGGCCATGCGGTTCAGATCGCCTTTGCGGCGCGCGGCTTCCAGTTCCTGACGGGACTGTTCGATCTTCTGCTGAATCTGCGCAGAACCCTGTACCTCGGCTTTTTCCGAATTCCAGATTTCTTCCAGATCCGAGTACTCACGCTCGTGGCGGTCGATTTCTTCCTGGAGTTTCTCGAGGCGCTTCTTCGCCGCGTCGTCGCTTTCTTTCTTCAACGCCTGAGATTCCACCTTCAGTTGAATCAGGCGCCGCTCCAGACGATCCAGCACTTCCGGCTTGGAGTCGATCTCCATGCGGATGCGGCTGGCCGCTTCGTCGATCAGGTCGATGGCCTTGTCCGGCAACTGCCGGTCAGTGATATAGCGATGGCTGAGCTTGGCTGCCGCGATGATCGCACCGTCGGTGATCGCCACTTTGTGGTGAACCTCGTAACGCTCCTTGAGGCCACGCAGGATCGCGATGGTGTCTTCTTCGCTCGGCTCGTCCACCAGCACTTTCTGGAAGCGCCGCTCGAGGGCCGCGTCCTTCTCTATATATTGGCGGTACTCGTTGAGCGTGGTCGCACCGACACAATGCAGCTCGCCACGGGCCAGGGCCGGTTTGAGCATGTTGCCGGCGTCCATCGAGCCTTCGCCCTTGCCGGCGCCGACCATGGTGTGCAGTTCGTCGATGAACAGAATGATCTGCCCTTCCTGCTTCGACAGCTCGTTGAGCAGCGCTTTCAGGCGTTCTTCGAACTCGCCGCGATACTTGGCACCGGCAATCAGCGCACCCATATCGAGGGACAGCAGACGCTTGCCGCGCAGGCCATCCGGCACTTCGCCGTTGATGATGCGCTGGGCCAGACCTTCGGCAATCGCGGTTTTACCCACGCCAGGCTCGCCGATCAGCACCGGGTTGTTCTTGGTCCGGCGTTGCAGGACCTGAATGGTGCGACGGATTTCATCGTCACGGCCGATCACCGGGTCGAGCTTGCCGTCTTCGGCGCGCTTGGTCAGGTCGACGGTGTATTTATCCAGCGCCTGACGCGACTCTTCGTGGTTGGCATCGTTGACGGCCTCGCCACCGCGCAGGTTGTTGATGGCGTTTTCCAGCGCCTTCTTGCTCACGCCCTGGCCGAGCAGCAACTTGCCGAGCTTGCTGTTTTCGTCCATCGCCGCGAGCAGTACCAGTTCGCTGGAAATGAACTGGTCGCCCTTCTGCTGGGCCAGACGGTCGGCCTGATTGAGCAGGCGCGCCAGATCCTGCGACATGTTGACGTCGCCGGTCGGGTTCTGGATTTTCGGTAATTGATCGAGCTCTTTGGTCAGCTCTTTACGCAAGCTGTTGACGTCGAATCCCACCTGCATCAACAGGGGTTTGATCGAACCACCCTGCTGTTCAAGCATGGCTTGCATCAAATGCGCCGGCTCGATGGCCGGATGATCGTGGCCGACAGCCAGGGATTGGGCATCGGACAACGCCAACTGTAATTTGCTGGTTAAACGGTCTATACGCATGGGTCACCTTCCTTTTGAGCAGGCCGGACCTAAAAAACCATCCTGAATAAAGAAACCTGCCAGATACCGCTATAGATGCGGTCGATTCTGGAAGATTCAAGCGTGGGACAGTTGATGCAGATCAGACAGTTTAGCGGGTGAGCCAAACGAGGGAGGCGAAGCGACCAGTGCGCGATGCACGGCGATAAGAGAAGAAACGAGGATCGGTCACGGTACAGAAACCGCCACCATAAACAGCCGTGACACCCCGGACCGCCAGACGCAATCGCGCCAGCTTATAGATGTCGGCCATGAACTTGCCCGCGTTATGGCTCGGGACAAAGGCTGTCGCGGCTTCGGACAATTGATTGATGAAGACTTCCCGGACTTCCGGGCCGACTTCGAAGGCTTGCGGACCGATGGCCGGGCCGAGCCAGACCAGAATGTCTTCGGCAGGCACATCCAGGCTGTCGAGGGTCGCTTCCAGCACACCGGCCGCCAGCCCACGCCAACCGGCATGCGCCGCTGCCACGCGAGTACCGGCACGGTCGCAGAACAGCGCCGGCAGGCAATCGGCGGTCATTGCCGCACAAGCGATACCCGGTGTTGCCGTCCAGCTGGCATCTGCCGTGGCTACAACCGACGGATCAGCATGCGCCACGGCAATCCCGTGCACTTGCTGCAACCAGGCAGGCTTTATAGAGAAGTGATCGGTCAGTCGCCGACGGTTTTCGGCGACGGCCTCAGGACGATCATCGACATGATCGCCCAGATTGAGGCTGTCGAACGGCGCCTCGCTGACGCCGCCCTCGCGGGTGGTGACGCAGGCCTTGACGCTGGCCGGCGCAGGCCAGTCCGGCGTCAGCCAGTTCATCCTACGAATGCCTCGCGATCCTGCTTGAGCAGGGTCAGCAGCCACACCAGATCTTCCGGCAACGGCGATTCCCAGCTCATGCGCTCACCGGTGGTCGGATGATCCAGCTCGAGGAACCGTGCGTGCAGGGCCTGACGCGGGAAGTGTTTCAGCGACTCGACCATGGTCTGGCTCGCCGCCGGCGGAATGCGGAAACGACCGCCGTACGCTGGGTCGCCGACCAACGGAAAGTTGATGTGCGCCATGTGTACGCGGATCTGGTGGGTACGACCGGTTTCCAGCTTAACCCGGACATGAGTGTGGGAACGGAAACGCTCCAGTACGCGATAGTGGCTGACCGCAGGCTTGCCACCTTCCATCACCGCCATGCGCTGGCGCTGCTGGCCGTGGCGACCGATCGGGGCATTGATCTTGCCACCGGCCGTCACCACGCCGATCACGATGCACTCGTAGATCCGGCTCACGCTGCGGCTTTGCAGCTGGGCAACCAGCTTGGTCTGCGCCTGGATGGTCTTGGCCACCACCATCAGACCGGTGGTGTCCTTGTCCAGACGGTGCACGATGCCGGCACGCGGGACATTGATGATGTCCGGCACGTGGTGCAGCAAGGCATTGAGCAGGGTGCCATCGGCGTGGCCGGCAGCCGGGTGCACCACCAGGCCCGCAGGCTTGTTGATCACCAGGATATCGTCGTCTTCATAGACGATATCGAGCTCGATGTCCTGGGCGACCCATTCACCCTGGGCCTCCTGCTCGGCGGTCAGTTCAAGGACGGCACCGCCATGAACGATGTCGCGCGGGCGGATGACCGCCCCGTCCACAGTCAGGCGACCTTCTTTGATCCAGGCGGAAAGGCGCGAGCGGGAGTGCTCTGCGAAGAGTTGGGCGGCGACTTGATCGAGGCGTTGGCCGCCCAATTCGGACGGCACCTCTGCGCGAAGTTCAATTTTATCGGACATGCTCGGACTGGGCGTCGGCTACAGCCTTTGGTTTCGGCTGCGCGCTTGTGGTTAAATACGGCGTCTTTTGCCCCGGGGCTTTTCAACGGGGCGCTCATCATAACAGGACGGCCCCGCCCAAGACAGCGGCCGTCATAGGGACGCAAGCCGCCATGCAAGTGAAACACCTGCTGCTGATCGCCATCCTCGCATTGACCGCTGCTTGCTCATCGAAGGAAGTCGTAGACGAAAACCTGAGCGAAACCGAGCTGTACCAGCAGGCTCAAAAGGACCTGGACAACAACAGTTATACCAGTGCCACTGCCAAGCTGAAGGCTCTGGAGTCGCGCTATCCGTTCGGTCGCTACGCAGATCAGGCACAACTTGAACTGATTTATGCGAACTACAAGAACTCGGAGCCGGAAGCTGCAAAGTCCGCCGCCGAGCGCTTCATTCGTCTGCACCCTCAGCACCCGAACGTCGATTACGCCTACTACCTCAAGGGCCTGACCTCGTTCGACCAGGACGTCGGCCTGCTGGCGCGCTTCCTGCCGCTGGACATGACCAAGCGTGACCCGGGTGCTGCCCGCGACTCCTACAACGAGTTCGCCCAGCTGACCAGCCGCTACCCGAACAGCCGCTACGCGCCGGACGCCAAGCAGCGCATGATCTACCTGCGCAACCTGCTGGCAGCCTACGAAATCCACGTGGCCGACTACTACCTGACCCGTCAGGCCTACGTCGCCGCCGCCAACCGTGGCCGTTATGTAGTGGAAAACTTCCAGGAAACCCCATCGGTCGGCGACGGCCTGGCGGTGATGACCGAAGCCTACCAGCGTCTGCACCTGGACGAACTGGCGGCTACCAGCCTGGAAACCCTGAAGCTCAACTACCCGAATCACCCGAGCCTGAAAGACGGTCAGTTCGTACCGTCGGTCGCCGAAGCCGACAACCGTTCGTGGCTGAGCAAGGCCACTCTGGGCCTGATCGAATCCCGTCCGCCGCTGCCGCCGGGAGAGACCCGCGCCAACCAGGACGTGCAGAAGCAGTTCCAGGACGCGAAAGACGCGATCCCGAACGACCTCAAGCCTAAAGATGAAAACGGCGACGTGATCGAAGCGCCGGAACCGGAGTCCAGCAACAGCGACCGCTCCATTTTCAGCTACTTGACCTTCGGTCTGTTCGACTGATCACTTCGGTGATGCCAAAAAGGGAGATCTTCGGATCTCCCTTTTTTATTGCCGCGTTTTATTGCGCTGTGCGCCTGCCAAGACCTTGGCTAAACTGCCGGATCATCAGCCAAAAAGCCGCCCATCATGCTTCGTCTACTGTTCTGGATCGCCCTGATCGCCGCCGCCGTCTGGCTCTGGCGCAAATTCAAGGCGCCTGTCGCACCCACGCAATCCCCCCGCGAACAGGATGCAGCACCGATGGTGCGTTGCGCCCATTGCGGTGTGCACCTGCCACGCGACCGCGCGCTGAGCCTTCGTCAACAGTGGTATTGCAGCCAGGCTCATCTCGAGCAAGGCCCCGGTTCCAGTGATCGCTGAGGCGACCGACGCCACTCGCAAACAGGCCCAGCGACTGCTGCGCCTCTATCACCTCTACCGTCTGAGCGTCGGCATCACCCTGGTGCTGCTGATTTCCAGCAACATGGACAACCGCCTGTTGACGTCGGCCGACGACGAGCTGCTGCGCAATGGCAGCTGGTTGTACCTGGTGCTGAATATCCTGCTGGTGGTGTTCCTGGAGAACATCCGCCGTCCGGCCCAGTTGTTCGGCCTGGCCCTGGTCGACATCCTGCTGCTGTGCGGCCTGTTCTACGCCGCCGGCGGCGTGGCCAGCCCGGTCGGCAATCTGCTGATCGTCTCGATAGCCATCAGCAACACGCTGCTGAGACGCCGTATCGGCGTGCTGATCGCGGCCATCGGTGCACTCGGCATTGTCGGTCTCAGCTTCCTGCTGAGCTTCAGCCATCCCCTGAGCGCCAACGAATACCTGCAGGCGGGCACCCTCGGAGCCCTGTGTTTTGCCGGAGCGCTGCTGGTGCAAGGCTTGATCCGCCGCCTCGAAGTCAGCGAGACCCTCGCCGAACAACGGGCCAGCGAGGTGGTCAGTCTCGAGGCTCTCAACGCCTTGATCCTGCAACGCATGCGCACCGGTATTCTGGTGCTAGACGAACAACGCCGGGTGCAACTGGCCAACCAAAGCGCCCGAACGCTACTGGCGCAGTCGCCCCTTGAAGGCCATTTGATCGATGATTATTCGACCGCGCTGGTTGAGCGCCTGAACCTGTGGCTGAACAACCCGACCCTGCGCCCGCAGAGCCTGAAAATCGCCGCCAACGGCCTGGAACTGCAGCCGAGCTTCATCGCCCTGGAACAGAGCCCGAACCGCCAGACCTTGGTGTTTCTCGAGGACCTCGCGCAAATCGCCCAGCAGGCCCAGCAGTTGAAGCTCGCCGCACTCGGGCGCCTGACCGCCGGCATCGCCCACGAGATCCGTAACCCGCTGGGCGCCATCAGTCATGCCGCACAGCTGTTGCGGGAATCCGAGGAACTCGACGGCGCGGACCGGCGTCTGACACAGATCATCCAGGATCACTCCCAGCGCATGAACCGAGTCATTGAAAATGTCCTGCAACTGTCCCGCCGCCAGCAGAGCGCGCCGCAACGGCTGGATCTCGAGCCATGGCTCGAGCACTTCGTCGAGGAAAGCCGCGAACAGGCCAGCGAGCACCAACGGATTCATCTGAACATCGAATCCGGGGATTTCCGGACCCTGATGGACCCGGGGCAACTGACGCAAATTCTCGACAATCTGTTGCGCAATGGCTGGCGGCACAGCGCCCTGCTGCACGATCCGGCGCAGGTCTGGCTCCGGCTGTTCATCGACCCCGAGAGCCAGCTGGCTGTGCTCGAAGTCCAGGACAACGGCCCCGGCGTGGCGCTGGATCAGCAGGCGCATCTGTTCGAACCTTTCTTCACCACCAGCAGCCAGGGCACCGGCCTTGGGCTTTATCTGTCCCGTGAGCTGTGCGAAAGCAACCAGGCCCGCCTAGACTTCAAACCACGCCAAGGCGGCGGCTGCTTTCGCATCACCTTTGCTCACGGACGGAAACAAAGTTGAACACGAGCCCACGGCAAAAAATCCTCATCGTCGACGACGAACCGGATATCCGCGAACTCCTGGAAATCACCCTGGGACGGATGAAACTCGACACCTTCAGCGCACGCAACCTCGGCGAAGCCCAGGCGCTGCTGAACCGCGACACCTTCGACCTGTGCCTGACCGACATGCGCCTGCCGGACGGCACCGGGCTGGAACTGGTGCAGCACATCCAGCAACGCTACCCGCAATTGCCGGTGGCGATGATCACCGCTTATGGCAGCCTGGAAACAGCGATCAACGCCCTGAAAGCCGGGGCTTTCGACTTCCTGACCAAACCGGTGGATCTCACTCGACTGCGCGAACTGGTCGCCACCGCGTTGCGCATGCCGGCGACCGGCGGCGTCTGCACATCGATTGACCGGCGCCTGCTCGGTGATTCGCAGCCGATGTGCAACCTGCGCAAGCAGATCGACAAACTGGCCCGCAGTCAGGCGCCGGTCTATATCAGCGGCGAGTCCGGTAGTGGCAAGGAACTGGTCGCCCGGCTGATTCACGAGCAGGGTCCACGCGCCAGCCAGCCGTTCGTGCCGGTGAATTGCGGGGCGATTCCTTCGGAATTGATGGAGAGCGAGTTCTTCGGGCACCGCAAAGGCAGTTTCACCGGCGCGGTGGACGATAAGCCGGGGCTGTTCCAGGCTGCCCATGGCGGGACGCTGTTTCTCGATGAAGTGGCGGACTTGCCGCTGTCGATGCAGGTCAAGCTGCTGCGGGCGATTCAGGAAAAGGCCGTGCGCAGCGTCGGCGGCCAGCAGGAGACCGTGGTCGATGTGCGTATTCTGTGCGCCACTCACAAGGACCTGGACGCGGAAGTCGCCGCCGAGCGCTTTCGGCAGGATCTGTATTACCGGCTGAACGTGATCGAACTGCGGGTGCCTTCTCTGCGCGAACGTCGTGACGATATCGAGGCATTGGCCAGCCATGTGCTCAAGCGTCTGGCCCATGGCACTGGCCAGCCGGCGGCGCGCCTGCATCCACAAGCGCTGGAGGCGTTGAAGAACTACCGCTTTCCGGGGAATGTCCGGGAGCTGGAGAACGTCCTCGAGCGCGCGCACACCCTGTGCGAAAACCGCACGATCGAGGCCGACGACCTGCGCCTGAGCGAAGGCAATTGCGCAGCCGAGGGCGGCATTGCCGATCTCACACAGATCGACAACCTCGAAGACTATCTGGAAAACGTCGAGCGCAAACTGATCCTGCAAGCGCTGGAAGAAACCCGCTGGAACCGTACCGCAGCGGCCCAGCGGTTGAATCTGTCATTCCGTTCGATGCGCTACAGGCTCAAGAAGCTCGGCCTGGATTAAATGCGCCCGGTCGGGGCATACGGCGCCGGATCGATGATCGGCGCCCGCCCCAGCATCACATCGGCAAACAGCTGACAGGAGGCGGGTGCCAGCACCAGCCCGTTGCGGTAATGCCCGCAGTTTAGCCACAAGCCATCAACACCGGGCACCCGCCCGATATAGGGAATGCCCTCCGGCGAGCCGGGACGCAACCCGGCCCAGTGCCCCACCACTTCGGCATCCGCCAGCGCCGGCAGCAATTCGACCGCCGAGGCCTTGAGGCTTTCCAGTGCACTGTCGGTCGGGGTCTTGTCGAAACCTTCGTGCTCCAGCGTGCTGCCGATCAGGATGTGCCCGTCGCGACGCGGAATCGCATAACGCCCTTTGGCCAGCACCATGCTCGGCAGGAAGTCCGCCGCGCACTTGTAGAGAATCATCTGGCCTTTGACCGGCTCCACCGGCAGCGACAGATTCAGCGTCTTGAGCAGCTCGCCGCTCCACGCCCCCGCCGTCAGCACCACCTGGTCGCCGTTGATCACGCCTTTCGGCGTTTGCACACCGACAACCTTCTCGCCTTCACGGACAAACCCGCTGACCTCGCACTGCTCGTGAATCGTCACGTTAGGCAGCGCCTGCAACGCGGCTTTCAGCGACTTCACCAGCCGTGGGTTGCGTACGTTGGCCACATCGGCCATGTGGATCGCCCGGGAAAAACCGCCGCCGAGTACCGGCACCGCATCATGGGCCGCCGAGATATCCACAGCCCGCAGCGGACGGTTTTCCCGCTCGGCCCAGGCCAGCGCTTCGGCTTCGTCGTCCAGGTCCAGCCAGTACAGGCCGGTGGTATGGACTTCAGGATCGACACCGGTATCGGCAAACAGCCGCTCGCCCAGCTGTGGATAAAAGTCCTGCGACCAGTGCGCCAGTGCCGTGACCGCCGGGCTATAACGCCATGGATACAGCGGAGAAACGATGCCGCCGCCGGCCCAGGACGATTCCTGGCCGACGTTCGAGCGATCCAGCAGCACCACGCTGCGCACTTCGGAGGCGAGGTTGTACGCGGTCAGCAGGCCAATCACCCCGCCACCGACAATCACCACTTGCTGTTGCCTGGTCATGTTTGTTCCAACCGTAAAAAAGACAGTGGGCGCAAAAGGCGCCCGAATGAAAGCGGCTCAGCGGCCCCAGCAATCCTTGGTGGCAAGCCCGGCAGTCGCGTTGATCATGCTGCGCACACCGGTGTTGGTGAGGGTGAAGTCCCCGCACTTGTCGCCGGCCATGGTCGTGCCGGCCTTGCGGGTCGCGGTCAGCAGGTAGGTCTGGTCAGCGATGGTCGGGGTGATGGTGTAGAAATCATTGCCCGTGCTGAGCCCGGTGACACCGGTGTAAACATTGTTGCGGGTGTAGAAGCGTTCGAGGGTCTGCGCCTGCTCGTTCAGCAGCGAGGCCACTTCGGCGCGGCGGCCCTTTTTCAGGTATTCGGTATAGCTCGGTGCGGCAATGGTGATGATGATCCCGATGATCGCTATCACGATCATGATTTCGATCAGGGTGAACCCGCGGATGGATCTGCGCATGCCTCAACTCTCGCTTACTGTATTTGTCGCCACATGATACGACGGCTGCCGCCGCCGGATTTTTCCACCAGGGTGGTGATCCCGCCACTGGAATCGTTCACGATCTTGCGCGATGCGCCGTTGACGATGGCGTTCAGCGTAGGAATGCCGCCACTGAACACCACACCGCTGGAAATCGTGTCATTGGTGTCGACCACGCCGTCGGCGTTGGTGTCGAGCACCGCATAGTTGAGCATCTTACCGCTGAATGCATCGAGTTCGACCAGTTTGCCGGTACCGAAGCTGGAGCACGGGTCAGTGGTATCGACACTGGCCGTGGTGAACACGATGCGCCCCAGCACCAGGCTGGCCTGATTGATCACCCGCTCGCCGGTCAATACGTTGTTGTACACCAGCGGCAGGTACCAGCCCTTCTCCGCCGGATACGTGGTGTCGTTCTGGGTCGTGGTAATGAACTGCCCTGTACTGCCCGAGAACACACCGGTGATGGCCTGGGCTTGCAAACTGCTGACCGTCAGTTGCCCCGAGCCGCCATCGGCATCCCACACCGAATAGAACGCCTGCAGATCCTTGTTGGTCTTGTCGGCGGTTTCGTTGAACTTGCCGGTGCCGACGAAAATCTGTTTGCCCCCCAATGAGTTGTCCGCCAGCAGCGGTTGCGCCGTGATCGGTTGCGTCGTGCCGCCCGCCGTGGTGAACAGCGGTTTTCCGGAAAACGCCACGCCCCAGCTGTCGGTAGTGGTCGCGCTCAGGTCGAACTTCCACAGGCGCCCCTTCAAGTCTCCACCGTACGCGGCCTGCACCACGTTCTGCGAATTGACCTTGAGCTTCACCGACGACAGTCCGTTGGTGGTTTCGGTACTGTCGATAACTATTTTTTTGATCAGCGAACCGTCGCGCACATCCAGCACATATAACGCAGCCACCCCCGAGTTGCTGCCATAGCCATTGGCGATGAAAGCCGCCCAGCGACCATCGGCCAAGCGTGCCACTTCCGGCCGGGCGTAGGCATAACCCAGATCATTGAATGCGTTAGCAGTGCTGGCAGTGGCCGGTGCACTCACTTCCCACAACGCATTGAGAATGTTCCCCGCAGAAGCGTCGAACAACTGCAAGGCATAAAACGTCTTGCCACCGGCCCCGGTGCCGCCGATGGCGAGGGTCTTCCAGGCCGTGCCGAACTGCGCGTCATAGACACCAACCTGCCCGTCCACCAGAAACTTGTGGCTGACGCCGTTGATGTAGTTGGGGTCGGCGATCAATCGCAACGACGGCAGCACGCTCGACGGCATGTAGGCGTAACGCCGGGTGCCGTTGGCCGGGTTGATGACGCTGACGAAACCGTCGTTGCCGTTCACCACCAGGTTGGCATTCATGTTCGCGGCCTTGGTGGTCAGGTAACTGGTGTAGGTAGTGTCGCCCGACAGGTCGGAGGCAGTCTTGTCCGTGGGTGAGGCCAGCACCAGCGGCGAGTTGATGATGTCGCCCAGCAATACGCTGCGAACCTTGAGCCCGGTCTTGTTGGTGCCCTTGCTCCACTCCACCAGATCGCTGCCACTGATGCCGCTGGGCAGGCTCTGGCCGAGCGTTGTCTGCTGCGCTGCAGAGAAGTTGCCGTAAGCCAGCGTCACCGCCGCGTTGCTCAAGGTATTCCACGATTGATAGGTCGGTGCCGTGGCGCCGGGGACGATGGCGGTGTCGGTCGTCCACAGCACCGTCGAGGTGTTGACCGTCCCGCTCGAGGTGAAGCCGAAGGACTTGATGGTGCCGCGCCAGTCCCGGGGATCGTAACTGGTCTGGAAATAGCTGCTGCCGCTCACCAGTGTCGTAGCGCTGGTCACACCACTGCCTCCGGAACCGGCCTTGGAGGTGATGTCGCTCAATGCCGATGACAACGCCGTGTTCAGGCCAGCACTGTCGGTGGCCTGGTAATACTTGCCCTGGCCGTAGTTTGCCGCGTCCGACAACATATCGTTGTCGGCGGTGAAGCCAACGGTGTAAGTGTTCATGTTCTGTTTGGGAAAGTCTGGCGAGCTCCAGCTCTTGCCAGCCGCATCGACACCGGTCGAACGCATGTCGATGTCGAAGGCGAACTTGGCGATGTCGTCCAGGTACAGCGTGTCGCCCTCGTTATCGCCGCTGAGATTGTTGCCGTCATTGTTGATGCCATCCCAGTTCGGCAATCGGCTGCCGCCCAGCGGGTCATTGGTGGGGAACGTGCGGTCGTAGGTCGGCAAGCCGTCGGTAATCACCACCCCGTAATTTTTCTGGCAACGGTACTGGATCGGACTGGTGTAGGTGCTCGGCGTGGTGTTGTAGTACGGCGTCATGCCGCGCATGTAGCGGGTGATTTCGTAATAGGTTTCCGCCAAGGGCGTATTGGCCACGGCGCTCAGGCCGCTGATCGCCGAGATCAGCGCGTTGTAGTTACTGTCGGCCTGGGCCTGGGTCACGCTGCCGCTGACCGGCGCCAGGTCGCTGACGGACCGGGCGATGTAGCCGCCGTTGCCCGGGTTGCTGCTGGTGGCCGGGTTGAATGTCGACAGGCCGAAACGCAGGTTTCGGTTGCTGGTCACCAGTGCGGTGGAAACGTTGCGGGCGACGTTGATCCGGTAGTCGTTGGGAATCGCCCCGGTGGTGAAGTCACGGGTGCCGTTGCTGATGGCGAGGCCGACCACGTAGGCGATGTAATCCCCGTAGTACCGGGTATTGCCGCCGCCGACCGGGTCCGGCAGTTTAAGGCACAGCGGTGCCAGACTGTTGTTGTAGAACGCATAGGCACCGCCGGAGCAGCCGGAAGTCGGCAGGCTCGACAGAAACACCGGATCGCCGGTGATGGCCGTCGAACTCAGGCACAACCCGAGCACCGCGTTGCACTGCCGGGCCGGTGTGCGGGTGACCGTAGGATCGAAACCCGCAGCGTAAATGATGCTGTTCATGCTGCCCGAGTCGTCGATCAGCAAGATGACATTCGGCGGCACGGCGGCGGCACTGAGCAATGGCGAATCAGACGGCGTGAACGCATACGCCGGCGCGGCCAGATACAACCCCGCAAGAAACCCCGCCAGCCACGGCCGCCAGCCAGAGCGTCGTTCAGTACTTCGCATAGACACTCTCCACCACACTGCGTGAACTGCCGACGATCCCGACAGCCGTGACCCGGTACAGCGTCGCCGAGGTGTTGCTCGGAACGTTCACCGCGGTGAGCGTGGTGCCGATGTTCTGTACCCCGTAGAAGCCGCTGCCCGCAGCGATCCAGGTCACCCCGGAGGTCGAATTGAACCCCGCCGCACTGACTACCGACGATTCTGCCGGCGGCGCACACTGGGTGGCATTGGCACACACCGCCAACGTATATGTGCTCAGTTGCACCGCACTCTCGCCAATACGCAGTGCCGCCTCGGCAGTCTGGAACGACTGATTGCGCAGGCTCACGCTGCCGGCCATCTTTTCCTGCAGGTTGGCGCTCTGCATCGATGACAGGCCGATCACCGTCAGGAGCAACAGAAATACCAGGCTGACCAGCAGCACCATGCCACGCTGGGTTGGTCGTTGATGGAGAGAAACATTCATTGGCCGGCCCTCACTGCAAGCGGTTGCGCAGAGCGGCAACCACGTTGAAGGTCTGGTTGGCGACCCGGTTGTTCGGGTCGGTGAGGGTCAGGGTCAGGCGTACGCTGCGGATGCGCGCCGGATCGCCGGGGTTGCTGCTGTAGGTCGAAGCAGAGACATCCGTCGCCGACGTGGCGAGCCCGAACATCACCGTAAACGCACTGACGTTGTTCACCAGGACCTGCTGGGTCGGCGTTCCGCCACCGGTACCCATCAGAATCTGGTTGTTGCTGAAGCTGTAGACCAGACGGCGGATCGGGAAGGCGATTTGCCCGGCCGCCGGAGTCTGCAGGTTGCTGTAGGCCGTTGCGCTGTTGCGGCAATCGGAAACCACCGTCCAGGTCGGTGTTCCACCGCCACTGCCGACGTCGGCAGTGACCAGCGTCAGTTTGAGATTGGTGTTGTCCCAGCTGATCGGCGTGATCTGCGCAGCATTGAAATCGCCGCTGGTGCTGGCGTCGATAATGGTCCCGAGGCAGCCGAACATCCCGACCATGCGAATTTCCTGGATCATCTTGCTCAGCACGAACCGTGCATCTTCCTGCATGGCCGCCGAGGTGTTCTGGCTGACGTAGGTATTCTTCGCTGCAAGAAAGGTCTGTACGACGCCCAGCACGATGATCAGCCCCAGCGCCAGGGCGATAAGCATTTCGATCAGACCGAAACCCTGGTTATGCCGCTTCATGGCGTGGCCACCGGATCGACCGTGGCGCGACTGGTCAGGACAAAACTGCGCGGGGCGCTCGCGGTGTTGGCGGCCCGTGAGTCGCTCCAGTTGATGGTGATGGTGTACACCCGCTGGTTGAGGGTGATGCTGCCGGTGGCAGTCGGCCCGCCGAAATTGACGATGTTGGTGGTGAAGTCGTAGAGATCCTGATCACGGGTGACGCTCAGGTTGCCCGAGGTCGGTGGCGTGACGGTGTAGTCGGCGCCGGAATTGGCGCGGATGCGGTCCATCATGTCGTAGGCGATGAAACTCGCCTGACTGGTCATCCGCGAGCTATCGGTGTATTTCAGCGCATTGAGCTGAACCGCCGCCGCCCCCAGCAACCCGACCGTCAGCACCAGCAACGCGACGAGGATTTCGATCAGCGACATGCCTTCCTGTGCAACTCTGCTCCCTGCCCTCATCCGCAGCTTCCACCCGATTGAATTCGTCCGTTCAGACACACGTTCAGCGTCCTGCTTTGCGTTCCCAGCGTATAACTGAACACCACCGCCGAGGACGGTGCGGCCAGACCACCCAGATTATTGAAATCCAGCGTGGTTACTCCTGAGGTTAGCGTCAGAGTCGCGCCACTGCTCATCGCTGGAACAACCCGCAATACATTGGCCGAAGTGCCAGTACTGTCGTAGACCGACAACTCGCCCGTCCAGACGCTGCCCCCGGCAGTCGGTCGCAACCGGATGGTGGTCCCGCGATCAATGGCTTCCAGTCGCGCATAGTTGAGCGCCCGCTGCAGGTCGCCGACTTCGGTATCGGCCTTGCTGCCCTGTATCGATCGGGTAAACGCCGGGACGGCCATCGTGATCAGGATCACAACCAATGCGACCGCCACCAGCACCTCGATCAGCGTGAAACCTTTTGTACGATGATCCATCGATGCCCTCCGTTGCCGTCGGCTATACCTGCCCTGTAAACCTAGAACATTCGGCCGGCTTGCGTCGGTTGATTTGCCCTGCCCGGCGCACGGATCGCGTCGAGCCCCCTGCTCCAAGGAGGAAATGCTCATGCCGCAACAGGGATTCAGTCTGGTCGAACTGCTCATGGGACTGGCGATCGGCGCAATTGTTCTGTCACTGGTCAGTCCGGCGCTCGCCACGCTGAAGGAGTCGAACCAGCGGCAACAGGCCGCTGAGTCGCTGATCAGCGGGATACGCAATGCCCGCAGCCAGGCGATCACGCGCAATCAGAGCGTAGTGATTCACGGCATCGACGGGGACTGGAGCCGGGGCTGGCGGATCATTCTGGATGTCAGTGGCAAGGGCGCGGAGGACAGCAGCAATCCGCTGCTGGTCGAGCACGCCAGCGATGGGCAAGTGCCCATTGTCGGTAACTGGTTCGTCAGTCGGTACATTCGGTTCAGCAGTCTGGGGCAACCGCTGATGCCCGGGCGGGCATTTCAGGCAGGAAAACTACACATCTGTTCGACCCGCGAACCGGTCAGCCAGCTTCAACTGGTGCTGGCGGCAACCGGTCGCGTGCGCCTGGCCAGCGAAAAAGCTGAACAGGCACTGTGTCGAAAGGATAAAGCAGTCAGATCGAGCGGACGCGCAGCTCTTTAGGCATCGAGAAGGTGATGTTCTCTTCACGCCCGGCCAACTCGTCGGCACCGGTGGCGCCCCAGGCCTGCAACTGCTGGATCACGCCGCGCACCAGCACTTCCGGCGCAGAAGCACCGGCAGTGATGCCGATATGCTCGACGCCATCGAACCAGCTCTTTTGCAGGTCTTCGGCACCGTCGATCAGGTACGCCGGCGTGGCCATACGCTCGGCCAGCTCGCGCAGACGGTTGGAGTTGGAGCTGTTAGGGCTGCCTACCACCAGGACCACATCGCACTCATCGGCCAGTTGCTTGACCGCGTCCTGACGGTTCTGGGTGGCGTAGCAGATGTCGTCCTTGCGCGGCCCTCCGATAGCCGGGAAACGCGAGCGCAAAGCATCGATAACCCGGCTGGTATCGTCCATCGACAAGGTGGTCTGGGTGACGAAGGCCAGTTTTTCAGGGTTGTGCACCTGCAGCTCGGCGACATCTTTCTCGTCTTCGACGAGGTAGATCGCGCCGCCGTTGCTGGCGTCGTACTGGCCCATGGTGCCTTCGACTTCCGGGTGACCGGCGTGGCCGATCAGGATGCATTCACGGCCGTCGCGGCTGTACTTGGCGACTTCGATGTGCACCTTGGTCACCAGCGGGCACGTAGCGTCGAACACTTTCAGGCCACGACCGGCGGCTTCAGTACGCACGGCTTGCGAGACGCCATGGGCACTGAAGATCACGATGACGTCGTCCGGCACCTGATCCAGTTCTTCGACGAAGATCGCGCCACGACTGCGCAGGTCCTCGACGACAAACTTGTTGTGCACCACTTCATGACGCACGTAGATCGGCGGCCCGAAGACTTCCAGGGCGCGGTTGACGATTTCGATCGCCCGGTCCACGCCGGCGCAGAAGCCACGGGGGTTGGCGAGTTTGATTTGCATGCTGTGCCTCGTGTCTTGCGCGCGAAAAATTCAGATCAATGCAGGGGCCGGGCCGGCCCCTGCAGAACAGCGTTTACAGCGCTTTGACGGAGAAGATTTCCACGTCAAAGGTCAGCGTCTTGCCGGCCAGCGGGTGGTTGAAGTCGACGGTCACTTGCGCGTCGTCGAACTCTTTCACCACACCCGGCAGCTCAGTATTGGCCGCATCGTTGAAGATCACCAGCAAACCTGGCGACAGCTCCATGTCCGCAAACTGCGAACGTGGAATGACCTGCACGTTCTGCGGGTTCGGCTGGCCGAATGCGTTTTCCGGCTCGATGGTCAGGGTGCGCTTGTCACCCGCCTTGAAGCCGAACAGCGCCGCTTCGAAACCCGGCAGCAGGTTGCCGTCGCCGACCTTGAAGGTCGCCGGGGCTTTGTCGAAGGTGCTGTCGACCGTATCGCCGTTCTCCAGGCGCAATGCAAAATGCAAAGTGACTTCCGTGTTCTGGCCGATGCGTTGCTCAGCCAATACCTGTTCAGTCATGAACGGCTTCTCCGGTTTTTTTACTTTTGAACATGTCCAGTGCCAGCATCACCGCGCCAACGGTGATGGCGCTGTCGGCGAAGTTGAACGCCGGGAAGTACCAGCGGTTCTGCCAGTGCACCAGAATGAAGTCGATCACATGGCCCAGGGCAATGCGGTCATACAGATTGCCCAGCGCGCCGCCCAGCACCAGCGCCAGCGCGATGGCCAGCCAGGTTTCGTTGCGGCCCAGGCGCTTGAGCCAGACCACCAGCACCGCACTGACCACCACCGCGATCAGGGCGAACAGCCAGCGCTGCCAGCCGGAGCTGTCAGCCAGGAAGCTGAATGCCGCGCCGGTGTTGTAGGCCAGGGTCCAGCTGAAGTAATCGGGAATGATCACGATCTGCTGGTACATCTCGAGCTTGCCTTCGAAGTAGAACTTGCTGGCCTGGTCAATGACCAGAACCAGCAAGCTCAACCAGAGCCAGCTCAGCCGTCCGAAACGGCCAACGGCGTTAGGCATAGTGACGAACCTCACCGGCACCATCGATGTTGTCCACGCAACGGCCGCAGATTTCCGGATGCTCCGGGTTCACGCCGACGTCTTCACGGCAGTGCCAGCAACGGGCGCATTTCGGGAAGGCGGATTTGACGATCTTCAGCTTCAGTCCGCCGACTTCGGTGGCCACCGCTTCGGCCGGAGCCTGCACGAACGGCGCAACGCTGGCAGTCGAGGTGATCAGTACAAAGCGCAACTCGTTGCTCAGCTTGGCCAGGTCGGCGCTCAGAGCGTCTTCGGCGTACAGCGTCACTTCGGCTTGCAGGTTGCCACCGACGGCCTTGGCCGCGCGCTGGATTTCCATCTCTTTGTTGACCGCGACCTTCACTTCCATGATGCGATCCCAGTACTCGCGACCCAGCTCGAAGCCTTCCGGCAACTCGGTCAGGCCTTCGTACCAGGTGTTGAGCATCACCGATTCGTTTCGCTCGCCAGGCAGGTACTGCCACAGCTCGTCGGCGGTGAAGGCCAGGATCGGTGCGATCCAGCGCACCAGCGCTTCGGAGATGTGGAACAGCGCGGTCTGGCACGAACGACGGGCCTTGCTGTTGGCGCCGGTGGTGTACTGGCGGTCCTTGATGATGTCGAGGTAGAAACCACCCAGCTCCTGCACGCAGAAGTTGTGGATCTTCGAGTAGACGTTCCAGAAACGGTATTCGCCGTAGTGCTCTTGCAGCTCGCGTTGCAGCAGCAGGGTACGGTCCACTGCCCAGCGATCCAGTGCCAGCATGTCTTCGGCCGGCAGCAGGTCGGTGGCCGGGTTGAAACCGGTCAGGTTGGAAAGCAGGAAGCGCGCGGTGTTACGGATACGACGGTAGGCATCCGCGCTGCGCTGCAGGATCTGCTCGGACACGGCCATTTCGCCGGAGTAGTCGGTCGACGCGACCCACAGACGCATGATGTCGGCGCCCAGGGTGTCGTTGACTTTCTGCGGCGCGATCACGTTGCCCAGGGACTTGGACATCTTGCGGCCGGACTCGTCCACGGTGAAACCGTGGGTCAGCAGCTCGCGGTACGGCGCGTGGTTGTCGATGGCGCAACCGGTCAGCAAGGACGAGTGGAACCAGCCACGGTGCTGGTCGGAACCTTCCAGGTACAGGTCGGCGCGCGGGCCGGTCTCGTGGCCCATCGGGTGCGAACCGCGCAGGACGTGCCAGTGCGTGGTGCCCGAGTCGAACCAGACGTCGAGGGTGTCGCTGATCTTGTCGTACTGCGGCGCTTCATCGCCCAGCAGTTCGGCAGCGTCGAGTTTGAACCAGGCTTCGATACCTTCGACTTCGACGCGCTTGGCGACTTCTTCCATCAGCTCGACGGTGCGTGGGTGCAGCTCGCCGCTTTCCTTGTTCAGGAAGAACGGGATCGGCACGCCCCAGTTACGCTGACGGGAGATGCACCAGTCCGGACGGTTGGCGATCATCGAGTGCAGGCGCGCCTGGCCCCAGGCCGGAACGAACTTGGTGTCTTCGATGGCTTTGAGCGAGCGCTGACGCAGGGTGTCGCCGGATACCGGCTCTTTGTCCATGCCGATGAACCACTGCGCGGTAGCGCGATAGATCAGCGGGGTCTTGTGACGCCAGCAGTGCATGTAGCTGTGTTCGATGACGGTGGTGTGCATCAGCGCACCGACTTCGGTGAGTTTTTCGACGATGGCCGGGTTGGCCTTCCAGATGAACTGGCCGCCGAAGAATTCCAGCGACGGCACGTAAACGCCGTTGCTCTGTACCGGGTTGAGGATGTCGTCGTTGACCATGCCGTACTTCTTGCAGGTCACGAAGTCGTCCACACCGTAGGCCGGGGCGGAGTGAACCACGCCGGTGCCGGCGCCCAGTTCCACGTAGTCGGCCAGGTACACCGGCGACAGACGGTCGTAGAACGGGTGACGGAAATTGATCAGTTCCAGCGCCGAACCCGGTGCGGTGGCCAGAACGGTGCCTTCAACGCCGTAACGGGTCAGGCAGGATTCGACCAGCTCTTCGGCCAGAACCAGCAGCTTGTCGCCGATATCGACCAGCGCGTAGTTGAATTCCGGGTGAACGTTCAGCGCCTGGTTGGCCGGGATGGTCCACGGGGTGGTGGTCCAGATCACGATCGAGGCAGGCTTGCCCAACGACGGCAGACCGAACGCGGCAGCCAGTTTGGCTTCGTCGGCGATCGGGAACGCTACGTCGATGGTCGAGGACTTCTTGTTCTCGTACTCGACTTCCGCTTCGGCCAGGGCCGAACCGCAGTCGAAGCACCAGTTCACAGGCTTCAGGCCCTTGAACACGAAACCGCCCTTGACGATTTCGGCGAGGGCGCGGATTTCACCGGCCTCGTTCTTGAAGTCCATGGTCTTGTACGGGTTGGCGAAGTCGCCCAGCACGCCGAGACGGATGAATTCGGTCTTCTGCCCTTCGATCTGCTCGGTGGCGTAGGCACGGCACAGTTCGCGGGTCTTGTCCGCGCCCAGGTTCTTGCCGTGGGTCACTTCAACCTTGTGCTCGATCGGCAGGCCGTGGCAGTCCCAACCTGGAACATACGGCGCGTCGAAGCCCGACAGGGTCTTCGAGCGGATGATCATGTCCTTGAGAATCTTGTTCAGTGCGTGACCGATGTGGATCGTACCGTTGGCGTACGGAGGGCCGTCGTGCAGGACGAACTTCGGACGATCCTTGCCAATCTCGCGCAACTTTCCGTACAGGCCAATACTGTCCCAGCGCTGCAGGATCTGCGGTTCGCGCTGTGGCAGGCCGGCCTTCATTGGGAAGGCGGTGTCCGGAAGGTTTAGCGTGGCTTTATAGTCGGTCATTTAAGGCTCTTCATTAGCGATGGGCGCTAGGTGCGGCTAGTGCACGGGCGGCGGCGACATCCGCGCTGATCGCCGTTTTCAATGCCTCCAGGGAGGCGAAACGCTGCTCTTCACGCAGCTTCTGGTGGAAAACCACCGTCAAACGCCGGTCATACAGATCGCCGGCAAAATCCAAAAGATGTACTTCAAGGTGGGCCTTGCCATCACCTTGCACCGTGGGCCGTACGCCGATATTGGCGACACCGGGCCAAGTCTTGCCGTCGATGTCGACGTCGACCAGGTAAACCCCGGTGAACGGCACGCGACGGCGCTTGAGTTGAATGTTCGCCGTGGGCGTACCCAGCTGGCGGGCCAGTTTCTGGCCATGCAGCACGCGACCGGCAATCCGGTACGGGCGGCCAAGCAAGCGTTCGGCCAGGGCAAAATCGGCGGCGGCCAACGCGTTGCGCACCTGGGTGCTGCTGACACGAATGCCATCCAGCTCGACGGTTTGCGCGGCTTCCACGGTAAAACCGTGAACCTGCCCGGCCTGCAGCAGAAAATCGAAATCGCCGAGGCGGTCGCAACCGAAGCGGAAATCGTCACCGACTTCCAGATGCTGCACACCCAGGCCATCCACCAGAATCGTATCGACGAATTCACTGGCGCTGAGTTTGCTCAAGCGCTGGTTAAAGGCCAGGCACAAGACCCGGTCTACACCTTCGGCGGCCAGCAGTTGCAGCTTGTCGCGCAACCGGGCCAGACGCGCGGGAGCGGTCTCCGGGGCAAAGAATTCCCGTGGCTGCGGCTCGAAAATCACCACGCAGCTGGGTACGCCCAACTCGAGCGCACGCTCACGCAGTCGGGCCAGGATGGCCTGGTGACCACGGTGAACACCGTCAAAGTTGCCAATAGTGGCGACGCAGCCCCGATGCTGGGGGCGCAAGTTGTGAAGGCCTCGAACCAGCTGCATAACGCGCTTCTTGCTCATAAAGTGGCCGATTATAACCACACCCGACGGCCGACGACAGGCAACACCGTAACCCAAAGTGAACGAGCCGACAAAACTGCCGGCCCGCGCACGTCTTTCAAGGGTGAAACCTCAGCTCAACGCCTTGCGGTTGAAGTCACGCAGACGGAAACCGAGCAGCAGCAACATGCCGAAATAAGCGACCACGCCGGCAACCACCAGCACGCCCAGGCGCAGGAAGCGCTCCAGCATGTGGCCTTGATCCCAGGCCGGCATGAAATGCATGCCGATCAACAGCACGGCCGACATCACCGCCACCGCGAGCAACAGCTTCAAACCGAATTTCAGCCAGCCCGGCTGCGGTTGATACATCTGCTGCTTGCGCAGTTGATAGAACAACAGGCCGGCGTTCAGGCACGCACCGGCACTGATTGCCAGTGCAAGACCGGCATGGGCCAGTGGCCCGATCAACACCAGGTTGAACAACTGCGTGACTATCAGGGTGAAGATTGCGATTTTTACCGGTGTACGGATGTTCTGTTGCGCATAAAAGCCTGGGGCCAGCACTTTGATCACGATAATGCCGAGCAGACCAACGGAATAGGCAATCAACGCCCGCTGGGTCATGGCCGCATCAAAGCCGCTGAACTGGCCGTACTGGAACAGCGAAACCGTCAGCGGCTCGGCCAGGATCCCCAGCGCCAGCGCACACGGCAGCACCAACACAAAGCAAAGGCGCAGGCCCCAGTCGAGAATCCGCGAGTACTCGTGACGATCCTTGCTGGCGTAGGTCTTGGCCAGGGTCGGCAGCAGGATCGTGCCCAGCGCCACACCCAGCACGCCGGATGGCAGCTCCATCAATCGGTCGGCGTAGTACATCCACGACACCGAACCCGCCACCAGAAACGAGGCGAAGATGGTGTTGATGATCAGGGAAATCTGACTGACCGAGACACCGATGATCGCCGGCAGCATCTGCTTCATCACTCGCCAGACACCCGTGTCACGCAGGTTCAGACGTGGCAGCACCAGCATGCCGATCTTTTTCAGGTGCGGCAGTTGATAGAGCAACTGCGCCAGGCCACCGACCAGCACGGCCCAGCCGAGCGCCATGACCGGCGGATCGAAGTACGGCGTCAGGAACAGCGCGAACACGATCATGCTGACGTTCAGCAGGGTCGGCACGAACGCCGGCACCGAGAAACGGTTCCAGGTATTGAGAATCGCCCCTGCCAGGGAAGACAGGGAGATCAGCAATATATAGGGGAAGGTCACTCGCAGCAGATCGGAGGTCAGCTGGAATTTTTCCGGCGTATCGGTGAAACCCGGTGCCGTGGCCCAGATTACCCAGGGCGCAGCAATCATGCCCAGCGCAGTGACCAGCGCCAGAACCAGCGTCAGCAGCCCCGTCACATAGGCAATAAAGGTACGGGTCGCCTCCTCGCCTTTCTGACTTTTATATTCGGCAAGAATCGGCACGAATGCCTGTGAAAACGCGCCCTCGGCAAAGATTCGCCGCAAGAGATTGGGCAGTTTGAAGGCGATGAAGAAGGCGTCGGTCGCCATTCCGGCGCCGAATGTGCGCGCAATGAGCGTGTCGCGGACAAACCCGAGAATCCGGGAAAGCATCGTGATAGAGCTGACGGCGGCCAACGATTTGAGCAGATTCATTGAAGGAATTTGTGCCTGTCGATAAACAGCAGGCGAACAATGCGCCTACTTGTGCGATACTCCGCGCCGCAACAGCACAGAGCCAAAGCTCGCGAGTTTACAGGTCAAGCGCCGGAAATAAATATCCCGCCTCTTTATACCTACCACTTAGCGGAACGTCTCAAGCGCCCTTGACAAGACATCTCTTCATCGGCATGATTCGCGGCCTATTTTGTTTGCTATTTCCTAAAAAGTCTTTCGAGGAGCTCGACGGTGGCCAACTCACCTTCCGCCAAAAAACGTGCAAAACAGGCTGAGAAGCGTCGCAGCCACAACGCCAGCCTGCGTTCCATGGTTCGTACCTACATCAAGAATGTAGTTAAAGCCATCGACGCAAAAGACGCTGAAAAAGCTCAAGCTGCATACGTTCTGGCTGTGCCAGTTATCGACCGTATGGCCGATAAAGGCATCATCCACAAGAACAAGGCTGCTCGTCATAAGAGCCGTCTGAATGGCCACGTCAAGGCACTGAAAGAAGCTGCCTAAGCGACGTAGTCATTAAAAAACCGACCTCCGGGTCGGTTTTTTATTGCCTGCAATATGCCGAAAGCAACGCAAAAAAAGAGGAGCCAACCGGCTCCTCTTTTTATTTACACCCAAATCAATGAACTGGCGCCCACGGCAGAATCGGGATCGCTGTCACCGCATTCTGCGGACTGCCCTCGATCAGGCGGTCGCTATAGACCAGATACACCAGGGTATTGCGCTTCTTGTCGAGGAAACGCACCACCTGCATGGTCTTGAACACCAGCGAAGTGCGCTCCTTGAACACCTCTTCGCCATCCTTCAACTCACCCTTGAAGTTGATAGGGCCCACCTGACGGCAAGCAATGGACGCTTCGGCACGATCCTCGGCCAGACCCAAGCCACCCTTCACGCCACCCGTTTTGGCGCGCGACAGATAGCAGGTCACACCCTCGACCTTAGGATCATCGAATGCCTCGACCACGATCCGGTCGTTCGGCCCAACAAATTTGAACACCGTCGACACCTGGCCGATTTCCTCGGCCGAGGCCAGCAATGGCAACGCCATCAACAGACCCAACAATCCTTTTGCCATGCGCATTGCGCTTTTCCTCAGACCAGAATCAGGTTGTCACGGTGAACCAGTTCCGGCTCAGCCATGTAACCCAGCAAACCGACAATCGCATCCGACGACTGACCGATGATTTTTTGTGCCTCCAGCGCGCTGTAGTTGGCCAGGCCACGGGCGATTTCACGACCGTCCGGAGCCACGCAAACCACCATTTCACCGCGACGGAAGCTGCCCTGGACCAGTTTGACGCCGACCGGCAGCAGACTCTTGTGACCTTCCGACAACGCAGAAACCGCGCCGTCATCCAGCACCAGCGTGCCACGGGTCTGCAGATGCCCGGCCAGCCACTGCTTGCGCGCCGCCAGCATGCCGCGCTCAGGCGACAGCAGCGTACCGATGCGTTCGCCCGCCTTCAGACGATCCAGCACCCGCTCCAGACGCCCACCGACAATGATGGTATGCGCCCCGGAACGCGCCGCCAGACGTGCCGCACGCAACTTGGTCTGCATGCCGCCACGACCCAGCGCACCACCAGTGCCACCCGCGACCGCATCAAGGGTCGGATCATCGGCACGCGCTTCGTAAATCAGCTGCGCGTCGGGGTTGTTGCGCGGATCAGCGTCGAACATGCCGTCGCGATCCGTCAGGATCACCAGCAGATCAGCCTCGACTAGGTTGGCCACCAGCGCCGCAAGCGTGTCGTTGTCGCCGAAACGGATCTCGTCAGTAACCACAGTGTCGTTTTCGTTGATCACCGGAATGACTTTCAGCTCGACCAGCGCACGCAAGGTGCTGCGGGCGTTCAGGTAGCGTTTGCGGTCGGACAGGTCGTCGTGAGTCAGGAGAATCTGCGCCGTGTGCCGGCCATGCTCGGCAAAGCTCGATTCCCAGGCCTGCACCAGCCCCATCTGACCGATTGCCGCGGCAGCCTGGAGCTCGTGCATCGCACTGGGTCGTGCGGTCCAGCCCAAACGGCTCATGCCGGCCGCCACCGCCCCGGAGGACACCAGCACCAACTCGACGCCAGCCTCATGCAAAGCCACCATCTGCTCGACCCAGACGCCCATCGCCTTGCGATCAAGACCCTTGCCATCCGCTGTCAGCAAAGCGCTGCCGATCTTCACGACCCAACGCTGCGCACCTGTCACCTTGCTCCGCATCATCTTCAACCTTAGCTTGAGGACAGCGCGACCCAGCGCTGCCCGTGACGTTATTCGTGGTTACTCGTGACCAACAATCGATTTCCAGATACCAAAACGCCGCTCGATTGAGCGGCGCTTAAGTTTACTTCAACGAATCAGTCACGCACGTAAATGATTTCCGGACCGTCTTCGTCATCCACATCTTCTTCATCCCAGTCATCATCACCGATGTCGTGGACCGACTTCACGCCGCTGCGACGCAGGGCACGCTTGTCGTCCAGCGCCTGCAACTGGGCGCGGGCTTCATCTTCGATGCGCTGATCGAGATCGGCCAATTCTTCCTTGTAAGCCGGGTCATTGGCCAGGCGATCGGCACGATCTTCGAGGTAACGCATGATATCGCGCGTCAGACGCTCGGTGCCTTCTTTGGCAATGGCCGAGATCACATAGACCGGACCTTCCCACTGCAGACGCTCAACGATTTCCTTGACGCGTTCTTCGTGCTCTTCCTCAAGGATCTGGTCGCACTTGTTCAGCACCAGCCAGCGATCACGCTCCGCCAGGGACGGGCTGAACTTGATCAGCTCGTTGACGATCACTTCAGCAGCGTCAGGCGCACTGCTTTCGTCCAGCGGCGCCATGTCCACGAGGTGCAGCAGCAGACGGGTACGCGCCAGGTGCTTGAGGAAACGGATACCGAGACCGGCGCCGTCGGAAGCACCTTCGATCAGACCCGGAATGTCGGCGATAACGAAGCTTTTCCAGCGATCGACGCTGACCACACCCAGGTTTGGCACCAGGGTAGTGAACGGGTAATCAGCAACTTTCGGCTTGGCGGCAGAAACGGAACGGATAAAGGTACTTTTACCGGCGTTCGGCAGACCCAGCAGACCGACGTCAGCCAGAACCTTCATTTCCAGTTTCAGGTCACGCTGCTCGCCCGGCTTGCCCGGCGTCGTCTGACGCGGTGCACGGTTGGTACTGGATTTGAAACGGGTGTTACCCAGACCGTGCCAGCCGCCCTGCACCACCATCAGCTTCTGACCGGACTTGGTCAGGTCGCCGATGACTTCCTGGGTTGCAGAGTCAATGATCGTGGTGCCAACCGGCACGCGCAGGACCAGATCTTCACCCTTCTTGCCGGTGCAGTCGGTGCTGCCACCGTTGGAGCCACGCTCGGCATCGAAGTGCCGGGTGTAGCGGTAGTCCACCAGGGTGTTCAGGTTTTCGTCGGCCATCATGAAGATGGAACCGCCGTCACCGCCGTCACCACCGTTCGGACCGCCGTTTTCAATGAATTTTTCCCGACGGAAACTCATGCAGCCATTGCCGCCGTCGCCAGCCTTTACGCGGATCGATACTTCATCAACAAACTTCATAACCAACGCCTCTCGCCGTACGGACGAGCCGAAAAACAATCAAGACATAAGACTCTTGCAAAAATGAGCGCAGCGACCCCAATCCACGACCTGCATCGCACGCCGGCAGCCCATACAAACAGCTTTGCAAGAGACTCACCCCACAAACGAAAAAGCCCCGTCGCAAGACAGGGCTTCTCCAGCACTCTCGCAGTTAGGCTGCGACAACGCTCACGTAACGACGACCGAAGGCGCCTTTTACTTCAAACTTGATCACGCCTTCGATTTTCGCGAAGAGAGTGTGATCTTTACCCATGCCAACGCCGTAGCCAGCGTGGAATTGGGTGCCGCGCTGACGCACGATGATGTTGCCGGCCTTGATGACCTGGCCGCCATACATCTTCACGCCAAGGCGTTTGGCTTCTGAGTCGCGACCGTTACGGGTACTACCACCAGCTTTTTTGTGTGCCATGAGTTCAATTCTCCTAGTGAGGAATTAGGCTGTAATTAAGCCTGAATACCGGTGATTTTGATCTCGGTGAACCACTGGCGGTGGCCCATACGCTTCATGTGGTGCTTACGGCGACGGAACTTGATGATGCGGACTTTATCGTGACGACCTTGGGAGATCACTTCAGCCTTGACGGTTGCGCCAGCAACAACAGGTGCGCCGATGTTCACGTCGTCGCCATTGGCGACCAACAGAACGCGGTCAAAAGTCACGGATTCGCCAGTAGCGACTTCCAGTTTTTCGATCTTCAGGTATTCACCTTCAGCGACCTTGTATTGCTTACCGCCGGTAACGATTACTGCGTACATGGTATTTCTCCGATAATCCTGCTCACCCAGCTCTTTATAAGAAGAGGTATTGGCTGGCATGGCTGCATGGGGCTGGAACGGCCCAAGTGCAATTGCGTAAGGCAGGTGCTGCCCAGGAAGTTCAGGGTGCGCGATTGTACGCAAGCTACAAGAGTCATGCAAGGGGCCGTCCATCGCGCCTTGACAGGCCCGGACGTGGGTCCTAGCATGCCGCGCAACCCTTCTGGAGCACCTGTCGCTGATGCAACCCCAAGCTTTCTACCGCGCGGTGGCGGACGATTTTAGCGCCGTCGACGGCATCATCAAGAAGCAGCTGACTTCCCGAGTGCCGCTGGTATCGAAAATCGGCGATTACATCACGTCGGCCGGCGGTAAACGCCTGCGTCCTTTATTAGTGCTGCTGTGTGGCAAGGCCCTGGGTCGCGAAGGCGACGACTTGCGCCTGCTGGCCGCCACCATCGAATTCCTGCACACCGCCACCCTGCTGCATGACGACGTGGTCGACATGTCCGGCATGCGCCGTGGCCGCTCGACCGCCAACGCCATGTGGGGCAACGCCCCGAGCGTGCTGGTCGGCGACTTCCTGTACTCGCGCTCGTTCGAAATGATGGTCGAACTGGGCTCGATGCCGGTGATGAAGATCCTGTCCCAGGCCACGCGCATCATCGCTGAAGGCGAAGTGCTGCAGCTGTCCAAGGTCCGTGACGCCAGCACCACCGAAGAAACCTATATGGAAGTCATCCGCGGCAAGACCGCGATGCTTTTCGAGGCCTCGACCCACAGCGCCGCAGCGCTGGCCGGTGCCACCGCCGAGCAGAGCGAAGCCCTGCGCACCTTCGGCGATCACCTGGGCGTGGCGTTCCAGCTGGTCGATGACCTGCTCGACTACAAGGGCGACGCCGAAACCCTGGGCAAGAACGTCGGTGACGATCTGGCCGAAGGCAAGCCGACCCTGCCGCTGATCTACACCATGCGCGAAGGCACGCCAGAGCAGGCCGCACTGGTACGCCAGGCGATCCAGAAAGGCGGGATCGAAGACCTGGAAAGCATCCGCATTGCCGTGGAAGCATCCGGTTCGCTGGAATACACCGCGCAACTGGCTCGCGATTATGTGGCCCGTGCGATCAAGTGCCTCGAAGCGCTGCCGGCCAGCGAATACCGCGATGCACTGGTTGAACTGAGCGAGTTCGCGGTCGCCCGCACGCACTGATCAACATCGCGCCATCAAGAAACCGCAGCCTCCCTCGGAGCCTGCGGTTTTTTGTTGCCTGCCATCCACGGTTAAAACCCTATACAATGTGCGACTTTTAGCGATCCCCTCTCCAAGGAGCCTTAGTGAGCACGTTGCCACCCTGCCCGAAATGCAATTCCGAATACACCTACGAAGACGGCACCCAACTGGTGTGCCCGGAGTGCGCCCACGAGTGGTCTGCCGGCGGCGAAGCCGAAGTGGCGTCCGATGATGCCGTGAAGAAAGATTCGGTCGGCAACGTCCTGCAGGACGGCGACACCATCACCGTGATCAAGGACCTGAAGGTCAAAGGCACCTCGCTGGTGGTCAAGGTTGGCACCAAGGTGAAGAACATCCGTCTGTGCGACGGCGACCACGACATCGACTGCAAGATCGACGGCATCGGCCCGATGAAGCTCAAATCCGAGTTCGTCAGAAAAGTCTGATCCTGCTGTCCTCCATCCCGCGCCCGCCGTGGGATGGAGCTTCTCCCTCCCCCGCTATCCCCAGCAAAACCACGCAGTAGCCAAACGCCAGCCGTTTTGACCTTACGCAATCTTTACCCATAAAAAATCACGAACCGCCAATAGGCGCTTGCTATTTGACGAATAAGAATTATTCTCATTGAAACCCTTTCAATGGAGATGAGAACCATGACTTATTTGATCGACGCCTGGCTGGATCGCCCGCACCCGTACCTCAGGATCCTGCATCGGGAAACCGGTGAAGTCTGCGCGGTACTGGAAGAAGAAGCCCTGCACGAATTGCAGGATCAAGGGGATCTGGACGTCAGCGGCCTGAGTTCCAGCGAACCGATGGTGCTCAAGGAGCTGGTGCGCAATCTGTTCCTGTTCTGCTATGCCCGGGCGTTGCGCCCGACCAGTGAGCTGCATCACAAGATCGAAGTATGAGAACGGTGGAGAAACCCTGCACAAGCCACGCTTGTGCAGGGTAACGGGATTACAGAACGTCGAGCAGCTCGACGTCGAACACCAGAACGCTGTGCGGCGGGATGCTGCCAACGCCTTGAGCGCCGTAAGCCAGTTCGCTCGGCACGTACAGACGCCATTTGCTGCCGGCATTCATCAGTTGCAGGGCTTCGGTCCAGCCGGCGATCACGCCGCCAACCGGGAACTCTGCAGGCTGGCCACGCTCGTAGGAACTGTCGAACACGGTGCCGTCGATCAGTGTGCCGTGGTAGTGAGTACGCACGTTGTCTTCACGGGATGGCTTGGCGCCTTCGCCCTGAGTCAGCACTTCGAATTGCAGACCGGAAGCCAGGGTGGTGATGCCGTCTTTCTTGGCGTTTTCAGCCAGGAACGCACGACCTTCGCCAGCGGCGGCTTCAGCCTTGGCAGCGGCTTCGGCCTGCATGATTTCGCGGATCACTTTGAAGCTGGCGGACAGCTCTTCCTGACCCACACGGCTTGGCTTGCCGGCGAATGCGTCGGTCAGACCGGCCAGGATGGCGTCCAGGCTGACACCCGGTGGCGGGTTGTCGCGCAGCTGGTCACCCAGCTGACGGCCGATGCCGTAGCTGACGCGGGTTTCGTCGGTGGACAGATTTACTTCGGACATGACACTGCTCCGCTGTGCGGACGGCCTCAGGACATGCCGTGCGTGCACAGCGCGTCCCGGCGCGCCCGGAACCAAAAGGGCGAGCAGACTAGCACAGATGTTCCGCCATTGATCAGGCCCTCGGGCCTACAGTGCCGAGCGCCAGGCCAGCGGGACTTTCAGGCTTTCTTCGCTGCTGGCGCCAAGTCCGCACATTTCATCGTGCACCGAGGTGTGGACCAGATTGAACGGCAGCACCGGAAAGTTGTGCAGGACATCCCGGGCATGCTCCACCGAACGCAGCATCAGCATCTTGCCCTGGGGATCGCTCAACGGGTACGCCGCGCCGTGCATCCGCGCCTCGAGCAGGTAGATTCCACCCTCCATGGAGATCAGGTTCAGCTCATCGACCTTCCTGGCGATGGCAAACGCATTCAACTCTTGCAGGTTCATGAACGCACCTCACGCTGTGGCGAGCCGGGACGCCTACAGGGATATGCCTCGGCGCACCAAAGCACAAGCCACAAACGACACCGCCCGTCTGTTTCGCAACAGACGGGCGGTTTTGTTACAGCTTTCGACAACTCATCAGTGCTTGGTGAGCTTGTCCAGGTAACCCATGGCAAACGCCGAGACCACGAAGGTCATGTGGATGATCACGTACCACATCAGATGCTGGGGATCGACGTTCTTGGCGTCCATAAAGATCCGCAGCAGGTGGATCGAAGAAATCGCCACGATCGACGCCGCCACTTTCATCTTCAGCGACGAAGAGTCCATGGTGCCCAGCCAGCTGAGCTTCTCTTTGCCTTCGTCGATGTTCAGCTCGGATACGAAGTTCTCGTAGCCGGAAATCATCACCATCACCAACAAGCCGCCGACCAGCGCCATGTCGATCAGCGACAGCAGCACCAGAATCAGCTCGGACTCGGCCATGGAGAACACGTTGGGAATGACATGAAACACTTCCTGGAAGAATTTCAATGCCAGCGCCAGCAGCCCGAGGGACAGCCCGATGTAGATCGGCGCCAGCAGCCAGCGCGTGGCGTACATTGCATTTTCGATAAAGCGTTCCATTGACTCTCACACAAGGGGGGTTGTAATCGGCGGCGAGTATACCAGCCCCCCATGACAGCCAGAAACCGCCCGAAAATCCGCCACCTGCGTGTGTGTGTGTCAAAGTTTTTCTGCTAGTGTCCAAACCATTGACAGCCCAGCGACAGTGGACAGGACGACTGGAAATGGATGTGCGATTGCCGTTAATGACTGCCGGAATTTGCCTCGCCTTATCGGTTGGAGGCTGCTCGCCCGGTGAAGAAAAAAAACACCCGCTCAGCCTCGAACAGAAGACCGCGCAGTTCGAACAGTCGCTGGACGCCATCACCGACCCGAAACTCAAGGATGCCGTGACCGAACTCGGCGGCTCGCTGCTGCTGCTGGAGCGCGCGCAACAACGTCTCGACAACAAACCGCCCAGGACCGAATACGGCGAAGACGCCCTCGGCGTCCTCAAGCACTACCCGACGCCTCAAGCGCTGGTCGACACCTTCATCAACGGTCTGTTCGTGCTGCACAAGGACGCCAGCTCCGACTACCTCACCGACCTGCAACCGGTATTTCCTTTCAATCTCAACATTCCGGGCGGGTTCCTCTTCCCCCATGGCGTGGAATGGCAATCGGTGACCCTGAGCAACAAACGGGTGATCGCCTACCAGCCCGAATGGTCGGAAACCGATCCGGGCATTCAGCTGAGCCCGTCCAGCTCCAACGTCACCAACCCCGATGACCTGACCGTGACCTACCCGTTCATCGAAGGTCTGGACGTCGACAAGAAAACCCGACCGCGTCCTGTGAGCCTGCAAGGTCAGGTGGAAGTCATCGCCCCGAAACGCCTGCACAGTTTCGATCTGGGCAAGAAGGATATCGGCCAGACAAGAACCGACGCCAACCTCAGCGTGAAACTGCTGAAGCTGGAAAAGAACTACGCCGAAGTCGAATTCAGCAACAACCTGCCGCTTGCCCCGGAAGTCGCCAGCACGCCGCTCAATCCGCTGATCGTCCAGGCCCGCGATACGACCGGGCAATACCTGGTGCGCGCCGGCGCTATCAACGAAAGCCCCGAACAGATCACCTTCTATCAAAAACAACTGGCGCACCTGCAACAGCAAAAGGCCTGGAGCGAGGATCTCGAGAAACAGCTGAACGACGACCAGCGCACTTTCGAACAACAGCATACGCGCCGCTACAACAAGGTTTACTTCAACGGCCCGATCGACACCCTTGAAGTCAGCGTGCTGGACTTCTCCGAGGCGACCGTCACCCGCAAGCCACTGGACCTGCCGATCCGCGAATTCGATTCGCACACCACGGCGAAAACCGTGCAGCCGCTGGATCTGGCGATCACCGTCTACGACGATCAGGCCCCCAACTGGCTCAAGGGTGCGTCATTGACCGAGGACGACCTGAAGAAAAGCATCCATATCCGCCAGTCAGTGGAAGAACCCAGCGCCGCGCGCATCGAGTTCGATCACCGCAAGACCTTCAATGACGAACTGCTGGGCGACGACCTGGCGCCCGGCGAAAGCCCGGTGACGTTCTTCACCGAAAAACACAACGGTAAACTGGACGAGCCGATCGAACTGCCGGCCGAGGCGTATCAGGTGGATCCGCTGCAAGCGACCATCACGTATGACTTGAACCTGTTTCCGGAAACCCCGGCAGTGGCCGTTGGTTCGATGCCCTTGTTCCTCGCCACCGTGGCGAAACAGTCCTACGAAGCCAGGGCTTTGCCCAAAGGCCTGGAAATCAGGAACAACGAACTGGTGGTGGACCTGAAACTGTTTCCGGCCAACGAATGGCGATTCTTCGTCAAGGACGACAGCGGCAACTACCTGAAGCAGATCCTTTCGGTCAGCCACGACGCGAGCGCAGAAGGCCCGGCGCTGTTCGGCGTGCACTATTTCTACGGCCGCCCGACGCAGGTGGAAACCTATCAGCGAACCGACCTCGCCACCGTGCAGTACGGCTTTGAGGTCAAGCTCGAGAAGGCGCAGACCCAGGGCGCTGCGCCTTGATCGGTGCTAATGATCGAAAACGCCGAGATTGCGTCCGCGCCCGCCGTTGATCTGCCGCAACTGGGCTTGCAGGTGCAAGGACCAGATCTGCGGATCATTGGCCAGTTCGTAGCCGTGCATCGTCAGGCTTTCGACGATGGTATCGAGGATCGATTCGGCGGCGACCGGCCCGTGGAACGGGCCCTGGGCCTTGATGGCGGAAGGTTGTTCACCGGCCATGCCGGCGGCGAAGAGTAAAGTCCACATGCCGGTATCGCCGGCCAACGGCTTGATGGCGCATTCGATTCGGGTCACGAGACCCAGGCACTGACGGGTGAGGCAGAGGTTGCGCGACATGGCGGCGACCCTCGGTAAAGCCGGTGTTCAGCCCTTGCTGAAGGACTGTTTCGATCCCGTGATACTGTCGATGTCCTTGAGCTGAGAATAGAAGAAAAGTCCGCCGCGCCAACCGCGCAGAACCAGAAGGCGCCGAATGGTCATTGTGTGAATATTGACGCCAGAGTGATGGCACTTTTGCCGACGTTCGCGACAAAACAAAATGGGAGCACAAGGCTCCCATTCTACTGACTGCAGCCTGGCTTACGCCGGTTTGGCCTCGGCCAGTGCCTCCTGCGCCAGTTCCTTCTCGGCTTCTTTCAGGTCTTCTTCGCTGATCATTTCGGCAATCACTCGCAGACGTTCCACCACGCGCGCGTTGACGCTGCCTTCCGGGAACTCGCCCTCCTCGTTCGGCTCACCGGCAGGCTCACCCACCAGCAGACTCAGCGCTTCATCCGCCTGACGCACCGCGTAAACGTGGAACTGCCCGGCGCGCACCGCCGCCAGCACTTTCTCGTCGAGCATCAGCGTGGCGACGTTGGCGTGCGGAATGATCGCGCCCTGTTCACCGGTCAGCCCGCGCGCTTCGCAGAGACGGAAGAAGCCTTCGATCTTCTCGTTGACCCCACCCACCGCCTGCACTTCGCCGAACTGGTTGATCGAACCGGTGATCGCAAAGCACTGCTTGAGCGGGGTTTTCGACAAGGCCGAAATCAGCGTGCAGGCCTCGCCCAGCGACGCGCTGTCGCCATCAACGTAACCGTAGGATTGCTCCAGGGCGATGCTCGCGGAGATCGCCAGCGGGAATTCCTGAGCGTAACGGCTGCCCAGATACCCGGTGAGAATCATCACGCCCTTGGAGTGAATCGGCTGGCCGAGGTTGACCTCGCGCTCGATGTCGACGATACCGCTGCCACCCGGGTACACCGTGGCGGAAATCCGCGCCGGCACACCGAACGCCGAGTCGCCGACTTCCAGCACCGTCAGGCCGTTGCACTTGCCGACCGCAGCGCCGTCGGTGTCGATCAGGATGATCCCCGCCAGCATGTCGTCGAGAATCCGCGCCGACACACGGCCGGTACGGGTGGCTTTGGCCTTCAGGGCACGTTCGATGTGGCCGGCGTCGGTCATTTCATCGTTGGCCAGGTGACGGATGAAATCCGCTTCGCTGACCAGTTGGAACAGATCACCGATCCGCGCCGACAAGCGCCCCTGATGCTCGGCCAGACGTGCGCTGTAAGTCGCCAGACGCGCCACCGCATCGGCGGTCAACGGCGCCATGCCTTCTTCCGAAGTGCGGGTTTTCAGCAACTGGGCGAACTGCTCCAGGCTTTCGTCGACCATCGGGATGTCTTCGTCGAAATCCACCAGGACGCGGAACATCTCCTGGAAGTCCGGATCGAGGTCCTGCAGCGTGTAATACAGCTGACGCGCACCGATGATGATGACTTTGACATTCAACGGAATGAACTGCGGGTTGAGCGTCACGGTCGCGAAACGGCCCATCTCGCCCAGTGGCGATTCCATTTTCAGCTTGCGCGATTGCAGGGCGCGTTTGAGCGCATCCCACACAAAGGGCTCGCCGAGCATCTTTTCCGCTTCGAGGATCAGGAAACCACCGTTGGCGCGGTGCAACGCACCCGGACGCAACTGGCGATACGTGGTGTAAAGCGCGCCCTGATCGGTGGTGTATTCAATGCGGCCGAACAGGTTTTCGTAGGTCGGATGCGGCTCGAACACCACCGGCGCACCGCCGCTGGCCGGATGGCCGACCACCAGGCTCGGCGCGTATTGTTCTTCCAGCAGCTTGCGTGCAACGGCGTCGGTCTTGCTGTCGTCGACCAGTTGCTCGACCACGGTTTTCAGCAGATAAACCTGTACCGCTTGCAGGTAACCGCAGACCGCGGCGTTTTCCGCGTACTTCTCCGACAGCGGTGCGAGCAAAGGCTGCAACGCCAGAGTAATGGTTTCTTCGTTGAGCTGACGCAACTGGTTGCTCGACTCGCGCTTCCACTGCGGCAGGCTGGCGAGTTCTTCGTTCAGGCGTTCTTCGAGGCCGGAAATGTCCTCGTGGAAACGCTCGCGCTCGGACTCCGGCAACTGGGCGAATTCGGCTTCGTCCAGCGCCTTGCCTTCGAGCATCGGGGTGAACGCGATGTTGCTGCTGTCGCGGTACAGGGCGACGTCTTTTTCCAGGGCCAGACGCTCGATGACGTCCAGTGCCTTGTCATAGCGCTGGTTGAAGGCGCGGTCGATGGCGCTCTTCTTTTGCTGGTAGGACGGGTGTTCGAACACCGCGGGAAAAGTCGACAGCAGGTTGTCGATCAAGCCATTGATATCGCCGATGAACGCCGCGGCGCTGCCCGATGGCAGTTCCAGGGCGCGCGGCTCGCGCGGCTCGTCGAAATTGTTGACGTAGACCCAGTCCGCCGGGGTCTGCAGGCGCTTGCCTTCGGCCTTCAGGTAGCGTTTGACGAACGAGAAACGGCCGGTGCCGGGCTCGCCCATGACGAATACGTTGTAACCGGGGCGTGGCATGGCCACACCGAACTGCAAGGCTTCGACCGCACGTTCCTGGCCAAGCACACCGCGAAAGGGCTCCAGATCATTGGTGGTAGTGAAGCTGAACTGTTCAGCGGAAAACGGACGGGTCAGCGCTTCGGGCGCTAAACGCAAGCTGGCAGCAACAGGATCAGGCATCGGGCTTCCTTAACAATCAGGCGGGGCAGATAGCGGCATTCTGGCGCTGCCCGTGCCCCACTGGCAAGGCGCGCCATACGACAAAGCATAGACAACCGGCCAACCCCGCGGCCGGCCCCGCAAAACCGGGCTGGATCACGAATATGCTGCAAAAAATCACGGAACCACGGGAACCTGCCTAAACTCCAAACTGCGCGGCTGGAACTAATACCGGCCCACTGGCGCCAGAAGGTCTGTACGAAAACTCGCCAAGTGGCGTTTTGATGTAGAGAGCGGGGCCAGAACCCTGTCCATTGGTACGCACATAAAAGAGAACAAAGCTATGAAACGGATTCTTCTCGGTACTCTCTTCACCGCTGTATCCATCAACGCCATGGCTCAGGCGCCGGGCGGTCCGGATTGCGGCTGGGGCAACATGCTGTTCGAAGGTCAGCGTGGCACCCCGGCTCACTTCCTGGCATCCACCACAAACGGCACCTCGGGCAACGCCACATTCGGCATGACGTCCGGCACCAACGGTTGCTCCACCAACGCCTCGCTGACCTACGGCGGCAAATCCTGGTTTGCCATGAATGGCATGATGAACGAGCTGTCCGAAGACATGGCAAAAGGCAACGGCGAAGCGCTGACGACCTATGCCGTGGTACTGGGCGTGGCGCCGGAAGACCGTGCGCACTTCGCCGCCGTCACTCACGAGCACTTCCAGCAGATCTTCAGCAAGGCTGACGTGACCGCCGAAGACGTGCATACCAACACCCTGGCCGTGCTGAAAGCAGACCCTCGTCTGGCCAAGTACGCGACTCAGGCTTAAGCTCGACCCCACCCGCTTCTTTCGGGAAGCGGGTTTTGTTTTTTCGGCCCGCCCTCCTTGGGTCTTTTGTTTCTTTCGACTTAAGTTGCCACCTATGCTCAAACGCCTTGCCTGGCTGGCGCTGTGTGTCTGCGCCCCGCTGTCCGCCGCGCCCCACATCGACCCTCAACGTTTGCAGCAACTGGCCAACGATCGCTTCTGGATTTCCCTCGGCCATTACGAAACCGCCAAGCTCGGCGGCTGGCGCAGCTACGTCAGCGACAAAAAATTCTTCCTCGCCCCCGACGGCAACGAGCATCCCGACCACGAACTGGCCGCCACGGTCCAGGCGCTGTACGCCCCGGCCAGTCTCGGTGAGCAACACGCCCAATGCGTTTACCCCGCGCGTACGCGCTGGCTGAAAGATCAGCTCAACCTGACCGACCTGCCCACGCCAGACTGCGCCGAATTCAAGAAATGGTTCAAGGATGTCTCGCCCCACAGCGCGGTGATGATTTTCCCGGCGGCCTACCTCAACAGCCCGTCGTCGATGTTCGGTCACACCCTGCTGCGTATCGATCAGGCCGATGTGCAGAGCGACAAGACCTCGCTGCTCAGCTACGCGATCAACTTCGGCGCCTACATCGAAGGCTCGGACAACAGCATCCTGTATGCCTGGAAAGGTCTGATGGGCGGCTATCCGGGATTGTTCGCGCTGGTGCCCTATCAGGAAAAACTCTCGGAATACCGCAGCCTGGAAAACCGCGACCTGTGGGAATACCGGCTCAACCTGACGCAAGCCGAAACCGCACGCATGGTCGAGCATGTGTGGGAGCTGAAGCAGATTCAGTTCGACTACTTCTTCTTCGACGAAAACTGCTCCTATCGCCTGCTCGAACTGTTGCAGGTGGCGCGCCCGAGCCTGCGCCTGACCGAACAATTCCCGCTGACCGCGATTCCCACCGACACCGTCAAAGCGGTGAAAGAAGCCGGACTGGTCGAGCACATCGAATACCGCCCGTCCCGCGAGCGTGAATTGCTAAGCCGCGCCGAGCCCCTGACCGGCGAAGAACAGGACTGGGTGCTGAAAGTCAGCGCCGACCAGCAACAATTGCAGGACCCGGCCTTCAAGGCCCTGCCCCGGGACCGACAAGCACTGATCGTCGACGCGGCGTATCGACTGGAACGCTACCGCGCCAACGGCCAGGAGCGCGATCCGCAACGGGCACAGCGCAGTTTCGAATTGCTGCGGGCGATCAACAAGAACCCGGCGCCGGAGCTGCAAATTCCACAACCGGGCCTGCCCGAAGACGGGCACGAATCGCGCACCTGGCAGGCCGGTCTCGGCACCCGTGGCGACCGCGCGTTTGGCGAGTACGGTCTGCGCATGGCCTATCACGACCTCAACGACAACGCCGAGAGTTTCCCCCTCGGCGCGCAGATCGAAATCCTGCAGATGAAGCTGCGTCAGTACGAAGGCAATCACTGGCAGTTCCAGCAACTGGATCTGGCGACCATCCGCTCGCTGACGCCGCGCAATGCGCTGCTGCAGCCGTTGTCGTGGCAAGTCACCGGAGGTCTGGAGCGGGTGCCGGGCAAGCATGACGACGAAACGCTAGTCAGCCATGTCAACGGTGGCGGCGGTGGAACCTGGGCGCTGGGTGACGATGTACTGGGTTTTGCCCTCGGTACCGTGCGCGTTGAACACAACAATGATTTCGCCGGATTCGTTTCCCCCGCAGGCGGTTTCAATACCGGCGTGTTGTGGAAAAACCCGCTGGGCAATCTCAGTGTGGAGGCCAAGGGCGATTACTTCTTCAACGGCGAAGTGCGCCGCAGCCTGAGCCTGAACCAGCAATGGGAATTGTCCCGCAACCTGGGTTTGCGCCTGAGTGCCCAGCGTGAATTCAGCCATCTGGCCACGCCCGAGACCGAAGTGATGCTTGAGGTGAAGTGGTATCACTACTGAGGTTTTGATCTTCCTTTCACACCCCGTCGACGAATCCGCTTCTAGACTTTCCCTGTCAGCCGGAGAACGGCGCGGGAGAGTCAGATGTGGCGGTGTGCGGGTTTTGTGGGTGTGTTGCTGTTGCTGGGTGGCTGTCAAAGCACCCACGAAGATCTGATCGCCAAGGGTTATCCACCGGCGTTCGCCGACGGTTTCGATGACGGTTGCATCAGCGGTCGTCAGGCGGCCGGTTCGATCAGCGGCGAGTTTCGCAAGAACGTGCCGCGCTATCTCAAGGATCCGCAATACGCCGAGGGCTGGAGCGACGGTTTCCGCCAGTGTCAGGCGATGCTGGAAAACAAGGATCGCGAGGAGTATCGCAACGAACACTGGGACGAGCGCGAGCGGGCCTGGCAGCAACAAAAGGATCAGGGCGCCGCGCGGGCTTATCGTTCACAGTAGGTCGTTTCCAGACATCCGGCGAAACCTTCAGCCTGCGACCATGGCCCAACGGTTGTCACAGGAGGTCACCATGAGCCGTGCTTTCGTCAACGAAGACAACGCCGCTGCGCAAGCCGATCAGCCGGTCGAACGGCAGGTCAGCACGCAGCCCAATTACGTCACGCCACAAGGGTTTGCCCAGTTGCAGGCGAAAGTCGCCGAGCTGCAGACACTGCACGCCGAGCAGACCGCCATGGGCGAACAGGCCGACAAACAGCGGCTGGCCGATCTCGAGCGGGATATGCGTTATTTCAATCAACGGGTCGGCAGCGCTCAGGTCGCCCCCGCACCGACTTCCAACGAAAAAGTGCAGATCGGCAGTTGGGTGACCTACGCCGACGAACACAACACCGAGCGCCGGGTACAACTGGTCGGCGAAGACCAGGCCGATGCCGCCAACGGCCTGATCAACTGGGCCTCACCGCTGGGCCGCGCGCTGCTTGGCGCGCGACTCAACGACGAAGTGCTGTGGCAGCGTCCGGCCGGCAATCAACTGATCGAAGTGATCCGCATCGATCGTTCTTGAAGCACAGTGCTTAAACCACGCCCTGCGCCAGCATCGCGTCGGCGACCTTGACGAAGCCGGCGATGTTCGCGCCTTTGACGTAGTTGATCCGGCCGTTTTCCTCACCGTAATGCACACAGGCGTGGTGGATCGACTGCATGATCCCGTGCAGTTTGCTGTCCACCTCGCCCGCCGTCCACAGCAGGCGCATGGCGTTCTGCGACATCTCCAGACCGCTGACCGCCACGCCGCCGGCATTCGATGCCTTGCCCGGCGCGAACAGAATGCCCGCCTCGATAAAGATATCCACAGCCTCAAGGGTGGTCGGCATGTTCGCACCCTCGGCCACACAGATGCAGCCGTTGCGCAGCAGGGTGCGGGCAGCTTCGGCGTCGAGCTCGTTCTGGGTGGCGCATGGCAGCGCGATATCGCACGGCAACGACCATGGCAACTGGCCGGCGCGGAATTCCAGGCCGAATGCCGCCGCCAACTCGCTGATCCGCCCACGCTTGACGTTTTTCAGCTCCAGCAACGCCAGCCACTGCTCTTCGCTCAGGCCGGCCTCGCAATACAGCGTGCCTTCGGAATCGGACAGGGAAATCACCTTGCCACCCAGATCCATCACTTTGCGGGCCGCGTATTGCGCAACGTTGCCGGAGCCGGAGATCGCCACGCGCTTGCCTTCGACAGTCTGCTCACGGCGCTTGAGCATTTCCTCGGCGAAATACACGCAACCGAAACCGGTGGCTTCCGGACGGATCAGGCTGCCGCCGTAGGTCATGCCCTTGCCGGTCAGTACGCTGGTGAACTGGTTGCTCAGGCGTTTGTACTGACCGAACAGGAAACCGATCTCCCGTGCGCCGACACCGATATCACCTGCCGGCACGTCCACGTCGGCGCCGATGTGGCGGTACAGCTCACTCATGAACGCCTGGCAGAAACGCATGACTTCAGCGTCGCTCTTGCCCTTCGGATCGAAGTCCGAACCACCCTTGCCGCCGCCCATGGGCAACGAAGTCAGGGAGTTCTTGAAGGTCTGTTCAAAGGCGAGGAATTTCAGCACGCCCATATTCACCGAGGGATGAAAGCGCAAACCGCCCTTGTACGGGCCGATGGCGCTGTTCATCTGGATGCGGAAACCACGATTGACCTGGACCTTGCCCTGATCGTCGACCCACGACACCCGGAACACCACCGCCCGCTCCGGCTCGCAGATGCGCTCCAGAATCCCCGAGGTCAGATAGTGCGGATTGGCTTCGAGAAACGGCCACAGGCTGCGCAGGACTTCTTCGACGGCCTGGTGGAATTCGGGTTGATCCGGATCGCGTTTTTTCAGACGGGCGAGGAAGGATTCGACGGATTCGATCATGGGAAAAGTCTCGGCAAATTTGTTGTCGTTGGAAGAGATTGAGCCGGACTGTAACAAACGATCTGTACACAGCAACAGACAAAAATGTCGCATTTATGAAAACAAATAGTACACACGCTATAAATCACGGCGGATTGCAGGCAAAAAAAAGCGGAGCCCGAAGGCTCCGCTCTTTCATGCAACCCACCTGAAATCAGGCCAGTTTCTTGTGGCGTACCCGGTGTGGCTGGGCCGCTGCTTCGCCGAGGCGCTTTTTGCGATCGGCTTCGTACTCGGTGTAGTTGCCTTCGAAGAACACAGCCTGCGAGTCGTCTTCGTACGCCAGGATGTGCGTCGCGACGCGGTCAAGGAACCACCGATCGTGAGAGATCACAATGGCGGCGCCCGGGAAGTCCAGCAGGGCTTCTTCCAGGGAACGCAGGGTTTCGACGTCGAGGTCGTTGGACGGTTCGTCGAGCAGCAGGACGTTGCCGCCCTCCTTCAGGGTCAGCGCCAGATGCAGACGACCGCGCTCACCGCCGGACAGGTCCTTGACGAACTTCTGCTGATCGCCGCCCTTGAAGTTGAAGCGACCGACGTAGGTACGCGACGGGATCTCGTAATTGCCGATGCGGATCTGGTCGGAACCGTCGGAGATCTGCTGGAACACGGTCTTGCTGCCGTCCAGGTCTTCGCGGCTCTGGTCCACGCAGGCCAGCTGCACGGTTTCGCCGATCTCGATGCTGCCCGAGTCCGGGGTTTCCTTGCCCATCAGCATGCGGAACAGGGTCGACTTACCGGCACCGTTACCGCCGATCACGCCGACGATGGCGCCTTTGGGCATGGAGAACGACAGGTTGTCGATCAACACGCGATCGCCGTAGCCCTTGGTGACGTTCTTGAATTCGATGACCTTGTCACCCAGGCGCGGACCGGCCGGGATGTAGATCTCGTTGGTTTCCGAACGCTTCTGGAATTCCTGCGACTGCATTTCTTCGAAGCGCTGCAGACGTGCCTTGGATTTCGACTGGCGGGCCTTGGCGCCTTTGCGCACCCACTCCAGTTCTTCCTTCATGGCTTTTTCGTGAGCCGATTGCTGCTTGGATTCCTGGGCCAGACGATCGGACTTGGCTTCCAGCCAACCCGAGTAGTTGCCCTCGTAAGGAATGCCCGCGCCGCGGTCGAGTTCCAGAATCCAGCCAGCGACGTTGTCCAGGAAGTAACGGTCGTGCGTGATCGCTACCACAGTGCCCGGGAAGTCGTGCAGGAAGTGTTCGAGCCACGCAACGGAGTCGGCGTCCAGGTGGTTGGTCGGTTCGTCGAGCAGCAGCATGTCCGGGGCGGACAGCAGCAGACGGCACAGGGCCACACGACGCTTTTCACCACCGGACAGGTGTTCGACTTTGGCGTCCCAGGCCGGCAGACGCAGCGCATCGGCGGCGACTTCCAGTTGACGCTCCAGGTTGTGACCGTCGCTGGCCTGCAGGATCGCTTCGAGCTTGGCCTGTTCGGCGGCCAGCTTGTCGAAATCGGCGTCCGGGTCGGCGTAGGCGGCGTAGACCTCATCCAGACGCGCTTGCGCGTCCTTGATCACGCTGACCGCTTCCTCGACCACTTCACGCACGGTCTTGGTCGGATCAAGTTGCGGCTCTTGCGGCAGATAACCGATGTTCAGTTCCGGCATCGGGCGCGCTTCGCCTTCGAATTCGGTGTCGACGCCGGCCATGATTTTCAGCAGCGTGGACTTACCCGAACCGTTGAGGCCGAGTACACCGATCTTGGCGCCCGGGAAGAAGGACAGAGAAATGTTTTTCAGGATTTCCCGCTTCGGCGGAACAACTTTGCCCAGCCGATGCATGGTGAAGACGTATTGAGCCATGGAGAACCTTGGGTCAGTGACAGATGAATGATTGGAGCGCAGGCGATGCCCGGCCAGACCGATGCGCGTCGTTCACTTGACCACTTGATGGCCATCAATGCGTGCGCGCTGAAAAAGTCTGAGTCTAGGAGCTGGAACGCTCCCGCGTAACCGGCAAAGCTACCTGAATGACAGAAGGCAGTCCAGCCGAGCGGGGCTGGCACTTCGCCACAACTCAAGGCATGCTAGCCGCCCTTTGGGCGTCCGGCTTATAGTGCACGTCGCGCCAGTCCAGCCAAACCGCAGGATTACAGCTTGTCCAATGTCACTCCGCCAGCCTCTGTGAGCAGCACCCAACCGGCGCCCGGCTCGTCCCTGCGCGGAACATTGAAAGGCGCGCTGGCGACGCTGGTGCTGATGCTGCTCGCATTACTGTTTTGGCAACTGCTCGATCAACTGCGAGAAACCCAGAAAACCCAGCGTCAGTACACCATCGATTACACCGCCGATCTCGCTTCGCAAGTCAGCCTGAACATGTCGCTGAATGCGCAGATCGCGCTCAATCTGCTACCGATCGTCGAACAGCCGCAGTCTGCCGACGAACAGCAGGCGCTGTTGCGCAAGCTGCAGAAATCCCTGCCTGACCTGCAGAGCATGGCCTTGCTCAGCCCGTCGGGAAAAATCCTCAGCGACAGCGCTACCGACAGCAAGGACGCCGACTACCTCAGCGATCTGGTACGCCGCAGCCACGCCCAGGCACATTATTTCAGCAACGCCGATGACGGCTCGGTGGTGCATCTGTTGCTGCATCAGGCCAGCGGCAGCACGCGCGGCTACTGGGCACTGCGCCTGACCCCGACTTTCTTTGCCTCCCTGACCAAACAGGGCGAGACCGGCATCCGCCCGCTGTGGCTGGTGGAAAACCGCATCAATCACCAGATCATCAGCCGTGACGAAGGCCTGCCTTCCACCAAGGCCAGCACCCTGACACCCGAAGATCTGGCCAACAGCGTGCTGACCGTGCCCCTGAGCAGCAGCGACTGGCAACTGCGCGGACTGTTCGACCGGCAACATGTGCTCGAAGAGCTGCTGCCGGCGTTCATCGGCAAATGCCTGCTGGGCCTGGCGCTGTCCCTGCTGCCGTTCATTGCTTTGCTGAACATGCGCCGCCGTCAGCGCCAGGTGCATGAGGGACGCCGCCGTTATCAGGATATTTTCGAAGGCACCGGTGTGGCCCTGTGTGTGCTGGATCTTTCGGGACTGAAACAGGTTTTCGAAAAGGCCCAGATCCAGACCAGCGACCAGCTCAAGGCCTGGCTCGACCAGCCGCAGCAACGCCAGCAATTGCTGCAGGAACTGCGAGTCACCGAGGTCAATCAGGTGGCGCTGCAACTGCTCAACGTCAACTCCTGCGACCACGCCTGGCAGTTGCTGATCGACGGTCACCCGCACAGCCAGTGCGCCATCGGCAATCAAGTGCTCGACGCCGTACTCCAGCAACAAAAGCAGCTGGAACTGGAAATCAAACTGCCGGACATCAACGGCCGCGACCAGCACCTGTGGCTGGTGCTGCGCCTGCCTCATGAGCAACACGACTACAAAGCCGTGATCCTGAGCATCAACGACATCACCAGCCGCAAGCTGATCGAACTGTCGCTGCTGGAGCGCGAAGGCTTTTGGTCGGACGTGGTGCGTACCGTGCCGGATCATCTGTACGTGCAGGATGTGATCAGCCAGCGGATGATCTTCAGCAACCACCACCTGGGCCAGACCCTCGGTTACAACCGCAGCGAACTGCACCAGATGGGCGAGTACTTCTGGGAAATCCTCCTGCATCCGGAAGACGCCGACTATTACCACCGCTCGCGGCAGATGCAGCGTCACGCAGGTTACAGCCAGTTGCTGCAATGCCAATTGCGCTTCCGTCATCGCGACGGCAAGTGGCGGCGTTTCGATATCCGCGAACAGGCGCTGGCCCGGGACAAGCACGATCAGGTGACGCGGATCATCGGCGTGGCCAAGGACATCACCGAGCAGATCGAGGCCAGCGAATCCCTGCGCGACAGTGAACAGCGCTACCGGATGCTCGCCGAAAGTATCAGTGACGTAATCTTCTCCACCGACAGCAAGCTCTCGCTCAATTACGTCAGCCCGTCGGTGCAAGCGGTGCTGGGCTACGACGCCGAATGGATTTTCCAGAACGGCTGGCAATCGACCATCGCCAACCCGCAGCAACTGAACGGCATCTATCACCTGATGGACCGGGTCAGCAAAGCCCTGGACAAGCCCGAGCAACTGGCAATCCTGCGCAGTCAGGTGCAGACCCAGATGTTCCTGTTCGACTGCCTGCGCGCCGACGGTCGCAAGATCCCGATCGAATTGCGCTTGGTGCTGGTGTGGGACGAGCACGGTGCCTTCGAAGGCGTGCTCGGGGTCGGTCGCGACATCAGCCAGCAACGCCGCGCCGAGAAAGACCTGCGCATGGCGGCCACGGTATTCGAGCATTCGACTTCGGCGATCCTGATCACCGACCCGGCCGGTTACATCGTTCAGGCCAACGAAGCGTTCAGTCGCGTCAGCGGCTACGCGGTGAGCGAAGTGCTCGACCAGCTACCGAACATGCTCACCGTCGACGAACAACAGGACGCGCACCTGCGCTACGTGCTCAAGCAATTGCATCAGCACAGCACCTGGGAAGGCGAAGTCTGGCTCAAGCGCCGCAACGGCGAGCATTACCCGGCGTGGGTCGGCATCACGGCGGTGCTCGACGATGAAGGCGACCTCGCCAGCTACGTGTGCTTCTTCAGCGACATCAGCGAGCGCAAGGCCAGCGAACAACGGATTCACCGCCTCGCCTACTACGACGCACTGACCCACCTGCCGAACCGCACGCTGTTCCAGGATCGCCTGCATACCGCGCTGCAATCGGCCGACCGGCAGAAATCGTGGGTGGTGCTGATGTTCCTCGACCTCGACCGGTTCAAACCGATCAACGACTCCCTCGGCCACGCCGCCGGCGATCGCATGCTCAAGGACATGGCCACCCGGCTGCTGGCCTGCGTCGACGATGACGACACCGTGGCGCGGATGGGCGGCGACGAATTCACTTTGCTTCTGCAACACCGTTCCAGCCGCGAGATGGCGCTGAACCGTGCGATCCATGTGGCCGAGCAGATTCTTGGCAGCCTGGTGCGACCATTCGTGCTGGAGGGTCGCGAGTTCTTCGTCACCGCCAGTATCGGCATCGCCCTGAGCCCGCAGGACGGCAACGAACTCAGCCAGTTGATGAAGAACGCCGACACCGCGATGTACCACGCCAAGGAGCGCGGCAAGAACAACTTCCAGTTCTATCAGGCCGACATGAACGCCAGTGCGCTGGAGCGCCTGGAGCTGGAAAGCGACCTGCGCCACGCCCTCGAGCAGAACGAATTCGTGCTGTATTACCAGCCGCAGTTCAGCGGCGACGGCAAACGCCTGACCGGCGCCGAAGCCCTGCTGCGCTGGCGTCATCCGCGTCGCGGGCTGGTGCCGCCGGGGGACTTCATCCCGGTGCTCGAAGAACTCGGGCTGGTGGTGGACGTCGGCGACTGGGTCATCAGCGAGGCCTGTCGTCAGCTCAAGACCTGGCACCAGAGCCGTGTGCGCGTGCCGAAGGTCTCGGTGAACATTTCCGCCCGGCAGTTCTCCGACGGCCAGCTCGGCACGCGGATCGCCACCATTCTCAAGGAAACCGGCCTGCCGCCGGCGTGCCTGGAGCTGGAGCTGACCGAAAGTATCCTGATGCGCGAAGTCAGCGAGGCGATGCAGATCCTTGCCGGCCTGAAGAACCTCGGCCTGAGCATCGCGGTCGACGACTTCGGCACCGGTTACTCGTCGCTGAACTACCTCAAGCAATTCCCGATCGACGTGCTGAAGATCGACCGCACCTTCGTCGACGGCCTGCCGTCCGGCGAGCAGGACGCGCAGATTGCCCGGGCGATCATCGCCATGGCCCACAGCCTCAATCTGGCGGTAATCGCCGAAGGTGTGGAAACCCATGAACAGCTGGACTTCCTGCGCGAGCACGGTTGCGACGAGGTTCAGGGTTATCTGTTCGGGCGACCGATGCCGGCCACCCGCTTCGAAGCGCAGTTCAGCAATGACGCGCTGTTCATGTTCGACTGAAAATCGGCGGGGCGGCCTTCGCGAGCAGGGATTGATATCGATCACGGAATCCTGCCGCCAACCCGGCTATTGTGCGAACCGGCTGGCCAGGAAAAGGCCGGCACGGACGCCACATATCTGGTCATGAACGCCACTTGTCTGCGACATGATGTCGTTTCATATGCCATCCAAAACCCGTTGGGTTAGAATGCCCCCCTTTTCTGCCCCCGATCCTTGAGGACCGCCATGTTCAGCCGTGATTTGACTATTGCCAAGTACGACGCCGATCTTTTTGCCGCCATGGAGCAAGAAGCCCAGCGCCAGGAAGAACACATCGAGCTGATCGCTTCGGAGAACTACACCAGCCCAGCGGTGATGGAAGCTCAAGGCTCGGTACTGACCAACAAGTACGCCGAAGGCTACCCGGGCAAGCGCTACTACGGTGGTTGCGAGTACGTCGACGTTGTCGAGCAACTGGCCATCGACCGCGCCAAGGAACTGTTCGGCGCCGACTACGCCAACGTTCAGCCGCACGCCGGCTCCCAGGCCAACGCCGCTGTCTACCTGGCCCTGCTGTCGGCCGGTGACACCATCCTGGGCATGAGCCTGGCTCACGGCGGTCACCTGACCCACGGCGCCAGCGTTTCCTCCTCCGGCAAGCTGTACAACGCCATCCAGTACGGCATCGACGCCAACGGCCTGATCGACTACGACGAAGTCGAGCGCCTGGCGGTTGAGCACAAGCCGAAAATGATCGTGGCCGGTTTCTCTGCCTACTCGCAGATCCTCGACTTCCCACGCTTCCGCGCCATCGCCGACAAAGTTGGCGCCTACCTGTTCGTCGACATGGCTCACGTGGCCGGTCTGGTCGCCGCTGGCGTCTACCCGAACCCGGTTCCATTCGCTGACGTCGTGACCACCACCACTCACAAGACCCTGCGCGGTCCACGTGGTGGCCTGATCCTGGCCAAGGCCAACGCCGACATCGAGAAGAAGCTGAACTCCGCGGTATTCCCGGGCGCCCAGGGTGGCCCGCTGGAGCACGTGATCGCCGCCAAAGCGATCTGCTTCAAGGAAGCACTGCAGCCTGAGTTCAAGGCTTACCAGCAACAAGTGGTGAAAAACGCCCAGGCCATGGCCGGCGTGTTCATCGAGCGCGGTTTCGACGTGGTTTCGGGCGGTACTGAAAACCACCTGTTCCTGCTGTCACTGATCAAGCAGGAAATCTCCGGTAAAGACGCCGATGCCGCTCTGGGCAAAGCGTTCATCACCGTGAACAAGAACTCCGTGCCAAACGACCCACGCTCCCCGTTCGTCACCTCCGGCCTGCGCTTCGGTACTCCGGCTGTGACCACTCGCGGCTTCAAGGAAGCAGAGTGCAAAGAGCTGGCCGGCTGGATCTGCGACATCCTGGCTGACCTGAACAACGAAGCGGTGATCGACGCCGTTCGTGAGAAAGTCAAAGCCATCTGCAAGAAACTGCCGGTATACGGCGCTTAATTGCGACGTTAAAACCGCAGCATGAAAAACCGGCCAGTGATGGCCGGTTTTTTTTCGCCCGTAAAAAAGTTTCGGACTGCGAATGGCTCAAGGTCGGGGCATTGCGCCCAACTGGTCAGACCGGTCATGCCAATTCGTCATTTTTCACTTGCGATCCGTAAAAAACAGCGCCTAGACTGCACCCGCACTGGACATACCGGTAAGACCACAATAATTAAGTCCTGAATCTGATGCGCCCCGCGCACGGCAGCCAGGACACCGACCAGGATTCCTCCCATGCTCAGATGGTGCTCGCGTTCAATCTTCCTCCAAGTGGTTCTCGGACTGGTGCTCGGCATCGTCTGCGGGCTGACCCTTCCTGAATACTCGGCCCAGCTCAAACCGCTCGGCGACGGTTTCATCAAACTGATCAAGATGCTTATCGGCCTGATTGTGTTCTGCGTGGTGGTCAGCGGCATCAGCGGCGCCGGCGACCTGAAGAAGGTCGGACGCATCGGCCTCAAGTCGGTGATCTACTTCGAAGTGCTGACCACCATCGCCCTGGTGATCGGTCTGGTGTTCGCCTTCAGCACCGGGATCGGCAGCGGCGCCAACATCCATCTGGAGCAGCTGTCCGCCGCCGACATGGGCGACATCGCCGAACGCGGCCAGCACATGCACACCACCACCCAGTTCCTGATGGACCTGATCCCGACCTCGGTACTTGGCGCCTTTGCCGACAACAACATCCTCCAGGTGCTGTTGTTCTCGGTGCTGTTCGGCAGCGCGTTGAATCTGGTGGGCGAAGCGGCTTCCGGGATCTCGCGGCTGATCAACGAGCTGAGCCATGTGATCTTCCGCATCATGGGCATGATCGTGCGTCTGGCACCGATCGGTGTGTTCGGCGCCATCGCCTTCACCACCAGCAAATATGGCCTCGATTCGCTGCAACACCTGGGCAGTCTGGTCGGCCTGTTTTATCTGACGTGCATCGCTTTCGTCAGCGTGATTCTGGGTCTGGTGATGCGTGCCTCCGGCCTGCGTATGTGGCCGCTGCTCAAGTACCTGCGCGAAGAACTGCTGATCGTCATGGGCACCGCCTCCTCCGACGCCGTGCTGCCGCAGATCATGCGCAAGCTGGAACATCTGGGCATCGGCAGCTCCACCGTCGGGCTGGTGATTCCGACCGGTTACTCGTTCAACCTCGACGGCTTTTCGATCTACCTGACTCTGGCCATCGTGTTCATCGCCAACGCCACCGGCACGCCGCTGGCCATGACCGATCTGCTGACGATTCTGCTGGTGTCGCTGATTACCTCCAAAGGCGCCCACGGCATTCCGGGCTCGGCGCTGGTGATTCTGGCGGCCACGCTGACTGCGATCCCGGCAATTCCGGTAGTCGGTCTGGTGCTGGTGCTGGCGGTGGACTGGTTCATGGGCATCGGCCGGGCGCTGACCAATCTGATTGGCAACTGCGTCGCCACCGTGGCCATCGCCCGCTGGGAAAAGGACATCGACGTGCAGCGGGCGAACAAGGTGCTCAACGGCGAGCAGGGCTATAACTTTCAGCCGAGAAAAACGGCCGCTCAAGCAGCGGCCAAAGAATTCTGAATGACCGCCGTGCCTGCGCAAATGCAGGCACGGCGCATGGAGCGAACACGTGATTACTACATCAACCGTCGTCAACTCAGTGGTAGAAAAACTTCGGGCCGCCCTCGCCCGTGGCCAGTGGCGCTCCGGCGAGATGCTGCCGGGCCAGCGCGAACTGGCCGAACAACTGGGCATCAGCCGTCCGAGCCTGCGTGAAGCGGTGATCGTGCTGGAAACCCTCGGTCTGGTGCGTTCGATGCCGGGCAAAGGCGTGGTGGTGCTCGACGCCCAGGCCAGCGACAACCAAAACCACGACAGCGCCGTGGCCGGTGCCAGCCTCGAAGACGTGCTGCAACTGCGCTACACCCTCGAGCCATTCATCGTTGGTCTGGTGGCACAGTCGATCAGCAGCAAGGAAGTCGGGCAACTGCGCCTGACCTTGATGGACATGCGCGAAGCCCTCGAAGCGGGTGACAGCGAGGCCGGGGTCAGCGCCTATATCGCCTTCCACGAAGAACTGTTCACCCTGACCTCGAACCCGATTTTCCAGAGCGTGGTGCAGCAGACCAGCAACGCCCTCAAGCAGAGCGCCGAAGTGCTGCGCAATTCGCCGGAGCATCTGGCCGAACGCCTTGAGGAAAACGAAGCCGTGGTGCGCGCGATCCGCAGCAAGAACAGCGCTCAGGCCAGTGCCGAAATGCGTCGACACATCCTGCGTGAAGGCCAGCGCATGGGCATCGAACTGAACATTCCGGATGACAACCTGAACACCTGAAACGCCTCACACTGGAGACCGGCCATGAACAGTCTTGCCACGCCGTCGCACCCTCGCCAGACCTCGGCGGCCCTGCCCTTCTCCCGCCTGCAGGCGCCGGTAGAGGATCTGTATCCGCGACTGTTCGACGCGATCCTCGAACAGCGCCTCGATGCCGCCAGCCGCTTTACCGAGGAGAGCCTGAAGCACATGTTCGGTGTCAGCCGCGCCGATGTGCGCCGGGTGCTGACCCAACTGTCCCATGAGCAGATCATCGTGCTGCGGGCCAACCATCGACCGCGCGTTGCCGCGCCGGACGTCGAACAGACGCGTCAGGCCTTGCACGCCCGGCGTCTGGCCGAGAACACGCTGGTGCGGCTGGCTTGTCAGCATGCGCAGGCTGAAGATCTGAAACGCCTGCGCGCCCTGATCGAGCGTGAGCGCCAGGCTGTGGATAAAGACCGACGCGGTGCGGCAATTCGTCTGTCCGGGGAGTTTCATTTGCAGTTGGCGAAAATGGCGGGGAATGCACCGTTGGCGCATTTTCTCGGCACGTTGGTGCCGCTGACCTCACTGGCGATTGCGCGATGCACTGAAACCACGCACAGCTGTTGCGGCTGGCAGGATCACGCCCGGATCGTCGAGGCGATCGAGCGTGATGACGCCGTCGAGGCCGTGTCGCTGATGAACCGTCATCTGGATCTTCTGGAGCAGACGATTCTCAGCGGTTCCACGCATTGAGACAGCGGCGGACTCAGTTCGCCGCCACCCTGGCAAACCCCGCCCGGATCTTCTCTTCCGGCAAGTCATCGGCGATAAACACGATCACGCTTTCCCGCGCCTCGCCCTCGGCCCACTCGGTGTCCCAGTCGAAGCCGTAAAGCTTCAGCACGCCCTGAAACACCAGGCGCCGATCCTCGCCCGCAATGTTCAGCACGCCTTTGTAGCGCAGCAATTGCTTGCCGTGCTCTTCCAGCAACTCACTCATGAATTCGCTGAGCTGATCGATATCCAGCGGCTGATCGGTACGCAGCACCAGACTGGAAATCCGGTCGATGGACGGAGCCTTGCTAACCGGGCGCAGACTCACCCCGCCGCCCAGATCGGCATTCAGGTTGAAACCTCGCACATCGAGCAATTCAGCCAGATCGATATTGCCGTGTTCAACCACACGAATCGGCGCGCGGCGGTTGATGCGGGTCAGGCGTTCGCTGAGCGCGGAGAACGCGGCCTCGTCCACCAGATCGGTCTTGCTCACCAGCAAGCGGTCGGCGAAACCGATCTGCGCCTGGGCGATGGTCTGGGTCAGGTGCAACTCGGCGTGGGCCGCGTCGACGAGGGTAATGATGCCGTCGAGCAGGTAACGCTCGCGCAGTTCTTCGTCGATGAAAAACGTCTGCGCCACCGGGGCCGGATCGGCCAGGCCGGTGCACTCGATGACCAGCCGATCGAAAGCGATTTCACCGCTGTCCAGGCGTTCTAGCAACAGGTACAGGGCTTTGGTCAGGTCGGTGTGGATGGTGCAGCAGACGCAGCCGTTGGCCAGGGTCATGACTTGCACCGGCTCGTCGCCCAGCAATTGGGTGTCGATGCCGGCGTCGCTGAATTCGTTTTCGATCACGGCGATTTTCAGGCCGTGTTCGGCTTTCAACAGATGACGCAGCAAAGTGGTCTTGCCGGCGCCGAGGAAACCGCTGAGCACCGTGACCGGGATGGGAGAAGACAAACTCGATCTCCTTCAATTGCACAAATAAAAATGGGAGCAGGCCGAAAGACCTGCTCCCACCTCACGTCTGGTGAACCGCGATCAGCGGCTCAACAGCACTTCGGCCCACCCTTGCCACCGTAACGGGCTTCCTGACGTTCGCGAAAGAACATCTCGTAGCTCATCACCGGTTTGTCCGGGTGTTTGGTTTGCATATGCTCGACGTACGTGTCGTAGTCGGGCATGCCGACCATCAGGCGCGCGGCCTGACCGAGGTATTTACCGAGGCGACTCAGGTCATTGAACATGGTGCAATCCTCTGGTTACGCGTCCGGCAGGGCCTGGAATGGCGATTCTTTATCCGTACGCTCTTTTTTGCCCCAGGCGGCGATACCGACCTTGAGCGCATAGAACAGGATGCTGAATACCACGAACAGGAACAGCGCGGTCAGCGTTGCGTTGGTGTAAGCGTTGAAGATCACGTGCTGCATCTGTTCGACGCTCTTGGCCGGTGCGATCACTTGCCCTGCGGCCAGTGCATCGCTGTACTTCTTGGCCAGCGACAGGAAGCCCACGGCCGGGTTGGCGTCGAACAGTTTGATGAAGCCTGCGGTCGTGGTGCAGATCAGCAGCCAGGCCGCCGGCAGCAGGGTGACCCAGATGTAGCGCTGGCGCTTCATCTTGATCAGGACCACGGTGCCGAGCATCAGCGCGATACCGGCCAGCATCTGGTTGGAGATACCGAACAGCGGCCACAAGGTGTTGATGCCACCCAGCGGATCGATCACGCCCTGATACAGCAGCCAGCCCCACATCGCCACACAACCGGCGGTGGCGATCAGGTTGGCGGTCCAGGATTCGGTACGCTGCAACGCCGGCACGAAGGAACCGAGCAGATCCTGCAGCATGAAGCGCCCGGCACGGGTGCCGGCGTCCACTGCGGTCAGGATGAACAGCGCTTCGAACAGGATCGCGAAGTGGTACCAGAACGCCATGGTGTTTTCACCCGGCAGGACACTGTGCAGGATCTGCGCGATACCGACCGCCAGGGTCGGTGCACCACCGGCACGGGCCAGGATGGTGGTTTCGCCGATGTCATGGGCCACGGCTTGCAGCGCATCCGGGGTAATTGCAAAGCCCCAGTTGCTGACCGCAGTCGCCACCGCCACCACATCACCGCCGACCACGGCGGCCGGGCTGTTCATGGCGAAGTACACGCCCGGCTCGATCACCGAAGCGGCAACCATGGCCATGATCGCCACGAACGATTCCATCAGCATGCCGCCGTAACCGATGTAGCGGGCGTTGGTTTCGTTATCCAGCAGTTTCGGCGTGGTGCCGGACGAGATCAGCGCGTGGAAGCCCGATACCGCACCGCAAGCGATGGTGATGAACAGGAACGGGAACAGACCGCCCTTCCATACCGGGCCGGTGCCGTCGACGAACTGGGTCAGCGCCGGCATTTTCAGCTCGGGCATGGTGACCAGGATGCCGATCGCCAGGGCGATGATGGTACCGATCTTCAGGAACGTGGACAGATAGTCGCGCGGGGCGAGAATCAGCCAGACCGGCAGTACGGCCGCGACAAAACCGTAACCGATCAGCATCCAGGTGATTTGCACGCCGGTGAAGCTGAAGGCCTTGGCCCACACCGGGTCAGCGGCAATCTGGCCACCGAGCCAGATCGAACCGAGCAGCAGAATCACGCCGATCACCGAGATCTCGCCGATGCGGCCCGGGCGGATGTAGCGCATGTAGATGCCCATGAACATCGCGATCGGGATGGTCGCCATCACGGTGAAGATGCCCCACGGACTTTCGGCCAGGGCTTTGACGACGATCAGCGCCAGCACCGCGAGGATGATGATCATGATCAGGAAGCAGCCGAACAGCGCGATGGTGCCGGGGATGCGACCCATTTCTTCACGCACCATGTCGCCCAGGGAACGGCCGTTGCGACGGGTGGACATGAACAGGACCATGAAGTCCTGCACCGCACCCGCCAGCACCACGCCGGCGATCAGCCACAGCGTGCCGGGCAGGTAACCCATCTGCGCCGCCAGTACCGGGCCGACCAGTGGTCCCGCGCCGGCGATGGCCGCGAAGTGGTGTCCGAAGAGAATGTGTTTGTTGGTCGGAACGTAGTCCAGACCGTCGTTGTTGAGCACGGCGGGGGTGGCCCGGCGTGGATCGAGTTGCATCACATTGTTTGCGATGAACAGGCTGTAGTAACGGTACGCAACCAGATAAATGGCCACGGCGGCGACCACGATCCACAAGGCGTTGATCGCCTCGCCTCGGCGCAATGCCACTACGCCCAGGGCGCACGCTCCTACGATTGCCAGCACTAGCCAGGGTAAGTGGCGCAGCGGGCTATTATTATTTTTCATTTTATTATTCCAGCCAGGGTGGACAAGAAAGACAGCCACCTCGAGTTTAGCGCTGTTGGCGGCAAAGACCATACCCGACATTGGTCTGACGCCCTGCCCGACTGGCAGCGTTTAACGTGGCGGGTCTATAGTCAGCGTACCGTCAAGAGGATCGCGCCATGAGCGAGCACCCGTCCGAGCGTCGCCGCTTCAAACGTATCGCGTTCGACGCCAGAACCGAATTGAGCCAGGGCGAGTACATCTGGCCGGTGAAGCTGATCGACCTGTCGCTCAAGGGGCTGTTGATCGAACGGCCGGAGCCGTGGCTGGGAGATGAAACGCAGGACTTCAACGTCGACATTCACCTGAGCGACGACACCGACATCCAGATGGACGTGCAACTGGCGCACGACGATCACGGCCAACTGGGCTTCCAGTGCCGGCACATCAGCCTGGAATCGATCCAGCGCCTGCGCCGCCTGATCGAACTCAACCTCGGGGATGAGGCCGAGCTCGAACGGGAGCTTGGGGCATTGATGGAACTCTGATTACTCGAAGAGTGAATCCAGCGCCTGCTCCAGACGCGTCACCGCAATGATCTGCAACCCTGCCGGCGCTTCTTTTGGCGCGTTGCCCTTGGGCACGATCGCGCGCTTGAAGCCGTGCTTGGCGGCTTCTTTCAAACGCTCCTGACCGCTCGGCACCGGGCGTACTTCGCCGGACAGGCCGACTTCACCGAACACCAGCAAGTCATGAGGCAACGGCCGATTGCGCAGGCTCGACATGACGGCAGCCATCAATGCCAGGTCGGACGCGGTTTCCAGCACCTTCACCCCGCCGACCACGTTGAGGAACACGTCCTGATCGTGGGTCGGAATGCCGCCATGGCGATGCAACACCGCCAGCAACATCGCCAGACGGTTCTGATCCAGACCCAGCGTGACCCGACGCGGGTTGGCCAGGTGACTGTCATCCACCAGCGCCTGGACCTCAACCAGCATCGGCCGGGTGCCTTCCCACGTTGCCATCACCACGCTGCCCGGGACTTCTTCCTGCGCGCGTGTGAGAAAAATCGCCGAAGGGTTGGAGACTTCTTTCAGGCCCTTGTCGGTCATGCCGAACACGCCCAGCTCATTGACGGCACCGAAACGGTTTTTCACTGCCCGCAGCAGTCGCAACCGGCCATCGGACTCGCCTTCAAAATAAAGAACGGTGTCGACCATATGTTCCAGAACGCGCGGGCCGGCCAGTGCGCCTTCCTTGGTCACGTGGCCAACCAGGAAAATCGCCGTGCCGCTTTGCTTGGCGTAGCGCACCAGCAATGCCGCACTTTCGCGTACCTGGGACACGCCGCCCGGTGCCGATTGCAGTTGTTCGGTGAAGATCGTCTGGATCGAGTCGATCACCATCACCTTGGGTTTTTCCTGACGGGCGGTGGCGATGATGGTTTCGATGCAGGTTTCGGTCATGACCCGCAGTTGATCCTGCGGCAGCCCAAGTCGACGTGCACGCATGGCGACTTGCTGCTGGGATTCCTCGCCGGTGACGTACAGCGCCGGCATGCTCTTGGCGAGGTTGCACAGGGTCTGCAGCAGAATCGTCGACTTGCCGATACCCGGATCACCGCCGATCAGCACCACCGAACCGTCCACCAGACCACCGCCAAGCACTCGGTCGAGTTCGCCGGATGCGGTGGAGAAACGCGGGATTTCCTCAATGCTGACCTCGGCCAGCGTCTTGATCTGAGCTTGCTGCCCGGCCCAACCAGTGCGTCCGGCCGGTGCCGCAGCACCGCCGCTCTCGATCATCGTTTCGGTCAGGGTGTTCCAGGCGCCGCATTCGCCGCACTGCCCGGCCCACTTGGGAAAGGTTGCGCCGCACTCGGTGCAGCCGTACATGCGCTTGGCCTTGGCCATCTGAACCCCCGGCAAAAACCGCGATGATAACGCAGCCTTCACCGATCAGCGCGGCGCGCCGGTGCGGATTTCCCCGCTGGCCAGACGCGCGGCACTGTTGTCGATCAAACCCCGGCGATTGCCGGGGTTTGAAAGGGTCGCTGTCAATCGACCAGCTTGGTCGCCAGAGCCTTGACCCGATCCAGGTCACCTTTGGCCACTTTGGTCACCCCGGCGCCATATTCCGGATCGGCCTTGTAGAGGAAGGACAGCATGATGTGCTTGCTCTCGTCATCGGTGCTCGCCAGCGAACCGCCGAAGCTCTCGATCAGATCCTGGCGTTCCTTCTTGCTGAACGAACGGTACAGATCACCGGCCTGCCTGAAGTTCTGTTCGCGCTGGATCTTCGCCTGTTGTGTGCTGCCCTGCAGGGCGGTCTGGCTAGAACGTGCGCTTTGGGTTTCTTCACGCGGTTGCAGGCGGCTAGGCTGGTAGTTGACACCCGAATGGCTTGCGCCGGCATTCATCGCGCCGTCCTGATTGCCATTGTTGACCGCCACTTTCGCAGCATTGATCGGCAATTGCAGGGCATTGGCACCAAGGCGATACATCTGGGTGTCGGCATAGGCAAATATCCGGCCTTGCAGCAGACGATCTTCAGATGGCTCGATTCCCGGCACAACATTCGAGGGTGCCATGGCCACTTGTTCAGTTTCCTGGAAGACATTCGAAGGATTACGGTTCAAGACCATTTGTCCAACTTTTCGCTCCGGAATACCGGGCCAGATCTTGGTTGCATCAAGAGGATCGAAATCAAACTTGGACAAGTCTTGCGATTTCAGGACCTGAATGTACAAGTCCCACTTCGGAAAGTTACCCTTTTCGATATTCGCCACCAAGTCATTTGTCATATGACTGTAGTCGCGCCCCTGAACTTTCACGACTTGTTCAGGATCGAGATTCTTGACCCTCTGCAAACTTTTCCAGTGAAACTTGACGTAGTGTACTTCCCCCTTGTCGTTGATCAACTTGTAGGCATGCACACTGTTGCCGTCCATTTCACGATAACTGGCCGGTGTCCCTGAGTTGGAATACAGCTCGGTCAATGTACGAGTGGCTTCAGGTACATGGGAGAAGAAGTCGAAGCGGCGGGAATCATCATCCAGATTGGTGCGCGGGTCTGGCTTGAAGGCATGCACCATGTCCGGAAACTTGATCGCATCACGGATGAAGAATGTCGGGAAGTTGTTACCGACCAGATCCCAGTTACCGTCAGCGGTGTAGAACTTGGTCGCAAAACCCCGTGGATCGCGCAACGTTTCCGGAGAATGGTTGCCGTGCACCACCGCCGAAAAACGCACGAACACCGGTGTGACCTGGCCGGCGGTAAACACCTTGGCCTTGCTCAGGTCGCTCAAGTCGTTGGTCGCGGTGAACGTGCCATGAGCACCGGTGCCCCGGGCATGCACTACGCGCTCGGGAATACGCTCGCGATCGAAGCGCTGCAGTTTCTGGATCAGTTGCACGTCCTGCAACAGCACCGGGCCGTTGGCACCGGCGGTCTGCGAGTTCTGGTTGTCGCCCACCGCTGCACCGTTGTCCCGAGTCAGGGGCGCGGCGCTTACGGAAAAGGTCAGCAGGCTGGCAGCCAATACGCCGACGGTGCGGCGGAGGGGAAATCCCCCTGAGGCAAGCATGGAATTCATTTCAGGTTCCTCTGTTGTTTGAGGCGCATCCAGGTGCGCCAAACAGAGGCTAGAGAGTCATGACGGCGAACATAAATAGAAAATCCACACGCCTGCGATTGAGAAAAATAGCTTCTCGATCAGGGTCTTACGGAGTAATTCGCGCGCGATTAGTGGCACTTTGCAAACTAATCGCGAATTGATGTGTCGATAAAAGCGAGCAATGTAAGAAGGTGTTTCGCGCAGGACGCGTTTTGCTGATTTACACTGCGTACACCAAACTCATCTGTAACAAGGAAATAACTATGGGCGTGCTCAGCGAGTTCAAGGCCTTCGCGGTCAAAGGCAATGTGGTCGACATGGCCGTCGGTATCATCATCGGTGCGGCCTTCGGCAAAATCGTTTCGTCGTTTGTCGGTGATGTGATCATGCCGCCAATCGGCCTGCTGATCGGCGGGGTGGACTTCAGTGACCTGGCGATAACCCTGAAAGCCGCCGAGGGCAGCGCCCCTGCGGTCGTGATGGCTTACGGCAAGTTCATCCAGAGCATCCTGGACTTCATCATCGTCGCCTTCGCGATTTTCATGGGCGTCAAAGCCATCAACCGCTTGAAACGCGAAGAAGCCGTCGCTCCGACCTTGCCGCCGGTGCCAACCAAGGAAGAAGAACTGCTGGGTGAGATCCGCGATCTGCTCAAGGCCCAGAACAACCGGTCCTGAAGACTGAAACGGCGCCTGAGGGCGCCGTTTCCTTACCAGTAGTTTTCCACCGCCACCTGCCCTGGCCGCCGCGTCAGGCTGAGGCTCATGCCCCGCTGCTTGAGCAGCGCCCGGGTGTCGTCGATCATCTGCGGATTGCCGCACAGCATGACCCGCGAATGGGCCGGATCAAGCGCCACACCTGCTGCCTGCTCCAGCTCGCCGTTTTCGACAAGGGTGGTAATGCGCCCGTTCAGGGCACCGGCATGTGACTCGCGCGTCACCACGGGGATGAACTGGAACTTGTGAGCGTACTCGGCCAGGTAGTCACGCTGCATGAGTTCGGCGATCAGCTGTTGATAGGCCAGTTCCCGCGCCTCCCGCACGCTATAGACGAGGATGATCCGTTCGAATTTCTCCCACACTTCAAAGTCCTGCAGGATCGACAGAAACGGCGCCACACCGGTGCCTGTGGATAACAGCCAGAGGTCCCGGCCATCAACGAACCGGTCCAGCGTCAGATAGCCGAAGGCCTGGCGGTCCACCAGCAATGTATCGCCCGCCTTGAGCCGGCTCAGCTCACTGGTGAACTCCCCGCCGGGCACCACGATGGAAAAGAACTCAAGGAACTCATCGAACGGCGAGGACACCATGGAATAGGCCCGCCATACCGTAGTGCCGTCATCCTTGGTCACTCCCAGCCTGGCAAACTGCCCGGCGCGAAAACGGAAACCTGCGTCTCGGGTCGTACGCAACGTGAACAGGCTCGGTGTCAGCGGCTGTACATCAAGCAAGGTCTGGCGACTGAATTTTTCTGCGCTGGCGGTCATCGATAACTCCCTCGGCTATAGCCATAGTGTCACGCACAGGCGCTCAATAAAAAACCTACGGTTTGTAGTGGATTAAATTATATTCCACGTCCTGATGAGAAAGTTATGCAAATAGGTACTAGCTAATTGACACTTCCCCAATATCAAATTACGGAGTCAATCTAATAAACATATGCGGCTAATCACAAACGACTAATTTCCTCCTATCTAAGAGCAAAAAATTCCAAACACTTGTATAGGAAACGTCCTACACTCGTTTTCGTGCATGACTCTTGGATCCAAGATCGCACCCCTGCGGAAAATCTCGGAGAATATTCAAATGGAAATTTGGAAGGAGTCGCAGATAAAGCAGCTGACATTCGCCACGAGAGTCGACACTGCTTACCCGATTCTGCTGACATTTGCCAAAAACATAGGCTTCCAGTTCTGCGGTATTTCAGTCACGTCACCTGATCGGAACACACTGCCAAAGCCCTTGCGCATCAACAACTATCCTCAATCCTGGAATAAGCAATATGAAGAAGAAAAACACTACGAATTTGATCCGGTAGTAGCACACTGCAATCATTCAATGCTGCCCATTACATGGAGCAAAGAACTATTCTCAAAAACACCAAAATTGTGGGAGTCATTAAAAGAACAGGGACTGGAGCACGGCTGGTCGCAATCCTTTCATCACGAAGAAAGCGGTCTGTGCAGTATTCTCAGTCTGGCCCGGACTCACAGCCCGATCACGTCGATCGAGTTGTACGAACACTTTGGCTACATGTTCTACGTCACAAGCCATCTGAGCGAATTGTTCGCCCGTACGCTTCCTTCACGACCTGAGAAAGCCCGGCCGCCTCGGCTGTCTACGCGGGAGGTGGAAGTGCTCAAGCTCTGTGCTTCCGGCAAGACGGCGTATGAGACTGCGAGAATCCTCAGCCTGAGTGAGCGCACCGTGAACTATCACGTGCAAAACGTGATCGTGAAAATGAACGTCTGTAACAAGATCTCCGCCGTCATCGCCGCCGCCAAGGCAGGGATCATCTAGTCGACAGCCTCGAAAACAAGCAAGTAAAGCAGCCGAAAAAAAAGTACCATTTGCGACCTTCCTGAGTGATGACGCGTATCTTCGCGCCGCTGTCCACTCGGACGGTTCCGCCGCACGATACCCTGGGCCGCGGGACACCCGTTGATTACCCAGAGTCCCCGCCCCATGCCTTTGCTCGATACGCCCTTCGCCCAGCTTGATCTGATCCGCCAGCCCGAACAGCAGAACGAACCGCTGCAAGCCTTCGATGCAGCCGACGAATACCTGCTCAATCATCTGGCTGAACAGAATCTGCCGGTCGAGACACGGGTTCTGGTGCTCAACGACAGTTTCGGCGCGCTGGCCGTCAGCCTCTTGGGCAAAGTGCAAATCAGCACCAGCGGCGACTCATTCCTGGCGTTTCAGGGCCTGGAAAAAAACCTGTTACGCAATGGGCAGGCGTTCGATGCTCTGCATGGCATTCCCGCCAATGAGCCGTTGATCGGGCCATTCGACCGCGTACTGATCCGTGTACCGAAAACCCTCGCGCTGCTGGAAGAGCAACTGATTCGCCTGCAAGGTCAACTGGCACTTGGCGCACAAGTGGTAGCCGCAGCGATGGTCAAGCACTTGCCACGTGCCGCTGGTGATCTGCTGGAACGCTACATCGGCCCGGTTCAGGCTTCGCTGGCGGTGAAGAAGGCGCGCTTGCTGATCGCCACGCCCGAGGTAAAGGCTCCGGCCGCCTCGCCTTATCCGACCCGTTATCGCCTCGACGAGCCGGCCATTGAACTGCTCAATCACGCCAACGTGTTTTGTCGCGAAGGTCTGGATATCGGGACTCGCGCCTTTCTCCCGCACTTGCCGAAAAACCTCGGCTCAGCGCGGGTCGCGGATCTAGGCTGCGGCAACGGTGTACTGGCCATCGCCAGCGCCCTGCAAAACCCCGATGCGCATTACACGTTGGTGGACGAATCGTTCATGGCCGTGCAATCCGCCGCCGAAAATTGGCGTGCGGCGTTGGGAGAACGGGATGTGATCGTGCGCGCCGGCGACGGTCTGGCGGGGCAGGAGGCGCAATCGCTCGACGTGGTGCTGTGCAACCCGCCGTTCCATCAACAACAAGTGGTCGGCGACTTCCTCGCCTGGCGCATGTTTCAGCAGGCTCGCGAAGCGCTCGTCGTTGGCGGTGCGCTGTACATCGTCGGCAACCGTCACTTGGGTTATCACAGCAAACTGGCGCGGCTGTTCCGGGGTGTCGAGCAAGTCGCGGCCACTCCGAAGTTTGTCATCCTCAAGGCGCGCAAATAATCCGGGCAAAAAAAACCCTCCGGTCGGAGGGTCAAAAATCCGTGCCGCAAGGCGACGGGATGGGAAGTTTCAGTGTGTGGTCAGGCCTGCGGCGTTCATGAACATGCGCATCAGGCTGGCGACGATGAACAATGCACCGACGCTGCCGACCCAGATCATGGCCAACCAGCCGAGCCGCTGCCACAGCGGCTTTTTTTCGGCTTCTTCAATGTCGTGCAGGGAATGTTTGCCGGTCATGCCTTCATCCTCCGGTTGAGGGAGATGGCGCCGCTGTCGGCGCCATCGTGATCACGCCTAGTGATAACCGTCTTCATGGGTGACCTTGCCGCGGAACACGTAGTAGCTCCAGAAGGTGTAACCCAGGATGAACGGGATGATGAACAGCGTACCCACCAGCATGAAGCCCTGACTCTGCGGCGGAGCGGCAGCGTCCCAGATCGAGATCGACGGCGGCACGATGTTCGGCCACAGGCTGATGCCCAGACCGCTGTAGCCGAGGAAAATCAGCACCAGGGTCAGCAGGAACGGCATGTAGTTGGCATTGCGTGCCACGGCGCGAATCAGTCCGTACATCGTCACCAGCACCAGAATCGGTACCGGCATGAACCAGAACAGGTTCGGCATGCTGAACCAGCGCGTAGCGATTTCCGGGTGGGCCAGTGGCGTCCAGAGGCTGACGATGCCGATCACCGCCAGCAGCACGAAAGCCAGCGGGCGCGCCAGGTCATGCATCTGCTCTTGCAGCTTGCCTTCGGTCTTCATGATCAGCCAGGTGCAGCCCAGCAAGGCGTAAGCCACCACCAGCGCAGCGCCGCAGAACAGCGTGAACGGCGTCAGCCAGTCCAGTGAACCGCCGGCGTATTGCCGGTTGACCACCGGCAGCCCGTCGATGAACGCGCCAAGCGCCACGCCCTGGAAGAACGTCGCCGCCACCGAACCACCGATGAACGCCTTGTCCCACAGGTGACGCTTGGCGTCCTTGGCCTTGAAGCGGAACTCGAACGCCACGCCACGGAAGATCAACCCGATCAGCATGAAGATCAGCGGCAGGTACAGCGCCGACAACACCACCGAATAGGCCAGCGGGAACGCACCGAACAACGCCGCACCGCCCAGAACCAGCCAGGTTTCATTGCCGTCCCATACCGGGGCGACGGTGTTCATCATCACGTCGCGGTCGGTCTTGCCGGGGATGAACGGGAAGAGAATCCCGATCCCCAGGTCGAAGCCGTCCATGACCACGTACATCATGATCCCGAAGATGATGATCACGGCCCAGATCAGCGGAAGATCAATACCCATGATTCAAATCTCCTTGGTCAGGCTGCGGTCGTGTTCGGCGCCATCGTCGTCGGCAGCGGACAACGGACGGGCCGGCGTGCGTTTCTGGCCAGGACCACCGTCGTTGGTTTCCTTGCCTTCGTCGGTCTTCGGCCCTTTGCGCACCAGGCGCATCATATAGCCCAGACCCGCACCGAACAGCGCGAAATACACCACCACGAACATGATCAGCGTGATGCTCATCTGCATGAAGCTGTGATTGGAGGACGCATCCGCCGTGCGCATCAGCCCGTAGACCACCCACGGCTGACGACCGATTTCAGTGGTGAACCAGCCCGCCAGGATCGCGATCAGACCGGACGGCCCCATCCACAACGCCAGGTACAGGAACGGCCGCGACGTGTAGAGCGTGTCGCGCTTGCGCAGCCACAGGCTCCAGAGGCCGGTGAAGATCATCAGGAAACCGAGGCCGACCATGATCCGGAACGACCAGAACACGATGGTCGAATTCGGCCGGTCTTCAGGCGGAAACTCCTTGAGCGCCGGGACTTGCTTGTCCAGCGAGTGGGTCAGGATCAGGCTGCCGAGGTACGGGATCTCGACGGCATATTTGGTTTTCTCTTCTTTCATGTCCGGCCAGCCGAACAGGATCAGCGGCGTCGCTTCGTTACCGACGTTTTCCCAGTGACCTTCGATCGCGGCGATTTTCGCCGGCTGGTGCTTGAGGGTGTTGAGCCCGTGGAAGTCGCCGATGACCGCCTGGATCGGAGCAACGATCAACGCCATCCACATCGCCATCGACAGCATGGTGCGGATCGCCGCGTTGTCCTTGCCGCGCAGCAGATGCCAGGCCGCCGACGAACCGACGAAGAACGCCGTTGCGACGAACGCCGCAGTCGCCATGTGCATCAGGCGATACGGGAACGAAGGGTTGAACACGATTGCCAGCCAGTCGGTCGGGATCACCTGACCGTTGACGATTTCGAAGCCCTGCGGCGTCTGCATCCAGCTGTTGGACGCGAGAATCCAGAAGGTCGAAATCAGCGTACCGATGGCCACCATTACCGTGGCGAAGAAGTGCAGTTTGCGTCCGACCTTGTTCCAGCCGAACAGCATCACTCCGAGGAAACCGGCTTCGAGGAAGAACGCCGTGAGCACCTCATACGTCAGCAATGGCCCGGTGACGGAACCGGCGAAGTCCGAGAAGCGGCTCCAGTTGGTACCGAACTGGTAGGCCATGACCAGCCCCGAGACCACGCCCATGCCGAAGTTCACGGCAAAGATCTTCGACCAGAAATGGTAGAGATCGCGGTAGGTGTCGTTGCCGGTTTTCAGCCACAGGCCTTCCAGCACCGCGAGATAGCTCGCAAGACCGATGGTGATTGCCGGGAACAGGATGTGGAACGAGATGGTGAACGCGAACTGGATTCGGGCGAGATCTAGTGCCTCTAAACCGAACATAAGCTTTCCTCTATCAGATAACGGTTCCAAGGCTGGCGGCCTTGAACCACTGCCCCCACGGGTATGGAGTGCGGCGAACTCGGATTCGTTCTTCTTTTTACAGGCATCGCGACGCAGGGAGTCTGCCGACGGGTCCGGGATCGGTTCCGCGAAGGGTCTTGATCTGGATCAATCAACGTAGAAAGAGTAGTCCCATTTCCGACGGGGAACCGCGTGGTCTTTTGCCGCGTGACAAGTTGCCTCACAGTTCCGGCAACGCCCTGCAATACATCCCTGACCGGGTCAGGTGTCCGGGTGCGGAAAAATCGATGTCTGGCTAACTAAATTTTTTGTCATAGCAACTTCCTGTTACAGACTGGTGATAATCTCGCGGTTCCCCTCGATCAAGACCGGCCCGCAGATGCCCAGCCAAGAGCCCTTGCTGTTACGTCACCATCGTCCGTTTCTTGCGTTCTGGTTTGCCCGGATCTTCACCGCCAGCGGCTTCCAGATGCTCACCGTGGCCATCGGCTGGAACCTCTATCAACTGACCGGCAACGTGCTCGACCTTGGCCTGGTCGGTCTGGTGGAATTCGCACCACGGGTGCTGTTCATGCTGCACACCGGCCACGTTGCCGATCGTTACGACCGGCGCAAGGTCGCAGCAATCTGTCAGTCGTTGCAGGCGTTGATCGCTCTGGCACTGGCCATCGGCAGCGCTACCGACCATGTCACCCGGGAAATGATCTTTATCCTGGCGTTCCTTCTGGGTGCTGCACGTTCCTTCGAAATGCCGACCACCCAGGCGCTGCTGCCGAGCATCGTGCCCAGTACGCTGTTCCCCCGGGCGGTCGCCGCCGCGCAGTCGGCGCAGCAATCGGCAACCATCGTCGCCCCGGCGCTTGGTGGTCTGCTTTATGCCTTCGGCAGCGTCTGGGTGTATGGCCCGACCGTCGTTCTGTACGTCATCGCCTGCACCCTGATGCTCAACCTGCCCGCGCGACAGACCCCGTTGAACAAGGGCAAGGCGACCTTGGACTCATTGCTGGCGGGGATTCGTTTCATTCGCAGCCGCCCGGATATCCTCGGCGCGATTTCGCTGGATCTGTTCGCCGTGCTGCTCGGAGGCGCCACGGCGCTGTTGCCGGTATTCGCCAAGGACATCCTGCTGACCGGACCATGGGGACTCGGGTTGCTGCGTTCGGCGCCGGCGGTGGGGGCGTTGATGATGTCGCTGTTCCTGGCGCGCTTCGCCGTCGAGCGCAACGTCGGTCGGGTAATGTTCACCGCCGTCGGCGTATTTGGCGTAGCCACCATCGCCTTCGGTCTGTCGACCTCGTTCTGGTTCTCCCTGGCGGTGCTGGTGGTGCTCGGCGCGGCGGACATGATCAGCATGGTGATCCGCGCCTCCTTCGTGCAACTGGAAACCCCGGACGAAATGCGTGGCCGGGTCAGCGCGGTGAACGGCCTGTTCATCGGCGCCTCGAACCAGTTGGGCGAATTCGAATCCGGCCTCACCGCCCACTGGTTCGGCACCGTGCCGGCGGTGGTGATGGGCGGCATCGGTACGCTGGTGGTGACCGGGACGTGGATCAAGCTGTTCCCGACCCTGGCCAACCGCGACCGGATGCATGTGCCGGTGGAAGAGGTGAAGGCCTGACCCTCTCAGGCCAGCAACTCTCCCGCAACCTTCGATCTGGCGGCCTTGCCCGCCAGTTGCTCGACCAGCGTCAGGGCAAATGCCAGCGCGGCGCCGGAACCCTGGGCGGTAATGCAATTGCCGTCGACCACCACCGGTTGATCGACGAAGGTGCAACCGGACAATTGATGGCTGGTTGTGGGCAGGCAGGTCATGCGGCGTTGGCGTAATACACCGAAGCTTTGCAGGGCTACCGCCGGGGCTTCGCCGATGGCGGCGAACAGGCGTCCGGCGCTGGCCTGGTCCTTGAGCAATTGTTGCAGAGGTTGATGGGCCGCCAGATGCTGTGCGCCGACCGCGCCGCCGGGCAGGACGATCAGGTCGAAGGTCTGGGCCAGCACATCAATGAGCATGCCGTCGGCGGTCAGTCGTGTGCCTCGGGCGCAGGTCAGCATGCGCCGTCCTTCGATGCTGGCCGCCATCACTTCGATACCGGCCCGGCGCAGCACATCGATCAGGGTCACGCTTTGCAGATCATCGATGCCCTCGGCGAGGGTAATCAGGGCTCTAAAGGTCATGGGCGCCATCCGCTGGGTGATCTTTAAAGCGTAGTCAGCTTTGCCCTGCCCTGTTCGCGGCAGCCGTTACTTGATGTAAAGCTGGGTCGACATCGTGTTGCGTGGGGCGTTGATCGAGGTGTTGCTGAACGTGAAAGTGCCTTCCTGCCGGCCTGCCAGATCGAAGGTATAGAGAGAGCCGACGGTTTTGCTGCCGGGCGTGCACTCGGTCAGATTGCCGTTATCAAAGGCGCACACAGGGCTTCGCGTGCCGTTCACTTCAAAACCGTCCAGTGCCGCCTGGGGCTGGCTCTGGCCGTAGCCGATTTCCAGCACATAGACCTTGATGCCCGGGCCGCTGTGATCGCAACGGGTCTGCACCTGACCGTCGGTAATGTCTTCGAGCCCGCAGGACGCCGACTGAACCTTGATGACTTTCACCTCGCTCAGCGGTGGTGCCGATGCGGCGAATGCGGCAGGCACCCCGGCCAGCAACAGTGCGATCAACCCGCCAGCCTTCATCCAATGCTTGTTCATGCGATCCACTCCCCAAAAATCAGCGCGCAGTATGGCCGGTTTGGCCGCGACACAAAACTTCGCCGACGATCGATACCAACATCCGCCATATTCCTCACGCTGCTGGTATGATGCGCGGCTTTTTCCGGCCCACCACAATTTTCCAGGCGCTTGCGACGGTCTGTGCTTTGCTGTTGAGGTCGATACATTCACGGCGCCACGCGCGCCACGGGGAGCAGACATGCTGGAAAGGCTGTTTCAACTCAAGGCACACAACACCAACGTGCGGACCGAGATTCTGGCGGGCGTCACGACCTTCCTGGCCATGGCCTACATTCTGTTCGTCAACCCGAGCATCCTCGGCGAGACCGGCATGGACAAGGGCGCGGTGTTCGTCGCCACGTGTCTGGCAGCCGCCATCGGCTCCACGGTCATGGGCCTGATCGCCAACTACCCGATCGCCCTCGCACCAGGCATGGGCCTGAACGCCTTTTTCACCTACACCGTCGTGCTGCACATGGGCCATACCTGGCAAGTGGCGCTGGGTGCGGTGTTCATTTCGGCCGTGTGCTTCTTCCTGCTGTCGATCTTCCGTATCCGTGAATGGATCATCAACAGCATTCCGCTGCCGCTGCGTTCGGCGATTGCCGCCGGTATCGGCCTGTTCCTGGCGCTGATCGCCCTGCACAACGCCGGCATCGTGGTCAGCAACCCGGCGACCATGGTCGGCCTCGGTGACCTGAAGCAACCGGCACCGATCCTCGCCACCCTCGGTTTCGCCCTGATCGTCGCCCTTGAAGCCCTGAAAGTGCGCGGCGCGGTGCTGATCGGCATTCTCGCGGTGACCATCGTCTCGATCGTGATGGGTTTCACCCCGTTTGGCGGCGTGACGTCGATGCCGCCTTCGCTGGCCCCGACTTTCCTGCAACTGGACATCAAGGGCGCACTGGACATCGGTCTGGTCAGCGTGATCTTCGCCTTCCTGTTCGTCGACCTGTTCGACAACTCCGGCACCCTGATCGGCGTCGCCAAGCGCGCCGGTCTGATGGGCAAGGACGGCCACATGCCGAAAATGGGCCGTGCGCTGATCGCTGACAGTACCGCTGCGATGGCCGGTTCGCTGCTGGGCACCTCGACCACCACCAGCTACATCGAATCCGCTGCAGGCGTGAGCGCCGGCGGCCGCACCGGCCTGACCGCCATCGTCGTCGCGATCCTGTTCCTGCTGGCGCTGTTCTTCTCGCCACTGGCTGCCAGCGTGCCGGCCTTCGCCACCGCGCCAGCGCTGCTGTTTGTCGCCGTGCTGATGACTTCGGGCCTGGCGGAAATAGAATGGGACGACATCACCGTCGCCGCGCCGGTCGTGGTCACCGCCCTTGCGATGCCTTTCACCTATTCCATCGCCAACGGCATCGCCTTCGGCTTCATCGCCTGGACCGCGATCAAACTGCTGTCCGGCCGCGCCCGTGAGCTGAACCCGGCGCTGGTGATCCTGTCGATTCTGTTCGTGATCAAGCTGGGTTGGTTCAACGCATGACTTTTGATTCCCAGGCCTACGCCGCACAACTCGAAGACAAGGTCACGCGCCTGCGTGACCTGCTGGCTCCGTTCGATGCGCCGGAACCAACGGTGTTCGACTCGCCGCTGCAGAACTTCCGCCTGCGTGCCGAATTCCGCCTGTGGCGCGAGGGCGGAGAGCGGCACTACGCGATGTTTTCCCAGGACGACAAGCGCACGCCGATCCTGATCGAAGAATTCCCGATCGCCAGCCTGCGCATCAACCAGCTGATGCCGCAATTGAAAGCGGCCTGGCAGGCCAGTGCGGCGCTCAGCCACAAGCTGTTCCAGGTGGAATTTCTGACCACCCTGGCCGGTGACGCGATGATCACCCTGTGCTATCACCGTCCGCTGGACGAGCACTGGCACGCAGCGGCCACCAAGCTGTCGGCGGACCTGGGCATCAGCATCATCGGTCGCTCCAAGGGCAAGCGCGAAGTGCTCGGCCTCGATTACGTAGTCGAGAAGCTCGAAGTCGGCGGTCGCACCTTCAGCTATCGCCAGCCAGAAGGCGCGTTCACCCAGCCTAACGGCACCGTGAACCAGAAGATGCTCAACTGGGCATACGAAGCACTGGGCGATCGCAGCGACGATCTGCTGGAGCTGTACTGCGGCAACGGCAACTTCACCCTGCCGCTGGCGACCCGTGTGCGCAAAGTGCTGGCCACCGAAATCAGCAAGACCTCGGTCAACGCTGCATTGAGCAACCTGGCCGAAAACGCTGTGGATAACGTCACCCTGGTGCGCCTGTCCGCCGAAGAGCTGACCGAAGCCCTGAACGAAGTTCGCCCGTTCCGTCGCCTGCACGGCATCGACCTGAAAAGCTACGAGTTCGGCAGCGTGTTCGTCGACCCGCCACGGGCCGGCATGGACCCGGACACCTGCGAGCTGACCCGTCGCTTCGACAACATTCTGTACATCTCCTGCAACCCGGAGACCCTGGCGGCCAACATCGCCCAACTGCACGACACGCACCGCATCACCCGCTGCGCGTTGTTCGACCAGTTCCCGTGGACCCACCACATGGAATCCGGCGTGCTGTTGACCCGGCGTTGATCGCCGGTGCCAGAAACAAGAAAGCCGTCCTGACCGACGGCTTTTTTGTGCCTGTTCATGGCACGGGATCGACTTTGCGCGGGCGTCCGCCCTTCCTGCCGTTGGCCCGTGCAGCTTCAGCTTTCGCGGTGCTGCTCTGGCGGCCATTGCGTGAGGCGATCACCGAAGCCGCCATCGCCATCAATGGCTGACTGGCGGAGATCATGCCCGCGATGGAAACCTGCAGGTCCTTGCCGTCGTGGCACAGCGCGGTGCCGGCAAAGCCGATATTCAATCCGGTGAAGTCTTCCGGTTCGAAATCATCGAATTCACGGTAAAGATTCACCGGCAGCAACACGCCGCTGTCGTCTTCAAAGTGAATCACCAGGCACGGTTTGTGAAAGGCTACCGACACGGCTTGCAGGCTGCTGCGACGACGCACGCCGCCACGGTCGACGGCCTCGTCCAGACGCTTTTCCGTGACGGGGCGATCCGCGTGCAAGCCGGCTTTGACTGTTTTCATAGTTCGATCTCCACACCTTCCCGAGCACCGACCAGGGCCAGCAGGGTTTTGTTTTCTTCTGGTTCGTAATACGCCGATCCGATTCTGAAAGTCGCACCGGTGACTTCACGCATGACGGCCACTTCGTTCGAGTCCCCGTCCCACCATTGGTTATCGAGACACGCCGTCTGCAAACGAGACCACCAGATTCGGCGGGCCCGCCGCAGATGATCCGTTTCACGCAGCGACTGACGCAGCCCCTCAAGCACTGCAATCGGTGGCCGTCGCGACAGGGGCACTACATCCCATAACTCCACGCCGTTGTGCCAGAAGCTGAATTTGAAGCGGGCACTCCATGCACCTGAATCTACGTGCGCATGAGGCGGACAATGTTCGTCACGCAACATGATCACCACTGACAGTCCTTTGTAACTGCATACCTTCATGCTAACCCATCCGTTAGGTTTAAAAGTTTCAACATTTGCCATTCCCTGGCAAATCCGACCACCGGCGCCGACGCCCGCTTTGGTCGTTACCTTTCGAGCCTAGTGCGGCAGCCGCAAAAGCCCCGCGCAAAATGGTAAGCAGTTCTTTCGCAGCGTCCGCGCATTTGCTACATACGAAGACTCATTCCCCGGTGTAATCAATCATGCAGCGACACTTCGACGATCTTCAGCTGGGCAGCATCGAGTTGTTTTGTCTGGCGGCCGAGTGCGGCAGTTTCACCGCTGCGGCGCAGGCGGCGTCGGTGACGCCGGCGGCGGTGAGTCGCTCGGTTTCGCGCATGGAGGAACGCTTGGGCGTGCGGTTGTTCGCGCGCACTACCCGCAGCGTGAAACTGACCGACAGCGGCCGACGCTATTACGAAGAATGCCGTCAGGCACTGGCGCAACTGGTGGAGGCGCAACGGGAAGTCATGGGCCAGCAGCAGGAACCGTCCGGCACCCTGCGCATCAGTATTCCTACAACTTACGCTCATCATCGGATCCTGCCGCTGCTGCCGGCCTTTCGCGCGCGCTTTCCGCAAGTGAAGGTCGAGATGCACATCAGCAATCGCAACATCGACTTCGTCGGCGAGGGTTACGACATGGCGATACGCGTGCGGGCGATTCCCGACTCCGGCCTTATCGCCCGCCATCTGGAAGACGCGGCGCTGGTGATGGTGGCCAGCCCCGATTACCTCAAACGCGCCGGTACGCCGCAGACCCTCGAAGACCTCGAAAAGCACGAGTGCATCCAGTACGAATTGCCCAGCAGCGGGCGGCGGATCACCTGGCTGTTTTACGAAGAGGACGCGCCACGGGAAATCCTCGCCGAGGGCAGTTTCTGCTGTTCCGATGACGTGCTCGGTGGCGTGACCCTGGCCAGACACGGTGCCGGGTTGTTCCAGACTTACCGCTTCATCGTCGAAGAAGAACTGGCCGACGGCTCGCTGGTGGAAGTACTCAAACCCTACAGCGGACGCTCGCGACCGTTCACGCTGCTGTACCCGCAGAATCGCCATATGCCGCTGCGCGTCAGGGCCTTCATCGATTTTCTGGTCGAGCAGTTGCCGCATTAATGTCCGATTACCGAACACAAAACGGCGCAGCGACGGTTGATCAATTGATTAAAGTAACCATCTAGTACAATTTAACTCCACAGGTCGAAACCCTCGGCCCAAGCCAAAAACAATAAGTGGAGTTTGCCCCCATGCCCCCAATCGTTCTGGTGCTCAACGGCCCGAACCTGAACCTGCTCGGCACCCGTGAACCGGCGACCTACGGTCACGAAACCCTGGCCGACATCTCCGCCCTGTGCGGGCGCGCCGCCGAAGAATTCGGCCTGGCCGTGGAGTTTCGCCAGACCAACCACGAAGGCGAATTGCTCGACTGGATTCACGGCGCCCGCCAGCGCTGCGCCGGGATCGTGATCAACCCGGCTGCCTGGACCCACACCTCGGTGGCGATCCGCGATGCCCTGGTCGCCAGCGAATTGCCCGTGATCGAAGTCCACCTGTCCAACGTCCACGCGCGCGAGCCGTTCCGTCATCACTCATTTGTCTCGGCCATCGCCACCGCCGTGATGTGCGGCTTCGGCAGCCACGGCTATCGGCTGGCCCTGGAGCATTTCAGCCAGCGGTTGAAGGGGTGAACCGCATGAACCGCAACAACGTGATACTCGCCGGACTGATCGGCGCCGGCATTCAGGCGTCCCGCACCCCGGCACTGCACGAACACGAAGGTGATGAACAGGGCCTGCGTTATCTGTATCGACTGATCGATCTCGATCAACTGCAACTGGACAGCAACGCCCTGCCCGACCTGCTGCTCGCCGCCGAGCGAATGAACTACACCGGACTGAACATCACTTTCCCGTGCAAGCAGGCCATCATTCCGCTGCTCGACGAGTTGTCTGCGGAAGCCCGGGGCATCGGCGCCGTGAACACGGTGGTGTTGAAAGACGGTAAACGCATCGGCCACAACACCGATTGCCTGGGTTTCGCTGAAGGCTTTCGTCGGGGTCTGCCAGACGTCGCCCGCGAGCGTGCAGTCCAAATGGGCGCCGGCGGCGCAGGCGCGGCAGTGGCCCACGCCTTGTTGAGCGAAGGCGTACAGCAACTGAGCATTTTTGATGTGGACATTGAGCGGGCCGAAAGCCTGGCCAACAACCTCAACCAGCATTTCGGCGCTGGTCGGGCCGTGGCCGGGCACGATCTGTCGAGCGCGTTGAGTCAGGTCGATGGTCTGGTAAACACCACGCCGATGGGCATGGCCAAACTGCCGGGCATGCCCGTGCCGGCAGCATTGCTGCGGCCAGAATTGTGGGTGGCGGAGATCGTGTATTTCCCGCTGGAAACCGAACTGCTGCGCAACGCCCGCGCCCTGGGGTGCCGAACCCTGGATGGCGGCAACATGGCGGTGTTTCAGGCAGTGAAGGCGTTTGAACTGTTCAGCGGCGTGGCGCCGGATGCGCAGCGCATGCTGGCGCACTTTCAAAGCATGAAAGGATGAAACCGTGAGGGGGCAACGCCCCCTCGATACCGGTCAGGCCTGCAGGTAGCGCAGCACCGATTCGCAAATCATCTCGCGATGACGCTGTTTGATGGTTTCGTCCGGCAGATCGATCTGAAAGATCTCACCAAAGGTGTGGCGGTTCGACACGCGATAGAAGCAGAACGAACTGATCAGCAGATGCACATCCAGCGCATCGAGCCCGGCCCGGAACAGGCCTTCAGCAGCACCGCGCGCCAGGATCTCCCCCAGCGAATCAAGAATCGTATTGTTCATCGCCTTGATCGCATCGGAACGCTTCACGTACTCGGCATTGTGGATGTTTTCGATGCAGACGATGCGCACGAAATCGACGTTGCGGTCGTGGTGATCGAAGGTGAATTCCACCAGGCGCCGGATCGCTTCCACTGGCGGCAATTCGGCCAGGTGCAGACGGTTTTCGGTGCTGCGGATATCGCCGTAGAGCTTCTCCAGCACCTCGACGTACAACTGCTCCTTGCTGCCGAAGTAGTAATAGATCATGCGCTTGGAGGTGTGGATACGCTCGGCGATCGCATCGACGCGGGCACCGGACAGGCCCTGCTGGACGAACTCGACGATCGCTTCCTGCAGGATGTTCTCGCGGGTCTTTTCCGGATTGTTCTTGCGACTCTTGCGCGGCTCTACCGCTGATGAAACGGGGGCTGCGGAAAGTTCTGAAGTCATTGTCATTGCGGGCTCACGGCCATCACTGCACAGGCTGGCGATTATGGGCCGCGCGGCACAGTGAAGGAAGCCGCGCGGCCCGTGTTTAATCCCGCGTTTACGAATTTCCTACAACTTCGCCTGGCGAACGGCGCCACTGCGTGCTTTGGCCATCGCCGCCAGTCGCACCGCGACGTTGGCCGCGCCATAGCCCGCGTAATCGTTCTTGCGCTGAATGATCTCGAAGAAGAAGCGTCCTTCGAACGGCTCGGTGTAAACGTGGAACAGCTCGCCGCCCTGAGCATCGCGGTCGTAAAGCACGTTGTAGTACGCCAGCTCGCTGAGGAACTCGTCATCGAAATCGAAACGCGCCGCGAGGTCATCGTAATAGTTGAGCGGAATATCCAGCAGTGGCACGCCCGCCTCTTTCGCACGACTGACCTGAGCAAAGATGTCATCGCAATCGAAGGCAATGTGATGCACTCCGGAGCCGCGATAACTCGACAGCGCGTGTGAGATCGCGGTGTTGCGGTTCTCGGAAATGTTCAGCGGCAGGCGGATCGAACTGTCGCGACTGCGCAGCGCACGACTCTTCACCAGACCGTACGGATCGGGCAGCACCACTTCGTCGTCAGCCTCGAAATCCAGCAGGCTCTTGTAGAACAACACCCAACTGTCGAGGCTGTCCGCCGGCAGCGCCATGGCCATGTGATCGATGCGCTTGAGCCCGCCACTTGTTACCGCGCCCGGCAGCAGATTGAAATCGGTGCCGTAGACATCCGCCTCTTCATCCACCAGATAGATCAGGCTGCCATCCGGCGCCCGCACCGCTGCCAGCTCCAATTCATTGGGGCCGACCAGTCCGCGATACGGCTGACCTTTATAGGCGACGGCCCGCGCCAGCGCACTGGCGCTGTCCTTGACCCGCACGGCGGTGGCGCACAGCGACGGGCCGTGGGCCTCGAAGAAACTGTGGCCGAACGAATAAGGCTCGGAGTTGAGGATCAGGTTGATATCGCCCTGGCGCAACAGGCTGACACTCTTGGAGCGATGCTGCCCGGCCTTGACGAACCCCAGCCGCTCCAGCCAGTTCGACAGCTTGGCGCCGAGCGCTTCGTCGACGGCGAACTCCAGAAACTCGATGCCGTTGTACTCGCTGGCCTTCGGCGTCGCGAAGAGGATTTCGCGGTTATCCACAGGGCGGATTTCCTGCTCGAGACGCTGGCGGGTTTTCTCCTCCAGATACAACAGCGAACGCAAACCGTCGGCGGCATTGGCCCGAGGCGGCGCGGCACGGAAGCCGTCGTTGAAGATTTCCAGCGACAGCGGGCCGGTGTAGCCACTCTGGATGATCGGCGCGAGAAACCCCGGCAGATCGAATTCGCCCTGTCCCGGAAAGCAGCGGAAATGCCGGCTCCACTCCAGCACATCCATGGCCAGGATCGGCGCATCGGCCATTTGCACGAAGAAGATCTTGTCGCCGGGAATCTCGGCAATCGCCCGTGGTTCGCCCTTGAGCGACAGGGTGTGGAAGCTGTCGAGCAACACGCCGAGGCTTGGGTGATCGGCCTGACGGACGATGTCCCAGACCTGTTGATAAGTATTGACGTGACGGCCCCAGGCCAGAGCCTCGTAACCGATGCGCAAGCCTCGGGCGCCGGCGCGCTCGGCCAGCAGGCGCAGGTCGTCGATCAGGATCTGTTGATCACCGATGCTGTCAGGGGAGGCGTTGCTGCACACCAGCACCAGGTCGGTGCCCAGTTCCTGCATCAGATCAAACTTGCGTTCGGCCCGCTCCAGATTGCGTTCCAGGCGATCGCGGCGACAGCCTTCGAAATCGCGGAACGGCTGGAACAGGGTGATGGCAATTCCGAGGTCGGCGCACATCTGCCGGATTTCCCGAGGGCTGCCGTCGTAATACAGGAGGTCGTTCTCGAAAATCTCCACCCCGTCGAACCCGGCGGCGGCAATGGCTTCGAGCTTTTCCGGCAGGGTTCCGCTCAAGGAAACGGTGGCAATGGATCGCTGCATGTTTCAACTCCCGGTGGAGACGTCGGCTACGGGGATTGCGCCGCTTTTATAAGGTGAGCGAATTATTGGTCCCGGTTTTTCTTTGAGCAATTTAAACTGTACTACCCGGTTAGTTTTGCGTGCGATTATCGAACACAATGCCGGTTTGGCGAATTGACGATTTTTCGCCCACTGCCCAACATCCCTTTCACCTTGAGTCCGGATCTGAACCACCGGTCGCAGCGTGCACAAGAAAGCACACCAAATAACAAATCCAAAAACGGGTGGAACACATGATTCCTTCACAGACTTCCCGCATGGCCCCGGCCATGAGCACTGCCACGGGTGGCATCGGCGACAAGATCCGCGGCGCCATGGCCGTCGGCAAGACCCGTTGGGGCATGCTGGCGCTGGTGTTTTTCGCCACCACCCTGAACTACATCGACCGCGCCGCCCTCGGCGTCATGCAGCCGATCCTCGCCAAGGAAATGAGCTGGACGGCGATGGACTACGCCAACATCAACTTCTGGTTTCAGGTCGGCTACGCCATCGGCTTCGTGCTGCAAGGACGGCTGATCGACCGGGTCGGCGTGAAACGCGTGTTCTTCTGCGCCGTGCTGCTCTGGAGCCTGGCCACCGGCGCCCACGGCCTGGCGACCTCGGCGGTGGGCTTCATGGTCTGCCGCTTCATTCTCGGCCTGACCGAAGCGGCCAACTACCCGGCCTGCGTGAAGACCACGCGCCTGTGGTTCCCGGCCGGCGAGCGAGCAGTGGCCACCGGCATCTTCAACGCCGGCACCAACGTCGGCGCGATGTTCACCCCGATGTTGCTGCCGTTGATTCTGCATGTGTGGGGCTGGCAGGCCGCGTTCCTGTGCATGTCGGCACTGGGCGGGATCTGGTTGCTGTTCTGGGGCCTGAAGTATTTCAACCCGGAAGATCACCCGAGCGTGAAACAGTCGGAGCTGGACTACATCCAGAAAGAAGTCGAACCGGAACAGGCCCGCGTACCGTTTTCGCGAATCCTGCGCATGCGCGGCACCTGGGCTTTCGCCCTCGCCTACTCGCTGACCGCGCCGGTGTTCTGGTTCTACCTGTACTGGCTGCCGCCGTTTCTCAATCAGCAATACAATCTGGGCATCAACGTCACCCAGATGGGCATTCCGCTGATCATCATCTACGTCACCGCCGACTTCGGCAGCGTGGGTGGCGGGATTCTGTCTTCGTTCCTGATCGGTCGCGGTATGAACTCGATCAAGGCGCGGCTGCTGTCGATGTTCCTGTTCGCTTGCTGCATCATCGGCGTGGTCATGGCCGCCGGTTCCGCCAACCTGTGGATCGCAGTGGCCGCCATCTCCCTGGCGATCGGCGCACACCAGGCCTGGACCGCCAACATCTGGAGCCTCGTGATGGACTACACGCCCAAGCACATGATGAGCACGGTGTTCGGTTTCGGCGGCATGTGCGCGGCAATCGGCGGGATGTTCATGACCCAGATCGTCGGCCACATCCTCACCGTCACCAACAACAACTACACCGTGCTGTTCACCCTGATCCCGGCGATGTACTTCATTGCGCTGACCTGGATGTACTTCATGGCACCGCGCAAGATTCCTACGGTTACCGAATAATCCTCCTGCACCGACCGGCCTGATTTCAGGCCGGTTGTCCTTTCAGCGCCGGCTCTGCTGCCACGCTGCCGCCAGCCCGCTGCAACAGATCACCGCAATCCCGATCACCGTCATCAGGGTCGGCGTGTGCGCGAACAGCAACCACCCCAGCAACCCCGCAAACACGATCTGGCAATAACCGAACGGCGCCAGCAACGCCGGCGCGGCATGCCGGAATGCCTGGGTCAGAAACAGGTGCGCGGTCATCCCGCACGTGCCCAGCGCCAGCATCAACAAGGCATGTCCCAGGCTCGGCACCTGCCAGAAGAACGGCACCAGCGCACTCATCACCAGCGTGTTGCACAACCCGGCGAAAAAGTTGCTGGTGGTCGGGCTGTCCACCTCGCTGAGCTTGCGGGTGAGCAACTGATAGAAGCAGAAAAACAGCGCCGAGCAGAACGGCAACAGAATCGCCGGGGTGAACAGTTCGCCACCGGGATGGACGATGATCAGCACGCCGATGAAGCCGCAGATCACCGCGATCCACTGCCCCCGGGTCACCCGCTCCTTGAGCAACGGCACCGACAGCGCCGTCACCAGCACCGGCGCAAGAAAGTTGACCGACGTGGCTTCGGCCAGCGGGATGTACAAAAGCGCCGTGGTGAAAAACAGGCTGGTGCCCAGCAGGCAAAGCGCCCGCGCCAATTGCCACAACGGGCGTTTGGTGCGCAGCACACGCAACCCGGACTGCGGCAGGAAAATCCCCGCCATCAACAGCGTGTGCACCAGATACCGCGCCCACACCACCATGACGATCGGATAAAAACCCGAGAGGTATTTCGACAGCGCATCGTGGGTGGAGAACAGGAACGTCGCCACGACAATCAGCAAGATCCCCTTGAAGGGCTGGTTGACGCCGGAAAGCGGTGTGCTGACGGTCATTGGCAATCTCTGGAAATCAAAATGAGGAAAAAGCCTCCAGCGATAATTTAGAACCAGGTTCCAAATTCTCACACCCTTCAAGCCAAATTCTGTGCGATCAACGCACAGCTTTACAGACAACCCGATCGCGCCTGCCGTTGCACGGCTAAACGAACAACTCCGAAGCCAGGCTCGCCGCCGATAACTCTTCGGTAAACTTCAACAACAGCGGCGCCAGTTCATGCAATCTCGCCCCCGGCAGCCGCGCACTCGGCCCGGCAATGCTCAACACACCGATAACCCGGCCATCTGCCGGATGCCGCACCACGGCAGCAATGGCCGATGTGCCCACCGCCGAGCTTTCTTCGACACAGGCGTAACCCTGTTCCCGCGCCACCCGCAGATGTTCGAGCAATTCAATGTTGGTTCGTGGTGCATTCGGCCCGATATCCGCCGGTATTTCTGCGGCCTGACGTTCAACCAGCGACAGGGCCTCGGCATCACTCATGCTCGCCAGCCACGCATGGCCGGACGCGGTGTAGAACAGCGGTGCATCGCGGCCCATGTCCGGGTCGTAACGCAAACCGCTGCGCGCGCCCTGTGACTTGGCAATCCAGGTCTGACGCTCGCCATCGGTGACGCCCAGCCGCACCAGTTCGCCGGTTTCCTGCGCCAGTCGATCAAGCACCGGCTGCACGATGTCGGCGCCGCTGCTCGACAGATAACGAAAACCCATCGCGACCAATTTGGTCGACAAGTGATAACGCAGGGTTTCCGGGTTCTGCCGCACATAACCCAGCCGGGACAATTCGGCGAGCAAGCGGTGGGTCGCACTTTTCGGAATGTCGATTTGTTCCGCGAGGGTTTGCAGCGGCAGTCCGCGCGGCTCGTGGGTAAGGCTTTCGAGCACGCTGAAAACCCGTTCGATCTGACTGCCGGCCATGGTGCGATCCCAGTGAAATTTTGCCGATTCTAAAATACATATCACTGATTGCGAAATCTGGAACCGAACGCTCGATAATCGCCCCCTTTCTCGGCTAACAAGTTGCCGATATTGGCTGGCGTTGTTTAGTTTTCAGAATCCCATTCTGAAACCCATCAATGCAGGAAGCGCCGACCATGCAGCACATCGTCAACCAACACGGACTGAACCTGCCCAAACTCGGCCTCGGCACCTGGCCGATGCTCGGCGACGAATGCACCCGCGCCGTGGAGCAAGCACTGGAACTCGGTTACCGGCATATCGACACGGCTGCGGCCTACAACAACGAAGACGCCGTAGGACAGGCACTGGCGAATACACCGACACCCCGCGAGCAGATCCACGTCACCACCAAGGTCTGGTGGGACCAGTTGCAACCGGATGCCATGCGTCACTCGCTGGATCGCAGCCTCAAGGCCTTGCGCAGCGAGTACGTCGATCTGTTCATGATCCATTGGCCGACCACCGACTGGGACTTGCCGCGCACTCTCGAGACCCTCGCCTCGTTCAAGGAGCAAGGCCTGGCTCGCAACATCGGTGTGGCGAATTTTCCGCTGCCGTTGCTGCGCACAGTCGTCGAGGACTATGGCATCCCTCTGTCAGCGATTCAGGTCGAGTACCACGTCCTGCTCGGACAAAACGCCCTGCTCGACTACGCCCGTCAACACGATCTGGCGCTGACGGCCTACACGCCGCTGGCACGTAACAAGGTCTCGGAGATTCCACAGATTCAGCAGATCGCCAAAAAACACGGCGTGCTGCCGACTCAGGTCGCGCTGAAGTGGTTGCTGGATCAGGACAATGTCGCGGCGATTCCCAAGGCCAGCAGCCGGGCCAATCAACTGGCCAATCTGGCGTCACTGAAGGTCGAACTGGACGATGAGGACCGTGCTTTGATTGCTGTGTTGTCGAAGCGTGAACGTCAGGTCAGCCCGGATTTCGCGCCGGTGTGGGACGCCTTTGACCGCTGATACCTGACCCGCCGAAAGAAATCCGCCGACGGATTGAATTCCCGGCGCTCATGCTCGTCAATAACAGGCCCGACCTCGTCCCCCGAGGTCGGGCCTGTTTGCCTGTGTACGAATGGACGGACGACCGGACTGGCGCCACACTCACACACCAGCAACACTCATCACCACGATCAGACAGAGGATTCCCACATGCTATGGAGAAAAGGTCGACGCAGTGACAACGTCGTCGATGCCCGTGGCGATGACATGGGCGGTGGTGGCGGCATGCGTTTCGGGGGCGGCAAGGGCCTGAGCCTCGGCGCGATTCTGCTGATCGTCGGCATCGGCTGGATCACCGGGCAGGACCCGCTGCAGATCCTTGGCCAGCTCACCGGGCAGATGACCGAACAATCGGCACCCACTTCGCAAACCCGCCAGGCACCGCCGGCCAACGATGAACAGGCCGAATTCGTGCGCTCGATCCTCGGCGACACCGAAGACACCTGGGGCGCGATCTTCCAGCAGGCCGGCCGCCAATATAAGGACCCGACCCTGGTGCTGTTCAGCAACCGGGTCAATTCCGCCTGTGGTCTGGCCACCTCGGCCACTGGCCCGTTCTATTGCCCGGCAGACCAGAAGGTCTATCTGGACATGGCGTTCTTCCAGGAAATGGCCCAACGCTTCAAGGCCGCCGGCGACTTCGCCCAGGCCTACGTGATCGCTCACGAAGTCGGACACCATGTGCAGACGCTTCTCGGCGTCTCGGCGAAAATTCAGGCGGCCCGCCAGCAAGGACGGCAGATGCAAGGCGACGGCGGTCTGCTGGTACGTCAGGAACTGCAAGCCGATTGCCTGGCCGGTGTCTGGGCCTACCATGCGCAGAAACGCCTGAACTGGCTGGAGCCGGGCGACATTGAAGAAGCCTTGAACGCGGCGAACGCCATCGGTGATGATCGCCTGCAACAACAGGGTCAGGGCCGCGTGGTGCCGGACTCGTTCACCCACGGTACGTCGGCGCAAAGGGTGCGCTGGTTCAAAACCGGATTCGCCCAGGGCCAGGTCGGCCAGTGCGATACCTTTGCGGCGAAAAACCTGTAAATGCATAAATGGCTGTTGGCTTTACTGTTCATCGGTGGCACCGCACAAGCGGCCGGCGTCGACGCGATCAGTCCCGGACGCCTGCAACTGCAGGCCGGCGAAATGGCGGTGGGCATCGGCCCGGCGCCGGCGAAAATCGAGCGGGTGCTGATCGTCATTCATGGCAAGCTGCGCAACGCCGAGACCTATCGCAAAAGTGGCGAGAGCGCCGCCGAACTGGCCGGACAAACCGCCAACACCCTGGTGATCGCCCCGCAGTTTCTCAACGAAAGCGATGTCGCCCTCTATTCGTTGCCCGCCAGCGTGCTGCGCTGGAAAGGCAATGAATGGATGGGTGGCGGGTTATCCACAGGGCCGAACCCGCTCAGCTCCTATGCCGCCCTCGACGAAATCATTGGTCGGCTCAGTGATCGCAAGCAGTTTCCGGACGTGAAGCAGATCGTGATCTTCGGCCACTCCGGCGGCGGTCAGGTGGTACAGCGCTATGCCCTGCTGGCCCGCGAACAACCGGCGCTCAAGGCTGAAGGCATTCGCTTGCGCTACGTGGTGGCCAACCCGTCGTCCTACGCCTACTTCAACGAACAACGGCCGGTGGCGTTCGATCATGCGCAGTGCCCGGGTTTCAACCGCTGGAAGTACGGTCTGGTGGATCCACCGATCTACTCCGGTGGGCAAACGCCCGCACAGCTTGAAGGCAGTTACGTCAAACGCGAGGTGATTTATCTGCTGGGCCAGCAGGACATCGACCCGCAACACCCGGCGCTGGACAAGAGCTGCGCCGCCGAAGCCCAAGGGGCTTATCGACTGGAACGCGGGAAGATGTTTTTCAGCTATCTGCTGCGTCGGCATCCGGAAGGGGTGAATCAACGGCTGGTTGAAGTGCCCGGTGTCGGGCATAACGGCGACGGCATGCTGACCTCGCCGGAAGGCCAGAAAGCAATCTTCGACCAATAAAAAACGGGGGCCAAAGCCCCCGTTTTTTTTCAAGCGAACAACATTCGCCGCAACTCCACACAATCCTTCGCATGCCAGTCGGTCAGCTCGGGCCAAGGATTATCCGGCAGGTTCACCAGCACCGTGTGCGCCCCGGCGGCCCGACCGCAATCGAGGTCGAAGCGGTAATCGCCGACCATCACCAACTCGCTCGCCGGCACCTGCCAGGCTTCCGCCAGTTTCAGCAGGCCACCCGGATGCGGTTTCGGCGGTGCTTCATCGCGTCCCAGCACATCGTCCACCGCAAAGCAGTCCGCCAGGCCGATGGCCTCCAGCGTCACATGGGCCAGCTCCCGCGCATTGCGGGTCAGGATGCCGAGGCGATAACCGCGCGCATGCAGGTCGCGCACCAGCTCCACCGCGCCCACCGCCGGGGTCGAGCCGAGCGCCAGATCCCGCTCATGCTCCAGCAGCCAAGCGTGTTTCGCCGCCGCTTCTTCGGCGGGCAACGCCGCGAGGTGCGTGAGGATGTCGTCCTCCGGCGGGATCGCCAGCGCCACACGAATCGCCGCGAAATCATGCACGGCGACGGTCAGGGTGCCGTCCATGTCGAACACCCAGTGCCGCACCTCCGCCAGACTCATGCCCAGTCCTTGCGATGACGGATCAGGCCTTCCTGAGTCACCGACGCCACCAGTTGCCCGGCGCGGTTGAACACGCTGCCACGGGAGAAACCGCGAGAGTTGCCGGCCCACGGGCTGTCCATGGCGTAGAGCAACCAGTCGTCGGCGCGCAGGTCATTGTGGAACCACAAGGCGTGGTCGAGGCTGGCGACCTGCATGTCTTTCTGCCAGACCGATTTGCCGTGGGGCAGCATCGACGTAGTCAGCAGACCGAAGTCCGAGGCGTAGGCCAGCAGGTATTTGTGCAGCGCCGGGATGTCGGCCAATGCGCCGTCGGCGCGGAACCACACGTACTTGACCGGATCCGCCGGTTGCGGGTTGTACGGGTCTTTTTCAGTGACCGGGCGCACTTCGATCGGCTTCGGGCACAGCAGCTTTTCGCGCATGTGCTCCGGGATCAGGTGCGCGCGTTGCTGGGTCAGTTCCAGCTCCGACGGCAGGTTTTCCGGGCCGACCACTTGCGGCATCGGGCTCTGGTGCTCGAAGCCTTCTTCGTCGTACTGGAACGAAGCGCTGCAGGTGAAAATCGGGTGGCCCTTCTGGATCGCGGTCACGCGGCGGGTGCTGAAACTGCCGCCGTCACGCACGCGGTCAACCGAGTAGACCACCGGCAACTTGGCATCGCCCGGACGCAGGAAATAACCGTGCATCGAATGCACATGACGCGTCTCTTCAACGGTCTGACTGGCCGCCGACAGCGACTGGCCGAGCACCTGGCCGCCGAACAACTGGCGAAAGCCCAGATCCTGACTGCGACCACGGAACAGGTTTTCCTCGATCGGTTCGAGGGTCAGCAGATCCACCAGATCTTCCAACACTTGGCTCATTCAGACTCTCCTCACACAACGCTATGCCGCGCAGTCTTGGCTGCGGCGGCCAATTCAGGTTCTGGCGCGAGCCATGATCGCGCCATTGTAAACGTCCGTGTCGGCTTAGCCATGCAGGGTCTGCAGCCATTGCTCCCTGGTGATTCGGTACAACAGATGTCGACGCAACGGGTGATCGACAGCCAGTTTCGGGTGATCGAAATCATGGGCCGGGTCGTGATGCATGCCGATGGCCTGCATGACTTTTTCCGACGGCAGATTGCTCTGCGCAGTGAAGGACACGATCTCTTTCAAGGCCAACCGATCAAAGCCGCAACGCAGCGCGGTCCACGCCGCCTCGCTGGCATATCCCAGGCCCCAGTGCTCCTTCGCCAGACGCCAGCCGATTTCCACCGCCGGAGTGAACGGCGCCTCGAAACCGACCACGCCGAGCCCGGTAAAACCGATGAATTCGCCGGTGTCCTTGCGCTCCAGCGCCCACAGGCCGAAGCCGTGTTCGGCAAAATGACCGCGCACACGACCGATCATTGCGGCACTTTCCAGCCGGCTCAACAGCCCGGGAAAATAGCGCATCACCTGCGGATCGGCGCACATCGCCGCAAATGCCGGCAAATCCGCGTCCTGCCACTGACGCATCAGCAGTCGCGCGCTTTCCAGCTGCAGTATCGGCTCCATCGTGCCCCTCCGTTTCCATGCCGCCAGTCTACATCGCTGGTAGGCTTTGCACTCTTTCCCACAGCCTTTATGAATAGTCCGCCATGCCATTGCCGTTGATCTACCACGAAGACTACAGCCCCGAGTTTCCGGCGGATCACCGCTTTCCCATGGACAAGTTCCGCCTGCTGCGCGATCACCTGGTGGACAGCGGCCTGACACGCGATGAAGACCTGCTGCGCCCTGAGCTGTGCCCTGCCGACATCCTCGCCCTGGCCCATGACCGCAGCTATATCGAACGCTACATGAGCGGCGAACTGTCCCGCGAAGACCAGCGGCGTCTGGGTCTGCCGTGGAACGAAGCCCTGGCCCGGCGCACGGTGCGGGCGGTCGGCGGTTCGATTCTGGCAGCGGAAAAAGCGCTGGAGCACGGTCTGGCCTGCCACCTGGCCGGTGGCACCCATCACGCCCATTACGACTACCCCGCCGGCTTCTGCATCTTCAATGACCTGGCGATCATCAGCCACTACCTGCTGCAAAGCGGCCGGGTGAATCGGGTGCTGATCTTCGATTGCGACGTGCATCAGGGCGACGGCACCGCACGGATTCTGCACAACACCCCGGAAGCGATCACCGTTTCCCTGCACTGCGAAAAGAACTTTCCTGCACGCAAGGCCGAAAGCGACTGGGACATTCCACTGCCCAACGGTATGGGCGACGCCGATTACCTGAAAGTCGTCGATGACGCGCTTAACTACCTGCTGCCGCTGTATCAGCCGGATCTGGTGCTGTACGACGCCGGCGTCGATGTGCACAAGGACGACGCCCTCGGTTATCTGCAACTGACCGACGACGGCGTTGCCGCCCGCGATGAAAGCGTCATGCGCCATTGCCTGGGCCGCGATATCCCGGTGGTCGGCGTGATCGGCGGTGGCTACAGCAAGGATCGCCAGGCCCTCGCCCGCCGCCACGGCATCCTGCATCACAGTGCGCAGCGCGTCTGGCAGTCATCCGGTTGTCATTGAGTTGTGCTGCGTTACCCACAATGGCTGTGGAACGGCCTGTGGATAACCTGAGCGAAAGGGACTACAGCCCACGCTGAACATGGCCTGCAGCGCGCTGGTTGTTTTTTGATCAGCGATTTGAGCCACCACAAGCTTCTGTGGGAGCGAGCCTGCTCGCGATGAGGGCCTATCATCCGGAATCGATGGCGACTGATGCCCCGCATCGCGAGCAGGCTCGCTCCCACAATGGATCTCCACTGTTAGAATGCGCGCCATATTTCGCCAGACCGCAGCGCACGCCATGACCCAGACTTCCACCGCCCTTCCCGCTCACGTCGCCATCATCGGCGGTGGCCCCGCCGGCCTGATGGCTGCCGAAGTGCTGAGCCAGGCCGGAGTCCGCGTCGATCTGTACGACGGCATGCCCTCGGTGGGCCGCAAGTTCCTGCTGGCCGGGGTTGGTGGCATGAACATCACCCATTCCGAAGCCTGGCCGGCCTTCCTCTCGCGCTACGCCGAACGCGCCCCGAACATCGCCCCGCTGCTGCGCGCGTTCGACGCCGACGCACTGTGCCGCTGGATTCACGACCTGGGCATCGAAACCTTCATCGGCAGCTCCGGCCGGGTATTCCCCACCGACATGAAAGCCGCGCCGTTGCTGCGCGCCTGGCTCAAGCGCCTGCGCGACAGCGGCGTGGTTATCCACACCCGCCATCGCTGGCTCGGCTGGGATGAAAACGGCGCGCTGCGCATCGACAGCCCGGAAGGCGAGAAAACCCTGAGTCCCGACGCCACCCTGCTCGCCCTCGGTGGCGGCAGTTGGTCGCGGCTGGGTTCCGACGGCGCGTGGATGCTGCCATTGGAGCAACGCGGCGTAGGACTGGCGCCGTTGCAGCCAAGCAATTGCGGCTTCGAGGTGCAGGCCTGGAGCGAAGTGATGGTCAGCAAATTCGCCGGCGCGCCGCTGAAAAATATTGCGATCGGTCTGAACGACGATGTTCCGCGTCTGGGTGAATGCGTGATTACCGCGACCGGGATCGAAGGCAGTCTGATCTACGCCCTGTCGGCGCCGATTCGCGAAGCGATCAATGTGCACGGTGCCGCGACCATTCACATCGACCTGCTCCCCGGCCGGCCTGTGGATAAATTGCAGGCAGCGTTGAGCAAACCCCGGGGTTCGCGCTCGATGGCCAAGCATCTGCACAGTCAGGTCGGCATAGATGGGGTGAAGGCGGCGCTGTTGCGAGAGCTCACTGATGCCGCAACGTTTGCCGATCCGGCATTGCTGGCCCGGGCGATCAAGGCCTTGCCGCTGACGCTGGTGAAAACCCGTCCGCTGGATGAAGCGATCAGCAGTGCCGGTGGGGTGACGTTCGAGGCGATGGATGAGCGGATGATGCTCAAGGCATTGCCGGGGGTGTTTTGTGCGGGGGAGATGCTGGATTGGGAGGCGCCGACTGGGGGGTATCTGCTGACGGCATGTTTTGCCAGTGGCCGGGCGGCGGGAGCTGGAATGCTGGACTGGTTGAAACAGCGCAACTGATCGTTCCCGCATTGCGCGGGAACGATCCGATCTGACGCTTAAGGCTTACGCTTGCGCGGCCCGGTATTGAACACCGGCACCTTGCGCACAGGCTTGATCGCCACCTCCGGCGCCGGCGTATCGCCACTGTCCACCCACTTGCCCAGATTGCGCTTGCCACCGCCGCCACCGGAAACCTTCGGCTTCTTAGGTTTCTTCGGCTTCTTGATCACCTGGCCACTGGCATCGGTATCCGGCACGCGGTGCTCCGGTACGAAGTCCGGCTCAACCTCACGCTTCAACGTGCTGCGGGTCAGCATTTCAATCGCCGACAACATGTTCACTTCATCGGCGCACACCAGCGAAATCGCTTCACCGGTCGAACCCGCGCGGCCAGTCCGGCCGATACGGTGAATGTAATCCTCGGCCACGATCGGCAGGTCGAAGTTGACCACCAATGGCAGGTCTTCGATATCCAGACCACGGGCCGCCACATCGGTGGCCACCAGAATCTGCACTTCGCTCAGTTTGAAACGGTCCAGCGCGCGCTGACGGGTCGCTTGCGGCTTGTCGCCGTGGATGCCGTCGGCGTTCACGCCCAGACCCTGGAGCTTCTCGACCAGCGCATCCACACCATTACGGGTCTTGGCGAACACCAGCACCTGCTTCCACTTGTTCTTGCGCATCAGGTGCACGAACAGTTCCGGCTTGCGCTTCTTGTCCACCGTCACCACCCACTGCTTGACGGTGTTGGCGGCCACGTTGCGCGGGCTGACTTCGATGCTCTGCGGGTCGTTGAGCATCTGCCCGGCCAGCAGGCGGATGTCATCGGAGAAGGTCGCGGAGAACAGCAGCGTCTGACGTTTCTTCGGCAGCGCGCGGTAAATGTTCGCCAGCTCTTCGGAAAAGCCCAGGTCGAGCATGCGGTCGGCTTCGTCCAGCACCAGAGTTTGCAACTGATTGAACTTCAGCGCGTTCTGGCGGAACAGGTCGAGCAGACGGCCCGGAGTGGCGACCAACAGATCGACGCCGCCGCGCAGCTTCATCATTTGCGGATTGATGCTGACGCCGCCGTACACCGCATAAGTGCGCAGTGGCAGGTTTTCGGCGTACTGGCGCACGGCTTCGTGGACTTGCTCGGCCAACTCGCGGGTCGGCACCAGGATCAGCGCACGCACCGAGTTGGCGGTGACTTTCGGCCCTTCCATTGCCAGCAGTTGCAGCAGCGGCAAGGCAAAACCGGCGGTCTTGCCAGTGCCGGTCTGGGCCGCGGCCATCAGGTCGCGACCGGCCAGCACGGCCGGAATGGCCTGCGCCTGCACCGGCGTCGGGGTCTGGTAGCCGAGCTTCTCGAGGGAGCGCAGCAAGGGTTCGATCAGGCCAAGGGTGGCGAAAGTCATGGGAGTACCGTAGGAAAAATCAGGGCAAGTGTGCAATGGCGCGCAGTTTACCCTAATTCGCACGCTGCTCCGTCGGAATGGCCGTCGTTGCGGCGGCAGGCTCGCTGACCACCGGCGGCTGCCGAGGGCGGCGCCACTGTGGCAGACCGATCAGCACCACCGCGCCGATGATCACCAGCATCGCCAGCGCCTCTTCGATGCCGATGGTCTCGCCGACAAACACGATCCCCAGCAACACCGCCACCGCCGGGTTCACATAGGCATAACTGGTAGCCGCCGCCGGACGAACGTTTTTCAACAGATACATGTAAGCGTTGAAGGCGATGATCGAGCCGAAGAAGATCAGGTACGCCAGCGCCAGCCAGCCTTCCAGCGGCGGCATGGCTTGCAGGTGTTCACCGCTGGCCGCGCTGCCGATCAGCAGCACTACGCCGCCCACCAGCATTTCCACGGCACTGGCCATTGCGCCTTGAGGCAGCGGCAAGTGTTTGCTCCACACCGAACCAAACGCCCAGCTCGCCGCCGCGAAAATCAGCAACGCCGCGCCCAGCGGGCTCGATTGCAGGTTGGAACCCATGTTGAGCATCGCGATGCCGATAATCCCCATCGCCACCCCGGCCCATTCCAGGCGCGTATTACGCGCACCCCAGAAATAACCGCAGAGCAAAGTGAACAGCGGCACCGTTGCCACTGCCAACGCGGCAACACCCGACGCCACGCCACTGTGCTCGGCCAGGGTCACCGCGCCGTTACCGAAACTGAGCAACAGAATCCCGATGATCCCCGCCGCTTTCCACTGCGCCCAGGTTGGCGCCGGTGCCCCGCGCCAGCGCAGGAACGCGTACATCAACGTGCCGGCGATCACGAAGCGCACACCGCCGAGCATCAGCGGCGGCCAGTATTCGACGCCGATGCGGATCACCAGATAGGTCGATCCCCAAATCACGTACAACGCAAAAAACGCAGCGATCAACGGCAAGGAAAAACGGCGCAAGGCAGACATGGGCAGCTCGAAAGTCAGACTCAGGGGATGGCTTATTCTAGAAAGGCCAACCGCTAAAAATAAGTTACAAAACCTGTTTATAGCGCCGGTACACTTTTGAAAACACGGAGATCGACGGCCGAAACCGCGATTTCGAAAGTCTGGCATTTTCAGGAGTCCGACCTTGGACAAATACGACCGCATGTTGCTCGGCGCCCTGCTCGAAAACGGTCGCGCGTCCTACGCCGACCTCGCCCGCAAAGTGAACCTCTCCGCCCCCGCCGTCGCCGAGCGCGTGGCCAAACTGGAGGCGGCCGGAGTCATCACCGGGTATCAGGCGAACATCGACCTGTCGAAAATCGGCTTGCCGATCCAGTGCGTGATCGAATTGCGCCTCCACCAGAACGGCAGCCAAAAGGTCTACGACGAACTGGTGAAAATTCCGCAACTGACCGAGTGCTTTCGAGTGACGGGTGATCCGTGCGTGATCATGAAGGCCGCCGTCGGCTCGATGACCGAGCTGGAAGAGCTGATCAACCGGGTGGCGAAATTCGGGTTCAGCAAGACGTCGATCGTGTTGTCGAGTGCGATAGAGAAGCGGGTGCCGTTGGGGCATATCGAAGGCAACGGCAAATAAACTTCCCGTCCCGATTGTTCCCACGCTCTGCGTGGGAATGCAGCCCGGGACGCTCTGCGTCCCATTCGAGAGCTGGAACGCGGAGCGTCCCTTGAGGCATTCCCACGCGGAGCATGGGAACGATCATTCACGCGTATTCAGCGATAACGCTGAAGGTGTTCGCCGACCTTGGCAGCCGGAACTTTCTGCAGTTTGCACAGCAAATCGTGCGATAGCTCCCGCACCCCATGCTTGTGCCGCAACTCATCCGCCAGATGCGCCATCAGGTTCGCCGCCATCTCCGCATCCGCCATCGCCCTGTGCGCCTGGCCGGTATGCGGCAATTGGGCGAAGGTCGTGAGCGTGCCGAGCTTGTGATTCGGCGCAGCAGGCATCAAGCGCCGGGCCAACAACAGCGAGCAGGCAAAGTTCTGCAATCGGGTGCGTTTGATCCGGCCCAGTTCGAAGTCCCAGAACTTCTGGTCGAATGCGGCGTTGTGCGCCAGCAGGGGTGTGCAGCCGACGAATTCGTTGACTTCGTTCATCACCTGTTCGGCCGAAGGCGCGGTGCGCAGCATGGCGTTGCTGATGCCGGTGAGTTGTTCGATGAAGGCCGGGACGCGGACGCCGGCATTCATCAGACTCTGGTAACGCTCGACGATGCGGCCGTTTTCCAGCATGACCACGGCGATTTCCGTGGCCCGGCAGCTGCTGCTCGGCGAGATGCCGGTGGTTTCAAAGTCGATGACTGCAATGCGTTCCAAACCGGGTTCAACTCCGTTCAAATCAATACTTGAGCTTGCGCTCAATTTTTCAACAGCAGCGCGCCTTCGATCGGCACATAACGGCTGGCGGCGCGGATCAGCGAGTTGGCGGTCAGGCCGGGAACGCCGTAGGCCACCGCTTGCACGCCGTGTTTGTTGATGATGCGTTCGAGCAGCATGTCAAAGTCGCCATCACCGGAGGCCAGGACGATTTCGTCGACGTGGTCGGCGGCGTCCATGATGTCGAGGGTGATGCCCACGTCCCAGTCGCCCTTGGCCGAGCCGTCGCTGCGCTGGATGTAGGGTTTGAGTTTCACGATGAAACCGAGGTTGCGCAGGATCTGCTGGAACTGCTGCTGTTTGCTGTCGCCCCGGTCGATCGCATAGGCGTAGGCCTCGACGATCTGCCCGTGCTGGCTGACATCCGCCCACAGCGCCGCGTAGTTGAAGTGGCAACCGTAGGCCTGGCGGACGGTGTAGTAGAGGTTCTGCACATCGGCGAACACTGCGATTTTTTTCACCGGAGTTCCTGTGAGCGCTGACGCGCATGAGCCGGATCAGGCACCAGGCCCGAAAAAGGCGCTCAGTATGCCAGCCCGAAGGAAGGTTCCGCGAATAATCGGCCCGGGGCGCTCAGGCGCCCCGGACGAATGGTGAATCAGACGAAGGAATCGTCGTCATCGAAGAACGATGAGTTGTCATCGCTGTAGTCGGTGTCGCTGAAGCCACCCTGGTTGTTGCCCCAGGAATCGTTGTTGGCCATGCGCTGGTCATCGCCCCAACCGTTGTTGCCCTGGTCGTTGACCTGGGCCGGCTCTTCCTTGATCACCTCAACGATTTCCTGCGGCTGCTGGTTTTGATGGAACAGGCTGCTGATGCCTTGTGCCAGCATCACGCCACCGGCCACACCGGCTGCGGTTTTCAGGGCGCCGCCGAGGAAGCTGCTGCCCGCCGCCGGGGCTGCTGGTTGCTGGCCATAACCGGGAGGTGGTGCGCCGAAGTTCTGTTGTGGCGCGGGAGCACCGAAGTTCTGCTGCGGAGCCGGTTCGCGCCAGCCGCCGGTGGACGCCGGGGCGCTCTGGGTCGGGGCCGGACGCGGGCTGCTGCCACCGAAGATGCTCGACAGGAAACCGCCGCCACTCGACGCCGGGGCTGCGCTTTGCGCCTTGGCCGATTGCAGTTCGGCTTGCAGTTGCTGGACCTGTTGAGTCAGTTGTTTGTTCTGCTCGTCGAGGCTCTTGATCGCGGCCTCCTGCACCAGAATCGCCTGGGTCATGAAATAGCCTGCGGCCGGCTGGCGCGTCAGGTGTTCCTTGATCCGCGCTTCAGCCAGGGCGTCACGCGGGGCTGCCTCCGTTTCGGCCTGTTGCAGCCGGGAAAACAGTCCATCGATCAGGGTTTGCTCTTCGCTGTTCATGGCGACCTCGTAGATTGCCGGGGATAACGTTGCCCTCGTCCACAGTGGAGGAGGCGCACCTACGTAATGGAGGCAGCGACAGAATGTTTCAATGGTCTTTACCGAACGTTTACGTTTGCGCCCCGCAGCACATCATCGGTTAAAGTGAGCCACTGTTTTTGACCTGCGATACCGACTGATGAATGCCTTCGATGTGCTGCGTGACTCGCTGTATTTCTTTAAACGCAATCTGGCGCGGATCGTCCAGCTGTGCCTGCCGCTGGTGATCTTCGAAGCCGCGTTGCAACAGGTGGTCGATCACACAAGCGACCCGGACGGTTATTCGGCCATCAGCGTGATCGTCGGCCTGCTGGTCTACCCGCTGTACACCGCCGCGCTGATCCTGTTTCTCGACGCCCGCACCCGTGGCGAATCCCCGCAAACCCTCGACTTGCTGGCGATGGCGGCGCGCCTGTGGCCGCGTTTCGCCGTGCTCACCGCGCTCAACACGCTGTTGATCCTGCTCGGTCTGTCCCTGTATTTCCTGCCAGGCCTGTGGCTGATGGTCACCCTGGCCTTCGGTGAATACCTGCTGGTGCTGCGCGGCTACGGCCCGTTGCAGGCCATGAAAGAAAGTCTGCGCCTGAGCCGTGGGCATTTCCTGCGGATTCTGGTCTGCATCCTCTGTGTGATGGGGCCGTTGTGGCTGCTCAAGGGCCTGACCCTGCAGGTCTACCCCGATCCGCAGAATCCGTTGATCGCCATATTGATCGACAGTGGCCACAGCTTCCTGCAGCTGTTCACCAGCGTGGTGCTGTTCCGCCTGTTCATGTTGATCAGCGAATTACCCGACAAACGTGACGGAATAGTCTGACCGCTCTGCGCTTGGGTGATGCGGGGGTCTCGTATATGCTCGGGACCACTTCCGTATCGCTATAAGCCGAGCCATGACCCGTCTACTGCGCTACATCCTGCTCTGCGTGCTGCTGGCCGTCGCCCTGATCGGCGTGATGATTTTCAGCCTGACCTGGCGCCCCGACGCCCGGGAAACCCTGCCGGTCAGTTGCACCGGACAACCGCCGACGCTGGTGCCCGGCCAGGCGCTGAAGGTCATGACCTGGAACGTGCAATATCTGGCCGGCAAGCGTTACGTGTTCTGGAATGACCTGGCGCAAGGCGACGACGAAGCCCCGACTCCGGAAGACATGGCCTTCAGCCTCGACGAAGTGGCCCGGGTGATCCGCGACGAGCAGCCCGATGTGGTGCTGATCCAGGAACTGGATGACGGCGCCAAGGCCAGCGACTATCAGAACCAGCTCAAGCTGTTGCAGGAACGCCTCTCCGACCTCTACCCGTGCAGCGCCCACGCCTTCGACTGGAAGGCCGATTTCGTGCCTGATCCGCATATCTTCGGCAGCGTCGGCCGACAACTCGCGACCCTCAGCCGCTTCCGTATCGAACACGCCGAACGCCTGCAATTGCCGGTGCAGCCGCTGAATATCATCAGCCGCCAGTTCCAGCCGAAAAACGCCCTGCTCGCCACCACCCTGCCGTTCAGCGATGGCGGACAACTGGTGGTGTTCAACACCCATCTGGATCGTGCCGTGCAACCGGACGAAACCTTGCAGGCGCAGGTGACGGCGGTGGCCAAGGTGCTCGACAAACACGAAAGCCACGGCACGCCGTGGCTGATCGGGGGTGACTTCAACCTGTTGCCGCTCGGCCAGTACCGGCGCCTGCCAGTCGAACAGCGCACGCCCTACTCCGTGGACAGTGCGCTGCACCTGCTGTGGGACAAGTACCCGATGATCCCGACCAACAACGAAGCCAGCGGCATCGACCGCGCCAAGTGGCTGACCCACTATCCCAACGACCCCGGCCTCAACGGCCCGGACCGCACGGTCGATTACCTGTTCTACAGCCCGAAGATCAAACGGATCGAAGCCACGGTGCGGCAGGACGATACCTTGCGCATTTCCGATCATTTGCCGGTGATTGCGAAGTTCCTCCTGCCACCCAACTGATTTCAGTGAGCCTCTTCAAGATCGTCGTGCAACAGCCCGAAGATCTGCCGCTTCATGTCGATGAACGAGCGTTCCATCACCATATCCAGGGTGCGTGGGCGTTCGATCGGCACATCGAGAATCTGCTTGATCCGCCCAGGCCTGGCGCCCATCACGTACACCCGGTCGCCGAGCAGGATCGCCTCGTCGATGTCGTGAGTGACGAACAACACAGTCTTCTTGCTGTTGCCCCACACCCGCAGCAACAGCTGCTGCATTTGCAGGCGGGTCTGGCTGTCGAGGGCGCCGAAGGGTTCGTCCATCAGCAGGATCTGCGGGTCATTGGCCAGCGCCCGGGCAATCGCCACCCGCTGCATCATGCCGCCGGACAGCTGCTTGGCGTAGTTGTCGGCAAAGCCTGACAAGCCGACTTCGTGGACGTAGTGATCGACGATCTCCTTGCGCTTGGCCGCCGGCATGCCCCGACGCTTGAGACCGAACTCGACGTTCTGCCGCACCGTCAGCCACGGGAACAGCGTGTAGCTCTGGAACACCATTCCGCGATCCGCGCCGGGGCCTTGCACTTGCTGGCCGCCGACGTAGATCTCGCCGGACGTCGGCTCGGCAAGGCCGGCGGTGAGATACAGCAGGCTCGACTTGCCGCAGCCCGACGGCCCGACCAGCACTGCAAATTGCTGATCCGGCACTTCGAACGACACTTCTTCCAGCGCGGTGAATGTACCGCCGCCGGGCTTGGTGTAACGCAGGCTGACCTTGTCCACCTGCAACCTTGGCGCGGCGTGTGCCGGTGCAGCGACCGGCTCGATGAAACGACGGTTGGCAGCGGTTACTGAGCCCATGCGGCAATCCTCAAACGCAAGAAGCGGAACAGTTGATCGGTGACCAGGCCCAGCAGGCCGATGATCGCGATGGCGAGAAAAATCACGTCGACCTGAAAACCACGCATGGCCTTGAGGCTCAAGTAACCGAGGCCACTGGAAGCGGCGACCAGTTCGGCGACCACCAGATAGGTCCAGGCCCAGCCCATGGTCACCCGCAGGGTGTCGAGCACGCCGGGCAACGATGCCGGGGCGATCACGTGCAGCACCGCGTCACGCCGGTTGGAGCCGAGGGTGTAGGAAGCGTTGATCAAGTCCTTGGAAATGCCTTTGGACACGTCTGCGACCATCACCAGTTGCTGGAAGAACACGCCGAAAATGATCACCGATACCCGTTGCTCCAGACCGATGCCGATCCACAGGATGAACAGCGGCACGAACGAGGTCACCGGCAGGTAGCGGATGAAATTGACCATCGGCTCGAGGAACGCCTGGACGATGCGGAAGCTGCCCATCAGCAAGCCCAGCGGCACCGCCACCAGCGACGACACGATGAAGCCGACCATCACCACTTCGACACTGGCCCAGACATGCTGGCCGAGGGTGCCGTCGCGGCTCAGGCGCACGGCGGCTTCGACCACCGCGCCGGGCGTCGGCAGGAACATCCCCGGCACGATGCCGCCGTAGGACAACCCGGCCCACAGGCCGACCAGCAGCACCCAGGCCAGACCGCTGGCGCTCCACACCACCGGCACCGGCAATCCGGTCTTCGGCGTGATGCAGCGGCTCAGCCATGAATTGCGCTTGAACATGACCAATCTCCTAGAGCGGGCTGACGAAACGGTTATCCACCAGGTCGTCGTTGCTGACGTTGTAGGGCTTGCCCTGCAATTCGCTGGCGGTTTCGTTGGCCAGTTTGATCAGCGGTGCGCTGTCACCCGGCGCGCCGGGTTTGCCCAGCAGCTTTTCGCTCATGGCCTGATCGTAGAAACGCACGCCTTGCGCGGCGGCGGCCAGTTCCTTCGGATCGGACAGGTAACCGCCGACGCCCTTGGCCATGATTTCGTAGGCTTTCTGTGGATGGTCCTTGGTGTACTGCACCGCTTTGTAGAGACCGGCGACCAGCGCCTTGACGTCTTCCGGCTGCTTCTCGATCACCGTGCAGTTGAGCGCCACCACATCGACGATCACGCCCGGCGTACTGCTGCTGTCGATCAGCACCTTGCCCTGCTGCTTGTCGCGCACCATCGACAGATGCGGTTCCCAGGTCACGGCGGCCGGCACACGACCGGCGATGAACGCGGTGGCGGCATCGTCGGCAGTCATGTTCTGCACGGTGATGTCACTCATGCGCATGCCGTTCTTTTTCAGCAGATACGAGAGCCAGAACTGCGAGGTCGACCCTTCGTTGACGGCCACCGCCTGGCCCTTCAGCTCTTGCAGGCTCTTCACGTTTTTGCCGACCAGCACACCGTCGCCACCATGGCTGTCATCCAGCGCGGCCACGGCCTTGAAGCAGAACTGCGGGCGGTACTTGAGCACTTCGTCGATGGTCGAGGCCGAGCCGGACAATTGCCCGGACGCCTGGGCGGCCATGTACATCGAGGCTTCCTCGACCACCGGCAATTCGACGGTCAGGCCGTTTTCCTTGAAGTAGCCCAGATCCTGGGCCAGATACAGGGTGCCGTAACCGACCCACGTGGTGTGGCCGATCGACAAGGTGCCGGCCTGGGCGGCGGTGACTGAAAGGGCGGAAATCGCCAGAGGACAAGCAAGACGGGTAAACAAGGACTTGTTCATGGAGCACTCCCAACGCTGTTGATTTAGTTGTCATGGGCAGTACGGCCAGCCGTGGTGTCGCGATTGCACACTGCGGTCTCTGTCGGACTCTGGCGGGCAATGCCTTGGCTGGCGAAATCGATGTTGACCCAGGCCCGGCGTCAGGAAAACGAGGAAATAGTTAGACGCGAACGATGAAAAAACTGGGTAGTGCGCACCGCGAAAGGGCGCGTCGGGCGGGGGTGCACGGAGGGGGTGCAAGACAGTAAAAACAGTGGTGAATCGACTGACACAATCGCGAGCAAGCTCGCTCCCACAGGGCCCAGTATCGCTCACAAATTTTGTGTACGACGCCGGTCCACTGTGGGAGCGGGCTTGCCCGCGAAGGGGGCCTTGAGCCCTACGAATACCTCAGAGCCGGCCGTATTCCTGCGCCGTACGATCAACCGCTTTCAGGGTCTTGCCCACCAGTTCGTCAATCTCTTCACGGCTGGCAATCAACGCCGGCGCCATGATCATCCGCCCAAGTGTCGAGCGAATGATCACCCCCTCCTCAAAACCGATCGTGCGGCAGCGCCAGGCGATGTCGTTCTCGTTGGCGAAGCGCTTGCGCGTGGCCTTGTCTTCGGCCAGTTGCAACGCCGCGACCATTCCGGTGCCCTGAATATCACCCACCAACGGGTGATTGCCGAACACCTCGCGCAGGCACTGTTGCAGGTACGGCCCGATGTCATCCTTGACCCGCGTCACCACGCCTTCATCACGCAGGGCCTTGAGGTTGGCAATCGCCACCGCCGCCGCCACCGGGTGCCCGGAATAGGTCAGGCCGTGAGCGAACACACCGCCCTGCTCCACCAGCACGTCGGCCATTTTCTTCGACAGGATCAGGCCGCCCATCGGGATGTAACCGGAGGTCAGCCCCTTGGCGATGGACAAGGTGTCCGGCTCGAAACCGAAGTATTCGTGAGCGAACCATTCGCCGGTACGACCGAAGCCGCCGATCACTTCATCGGCGCACAACAGCACGTCGTACTTGCGGCAAATACGCTGGATTTCTGGCCAGTAGCTTTCCGGCGGGAAGATCATCCCGCCCGCGCCCTGGAACGGTTCGGCGATGAAACCTGCGACCTTGTCCGCGCCCAGTTCGAGGATCTTCGCTTCCAGTTGCTGCGCCGCCCGCAAGCCAAATTCAGCCGGGGTCAGGTTGCCTTCGTGGGCGAAGAAGTACGGCTCGTCGATGTGCGCGATGTCGGGAATCATCCCGCCCATTTCGTGCATGAACTTCATGCCGCCGAGGGCCGTCGCCGCCAGGGTCGAACCGTGATAGCCGTTCCAGCGGCCGATCATGATTTTCTTCTCGGGCTTGCCCAGCACCTGCCAGTAACGGCGCACGGTACGGATCAGCACCTCGTTGGCCTCGGAACCGGAGTTGGTGTAGATCGCGTGGCTGTAGTGCCCCGGCAGCAGGCTGAACAGCAGTTCGGACAGCTCGATCACCTGCGGGTGGGTGGTGTGGAAAAACATGTTGTAGTACGGCAACTGCTCCAGCTGCCGGCTCGCGGCGGCGTTCAGATCCTTGCGCCCGTAACCGAGGTTGGTGCACCACAGCCCGGACATGCCGTCGAGGTAGCGCCGACCGTCGTTGTCCCACAGATGCAGGCGGTCACCGCGCACCATCACCCGTGGGCCTTCGTCGTTGAGGGCCTTCTGGTCGACGAACGCATGAATGTGGTGCGCTGCATCGGCGGCCTGGTAGTCGCGGGTTTCACGTGAGGTGGTCATCGCCGGATCTCCTTTCTTGTTGTGAGCGGCTGTCATGAGCGCAGTTGAAACCAGGTGGTTTTCAACTGGGTGTATTTGTCGAACGAGTGCAGCGATAGATCGCGGCCGAAACCGGATTGCTTGCCGCCGCCGAACGGCACGGTCACGTCCAGCGCATCGACGCTGTTGACCGACACCGTACCGGCTCGCAATTGCCGCGCCACCCGATGGGCGCGGTGCAGATCATCGGTCCACAGCGACGCCGCCAGACCGTAGACGCTGTCGTTGGCCAGTTGCAAGGCGTGGGCCTCGTCATCGAACGGAATCACCGCCAGCACCGGACCGAACACTTCCTCGCGAAACAGGGTCATGTGCGGCTGCACGTCGGTGAAAATCGTCGGCTGAACGAAGTTTTCCGAACCGTTGAAACTCAGTTGCCGCCCGCCGCAGACGCGGGTCGCGCCTTCGCGTTCGGCCTGGTGGATGAAGCGCAGGACGCTCTCGGTCTGACGGGTGTCGACTATCGCCCCGGCGGCACTTGCCGGGTCCAGCGGATCGCCCGGCTGCCAGCGCTGGGCCTGAGCCTTCAGTCGCTCGACGAACTCATCATGAATCGAGCGCTCCACCAGCAATCGCGAGTTGGCCGAGCAGACTTCGCCCTGATTGAAGAAGATCCCGAACGCGGCTTTCTGCGCCGCCAGGTCCAGATCCTTGCAGTCGGCGAACACCAGATTGGCGCTCTTGCCACCGCACTCCAACCACACCTGTTTGAGGTTCGATTGCGCGGAGTACTGCATGAAATATTTGCCGACCTGGGTCGAGCCGGTGAACACCAGACAATCGACATCCGGGTGCAGGCCCAAGGCTTTGCCGGTCTGCTCACCAAGCCCCGGCAGCACGTTCAGCACACCGGCCGGCAGCCCGGCCTCCAGCGCCAGCTCGGCCAGACGCAAAGCGGAGAACGGTGATTGCTCGGCGGGTTTGAGGATTACCGAGTTGCCCGCCGCCAGCGCCGGCGCGAGTTTCCACGCGGCCATGTCCAGCGGGAAGTTCCACGGCACCACGGCGGCAACCACGCCCAGCGCCTCGCGGGTGATGGTTGCCAGCACATTCGAGGCGCTCGGCGCGACCTGATCGTAGAGTTTGTCGAGGCTTTCGGCGTACCAGCGGAACACCCCGGCGGCGCCCGGCACGTCGATGTTGTAAGCGTCCATCACCGGTTTGCCCATGTTCAGCGAATCGAGCAGCGCCAGTTCTTCGCGATGGGTCAGGATCAGATCCGCCAGCCGCAGCAAGACTTGCTTGCGCTCGGTCGGTGAACGCCCGGCCCAGGTGCCGGCCTCGAATACTTCGCGCGCATTGCGCACCGCCGCGTCGACATCCTCTTCACCGCACGCGGCGACGTTTGCCAGCAACTGGCCGGTGGCCGGGTTGATCGCGGCAAAGGTCTGCCCCGACTGCGCCGCACGCAGCTTGCCGTCGATCACGGCCTGGTACGGATAGCTCAATTCAGCGGCCTTGCGCTGCCAGTCTGCAAGTTCGAACACGGTGGATGCTCCTTGGACTTTTATTCTTTTATAAACAGCTGCCGTCGATAGTCGCTCAGGCCGGCGCGAGCCAAAACCAGTAAAAATGTCTTCGCAGACAATAAAAAAGGTAACCAGCCGATGGCCCCCTCGCGCGCGTATGGGGCTATTGTTCAGGGACAAAAAAACCGCCGACAGAACGGAGGCCGGCGGCGTACAAATTGCTTGGATGTGAAATCCGTTCGCTTTGAGGTTCACCGTGGCCGCTTACAACCTGCGTCAGTTGAAATACTTCATCACCACCGTCGAATGCGGCAGCGTCGCCGAAGCCTCGCGCAAGCTGTACATCGCGCAACCGGCGATCTCCACGGCGATCAAGGGGCTGGAAGACAGCTTCGGCGTGCAATTGCTGATCCGCCATCACGCTCAGGGCGTGTCCCTGACGCCCAGCGGCGCGCGGTTCTTCCGCAAGGCTCAGGAACTGCTGCGCATGGCCAAGGAGTTCGAACAGAACGCCCTCGCCGACAACGACGTGGTGGCCGGGCAGATCGATATCGGCTGTTTCGAAACCGTCGCGCCGCTGTATTTGCCGCAACTGATTGCAGGGTTCTCGGCGCTGTATCCCGGAGTGAAGATCCGCATCCGCGACGGCGAGCAACAGGAACTGGTGCAAGGCCTGACCTCGGGCACCTTCGACCTGGCGATCCTGTACAAGCACGACCTCGACGCCACCATCGAAACCGAACCGCTGATGCCGGCGCAACGGCCATACGCCCTGCTGCCGGCGGATCACCGCTTCGCCCAGCTCAAGCAGGTGTCGCTGCGGGACTTGTGTCTGGAGCCGATGATCCTGCTCGACGTGCAACCGAGCCGCACCTACTTCGTCAGCCTGTTCGAAGAACTCGGGCTATCGCCGCGCATCGAATTCAGCTCGCCGTCGATCGAAATGGTGCGCGGCATGGTCGGCCAGGGTTTCGGCTTCTCGATCCTGGTCACCCGCCCGCACTCGGAATGCACCTACGACGGCAAGAAAGTCGTGTGCGTCGACATCGTCGAAGACGTCACCGGCTCAGGCCTGGTGGCGGCGTGGCTCAAGCGCGGGCAACTGACCAAACCGGCGCAGTTGTTTGCCGATTATTGTCGGGAACAGCTGACGGCGAAGGCGAATGCTTGAAAACTCAAAATCAAAAGTTCGCTATCAGCGACCGCTGATCGCTAAATCGACCTACCTGTTATTTCTGACAGTAGACGCACCAACCTGAGAAGGGGCTTGATGTAACCGGACTGCAATGGCCGACGTAAGCCTGTGACCATGTATTTGACCGGTCCTCACATTGATTAATGTAGGGAGTCAAATGTCATGAATGACGATACCCAATCCAGCACCCCTTCCTTCGCAGAGGCGAAACCACTTGGCCCGGAGGATACAACCTTCATTAGCGAGCTTCATGCATTGCTGGAACGGCATGGGAATACCAACCGTTTTGGGCTTTTCCTGCTACATGAGCATTTTTTAATAAAAGACGATGAAATCATGCTGGAAAGCAATGATCCTCAAGCTCGTACTCTTCATATGGAAGTCGTTAAGCGTACGGATTTGCCAGCGGGAAAATTCACAAGTTGGCGCATGTCAGGTAACAAAGAAGAGAAGGTAGCGGGAATCACATTCTGTGGGCGAATTTGCTACTAGGTGGAGCGGCTTCTACACACGGTGAGAGGCCAGGCAACCCGCCTTGCATAACCAGGCGGGTTGCCAATCAAATCGCTAAAAATCAGGTACCTCGCGGTTTAGCCCGGGCAGTGGCTTCAGCCACCAACGGGTCATCCGGCCAATAATGCTTCGGATACCGTCCCTTCAGATCCTTCTTCACCTCGGCATAGGTACTGCGCCAGAAGTTGGCCAGATCCTGCGTCACCTGCACCGGCCGCCGTGCGGGCGACAGCAGGTGCAGCTTGACCACTTGCCGGCCGCCGGCGATGCGCGGTGTGTCGGCGAGGCCGAACAACTCCTGCAAACGCACGGCGAGAATCGGTGGTTGCTCGCTGTAGTCGAGTCGAATCGACGAGCCCGACGGCACGCTCAGGTGGTGCGGTGCCTGTTCGTCGAGTTGCTGCGGCAGCGGCCATGGCAGCAGATTACGCACGATGTTCGACAGGTCGAGGTTGGCGAAATGGCTGAGGCGCGAGACCTTGCCCAGATAAGGCATCAGCCAGTCTTCGAGGGTTTTCAGCAGCGTGGCGTCGCTGACATCCGGCCATTGGCTGTCGCCCTTGGCGTCCAGATCGAGCTGGCGCAACAACGCGACTCGCGCCTGCCACTGGCGCAGTTCCGGGTTCCACGGCAGCAGTTCCAGACCTTTGCGCCGCACCAGATTGACCAGTGCCTGACTGCGGGCGTTTTCGTCGAGACCGGTCAGCGGTTCGCGGCTGAGGATCAGTTCGCCGACCTTGCGCTGACGCTCGGCACGCAGCACGCCTTCGCGTTCGTCCCAATCCAGTTGATCGACGTTGTGCACCTGTTCGGCCAGCACCGAATCGAACAGCGCGGGATCGAAATCCGCCGCCAGATAGATCCGTTCCTCGCGTTGACCCTGACGACTGCCGAGGTCGGCGATGACGATCCACGGTTCTTTCATCAGGCTGTCGGCTTCGGCGAACAACGCCGCTCGGCCATTGGCCAGACGATATTCGGCACCACCGGCACGCCGCTGCTGGGCGACGCGATCCGGGTAGGCCAGCGCCAGCAAGGCGCCGAGCCAGCGCGGGTGATCCGGATCGGCAACTGGTTCGCTGGCCTTGCCGCGCAGGTAGCCGCGATATTGCCGCGCCAGTTGCCGGGCTCGTTGCACGCCGCCCTGAGCGCCCCGGGCCGCGCGCTCTTCGCCGGACAGCAGCACCAGACGACTGTGCAGATCCGCCCCGGCGCCGCGCAAGATATCCCGCTCGCCGAGCAGTGCGGCGACATCGCACGCCATGGTCGCCAATCCCAACGCCTGACCGCGCAACAGCAAATGAGCGATGCGCGGATGCGCTGGCAGTTCGGCCATGGCCTGACCGTGGCGATTCAGGGTTTCACCGTCCAGCGCACCGAGACGCTGCAACAAATCCTGAGCCTGTGCATAAGCGGCGGCCGGCGGTACGTCCAGCCAGATCAGATCACTCGGCGCCACACCCCAGCGTCCGAGTTGCAAGGCCAGGCCCGCAAGATCCGCCGAAAGGATTTCCGCACTGCCATAGGCCGCGAGTTGTTCATGCTGATCCTGCGACCAAAGGCGATAACACACGCCCGGTTCCAGACGCCCGGCCCGGCCCGCGCGCTGGGTGGCGCTGGCTTTGGAGATCCGTTGAGTGTCGAGGCGGGTCATGCCGCTGCCCGGATCGAAACGCGGCACCCGCGCCAGCCCCGCGTCGATCACCACGCGCACGCCGTTGATGGTCAGGCTGGTCTCGGCGATGTTGGTGGCCAGCACCACTTTGCGCTGGCCTGCCGGGGCCGGGTCGATGGCGGCGCGCTGAGCATTCAGGTCGAGTTCGCCGTGCAACGGGCAGAGCAACACGTCGCTGCGCTCACCGATGGCATCCGCCAGTTGCTGATGCACACGGCGGATTTCCGCTTGCCCCGGCAGAAACACCAACAGGCTGCCGGTTTCATCGTGCAGCGCTTCGAGCACCGTTTGCGTGACGCGCTGATCGATGTATTCGCCGGGCTGGAACGGCCGGCCCCAGCGCATCGTCACCGGGAACATCCGGCCCTCGCTGCGCAGGATCGGCGCATCGTCGAGCAAACCGGCCAGACGTTCGCCTTCGAGGGTGGCGGACATCAGCAGAATCTTCAGCGGTTGTTCAGCTCGAAACAGTTCGCGACCGTTCAGACTGAGGGCCAGCGCCAGATCGGCGTCGAGACTGCGTTCGTGAAACTCGTCGAAGATCAGCAGGCCCACGCCTTCCAGCGCCGGGTCGTCCTGCAAACGCCGGGTAAGGATGCCTTCGGTGACCACTTCGATGCGTGTGTTGGGGCCGACCTTGCTGTCGAGGCGAATGCGATAACCGACGGTTTCACCGACCTTCTCGCCCAGCTCGCTGGCCAGCCGTTCCGCCGCTGCGCGCGCGGCCAGCCGGCGAGGCTCGAGCATGAGGATGGTCTGCCCGTTCAGCCACGCTTCATTGAGCAGGGCCAAGGGCACGCGGGTGGTTTTACCGGCACCGGGCGGTGCTTCGAGCACGGCTTCGTGGCGTGTCGCGAGGGCTTCACGCAGGGCGGGTAAAACTTCATCGATTGGCAACGAATTCATACTGGCTCCAAAACAGAGCCGCGAGTATAACGGCGAACTGCCAGGCGTTCGTCAGGGTCTTAACTTCACACGATGACGCTTCGTTAATAGATGACTCAGGAGATTCCCATGCGCTTACCTTTTCGCCTGATCGGCGGTGTACTGGTTGCCACCCTGCTTACTCAGATCACCGCGTGCGGTTCGATTTTCTATCCCGACCGGCGCGGCCAGATCGACGGCAAGATCGACCCGGCGATTGCCGTGCTCGATGCCGTGGGCCTGCTGTTCTATATCCTTCCCGGCGTAATCGCGTTTGCCGTGGACTTCACCACCGGCGCGATCTATTTCGAACCGGGCCACACGGCGCAGGTCGATCCGGCCAAGCTCAAACAAGCCGTCGGCCCGGATGGCCAGGTCGATAACCTCAAGTTGCAGGCTATTCTCGAAACAGAACTGGGCCGCAACCTGCCGCTGGATGACCCGCGCCTGATCCAGCACAAGGGCAGCCCCCAGCAACTGGCGATGTTCGGCCTGCAACCTGCCGCATAAGGAATCGACGCACCCATGACCTCCAGCCCCGAACATGCCCGCCTGCTGCGGCTGGCGACCCGCGCCTCGGTGGCGGTGGCCTGTACGCTGATCATCGCCAAAGCCATCGCCTGGTGGCTGAGCGGTTCGGTGAGCATGCTCGCCGGCCTCACCGACTCGGCCCTCGATGGCGTCACTTCGTTGCTCAATCTGCTGGCGGTGCACTACGCGCTGCGCCCGGCGGATGACGATCACCGTTATGGCCACGGCAAGGCCGAATCCCTGGCGGGCATGGCGCAGGCGCTGTTCATTGGCGGCAGTGCGGTGCTGATCGCGTTTCAGGCTTATGAGCGCATCCAGCAACCGGAACCGCTCGGCGCGCCCTGGATCAGCATCGGCGTGATCGTGTTTTCGCTGCTGCTGACGGCGGCACTGTTGATGTTGCAGCACCGGGTGATCAAGCAGACCGGCTCCAACGCCGTGCGCGCGGACTCGCTGCATTACCGTTCGGACATGTTGCTCAACGGCAGCATCCTGATCGCCCTGATCCTGGCAAGTCTGGGCTTTCATCAACTGGATGCCTGGTTCGGTCTGGGGATTGCCGTGTACATCCTCTGGAGCGCGATCCAGATCGCCCGGGAGAGTTTTTCCGTGTTGATGGATGAAGAGCTGCCGGTGGATGTCAGTCAGCACATGCTCGAACTGGCGTGCGGCGTGCCGGGTGTGCTGGGCGCCCACGATCTGCGCACGCGGATTTCCGGCAATCACTGGTTCGTGCAGTTGCACCTGGAATTACCGGGGGAGCTGACGCTGTCAGTCGCCCACGGCATCAGCGATCAGGCCGCCGATGCGATCCACGCCGCTTACCCACGGGCCGAAGTGCTGGTGCACGCCGACCCGCAGGAAGTGGTGAAAGCCGCCCGGGCTCAGTAGTTGACCTGATAACCGCGACTGCTCAGGCAATTGCCCTGGGCCTGGCGGTAGGCCTGCACCACTTCGGGTGCGGGCTGGTAGGTCGCGGTACGCGGATCGAAACCGCTTTGCTGCACCGCGTATTGATAGCACTGGTAGCCGTCCTGCTGGACCTGCTCCGGCGACTGGCCGTTGGCCGGATAGGCTTCCACGTCATAACCGTTGTTGGTCGGTTGCGGCGGTTGCTGCACCGGCGGCTCGACCACCACGTAATCCTGGGTCGCTTCCTGATAGGCGTAATACGAGCCTGCCGCCAGGAACAACAGCGAACCGCCGATCCACACTTCGCGGGCGTAATCCGGCAGGTACTGGATGCGGATCCCCCGTGGCGGCTGAACCACGACATATCGCGGACCTTGCGGGCGATACCAGTAGCCGCCGGAGAAGAAATAATCCTGGCCACGATACGGAACGCGGAAGTCACGATCCGGGAAACGGTCGATCACATGGCCCGGCCGGTATTGCGGGCCGGGGCCCCAACCGTTGCCATGCCCGTCGGGGCGACCCGGCCAGCGACGGTCATCGGGCCGGTTGCCGGTCTGCCAGTTCTGGTGGTAGCCATTCTGCGGGCGCTCGTCGCGGTAGTAGCCCTGACGCGGCTCCTGGGTCTGGCGCACGGTGTCGGGGCGCGGCTGGATCGGCAGGCTGTTGGCCGGCAGTTGTGGCGGCGGTGGTGGCTGGCGGACCGGGTTGGGGTTGTAGGCCGGACGGTTCTGGTCGTGGTTCTGCCACTGCCCATTGTTGTGCTGCTGACCGTTGTGCTCGAACTGGCGGCTGTTGTCGCCGCGAATGATCTCGTTGTTCTGCGGCCGCGGCTGATTCTGCTGCGGCTGGTTTTGTGGACGTGGCTGATTGTTGCCTTCACGGCCTTCGTTGTGGCCCTGATGCTCCCGCTCGCGACCGCCACCTTCGGGGCCGCGATTCTGCGGCTCATCGGCCAGCGCCTGGGCGCAGACACTCACACACAGCAAACCTACACTGGCCAGACGCCAGATACGCGACTTCATGAAATTCCTCACTGCGGGCCGGACCCTGTAATTAAGTAGGGCTTGTAGCTAAGACCGGGAAGGGGCACACCGGGTTCTGCAACAGGTTATCAGTCACGCCATTTATTTATTGAGCGAACGAGGTCAAATCGCGGGCAAGAAAAAAGGGAGACCCGTCGGCCTCCCTTCTAGAGAACTTCGTCCTGGCTCGACGCTTTTGACGTCGGCTCACCTCACGCCGTCTTCTGGACAGTGTGCAGCTCGGGGGCCGGCACGTCCCCGGTGGGGGCGGCGGCCGCGGCGGGCCTGATTGGGCGGGCCGCAGTGGACTGTGTTACCGAGCAGTGATTCTGGTGATAAGAATAGGCCTGAGGCCGCGACAGATGATTGCGAAGATTGCTCAATTAAACACCACTTGCGCAATTTTTAACCCTGGATAGATAATCCGCCGCAATAGTTAGGACAAAGGACCGATTGATGAGCAAGCTCGACCGTTATGATCTGAGCATTCTGGCGGAATTGCAGCGCGACGCCCGCATCTCCAACCAGGAACTGGCCGAGCGCATCGGTCTGTCGCCCTCCCCGTGCTCGCGCCGGGTCAAGCAACTGGAGGACGACGGCTACATCTCGCGCCAGGTGGCCCTGCTGGACCGCAAGATGCTCGGCCTGAGCCTGACCGCCTACGTGCTGATCGGCATGGACCGGCACACGCCGGAGCGTTTCGAGAACTTCGAAGCGGCCATCCGCACCTTGCCGCAGGTGCTGGAATGCAGCCTGGTGACCGGGGTCGATGCCGACTATCAACTGAAGGTCGTGGTGCCGGACATGGATCACTATCAGAAGCTGCTGCTGGGGCACCTGACCCGGATCGAAGGCGTGACCAGCGTGCGCTCGAGCTTTGTGCTGAATCAGGTGCTCAACAGCACCGAACTGCCGCTGACTCATCTGCGTAGCTGAAATCGACGAATGACTGCGGCACACCGACGCAGGTCAATGCTGCGTCGTTCGCCGCTGGCGTATACTCCCGGCCGCCCTTTCAGCCGCACAGCGCCGGAGATGCCCGATGGATCCAGCAGTATTTGAAGAGTGGATGATGACCGGCCTGGTCAGCATCCTGATCATATTCATGGGTTTCATCGTCTGGGATCTGGCGAAGAAGTCCAAGGCCGGGCGCTTCGGCTCGTTCATTCTGTTCTTCGTGCTGGGCCTGGGCGTGGCCGCGTTCATCATCAAGAGTGTGGTGATCGGCCTGATCGAATCCGGTGCCTTATAAGCGCGCCGGCACTTCCTTCCACTGGCCCTGATCGAGCCCTTCGATCGTCCAGTCACCAATCCTGACCCGCACCAGCCGCAACGTCGGCAACCCTACCGCCGCCGTCATCCGCCGCACCTGACGGTTGCGCCCTTCGCGAATCACCAGTTCCAGCCAGGTTGTCGGAATGGTCGCGCGAAAGCGTACCGGCGGATTGCGCGGCCATAGCTCAGGCTCATCCAGTTGCCGCGCTTCGGCGGGCAAGGTCATGCCGTCATTCAATTCGACACCGTCACGCAGGCGCTGCAACTGCTCGGCCGTCGGCACGCCTTCGACCTGCACCCAATACGTCTTCGCCAGCTTGTGCTTGGGGTCGGCGATACGCGCCTGCAACTGGCCGTCATTGGTCAGCAGCAGCAAACCTTCACTGTCGCGATCCAGCCGCCCGGCCGGGTAGATGCCCGGAACGTCGATGTAATCCTTGAGCGTCGCCCGCCCTTCGCCATCGCTGAATTGCGTCAGCACATCGAACGGTTTGTTGAAGAGAATCAGCTTCGGCTCGGCCGGCGGTGCCTTGGCGACACGACGCGGGGCTGAAGAGGACGGCTTCGCGCCGGGGCGGCGGGAAGGTGGACGCGGGGGACGGGACATAAGAGAGAAGACATTTAGCGATCAGGGCTGACAATGCTAGTGCCCCGACCGCCAAATGACCACGACAAACCGTTAGCGGAACGGCGGTTCGTCGAAGCTGCGCAGTTTGCGCGAGTGCAGCGAGTTGAGCTCGGTGCGCAGCAGATCCACCGCTTCGATACCGATCTTCAAGTGCTGGCTGACCGCGCGCTCGTAGAACGCGTTGGCCGAACCCGGCAGCTTGATTTCACTGTGCAGCGGTTTGTCCGAAACACACAGCAACGTGCCGTACGGCACCCGCAGGCGATAACCCTGGGCGGCGATGGTGCCGCTTTCCATGTCCACCGCCACGGCGCGGGACAGGTTGATCAGCGGTCGCTCCTGGGCCCAGCGCAATTCCCAGTTGCGGTCGTCGTAGGTCAGCACGGTGCCGGTGCGCAGGCGCTTCTTCAGCTCTTCGCCCTTCTCGCCGGTGATGTTGGCCGCGGCTTGCTGCAGCGCCAGTTGCACTTCGGCCAGGGCCGGGATCGGTATGTTCGGCGGCACCACCCGGTCGAGAATCCCGTCGCGACGCATGTAAGCGTGAGCCAGCACGTAGTCGCCGATGGTCTGCGACTGACGCAGGCCGCCGCAGTGACCGATCATCAGCCAGCAATGCGGGCGCAGCACCGCCAGGTGATCGGTGATGTTCTTGGCGTTGGACGGGCCGACGCCGATGTTCACCAGGGTCACGCCGTGGCCATCGCTGGCGATCAGGTGATAGGCCGGCATCTGGTAGCGGTGCCAGACCACACCGGCCGCAATGGCCGAGGCTTCGCCGTGGTCCATGCCTTTTTCGATGATCACGTTGCCCGGCAACACCATGCGCACGAAGCGCGGGTCGCGGCGCAATTGCTCCAGACCGTGGACGATGAACTGGTCGACATAACGGTGATAGTTGGTCAGCAAAATCCACGGCTGCACATGGCGCCAGTCGCTGCCGGTGTAGTGCACCAGACGACGCAGCGAGAAGTCGACGCGGGCCGCATCGAACAGTGCCAGCGGCAACGGATCGGTGTTTTCCCAGTCATAGAGACCGTCGGCGATGCCATCGGTGGCGGCGGACAGGTCGGTACTCGGGAACACCCGCGCCAGCACGGCGGCGGTGACGCCGGAGCCGGCCAGTTCATCGCCCTGCTCGACCACGTAAGGGTACGGAATGTTCTGCTCGCTGACCCCGACTTCCACGGTTACGGTGAAGTCATGCATCAGCGGCGTGAGCTGCTCCAGCAGGTATTTGCGAAACGCCGCCGGGTGGGTGACGGTCACGCTGTAGGTGCCCGGCAACTGCACCTTGGCGTAAGCGCGGGTGGTCTGCGGGACTTCGCCCTGGCAGTGGTAGGTCAGACGCAGTTCGGGATAACGGAACAGGGCACGTTGCTCGGCGTCGGGCTCGACGCGATCCTTGAGATAACGCTTGAGCGCCGAGTTCAGCGCCGTGGTGGCCCGCTCATGCAGCTCGGCCAGACGATCCACGGCTTGTTCGGCGGTTTGAACGACAATAAACGCTTCGGTCACGATCAGCTTCCTGTGTTCTGACTTGCAGAGCTTCATCTTGCCTGCATCGTGGCTTCACGGAAACAGTGGCGTTGTGGCTATTCATCAATCTGACAGGTATAGGCGGGCCCTGTGGGAGCGGGCTTGCCCGCGAAGGCGTCAGCACAGCCAACATTGATGTTGAATGTACCGGCGCCTTCGCGAGCAAGCTCGCTCCCACAGGGTGTTTCAGAAACCTTGCGGGGTGGAGCGGGCAACGATGGCTTCGACATCCAGCCCACGCGGCAACGCGCCGTAGACCCGACCGCCACCGCTCAGGCGACTGGCGATAAAGGCATCGCTGACCGCCGAATTCCCGGCCTCCAGCAACAGCTTCGCTTGCAGCCCCAGAGCGATGTCTTCGGTCAGTTGCCGCGCCCGGTATTGAATGTCGCTGGTGTCCTTGAACGACGCCTGCAACTGCTGGATATGCGCGGCCAGCCGTTTGTCGCCATGGCCGTCGCCCAGTTCGTTGAACAGTACATCCAGCACACCCGGCTCTTTCGACAAGGCACGCAACACATCGAGACATTGCACGTTGCCGGAGCCTTCCCACGTCGAGTTCACCGGCGCTTCGCGGTACAGGCGCGGCAAGATGCTGTCCTCGACATACCCGGCGCCGCCCATGCATTCGGCGGCTTCGTTGATCATCGCGGGCGCACGCTTGCAGATCCAGTACTTGCCCACCGCCGTCACCAGTCGGGCGAATTGCGCTTCATGGCGATCATTCAGATGATCCAGCGCCTTGCCCATGCGCAGGCTCAGGGCCAGCGCGGCTTCGCTTTCCAGCGCCAGATCGGCCAGCACGTTTTGCATCAGCGGTTGTTCGCTGAGCAGTTTGCCGCCGACCTTGCGGTGGGCGCAGTGATGGCTGGCCTGGGTCAGGGCCTGACGCATCAGCGAGCTGGAACCGACCATGCAATCGAAACGGGTCATGGCCACCATCTCGATGATGGTCGGCACACCTCGCCCTTCTTCACCGACCATCCACGCCAGCGCGCCACGGAACTCCACTTCGCTGGAGGCGTTGGACTGGTTACCGAGCTTGTTTTTCAGACGCTGGATGTAGAACTGATTGCGCGTGTCGTCCAGGCGATGGCGCGGCAGCAGGAAACAGGTCAGGCCCTTGTCGGTCTGTGCCAGCGTGAGGAACGCATCGCACATCGGCGCCGAGCAGAACCACTTGTGGCCCACCAGCTCATAAGCCTGGCCCGGGCCGCTGGCGCCGACCGGATAAGCCTTGGTGGTGTTGGCCCGCACGTCGGTGCCGCCCTGTTTCTCGGTCATCGCCATGCCAATGGTCACGCCGGCCTTGTGGGCCATGCCGACATTGCGCGGGTCGTATTCGGTGGCGAGGATTTTCGGTAACCATTGCTCGGCCAGATCCGGCTGCAAACGCATCGCGGGGACACTGGCGAAGGTCATGGTCAAAGGGCAACCGCTGCCGGCCTCGGCCTGGCTGTGCAGATAACTCATGGAGGCGCGAGCCACATGGGCGCCATCCTGTGGATGGGCCCAGGGCAACGACGTCAGGCCATGTTCGATGGCCGTGCGCATCAACTCGTGATACGCCGGATGAAACTCCACCAGATCGATGCGATGACCGTAGCGGTCATGGCTGGCAAATACCGGTTTGTTCTGGTTGGCGAGGAACCCGGCCTCCATCAACGGCCCGCCGGCCAATGCGCCGTAGGCATCGATCCGCGATTCGGCCCAGCCGGCGCCGAACCGCCGCGACCACTCCTGCAGCGGCAGGTCGATGCGGTACAGATTGGTGCCGTCCAGCGACGGTGGCTGGTTGGTCACTTCGTGGGTTTCGGCGAACTGATGCAGGTTCATGACGGGGCTCCTTGATCGGCCAGAGCTTCAGTTAAGCACCGCCCCCGGACCGATCAAAGTGTCATATCGGCCTAAATGCCGGCGCTTTCACCCTGTCAGCAACTCAATACCCGCCGCTGCATCGCGACCTGCAAGTCTTCGAATTTCACCGGTTTGCTCAGGTAATCGATCGAGCCGGCTGAGGCGCACTGCTCTCGATCCGCCCCCAACGCGATCACGAACACCGGCAGGTTGGCACAGCCCGGCAAATCGTGGATCTGGCAACACAGCGACGCACCATCGAGCGGCGGCAACTGGCAATCGATCAGCACCGCATCGAACGGCTCGCGCTGCAGGCATTCGATGGCCGCGGCACCATGGTCGGCGGTGCGCACGCGGAAACCGAGTTTGAGCAACATCCCGCGCATCACCAGTTGATTGACACTGTTGTCGTCCACCAGCAAAACGGTGCAGTCCTGCGGTGCGCGTATGGCATCGCGAACAAGCGACGGCGCGGCTTCGACGGCCGGCAATTCAAACTCGACATCCAGTTGAAAACGACTGCCGCGTCCCGGCTCGGAACGGTGCGTGAGTTTGCCGCCGAGCAATTCCACCAGTTGTCGGCAGATCGCCAGACCGACGCCCAGGCCGCCGTACTCACGGGTCATCGAACCGTCGAGCTGGAAGAAACGCTGATACAGCGTGGCTTCGCCCAGATCGGTAAACCCGATGCCGGTGTCGATGACCGCAAAGGACAGTGCCAGACGATTGTCCGTCGACGGTTTACCGGTGACCCGCAAGGCGAGGCCGCCGACGCGGGTGAACTTGATCGCGTTGTCCAGCAGGCATTCCAGGCATTGCGCGAGTTTGGCGCTGTCGCCATGCAGGCGGTCCGGCAGGGTCGGCAGCACGTCGACCTTGAAGTCCAGCGACTTGCTCGACGCATTGCCGTCGAACTGCACGCGCAGCGCCTCGACCACCGCCCGCAAGCTGAAACTGCCCGGCGTTGCCTTGAGCTTGCCGGCCTGCAATTCGGTCAGGGTCAGGATGCCGTTGACCATGCGCATCATGTCCCGGGCCGAACCGGCGGCGGTCTGCTGGTATTGCTCCAGTTCCGGGTCCAGTTCGACGGTCTGCATCAACTCGAGCGAGCCGATCACCCCGTTCATCGGCGTGCGCAGTTCGTGGGTCAGGGTCGCGAGGAACTCGTCCTTGAGCTTGTTGCTGTGGGCCAGTTGCTGGTTGAGCACTTCGAGTTTCTGGCCGGCGTCGAACAACGTCTGCGCCTGTTGCTCACGCATCGCGTTGATGCGGTCGGCCAGCGCCAGCGACAGCAGCGCCACTTCGATGGCCGAGCCGATCTGGCTGGCGTACATGGTCAGGAACACGTTCGGCAGCAATCCCAGGACCATCATCGTGTTGACGATCCCGCCGAGCAGAAACGCCGACCAGGCAATGATGAAGTAGCGCGCCACGCGCAGACCGCGCCACCAGGCGAGGATCCCGGCTGCGAAGATCACCACGGTGAAGGTCAGCGCCAGGGTCGTCGCCAGGCGCAAGGCCAGAGCGTAACTGGTCATCAGCGACAGACCGATCACCAGCGCGCCGAACACGATCAGGGCGATCAACAAACGGTCGAGCCAGCGGCTGTGGTTCTTGGTCTGCAGGAAACTGCGGGCGAACTGGCTGCCGAACAGACCTGCGCAACCAATGAAGAACGGCGTGGCGGCGTTGGCCCACCATGGATTGTCCGGCCAGAAGTACTCGACCGCCGCGCCATTCACCGACAGCTGATACAGGCCGAACGAGCCGATATAGAAGATGTAATAGAGGTAACTGGTGTCGCGCACGCTGAGGTAGATGAACAGGTTGTAGACCAGCATCCCCAGCAGCACGCCATAAATCAGGCCCAGCACGTACAGGCGCACCGGCTGATCTTCGAGGTACGCGGTGCTCGACCACAACGTCACCGGCGCCTGGATCGAGCCTTCGCTGGACAGCCGCAAATAAACGGTCTGTTGCTGGTCAGGCTTGAACGTGAGGTTGAACAGGTAGTTGTTCTGCCGGATCTCGCGACTGGTGAACGGCAACGCGTCCCCGGTCTGGCGCACCAGGCGATAGTCGCCGGCGGCGTCGGGCAGATACAGGTCGAGGTGATCGAGCGGCGGGTAGGCAAGCTCCAGCAACCAGGTGCGCTGAGCCGCCGGATTGCTCGGGCGGTAATGCAGGTCGATTTTCAGCCAGAACGCCGAACGCGAGTAACCGGCATTGAGCGTGGCTTTATCGTGGGCCTTGAATTGTCCGGCAGCGGCCTGCGCGCGGACGTCGGCAATGCTCGCCTGACCGCTCGGGTCTTCGAACACTTGCAGGGATCGACCCAGGGGGAGGCTCTGGGTGAATTCGTCGAACTCGACGGCGTTTGCCAGGAGGGGCAAACAGAACAGCAACATCAACAAATAGCGCATTGAAGCCCCAGCGTGGCTTGTCCGGTTGTGTCAGGAAGCCCCCCATTCCCTTTGAGATGACGTAAAACCGGTATTACCTGTTATTGGTTTGGATCCACTCTAGCATAGCCGTTGATGGCCATTGAGCACCATGGAAATTTTTCTGACAAAGGCTCTAGAACGGGCGTTTCAGAGCAAAACACCGAGCTAGAGCTGTTGGCTTGGTCAGATTGTTACAACCCTTGCGGATCCGGTTATCCAGGTTATCGGCCAAGCGCTGCGCCACAACACCCGAAAAACAGGTTTGGTGGTAAGCTCGCGCACCATGAATATCTACAGCTCCCGCCCCGTTGTCCTCTGTCTCTCCGGCCACGACCCCAGTGGTGGCGCCGGCTTGCAGGCAGATATCGAAGCCCTGCTCGCCCAGGGTTGCCATGCGGCTCCGGCCGTCACCGCCCTGACCGTGCAAGACACCGTCAACGTCACTGACTTTCGCGTCCTCGACCGTGAGTGGGTACTGGCCCAGGCCAATGCCGTGCTCAACGACTCCGAAGTCGCGGCAGTGAAACTGGGCATGCTCGGTTCCCTGGAAATGGTCGACACCGTTGTCGAACTGCTCCAGGCGCACCCGCACTTGCCGGTGGTCTGCGACCCGGTTCTGCGTGCCGGCGGCGGCGGACGCCTGGGCAAGGATGAAGTCGGCTACGCCATGCGCGAACGCCTGCTGCCGCTGTCGATCATCGCCACCCCCAACCTTCCCGAAGCCCGGATCCTCGCCGAACTGCCAGAAGGCACCGCGGACGAGTGTGCTGAAAAACTGTTGCCGTTCATCAAGAACCTGCTGATCACCGGCGGTCACGGCGACGAAACCGAAATCCACAATCGCCTGTACAGCCGTGACGGCCTGCGCGAAACCTTCAAGTGCCAGCGCCTGCCGGGCAGCTATCACGGCTCCGGCTGCACCCTGGCCAGCACCCTCGCCGGTCGACTGGCACAGGGCGAAAACCTGGCCAGCGCCGTGCGTACCGCGCTGGATTACACCTGGCGCACCCTGCGCGATGCCGAACAGCTGGGCAAAGGCCAGTTCGTGCCGCGTCGCCTGCCGCTGGATTTCTGCTCGTAACGTCGTGAGGTCTGCCTGATGAAACTACGTGGCCTGTACGCCATTACCGACGGTCCATTGCTGGCCGGCAAGTTTCTGCCGTACGTGGAGGCGGCGCTGGAAGGCGGCGTCACCCTCCTGCAATACCGCGACAAGAGCAGCGACGAAGCCCGGCGCCTGCGTGAGGCCGAGGCCTTGCGTGATCTGTGCGAACGCTACAAGACCCAGTTGATCATCAACGACGACGCCGAACTGGCCGCACGCCTGAACGTCGGCGTGCACCTGGGCCAGACCGACGGCCCGCTGTCGCCGACCCGGGCCCTGCTCGGTTCGAAAGCGATCATCGGATCGACCTGCCACGCGCAGCTCGAACTGGCCGAACAGGCCGCCAAAGAAGGCGCGAGCTACGTCGCCTTCGGTCGCTTCTTCAATTCCAATACCAAACCTGGTGCGCCGACCTGCAGCCTCGATCTGCTCGACGAAGCCAAACGCGCCTTGCACCTGCCGATCTGCGCGATTGGCGGCATCACCCTCGACAACGCCGCGCCGCTGGTGGCCCACGGTGTCGATCTGCTGGCCGTGGTCCATGGCCTGTTCGGTGCCGACAGCACTGCCGAAGTGACCCGCCGCGCCCGTGCATTCAACGAATTGTTCAAATCCTGATTTTTGAGAGCCCGATCATGTCTCGTTCCGAAACCCTGTTTGCCAACGCCCAGAAACACATTCCCGGTGGCGTGAACTCGCCGGTTCGCGCGTTCAAGAGCGTTGGCGGCACGCCGCTGTTCTTCAAGCACGCCGAAGGCGCCTATGTCACTGACGAAGACAACAAGCGTTATGTGGATTACGTCGGTTCCTGGGGCCCGATGATCCTCGGCCACAGCCACCCGGACGTGCTGGACGCGGTGCGCAACCAGTTGCAACACGGCTTGTCCTACGGCGCGCCGACCGCGATGGAAACCGAGATGGCCGATCTGGTCTGCTCGCTGGTGCCGTCGATGGAAATGGTGCGCATGGTCAGCTCCGGCACCGAAGCGACCATGAGTGCGATCCGTCTGGCCCGTGGTTTCACCGGCCGCGACAGCATCATCAAGTTCGAAGGCTGCTACCACGGTCACTCCGACAGCCTGCTGGTCAAGGCCGGCTCCGGCGCACTGACCCAGGGCGTGCCAAGCTCGGCCGGCGTACCGGCTGCGTTCGCCAAACACACCCTGACCCTGCCGTTCAACGACATCGACGCCGTTGAAAAAATGCTCGCCGAAGTCGGTCAGGACGTGGCGTGCATCATCGTCGAGCCGGTGGCCGGCAACATGAACTGCGTGCCGCCGGCGCCAGGCTTCCTCGAAGGCCTGCGCAGCCTGTGCGACAAGCACGGCGTGGTGCTGATTTTCGACGAAGTGATGACCGGCTTCCGTGTGGCCCTCGGCGGCGCCCAGGCTTACTACGGCGTGACCCCGGATCTGACCACCTTCGGCAAGATCATCGGCGGCGGCATGCCGGTCGGCTGCTTCGGCGGCAAGCGTTCGATCATGGAGCGCATCGCACCGCTGGGCCCGGTCTATCAGGCGGGCACTCTGTCGGGCAACCCGCTGGCGATGGCCGCCGGCCTGACCACCCTGCGTCTGATTAGCCGTCCGGGTTTCCACGCCGAGCTGACCGACTACACCACTCGCCTGCTCGACGGCCTGCAACAACGTGCTGACGCGGCGGGCATTCCGTTCGTGACCACTCAGGCCGGCGGCATGTTCGGTCTGTACTTCAGCGGCGCCGACGACATCGTTACTTTCGAAGACGTGATGGCCAGCGATGCAGCACTGTTCGGTCGCTTCTTCCACCTGATGCTCGAAGGTGGCGTGTACCTGGCGCCGAGCGCATTCGAAGCCGGTTTCACCTCGATCGCCCACGGCGAAGCGGAGCTGAAGCTGACCCTCGACGCCGCCGAGCGCGCGTTCGCCAAACTGAAGTAATGGCTTGATCGCTGACGTTGGCCATTGCCAGCGTCAGCTTTCACCTACATTCCAGCGTTTTCTCCGACGCTTCTGCCAAAAATCTCCCGCAAACCGGGTGATATATTCCCCACACAGCAGAAAATCGAGTAAAGACTTTGTAAGGTGGCCCCTGCTTATTTCATAATGCGCGCTTATTGGATCCCTCGACGGGTCCGCGCGCCCTTCAGAGGTAAGTCGATTCCCATGAACCGCACCGGCCGCACCCTTGCCTTGGGCTGCCTGTTGCTCCTTCAGCCGCTGCTCGCACATGCACAAGCAGGCGGCAACTCGTTGTTGATCCCGGCGATGGGTCGCTGCACCCTCAATACTCAGCCGCAAGATGTCACGCAGGCCCTCGCCGCCTGCCAAAAGGCAGCGGATGAAGGGGATGCGCAAGCGCAATACGAGTTGGGTGAGTTCTACTACGACGGCAAGAATGCGCCGCGCGACCTCAATCAAGCCCTGAGCTATTTCGAGAAGGCCTCGCTGCAAGGCCACGCCCAGGCGCAATTCAAGCTCGGCACCATGTTCTTCCACGGTGAAGGCGTGCAGGCCAACAACATTCAGGCTTATATCGTGCTGAAGATGGCCGCGGTCAACGGCGCCGAAGACGCGCTCGACACCGCCGACGAAGTCTCCGAAAAGATGTCCCGCGAAGACCTGGAAACCGCAACCCAGGTGCTCGGGCAAATTTTCCGTAAATACCTGATGGAACTGCAGAGCGCCGACGGGCGTACGCCGTTCTCGCCCCTGCCGTAGCTCCTGTCGTAGGTCCTTTTCCCGCCCCGCTTACTTCTCGGGCATCGGTACCGGGAACGGCATCACATTGCCAACACCGCCACGGGCTTCGCTGATTTTCGGCGTGCCGAGGCGTTCCACTTCGTCGATGCGCACGATCGAATGCATCGGCACAAAGCTGCGCACCACGCCTTCGAACTGTGCCTTGAGCTTCTCTTCGCTCGGGTCGACGACCACCTGGGTGCGCTCGCCAAAGACGAACTCTTCCACTTCCAGGAAGCCCCACAGATCACTTTGATAGATCTGCTTGGCGTACATTTCGAACACCTGGCCCTGGTTGAGGAAAATCACCTTGTAGATTGGAGCTTCGCGTTTGGTCATGGCGGGCGGACAACACATCGGGGTAAAAATGAGGGCGCGAACTATAGCATAGCCACCGGACGCGCAACGGTAGGAACCTGGGGACATGTTCCCTATAATGCGCGGTTCTTTGAACCACGTGACGACCCTATTCCATGGCCAAGAAGCTTTACATCGAAACCCACGGTTGCCAGATGAACGAGTACGACAGCTCGCGCATGGTCGATCTGCTGGGCGAACACCAGGCCCTGGAAGTCACGGCGCGGGCAGAAGACGCCGACGTGATTCTGCTCAACACCTGCTCAATCCGCGAACGCGCCCAGGACCGGGTGTACTCCCAGCTCGGCCGCTGGCGCGAACTGAAACTGGCCAACCCGGACATGGTGATCGCCGTCGGCGGTTGCGTGGCCAGCCAGGAAGGCGCGGCGATCCGTGATCGCGCCCCGTACGTTGACGTGGTGTTCGGCCCGCAGACCCTGCACCGCCTGCCGGAAATGATCGACGCCGCGCGCATCAGCAAACTGCCGCAAGTGGACGTCTCGTTCCCGGAAATCGAAAAGTTCGACCACCTGCCCGAGCCGCGCATCGATGGCCCGAGCGCCTATGTGTCGGTGATGGAGGGCTGCAGCAAGTACTGCACGTTCTGCGTGGTGCCTTATACCCGTGGCGAAGAGGTCAGCCGGCCGTTCGACGATGTGATCGCCGAGATCATCCACCTCGCCGAAAACGGCGTGCGTGAAGTGACCCTGCTGGGGCAGAACGTCAACGGCTATCGCGGCCTGACCCATGACGGTCGTCTGGCGGATCTGGCCGAACTGATCCGCGTCGTCGCGGTCGTCGATGGCATCGACCGCATCCGCTACACCACGTCGCATCCGCTGGAATTCTCCGACAGCCTGATCCAGGCCCACGCCGAAGTGCCGGAACTGGTGAAGCACCTGCACTTGCCGGTGCAGTCGGGTTCGGACCGGATCCTGGCCGCCATGAAACGCAACCACACGGCGTTGGAATACAAATCAAAACTGCGCAAACTGCGCGCTGCCGTACCCGGTATCTGCATCAGTTCGGACTTCATCGTCGGCTTTCCGGGGGAAACCGAGAAAGATTTCGAACAGACCATGAAGCTGATTGCCGACGTCGGTTTCGACTTTTCCTACTCGTTCGTCTACAGCCAGCGCCCGGGCACCCCGGCGGCCGATCTGGCCGACGACACCCCGGAAGAACTGAAGAAAGAACGCCTGAACGCCTTGCAGCATCGTCTGAACCAGCAAGGCTTCGAGATCAGCCGACAAATGGTCGGTTCGGTCCAGCGGATTCTGGTGACCGACTATTCGAAGAAAGACCCGGGCGAACTGCAAGGGCGCACCGAGAATAATCGTATCGTCAACTTCCGCTGCGATAATCCGACCCTGATCGGCCAGTTCGCCGACGTGCACATCGACGCGGCACAACCGCACTCGCTGCGCGGCTCGCTGATCCAGTAACACCGCAAGGAGACCGCGCCAGAGGGCTGAATCGGTGCCAGGCTTTTTAAGAGCTTTCGCACCCACGCCACTGGCGTTATCCTTGATTTCATCCCAATTGCCCCAGGGCGGCTAAATACGACCTTGAACGCACCCATAGAACCTCATCGTTTCATCCTCGAGCCTTTTGAGGCTCGCCGCTTCGCCAATCTGTGCGGGCAGTTCGACGAACACCTGCGCCTGATCGAACAGCGCCTGGCCATCGAGATCCGCAACCGCGGCAATCAGTTCGAGCTGATCGGCGAACCCAAGCACACCACTTCCGCGGAAAACCTGATTCGCCGCCTGTACCGGGAAACCAAGGGTTCAGAGCTGTCGCCGGATACGGTTCACCTGTTCCTCCAGGAATCGGCCGTCGAGCAACTGGACAACCACGCCCCCGCCGAAGCCTCCATCGCCCTGCGCACCAAGAAAGGCATGATTCGCCCACGCGGCTTGAATCAGTTGCGCTACGTGAAGGAAATCCTCGGCAACGACATCAACTTCGGCATCGGCCCGGCCGGTACCGGCAAGACCTATCTGGCCGTGGCCTGCGCCGTGGATGCGCTGGAACGCGAGCAGATCCGCCGCATCCTGCTGGTGCGTCCGGCGGTCGAAGCGGGCGAGAAACTCGGCTTCCTGCCCGGCGACCTCTCGCAAAAGATCGACCCGTACCTGCGCCCGCTCTACGACGCACTCTATGAAATGCTCGGCTTCGAATACGTGGCCAAGCTGATCGAACGTCAGGTAATCGAAGTCGCACCGCTGGCCTACATGCGCGGTCGTACGCTGAACAACAGTTTCATCATTCTCGACGAAAGCCAGAACACCACCGTCGAGCAGATGAAGATGTTCCTGACCCGGATCGGTTTCGGCTCCACGGCCGTGATCACCGGCGACATCACCCAGGTCGACCTGCCGCGTGGCACCAAATCCGGACTTCATCATGTCATCGAAGTCCTGAAGGATGTGCCGGGTATCAGCTTCACTCACTTCCAGCCTAAAGACGTGGTGCGCCACCCGCTGGTGCAACGCATCGTTGAAGCCTACGAGCGCTTCGAAACGCGTTTGGCCGATGAAGCGCCAAAGGACACTCGCCACGATGCTTGAGCTTGACCTGCAAATCGCGACCGAAGCGTCTGCGCCGACCGAAGCCGAATTCCGCCAGTGGTGCGAACTGGCCCTGCGCCAGCGCACCGCCGACTCGGAAATGACCATTCGTCTGGTCGACGAAGAAGAAGGCCGCGAACTGAATCACACCTGGCGCCACAAGGATTACGCGACCAACGTCCTGTCCTTTCCCGCCGAAGTGCCCGACGAGTTTCTCGACATCCCGCTGCTGGGCGATCTGGTGATCTGCGTGGCCGTGGTTGAGCGCGAAGCCGCCGAACAGGGCAAGGAACTAAAGGCCCACTGGGCACATCTGGTCATTCACGGCTGCTTGCATCTGCTTGGTTACGACCATATAGATGACGAGGAAGCCGAGGAAATGGAAGCACTGGAACGCGAGTTGCTTGCCGAATTGGGTTATCCCGATCCGTACGCGGACGACGAAACCGAAACATCCCCTATCGTTACAACAAAGGATTCAGAGTAATCGCTATGAGCGAAGATCGATCGAGCAACGGGCAGAAGTCCTGGCTGGGTAAACTGACCCAGGCTTTTGCCCACGAGCCGAAGAACCGCCAGGAGCTGCTGGAGCTGCTGCGCGATGCACATCAGAACAAACTGCTGGACAGCGAAGCGCTGGCCATCGTCGAAGGCGCCATCCAGGTGGCTGACCTGCAGGTTCGCGACATCATGGTGCCGCGCTCGCAGATGATCAGCATCAAGGCGACCCAGACACCCCGCGAATTTCTCCCCGCCGTGGTCGACTCGGCCCACTCGCGCTACCCGGTCATCGGCGAAAGCCATGACGACGTGATGGGCGTGCTGCTGGCCAAGGATCTGCTGCCGCTGATCCTCAAGGAGAATGGCGACAGCTTCAACATCAAGGACCTGCTGCGCCCGGCCACCTTCGTGCCGGAGTCCAAGCGTCTGAACGTGTTGCTGCGTGAATTCCGCGCCAACCACAACCACATGGCCATCGTCATCGACGAATACGGCGGCGTGGCCGGTCTGGTGACCATCGAAGACGTGCTCGAGCAAATCGTCGGCGACATCGAAGACGAGCACGACGTCGAAGAAGACAGCTACATCAAGCCGCTGCCCAGCGGTGATTTCCTGATCAAGGCCCTGACGCCGATCGAGAACTTCAACGAGTTCTTCGACAGCGAATTCTCCGACGACGAGTTCGACACCGTCGGCGGGCTGGTGATGAGCGCGTTCGGGCACTTGCCAAAACGCAACGAAATCACTGAAATCGGCGCCTATCGTTTCCGCATCCTGAACGCCGACAGCCGTCGGATTCATTTGCTGCGACTGACGCCAATCGCTCGTTAATTCTAAGGACTGAAATGCGCTGGACAACCCGCCCCGGCTGGCCCGGTAACCTGCTGGCCGTGGCGGCCGGTGCAATCACCACCTTCGCGCTGGCACCGTTCGATCTCTGGCCGCTGGCCCTGCTGGCGGTCGGCCTGTTCTATGCCGGCCTGCGCGAGCTGAGCCCGCGCCAGGCACTGGGCCGTGGCTGGTGCTTCGGTTTCGGCCTGTTCGGCGCCGGTACCAGCTGGATCTACTACAGCATCCACCACTTCGGCGGCGCTTCGGTGCTGCTGGCCGGGTTCCTGATGCTGATTTTCACCGCGGCCATTGCCTGGTTCTTCGCCCTGCCCGCCTGGCTGTGGGCGCGCTGGCTGCGTCGCAACGAGGCGCCGCTGGCCGATGCCTTGGCCTTCGCTGCGTTGTGGGTTGGCCAGGAAGCGTTTCGTGGCTGGTTCCTCACCGGTTTCCCGTGGCTGTATTCCGGTTACAGCCAGCTCGATGGCCCGCTGGCCGGGCTCGCGCCGGTGGGCGGCATGTGGCTGGTGTCGTTTGTCCTGGCGCTGACCGCTGCGCTGATCTACAACGCACCGCGCCTGTTGCAGACCGGTCGTAAAGGCTTTATCGCCGCGGGTCTGGTGCTGCTGGTTGGACCGTGGGTAGCGGGCATAGCCTTGAAAGGTCACGCCTGGACGAGTCCGTCCGGCGCACCGCTGACCGTTGCCGCCATCCAAGGCAACGTCGAACAAAGCATGAAATGGGACCCGGCGCAGCTCAACGCGCAACTGGCGCTGTACCGTGACCTGAGTTTCCGTTCGAAACCGGTGGATCTGCTGATCTGGCCGGAAACCGCCGTCCCGGTGCTCAAGGAGTCCGCCGAGGGTTACCTGAACATGATGGGCACCTTCGCCGCCGAGCGTAAATCGGCGCTGATCACGGGTGTGCCGATCCGCCAGACGGTGCGTCACGAAAAACGCTTCTTCAACGGTATTACTGTGGTTGGCGAAGGCGACGGCACCTATCTGAAGCAGAAACTGGTGCCGTTCGGCGAGTACGTACCGTTGCAGGACCTGTTGCGCGGGCTGATCGCGTTCTTCGATCTGCCGATGTCCGACTTCGCTCGCGGTCCTGCCGATCAGCCGCTGTTGCAGGCCAAGGGGTATCAGATTGCGCCGTTCATCTGCTACGAAGTGGTGTACCCGGAGTTCGCTGCAAGTCTGGCGGCACACAGCGATCTGCTGCTGACCATCAGCAACGACACCTGGTTCGGCACCTCCATCGGCCCGCTGCAACACTTGCAGATGGCGCAGATGCGCGCTCTTGAAGCCGGGCGCTGGATGATTCGTGCGACCAACAACGGTGTGACCGGCCTGATCAACCCGTTCGGGCAGATCACCGAGCGCATTCCGCAGTTCGAACAAGGCGTGCTGTACGGCGAAGTGGTGCCGATGCACAACCTGACGCCGTATCTGCAATGGCGCTCGTGGCCGCTGATCATCCTGTGCGTGGTGCTGTTTGGCTGGGCGCTGATGACCAACCGGATGTCCAAGACCCTCTGACCATTGAAGGGCTTCCGCGCCTTGCGCGAAAGCCCTCAGTCTCCGCTGTCGCCTGCTCGGTAGAACAACGAATAACCGATCTGCCCCACCGCCTCGTTCATCAATTGCCCGCTCTGCCAGATCGACTTGAACTCCGGCATCCAGCCGCCGAACGGCCGGGCATTGTCAGTGCCGAGGAAACCGACCGGCGCCGGCACCACTTCGAATCCGGCCTGTTGATAACTCCACACCGCACGCGGCATGTGCCAGGCCTGGGTTACCAGCACGATGCGTTTGACGCCTTCCGGCAGCAGCATTTTGGCGCTGAAGGCAGCGTTTTCCCACGTGGTGCGGCTCTCCCCTTCCTGCCAGCGCACTGTCACACCGAAATCATCGCGCAACGAATCGGCCATCAGTTTCGCTTCGCTTGGCGGTGTACCGTAATGCAGGCCACCGCTGGCCAGAATCGGCAGCCCCGAGGCCTTGGCCAGACGCGCCGCGTAGCGCTGTCGCTCAAGCCCGACGCCCGTCGGTTGATCCTCACCCCAGGCCAGATCGCCACGCTCGCGCCCGGAGCCCAGCACTACAATCGCATCAGCGCGTTGCGCAAGGCTTGTCCATGAATCCCGGGCCAGCGGCGGCTCGCGTTCCAGGGCCTTGGCGCCCCATTGCACGACCACTGGCAGGCTCATCAGCAGGAAGCCGCCAAACCCCAGAACGAAGCACAGCCCGGCCAGTCGCGGCCGCGAACGTCGCAACCACCAGGCGACGAGCAACAGCAGCAAAAGAAGGCCGGGCGGCAATAGAAGTTGTTTAATGAAATAACGAAAAGGCATCGAGCATCTCCAGAGATGCCCGAAGCCTAAGTGGGTTGATACAACGCGACAACCAGTAGGGTCGGATCCCGTTGAAAAAGATCCGTTTTTTGACCTGCCATGCGTTTACTTGGCCTGCAGGGTTCGCACTTTTACGGTTTCTCTGCCCGGTGCCTTGTCCTTGAGCCAGATGACCTTGGCCGAATGGGCTGCATCGAGTTGCTTCACTGCCTGTGACAGGTATCCGTGGGTTTCACGCTCACTGCGATCCAGATAAGCCTTGACCAGATTGAACTCGGCGGGGCTCAAGCCACGCAATTCCAGCTCCAGGGGGCGCTCGTCGCGCAGCCGTCCAGCGGTTTTTGCCGCGTCCAGGGCCATTCCCAGACGATCGATCAACCGCTCGTACAACTCGGGTTTGGTTATGTTTCTTTGCTGTGACTCCACCATCCCTCACCTCATTGAAGATAAGACTCACTCCCCAGTTAGAGCTTAGCTTCGCTGCACAAACCGGCTGCACGCCGCGACCAACGGCCCTCGCCGCGATTTCAACGGGTCAAACGGCTGCAATCAGGGTTTCCCTAGGCCAAGCGCGGTCATGTATGCTACGGCGCTTCCTGTAACTCCACTTCCAGCCCGTCCGGCACGCTCCGGATGTCGCATTGAAGAGGATTAGGCCACCCCTATCCAGTACAAAAGTAGCCATGCACGAACAATATCAGCCCCGTGAAATCGAAGCCGCCGCCCAGTCGTTCTGGGACGAGCAAAAGTCCTTTGAAGTCAGTGAACAGCCAGGCAAGGAGACTTACTACTGCCTGTCGATGTTCCCTTACCCCAGCGGCAAGCTACACATGGGGCACGTGCGCAACTACACCATCGGCGACGTGATCTCCCGCTACCAGCGCATGCTCGGCAAGAACGTCCTGCAACCGATGGGTTGGGACGCCTTCGGCATGCCGGCGGAAAACGCCGCGATGAAGAACAACGTGGCACCGGCCAAGTGGACCTACGAAAACATCGCCTACATGAAATCCCAGCTGCGCAGCCTGGGCCTCGCGGTGGACTGGTCCCGCGAAGTCACCACCTGCAAGCCGGATTACTACCGTTGGGAACAATGGCTGTTCACCCGCCTGTTCGAAAAAGGCGTGATCTACCGCAAGAACGGTACCGTGAACTGGGACCCGATCGACCAGACCGTTCTGGCCAACGAACAGGTGATCGACGGTCGCGGCTGGCGCTCCGGCGCGCTGATCGAAAAGCGCGAAATCCCGATGTACTACTTCAAGATCACCGCCTACGCGGATGAGCTGCTGGAGAGTCTCGACGAACTGACCGGCTGGCCGGAACAGGTCAAGACCATGCAGCGCAACTGGATCGGCAAGTCCCGCGGGATGGAAGTGCAGTTCCCATACAACGTCGATTCGATCGGCGAAAGCGGCACCCTGAAAGTCTTCACCACCCGTCCGGACACCCTGATGGGTGCAACCTATGTTGCGGTGGCCGCCGAACACCACCTGGCCGCTCTCGCCGCCAAGAACAACCCTGAGCTGCAAGCGTTCATCGCCGAATGCAAGGGCGGCAGCGTTGCCGAAGCCGACGTCGCCACTCAAGAGAAGAAAGGCCTGCCGACCGGCCTGTTCGTCGAGCACCCGCTGACCGGCGAAAAGCTGCCGGTGTGGGTCGCCAACTACGTGCTGATGCACTACGGCGACGGTGCGGTCATGGCTGTGCCGGCTCACGACGAGCGCGATTTCGAGTTCGCCCACAAATACAACCTGCCAGTCAAATCCGTGGTTCGCACCAGTTCCGGTGAAACCAACCCGGCTCCGTGGCAGGACGCCTACGGCGAGCACGGCACGCTGATCAATTCCGGCGAGTTCGACGGCCTGGACTTCGCAGGCGCGTTCGACGCCATGGAAGTCGCCCTGATCAAGAAAGAGCTGGGCGCCTCGCGCACCCAGTTCCGCCTGCGCGACTGGGGCATCAGCCGTCAGCGCTACTGGGGCTGCCCGATCCCGATCATCCACTGCGATGCCTGCGGTGACGTGCCGGTGCCGGAAGACCAGTTGCCGGTCGTACTGCCGGAAGACGTGGTGCCGGACGGCGCCGGTTCGCCGCTGGCGCGCATGCCCGAGTTCTACGAGTGCACCTGCCCGAAATGCGGCCAGCCTGCCAAGCGTGAAACCGACACCATGGACACCTTCGTCGAGTCGTCCTGGTACTACGCCCGTTACGCCTCGCCGCACTTCGAAGGCGGCCTGGTGGAAAAATCCGCAGCCGACCACTGGTTGCCGGTGGATCAATACATCGGCGGTATCGAACACGCCATTCTTCACCTGCTCTACGCGCGCTTCTTCCACAAGCTGATGCGCGACGAAGGCCTGGTGAGCTCCAACGAGCCGTTCAAGAACCTGCTGACCCAGGGCATGGTGGTCGCCGAGACTTACTATCGTCGTGAAGCCAACGGTGCCTACACCTGGTTCAACCCGGCGGACGTGGAACTCGAGCGCGACAGCAAGGCCAAGGTCATCAGTGCCAAACTGAAATCCGACGGCCTGCCGGTGGAAATCGGCGGCACCGAGAAGATGGCCAAGTCGAAGAACAACGGCGTCGACCCGCAATCGATGATCGATCAGTTCGGCGCCGACACCTGCCGTCTGTTCATGATGTTCGCTTCGCCACCTGACATGAGTGCTGAGTGGTCCGACTCCGGCGTGGAAGGCTCGCATCGCTTCCTCAAGCGCGTCTGGCGTCTGGCTCAGGCCCACGTGACTCAGGGCCTGCCGGGCAAACTGGACATCGCCGGCCTGAATGACGAGCAGAAAGTCGTTCGTCGTGCGATCCACCAGGCGATCAAGCAGGCCAGCCATGACGTCGGCCAGAACCACAAATTCAACACCGCCATCGCCCAGGTGATGACGCTGATGAACGTGCTGGAGAAAGCCGCACAAGCCACCGAACAGGACCGCGCGCTGATCCACGAAGGCCTCGAAGCCGTGACCCTGCTGCTGGCACCGATCACACCGCACATCAGCCATGAACTGTGGAACCGCCTGGGCCATGCTGACCCGGTGATTGACGCCGGCTGGCCGGTGCTGGACGAAAGCGCACTGGTGCAGGACAGCCTGACCCTGGTCATCCAGGTCAACGGCAAACTGCGCGGCCAGATCGAAATGCCGGCTGCCGCGACCCGTGAAGAAGTCGAAGCCGCCGCCCGTGCCAACGAAAACGTGCTGCGCTTCGTCGATGGCCTGACTATTCGCAAAGTGATCGTAGTGCCCGGGAAACTGGTCAATATCGTCGCCAGCTAATTGGATCGGACGCCGGGTCTGCCTGGTGTCCAGTAAAACCTTTCGGGCCGCAGGGTCGGCCCACATGGTTTCAAGGGGAGCAACACAATGATCAAACGCAATCTGCTGGTGATGGGCCTCGCTGTCCTGTTGAGCGCCTGCGGTTTCCAGCTGCGCGGCACCGGCACCACCGAACTGACAATCAAGGAGCTCGATCTGAGCGCCCGTAACGCCTACGGCGAAACCGTGACGCAACTGCGTCAGGTGCTGGAGGCCAGCGGCGTCAAGATTGTCTCCGGTGCACCGTACAAGCTGTTCCTGGCCGATGAGCAGGAAAACCAGCGCATCCTCAGCTACGCCGGTGCCGGTCGTACTGGCGAGTATCAAGTGACCACCGTGCTCAACTACGATATTCGTGGCGAAAAAGACCTGCTGCTCAAAAGCGACAAGCTTGAAGTGCAAAAAGTGTTCATTCACGACGGCAACAACCTTGTCGGCTCCGACCAGGAAGCCAACGATGCCCGCCGTGAAACCCGCCGCGAACTGGTCCAGCGCATGATGCTGCGCCTGCAGCAACTGACGCCGGCCCAACTGGATGCCCTGCAGCAGACCGCCAACGCCCGGGCCAAGGCTGAAGCCGACGCCCTGGAAGCGGCGCAGAAGGCTGAAGCGGAAACCCCGCGCCAGTCGCCGCTCGAACTGCCGCAGCAGTAAGACGTCCGGGGCGCTCAGACGCCCCGTTCGCCCTCTCTTATGAAGCTCGCTCCCGCCCAACTTGGCAAACACCTGCAAGGCGCCCTTGCGCCGGTCTACATCATCAGCGGCGATGACCCGCTGCTGTGCCAGGAAGCTGCCGACGCCATTCGTTCCGCTGCCCGTCAGCAAGGTTTCGACGAACGTCAGGTCTTCGCTGCCGACGCCAATTTCGATTGGGGTACGCTGCTGCTGGCCGGCGCCAGCATGTCGCTGTTCGCTGAAAAGCGCCTGCTGGAACTGCGCCTGCCGTCCGGCAAGCCCGGTGACAAGGGTGCCGCCGCGCTGATCGAATACTGCTCGCGCCCCGCCGAAGACACGGTGCTGCTGATCAGCTTGCCCAAGCTGGATGGCAGCGCGCAGAAGACCAAGTGGGGCAAGGCGCTGGTCGAAGGTCAGCAGACCCAGTTCATCCAGATCTGGCCGGTGGATGCCAATCAGTTGCCGAGCTGGATTCGCCAGCGACTGTCTCAGGCCGGCCTCTCGGCCAGTCAGGACGCGGTCGAACTGATCGCCGCGCGGGTCGAAGGCAACCTGCTGGCAGCCGCGCAGGAGATCGAGAAGCTCAAGCTGATGGCCGAAGGCGGACAGATCACCGTCGAAACCGTGCAGGCGGCCGTGGCCGACAGTGCGCGTTTTGACGTGTTCGGCCTGACCGACGCGGTGCTCAATGGCGAACCGGCTCACGCGCTACGCATGCTCGAAGGCCTGCGCGGTGAAGGCGTCGAGCCGCCGGTGATCCTCTGGGCCCTGGCTCGGGAACTGCGTCTGCTGGCCAACATCTCCCTGCAGTACAGCCAGGGTACGCCGCTGGACAAGTGCTTCAGTCAGGCGAAACCGCCGGTCTGGGACAAACGCAAACCGCTGATGAGCAAGGCCCTGCAACGCTACTCGGCGCAACGCTGGGCGCAATTGTTGCTCGAAGCCCAGCGCATCGATGCGCAGATCAAGGGCCAGGCAGCCGGTTCCCCGTGGATGAGCCTCAGCCGTCTGGCGCTGTTGATGGCCGGTCAGCGTCTGACGCTACCTGCCGAGTGAAACCCGGGATCGCACCCTGCGATCCCTTTTTTTGCACAGACCATTTCCTACAGAACATCGCGCCTTCAGTCCTATAGACAGACGCCTGACATCGGCAGATCATTTGCCGCGCAAAACCCACTCACTCGAGAGAAACCTCATGAGCAAAAAGCCATCGAAACATGGCCATAACAAGGCCAAATCCATCGTCGCCCAACCCCTGTTCCGCAGCCGCCAGGAACGACCAACCAAGGGTAAAGGCAGCTACCGCCGCGAAGCCTTCCAGTCTGACAGCTGGGAGGCTTCTTACTTTCTGGCCGCTTGAAGCGCACCACCCCTTCCTCATGTTAAGGTCTGCACCTGATTCGTATCCCCTGGACCTGTGCATGCCCCTCAGTCTTTCCCGTCGTTGGCCCGTTCGCCAACTGATCGCTGCCACAAGTTTCATACTGCTTGTCGCCTGCGCGGAGAAACCCACCGCCGCCGACGCGCAACCGCTTCAGACTGCTCCCGTTGCCACGGCCCCTGCGCTCATTCCGCCGGTAGTGCCGTCCGGTGACGACCTCGATCTGCAACCGACCCAGACTTTCGCCGAGTGGCAGGCAGGTTTCCGCAAGGACGCCCTGGCCGCCGGTATCCGCCCCGATGTGTTTGATCGCGCCTTTGCCAACGTAAGCTTTGATGCCAGCGTGATCCGCGCCGACCGTAGCCAGCCCGAGTTTGCCCGCCCGGTGTGGGAGTACCTGGACGGCGCCCTGTCGCCGCTGCGAGTACGTAAAGGCCAGGCCTTGATCAACCAGTACGCCGATATCCTGCAACGCATCGAGCAACGTTATGGCGTCGATCGCCAGGCGCTGGTATCGGTGTGGGGGATGGAGAGCAATTTCGGTCAGTTCCAGGGCACCAAATCGGTGATCAACTCTCTGGCAACCCTGGCCTATGAAGGTCGCCGCCCGGCCTTTGCTCACGCGCAACTGATCGCGGCGCTGCAGATCCTGCAACAGGGCGACATCACGCCGGAGAAAATGCTCGGTTCCTGGGCCGGCGCCATGGGCCAGACCCAGTTCATCCCGACCACCTACAACACCCACGCCGTGGATTTCGACGGTGACGGTCGCCGTGACATCTGGGGCAGCCCGGCTGACGCCTTGGCCTCGACTGCGCATTACCTGCAAAGCTCCGGCTGGCAGCGTGGTCAGCCATGGGGCTTCGAGGTGCAGCTGCCGAGCGGTTTCAATTACACCCTGGCGGATGGCGCGATTCGCAAGAGTGTCGCCGAATGGCGACAACTGGGTGTGATCCTGCCCAACGGTGGCCAGGCACCGGCTGGCTCCGAGCAATTGTCGGCTGCCCTGCTGTTGCCGGCCGGCTATCGTGGCCCGGCGTTCCTGATCCTCGACAACTTCCGGGCGATCCTCAAGTACAACAACTCGTCGTCCTATGCCCTGGCGGTAAGCCTGTTGTCCGAGCGCTTCAACGGCGCAGGCCTGATCAACGGCACCTGGCCGAAGGATGATCTACCGCTGAGCCGTACCGAGCGTATCGAGTTGCAAAACCTGCTGACCGCGCGCAACTACGACGCGGGCACCGCAGACGGCATCATCGGTGCCAATACGCGCAAGGCGATCCGCAGTGCGCAGCAGTCCTTTGGCTGGCCGGCGGATGGCTATCCGACGCACAAGCTGCTGGAAAGCTTGCGTAGCCAGTAAAAACAAAACCGCCGCCTCTTCAGGCGGCGGTTTTTTTGTGGCTCGTTTAACGAATTACCACATCCTGCTCCAGCATCAATTCCTTCTTCCCCGCATCCAGCCGCACCAGCGCGCCCAGCGGCAAGGTCAGGTTCGGATCGCAATGCCCACTGCGCCAGCCCGACAGCACCGGGATCCGCAGCGGCTCGAAGGTCTGCTTGAGCAGGCGATTCAGCGCATCGACATCCACTCCCGCGATATCCCCGACCAACACGCCACGCAATCGAGCCAGCTTGCCGGCAAGACGCATCTGGGTCAGCAATCGGTCGATCCGATACAGCGGCTCGTTGACGTCCTCGATGAGCAGGATCACCCCTTCGACGTCGATTTCGTAGGGCGTACCCAGGGTTGCGGCGATCATCGCCAGATTGCCGCCCAGCAAACGCCCGTGAGCGATGCCGGGCTCAACCGTGGTCAATGGATAAGCCACCGGATGACTCATCACACTGCCGGCCTTCAATTGACCGCGCAACATGGCGAAGAACGACGTCACCGTCGGCGGCTCCTTGTCCCCCAACAGGTCGGCGTTCAACAGTGGCCCGTGAAAGGTCACGAACCCGGCGTAGCGACTGATGGCCAGATGAAGCGCGGTGATGTCGCTGTAACCGACAAAGGGCTTGGCATGGCGCGCCAGCAGATCGTAGTCGATTTGATCCAGCAGGCGCGGCGTGCCGTAACCGCCACGCAGACAGATGATTGCGTCAACCTCGGGATCAGTGAACGCCGCGTGCAGATCATTGAGCCGCACCTTGTCGCTGCCGGCCAGATAACCATCCTTCTCGTAGACGCCAGGAAACACCCGCAAACCGTAACCCCGGGCGCGCATCCACTGGATGGCCTTTTCGGTATCCAGCGCGCCGGGACCGGCGGGCGCAATAACGCCTATCAGCCCTTCCGACGGCAGCGCCGGCACAGGCTTGTGCGGAAAAAGGGTGTGGGTCGGTCGAACGGTCATCCATGGATCTCCCTGTGTAAAGTCATGCACACACAGTAGTCAGGAACGGCGACAAACAGAAGAGGCTCGGCTGCGCCGCAGATTGCAGGAAAAGTGAACAACGAGTGTAGTCCGGGCAAAAAAATGCCCGCCGGGCGGTAAACCCCGGCGGGCATTTTCTCGTTCAGCGCTGAATCAGGAACCGAGCAGTTCGGCCTTGACCAGTTTCGCCTGCTCGTCGGCGTGGTACGACGAACGCACCAACGGACCGGACGCGACGTTCTTGAAGCCCATCTTGTAACCTTCCTCGGCGAACCAGGCGAAGGTGTCCGGGTGCACGAAACGCTGCACCGGCAAGTGGCTGCGGGACGGTTGCAGGTATTGGCCCAGGGTCAGCATGTCGATGTCGTGTTCGCGCATGCGCTTCATGACTTCGATGACTTCGTCGTCGGTCTCGCCCAGACCCAGCATCAGGCCGGATTTGGTCGGAATGTGCGGCATCATCTGCTTGAAACGCTGCAGCAGGGTCAGCGACCACTGGTAGTCCGAACCCGGACGCGCAGCCTTGTACAGGCGCGGTACGGTTTCCAGGTTGTGGTTGAACACATCCGGTGGCTCGGCCGCGGTGATTTCCAGGGCGATGTCCATGCGGCCACGGTAGTCCGGGACCAGGGTCTCGAGCTGCACGTTCGGCGACAGTTTGCGGATTTCGCGGATGCAGTCGGCAAAGTGCTGGGCACCGCCGTCACGCAGGTCGTCGCGGTCAACCGAGGTGATCACCACATACTTGAGCTTCAGGTCGGCGATGGCGATGGCCAGGCTTTCCGGCTCGTTGACGTCCAGTGGTTTCGGACGACCGTGACCCACGTCGCAGAACGGGCAGCGACGGGTGCAGATGTCGCCCATGATCATGAAGGTCGCGGTGCCGCCGGAGAAGCACTCGCCCAAGTTCGGGCAGGACGCTTCTTCGCAGACGCTGTGCAGCTTGTGCTTGCGCAACAGGCTCTTGATGCGCTCGACTTCCGGCGAAACCGGGATGCGCACGCGGATCCAGTCGGGTTTCTTCGGCAGTTCGGTGGTCGGAATGATCTTCACCGGGATGCGTGCAACCTTCTCGGCGCCGCGCAGCTTGACGCCGGCTTCAACCTTGGGACGCGGGGCCGGGCGCTCGGTCACGTCGAGCGTCGGGATCATGGTTTGCACTGCATCAGTAGTCATATCAGTCGATTCCGCCCGTCAGGGTCGTCTGCTCAGCATAGTCGAGGTGTTTGACGAGCTGCGCGCGCAGCCGGGCACTTACCTCGGCAAATTCAATCGATCCTGCGTGATCGCTCAGCTGGGTCATCGCCAGCCCGGCATAGCCGCAGGGATTAATCCGTCGAAACGGTTCCAGGTTCATATCCACGTTCAGGGCCAGGCCATGAAAGGAACAACCGTGGCGAATCCGCAAACCCAGAGAAGCGATTTTCGCTCCGTCGACATAGACGCCGGGAGCATCCGGCTTGGCCACGGCGGTCACACCGTAGCTGGCCAGCAGTTCGATCAGGCAGCGCTCCATGCGCGTGACCAGGTCGCGTACGCCAAAACCCAGTTTGCGTACATCCAGCAACAGGTACGCCACCAGTTGGCCGGGGCCATGGTAAGTCACCTGCCCGCCGCGGTCGACCTGAACCACCGGGATATCTCCCGGCAGCAACAGATGTTCGGCCTTGCCGGCCTGACCCTGAGTGAACACCGGCGGGTGTTCGACGAGCCAGATTTCGTCGGCGGCATCACTGCCGCGTTCGTTGGTAAAGCGTTGCATGGCATGCCAGACCGGCTCGTAAGCCATCTGGCCAAGTTCGCGAAAGCCCAGCGTGCCCGGCATCACAACACCATGTGTACGAAGCCGGTCGCCCGCAGTTCGCTGTTGATGTTGTACAGCTGATCCTGGTCGGTCGCGACGATGTGCAACTGGATGGTGGTGTACTTGCCGTTGCTGCTTTGACGCTCGTCGACACGCTCATCGTTGATCTTTGCGTGTTTCTTGACGATGTCGATGATCTTGTCTTTGTTGCCGACGCCCGTATCGCTGATTACCTTAACCGGATAATCAACCTGCGGAAATTCGATCTTTGGCGCCTTTACTTCGGTATCGGTCATGGCGTAACGGCCTCGTAAGCGTAAGCCCGGTAACGAACAAGGCCCCGCTCCGGAAGGGAACGGGGCCATGCAGGTCAACTCGAATCAGTTGAACAAGCCGTAGAAGAATAGACGGATGCTATCCCACATGCGGCGGAAGATACCACCCTCCTCGACAGCGTCCAGGGCGATCAGGTCGGCGCTGTGCACCACCTTGTCGTCCAGTTTCACTTCGACTTTACCGATCACGTCGCCCTTGGCGATTGGCGCGGTCAGTTGCGGGTTCATGGTCATGCTGGCGGCGAGCTTCTTCAGCTGGCCTTTCGGCAGGGTCATGGTCAGGTCTTCAGCCAGGCCGGCCTTGACTTGACTGGTGGTGCCTTTCCACACCGGGGCCTGAGCCAGTTCGGTGCCCTTCTGGTAGAAGGTCTGGGTTTCGAAGAAACGGAAACCGTAGGTCAGCAGTTTCTGGGTTTCGGCAGCACGAGCCACTTCGCTGTTGGTGCCGAACACCACGGCGATCAAACGCATGCCATCACGTACAGCCGAAGACACCATGCAGTAGCCGGCTTCATCGGTGTGACCGGTTTTCAGACCGTCAACGGTCTTGTCGCGCCACAGCAGCAGGTTGCGGTTAGGCTGCTTGATGCCGTTCCAGAAGAACTCTTTCTGCGAGTAGATCGCGTAGTGAGCCGGGTCTTCGTGGATGATCGCACGCGCCAGGATCGCCATGTCGTGAGCCGACGAGTAGTGCTCAGGGTTTGGCAGGCCGGTCGGGTTCATGAAGTGGGTATTGGTCATGCCCAGATCGGCGACAGTCTTGTTCATCAGGTCGGCGAAAGCGTCTTCGCTGCCGGCGATGTGCTCGGCCACCGCGACGCTGGCGTCGTTGCCGGACTGAATGATGATGCCGTGCAGCAGGTCGCTGACAGTCACCTGCGAGCCGACCTTGATGAACATCCGCGAACCGCCGGTGCGCCAGGCGTTTTCGCTGACGGTCACCGGATCGTTTTCACCGATCTGGCCACGACGGATTTCCAGCGTTGCAATGTACGCGGTCATCAGTTTGGTCAGGCTGGCCGGTGGCAGACGCTGGTCACCGTTGTTCTCCACCAGCACGTTGCCGCTGCTGGCGTCCATGAGCACGTAGGCTTTTGCGGCCAGTTGAGGTGGCGACGGCATCATCTCGGCCGCGAAGGCGGCTGGCGAGAGGAGCAGCGGGACTAGCAGACACAGGCGTTTGGCAAAGGTGGTGATGTTCATCCGTCTCTCGAAATCGCTAATGGAAACTGCCCTTGCGGGCAAAATTAATCAGATGACTTTCTAACGAGTCATCGCGTGTTCAGTTGCTCACTCCAGTCACCCTTTGCCGGGCTTTTGTTCTTCGACGAGCCAACAACCTGATTCACCCCCCAATCGCTGGTGAACCGTCAATCAAGTGCTACGTATTACTTACTCGGTGACCACACTTGGCGAACCAAGGTTGGCCAGGCGCACGCTGTTCTGCACCTGGGCAATTTCACCCGGCGAACCGATCGGTCCCAGGCGTACCCGGTGCAGGGTCTGCTGATTGCGCACGATCGAGCTGATGAACACCGGAGCGCTCACCATCCCGCTGAGCTTCGACCTCAGGAGTTCTGCAGCGTCCGGGTTGGCGAACGCGCCCACCTGCAGATACTGGCCAGACGCTGGTGCAGAAGCGTTTTTTTTTGCGCCGATCTGTACAGGTACAGTGTCGGAGGCATGCTGTTGCGGCGGCGGAGTCCACTGCTCGATGGTACCGGCCGAAGCCGTGATCACCGGCGCAGCATTCTGCGCGACTTGCGGTTCGTTGAGCATCAAAGGCGCCGGACGGCCCTTCGCAGCCCACCACTGCTGCGGGTCGATACCCTCGACCTTGACCCGCGCGGTGCCGATTTCGGCATAACCGAGCTTTTTGGCCGCAGCGTAGGACAGGTCGATGATCCGGTCCGAATAGAACGGCCCGCGGTCGTTGACCCGCAGGATCACGCTCTTGTTGTTGTCCAGGTTGGTCACCCGAACGTAACTTGGCAGCGGTAAGGTCTTGTGAGCGGCACTCATGCCGTACAGGTCATAGACCTCGCCGTTGGCGGTGTTCTGACCGTGGAACTTGGTGCCGTACCAGGACGCGGTACCCGAGGCCACGTAGGTCTTGGATTCCTGCAACGGGAAGTAGGTCTTCCCCAGCACGGTATAAGGGTTGGCCTTGTACGGGCCGGTGTGCAGGGTCGGCGTGGCGTCCGGAATGCGCGACACATCGACGTCCCACCATGGCGCGCCGTCCTTGTGGGCCCGGTTGATGTCCAGACCCGGCTGGGCACGAACGGTATTGGAGGCGTATTTCTGGGTCGGCGCCCGGCTGGTCGAGCAACTGGCGACCAGCACCGCCAACGCAGCGAATGCCACCAGCTTCAGGGGTTTGTTGATAGGCAATGCCTGCATTACTTGACGCCCCGTGCTTTTACCAGCTCTTCAGACAGTTGATGTACAGCCATGGCGTACATCACGCTGCGGTTATAACGCGTGATCGCGTAGAAATTCTTCAGGCCCATCCAGTATTCCGGGCCATTGTCGCCTTCCAGGCGAAATGCAGTAACCGGCATATCATCGCGCAGCGCATCATGACTTGACCAGCCCAGCGCTCGCAACTCCCCGACGGTTTTCGTCGGTTCGATGCCAGTAGTCAGGCCTTCATCCACCTGCTCGCCGCGCACATCGGCACGACTGACCACCGGTTCGCCGGCCACCCAGCCGTGCCGCTTGAAGTAGCTGGCGACGCTGCCGATCGCATCATCCGGGTTGTTCCAGATATTGATGTGGCCATCGCCGTCGAAATCCACCGCGTAGGCGCGAAAACTGCTCGGCATGAACTGCGGCAGGCCCATCGCCCCGGCGTAGGAACCCTTGAGGGTCAGCGGGTCGACCTGTTCTTCGCGAGCCAAGAGCAGGAACTCACGCAGTTCCTTGCGGAAAAATTCGGCACGGGGAGGATAGTCGAAACCCAGCGTGGACAAGGCATCGATCACCCGGTAATTACCGGTATTACGTCCGAAAAAGGTCTCGACGCCGATGATCGACACGATCACCTGAGCCGGAACGCCGTATTCCTGCTCGGCGCGGGCCAGTACCGCCTCGTGCTGGCGCCAGAAGTCCACACCACGGGCGATGCGCGCGTCGGTGATGAACATCGGCCGGTATTCTTTCCACTGTTTGACCCGTTCGGCGGGTTTGGAAATCGCGTCGAGAATCGCCTGCTTGCGCTGGGCCTCGCGGAACACCGCCATCAGTTGCTCGCCGGCGAAACCGTAGTCGCGGGTCATTTCACCGACGAATTCGGCCACCTGGGGCGAGCCTTCGTAATCGCCGGCCAGCGCTTCCTGCGCGCTGCCAAGGATGCCTACCAGGCCGAGCCACGGTGCGTATCGTGTCGCCCAGTCACGCATTACTTGCATTGAACTCTTCACCTTATTCAAACCTGTGCGATCCACTTGCGATGCGTATGGATCGACATCAAAACCCCAAACGCTGACAGCAGCGTCACCAGCGAAGTTCCGCCGTAGCTAATGAACGGCAACGGCACCCCCACCACCGGCAACAGGCCACTGACCATACCGATGTTGACGAAAACATAAACAAAAAACGTCATGGTCAAGGCGCCGGCGAGCAATTTGCCGAACAGGGTCTGGGCCTGGGCGGTAATCACCAGGCCGCGACCGATCAGCAGCAGATAGATCAGCAACAGCGCGCAAATGCCCACCAGCCCGAACTCTTCGCCCAGCACCGCAATAATGAAGTCGGTGTGGCTTTCCGGCAGGAAGTCCAGGTGCGACTGGGTACCCAGCAGCCAGCCCTTGCCGAACACGCCACCGGAACCGATGGCGGCCTTCGACTGAATGATGTTCCAGCCGGTGCCCAGCGGATCGCTTTCCGGGTCGAGGAAGGTCAGGATCCGCTGCTTCTGATAGTCGTGCATGATGAAGAACCACATGGCGATCGCCACGGGTACGGCGGCGGCCAGCACGCTGAGGATCCAGCGCCAGCGCAACCCACCCATGAACAGCACGAACGCGCCACCGGCCAGAATCAGCAGCGACGTGCCCAGATCCGGCTGACGCACGATCAGAATGAACGGCACGCCGATCAACATCAGGCTGATCCCGACGTGCTTGAGCTGCGGCGGCAACGTGCGCTTGGACAGATACCAGGCGATGGTCGCCGGCATCAGGATCTTCATGAACTCCGATGGCTGGAAGCGGATCACCCCGGGAATGTTGATCCAGCGGGTCGCGCCCATGGCGTTGTGGCCCATGATGTCCACCACCATCAGCAGCACCACCCCGACCACATAACCGAGCGGTACCCAACGGGCCATGAACCGTGGTTCGAACTGGGCGATGACGATCATCGACACCAGGCCGATGCCGAACGACGTGGCCTGCTTGGCCAGAAGGTCCCAGCTCTTGCCGCTGGCCGAATACAGCACGAACAGGCTGCCGGCGGCGAGGATCAGCAGCAGGACCAGCAAGGGTCCGTCGATATGCAGGCGTTGCAGCAGCGTCGCGCGGCGACGCATCACATCCTCACTGGAGAGCATGCGATCGAAATTATTCTTCACGGGCCGTAGCCTCCGCACTGATTGGGCTGGCGTATTCGGCCTTCAAGCGTCCGTCCTGATCCAGCAGCCAGGCGTCCATCACCTGACGCACCACAGGCGCGGCAACACCGGACCCGGACTCACCGTTCTCGACCATCACCGACACCACGATTTTCGGGTTGTCGGCCGGCGCAAAACCGACGAACAGGGCGTGGTCGCGGTGGCGTTCCTGCACTTTGGAGCGGTCGTATTTCTCGCCTTGCTTGATCGCGACCACCTGGGCCGTACCCGACTTGCCGGCAATCCGGTATTGCGCGCCGATCGACGCCTTGCGCGCGGTACCCCGGGCACCGTGCATCACCTGTTGCATGCCGTGGTTGACCTTGGTCCAGTCCGACGGATCGCGCAGGACGATGTCCGGCATCGGGTTTTCATCCTTGGGCCTCTCGCCTTCGATGGTCTTGGCCAGGTGCGGACGGTTCCACACACCCTTGTTGGCCACCAGCGCAGTGGCCTGGGCCAGTTGCAGCGGCGTCGATTGCATGTAGCCCTGGCCGATCCCGAGAATCAGGGTCTCGCCCGGGAACCATGCCTGCTTTCGGGTAGCGCGCTTCCATTCGCGGGACGGCATCAGGCCGGGGGATTCTTCGAACATGTCCAGCGAGACCTTCTGGCCGATGCCGAACTTGTTCATATAGGCCGACAACCGGTCGATGCCCAGCTTGTGCGCCAGGTCATAGAAGTAGGTGTCGTTGGACCGCATGATCGCCGTGTCGAGGTCGACGAAGCCGTCCCCGGTGCGGTTCCAGTTGCGGTATTTGTGATCGTAGTTGGGCAGCATGTAGTAGCCGGGGTCGAACACCCGACTCGACGCCGTCACCACGCCCGCGTCCAGACCGGCAATCGCCACCGCCGGCTTGATCGTCGAGCCCGGCGGATACAGACCGCGCAACACGCGGTTGAACAGCGGCCGGTCGATGGAATCGCGCAGCTCGGCGTAAGCCTTGAAGCTGATGCCGGTGACGAACAGGTTCGGGTCGAAGCTCGGCTGGCTGACCATCGCCAGCACTTCACCGGTGTTCGGGTCCAGCGCCACTACTGCGCCGCGTCGCCCGCCCAGCGCGGCTTCGGCGGCTTCCTGCAATTTGATGTCGAGGCTCAGGACGATGTCCTTGCCCGGCACCGGATCGGTACGCTTGAGTACCCGCAGCACACGGCCCCGGGCGTTGGTCTCGACCTCTTCGTAACCCACCTGGCCATGCAACTCGGCTTCGTAGAAGCGCTCGATGCCGGTCTTGCCGATGTGGTGGGTGCCGCTGTAGTTGACCGGATCAAGGGTCTTCAGCTCTTTCTCGTTGATCCGCCCCATGTACCCCACCGAGTGCGCAAAATGCGCGCCCTGCGGGTAGTGACGCACCAGTTGCGCGACCACTTCCACGCCCGGCAGACGGAACTGGTTCACCGCGATCCGGGCGATCTGCTCTTCGGTCAGCTCGAACAGGATCGGCACCGGCTCGAACGGCCGACGCCCCTGGCGCATGCGCTTTTCGAAGATCACCCGGTCTTCCGGCGTCAGCTCCAGCACTTCGACGATCACGTCGAGCACCTGCTGCCAGTCGCCGGAGCGCTCGCGGGTCATGCTCAGGCTGAAGCTCGGACGGTTATCCGCCACCACCACGCCGTTGCGGTCGTAAATCAGGCCACGGGTCGGCGGGATCGGCTGGACATGGACGCGGTTGTTTTCCGAAAGAGTCGAGTGATACTCGTACTGGATCACTTGCAGGAAATACAGCCGGGCAATCAGCACACAGATCAGCAGCACCACCGCAATGGCCCCGAACACGACGCGGCTACGCACCAGGCGGGCGTCTTTTTCGTGGTCCTTGATGCGGATCGGCTGGGACATGAGGGCAGGATTACTTGTGGTAAGGGTGGCCGGACAACACGGTCCAGGCACGATACAACTGCTCGCCGATGAGGATGCGCACCAACGGGTGCGGCAGCGTCAACGTCGACAACGACCAGCGCTGGTCGGCGCGGGCACAGACTTCCGGCGCCAGCCCTTCCGGGCCACCGACCATGAAATTGACCGTGCGCGAGTCCAGCCGCCAACGGTCGAGTTCGACCGCCAGCTGCTCGGTGCTCCAGGGCTTGCCGTGCACTTCGAGGGTGACGATCCGCTCGTTGTGCCCGACCTTGGCCAGCATGGCTTCGCCTTCCTGACGGATGAAGCGGGCCACGTCGGCATTCTTCCCACGGGTATTGAGCGGAATTTCCACCAGTTCCAGCGCCAGCTCGGACGGAAGACGCTTGGCATATTCATGCCAGCCTTCTTCCACCCACTTGGGCATGCGTGAACCGACGGCGATCAGTCGCAGTCGCACAGCGCTTCCCTTACAGCTGGTCTTTGTTGAGCTTGGTGAAGTGCTCGTGGGTGTTTTCCGGGCTGTGGTGCTTGGCGTCTGCCGCACGGCTTTGCTCGGCACCGGCCCACAGGCGCTCCAGGTCGTAGAACTGACGGGCCGAGGCGGTCATCATGTGCACGATCACCAGGTCCAGGTCCAGCAGCACCCAGTCACTGTCGCCCTTGCCTTCTTCGCCCAGCGGCTTGGCGCCCTGCTTTTTCACTTCTTCGCGAACCTTGTCCAGCATCGCGTTGATCTGACGGTTGGAAGTACCGGTGGCGATGATCATGTAGTCAGTGATGCTCTGCTTGTCGCGCACATCGATGATCTGGATGTCCTGGGCCTTGACGTCTTCCAGGGCAGCCACAGCCACCTTGACCAGCTCGTCGCCTTTCAGCGGCTCGTTGGTGTTGGCGACTTCCGGCAGCGGAGCGCTCTTGAACGTGCCTTTGCGCTTTACTTTGGTTTGGTCTTTGTCAGTCATATAAAACTCGTTTTGCTCATGTATTCGGCGGCTCGTCCCACGATGATCGTGTTACTCGAGCACGCCTTGTTCAGTTCGACGCACGGTACAGACCGTGCGCATCGATGTAGGCCAGGACCGCGTCGGGCACCAGGAAACGTACCGACTTACCGCTGGCCAGCAGTTGACGGATCTGGGTGGCGGAGACCGCGAGCGGTGTCTGCCAGACGAATGCAATCTGTCCGCTCGGCCCTTTCAGGGCCAGCGGGTCGCTCACCGAACGCGCTGCCAGCAGGTTGCGCAAGGCATCCGGCGGTTCGCTGTCGGCGTCCGGGCGCTGTAGCACCAGGATGTGGCAATGCTGGAGCAACTCCTCCCAGCGGTGCCAAGTGGGCAGGCCGCAAAATGCGTCCCAGCCCAAAAGCAGAAAAACCTGGGTCTCGGCGGCCAGTTCAGCGCGCAGCGACTCCAGGGTATCGATGGTCCAGGACGGTTTGTCCCGCTGCAATTCGCGGGCGTCCACCACCAGCGGCGGCACTCCGGCCACCGCACATTCAACCATTGCCAGCCGATCCTGCGCCGACACCTGCGGGGTATCGCGATGGGGCGGCCGGGCGCTGGGCATCATGCGCAGCTCATCGAGCGCCAGCGCATCGGCGACTTCCAGCGCGCCGCGCAAATGGCCGACATGCACCGGATCGAAGGTTCCGCCCAGGACACCAACGCGTTTGGGGCGAGACTTCCTGCCGGATTTCGGCGCTTTCGGGTCGAGGTCGGACAAGTCAGACCGTCGCCTGGCCGCGCAACTGGCCATCACCGACCACGACGTATTTCTCGCAGGTCAGTCCTTCGAGGCCCACCGGGCCACGGGCGTGCAGCTTATCAGTAGAAATGCCGATCTCGGCACCCAATCCGTATTCGAATCCATCGGCGAAGCAGGTCGGGGTGTTGATCATCACCGATGCCGAGTCGACTTCGGCCACGAACTGCCGGGTGTCGGCGAGGTTTTCGCTGACGATCGAATCGGTGTGGTGCGAACCGTAATGGTTGATATGTTCGATGGCCTGGTCCAGACCGTCGACCACGCGGATCGACAGAATCGGCGCCAGATACTCGGTGCTCCAGTCTTCTTCAGTCGCCGCTACCGCCTCGATGATCGCCCGGGTGCGCTCGCAGCCACGCAGCTCGACGCCTTTTTCGCGGAACTGTTTTGCCATCGACGGCAGGAAATCCTTCGCAACACTTTGATCGACCAGCAGCGTCTCCATCGCGCCGCAGATGCCATAACGATAGGTCTTGGCATTGAAGGCAATGCGCTGGGCTTTCGGCAGGTCGGCGTGTTCGCTGACATAGACGTGGCAGATGCCGTCCAGATGCTTGATCACCGGCACCCGGGCGTCACGGCTGATGCGCTCGATCAGGCCACGGCCACCGCGCGGCACGATCACATCGACGTACTCGGGCATGGTGATCAGGGCACCAACGGCGGCGCGGTCGGTGGTTTCCACCACTTGCACCACGGCGGCCGGCAGTTCGGCTTCGGCCAGACCACGCTGGATGCAGGCGGCAATCGCGCGGTTGGAATGAATCGCTTCGGAACCGCCACGCAGGATGGTCGCGTTGCCGGACTTCAGGCACAGGCTGGCGGCGTCGATGGTCACGTTCGGACGGGATTCGTAGATGATCCCGATCACACCCAGCGGCACGCGCATCTTGCCGACCTGAATGCCCGACGGACGGAAGCTCATGTCGCGGATAGCACCGACCGGATCCGGCAAGGCTGCCACCTGGCGCAGACCGACGATCATCCCGTCGATGCGGGCCGGGGTCAGTTCCAGGCGCTCCAGCAGTGCAGGTTCCAGACCGTTGGCGCGACCGGCGGCCAGATCCTGTTCATTGGCTGCCGCAAGCTCGGCGCGGGCGGTGTCCAGCGCATTGGCGGCAGCCAGCAGGGCGCGGTTTTTCTGCGCGGTGCTGGCACGGCCGATGACCCGGGAAGCTTCACGGGCGGCGCGACCCAATCGGGTCATGTAGTCAAGAACGGACTCAGTCATGGTCTGCTGGGGTCTTGGCAAAGAGGAAAGCGGCAGATTATAGCTGTCGCGTCCCGGGACTAACAGCGGTGACGGGCGGATGGTCGAAATGGACGGCGATTTGCCGATGTTCAGCCGTAATTAAGGCTCGGATTGTTATCATCACGACCTCTTTCGCCTGGATAAACACCGTTTGCCATGTCCAACCTGACCGTTCGCGCCCGTGCCGAGCGCCTGCCGCTGGGCCTTCCAGACGCTTTTTTTGACCGTGACGCCCAGACACTTGCCCGGGATCTGCTGGGCAAAGTCATCCGCCACCGGGTCGGCGACCTGTGGCTCAGCGCCCGGATCATCGAAACCGAAGCGTATTACTGCGAAGAAAAAGGCAGCCACGCCTCTCTCGGCTACACGGAAAAGCGTAAGGCTTTGTTTCTGGATGGCGGCCACATCTATATGTACTACGCCCGTGGCGGCGATTCGTTGAACTTCAGTGCCCAAGGGCCTGGCAATGCGGTGCTGATCAAGTCCGCCTATCCCTGGGTCGACGAGATCAGCGGCCCGGCCAGTCTGGCGCAGATGCTGCTGAACAACCCCGATGCACAGGGCCGCCCGCGACCGTCGCAAAAGCTTTGCGCCGGGCAGACCCTGTTGTGCAAAGCCCTGGGGCTGAAAGTGCCGGCGTGGGATGCCAAGCGTTTCGACCACGAAATACTGCTGGTGGAAGACACCGGCCCAGCGCCTGGTCACATCATCCAGACCACCCGCCTGGGCATCCCCCATGGCCGTGACGAGCATTTGATGTATCGCTTCGTCGATGCGGCCTACGCCCAATGGTGCACCCGGAACCCGCTGCGTCGGGGTCAGGTCGAAGGGCGCGATTACTTTCTGCTGTGAACTTCCCCTCTGCGCTACGCCGACCAGGGACATCAATGAAATGGAGTGTGTTGTATGGGCCCATGGCTCGATAGCGTGACCGGATGGCTGGCCGCCAATCCGCAGTGGCTGGCTGCTGCGGTGTTCGTCGTGGCCTTCGTCGAATGCCTGGCGATTGCCGGGATCATCGTTCCCGGCACGGTGTTGCTGTTCGCCGTGGCGGCACTTGCCGGCAGCGGTGCGCTGTCGTTGAGCGAGACCCTGTTGCTGGGCTTTCTCGGCGGGATTCTCGGCGACCTGGTGTCGTATTTCCTCGGTCGCCACTTCCACCAGAACATCCGGCGCCTGCCGGGTCTGCGTCATCACCCGGAGTGGATGGCCGGCGCGGAGACCTACTTCCAGCGCTACGGCATCGCCAGTCTGCTGGTCGGGCGTTTCATTGGTCCGCTGCGACCGATGCTGCCGATGGTCGCCGGGATGTGCGACATGCCCTTCCCGCGCTTCGTTGCCGTCAGCCTGCTGGCGGCGGCTGGCTGGAGCATCGCCTACCTGCTGCCGGGCTGGGCCACCGGGGCGGCGATTCGTCTGCCATTGCCCGAAGGTTTCTGGCTGCAGGCCGGGATTGTCGCCGCCAGCATTGCGGTGATGGTCGGCCTGAGCGCCAACAGCAGCCTGCGCCGTCACCGCCGGGCGACGATCTGGATCAGCAGCATGAGCCTGTTGATCCTGATCGCGCTGTTCATCGGTTATCCGTATCTGACCGCGCTCGACCAGGGCGTCATGACCCTCGTGCAGGAGCACCGCAGCGCGGTGCTCGACGAGGTCGCGGTGGTCTTCACCCTGATCGGCGAATTCCGCAACATGCTGGTGTTCAGCATTTTGCTGACCGGCCTGTTGCTGCTGTGCCGCCAGTGGCGTCAGGCGATCTTTGCCGGCAGTACCCTGCTCGTCACTGCGCTGGCCAACACCGGGACCAAACTGTTTTTCGCCCGGGTGCGCCCGGAGGTGCTGACCGATCCGATCACAAGTTACAGCATGCCCAGCGGCCATGCGTCCGGATCGTTCGCGCTGTTCCTGACCCTCGCCGTGCTGGCCGGACGTGGACAACCGCCAAGACTGCGCCTGACCTGGCTGTTGATCGGCTGCATTCCGGCGCTGGCGATTGCGCTGTCGCGGGTGTATCTGGGGGCACACTGGCCGACGGATGTCCTGGCCGGTGCCATGCTCGCCGCCTGTGTCTGCGCAGCGAGCCTGTGGCTGATTCAGCGCCGCTCGCCCCTTGAAGCGATGCCGCAGAAAGTCTGGTGGCTGGTGCTGCCGGCGCTGGTCGCCTTGTTCGGTTTCTTTGTACTGCGGCATCTGCCACATACCTTGTTGCGATATGCCTACTGAGCCCGCGCTCAACGCTCATCGGTGCATCCGGTGCCGATGAGCGTCATCAAACATTTGGCAAAGCAAATGCTCATGAACAAGTCCGTGCCCCATGCCACATTCCGGCAGCAGCACCACAAACGGACTTGTGAAAAGAACCATGACTTTGACCAATCAGCTGAACCCTGTTTCACGGACTGACCGACCGTCGGCTCCGATCAAAATATCCGACCTGAACATCCGCCAGGAACCGCCCCTTCAGCCCTCGGGCCAAAAACCCGGGCTTGCGGATCTCGACACCCTGTTCGGCCCTCTGCGCATTGGAGAATTCAGTGTCAGCCGCCAGACTCTCCAGGCCTTGGGCGGCCGAATCGATGGGGAAACCCTCTCGGCGACCAACACCTACTTTTCCGAACCTGACCAAGCGTTCATCGATGCACTGGAATTCGATACGGCTCAGATCGAACAGCGCATGAGATCCGTACCCTCACCGGAAAACGCTCAGATCTCGCCCCTGCTGTACGAAATCGTCACTCAGCGCTCCCCCGACGCCCCACCGCTCATGCGAGAGAAATCCACGGGCGAATTCGCTGAGGCCATGAGCAAGATAAACAACTTGCTGAACGCCACCCAACGTCTGGACATTCGTCGAGATCCATTGCCCGAACACTTGCCGGACTGGGTCGATAAAACAAAAAGCCGCGGGATGGCCGGCATGGGCGTCGGGATGCAGGCATATGGTCTCTACAGCGCTTACATCGGCGCCATCGACGCCCTGAAGAAAGGCGACACGGCTGAAGCACTGATCAACGTCGGCGGAGGCCTCGCGGAAATCACCTCGTTGGGTGTCGAGTACACGCTGGGCAAGACGGGCGAGCATATGATCCGCCAGGGGTCCATGGCCTTCGAACAATTCGGCAAGACCGCCATGGGCAAGTGGCTGTGTCGCGGAGCCGGACTGATCGCCAGCGTGCTGACGTTGCCCTTCGATATCTATACCGCCATCAAATCCTTCAACGATGCGGCCAAGGCCCAGGGCAAGGAAGCTCAGGACCTGTACGTCACCGGCGGACTGAGCGTATTCAGTGGCGCGTTGTCCCTGGCCCTTGGATGCGCAGCGCTGGCGGGATTCCAGGCGGCAGGCCCGGTGGGTATTGCCGCCGCCGCAATCATGATTGTCGGGGCGAAAATCTATGGCGCCGTCCGGGCGGTCGACGACATTGACGACTACATCGAACTGACCGTGAACGAACGCTGGCGTGCTGGCTGGTTCGCATTCACCGGTCAGGATCAGGACAAGACGCTGATGGATCGCTACCTGATTGCCAAGACCACCGCCGACTATGCCAAAGCCCTGAAGACCCGCAGCCTCGCCTGGCTCGACAATGAATTCAAGGAGAGCGTCGACGCAATCGTCAATGGCCGGTTCGAGGTCCGGCTGCAGCCCACTCGCATCTATTACTACGAGTGGAACCAGGGCGACTCGCCATACAAGACCGAAAACCTGCCGGTCATCGTTGACACCGATGACGTTTACGACGCAAGGGGTGGCCTGCCGACATCGGATTCCATTCTCTCCAAAGTAAAAAGTGATCCGGCCAAGGGCGTGTTCTGGAGTCTCGGCGGCGGCCAGGACGCTGTGCAGGGTGTGCAGAATAAAGCCAACTTTTTCAGCTATGGCACCGGCAGAAAAGTGCTGCATGGCGGAGAAAAGGGTGACTCCTTTATCTTTCAGTCGGCGTCCGAAGCTCTTTCATGCGATCCGATCAAGGCAAGCGAGCTGTCGGGAGGGGACGGTATCGATCTGTTATGGCTGCAAGGCAAACACAGTCATCTGGATCATCTCCCCGCCCCGCCGCGCCACCTCGGCTATGACATCGACCTGAAAAACGGCAGGCTGTCGTTGCGACCCGTAGACCCGAAACTCGAGCCGGTACTGCACTCGACACTCAAATCCATCGAAAAGGTCGAGACGCTCGCCGGCGCGGTCAATCGCGTGACCGGCTCCGATCAGGCGGACATCATCGCCGCCAATGGAAATGACCGCGTCGAGGCCGGTGCCGGGGACGACCAGATTTCCGTGCGGGGTCTGCATGTCACGGTCGATGGCGGCCCTGGCAGCGATATCTATCAGCTCGACCCGATGAGTCGCCACGTTTCCATCTGCGAAGATGGACAGGAACCCAGCAAGGTCTATCTGGGTGTACCGCTCGAAAGCATCCAGCGCTGGTACATCCGCAATAACGCACTGGTCATCGAATCACTGCGCGACGACGACGTGCGCTCGCCACAACGGGAACTGGTTCTCGAAGCGGTGTACCGGTCCATCGACGGCAAGCGCTCGTTACGCAATGACAAATGGACGTTCGTCACCCAGGACGGTTATCACCTGCAACCGGAGTGGCCTGCCGAAATCACGGATCCGAACGATCTGTCGGTGACTGTCAGCGTTCTGACTGCCGGCATCGCCAAGGCTTCGCCGGTCCCGGTCAATGACCGCCCTTTCAATCTTTCGGACAAGACGCACTCGTCCTACTTTGTTTCCCGCGATGTCCATCACACGATCCTGGTGACCCGGCAAAACGGCAAGCCCACCCGGAGCACCCTTTATGTCGATCGCGACAGTTCGGAAATCGACGAAGTCCGGGCCATCTATACCGTGAAAAAAACGGAGCCCGGTGCGTTCACGTTTCTCGGCTACTCGAACGTTCACTTCACCATCACTTTCGGCCCGGGAGGAGGTCTGCTTTCATTGCACGGTGCCGTGAGTGAACATCCAGGCAAGAAAAGCGATATGGGCGCCGGGATCATGGCCTCCGGCTGGCTGATGAACCATCCCGTGACCCTGATCATGCGTGACGGCGTTTCCTATGCCCTCGAACTCCCTGGCAACTCGTATCTTGAGGATGCAAAAAACAGCGGTTACACCACTATCCAGAGCCGCGCCTCATTGCGCGAGCGGGCCGGCAAATACATTTTCGTCCGGCCTTTCATCGAAAAACGCACCTTGAAGGCAACACCGCAACGGGTCGATTTTCAGGCTGCAGAACACCATGCGACCTACTGGCTGGAAGGACGATCCTCGACTTACGAGCTGCTTCCCGCCAGCCACCTCTCCATCCGACTGTCCACCGCCGAGGCCGACGCCAGCATTTCAGGGTCATCCACCTGGCACGTTCACACACAGCATCTGCAGGAGCAGATTACTTCGCACGACCTTGCCATCAAGGACAACCTGCTGAAGATCGGCAGCATCCGGATTCACCTGCCGGACAGCAACGACCCCGCATTGCCACTGGAAACCGTCGAGGTAGTGGTCACATCGGGGAACCGTTACAGGATCAACGCCCTGTTCGAGGTGATCGGTCTCTACGCCGTGGATGCCCGCACCTATTCATCGGTTCAGGCAATCATCCAGGACATCGCCGATCATCAACAACGTGACGAACTCGAGACCCGCCACGTGCAGGTTCGCAACATTCGTCTGCGCGACGGGACTCCCGCCAGCATCTTCTACAACACCGACACCCATGTCTGGAGCTCGGAAAGTGCTCCCTCCCGCTCGATACCGATCGAGCACCTGATCATCGTCAAGGAATGACACCATGCGACCCAAACCACCCGCGCCGACCAGCCCTCACAGACCAAACACGCCTGTCGACCCGCTCGCTCAACCACCCCGGTTACGGCCACTGCTTCCACAGCCGCCGCAACATCAATCACCCGATCCGTTCACTTCACGTGGGCAAAACCCGGGGCATACCCCGCCACCCGCCGGCACATCCGAACCACCTCGTGTACAGATATCGGACTTGCCAGCGGGCTCCCGGCAAACACCCACGAGCTTGAACGGCTACCTGTTGAACCCCGGACTGTTGCGCAACATGCAACCGGCCAACGAAGAAGGCCTGCGTTATATCGTCGGGCGCCAGTTCGTCGATGTGAAAGAGGTCGGCACGGTATACGTGGAGTTCGATAACAGCCTGGGCACTTACCGGGCAATGGATCTTTACAAGAAGCTCGCGCCCGGTCCGGCCCTCTACCGAAATACCGGTGAGACAACGTGGAGCCTGTCCAGGCCGCTGAAACGACCACATCCGACGGACTCGGACGGCGCAGCGCCTGTGTCGAGCAAGCAACCTTCGCCCGAACCGCTACCGATACAATTGAAAGCCGCCACCACCGAGTTGTTGAACGAACACTTCAAGCGGCTGTATCCACAAATGACTCACGGTGAACGCGTCGTACTGTTGCGCTCCTACAATCTCTCCCCCCGCCAGCACGTTCAACTGCGTGACGACCTGATCGCCAATCCGTTGATGCTTCCCCGCTGGGCGGACAGCCACAAGCTTCGCTCAATGGACGTAAACGATCCGACCCGCTTCGATGCGCTCCACCAGGAAATCGAACCGCTGCTCCTGCCATTGCGCAACGGCAAGCTGCTGCACCACGGTCTTGGCGACTTCGATGAAAGTGTCAGCGGAGCGTTTCTGGAGGCCTTTCTTGCGAAGCTGGGTTATTTGCGCAACAGCAGCGATTGTCTGTACCGCACCGACATTCCCGCTCTGTTCAGGGGCGATGAGCGCACGCCTTTCGAGTTCTATAACGACAGCCGGATGCTACCGCGCCTGAAGCATCCCCGTGGCGCGACAACGGAGAAGCCGATCAGCGCCACGGTCAGCCTTGAACTCGTCAGGGGATACGCCGGCCGTGGTACCAGGCCCCCCGATCCGGAATACCTGCGCTACAACAACCAGAAAAACAAATTCCCCGGCAGAAAGCCCGGCGAGCCCGATGTCGAGTCGGGCGAATCGGACAACGACTGGTCTGATGTATCCGACGTGGAACTGGACTCCGAGCGCAACTACGAAACGATCCGCCACAATCAGCAGTTTGTATTTGCCTACGTCATCGACACGCGAAAGCTGGAAGTGGTCCCCAGGGAGGAGAACCACTTCCTCAATGACGCAGCCACCCGCAAAGGTGCGTGGTTTCCCGACGATGAACTCGAAGCACTGATATCGACCTCGAAGCGGGGCATCGAGTCGCAGCGCCTGTGGTTGCTCGACTCAACCTTCACTCGGGCCGCGAAGGTCGATGACATTGGCGAGCAGGTTCAATACGGCGATTCCATTGAAGAGCGCACCCACAGTGGTGCATTCAACCGGCATGAGTATGACGCCCTGATCGACAAGGTTGCCCTGGCAGGCAAGCCGATCCTGACACTGGACAGGGGCAAGGAGTGGTTCGCCAACGATATCGTCTGGCCCGAATAAGCCGCTCTAGGCGAACAACTCGCCCTGCAACTCGTCGAGCAGCGCCTGGATCGCATCCAGTCGCTGCTGCGGATCGTCGAGTTGCAGCAGGTCGATCTTGTCTTCCTCGGCGAACGGCAACAGGTACGCCAACTGATTGGCCAGTGACTGCTGCCCTGCCGCCTCGATGCCCATGTTCAGCGCCTCGACCATCGGGTGTTCGGCGAGGGCCTTGAGCAGAGCCACCAGATCGGCATCTTCATCCTGCAAGGGTTGCTCGGGTTCTTCGTCCAGCCAGTCGACCTCGGCAACGATCAACTGATCACGTTGCACTTCGGTGCGCTGCACGATGAACCGGCGCCCGCCCTGCACCCGGATGCCCAGCAGCCCGTTGTCCTGCTGCTGGAAATCAGTGATCCGCGCTTCGCAACCGACCATGGCGAAACCTTCAGGGGCAGCGCCGACTTCATGGCCTTCGAGGATGCACACCACGCCAAACCCGCCGCCCTGTTTCATGCAGCGACCGATCATGTCCAGGTAGCGCGCCTCGAAGATCTGCAAATCCAGATTGCAGCCGGGAAACAGCACTGTATTCAGCGGAAAAAGCGGCAGACTCATAGACATTTCCTTACACCACCATCGACACCGCCAACGGCAGGAACACCGCCGTGGCCACGCCCATCAGACTCATCGCCAGTGCCGCGAAGGCGCCGCACTCGTCACTTTCCTGCAACGCCACCGACGTACCGACCGCATGCGCCGTCATGCCCAGCGCCATGCCCCGCGCCTCCGGGCTGTGCACACCCAGACGGTTCAGCAGCGCCGGGCCGAAGATCGCGCCGATCACCCCGGTGATCAACACAAACACGGCCGCCAGCGCCGCGACGCCACCGATCTGCTCGGCCACCAGCATGGCAATCGGTGATGTCACCGACTTCGGTGCCATGGTCATCAGGATCATGTGATCGGCACCGAACCACCAGCCCAGCGCCACGCCCATGCCCGTGGCGACCACCCCGCCTATCACCAGCGTAGTAAAAATCGGCCAGAACAATTGGCGGATGCGCCGCAGATTCAGATACAGCGGCACTGCCAGCGCGACGGTCGCCGGGCCCAGCAGAATGCTGAGGATCTCGGTGCTCTTGCGGTACTCGACGTAAGTCAGGCCGCAACCGACCAGCACACCGATCACCAACAGCATGGAAACCAGCACTGGCTGCAGAAAGATCCAGCGGGTTTTCTCGAACGCCGCCAGCACCAGTTGATAGGCCCCCAACGTGATGCCGATGCCGAACAGCGGATGGTGGATCACCGAAGCCCAGGCACCTTGCCAGTCGAACAGCATCAGGATTCCTCCGAATGCGGCGCGTGACGCTTGACCAGCCGTTGCATCAGCACCCCGGCGAAAGCCATGGACAGAATCAGCGAGACCACCAGCGCACCGACGATGGCCCAGAAATCCGCGGCAATCGCCGTGGCATAGACCATCACGCCCACCGCCGGCGGCACCAGCAGCAATGGCAGATAACGCAACAGGCTACCGGCGGCAAGGTTCAGCGGCTCGCCGACTTCACCGCGCACGATCAGGAATACCAGCAACAGCAAAAGGCCGATGATCGGCCCCGGCAGCACGGGCAACAGCAAATGATTGAGGGCCGTGCCGAGCAATTGAAACAGCACCAGCCACGTCAGGCCGCGTAGCAACATCCGTCATCTCCGTCTTACTTTCCAACCCGCAAGTCGTCGGCATTATAAGCACGCCTGCGCTATGGATCGGCATTCGCCAAAAGCATGGTCGGTTGACCTGAGCAAATCGCCATGATGATCTACAGTGGTTCGCAGGGCGGTCAAATCCCCCACCTGAAAAACTATAAAACCGATGAACCCAAGGAGAGTCTCAATGCCCTATGTTCCAGTTGCAGAGCTCAAAGATTATGTCGGCAAGGAACTCGGACGTTCCGAATGGCTCACCATCGATCAGGAGCGCATCAACCTGTTCGCCGAAGCCACCGGGGATTATCAGTTCATCCATGTCGACCCGGTCAAAGCCGCGCAAACGCCATTTGGCAGCACCATTGCACACGGTTTCCTGTCGTTGTCGCTGATCCCCAAACTGATGGAAGACATCCTGATCCTGCCGCAAGGCGTGAAGATGGTGGTCAACTACGGCCTGGACAGCGTGCGTTTCATCCAGCCGGTCAAGGTCAACTCCAGGGTCCGGCTCAAGGTCGACCTCGGTGAAGTGACCGAGAAGAAACCCGGCCAGTGGCTGCTCAAGGCCACCGCCACCCTGGAGATCGAAGGCTCGGACAAACCGGCCTACATCGCCGAACCGCTGTCACTCTGCTTCGTTTGAGTGCCGGGATGCGAAACGGCTCACGCGGTTTCGCATCCACTCCTCTCTGCCGGCTGTATAAGGTCACATAGCTACGGCATACTCGGTCGCCTAATTGCCCGGATCCCGCTATGCGCCAACTTGCTGCTCTTGCACCGCTTGCCCTGACCCTGATGCTCACCGCTTGCGGCGACGGCGAATCGCTGCTGCCCCCGGATGCACGCCTGCCCGACGGCGGACGCTATCGCGGCGAACTGGTCAACGGCCTGCTGCAAGGCCAGGGCCGGGTCGACTACCCGAACGGCAGCTGGTACGCGGGCGAGTTCGACAAGGGCCAGTGGCACGGTCAGGGCGAATGGCACGGCAGCAATGGCGAGGTCTATCGCGGCAATTTCCAGCAAGGCCTGTTCGACGGCCAGGGCACGCTGACCACCCATGGCGGCAGCTACACCGGCGGCTTCAAACTGGGCCGGCGCGAGGGCGAAGGCACCCTCAAGGAAAACGCGATGACCTATCGCGGCGAATTCAAGGACGACCAGTATTCCGGCCTCGGTCGTCTGGAACTGGACGACGGTAGTTCCTATCAGGGCCAGTTCGCCCACGGCAAACCCAACGGTGAAGGCCAGCGCGGCGATGCCAGCGGCAATCAGTTCAGCGGCCACTTCATCAATGGCCAGCTCGAAGGCAACGGCACCTTCAACAGCGCTGACGGCGACATCTATGTCGGCGGCTTCAAGAACAATCAACTGCACGGCAAGGGCCGCTACGAAAATGCCGACGGCGACGTCTGGCTCGGCCAGTTCAAGGAAGGCGCACTGACCGGCAAAGGCGAACTGATCGGCGCCGATGGCAGCCATTACATCGGCTACTTCAACGATTGGCGCTTCAGTGGCCAGGGCCGCTTGAACCTGTCCGACGGCAGTTTCTACATCGGCGGATTCGACAGCGACAGCTACGCGGGACGCGGCACCCTGGTGCTGACCGACGGCACCGTGCTCAGCGGCACCTGGATCAACGGCCAGCGAGTGCGTGATGCCGACGGTAAATTGCTACCAGACACCCTCGAGCTCGGCCTGCTGGCCCAGGGCCGGCTGCTCGACGAAGCGCTGGCCAACGTGCCCGCCTCTACCCCGGCGGTGGAGCTGTACACCCTGACTCTCGGCGGCGACGGCAAGCAAAGCGTGTTCCTGCGCGAATCCGATTACGTGGCCAACATGCTCGCCAGCCGTTTCGGTGCCTATGGCCAGATTCGCCTGGTCAATCACCGCGACCACCTCGGCGACCGGCCGATGGCCACCCGCGAAAACCTGCGTCGCGCCGCCCTGACCCTGGCCGAACGCACTGGCCCGGAAGACCTGGTGTTCATCTATCTGACCAGCCACGGCACCGCCGAACACGAACTGGTGCTCGACCAGCCACGCATGGAACTGGCCGACCTGCCCGCCGACGAACTCGCCGCCGTGCTCGCGCCGCTGAAGAACCGCGACAAGATCATCGTCATTTCTTCGTGCTATTCCGGTGGTTTCATTCCGGCGTTGAAGGACGAGCGCACACTGATCATGACCGCCTCGCGCGCCGACCGCGTATCGTTCGGTTGCTCGGAAGAAGCCAACTTCACCTATTTCGGTGATGCCCTGTTTGCCCAGGCGCTGAACCAGACCGACGATCTGGAGCAAGCCTTCAAACTGGCCAAAGCCACCGTTGCCGAGCGCGAGCTGGCAGACAACTTCGAAGCCTCCGAACCGCAGATCTGGGCACCGAAAACCGTGCTTGCGCACTGGCAGCTGCTGCGCAAGCAACAGGCGAGAAAAGCATTGCAAAGTGCTGCGTTGAACGACGGAGTGATAAAGAGCAACTAAGCTGAACAGTATCAAGGGAGAGACACTATGTACTTGACGCCTCAGCATGTATTGCTTGCCGGAGCCACCGGGCTGACCGGTGAGCACCTGCTCGACCGTTTGCTCAACGAGCCGACGATTACCCGTGTCCTGGCCCCTTCACGCCGGCCACTGGCCGAGCATCCGCATCTGGAAAACCCGGTCGGCGATCCACAGACGTTCCTGCCGCAACTGGCCGGCCGGGTCGACATTGCCTACTGCTGCCTCGGCACCACCATCAAACAAGCCGGCTCCGAAGAGGCGTTTCGCGCCGTGGATCTGGACATGGTGGTGGCATTCGCCAAGCGCGCCCGGGAAATGGGCGCACGGCACCTGATCGTGATCAGTGCCCTGGGGGCTGATCGCCGATCCTCGATTTTCTACAACCGGGTCAAAGGCGAGATGGAACACGCATTGCGCGCGCAGGACTGGCCGCAGCTCACCATTTGCCGCCCTTCGTTGCTGCTGGGTGACCGCAGCGAGCCCCGCCTGGGCGAACAGCTTGCCGCACCGTTTTCAAAATTGATTCCCGGCAAGTACCGTGGCATCGAAGCCTGCCAGCTGGCCCGGGCCATGTGGCGCCTGGCACTGGAGGAGCAGGACGGTGTGCGGATCGTCGAGTCGGATGAACTGAGAAAACTCGGTAAATAAGCTCACTTGTCACAGTGGTTCAACGCGGGTCCGGGCAGTCACCTTCCGATGACGCCCGAGGATCTTGTGTTGAACTGCTGGCCCTTTGAAACAGGCCGAATCGATTCGGCAACCGTGCCCTAACTATCTACCACACATCCCTTCCCTTTCATGGATAACGTGCGCCCCGGCACGCCTGCGTCTGCCATCCCGTCATCGAATGGCAATCCCCGACGGCAGGCCATCAATGAAAGGACGCCTTGATGAGACCCAAAAATCCATCACCGAAAAATACCGGTGCACCTCACAGCACCCTTGATACGTCACCGCTTTTATCCACACCGCGCCTTGAACTTCCGGGAGGGCTTCGACCCGAAGCACCGCCCCCCCATCAGCCCGAGCCACGGTTGCCGACATTACCGCCGTCAAGCGACACGCTGCCTTCGGTACGGGTTCAGGACCTGATCCCCACGCCTGGGGAAGGTGAGCACATTCCATCCAGCAATCCGCGCCCGAGCGATTCAATCCGCCAATACGAACTGTCGCCACAGACGCGAACGCTTTTGCCTGGCGCCAATACCGAAGGGTTGCGTGTCCACAGGGGACGCATTTATGCCGAAGTGCAATACACCACGACCACCACGGTCATGGTGGACTGGGACGAAGGCGCCGGCACCTATCGGGCCAAGCTTCCACAGGAAATGCATCCCTCTGGTCCTGCCCTGCGGTTCGACCCGCAAAGCAATACCTGGCGAGTCGGCGAGCCTCCATACACCGGAGATATGATCGGGCCCGTGGTACACCGACAAGCAGACAACCCGGACGGCATCCCGGCACAGGGACTTGCGCCCCGGACGCAATCGGACATGACAGCGGTTTACATCGACACCCGGAACTACGTCTGGAATAACGACATGACCAACCACCATGGCTATGTGGTCATGCACCGGAAAATGCGACGGGGCGACTCTGTCGGCCCCCCGTCGCATCATGCTTTCATGGACGAAAACGGATCGTATGTCATTGTTGAGGCCCCCACTTACCCCATCGATCGGCCAGCAGAATTGCTGCCCGCATGGACTGACCGCCACATCTGGGATCTCTATGGCCTGCAGGGCGCCGATATCACCCGTTTTCGCACCGAAGCCGAGCGCACCGGCAAGAAACCTCAGTGGGCCAGAGTCCGGGCCCAGCGAATGGAAAACACCCATCTGTTTGACGAACTGTACCGCTGGTCAGGTCTGGAGATGGACCGCGACATGTTCATTCGTCTCCTGGAGCATCAGAAGCGCACCCCCGCCGAGTGGGCGAAACACCTTGATTCGGTCACCCTGCATCGCAGCACACCAGACCCGCAATCCCCATTGCCACGCGTGCCGACACCCGAAACACCCGCCCTGCAAACGCCTTCGCCGCGCCCGCCCACACCCGACACAACGGAAGCCACGCCGGGGTATGGCCATCAGAGTCACTACACCTGGGACATCGACAACCAGAACTTTCATGGCTATGTAGAAATGCAACGCAAGCCGGGTCTGGACGACAGCCATGGCCCTCTTACCCAAGTGGCGTTCCCCGAAGGCAGCGGACTGACCATCGTCAGCCCCATCAGGTATTCCGCCAGTCAACGAGCGCTTCGCCCCTACTGGCGGGACATCGACATCTGGAACCTGTACCGGATCGAAGGCACAGATATCCTGCGCTTTCGTCAGGATGTCGCGCAGCACCTGAAACCGCCTGCGTGGGTCAGGCAGCGGGAACTCTCGTCCCGGCGTGAAGAGTTGCTCGAATACCTGCGGCTTTGGGCCAACCCTGACTCTCCGCTCAAATCAAGGGAGCAGGTCATTGCCCGGTTCCAGCCCTACAATCTGTCCACGCAGCAACTCGCGCGACTTTGCAACGAGTTATCGCCAACAGGACAATTCAACAAACTGATCAATGACGAGCTGCCCACGTGGGTCCATACCCATCAGGCTCAAACGCTGGTTGTAACCAACCCGAAACAGTTCGACTCGTTTTTGCCGGAGCTTCATGCCGAAATCATCAGGTTGAGGAATCAGGGGGAAGGCACCAGCCTCCTGAAAGACAGCCTTACCCCGCCCTTCTTTCGTGAGCTTTTGCTGCACAGTGGTTTTAAACGCAACAGGCATAATTACCTGTACAGACTCGACATTCCTGCCGTGTTCAAGATGGATAACCGGACGCCCTTCGAAATCGCCCGTCCCGGTGCCATGGCTGCACCAACACTTTCGATCGAGGGCTCTACAAGCGAGACAGCCGTCAGTGCGATGTTCAGTCTCAGGGCTGCCATGAAATTCGCAAACGAGTCCAATGACGCAATGGGCTCCCTCGATACCCGGACGGACAGTCCACTGACTGGCAGCGAACCCCGTCAGACTAATGAAGCCGCTTCGCTGTCTCGCTCCCGTCGTATGACGTTTTGTTACCTGCTCGATACCCGCAATGTCGAAGTCGTCTCGGGGCAAGACAATCGCGCCTATAACCCGACACGGATCGACAAAAGACCGGCAGACGACCAGACACGCTTCCCGAGCATGAAAATGGAGGGCCATGTTTCCATGTCCTCCATCGGGTTCACGTCGAGACGTGTGTGGCTGGTCAACTCAGACATGACCCGCGCGGCCACCGTGGACGATGTACACACGCAGGCGCTTGAACGCGCCACGGGATCGGGTCAGAGCCATGCAGAGTTCATCGAGGCCCGGACACAGGCAGGAGAGTTGAACCGGGACGAATATGACGCGCTGATCGATGAGGTGGCGAAGGCTGGCAAACGAACTATCGAAATGCCGGCGGGACAGGATGTTTTCTCCACCGACATCATTTTCCCGCCCGAGCTGATCAGCCTGCTTTAAGCGATATCATCGGCTCGAGCTTGCCTGATCGAGCCGGTGTTTTTCATATTCCCCCGCTCGCCTGGAACCCGACGCCCAGCACCGTCAGCACGGACAGCGGCAACAACAGCGTATCGAGTAACGCACTGGCCGGCAGATCCACGCCGGGATAGCTCGGCGCCTCGGCGCCGAACCGATCCATCGCACAACAGCCACCGTTCATGGCGTACAAATCCAGCCGCGTGCCGGAATAAACCACCGGTGCGCCAGGTTTGGCGGCATCCAGCGTACGTGCGGTGGCGCAACCGGTCAGTTGCAACATCAGCAGGATCGTCAGCAGCTTATTCATCGCTGCTCAGATGGTGCTCGCCCCAGCGCGGCAGCATGTCCTGGGGAATGCCCAGCAGATTGAGAATCCGCGCCACCACGAAATCGATCAGGTCATCAATGGTCTGCGGTTGGTGATAGAAGCCCGGCGAAGCAGGCAGGATGGTCACGCCCATGTTCGACAGCTTGAGCATGTGCTCCAGGTGAATGCTCGAATACGGTGCTTCGCGCGGCACCAGAATCAACTGGCGACGCTCCTTCAGCGTCACGTCTGCCGCCCGTTCGATCAGGTTGTTGCAGGCGCCGGTGGCGATGGCCGAGAGCGTGCCCGTCGAGCACGGCACCACGACCATCGCCGCCGGTGCCCCGGAGCCCGAGGCCACCGGCGACATCCAGTCTTCCTTGCCATACACGCGGATCTGCCCGGCCGCCGCGCCGGTGTATTCGGTGAGGAACGCCTGCATCAACTGCGGCTTGGCCGGCAGCGACACGTCCGTCTCGGTGGCCATCACCAGTTGCGCGGCCTTGGAGATCAGGAAGTGCACCTCACGATCCTCGCGCACCAGGCAATCCAGCAGGCGCAAGCCGTACTGGGCACCGGACGCGCCGGTCATCGCCAGTGTGATGCGTTCCGGGCCGCCGTCCTGAAAGCGAGTGTTCATTTCAGCGCCTCGGCGAGTTTGCCGTGCAGGCCGCCGAAACCGCCGTTGCTCATGATCACCACATGGGTACCGGGCTGGGCCTGACTCTTCACGCGTTCGATGATGCCTTCCAGCGAATCGCTGACGATCGACGGCACGGTGCACAGCGCGGCAGTGCCCGCCAGATCCCAGCCGAGGTTGGCCGGTGCGTACCAGATCACCTGATCGGCATCGACCACGCTATCCGGCAGACCGTCACGGTGGGCACCGAGCTTCATCGAGTTGGAGCGCGGCTCGATGATCGCGATCAGCGGCGCATCGCCGATGCGTTTGCGCAGACCGTCGAGGGTGGTGGCAATCGCGGTCGGGTGGTGGGCGAAGTCGTCGTAGATGGTAATGCCGCGTACTTCCGCGACTTTTTCCATCCGGCGCTTGACGCTCTTGAACGCGCTCAGCCCGGCAATGCCCATCGACGGCACGACACCGACGTGACGTGCTGCGGCCAGAGTGGCCAAGGCGTTGGCGACGTTGTGCTGCCCCGTCAATTCCCACTCGACCACGCCTTGGGAGACGCCTTCGAACATCACTTCGAACGCCGAGCCGTCATCCTTCAGCAATTTGACCTGCCACTGACCGCCGGCACCGGTGGTTTGCACCGGGGTCCAGCAGCCCATCTCGATCACGCGCTGCAAGGCCGGTTCGGTGGTCGGATGGATCACCAGGCCTTCGCTCGGAATGGTCCGCACCAAATGGTGGAACTGCCGCTCGATGGCCGGCAGATCAGGGAAGATGTCCGCATGATCGAACTCGAGATTGTTGAGGATCGCGGTGCGCGGACGGTAGTGGACGAACTTCGAACGCTTGTCGAAGAACGCGCTGTCGTATTCGTCGGCCTCGATCACGAAGAACGGCGTGCCGCCCAGACGCGCCGACACCGAGAAGTTCTGCGGTACGCCGCCGATCAGGAAACCCGGACTCATGCCGGCATGTTCCAGCACCCAGGCGAGCATGCTGCTGGTGGTGGTCTTGCCATGCGTACCGGCAACCGCCAGCACCCAGCGACCTTGCAGCACATGGTCGGCCAGCCATTGCGGGCCGGACACGTACGGCAGGCCTTTGTTCAGCACATATTCCACTGCCGGATTGCCGCGGGACATGGCGTTGCCGATCACCACCAGATCCGGTGCCGGATCGAGCTGCGCCGGATCGTACCCCTGGGTCAGCTGAATGCCCTGGGCTTCGAGCTGAGTGCTCATCGGCGGATAGACGTTGGCATCGGAGCCGGTCACGTGATGGCCCAGCTCTTTGGCCAGAACCGCCATCGAGCCCATGAAAGTCCCGCAGATACCCAGAATATGAATGTGCATAGTCGACCTCGTAAAACATGGCCGCAGGGTAGCCCAGGCAGGGGAAAACCGCATCCTCGTTTTCAGGGGGTCAGGCGCTGCGGGCGATCCCGTGTTTGCGCAGCTTTCTATAAAGGGTGTTGCGACTGACGCCAAGCTGCTCGGCCGTATGGGTCATGTGCCAGCGCGTGTGTTCCAGCGCATTGAGCAACGCCAGCCGTTCGGCATCCTCCAGCGGCTGTCCGGACGACACTTCGTCGGCTTTGACCAGCAGCGGCTGCACCTGCCGGAACATCGCCGGCAAGTCATCCAGCCCGATCCGCCCCTCATCGCACAACGCCGCCAGCGTGCGCAGCACATTGCGCATCTGCCGCACATTGCCTGGCCAGTTGAACCCGAGCAACGCCCGGCGCGCCGGCTCTTCGATCAGGATCGTTTCCCCGCCCGCCTCTTCGGCCAGCAGGAAATCCAGCAATTGGGATTTGTCACTGCGCTCGCGCAATGGCGGCAGCGCCACTTCCAGTCCGTTGAGCCGGTAGTACAGATCCTCACGGAAACTGCCGTCCGCCACTCGCTCCAGCAGATTGCGGTGCGTGGCACTGATGATCCGCACATTGACCGCTTCCGGCTCGCCACCGATCGGCACCACTTGCCGGTCTTCCAGCACTCGCAGCAGTCGGGTTTGCAGTGCCAATGGCATGTCGCCGATTTCATCGAGGAACAGCGTGCCGCCATCAGCCTGCTGCAACTTGCCGCGCATGCCATCCTTGCGCGCGCCGGTGAAGCTGCCGCCACGATAGCCGAACAGTTCGCTCTCGATCAGGCTTTCGGGAATTGCCGCGCAGTTGAGGGCGACGAAAGCATTGCTCGCGCGTTGACTGGCTTGATGCACAGCCTTGGCGAACGCTTCCTTGCCGGAGCCGGTTTCGCCGTTGATCAACAGCGGCACGTCACGCTCGAATACCCGCAGGGCCTTGCGGAAATCCGCTTGCAGCCCGGCATCGCCCAGGCAAATGCCAGCCAGGCGTGGCGCCTCGGGAACTGCCGGTTTCGGCAGGGCGGGAGACGGCTTGCGCGCTTCTCCGCGCAAAACCGCAAACAGATGCCGCCCGTCACGGGTACGCAGCGGCCAGCTTGCGCTGGCATGGGCACTGGCGCGCCCGAGCAACTCATCCAGCGAACAATCGAAAAACGCCTCTACCGGTTTGCCGAGCAGGCCGCCACGAATGTGCCCGAGCAGGTTCAATGCGCTTTGATTTACCGCACTGATCCGCCCTTCCCCGTCAAACGCCAGCAGCCCTTCGCTGAACAGCCCGACGGATTCGGCCTGGAGATGGAAACGCAGCAACCATTGATTATCGAAGCAGCGCAGGAAATAGCAGCTCTCGATCATCTTCGCCGACAGATTGACCAGCGCCATGGTGTGGAACTGGCTCTGCCGCGAAACGTCCGGGCGCGCCGAGGACACGTCGAGTACCGCCAGCAGTTCGCCATGGGGGTCGAACACCGGGCTCGCCGAGCAAGTCAGCCCGGTGTGGCGGCCGCGAAAGTGTTCGTCCTGATGAATGGTCAGGGCCTGCCGTTCCACCAGGCAGGTGCCGATGCCGTTGGTGCCTTCGCAGGCTTCGCTCCAGTCGGAACCCAGCCACAGTCCGGCACGTTCGAAGATCTTGCGTTCGGAAGGCGCGGTTACGCAGTTTAGGATCACCCCGCGCGCGTCGGTCAGCAGCACCGCGTGGCCGGCGCCGGAAAGTTGTTGATGCAGGCTGCTCATTTCATTGCCGGCGATCTGCAACACCTGCTGCAGCCGTTCGCGGCTTTCGAGGACGCGACCGTGTTCGAGCACGGTCGGCGCCATGGTCAGGGCCGGGTCGAGGTGATAGTCCTCAAGACAACGCAGCCACGAGCGGGCGATCGACGGGTCGGCACCGGGGCCATGCAGGTGCGGCTTGCCCTGGGTGACGGTGAGAACCTGTCGGGCATGGCGACTCAAATGGTTGTCGTGCATTTCTTATTATTCTCCCCGAGGCTCATCGGCCCATGCGTGAAGTGGTGCCCAGCATCCTCCAGCCAACCGGTCTTTGCAATGCTGGCAAGACCACCCGGTCACGGGTTGTGCCAGAAGCGGTACAAACTGTCACCCAAGCTGTACCGATACCGTCACAGACGCTTGCCATTTGTCCGACAGAAATCACGCAAGGCCTTGATTTGTCTGCCCTGCACGGCAGTGGCCCGACCTTTGCTCTACGCTTATAGCAAGCGCACATGCGCGTTTCTCTAATAAGTACAAAGCCAAGGAGAACATCATCATGCGTTACGCTCACCCCGGTACTGAAGGCGCCAAGGTCTCGTTCAAGAGCAAGTACGGTAACTACATCGGCGGCGAGTTCGTCGCGCCTGTCAAAGGTCAGTACTTCACCAACACCTCGCCAGTGAATGGCCAGCCGATTGCCGAATTCCCGCGTTCCACTGCCGAAGACATCGAAAAGGCCCTGGACGCCGCCCACGCCGCTGCCGATGCCTGGGGCTCGACCTCCGCCCAGGCCCGCTCGCTGATCCTGCTGAAAATCGCCGACCGCATCGAACAGAACCTCGAAACCCTGGCGATCACCGAAACCTGGGACAACGGCAAAGCCATCCGCGAAACCCTCAACGCCGACATCCCGCTGGCCGCCGACCACTTCCGCTATTTCGCCGGGTGCCTGCGCGCCCAGGAAGGCAGCGCTGCCGAAATCGATGGCAACACCGTGGCTTATCACATCCATGAACCGCTGGGCGTGGTCGGCCAGATCATCCCGTGGAACTTCCCGATCCTGATGGCCGCGTGGAAACTCGCCCCGGCCCTGGCCGCCGGCAACTGCGTGGTGCTCAAACCTGCCGAACAAACCCCGCTGGGCATCAGCGTGCTGCTGGAGCTGATCGGTGACCTGCTGCCACCGGGCGTGCTCAACGTGGTGCAAGGGTTCGGCAAAGAAGCCGGCGAAGCCCTGGCCACCAGCAAGCGCATCGCCAAGATCGCGTTTACCGGCTCGACCCCGGTCGGCTCGCACATCATGAAATGCGCCGCCGAAAACATCATCCCGTCCACCGTTGAGCTGGGCGGCAAGTCGCCGAACATCTTCTTCGAAGACATCATGCAGGCCGAGCCAAGCTTCATTGAAAAGGCTGCCGAAGGCCTGGTGCTGGCGTTCTTCAACCAGGGCGAAGTCTGCACCTGCCCTTCCCGTGCGCTGGTTCAGGAGTCGATCTACGACGAGTTCATGCAGGCGGTGATGAAGAAAGTCAGCCAGATCAAACGCGGCGACCCGCTCGACACCGACACCATGGTCGGCGCCCAGGCGTCCGAGCAGCAATTCGACAAGATCCTGTCGTACCTGGAAATCGCCAAGGGCGAAGGTGCCGAGCTGCTGACCGGCGGCAAGGTGGAAAAACTCGAAGGCAACCTGGCTTCCGGTTATTACATTCAGCCGACCCTGCTCAAGGGCACCAACAAGATGCGTGTGTTCCAGGAAGAAATTTTCGGCCCGGTGGTGAGCATCACCACCTTCAAGGATGAAGCCGAAGCCCTGGCGATTGCCAACGACACCGAGTTCGGCCTCGGCGCCGGCCTCTGGACCCGCGACATCAACCGCGCCTATCGCATGGGCCGCGCCATCAAGGCCGGTCGTGTATGGACCAACTGCTACCACCTGTACCCGGCGCACGCCGCGTTCGGCGGGTACAAGAAGTCCGGCGTCGGCCGTGAAACCCACAAGATGATGCTCGACCACTACCAACAGACCAAAAACCTGCTGGTGAGCTACGACATCAACCCGCTGGGCTTCTTCTAAAAAACCGGGCGGCACCGAACTAACGGTGTCGCCCCTTTCATCCCGATGACAAACCCTGGCCTGGCCGCTCTGGCACGGGCCTTGCCTACCCGTCATTCAGGAATTGCGTGAACACTGCCGCTGCGTGAACAGCATCCACCCACTCAACCGCTGCACCCGAAAGTCCAACAGATCGAACAATAAAAAAGACAGAGAGGACTTATGACTTCCACCACACAGCTCAAACCCACACTCGGCACCCTGCACCTCTGGGGCATTGCCGTCGGCCTGGTGATTTCCGGCGAATACTTCGGCTGGAGTTACGGCTGGGGCACCGCAGGAACCCTGGGTTTTCTGGTCACGGCCCTGATGGTCGCGACCATGTACACCTGCTTCATCTTCAGTTTCACCGAACTGACTACCGCGATTCCCCATGCGGGCGGGCCGTTTGCCTACAGCCGTCGGGCGTTTGGCGAGAAAGGCGGACTGATCGCCGGGATCGCCACCCTGATCGAATTCGTGTTCGCCCCGCCAGCCATCGCCATGGCCATCGGCGCCTACCTCAACGTGCAATATCCGGAGCTTGATCCGAAAGTCGCGGCGGTCGGCGCGTATTTCGTGTTCATGACCCTGAACATCCTCGGCGTCAGCATCGCCGCGACCTTCGAACTGGTGGTCACCGTACTGGCGGTTGCCGAACTGCTGGTGTTCATGGGCGTGGTCGCGCCGGGCTTCAGCTTCAGCAACTTCGTGCTCAATGGCTGGTCGGGTTCCAGTGAATTCAGTCTCGGCTCGATTCCCGGGATCTTCGCCGCCATTCCGTTCGCGATCTGGTTCTTCCTCGCCATCGAGGGCGCGGCCATGGCGGCCGAGGAAGCCAAGGACCCGAAACGCACGATTCCCAAGGCCTATGTCAGCGGCATCCTGACCCTGGTGTTCCTGGCCATCGGCGTGATGGTGATGGCTGGCGGCGTCGGCGACTGGCGCCAACTGGCGAACATCAACGACCCGCTGCCCCAGGCGATGAAAGCGGTGGTCGGCAACAATTCGACGTGGATGCATATGCTGGTGTGGATCGGTCTGTTCGGGCTGGTGGCGAGTTTCCACGGGATCATCCTCGGCTACTCGCGGCAGTTCTTTGCCCTGGCCCGGGCCGGTTACCTGCCGAAAAGCCTGGCCAAGCTCTCGCGTTTCCAGACCCCACACCGGGCGATCCTGGCCGGCGGCGTCATCGGCATCGCCGTAATCTACAGCGACGGCCTGGTCAATCTGCAAGGCATGAGCCTCACCGCTGCGATGATCACCATGTCGGTGTTCGGCGCCATCGTGATGTACATCATCAGCATGCTCAGCCTGTTCAAACTGCGTAAAACCGAGCCGAACCTTGAGCGCACCTTCCGCGCTCCGGGCTATCCGATCGTGCCGGGGATCGCGCTGTTTCTGGCAGTGGTGTGCCTGGTGGCAATGGCCTGGTTCAACACCCTGATCGGTGGCGTGTTCCTCGGGTTCATGGCTGCCGGTTACCTGTATTTCCAGCTGACCGCCAAGCAACGCTCCGAAGCCCCGGCAGACGCTATGCTCGAAGGTATCTAGAAGTTGCACCGGCACCGGGCCTCAAGCTCGGTGCCTGCACTAAAAGCATTCATTCAGGAGGACCGCGCCCCATGGCCGCATTTGCCCATACCGTCGGCGCCCAGACCTACCGCTTCGACAGCCTCAAGGACGTGATGGCCAAGGCCAGTCCGGCGCGCTCCGGGGACTTCCTGGCCGGCGTCGCCGCGCTCAACGATGGCGAGCGGGTGGCCGCGCAAATGGCACTGGCCGACATCCCGCTAAGCCATTTCCTGCAGGAAGCGCTGATTCCCTACGAAGCCGATGAAGTCACCCGGCTGATCATCGACAGCCACGACAAACAGGCCTTTGCGGTCGTCAGCCATCTCACCGTTGGCGGTTTTCGCGACTGGCTTCTGAGCGAAACGGCCGACGAGTCCAGTCTGCGAGCCCTGGCCCCTGGCCTCACGCCGGAAATGGTCGCCGCCGTGTCGAAGATCATGCGCGTGCAGGATCTGGTGCTGGTGGCGCAAAAAATCCGCGTCGTGACGAAGTTTCGCGGCACCCTCGGCCTGCGCGGACGATTATCCACAAGGCTGCAACCCAATCACCCGACCGACGAACCGTCCGGCATCGCCGCGAGCATTCTCGACGGGCTGCTGTACGGCAACGGTGACGCCATGATCGGCATCAATCCGGCCACCGACAGCATCGCCTCGATCTGCGCGATGCTGGAAATGCTCGATGCGATCATCCAGCGTTACGACATTCCGACCCAGGCCTGCGTGCTGACTCATGTCACCACTTCTATAGAGGCGATCAACCGTGGTGTGCCGCTGGATCTGGTGTTCCAGTCGATTGCCGGCACCGAAGCGGCCAATGCCAGTTTCGGTATCAACCTGAACGTGTTGCAGGAAGGTTATGAAGCGGGCCTGAGCCTCAATCGCGGTACACTCGGGCAGAACCTGATGTATTTCGAAACCGGTCAGGGCAGCGCGTTGTCGGCCAATGCCCACCATGGTGTCGATCAACAGACCTGCGAGACCCGGGCCTACGCCGTGGCACGACATTTCAAGCCGTTTCTGGTGAACACCGTCGTAGGTTTCATCGGCCCGGAATACCTCTACAACGGCAAACAGATCATCCGCGCCGGCCTCGAAGACCACTTATGCGGCAAGTTGCTCGGCGTGCCGATGGGCTGCGACATCTGCTACACCAACCACGCCGAGGCCGACCAGGACGACATGGACACCCTGCTGACCCTGCTGGGTGTGGCCGGGATCAACTTCATCATGGGCATCCCCGGCTCCGACGACATCATGCTCAACTACCAGACCACTTCGTTCCACGACGCCCTCTATGCGCGCCAGACCCTGGGCCTGAAACCGGCGCCGGAGTTCGAGCAGTGGCTGGCGAACATGGGCATCTTCACCCAGGCGGACGGCAAGGTCCGCTTCGGCAACAACCTGCCGCCGGCGTTCCGCCAGGCCTTGGCGCAACTGGGATGAGTCAGATGGAAAAACCGCCCGTCGATCCACAGAACCCCTGGCTTGAGCTGCGTCGCCTGACCCCGGCGCGGATCGCCCTCGGCCGCACCGGCACCAGCCTGCCGACCCGCGCACAACTGGATTTCCAGTTCGCCCACGCGCAGGCCCGGGATGCCGTGCATCTGCCCTTCGATCACGCCGGGCTCAGCGCCCAACTGGCCGAACGCCAACGCGACAGCCTGCTGCTGCACAGCGCGGCGACGGATCGCAACAGTTACCTGCAACGCCCGGATCTGGGGCGCAAGTTGAGCGATCAATCGGCGCAAACCTTGCGCGAGTACGCGCTGGCACATCCGGGCGGGGTGGATCTGGTCATCGTGGTGGCTGATGGCCTCTCGGCGCTGGCGGTACATCGCCACACCTTGCCGTTCATCTCCCGACTGGAAGAACAGATGACCGCCGACGAATGGTCAATCGCACCGGTGGTGCTGGTTGAGCAAGGTCGGGTGGCGGTTGGCGATGAAATCGGCCAGTTGCTGGGCGCCAAAATGGTCGTGATGCTGATCGGAGAGCGTCCCGGCCTCAGCTCGCCGGACAGCCTCGGTTTATATTTCACCTACAATCCAAAGGTCGGCCTCACCGATGCCTACCGCAATTGCATCTCCAATGTGCGGCTTGAAGGCTTGAGCTACGGCATGGCAGCCCATCGCCTGCTGTATCTGATGCGCGAAGCCTGTCGGCGGCAGCTTTCGGGGGTCAATCTGAAGGACGAAGCGCAGGTTCAGACGCTGGAATCGGAAGCCGGTGCAGATATGAAGAGTAATTTCCTACTCGATCCGCCCCCCGCCTGAACCGTTTCCGCATTGCCTTACTGCGCCGGTTTCAGGCAGGATCGACGCACGGCCGCCCGGGTTTCCCATCGCCGTCAGAGCAGTTGAAGACAGCCACTTGAAGACGAGACCTATCATGCGGATTATTCAAGCGACCCTCGAACACCTGGACCTGCTGGCCCCGCTGTTCGTCAAATATCGTGAGTTCTACGGCGCACTGCCTTATCCGGACTCGTCCCGGGCCTTCCTTGAAAAACGCCTGCGGCGCAAGGAATCGGTCATTTATCTGGCCCTGGCCGATGATGACGACAAAAAGCTCATGGGCTTCTGCCAGCTCTATCCGAGCTTTTCCTCGCTGTCGCTCAAGCGCGTTTGGATCCTCAACGACATCTATGTCGCCGAAGATGCCCGCCGTCAGCTGGTCGCCGACAACCTGATCCGCACCGCCAAGCGCATGGCCAAGGAAACCCAGGCCGTGCGCATGCGCGTATCCACCAGCAGCGACAACGAAGTGGCACAGAAAACCTACGAATCCATCGGATTCAAGGAAGACACCGAGTTCAAGAACTACATCTTGCCGATCAGCGACGAACTCTGATTTTTTCTAACAGTGCGGATGCAGGCCTTTGTGGCGAAGGTACAAACGTCCTCGCCACAAAGGCCTGCACCTCGCTCCCCCCCTCGAAATGCCCCGCTACAAAACCAACGCGCTTTTCACCTATCAGATCGTATAATCCTGTGCTTTCCGGCTTGTAAGAAAAACTACACCCGCTTGTAGGCTTACACCGAATCATCCGCACAGGCCTGCCGAGTCGGGCCGTCACCACAGGTGCCCACATGGATTTCAACCCGATCGACATCATTCTGCATCTCGACGTCTACCTCGACATGCTGGTGAACAACTATGGGACCTGGATCTACGCCATCCTGTTTCTGGTTATCTTTTGTGAAACCGGCCTGGTGGTCACACCGTTCCTGCCGGGTGATTCGCTGCTGTTCATAGCCGGCGCAGTGGCTGCAGGCGGTGGCATGGACCCGGTGCTGCTGGCAGGCCTGCTGATGTTGGCGGCGATTCTCGGCGACAGTACCAACTACGTGATCGGACGAACGGCAGGGGAAAAACTGTTCAGCAATCCGAACTCGAAGATTTTCCGCCGGGATTATCTGCAACAGACCCATGACTTCTACGACAAGCACGGCGGCAAGACCGTGACCCTGGCGCGCTTCCTGCCGATCATCCGTACGTTTGCGCCGTTCGTCGCCGGTGTCGCCAAAATGCCTTACCCGCGTTTCTTCGGCTTCAGCGTGTTCGGCACCATCCTGTGGGTCGGTGGTCTGGTGACCCTGGGCTACTTCTTCGGCAACGTACCGTTCATCAAGAAGAACCTGTCGCTGCTGGTGGTGGGCATCATCCTGCTGTCGCTGGTGCCGATGATCATCGGCATGCTGCGCAGCCGCCTCGGTGGCGCCGGTTCCAAAGCCGAATCGCGCTGAACCGATGTGGTCACTGAGCGCCTGGCGACGCCGGCGCACTCTGGCGAAGCACCCGATTGCCGATGACATGTGGCAGCGGGTGCGTCACCACTTGAGCCTCCTCGACGGCATCAGCGCCACGGAAGATCAGTGGCTGCGCGAAGCCAGCGTCCTGTTCCTCGAAGACAAACACCTGACCGCCCTGCCCGGCGTCGAACTGCATCAGGAACAACGCCTGCTGCTCGCCGCCCAGGCGCAATTGCCACTTTTGCACCTTGGCGATCTGAACTGGTATCAGGGCTTCCACGAAATCATTCTGTACCCCGACGACTTTCTCAGCCCCCAGCGCCACCGCGATGCCAGTGGCGTCGAGCATGAGTGGGACGGCGAACACAGCGGCGAAGCCTGGCAACAGGGGCCGGTCATTCTTGCCTGGCCCGGAGTGATGGCCAGTGGTGGCTGGGAAGGCTACAACCTGGTGATCCACGAGCTGGCGCACAAACTCGACATGCTCAACGGCACCGCCAACGGCCTGCCACCGCTGCACGCCGACATGCGGGTCAGCGACTGGGCCGAGGTCATGCAAAAGGCTTATGACGACCTCAACCGCCAGCTCGACCGCCATCCGGACGCCGAAACCGCCATCGACCCGTATGCCGCTGAGAACCCGGCCGAGTTCTTCGCCGTCACCAGCGAGTACTTTTTCAGCGCCCCGGATCTGCTGCACGAGGCTTATCCACAGGTGTATGCGCAGCTGCAGCTTTTCTACCGACAGGATCCGCTGGCACGACTGAAGCGACTTCAGGCCACGGACCCGGTCTATCAGGCACACGAGTAAGGCCTGGACGACCTTCGGTGCATGGCATCGCGGGTGGAATATGCCTATAATCGCCGCCACTTTTTGGTCAATCCGGCCAAGTGTTTTGGTCTACTAACGGGGGCAACGCCCAATGAGCTACAGCAAGATTCCGGCTGGCAAAGACCTGCCGAACGACATCTACGTCGCGATCGAGATCCCGGCCAACCACGCGCCGATCAAATACGAAATCGACAAAGACAGCGATTGCCTGTTCGTTGACCGTTTCATGGCCACCCCGATGTTCTACCCGGCCAACTACGGTTACATCCCGAACACCCTGGCTGACGACGGTGATCCCCTGGACGTGCTGGTCGTAACCCCTTACCCGGTTGCTCCAGGTTCGGTGATCCGCGCGCGTCCGGTCGGCATCCTGAACATGACCGACGACGGCGGCGGCGATGCCAAAGTCATCGCAGTCCCACACGACAAGCTGTCCCAGCTGTACGTGGACGTGAAGGAATACACCGACCTGCCAGCTCTGCTGATCCAGCAGATCGAGCACTTCTTCGCGAACTACAAAGATCTCGAAAAAGGCAAATGGGTGAAAATCGAAGGCTGGGACGGCGCTGACGCTGCCCGCGCCGCTATCACCAAGTCGGTTGCTGCCTACAAAGGCTAAGCCTCGCGACCTGCGACACGCTTGAAGAAAACCCCGGTTGATCCGGGGTTTTTTATGCCTGGTCGAAAGGTGTTTAAACGGCTTGTTTATAGCGACCTACAGAAAAGTTTTGCTGTGTGTAATTTCCCACAAGTACGTCTTACATCCCGTCGCAAAATTTGCCTCGATTTTGAACGCAAGGTTTATTCAAACCGCTCTAGGCCGGCCGTAGACTCGTGTTTATGAGAAAGAACACTAGCGGTCCAAGATTCAAGGCACTCCTGGAAGCTGCGAACATCACCACCACGGGATTCGCAAAGTTCTGGGGCACGGAAGCCCAAAACGTTCATAACTGGTACACCCGGGGCGTACCCGCGTACCGCATGGAAGAAGTCGCACGCCTGCTGTCCGTCAACAGCCAGTGGCTGAAGACCGGCGAAGGTCCGAAGGAAGCACCGCACCTGTACACCGCCGGCGACACACTGGATGCACAGGCGATTCAGGGCGTCTATACGGTGCTCGAATCCAGCGACATCGAACTGCCGCTCTACAAGGAAGCCCCGACGGCCCCTGGCTCCGACAAGACCCATGTCATCAAGGACCCGGAGCAAACCATCCGCCTGCCCCGCAGCCACCTCGAGGCCCTGGAAATCCGCCACACCGACGCCATCTGCACCCACATGATCGGCAACAGCATGGCCGAGAAAATCGAAGACGGCTCCACCCTCGCCATCGACCGCGGCCTCACCCAGGTGGTGGACGGGGAAATCTACGCCATCGAACATGACGGCATGCTGCGCATCAAATACCTGCACCGCATGCCCGGCAACGCCCTGCGCCTGCGCAGCCACAACAGCGCCGAATACCCGGACGAAATCTTCCGCGCCGCGCAGATCGAGGAGCAAAGGATTCATGTGCTGGGGTGGGTGTTCTGGTGGTCGACACTGGGCAAGCGGCGGCCGGTGGTGCCGTTTCTCTGAGTCACCCGGTGTGGTGGGAGCCAGCCTGCTGGCGATGAGGCCCTGAAAGTCGGTACAAATCCTGGATTTTCTCCAGTTTGATCGCTCTAAACCGCACTTCAAGCTGGGAATCAGAAGCAAAACTCAGTATCCTGCGCCCCACATTCGCGCATCGACCCGCCAAGCGGCCCAGATGACGCCTGACGCAGCAGACCACTGTCTGACCAAGTCCCACAGCCGGACGCAAGATCCGGGTGTACGTTTTGAAGGCTGGCGCGGTTTACCAAAAATAAACCAAGCCAGTCCCCGAGAAGCCGGCCACAAGCCGGCTTTTTAATGCCTGCAAGAAAACCAAATCTACCGTCCCAATATCTTCCTTGTTACCGTAACGGCAAAACTCATTACGGTGCTCCATCATGGACTCCTCAAAAATCCATAATGATGACGGTCAGAAGCCGCAACTCTCTGATCGGGATCAGTTACTGGTCAAAGCCGAGTTACGCTGCAAGGAGGATGTGGCGCTTATCGCCGCAGTCGACGAACGTCTTGTCGCTCCTCAGCGAGTCAAGATAAGACTGGATGACTTGTAACGTCGAATCCAGTCAAGCCGTAGTTTCGCGAGAAGTGATCCCGCAATCGGGCAACAGGCTGCTGCCCAATTCAATTGTGCAACAGCCCGTTGCACAATCTCCTCACGGATAACTAAACGCCTTCACCAACGTCAACTCCCCCACCGCCCGCATCGGCACCACGAACGTCTCCATCTTCTCGCTAGGCGTCCCCTCCTCGGTAATCACCGTCACCTGCGCGGTAGTCAACGGCTGCACCGCCTCTTCCCCACCTTCATCATCCCCACGATAACCACCACCAAAATAATTCACATACACCAGGTACTGCCCTTTGATCGGCGCCGGCATGGCGAAGATTTCCGGGCCGTAACCGGTGGTCACGTCGACATCCAAAGCCGCGCCGTTGGGAGCGACGCGGTCGCCGTACCAGATGTGCGCGCCGTCAGGTGTGATCAAGTGCAGGTCGAGGTCGGTGCCGTCGCTGTCCCAGGACAGCAGCACGCGCAGTTTGGCCGGGGTGGCGCCGCCGTTGGCGTTGAGGAACTGGGTGCGGTGGCGTTGCTGGCCGTCGGGGCTGCGGACTTCAACGCTGTTGCTGCCTTTGGGGAAGGAGAACGGGCGGTCGAAGCGGCCGCTGTCGTCGATTTTCAGCGGCATGCTGACGCCGTTGACGATCAGCCGGCCGGGTTCTTTGCTTTTCGGCGTGGCCTTGATTTCACCGCTGATGCGTGCGGTATTGGCCTGGCCGACCGGGGTGTTCACCGAAGAGGCCGGGTAGTTGACGGTCTGGCGGAAGCTTTCGCCTTCGCCCTCGGGCGCGCCGCTGCGCCAGCCGCCGACCGGGGTGTCGAGTTTGACGCTGTCGGCGGCCATCGCCATCGGCCATGCATTGAGGGCGCAGAGCAACAGCAAGACCTGTGGATAACGGAGTGTCATGGTCTATTCCAGCAAAAGGTGACGGGCGAGCCCTTCGATATAGGTTTCATCCTGGCCGTTGGGGTGTGCTTCAAAGGCCAGGTGCAGGTATTCGTGAGTCAGGTCGAGGCGATCCTGTAACGACAGCACGCCACGCACGTAGATGCGCTGGCGTTCGCGGTCGACGAAGGGCCGGCCGAAGGCGAGTTTGCAGACGGCGAATGTGCTGACTTCGTTGTAGCCGGTTTCGCTTTCCAGCCTCGGACGCCAGCCACGCCGCTGCTTCTGCAGCCAGTCCTGCGCGGCGGGCAGCGCTTCGCAGGACGCCACCGGGTTGTCCCAGCGACTGAGGCTGGCACGCGGATAGGCGTGCAGCAGGATCGCGTCGTAACGCTGGCCGGCATTGGCTTGTTCGACCGCTTGTTGCCAGGCCAGTTTGTCCGGGCCGGGTTGATCGGAGTGATAGGTGACGTTGCTCCCGGCCAACACAAGATCCGCCGTCCACGCGGCGACGTTGCGCGATTCGACGGAAGCAGGACGCGGGGCGACCCGTTGGCGGGTGCTGCTGTCATCGATGCTCAGACATTCGCCATTGCGCGTGGCGTTTTGCAGTAGATACGTACGGATCGCCACGGCCAATGCCTTAGCCGCTTCGGCAGGTTCCGGTTTGGCTTCACGCTCAAGAACCCGAGCGACGTACTCTTCACGATCCAGCCGCGCCACAAGCTTGTCGTTGAGCAGAAACAATTCGCCGTCGCTGTGGATATCCAGCGCATTGCCGTTGGCGAATTCGACGCGGTAATCACCCTGCAACGGCCCGGAGCCTGCGACGCGCTCACCCGACAACACCCGCGAAACCGGATAACGCGAGAACAGCCCGACCTCAACGCATCGCCCAGCCTCTGCCGGCCAGGAAGCAGGCAACACCGTCGCCAACGCCGAACCGTAATGCCGCAGAACCATCTGACTGGTACCCCGGCCGCCGGCCCAGATCGGCGAACCGTCCGCCGTCCAGCCAGCAAAACCGCCCTGGCGTGATTGCGGATCCTGATCGCCGAGCCAGCTCCAGGTTTTCACCCGCAAGCGTCCGCCGAGTTCACCGACGACATTGCCGTCCGCCGCGTTCAGCACCACGTCGAGCAGCACCCGGCGCAGTTGATCCTGAGCCGGCAACCAGGATAAAACCTTCAACAAGTCCGCCACGGACACCCGGGTAGCCGGCTGCACCGATGGCAGGTCCAGCAACCACGACGGCGCCTGTCGCGCCTGCCAATAGGATTTCCAGTCGCCAGCGGTTATGCCCAACCGGGCCGGCTCGAAATACAGCCCGCAGGATTTCACCAGCGCCTGATCACGCTCGATCTTGCCGCCCGCGGTGCAGCAATAAACCTCTTCCTTCGATTGCCCGCGACATTCATAGGCCGGTTCCCGTGCGCCGGTATCCACCAACCAGGCGTAGACGAACACCTTCCACAGACTGCCCAGCGGCGTATCCAGCGACGACGGCAGCGGCTCGCGAGCGGTCAGTTGCGCGGTGTTCAGCGACAACAACTCGCCCTTGTAGGCCACGCGCAACGGCTCATCCTGCGCCGTCGCCAGCGCAGGAATCAGACACAGCAGCAGCCACAGCAGCGGCCGGTTCATGTCAGTTGACCGTGACCTGACCGAGGGCGGCTTTCGCTTCCTGGGCCTGATGCTGCGGTGCGTAGACCTGAGTGAAACGCACCGGTGGCAGGTTGAACTGGCCCTTCTGCGAGAACCGCACCAGATGCCGCAGACGCAATTCACCGCTCAGCGCATCCACCGGCACCGCGTAGGCCAGTTGGCCCGGTTCGAAACGCGCTTTCTCCAGCGCAGTCGGCTCGGTGCCGTCCTTGCCCTGCAACTTGATGCCCCACGTGGTGCGCTCGACATCCGCACCCGGCGGCAGCGGCACTTCGAGCATGCCGTAGCGCAGCGGTTTCGGTGCCTTGCTGGTGAGGATCACTTCGTCCAGGTACAGGCTGTCGCTGGACAGCGGTTTAGTGCCGACCGGCTCCAGTTTGAAGGTGAAGGCTTCATCACCCGGTACCAGACGCGACAGGCGACGGGTGATAGTCACCGCCATCGGATCAACCGCCGGTTGCTGGGTCTGGAAGCTCAGCGCAGCACGCAACGGACGCTCCTGAGTGCCCGACACCGACAACACGCTCGGCACCGGCGCCGTACCCTGCCACGTCCAGTACATCTCGCCGGTCGCACCGTAGTTTTTCTTCCAGCCTTCGCCCGGTGCCAGCGCGATGGTCGGCGATGCCTGAGCGATGCTGCGTTGCAGCCAGGTCAGCGCCAGCGCACGTTCGAGGGTCGATTGCTGCGGCAACAGGCGTTGCAGCAGCGCGTTCGCACGAGCCTGATCGAACGGTTGCAGCGACAGGTTCAGCGCTTCGATAAACGGCTGCGAACTGACCGACAAGCGCTGTTGCGCAGCGCCCAACTGACGATTGAACGCATCCGGCAAAGCGACTTTCGACTGGGTCGCCAGCGATGCGGTCAAGATCCGCGCCGCCGCCAGACCGAGCGCCGAATCCGGATCGCTCATCACCAGACTGTCTTCACCGTCGTCCATCAGGTTCGCGGCATTACCCTCACCGGCCTTGGCCAGATCGTCCATCAAGCCGCTGAGCAGCGTGTTGACCGGCAGATGCATCTGTTTGGCGAACGACAGGATCAGCGCCCGTTGCAGCAATGGCGTATTCGGCGCCTGCTTGGCGTAGACCTCCAGTACCCGTTGCCAGTGTTCCGGCGGCAGGGTCAGCTCCAGCACCTGGCTGGCGTTCCAGTCGGCGTAATAGGCGTAAGCGGTGAGGAACGCATCCGGCTCACCGTCGAAACCCCACCAGGTAAAGCTCGCCGACGGCCCGGCCATTTGCACCAGCCGCAGACGGCTGTTCTGCATGATCAGGCGCAAGCGGTCGCGGATCTGCGGGCTCGACGCCAGCGACGGATAAGCGATGCTCAGCGGCAGCAAGCGGCTGGCGGTTTGTTCGACGCCCCCATACGGATAGCTGAGCAGATCGTCGAGGGCCGAGCGGAACAGCGCTTGCGGGCTGTCATCCAGACGCAGGCGAATATCGGTGGCGTCCGCCGGCAGACTCAACGGCGTTTCGCCGCTGGCCACGTCGAGGCTCTGGGTCTGCGTCACTTGCCAGCCTTCGCCGGTGGCGATCAGACGCACAGCCAAGGCATCGGCGGTTTTGCCGTCCTGCACCAGCTCGGCGGTCCATTCGCCGGTGGTCAATGCGAAGGCCGGTAGCGGCAGGTAGTTGATGCCGTTATTGAGCGTCACCGGCAGGCGCTGTTCGGCACCGGCGTAGTGCGTCACCAGCTCAGCCTTGACCGGTTTTTCGGCCTGACTGAAGGCGAACACGCCGAGCTGCGGCTGATCGCCCTTGCGGAATTTGCTCGGCCCGCTCCACTTCAGGTACAGCGGTTTTTCCGAGCGCACGAACTGCTTCTTCTGCCCGACCTGACCGTCATCGGCAATCGCCCGCGCGGTGATGCGCCAGCGGGTCAGCGAGTCCGGCATCTTGAAGGTGAAACGGGTCTTGCCGTCGGCGTCAGTCAGCAGTTCCGGCTGCCACGCGGCGGTGTCGACGTCTTCGCGACGCGGCCGTTCCAGCACTTTCACCCCTCGCTCGCTGCGATTGGCCTTGCCCGGCGCGCCAGGGCTGCCCGGCAATGCCACGTCATAGCTGATGAACGACAGGCTGGCGCTGGTGCGCACGTTGTTGCGGCGCGGGTGATAGAAGAACTGGTCGATGGTCGGCGCGACTTCCGGTTGCAGCGCGTAGACCATTTCGTCGACCACGCTGACCGTCAGGTGCGCCGGCACTGCCTTGCCGGCGAACTGCGTGGTCAGGTCGACCGTCACGGTATCGCCCGGCTGATAAGTCTCTTTGTCGGTCTTGATCGCCACGTCGATCTGCGGCGCGACGACCTTGATCCCGGCGTTCTGGAAGCTGTACTGACCACCCTTGGTGTACAGCACCGAGAACGTCAGGTTCGGCGCGAAATTGTCCTTCACCGGAATGCGTGCGCGGTATTGGGTGTCGCTGAGTTTTTCCAGTTTCAGCCAGTCGCCGCCCTTGGCCAGCAGCGCGGTGGCTTCGACCTTGTCGCGCTCCAACGACAGCAACGCATCGCTGACTGGTTCGGGGAAAGTGATCAGCGCCAGAGCTTCGTCGCCGGCCTTGTACTCCGGTTTGTCGAGGACGATTTCCACGGTACCCGGCACAGCCTTGACGCCATCGCCGGTGACCGAATGACCGGTGCCACCAAGCACCCGGCCAAACTGATCCTTCAGCGACAGGTTGTAGGTCCCCGGACGATCGAACGTCACGCTGAAACCTTTGTCTTTCGCCGCCAGTTTGCCTTCGCCGGTGGTCTGGTCTTCCAGACGCACCCAGCCGTAGCTGCTCGGCACCACGGCCTGCGCCTGTTCGCTGCCGCCCTCGTTGGCGTAGCTGAACGCGACCTTGTCACCGACTGCGCTGAAACGCTGCGGCGCAGTCAGGCGAAAGCTTGCCGCGCCGCGGTCGATGAGGATTTCCTTGGTGGTCTTGACCCGATACGCCGCGCCATCGCTGGCAAACACGGTGAGCATGTAGCGGCTCGGTTTGTCGGCGGCCGGCAGGTCGAGGGCTGCATTGCCCTTGCTGTCAGTGGTCAGTTCAGTGCTGGTCAGTTCCACCGGGAATTGCCCGAGGTATTGCAGCTCGTTGTCGACCATCGACAATTGCTGGGCGCGCAGGCTCAGGGTGAGTTTGGCGTTGGCCACCGGCTTGCCGTCCGGGTACAGCAGCACCAGGCTGCCCTTCACCGGATCGCCAGTGCGGTAATCCTGCTTGGCCAGGTTCAGCGAGATTTCGAAGTGCGGCTTGATGTACTCCGCCACCCGGAAAGCGCTGCTGTAGGCCTGATCCTTGTAGTTGAAACGCAGCTCGTAACCACCGGCCACCGCATTGTCCGGCAGCTGGAAACGGCCCTGGGTGCCGGCCTTCGAATCGAGCTTCAGGTCGAGGCGTTGCAACTCGGTACCAGTCGCATCGAGCACGCTGACATTGACGTCCGCCGCGCCCGGCAATACCGAATCCCGCGCGTTCTTGAATTCACGACCAACGATTTTCAGCGACACCCAATCGCCCGGGCGATAAAGCGGCCGGTCGGTGAAGGCGTAGAGTTTGGTGTCGTAGATTTCGCTGTCGTAATAGAAGTTTTCCGAAACGAATACGCCGCCCTCTTCGTCCTCGCCGATGACGAACGAACGCTCCGGGCTGACGTGTTTCAGGCGCAGCAGACCATCGGTGTCGGTGGCGCCGCTGCTCATCACGCCGAGGCCGTCGGTCCACAGCACATTGACCTTCGGCACCGAGCTGCCTTCGTGTTTGCGCGCGGCCCACACCAGCAATTCATCACCGGCAATCTTGCTCACCGCCACGGTGTTGGAGACGAACACCATGGTGGTCGCGCGGTACTTGCCGATCAGCGCTTCGACCAGATACAGGCCCGGTTTCAGATTGCCCAGCGGGATGTACACGTTACCCGGCGCAACGCTGACGAACTCGCTGGAAGACCCGGCCAGATTGACCCCGGTCGGCGGCTGGATCGGTTTGGCCTGCCACAGCGGATAACGGAACTGGCTGACCACCGGCAGACCCGGAATCAGCGCGAACTGCGGCTGCGCGTCATAAGGTGTGGGCGCGGCGATGGCATTGCCCATCTTCAGTTCCGGCACTTCCTCGGTGACTTGCTGGCGCGACTCGTAGGAGAACGCACGCTGCATCACCCGACGGGATTTGCGGTACCAGTTGTCCCACAGGTACGCGAGGGTGTTCGACAGGCCTTCACCCTTGAACTGGCCGTCGCTGACCACGCGGTGCAGGTTCTTCTGGCGCTTGAGGAAGTCCAGCGGCTTGTCGATCTTGTACACGCGGATGTCGGCGCCGCCGTACGGTTCCATGCGGAAACGGCGATAGTCACGACCCGGTGCTTCGAGGCGCACCACCGCCTGCTCGTCGCTGGCGAAACTGCTGTCGGCCAGCAGGAAAAAACTTTCACCGGACACCGGCGTGTAGCCGCTTGGCTCGACGGAGTCTTCGGCATTCACCGCCGAAAACGGCAGGGTCAAGAGCAACAGAAAAGGCAGTAAACGCAGCATGCGGGCACCGGTCATTGGGAGAGAAAGTTCAGTCGATAGACGCCGATGAAGTTGGGGTTGGCTGCGTCGGGTATCCATCGGGTGTCCTTCCATGTCATGAGTTGCTGCAGGCTTGCCGAACGCATGCCGTTGTCGGTTGGGGTGGTCGTGCCGGTGTGATAGGCGATGTAGCGGCCCATCCAGATCATCAGGTGCTGGTCATCGCCCTGATCGAAAAACATCAGATCGCCGGGCCGTGCCTGGGACACGTCGCGGCCGATCAGATGGCTGTTGAACTGAATCAGTTTGATCGCGTTGACGTAGGGCCCGACCTTGCCGCCGCCCTGCTGCCATTGCTGGGCGAACTTGCGCTGCTCGTCGCTCAACGCCAGCTCCGGCGGCAGGTAGCGGTTGGACACGCCATTGCTGCGCAGCCATTTGTCATCATGGACTTTCAGCGCTTCGTTGGCGGCAAACCGCACCAGCCCGGCGCAGTCCTGCTGGTACCAGCGCGGGCTCGGGCCTTTGCTCAACTGCTCCTGAGCGATGCGCACGAACCAGGCGCGAAAGACCTGGGACTGCGCAGGATCGAGCGCCGGCGCTTCGACCGCTCGGGCACCCACGCTCAGTAACAGCGCGAGCACGCCGAGGCTGCGGATCAATGCCGTCACAGCGCTTTCCACTCCAGCGGCAGCCATTGCCAGTGGCCGTCGGGCTCACTGCCTTCCGGCAAGGTCAGGGCGTATTTGCCCATGCCGCCGAGGGTGCGCAGTTTCGGGATCAAGTAGGTTTGCGCGGCGTTGTAGAACACCGGCTCCATGTCCTGCGGCAGGCTGTCGAGGGTTTCCTGCTGCATCAGCTGCGCCATGGAATCCGGGCCGAAGTAGATCGGCATCAGCACGTCTTTCGGCAGCACGTCGGCCATAGGCGGGAAGCGCTTGTCGAGGGTGCCGAGGGCCTTGTCGACCAATTTGTCGTCGAGGGAAAACAGCAGCGTCGAGCCGTGACGCGCGAGGCTGACTTTCATGAAGGCACGGCCGGTGATCGCGTCCGGGTTCTCGGCATCCTTGGCCGCGTACGGGCCGAAGTTGGAGCTGACCTGACGCTGCCAGAGGTGGCTCTGGCCTTCCTGTTTTTCCACCACCGGGAACGCGTGGTCGTCGACCTTGCTTTCGTAGGCGCCGACCATCGAATCGAACAACGTGCCGATATCAGCGTCGAGCTTGCCGCTGTCCTCGTCCTTCAGACTGGCCACCAGCAACGGCGTGTACAGCCGCGAATCGGCGTACCAGCACAGGCCTGCCGCACCGGCCACGTGCTCGGTGAGTTTCTGCGCCACCGCTTCTTCGGCGCCGAGTTTCACCAGCAACGGTTTCTGCGGCTCGGCGGCCACCGGCAAGGTCACGCAGGCGCTGGCACCCAGCGGCATGGCTTGCCAGACCGGTTTGAAATCGAAGTCAGGCTGATTGTCCAACTCATCCATGGCGAGATAGCTGTGCCAGCCCTTGTCGTCCATGTCGAATCGCAGCCCGGCGAAATTCGGGATGAAGCGCTGATAACCCATGGCCAGGACGCTGGAATTGACCGACAGACGCTGCTTGGTTTCAGGCGTCTTGGCCGGCAGGCCGAACGCTTCAGGGAACAGTTTTTCGCCATTGAGCAGCGCCGCCAAAGCCTGCGGCGAGACATGGCCAGACTCTTCGGAAGCGCCACTTTCCGGGTCGTAGAACTTGGCCGGATTCGACAGCACCACCAGCTTGTCGCCACGGGAAGCGAACAACAGGGATTTGCTGGCGTTGTAGGTCAGTTGATACAGCGGCACGTCCTCACCGCCGACTTTCAGGGTGCTGAAAACGCTCAATTGCGAGTCATCCAGCGCGACCTTCGCCAGCGGCTCCAGCAGTTTGGCCAAGCCGCCGCGATCCATCACCAGCAGGAAATCCTTCAGACGACCATCGGCGCCGCGCCACAGCGCCACGTCTGCCGGTTGATCGAAGAGTTGCTCGATCAGGCTGTCCTGCAGTTTCAGGTCATGCTCGTAGATGATCCGTCGTAGGCTGCCGATCAACCCAAGGCGGTCGGCGTGGGTTTCGTAATAGAAGACGAAATCCTCGGTGAGCGTGGCCTTGAGGAACGGCACCGTCAGCAGGTCCTTGGGCAACTGGCTCAGGGAGCGGGTTTCCAGCAGCGCATCCGGACGGCTCAGCCCGAGCTTGTCGCTGGCCAGTGCCGCCGCCGGCACCTTGGGCTTGTGCATCAACCAGCCGAGCCCGCCCGCCACGCCGGCCACCAGGCACAGCCCGGCCACCAGCAACGGCCAGCGCCGGGAAGGTTTGGCAGTGGGTGCGGCGGTCGCCGGGGTCTCAGTGTTTTCGCTCATCTTCTCGCTCATGTTCCCAAAGCTCGGCAGTTCATCCGTGGTGCGGGATGCTTAATAGTTGAAAGTATTGACCAGCAGCAGATCACCGATGGCCCGCAGGGGCACGATGAACGTTTCGCGTTTTTCGTCGACGGTGTTTTCGTTGAGCACCAGCGTGATCTGCGAGGTGATGACCTCGTTCTGGTTGCTGGCCTCCTCGAAGTTATAGCCGCCGTCGCCGAAGTTGCCCCAATAGTTGACGTAAACCAGATAGGTGCCATGCAGCGGTGCGGTCATGGTGAACATTTCCGGGCCGGGGCCGTCGACGCCGTCCGGGTCCAGACCGCCGCCGTTGGTCAACGCCGTGTGGGCGAAAAACGCATGCTGGCCGTCCGGGGTAATGATATGCAGGTCAAGTTCGGCCTTGGGATCGTCCCAGCCCAGCACCACGCGAATTCGCGCCGGTGTGCGCAGGTTGTTCGCTTCGTAGAACTGCACGCGCTTGAGCGACTGGCCTTCGGCACTGCGCACTTCGACGCTGTTTGAGCCCGCGCCGAAGGCATAGGGCCGGGCGAAACGCCCATCGTCGTCGGTGTACAGGTTCAGCGGATTGCCGTTGACCGCCAGGGTGTGCGGCCCGCGCTGATTGCCGATGGCCTTGAGCTGGCCCTGGATCATCGTGCGGTTGCGCTGGATGCCGCGATCGATTGGCGGCGTGGGATAGGCGACTTGCGAGTTTTCACTGCGATCAAGCAAACCGTTGTAGCGCCAGCCGCCCACCGGCTCCGACATTTCGGCAGTCGGCGCGGCCGACAGCGCCGGCACACAGGCCAGGCCGATCAGCAGCAAAAGAAATGAACGCATGTAATGCCTCCTGCCATGCCTGAACGAAACCTTGCACCCGATCCTCGGTACTTCACAGCGGTGAAAACTGCGTTTCGTCTGAAAGACCCGTGACTGTCGGGTCGTAGAAGGCGCGAAGGTTAGCGATTCGGCAGTTTTTTAACAATCGGATACATCTTGAAATGCGGTGGGAATCACGCCCTCGGGTGGACGATGAGCCGATTAGGCGTCATATTCGGCTCACCAAATGAGCCGAATAGCGTTTCTATTCGGCTCACGCACTCAGGAATGGCATTTCATGGCAACTCACTGGATCTGGCAGCAGCCCGATTGGCCCGACTTCAACTGGCAGGCAGAGCGTCTCACTGCGCTGTTGCGCGAATGCGTTCAGGCGCAGGGACAATTGATGGGCATGGCAGGATCAGTGGGCAATTCACTGAGCGCTCAGACTGAGCTGGACGCGTTGCTGCTAAACATCGTGACCTCCTCGGCCATCGAGGGGGAACAGTTGAATGTTGAATCCGTGCGTTCTTCACTGGCACGGCGCCTGGGGCTGGAATCGCCTGATGGCGACAACGTCAGCAAGCGCAGCGAAGGGCTCGCGCAACTGATGCTCGACGCCACTCAACGCTTTGCCGAACCGCTGACGCTGGAACGATTGCTGGAATGGCATTCATGGCTGTTTCCAGAACAGGAGATTGGTTTCCTTTCGCGTGCAATCAATGTCGGCGCATTACGCGGCGATGAGCCGATGCAGGTGGTTTCAGGGCGAATCGACCGTCCGACCGTGCACTTCGAGGCGCCACCGCGACAAGGTCTTGAGCGGCAAATCGACAGTTTTCTCAAGTGGTTCGACGCCAGTCGGCATCAGGCAGGCCTCGATCCTTTGCTGCGAGCCGGCATCGCACATTTCTGGTTCGTCACCTTGCATCCGTTCGACGACGGCAATGGACGCCTGACTCGCACCCTTACCGATCTGGCACTGGCTCAGGGAGAAGCGCAGGCGATTCGTTTTTATGCGATGTCCGCCAGCATTCTCGAAGATCGCGCCGGCTATTACCGGATTCTCGAATCGAGCCAGAAAGCCACGCTGGACATTACCGACTGGCTCACATGGTTCCTGCAAACCTTGCTGCGCAGTCTGCAACAGGCCATCGCGCGGATTGAAAGTGTGTTGGGAAAATCACGCTTCTGGCAGGCGCACCGTGAATCCGGGCTGTCGGCGGAGCAGATCAAAGTGCTCAATCGCTTGCTCGATGGCGGTGAACGCGGTTTCGAGCACGGTATCAGTGCGGCGCAATACCAAAGTGTGGCCAAAGTTTCCAAAGCCACAGCGACCCGACATCTGGCGGAACTGCTGGAAAAAGGCTGCCTGCAACGTCTTCCGGGCGGCGGGCGGAGCACTCGTTATCAGATTCAATATCCGGACGAATCGACCGACTGACACCCTTGTCCGTCGGCCCGCTCATTTGCCCATAAACCCCCTATCTGCTAGTGTCGCGCCGGTTTAACGTCAACCGGAATTAGCCGCCATGGCCCGCAAAAAAGCTGCACTGGATTTCGAACAGTCCCTCGCCGACCTGCAAACGCTGGTCGAGCGTCTGGAGAACGGTGAATTGTCGCTGGAAGACTCGCTGACCGCTTTCGAGCAGGGCATCGGTCTGACCCGTGACTGCCAGGCAGCGCTGGCCCAGGCCGAGCAGAAGGTCCAGGTGTTGCTGGAGCGCGATGGCGAGCTGGCCGAGGAACCCTTCGACGCGGATCAGCCAGAATGATCGCGGCGTATTCGGCGACCAGCCAGGCGCGGGTCAATGCGGCACTGGAAACCCTGTTCAACGCACCGCTGCCGGAACTGGCGCGGCTTTACGAAGCGATGCGCTACAGCGTGATGAACGGCGGCAAACGCGTGCGTCCGCTGCTGGCTTACGCCGCGTGCGAAGCCCTCGGCGGCAAGGCCGAGCAGGCCAACGGTGCAGCCTGCGCGGTTGAACTGATCCACGCCTACTCGCTGGTACACGACGATTTGCCGGCGATGGACGACGACGATCTGCGTCGCGGCCAGCCGACCACTCACAAGAAATTCGATGAAGCCTGCGCGATCCTCGCCGGCGACGGTTTGCAAAGCCTGGCGTTCAGTGCCCTGCTCGACCCGCGCCTGAGCGACCTGAGCGCGGATATCCGCCTGCAACAGGTCACAGCGCTGGCGCACGCGGCAGGCCCGGCCGGCATGGTCGGCGGCCAGGCCATCGACCTCGGCTCGGTTGGTCTGAAGCTTGATCAGAAAGCCCTGGAACAGATGCACCGGCACAAGACCGGCGCCCTGATCGAGGTCAGCGTCAAGCTCGGCGCCCTGGCCAGCGGCCGCGCCGAGAAGGATGAACTCAAGGCCCTGCAAAGTTATGCACAGGCCATCGGCCTGGCGTTCCAGGTGCAGGACGACATCCTCGACGTCGAAAGCGATACCGAAACCCTTGGCAAACGCCAGGGCGCGGACATTGCCCGCGACAAGCCGACCTACCCGGCCCTGCTCGGTCTCGACGCGGCCAAGGCTTACGCCCTGGAACTGCGCGATCAGGCCCTGCATGCGCTGCGACCGTTTGACGCGGCTGCCGAGCCGTTGCGCGATCTGGCCCGGTATATCGTCGACCGCCGCAACTAAAGGCTAATCAGCCAAAAAAGACCAACGCGTGGGCAGGGGACGATGCATCAGGTAAACTGCCGCATCTTTTATACCTATAACGATTCGCCTGATGCCCACGACGTTCCATGAGATTCCCCGCAAGCGCCCGACCACGCCCCTGCTCGACCGCGCGAACACGCCGGACGGCCTGCGCCGGTTAGGCGAAGCCGAGCTGGAAACCCTGGCTGATGAGTTGCGCCTGGAATTGCTCTACACGGTCGGCCAGACCGGTGGGCATTTCGGTGCCGGCCTGGGTGTCATCGAGCTGACCATCGCGTTGCATTACGTCTTCGACACCCCGGACGACCGGCTGGTGTGGGACGTGGGTCATCAGGCTTATCCGCACAAGATCCTCACCGGTCGTCGCGAGCGCATGGAAACCCTGCGCCAGAAGGACGGCATCGCTGCCTTCCCGCGTCGCTCCGAGAGCGAGTACGACACCTTTGGCGTTGGCCACTCCAGCACCTCGATCAGTGCCGCGCTGGGCATGGCCATCGCTGCCCGCCTGCAGAACAGTGATCGCAAGGCGATTGCCGTGATCGGCGACGGCGCATTGACCGCCGGCATGGCCTTCGAGGCGCTGAACCACGCGCCGGAAGTGAACGCCAACATGCTGGTGATCCTCAACGACAACGACATGTCGATCTCGCGCAACGTCGGCGGTCTGTCGAACTATCTGGCGAAGATCCTTTCCAGCCGCACTTACGCGAGCATGCGCGAAGGCAGCAAGAAAGTGCTGTCGCGCCTGCCCGGCGCCTGGGAAATCGCCCGTCGCACCGAAGAATACGCCAAAGGCATGCTGGTTCCCGGCACCCTGTTCGAAGAGCTGGGCTGGAACTACATCGGCCCGATCGACGGCCACGACCTGCCGACCCTGATCGCCACCCTGCGCAACATGCGCGATCTGAAAGGCCCGCAGTTCCTGCACATCGTCACCAAGAAAGGCAAAGGCTTCGCCCCGGCGGAAGTCGATCCGATCGGTTACCACGCCATCACCAAACTCGAACCGCTGGACGCCCCGGCCGCTGCGCCGAAAAAGGCCGGCGGGCCGAAGTACTCCGGCGTGTTCGGTGAGTGGCTGTGCGACATGGCCGCTGCCGACCCGCGCCTGGTGGGCATCACCCCGGCGATGAAGGAAGGCTCGGACCTGGTGGCGTTCAGCGAACGCTTCCCGCTGCGCTACTTCGACGTGGCGATTGCCGAGCAGCACGCCGTGACCCTCGCGGCCGGCATGGCCTGCGAAGGCGCCAAACCGGTGGTGGCGATCTACTCGACGTTCCTGCAACGCGGTTACGACCAGCTGGTGCATGACGTCGCGGTACAGAACCTCGATGTGCTGTTCGCCATCGACCGTGCCGGCCTGGTGGGCGAAGACGGCCCGACCCACGCCGGCAGCTTCGACCTGTCGTTCCTGCGTTGCATCCCGGGCATGGTCATCATGACCCCGAGCGATGAAAACGAACTGCGCAAGATGCTCACCACGGGCCACCTGTACAACGGCCCGGCGGCGGTGCGTTATCCACGCGGCACCGGCCCGAACGCGACCATCGAGAAAGACCTCGAACCGATCGAGATCGGCAAGGGTGTGGTGCGTCGTCAGGGCAGCAAGGTCGCCCTGCTGGTGTTCGGCGTGCAAATGGCCGAAGCCCTGAAAGTCGCCGAAACCCTGGACGCCACCGTGGTCGACATGCGCTTCGTCAAACCGATGGACGAAGCGCTGGTACGCGAAATCGCCAACAGCCACGACCTGCTGGTGACCATCGAAGAGAACGCGATCATGGGCGGCGCCGGTGGCGCGGTCAGCGAATTCCTCGCCCGCGAGAACATCCTCAAGTCGGTGCTGCACCTGGGCTTGCCGGACATTTACGTCGAGCACGCCAAACCGGCGCAGATGCTGGCCGAGTGCGGGCTGGACGAGGCCGGGATCGAAGCGGCGGTGCGAGAGCGCCTGGAGCTGCTCAACAAGTAAAACGCAATGCCCATGTGGGAGCGGGCTTGCTCGCGAAGGCATCGGATCAGTCGATAATGAGTTGACTGACACACCGTCTTCGCGAGCAAGCCCGCTCCCACATTTGATTTGTGTATACCTGAAAGACCTACGGAATACCGATGAACCTCTCGCGTCTCGCCCTGCCCCTCCTTCTGCTGCCAACCGCCAACATCCTCGCCGATACCTTCGAGCGCGATCAGGCCCTGAAGCTGCCGGACGTGCTGATCAGCGCCAACCGTCAGGTGGAAGCCCGCAACGACAGCAGCGCTGCCAACACCGTATTCACCCGCGAAGACATCGAGCGCCTGCAACCGCGCAGCGTCACCGACCTGCTGCAACGGGTGCCCGGCGTGCAAGTGGCGCAAACCGGCGGGCGCGGCAGCCTGCCGGGGATTTATATTCGCGGCACGCAATCGGCGCAGAGCCTGGTGCTGGTCGATGGCCAGCGCATCGGCAACTCGACGTCCGGTGACAGCAACCTGCAGCACCTCAACATCGAGCAGATCGAACGCGTCGAAGTGCTGCGCGGTTCGCGTTCGGTGATTTACGGCAGCGATGCGATTGGCGGGGTGATTCAGATCTTCACCCGGCGCGGTGCTGAGCAAGGCCTGCAGCCGCGGATGCATGTCGGCTTCGGCAGCAACCAGACTTGGGAGCGCAGTGTCGGCCTGTCCGGTGGCGATGAGAAAACCCGCTTCAACCTCGGTGCCAGCCTCGATGAAACCGCCGGGATCGACCGCACCCGTGAGTCCTATCCCAGCGACAGCGATCACGATGCCTACCGCAACAAATCCATCAGCCTGAGCCTCAGCCATGCGCTGACCGATGACATCGAAGTCGGCGCCAACCTGCTGGATAACCGTGGCAAAAGCGAGTTCGACAACCCGTTCGGGCGCTTTGACCCGGTGACCTTCGACTCCGTCCAGCAACAGCCCTACGGCGATTTCGCTGTCAGCAGCTTCAGCAGCTACATCGATGCGCGGATCAATGAGCGCTGGAAATCGCGCCTGGAACTCGGCCACAGCGAAAACCGCGACAAGTCCCTCGACAAGCTCAGTGACGAACGCTCGGTGTTCAACACCTACCGCGACTCGGTGACCTGGCAGAACGACCTGACCCTCGATGCACGCAACAGCCTGATCCTCGGCGGCGACTGGTACGAAGACCGGGTCAACAGCAGCACCGCCTTCGACGAGGACAGCCGCTGGAACCGCGCCGTGTTCATCCAGCATCGCTTCCAGGCCGACAGTTTTTCCACCGAGCTGGGCCTGCGCCGAGACGACAACCAGCAGTTCGGCGGCCAGAACAGCTGGAGCGGCACGCTGACGTTGCCGGTCAACCCGGACAACGATCTGTTGCTCAGCTACAGCGAAGGCTTCCGTGCACCGACCTTCAATGACCTGTACTACCCGGACTTCAGCAACCCGAACCTGAAACCGGAAACCTCGAAAAGCTACGAGCTGCAATGGCGCAGCCAGTTGAGCGACAGCAGCCGACTCGAGGCGTCGCTGTATCGGACCGATCTGGAAGACGCGATCATCTTCGGCAGCAACTCACGCCCGGAAAACGTCGCCTCGGCGCGGATCAACGGCTTCGAAGCAGCGCTGAAACAGGAGTTGTTCGGCTGGCAGAGCAATTTAGGCGTGGCAATCATCGATCCCCGCGACCGCGACACCGGCCACACCCTGGCGCGGCGAGCACGTCGCACCGTGAGCTGGGATCTGGATCGGCAGTTCGATCGCCTCGGCCTCGGCGCTACTTGGCAGGCCGTCAGCAGCAGTTATGACGACCTGAAAAATCAGCAGCCATTAGGTGGTTATGCGTTGCTGGGACTGCGCAGCAGCTGGGCGCTGGACCGTGAAATCAAACTGGATTTCAAGGTCGATAACCTGCTGGACAAGGGTTACAGCCGGGCGCTGTACAGCCATGACGGCAGTCAGTATGGCTATCGTGAAGAAGGTCGGGCGTTCATGTTCGGGGTGACCTGGACGCCGCAGCTCTAGCGGTCAGCGATCTGGTGCAATCAGTTGGCAGAGCTTGGCCGTCGCCTCGATCATCTGCCCGCTTGGACGCTCCAGACCTTTGTCGGTGACCAGCAGCAATTGCCGATGCTTCACCGCCGCCACTTGCGGCCAGGCATTCCACGCATTCAGTTGTGGCTGATCGCCGGCCAGAATCACCTCGGGATCACGCTGTAAAACCGCTTCGATGCTCACCTGCGGTGCCGGCAGCGTCAGGTCAGCGAACACGTTCCGTGCGCCGCACACTTCAAGCGCATCGCTGATGATCTGCCCGCCGCCGATGGTGTACAGCGGCTTGTCCCAGACTTGATAGAACACCCGCAGCGGCGCTTCCCGTCGATAGCGTTGGCGCAGCTCATCGAGTTTCAGTCGCAGCTCGGCCGCCCGCTCAACCCCGCGCTCAGGACGACCGAGCTGTGTCGCGATGGCTTCGATCTGCGTGGCCAACTGCTCGAAACTGTGGGGTTCGGCAACGAAGGTCGGGATGTTCAGGCGCTTGAGCTGATCGCGCTGGGCCGGGCCGACACTGCCGGGCCACAGCAGCAACAGGTCAGGTTTGAGACTGAGCAGCCGCTCCATGTCGAGCTGGCCGTAACGGCCCACCGAAGGCACATCCTTGATCGCGGACGGCCGGTCACCGGCATCCAGCACGCCCACCAGCAGGTCGGCCGAATTCAGCTCCACAACGATTTCAGACAGGGATGGCGCGAGACTGACCACCCGCAGGGCGGCCAGGGTTTCGCTGCTGACGGCCAGCAGCAGAACCGCCAGCCAGAGACGACGCATCAACCGAGTTGACGCGGGATACGGTAGAGGTAGAACAGCACCGCCGTGGACAACGCCAGCAGCATCAACGGCACCGCTTCGAGGCCGACGAACACCGCCAGTGCGCCAATCCACGCCGGTAATCCCGCCGCCAGAAACGCCGTGCGACGACGCGCCGCGAGGGCAATCCACGCAGCGGGTTCTTCAGGGGTATCGAGGGCTTTTTGCGTGGCGATCAGCGCATGCTTATAGCGCCCGAAAAACTTCAGGCTGACAAACATCGAGGCCACACCGGCAATGAACAACGGCATCGCCAGCACCGGCATGATCGCTTCGCTTTCGCCGAACACCGCGTTGAGCACGAACAGCGGCACCAGTGCCAGCGCCAGGTATTTCCACCAGGCGACCGACAGGCGGCGGCGCACCTGACCGCGGGTCACGCCCGGTCTACCTCGCCCTGATGTTCGTTGCCCATCATGTGGTCGAGCTTGCTGGCCTTGGTCGCCAGGTAGAGTTTGTTGTGCGGGTTGTGGCCGGTGTGCAGCGGCACGCGCTCGGCGACGACAATGTTCATGTCGGTCAGGGCTTTGACCTTGCGCGGGTTGTTGGTCATCAGGCGCAGGGATTTCACGCCCAGATGCTCCAGCATCGGCAGGCACATCGCGTAGTCACGCTGGTCAGCGGCAAAGCCCAGACGCTCGTTGGCTTCAACGGTATCGGCACCGCCGTCCTGCAATTCGTAGGCGCGGATCTTGTTCAGCAGGCCAATGCCACGACCTTCCTGACGCAGATACAGCAACACGCCACGACCTTCGCGGGCGATCGCCTTCAACGCAGCTTCCAGTTGCGAGCCGCAGTCGCAACGCTGGCTGAACAAGGCATCGCCGGTCAGGCATTCGGAGTGCAACCGGCCGAGTACCGGGGCACCGTCGGCAATCTCACCCAGGCTCAGCACGACGTGCTCGCGGCCGGTGGCTTCATCGAGAAAACCGTGCATGGTGAATTGCGCAAAAGGCGTTGGCAGCTTGGAAGCGGCGACAAAAACGACAGGCACCGGTGTGCTCCTGATCTAAAAAGTCCGAGATTCGCTGGGCGGCATTGTAACAGCAGGTTCTGGCAGACGCTTAGGCTGAATTATCGGCCATAACGATCAAAAAGTTTGATGACAGGCCTGCCTTCATTGCCTTGAGTCGAACGGATACGGCTGTTTCCAGCGTTCGAAGATGGGCTTCAATTCGCCGCTTTTCACCAGTTGATCCATGCGCTGGTCGTAGATCGACATCAGTGCACGGGCCTGAGGGGTGTCGGCGAAGCCGAGGTACAGCGGCAACTCCGCCAGATGCGAATAACGGTATTGCGAGGGGTCGGACGCATTTCTCACAACCGCTTCGATTTCCGTCAGCGCGTCGATGTAGTAATCCGCCCGCCCCTGCTTGAGCATCGACAGAATCCCGGTGCGGCGTTCGATCTGGTTGTAGCGCTTGATGTTCGGCAGGTAGGTCTCGTATCGATAACCCCGCACCCAGGCCAGCCGGTATTTGCCGAGAGTGGCCTCGGTCGGTGCCGGGTTGCTGGCCAGGCCCAGTGCGTAGATGTGATCGGAATCGAAGTTCCATTTGGGATACAGAACCTGCTCGGCCTCCCCGCGATAGGAGCCGACCAGTGCGTCGACCTCCTTCAACTGCACCAGCCCCACCGAACGGGTGTACGGCACGGTGCGGATATCCAGAGTCACGCCGGCGGGTTCGAACACCTTGCGCAGGACATCCCAGCCCAGGCCGTGGCCATCGGCGGCGGTGTAATCTTCCCAGTCTTCGCTGGCCAGGTGAATGACCGACGGCGGCGCATCCTGTGCATGGGCAACAGCACCCAGCAGGATAAAAATCAGTATCGCCAACCCGCGTCGAGCCATCCCTGTGTCCCTCATCCACGCCTTGAAATCAGGCGAAAATCCACACCAGACCCTGCATCGCCAGCCAGGCGAACACGCCCGCCAGCACGTCGTCGAGCATGATGCCGACGCCACCATGCACATGCCGGTCGATCCAGCGGATCGGCCACGGCTTGAGGATGTCGAAGAAGCGGAACATCAGGAACCCGGCGAGCAACCAGTACCAGCCTTCCGGCACCAGCCACAGGGTGATCCACATCCCGACCATCTCGTCCCAGACGATGCCCTCGTGGTCGTGTACCCGCAGATCGTCGGCCACCTTGCCGCACAGCCAGAAGCCGAACAGCATGGTGATCCCGAGCATCAGCCAGTAGCCCCAGTCGGGCAACATCTGCCACAACGGAATAAAGGGTAGCGCAACTAACGAGCCCCACGTGCCCGGCGCTTTCGGCAAGGTGCCGGAACCGAAGCCGAATGCAATGAAATGCCAGGGATTGCGCCAGACCGACGGCGGAACGAATTCGCCGGGAACCTGTTTCGGGTGATCTGTCACGGTGACTCCTGAAAATGTTGATAACCCCGGATTTGCGGGGTGATGTCATGCCCTTCGCGGTCCAGCAGCACCACGCCCTGCCCCTCTGCCACACGCCCGATCACGTGGATCGGCCAGCCATCGGCCAGCAGCGCCGGCAATTCGACGGACGGCAAGGTAAAGGCCAGCACGTAATCATCGCCACCGCTCAACGCCGCACGTTCGGCGCCGCGCTGACCAAGAAACGCCACCAGCGCGTCCGACAGCGGCACGCGCTCGCGTTCGACTTCGAGGCGAACCTTCGAGGCCAGTGCGATGTGGCCGCAATCGGCGAGCAGGCCATCGGAGATATCCAGCGCCGAGGTGGCCTTGCCACGCAGGGCCTGACCGAGGGCGAGTTGCGGTTGCGGCGACCAGTAGTGATCGAGCAGCGGCTGGGCGATGTGAGGCTCGGCGTCACGCTGCCCCAGCACCAGCGGCAAGGCCCCGGCGGCATTGCCCAGCTCACCGCCGACACACAGCAAGTCGCCGCGCTGCGCGCCGCTGCGGGTCAGGGCCTTTCCGGCCGGAACACGACCGAATACGGTGACGGTGAGGCTCAACGGCCCGCGCGTCGTGTCACCGCCGACCAGCGCCACGCCGCAGCCCTGCGCCATACGGTTCAAACCGCGGGCATAGGCTTGCAGCCAATCGGCAGTCACCGTCGGCAAGGTCAGGGCAAGGGTAAAGGCGACGGGCGTGGCGCCCATGGCAGCGAGGTCGCTGACCGCCACGGCCAGCGAGCGCTGACCGAGCAGAAACGGATCGCAGGGATCGGCGAAATGCACGCCGGCCACCAGCGTATCGGTGGAGATCGCCAGCTGTTCCCCGGAAGGAACCGCCAGCAAGGCGCAGTCGTCGCCGATCCCCAGTGCAACGCCCTCGCCGCCCTGCGCACAAGGCGCGGCGGCGAAGAAATTGCGGATCAGCTCAAACTCGCCCATGAGGTATCAAGCGCGTTTTAGCGCTTGAACGCCTTCACTTCAGCTTCACGCAGGCGTGGTGCCAGCTTGTCGAGCACGCCGTTGACGAACTTGTGGCCGTCGGTGGAACCGAAGACCTTGGCCAGTTCGATACCTTCGTTGATCACAACGCGGTACGGCACGTCGACGCGCTTGAGCAGTTCCCAGGTGGACAGGCGCAGAACCGCCAGTTCAACCGGATCCAGCTCTTCGATCGCCAGGTCCAGGCAAGGCTTGAGCGCGGTGTCGATTTCGGTGCGGTTGGCCGGAACCCCGTGGAGGATTTCGCGGAAATACGCGCCGTCGACATCGGTGAAATCGTTATCGACCCGGAACTGCGCTTCGATCTCGTTCAGCGAAGCCTTGGCCATGTGCCATTGATACAGGGCCTGAGTCGCGAGCTGACGGGCTTCGCGGCGCTTGGCGCTTTTCGATGGCTTGCCGGCATCCGCAGGTTTCGGATCGCGCGGGTTGAAACGATCGCTATCGTCGCTAATCACTTGGCCTCCAACTGCGCCAGCAGGCTGACCATTTCCAGAGCGGACAGGGCAGCTTCAGCACCTTTGTTGCCGGCCTTGGTGCCGGAACGTTCGATGGCTTGCTCGATGGAATCAACGGTCAGGACGCCGAAAGCGACCGGTACGCCGAACTCCATGGACACCTGGGCCAGGCCCTTGGTGCATTCGCCCGCCACGTATTCGAAGTGCGGAGTGCCGCCACGAATGACCGCGCCCAGGGCGATGATTGCTGCGAACTCGCCTTTCTGGGCGACTTTTTGCGCAACCAGCGGGATTTCGAAGGCGCCAGGTGCGCGGATGATGGTGATGTCGCTTTCGCTCACGCCGTGGCGAACCAGGGCATCAACTGCACCGCTGACCAGGCTTTCAACCACGAAGCTGTTGAAACGGCCCACTACCAGAGCGTAGCGGCCTTTAGGGGCGATGAAGGTACCTTCGATGGTCTTCAGGGTCATTCGTCAGATCTCTTAAAGAGCCGGGACGCGTCTGTTTCGCGTCCCTCAGTGATTTATTTGCCGCGAATTCGGGTCCGGAAACAACCGGTCATTATTCGGAGGGCACGTATTCTACAACTTCCAGATCGAAACCGGATATCGCATTGAACTTCATCGGTGCCGACATCAGGCGCATTTTGCGCACACCGAGGTCACGCAGGATCTGCGAACCGGCACCGACGATGCTGTAGGTGGTCGGTTTTTTCACCGCCGCCTGATCGCCGGTTTCGCGGATGTGCGCCAGCAGCACGTCGCCATCGAGCGGGTGACCGAGCAACAGCACCACACCGCTGCCGGCCTCTGCGACCGCAGCCATGGCGGCGCGCAGGCTCCAGCGGCCCGGCTGCTTGACCATCAGCAGGTCGCGCAGCGGGTCCATGTTGTGCACGCGAACCAGGGTCGGCTCTTCGGCGCAAACGGTGCCCAGGGTCAGTGCCATGTGCACGTCGCCTTCCACGGAATCACGATAGGTCACCAGGTTGAATTGGCCCAGTTCGCTGTCCAGCGGCTGCTCGGCAATCCGCTGAACGGTACGTTCGTGGATCATCCGGTAGTGAATCAGGTCGGCAATGGTGCCGATCTTGATGTTGTGTTCGGCCGCGAAAGCTTCCAGTTCGGCGCGACGGGACATGGTGCCGTCGTCGTTCATCACTTCGCAGATCACGCCGCTCGGTTCGAAACCGGCCATGCGCGCCAGGTCGCAGGCGGCTTCGGTGTGGCCGGCGCGGGCCAGGGTGCCACCGGCCTGGGCCATCAACGGGAAGATGTGGCCAGGGCTGACGATGTCTTCGGCTTTCGCGTCTTTCGCCGCAGCCGCCTGCACGGTGCGCGCGCGGTCAGCGGCGGAGATGCCGGTGGTCACGCCTTCGGCCGCTTCGATCGACACGGTGAACTTGGTGCCGAAACCGGAACCGTTGCGCGGCGCCATCAGCGGCAGCTTCAGGGTTTCGCAGCGCTCGCGGCTCATCGGCATGCAGATCAGGCCACGGGCGTGCTTGGCCATGAAGTTGATGTGCTCGGCCTTGCAGCATTCGGCGGCCATGATCAGGTCGCCTTCGTTCTCGCGATCTTCGTCATCCATGAGGATGACCATCTTGCCTTGGCGGATGTCTTCAACCAGTTCTTCGATGCTATTGAGCGCCACAAGGCACCCCCTTCAGTCAGGATTTGAGGTAGCCGTTGGCGGCCAGAAAGCTTTCGGTGATGGTACCGCCAGGCTTTTGTGAAGAGTCAGGCTCAGCGGCCCTGTCGCCCATAAGCAGACGCTCCAGATAACGCGCCAGCAAGTCGACTTCCAGGTTCACCCGGCGACCTGGCTTGTAGGACGCCATGATGGTTTCGCTCAGGGTGTGCGGAATGATCGTCAGCAGGAATTCGGCGCCATCGACCGCGTTCACGGTCAGGCTGGTGCCGTCGACGGTGATCGAGCCTTTGTGGGCGATGTACTTGGCCAGCTCTTTCGGCGCGCGGATGCGAAATTCCACGGCGCGGGCATTGTCGCTGCGCGAGACCACTTCGCCGACACCGTCGACGTGACCGCTGACCAGATGCCCGCCGAGACGGGTGGTCGGGGTCAGGGCTTTTTCCAGGTTGACCGGGCTGCCGCTTTTCAGGTCATTCATGGCGGTGCAGTCGAGGGTTTCGCGACTGACGTCGGCGGCAAAGCCGTCGCCCGGCAATTCAACCGCGGTCAGGCACACGCCGTTGACCGCGATGCTGTCGCCGAGTTTGACGTCGCTCAGGTCGAGCTTGCCGGTTTCGACATGCACCCGCACATCACCACCCTTTGGGGTCAGTGCGCGGATACTGCCGATGGATTCGATGATGCCGGTAAACATGGGGTTCTCCTTGAGAACGAAGCCAGCGCTAACACGATGGCCGGGAATTATACGCTCGCCGATGAGACAGGGATTGCAGTGACTCGCCAGTCATCGCCAACCGCGCGAATTTCAGTGATTTTCAGCTCCGGCGCATCCTTCATATAGGCTAGCGGCCAGTCCAGCAGCGGGCGCGCCGTGGAGCCGAGGAACTTGCCGGCGATGAAGATCACGAACTCGTCGACCAGACCAAGCCGGGCAAACGCGCCGGCCAGTCGCGGGCCGGCCTCGACCAGCACTTCGTTGACGCCACGATTGGCCAGCTCGATCAGCAATTGGCGCAGATCGACCTGACCGTCATCACCCGGCACGATCAGGCATTCCGGGCCATGGGCGTACTGTTCTTCGATGGCCACGCAGGTGGCAACCAGCGCCGGGCCGGCCTTGAAGAACGGCGCATCCAGCGGCACTCGCAGGCGTCCGTCGATCAGCACCCGCAGCGGTGGACGGCTCAGGGCCAGCGCGGTTTGTTCAGCATTCAGCCCCAGCTCATCGCCGCGCACGGTCAGGCGTGCGCCATCAGCCAGCACCGTGTCGGCGCCGGTCAGCACCACGCTGGCCTGGGCGCGCAGACGCTGCACCGCCGAACGCGCAGCAGGGCCGGTGATCCACTGGCTCTCGCCGCTTTCCATCGCGGTGCGACCGTCGAGGCTCATGGCCAATTTGACCCGCACGAACGGCAAGCCGTGTTCCATACGTTTCAGAAAACCTTGATTGAGCTTGCGGGCTTCGGCTTCCAGCACACCGCTTTCAGTGGCGATGCCGGCATCGGCCAGACGCTGTAGTCCGCGCCCGGCGACTTGCGGATTCGGATCGCGCATTGCCGCGACCACCCGACCCAAACCGGCATTCACCAACGCATCGGCGCACGGCGGTGTACGACCGTGGTGGCTGCAAGGTTCGAGGGTCACGTAAGCCGTGGCGCCCCGGGCCAGTTCACCGGCGGCGCGCAGGGCGTGGACTTCGGCGTGGGGTTCGCCGGCACGTTCATGCCAGCCTTCGCCGACAATCTGCCCGTCGCGCACGATCACACAGCCTACTCGTGGATTGGGATGGGTCGTGTAATGCCCCTTGCGCGCCAGCTCCAGGGCCCGGGCCATGAAGTGGGCGTCGAGGATGGCCTGTTCGGCGGCGGTGGTCATTCTTTCACCGGTTCACGGGCGAGGCGGTCGATCTCTTCGCGGAACTCGTTGAGGTCCTGGAAGCGGCGGTACACGGAAGCGAAACGGATGTAGGCGACTTCATCGAGCTTTTGCAGCTCGGCCATCACCAGTTCGCCGACCACGAGGGATTTGACCTCGCGCTCGCCGGTGGCGCGCAGCTTGTGTTTGATATGGACCAGCGAGGATTCGAGACGCTCGACGCTCACCGGACGTTTCTCCAGGGCGCGTTGCATGCCGGCGCGGAGTTTTTCTTCGTCGAACGGCTGGCGGCTGCCGTCGGTTTTGATCAGGCGCGGCAACACCAGTTCGGCCGTCTCGAACGTCGTGAAACGTTCGCCGCAGGCCAGGCATTCACGCCGGCGGCGCACCTGTTCGCCCTCGGCGACCAGACGCGAGTCGATGACCTTGGTGTCGTTGGCACCGCAGAAGGGACAGTGCATGGTGGCTGGCAACAAAAAAAGGGAGGGCCATGGTAGCGCATCCCGGTGGCAAGACAAGCCATAGGCTTTGCGGTATACAGACTGCCATGATCGTTTGATCCATGGATTTCATTTTGACGGAGCCACCAATGTCGCTACGACCGCTCGTTTTGCTCAGTGTTTTCGCCCTGCTGGTGGCCTGTGGCAGCGATAAGCCCAAGCCGCAGCCGCCAGCGCCGGGCCCGGCGCCGCAACAGGCGCAGAAAAAGGCCAAGGAAGCAGCCGACCTCGGCCCGCTGCCCGCGTATCAACGGGAACTGAGCGGCACCCTGCAAGGCGTGCCGGCGGGCGCCGAAGTCGAACTGGCGCTGCTGGTGATCGACGAGAAAGGTCGCCCGCAACAATTGCTCGCCAGCTCCAGCCTGATCGGCAACAACCAGGTTCTGCCATTTCGCCTGCGCTTCAATCCTGATGCCTTCCCGGTCGGTGCGCGGGTCGAACTGCGTGGTCGCGCCACACAATCCGGCCAGTTGATCCTGCACCTGCCGTCGCAGACCATCAGCCAGCCGACCACCCAGGCCCTGGGCCAGCTGCAGTTTGTCAAAGCGCCATGAATGCACCGCTGGACCTGCAGCAGGCGCTGGGCGAACTGCTCGGCGACGCCCGGCTGGTGGCCTGCCCGCTGCCGGACACTGACCTGAAACTGTGGCTGATCGACGGCGACAACATGGCTCGCGAATTCAGCCCGGACGAAACCCGGCGGATCCTGCACGAGCCGCCGTACTGGAGTTTCTGCTGGGCCAGTGGTCTGGCGGTCGCGCGTTATCTGGCGGAATTCCCCAAGTGGGTCCGTGGCAAGCGCGTACTGGATTTCGGCGCCGGTTCCGGGATCGCCGGGATTGCTGCCGTGAAGGCCGGCGCGCTGGAAGTGGTGGCCTGCGACCTCGATCCGCTGGCGATTGCCGCGTGCCGGGCCAACGCCGAACTCAATGACGTGCAGATGAGCTATTCCACGGACTTCTTCGCCGAGGCGGATCGCTTCGATCTGATCCTGGTGGCCGATGTTCTGTACGACCGGGAAAACCTGCCGCTGCTCGACGCCTTTCTCAGTCGCGGCCGGGAGGCGCTGGTGGCGGATTCACGGGTCAGGGATTTCCGTCACCCGCTGTACCGGCGCATTGAAATGCTCGAAGCCATGACCCTGCCGGATCTGGCCGAACCCGAAGAGTTTCGCCATGTCAGCCTCTACCACGCGGCCCGCGCCTGACCGTATAGTTGCCCCATTCACGCTTTTACGAGATACCCCATGAGTCAGCAAACGCCGTACATCTTCGACGCCACGACGGCCGACTTCGACCAGTCGGTGATCGAGGCTTCCTTTCAAAAACCGGTGCTGGTGGATTTCTGGGCCGAATGGTGTGCGCCGTGCAAGGCGCTGATGCCGATGCTGCAAGGCATCGCCGAGAGCTATCAGGGCGAACTGCTGCTGGCCAAGGTCGACTGCGACGTCGAGCAGGACATCGTCGCCCGCTTCGGTATCCGCAGCCTGCCGACCGTGGTGCTGTTCAAGGACGGTCAACCGGTGGACGGTTTTGCCGGGGCCCAGCCAGAGTCTGCCGTGCGCGCCCTGCTTGAACCTCACGTAAAAATGCCACCGCCGGCAGCGGCTGATCCGTTCGAGCAAGCCCAGGCGCTGTTCGACGAAGGCCGTTACGCCGATGCCGAAGCCGCTCTGGTGGTGATGCTCAACGAAGACAACACCAACGCCAAGGCGCTGATCCTGTATGCCCGTTGCCTGACCGAACGCGGTGAACTGGGTGAAGCGCAAACCGTGCTCGACGCGGTCAAGAGCGACGAACACAAGGCTGCACTGGCCGGTGCCAAGGCGCAGATCAAGTTCCTCGGCCTGGCCCGTGACCTGCCGGATGCCGCCGACCTGAAAAGCCGTCTGGCGCAGAATCCGCAGGACGATGAAGCGGTGTATCAACTGGCGATCCAGCAACTGGCCCGCCAGCAATACGAAGCGGCGCTGGACGCCTTGCTCAAGCTGTTCATCCGCAACCGCAGCTACGGTGAAGGCCTGCCGCACAAGACCTTGCTGCAAGTGTTCGAACTGCTGGGCAACGATCACCCGCTGGTGACCGCTTACCGGCGCAAGGTGTTTGCCGCGCTTTACTAAGCGCTTACTCGATCCAGCTGTAGAGCGGCGTGTCCCCGCCGCTCGCCACTTTCACATCCGCCGAATGCCGCAGGCGCACCAGCAGGCGTTTGCCCGCCGCCGCGCTGCCGGTCAGTCCTTCAAGCTGATCCAGCAGTTCCGGCCCGCTGAGTTGCCCGGCCTTGCGCAGCAAATCCCTGGCGACCTGCCACAACGCGTCATCCTGATTGACCGGCTTCGCCACAGGCGCCGTCGCTGCTGCTTGCGGTTGGGCCGTTTGCACCTGCACGCCAAACTGCGAACCGAGCCGCGCCCAGTCGCTTTCATCCAGTTCCAGAGTCAAATCCACCGGCATCTCACCGACGGTTCCGCGTATCCGCAACATAACTTCGCTCCCGCACTTTTCTGACCTGCATGCTCCCATGGGACTTGTGTAACGCCAAGCGGGCGGGCAAACTCTGCGCACTTTCGTTATAAGATTACATAACAAACTCTTCACTTTACTTCCCGGAGTTCGCCATGCGTCGTCTGCTGCTCGCTTTGCCGTTTGCCCTGTTGCCGCTGGCCGTCGCCCAGGCTGCCGATGAGCACGATCATGATCACGAACATGGCAGCCTCGGTGCCCACGAGCATGGCGTCGGTCGCCTGAACGCGGCGCTCGACGGCCAGACCCTGGAGCTGGAGCTGGAAAGCCCGGCGATGAACCTCGTGGGCTTCGAACACGTCGCCACCAGCGATGCCGACAAGGCCAAGGTCGCTGCCGCCCGTGCACAGCTGGAAAAACCTTTGGCGCTGTTCAGCCTGCCGGCCGCCGCCGGTTGCAAAGTCGCCAGTCAGAAACTGGAAAGCCCGCTGTTCGGTGACAAGCCGGATGCCGACGATCACGACGACGATGACCACGACGAAGACGCCAAGGGCGGCGAAGCGCATCACCACGATCACAGCGAAATCCACGCTCACTACCAGTTCACCTGCGCAGCTCCGGGCGCCTTGACTACTCTGGATCTGGCAAACATTTTCAATACCTTCCCGGCGACCCAGAAAATTCAGGTACAACTGATCAGCCCGAACGGCCAGCAAGGCACGGAAGTGACGGCCAAATCCGCCGCCCTGAAATTCTGATCACGAACCGGCACCATGACCCAAGCACTCATCGAACTGTCCGACCTGGGCTTCAACTGGCCCGGTCACCCGCCGCTGCTGGACATCCCGGCGTTTCGTCTGGAACCGGGTGAAACCCTGTTCCTCAAGGGCCCCAGCGGCAGCGGCAAGACCACCCTGCTCGGCCTGCTCGGCGGGGTGCAGAAGCCCGGTCGCGGCAGCATTCGCCTGCTCGGCCAGGAACTGACCGAACTGGGTGCCGGCGCTCGCGACCGTTTTCGCGTCGATCACACCGGCTACATTTTCCAGCAGTTCAACCTGCTGCCATTTCTCTCGGTGCGCGAGAACGTCGAGCTGCCCTGCCACTTTTCGAAGCTGCGGGCAGACCGTGCAAAGCAACGCCACGGCAGCGTCGATCAGGCCGCCGCCACCCTGCTCGCCCACCTGGGTCTGAAGGACGAAGGCATTCTCGGGCGCCGCGCCGATTCGCTGTCGATCGGTCAGCAGCAACGGGTCGCTGCTGCACGTGCACTGATCGGTCAGCCGGAACTGGTGATCGCCGACGAGCCGACCTCGGCGCTGGATTACGACGCCCGGGAAAACTTCATTCGCCTGTTGTTCGCCGAGTGCCGTGAGGCCGGTTCGAGCCTGTTGTTCGTCAGCCACGACCAGAGCCTGGCGCCGCTGTTCGACCGTCACCTGTCCCTGGCCGAACTCAATCGCGCCGCCACGTCTGCCGAGGTCTGAGATGTATCTGTTCCGTCTGGCCATGGCCAGCCTCGCCAACCGCCGTTTCACCGCCCTGCTTACCGCTTTCGCCATCGCCCTCTCCGTCTGCCTGCTGCTGGCGGTGGAGCGGGTGCGCACCGAAGCCAAGGCCAGTTTCGCCAGCACCATCAGCGGCACCGACCTGATCGTCGGCGCCCGTTCCGGTTCGGTGAACCTGCTGCTGTATTCGGTGTTCCGCATCGGCAACGCCACCAACAACATCCGTTGGGACAGCTTCGAACACTTCGCCAGCAACCCGAAGGTGAAGTGGGCGATCCCGATGTCCCTCGGCGACTCCCATCGCGGCTACAGGGTGATGGGCACCACCGAAGCCTATTTCGAGCATTACCAGTACGGTCGTCAGCAGCACCTGGAACTGGCCGACGGCCGCGCCTTCGCTACCGATCCGTTTGAGGTGGTGCTCGGTGCCGAAGTGGCCGAGGCGCTGCATTACAAACTCGGCGACAAACTGGTACTGGCCCACGGCGTGGCGGCGATCAGTCTGGTCAAGCACGATGACAAACCGTTCACCGTGGTCGGCATTCTCAAGCGCACCGGCACCCCGGTGGACCGCACGTTGCACATCAGCCTCGGCGGCATGGAGGCGATCCACATCGACTGGCACAACGGTGTGCCGGCCCGTGGCAACGGGCGGATCAGCGCCGATCAGGCGCGCAACATGGACCTGACGCCGCAGGCGATCACTGCGTTCATGCTCGGCCTCAACAGCAAGATTTCCACCTTCGCGCTGCAACGGGAAATCAATGAATTCCGTGGCGAACCGATGCTGGCGATCCTGCCGGGCGTAGCCTTGCAGGAACTCTGGAGCCTGATGAGCACCGCTGAAAAAGCGTTGTTCGTGGTTTCGCTGTTCGTGGTGCTGACCGGGTTGATCGGCATGCTCACGGCGATTCTCACCAGCCTCAACGAGCGTCGTCGCGAGATGGCGATTCTGCGCTCGGTGGGCGCACGGCCGTGGCACATCGCGAGCCTGCTGGTGCTGGAAGCCTTTGCCTTGGCACTGACCGGGGTGATCGCCGGGCTGGCGTTGCTGTACATCGGCATCGCTGCGGCACAGGGTTATGTGCAGGCCAATTACGGCTTGTATCTGCCGCTGGCATGGCCAAGCGAGTATGAATGGACGCTGCTCGGTGGCATTCTGGCTGCCGCGCTGCTGATGGGCAGCGTGCCGGCCTGGCGCGCGTATCGCCAATCATTGGCCGATGGCCTGTCGATCCGTTTATGAGGATGTTCACCATGCCCCGCGCTGTCCTTGCGCTGCTGATGCTGGTCGCCCTGCCCGTGTGGGCAGCGGCACCGAAAGACCTGACCTGGTCGGAGATGATCCCGCCGGACGCGGCGCCCGAGGTGCCGAACATGACACCGCTGCACGACCTGTCGAAGATGAGCGATGCACTGTCCGCCGAATCCGCGCCAGCGGCGAAACAGGACATGCCCAACGCGCCGGTGGTGCAGAGCCTCGATGGGCAGAACATCCGCCTGCCGGGCTACATCGTGCCGCTGGAAGTCAGCGAGGAAGGCCGCACCACGGACTTCCTGCTGGTGCCGTATTTCGGTGCCTGCATCCACGTGCCGCCACCGCCGTCGAACCAGATCGTGCATGTGAAAAGCGAAGTCGGCGTGAAACTCGACGAGCTGTATCAGCCGTACTGGGTCGAAGGGCCGTTGCAGGTCAAGCCGTCTACCAGCGAGCTGGCGGATGCCGGGTATCAGATGGATGCGGACAAGATTTACGTCTATGAGCTGCCGGAGTAAATCCGGCAATCAGTTATAGCCCGCCAAATCGGCTACGCGAGCAAAGGTTCCACAAAAAAACTGCCCATCACTGTTTCATTGAGCTGAGTCAAAAGACCGTATCAGACGGATTCGTACCATAGGACATCAAACATTTTTAACGTCCTTTGGGAGCTTCCATGAACAAGTCCTTGCTCAGCGCTTCGCTGTTTGCCCTCGCGCTCGCAGCCCCGCTCGCCCACGCCCACGAAGCCGGCGACATCATCGTTCGTGCCGGTGCGATCACCGTCAACCCGAAGGCCGACAGCTCCAGCGTCAAGGTCGATCAGGGTCCGCTGAGCGGCACCAACCTGGGCGGCAAGGCGACCATGAGCAGCGACACCCAACTGGGTCTGAACTTCGCCTACATGCTGACCAACAACATCGGTATCGAGCTGTTGGCCGCATCGCCGTTCGAGCATGACGTGAAGATCAAGGGCACAGCCCTGCCGGCCGCCAACGGCAAGCTCGGCACCCTGAAACACCTGCCGCCGACCCTGAGCGTCGTCTACTACCCGCTGGACGCGAAGTCGGCGTTCCAGCCGTACATCGGCGGTGGCATCAACTACACCTGGATCTACGACGAGCACGTCGGCAGCGAAGCCCAGTCCAACGGCTTCAGCAACTTCAAGGCGAAAAACTCCTGGGGCCTGGCCTGGCAGGTCGGCGCCGACTACATGCTGACCGACAACATCATGCTCAACGCCCAGGTGCGCTACATCGACATCGACACCCGCGCCACCGTCGAGAACAACGCCGTGGCTCCGGGCACTCGCGCAAAAGTGAATGTCGACGTCGATCCATTTGTGTACATGGTCGGTCTGGGCTACAAGTTCTAAGCGAGCAATCAAAGAACGTTCACGTGGTGGTGAATGAGGCTTGGTGGCGGGCAGACTCAGAACTGACGGCGATGTTACGCAATCGACCGGGGAGCAAGCTCCCTCGCTACAGGAAACAGGTTTGAAACCCGAATTCCGGCCGTGAAAAAGGCGCCTGTCAAAAGGCGCCTTTTTCATGCCCGCGAGAAGCTCAGCGACCGAGCAGACGCGCCAGGCCGACGCTCATCGGCGTTGGCGTCGGGCACTTGAAGCGCTCGAGCAACCGCCCGTTGTTCGCCCGCGAATGACGGATGTCGCCGGAGCGCGCCGGGCCGTAGCTGACGGGCGGCAGCTCACCGACCACTGCTTCCAGCGCGGCCAGCATCTGCTTGAGGTTGGTCGCCTGATTCCAGCCGACGTTCACCGCGCCGACTTGCACGTCAGGTTTTTCCAGGGCCTGCACCAGCACGTCGACCAGGTCTTCGACGTACATGAAATCACGGGTCTGCTCACCATCGCCGAACACAGTGATTGGCAAGCCTTTCTGCGCGCGTTCGCTGAAGATGCTGATCACGCCGGAGTACGGCGAGGACGGATCCTGACGCGGGCCGAAAATGTTGAAGAAACGGAAGATCGCCGGTTCCAGACCGTGCTGGCGACGATAGAAATCGAAGTAGTGTTCGCCCGCCAGTTTGTCCGATGCATAAGGCGTCAGCGGCGCTTTCGGCGTGTCTTCGTTGATCGACTCGCCCTCGCCATTGTTGCCGTAGACCGCTGCGCTGGAAGCGAACAGCACACGCTTCACGCCGGCCTCGCGCATGGCTTCGCAGACGTTGAGCGTGCCGATGAAGTTGCTCTGGTGAGTCTTCACCGGATCATCCACCGACGCCTGCACCGAAGCCACGGCGGCCAGGTGCGCGACGGCGCTGCAACCTTGCATCGCCCTGGCGACCAGCGCGGCATCGGCAACGTCGCCGACGATCAGCTCGACCTTGGGATTGTCCAGCGGCAGGTTGCTGCGTTTGCCGGTCGACAGGTCATCGAGGATCCGTACCGAATGGCCGTTGGCGAGCAACGCGTCCGTCAGGTGCGAACCGATGAAACCGGCGCCGCCAGTGATTAAAACAGGGCCTTCAGCCATGACGATAAAACCTATCCAGTAAGCCCGGGAGCGCGGCACGCCAGGCGCGCGGCTTGATCCCGAAAGTGTGCAGAATTTTCTTGCAGGCCAGCACCGCGTGTTGCGGTTCTTCAGCGGCATCCTCACGCGCGGCGTGGGCCTGGGCGGTCGGCTCTTCGATCGCCAGCGGATGCAGGCTGCGGGCCTCGGTGAGAATCGCCTGCCCCAGCGCCAGCGGTGTGGTCGCCTCGTGGCCGGCGTAGTGGTAAGTGCCCCACAGCGGCGCGGCGCAATCGAGTTGCTTGAGCACCGAGATGATCACCCGGGCCGCATCGTCGACCGGAGTCGGATTGCCGCGACGGTCGTCGGCCAGCAGCAATTCGTCCGGCTTTTCAGCGCGAGCGAGGAAACGCCCGAGTGTGCCTTCCGGGCTGTCGTCCAGCAACCAGCCGAAACGCAGCAACACATGCTGCGGGCAAGTGGCGCGTACGCTTTGCTCGATCCGCCACAGCGCCTGACCGCGCAGGCCCAACGGCACCGGCTCGTCCTTTTCGCTGTAGGCGGTGGCGCGGGAACCGTCGAATACCCGGTAGCTGGAAGGTTGCACCAGCACGATGTTGTGGTGCTGGCACAGTTCGGCCAGACGCTCGATGGCGCGTTCCTGGCCCGACAGACGGCTTTCGCTGACGGTCTCGGCCTGGAACCAGTCGAAATAGTAGGCAAGGTTGATCAGTGCATCGGGACGGGTGTCGTCGAGCAATTGGGTCAGGCTCGCGGCATCCCAGCCGTCTTCGGGCGGGCGGGGGGCGAGGAAACCGATGTCTTCCTCCGCACCGAGGCGAATCAGCGCCTGCCCAAGGGCATTTCCGCCGCCCAGTAACATAAGGCGCATTCGCATAGAGTCAGCAGGCCCAGTCTGATTGGAACGATGGCTTTAGCGACGATGCTCATGGCACCGTCGTCGATAATTGCCGGAATCGTTGCATTTTGCGGGTTTAGTGCGCAACCGTCACCCGTAAAGTGTAGATCCCCGGCGGTACTTGCAACTTCGCCCGCTCACCCGCATAACTGCAGACATGAATCTGCCCATCCCCAAGGACGCGGCCCTGGCAGGCTTTCACCCCGCCGTCAGCGCCTGGTTCAGCCGCACATTCGCGACGGTCACCACCGCCCAGGCCCGCGCATGGCCGCTGATCCGCCAGCGCCGCTCGACGCTGATCGCCGCGCCCACCGGCTCCGGCAAGACCCTCACCGCATTCCTCGCGGTGCTCGACGATCTGGTCCACCGTGGCCTGGAAACCCCGGACGGCCTGCCGGACGAGACGCTGGTGGTCTATGTCTCGCCGCTCAAGGCGCTGTCCAACGACATCCGCATCAACCTGCAGAACCCGCTGGCGGGAATCACCGAGCAGTTGCGCCAGATGGATCTGCCGCCGCTGGAAATCACCACCGCCGTGCGCACCGGTGACACCCCGCAAAAAGACCGCGCCGCCATGCGCAAAAGCGCGCCGCACATTCTGGTGACCACCCCTGAATCGCTTTACGTACTGCTCGGTTCGGAGTCCGGGCGCAAGATGCTCGGCACCACGCGCACCGTGATCGTCGATGAAATCCACGCCATCGCTGCCGGCAAACGCGGCAGCCACCTGGCCTTGAGCCTCGAACGCTTGCAGGCGCTGTGTCCTGAACCGCTGACCCGCATCGGTCTGTCTGCCACGCAAAAACCGATCGATGCGGTCGCGCGATTTCTGGTCGGCCATGAGCGACCCTGCGAAATCATCGACATCGGCCATGCGCGCCCACGGGATCTGGGCATCGAAGTGCCGCCGATGCCGTTGTCGGCGGTCATGGCCAATGACGTCTGGGAACTGGTTTACGACCGTCTCGCCACGCTGGCCCGTGAACACCGCACCACGCTGATTTTCGTCAACACCCGGCGCCTGGCCGAACGCCTGAGCCGGCACCTGAGCGAACGCCTCGGCAAACACGCCGTGGCCGCGCACCATGGCAGCCTCGCCAAGGAGTTTCGCCTCGACGCCGAGCAGCGCCTCAAGCGCGGCGAGTTGCAAGTACTGATCGCCACCGCATCGCTGGAACTGGGGATCGACATCGGCGAGGTCGACCTCGTCTGTCAGATCGCCTCGCCGCGTTCGATTGCCGGTTTTCTGCAACGAGTCGGCCGTTCCGGACACCAGGTCGGCGGCACGCCCAAAGGGCGACTGTTCGCCAACACCCGCGACGACCTGATCGAATGCGCCGCCCTGCTCGACTGCGTACGCCGGGGCGAACTCGACACCCTGCACATCCCCGAAGCGCCGCTGGACGTGCTCGCTCAGCAGATCATCGCCGAGGTCAGTTGTCAGGAATGGGCCGAAGACGATTTGCTCGCGCTGTTCCGCCGGGCCGAGCCCTATGCCCGCCTCGACGAAAAACACTATCAGGCGCTACTGACGATGCTCGCCGAGGGCTACAACGGTCGCCAGGGCATCCGCAGCGCCTACCTCCATCGCGACGCCGTCAGCCGAACCCTGCGTGGGCGGCGCGGTGCGCGGCTGACGGCGGTCACAAGCGGCGGCACGATCCCGGACAACGCCGATTACAGTGTGCTGCTGGAACCTCAGGGCCTGAACATCGGCAGCGTCAACGAAGACTTCGCCGTGGAAAGCATTGCCGGCGATGTGTTCCAGCTCGGCAACACCTCTTACCGAATCCTGCGGGTGGAAACCGGCAAGGTGCGGGTCGAGGATGCCCAGGGTCAGCCGCCGACCATTCCGTTCTGGCTCGGCGAAGCGCCCGGTCGCAGCACCGAATTGTCGATGGCCGTGGCCCGCCTGCAGGCACAGCTCGATCAACTGCTGAGCGCCAGCCCCGGCAACCTGCAACCGGCCCTCGACTGGCTGACCGCAACCCCGGGACTGGACCTGGCCAGCGCCGAACAGCTTGTGGATTATCTGGCCCGAGCCCGCCTCTCCCTCGGCGCCCTGCCGTCCCAGGACACGCTGCTGATGGAGCGGTTTTTCGACGAGTCCGGCGGCACCCAACTGATCATCCATTCGCCGTTCGGCAGCCGTATCAATCGCGCCTGGGGCCTGGCTCTGCGCAAGCGCTTCTGCCGCACCTTCAACTTCGAATTGCAGGCCGCCGCCAGCGAAGATGCCATCGTGCTGTCGCTGTCCACCAGCCACAGTTTCGAACTCGACGAGGTCTGGCGTTATCTGCACAGCAACAGCGCCGAGCACATCCTGATTCAGGCCGTGCTGGATGCGCCCTTGTTCGGTGTGCGCTGGCGCTGGAACGCCGGGGTGGCGCTGGCCCTGCCGCGCTACACGGGCGGGCGCAAAGTCGCGCCGCAATTGCAGCGGATGAAAAGCGAAGATTTGATCGCCAGCGTGTTTCCAGATCAAATTGCCTGCCTGGAAAACCTTGCCGGTGAACGGGAAATTCCCGAGCATCCGCTGGTGGAACAGACCCTCGACGATTGCCTGCACGAGGCGATGGACAGCGAAGGCTGGCTGCAACTGCTGCGGCGCATGGAGCGCGGCGAAGTGCGGCTGATCGCCCGTGACCTTCCGGCGCCCTCGCCGCTCGCGGCGGAAATCCTCAGCGCCCGGCCTTACACCTTCCTCGACGACGCGCCGCTGGAGGAGCGTCGCACCCAGGCCGTGCTGAATCGCCGCTGGAGCGATCCGCAATCCACCGATGACCTCGGTGCGCTGGACGCCGACGCGATCAACGCCGTACGTGAAGAAGCCTGGCCAACGCCGAACAACACCGATGAAATGCACGAAGCGCTGATGAGTCTGGCCTGCATCAGCGACCGCGAAGTCGAGGCCAATGCGCATTGGCGCGATTGGCTGAATGCGTTGGCCGAGACAGGGCGAGCCTGCCGATTGCAGATCGATCCCGAGCACTCGCTCTGGCTGGCACGGGAACGCCTGACCTGCCTGCAAGCGCTTTATCCACAGGCGCATTCGGCACTGCCAGCGCTACCCGGCTTCGATGAGGTCTGGACCGCCGACGATGCCTTGGTGGAAGTCATCCGCGCACGGCTGAGTGCATTCGGTCCGCTGCCGCTGGAGGCCATCGCCCGACCGCTGTCATTGCCAGCCGCACAGGTCCATCAAGCCCTCGCCCGACTGGAGCGTGAAGGCTACGTGCTGCGCGGTCGGTTCACTCCGGGGCTGACGATTGAAGAATGGTGCGAACGGCATCTGCTGGCGCGTATTCATCGCTACACGGTCAAGCGTCTGCGCCGGGAAATCGAACCGGTGGCGTTGCAGGATTTCATGCGTTTTCTGTTCGACTGGCAGCATCTGTCCCCGTCCACCCGGGGTCAGGGCAGTGCCGTGTTGCCTAAAATTGTCGGCCAATTCGAAGGTTATCCGGCAGCGGCATCGGCGTGGGACAGCGACATCCTCCCGGCGCGGCTCAAGGACTATTCACCGAGCTGGCTGGATGATCTGTGCCGCAGCGGAAAACTGGTGTGGACACGCCTCAGCGCCCGGCAGAAAACCAGCGGCACGGCGCTGCGCAGCACGCCGGTCGTGTTGTTGCCGCGCAATCAGGTCGGGTTGTGGAGTTCACTGGCCGAACAGACGCCGGTCAGCGAACTGTCGCCTAAAACACAGAAAGTCTTCGAAGCCCTCAGTCAACACGGCGCGCTGTTCTTCGATGAGCTGATTCATGAAGCGCATCTGCTGCGCACCGAACTGGAAATCGCCTTGCAGGAACTGGTCGGCGCCGGGCTGGTGAATGCCGACAGTTTTGCCGGGTTGCGGGCGCTGATCACCCCAGCGAGCAAGCGCCAGCAGCGTAGCAGTCGGCGCGGGCGCGGAGCGTTTGTCGGAGGTATGGACGATGCCGGGCGGTGGGCGCTTCTGCGTCGTGGGCCAGTTGTGGAGAACAGTCAGACAGCGTCGCCCGAAACCCTGGAACACATTGCCATGACCTTGTTGCGCCGTTACGGCGTGGTGTTCTGGCGTCTGCTGGAGCGCGAAGCCGACTGGCTGCCGAGCTGGCGAGAATTGCTGCGCACTTTCCATCGACTGGAGGCCCGCGGTGAGATTCGTGGCGGGCGGTTTGTCAGTGGCCTCGCCGGTGAACAATTCGCCCTGCCCGAGGCAATTCCCTTGCTGCGCGAAGTGCGCCGCCGGCCTCATGACGGCAGCCTGATCGCCGTGTGCGGGGTCGATCCGCTGAACCTCGCCGGCACCTTGCTGCCCGGCGCGAAAGTACCGGCGCTGGCGAGCAATCGACTGGTGTATCGCGACGGATTGCCGGTGGCGGCCGAGATTGCCGGCAAACAACAGTTCTGGGTGGAGCTGGAGCAACCCGCCATGGGCGAAATCCGCAGCAAACTGACCCGTCACTGAGTACGCGCCTGTTCCGGCAGCACCACCGAAGAATGCGCCGCCACCTCATCTTCCTGTCGTTTCGGCAACAAAACCTGCTGTGGATAAGTCTGCGCGAAATGCACCCAAGGGCTGTTATCCACAAGTTTTTTCAAACGCTGGTTGAACGCGCGGCTCACCGCGTATTGCCCGCCCGACACCGTGCGGAATTGCGCCGTCAGCACCACGCCGTTCAGGTCCATTTTGTCCACACCGAACACGTCCAGCGGCCCTTGCAGGTTGTACTTGAGGAACGGGTCTTCGCGGATCGAGTCCCCAGTCTCACGAATCAGTTCGATGGCTTTTTCGACATCGGTGTCGTAGGTGAACTGCACCGAGAAGAACGCGAACGCAAACTGCCGCGATTGGTTGGTCACGGCCTTGATCTGACCGAACGGCACCGAGTGCACGAAGCCCTTGCCGTCGCGCAGACGCAGGGTGCGAATGGTCAGGCCTTCGACCGTGCCGGCATGCCCGGAATCGAGCACCACCCAGTCACCGATCGATAGCGTGTCTTCGATGATGATGAACAGCCCGGTGATCACGTCCTGCACCAGTTGCTGCGAACCGAAACCGATGGCCAGGCCGACCACCCCGGCACCGGCCAGCAGCGGCGCGACGTTGATCCCGAGATTGGCCATGGTGGTGATTGCGCAAATCACCACCAGGATGATTTTGATCGCATTGCGCAGCAGCGGCAGGATGGTTTTCACCCGGGTGCTCGGCTGGCGCGCCGAGCGTTTGCTGACCGGCGGTTTCAGCGCTTCCTGAATCGCCGTATCGAGCACCACCCACAGCAACCACGTCACGAGGAAGATCAGGCCGATGCTGCTCAAGGCATTGCTGATCGCCCGGCCGACCGTGCTGCTTTGCGCAAAATCGATCAGCGACACGCCCCAGATCCGCCCGAGGATATCGATGAACGCAATCGCGATGACGATCCGCAGCAACGCATGCAACAGACTGAGAAAACGCTCCTTGTAGGCGCTGCTGCGCTGGATCGCCTCGGCCCGGCGTGATTTGAACAGGTGCTGCAGCACCGTGCTGAGAAACACCGTGCCGATCAGCAGCACCGTGGTGAACAGCGCGCAGCGCAGGGCTTTCTGGTTGTCCTCGCCGATGCCGATCAGATTCACTGCCGAGACCAGCACCATCAACACGATCGGCCAGTACCAAAGCCCGGAAAAGATCCGCAGCGATTCCTGCAGCGACGGTTGCTTCAGACGCTGGGCCAGCGGTCGATTGCGGATCAGATGCGCCACCGGCCGGCGCAAGCGAATCACCAGCAAGCCGAAGATGATCGACGCCAGCAGACCGGTAAACACCGCGATGCTGCTGGTGATATTGCCGCCCAATTGCCGGGCGATCTGCGGACTGGTCAGCGCATCACTCAACGCGGCGAGGAAGCCGATCAGAAATAGCGGTTTCGGGCAGTAGTCGCGGATGATCTGCACCGCGCGTCGCTTGTGGCCGGTGTTGAACATCACCACCACACACAACAGCATCGAGGTGGAAAAAATACCGCTGCTGGTGGCGTAGGCAAAACACAGCGCCAGTGCCCGACCGACCGAGGCCGGCAGGAAGTGACTGATGTACAGGGTCAACGGCAGGCAGATCAAAGCAGGCAATGTGTAGGGCAGCAAATAACCGATCAGGTCCTGGCTGCGCTGGCGGGTGCGCAGCCAGCGGCCCTCGCGCATCCGCTTGGCCAAGACGCTGCCAAGTACGGTCAACACGGCGAAGGTGCCGAGCCACACGCCGGACAGCATCATGAAGTCCCCGGCCACACTCCATCCCGAGCGATCTGACGGCTGATTGACCAGCCTGTCGACTTCATCCGCCGCGCGGTCGGCACGCAGACGCCAGGCATCGACCAGATGCTCGTTGAGATCGAGTTTGTCCTGCACGTCGTCGATGCTGGAACTGATGGCGCCGAGCAGTCCGCCCTGCACCAATGGCTCGGGCTCGGCGGCTTTTGCGGTGGCTGCCGGGACGCCCGGCAATGTGGCGGCCTGCAGCATTTGGCCGCCGGAAAACAGCAGCGCCCCCAATAGAATTGCGATCCTGAACCTGGTCAAAACGCAGAGCTCCCTTGGTTGAACCTGTAAGGAACTGATCGGTTTTTGCTCGGCAAAGTTCAAGAACGCCTAAAAGGCGGCTTTTGATCTTTGCTCTCAGGTCAAATATCAAATGCCCATCCCTGTATTTTTCGTTCCCCACCAAACCCCGACACTGCGCTCCATTCAATCCTCTACCGGAGTGCCGTCATGCCCATTGCCTTGCTCGCGCTGACTCTCAGCGCATTTGCCATCGGGACGACCGAGTTCGTCATCGTTGGCCTGCTTCCCACCATCGGCGCCGATCTCGGCGTCAGTCTGCCGTCCGCCGGGCTGCTGGTCAGTCTCTACGCCCTTGGCGTGGCCATCGGTGCGCCAGTGCTGACCGCCCTCACCGGCAAAGTCCCGCGCAAACTGTTGCTGCTGTCGCTGATGGTGCTGTTCACCCTCGGCAACCTGCTGGCCTGGCTGGCGCCGAGTTATGAATCGCTGGTGCTGGCACGGATCGTCACCGGTCTGGCCCACGGCGTGTTCTTCTCCATCGGTTCGACCATCGCCACCAGCCTGGTGCCCAAGGAAAAAGCAGCGAGTGCGATTGCAATCATGTTCACCGGCCTGACCGTGGCACTGGTCACTGGCGTACCGCTGGGCACGTTCATCGGTCAGCATTTCGGCTGGCGCGAAACCTTCCTCGCCGTGTCGGCGCTTGGCGTCATCGCGTTCATCGGCAGCTTGCTCTACGTGCCGAAAAACATTGCCCACAGCAAACCGGCTTCGCTGCTGCAACAGTTGCAGGTGCTCAAGCAACCGCGCCTGCTGCTGGTCTACGCCATGACTGCCATCGGTTACGGCGGCTCGTTCATCGCCTTCACTTACCTGGCGCCGATTCTTCAGGACATCTCGGGCTTCAGCGCCGGCACGGTCAGCCTGGTGCTGCTGGTGTACGGCGTGTCGGTGGCCGTCGGCAATATCTGGGGCGGCAAACTGGCGGACAAACGCGGACCGATCAGCGCCCTGAAAATCATCTTCGCCCTGCTCGCCGCCGTGCTGTTCGTGCTCACCTTCACCGCCGGCAACCCGTGGCTGGCACTGGCCACCGTGCTGGTCTGGGGCGCCGTCGCCTTCGGCAACGTGCCAGGCCTGCAGGTGTATGTGGTGCGTCAGGCTGAACATCACACGCCGCAAGCGGTGGATGTGGCGTCGGGGCTGAATATTGCCGCGTTCAACCTGGGGATTGCCGGGGGCGCCTGGGGTGGCGGGCTGATTGTCGAGCACATCGGCCTGATTCATACCGCATGGATCGGCGGGCTGGTGGTACTGGTGGCATTGGCCCTGACCGCGTTGAGCGGTCGCCTCGACCGACTGGGCCCGGTGTATGCCGAACCTGTTGAAGGCTCCACCCGCGTCGTTGCCGGCCACTGATCCGGCGAATACCGACCGTCCGTAGTCCCGTCGAAACTTTCCCGAACCGCCCGCAGTCACCAACAGACAGAGGCGGTACGAGGACTTTCGACGGGAGAACGGCATGACAGCGATTCACATCGATGGCCCACCTGGGCGCAGCAAGCGCCACACCTCGGCAGGCATGCCGTCATGAGCATTCCGGAGCCGGTCGGCGTCACCGACGAACAGGCCACCGTCATCACGACGGTGCGCCGCTTCACGGTGCTGACGGTCAACACCCACAAAGGGTTCACCGCGCTGAACCGGCGCTTCATCCTCCCCGAACTGCGCGAAGCGGTCCGCAGCGTCTCCGCCGACGTGGTGTTTCTGCAGGAAGTCCACGGCACCCACGAACACCATCCCAAGCGCTACAACAACTGGCCGACCATGCCGCAGTACGAATTCCTCGCCGACAGCCTGTGGCCGCAGTTCGCCTATGGGCGCAACGCGGTGTACCCGGAGGGCGATCACGGCAACGCGCTGCTGTCGAAATTTCAGATCGTGCGCCACGACAACCTTGACGTTTCCATCAGCGGCCACGAAAACCGTGGCCTCTTGCACTGCGTCCTGCGCCTGCCGGGAGACGATCGCGAACTGCACGCGATCTGCGTCCATCTGGGCCTGCGTGAAAGTCATCGCAACGCACAGCTGAGGCTACTGGGCAAACGCCTCGCCAACCTGCCGGACGATGTGCCGGTCATCGTCGCCGGCGACTTCAACGACTGGCGTCAGCGCGCCGATGCGTTGCTTGAACCCTGCGGTCTGCGGGAAGTGTTTGCCGAACATCAGGGCAAACCGGCGCGCAGTTTTCCGGCGCGCTGGCCGGCGCTGCGGCTGGACCGGATCTACGTGCGCAACCTCAAGGCCAGCCAGCCGAGGGTGCTCGCCAACCGGCCCTGGTCGCACCTTTCCGATCACGTGCCGTTGTCCGTGGAGATCGAACTATGAGCAGCGCGCCGCTGGAAAAATCCGCCGTGGAACCGATCACCATCACCCCGCCGATTCGCGAACCCGGCCACGTCGATGTCGACTATGGCTGGCAGGGCAACAACCGCGTGGAACTGCTGGAAAACGGCGAGGAATATTTCCCGCGAGTCTTCGAGGCCATGCGCGCGGCGAAGAGTGAAATCCTGCTGGAGACCTTCATTGTTTTCGAAGACAAGGTCGGCAACGAACTGCAGCAGATTCTGATCGATGCCGCCCGACGTGGCGTGCGCACTACCGTCAGCCTCGACGGCTTCGGTTGCGGTGAACTGAGCACCGGATATCTCACCGCGCTGAGCGAGGCCGGTGTGCACCTGCAGATTTTCGACCCGGCACCGAAACGCCTGGGGTTTCGCACCAACTGGTTCCGCCGCCTGCACCGCAAGATCGTGGTGGTCGACGGGCTGATTGCGTTTATCGGCGGGATCAATTTCTCCGGCGACCATCTCGCTGATTTCGGCCCCGAGGCGAAGCAGGATTACGCCGTGGAAGTTCAGGGGCCGGCGGTGGCCGACATCCATCATTTCGCCCTGCTGCAAAGCGGTCGCCCCGGACGGGCGCGCTTCTGGTGGCAGCGCCGGCGCCAGCGTCGGGCGGAGATGGCGTTCACCGAGCACGACGGTCAGGTGCGCCTGGTTTTTCGCGATAACGACCGGCATCACACCGATATCGAAGACATTTACTTGCAGGTCCTGCGTCGTGCGAAACGCCGGGTGGTGATCGCCAATGCCTATTTCTTTCCCGGTTATCGCTTGCTGCGCGAGATGCGCAACGCGGCCCGGCGCGGCGTCGATGTGCGGCTGATTCTGCAGGGCCAGCCGGACATGCTGGTGGCCAAGCTCGCGGCGCGCATGACCTACGACTACCTGCTCAAGGCCGGGGTGCAGATTCACGAATATTGCCAGCGGCCGCTGCACGGCAAAGTCGCGTTGGTGGATGAAGAATGGAGCACCGTCGGGTCGAGCAATCTCGATCCGCTGAGCCTGTCGCTGAACCTGGAAGCCAACGTGTTGATCCGCGACCGGGCCTTCAATGCTCATCTGTTTGAGCGACTCGAAGATCTGAGCAACAACCACTGCAAAGCGATGGACGCCAGCAAGTCGCCGCGCGGGCGCCTCTGGCACATGACCGTGGGGTTTCTGGTGTTTCACTTCCTGCGCCACTTTCCAGCGATGGCCGGTTGGCTGCCCGCGCATAAACCCCGTTTGAAACCCTTCATCGGCAAGCGCGGGAGCGATCCGTCATGAGTCGTTCCGATGCTCCGTCCGCGACGCATTCGCCACCCGCCGCCACATCTCGCTGGAGCCGCCGGAAGCGCCCGCTGACGTTGCTGTTTTTTCTCGCGCTGATCGTCCTGCTGACAATGTTCGCCAGCCGCATCGAATGGGCCGAGGTGCTGCAAACCCTCGCCGACTTCAAGGTGCGCACGCTGATCATCGCTTCCAGCCTGACGCTGTTGAGCTTTCTGGTGTACGCCAGTTTCGACCTGATCGGCCGAACTTACATCCGTCAGGACCTGACATGGAAACAGATCCTGCCGGTGGGCATCATCAGCTACGCGTTCAACCTCAACCTGAGCGCGTGGGTCGGCGGGATCGCCATGCGTTATCGGTTGTATTCAAGGCTTGGCGTGAGCAAAAGCAACATCGCCAAGATTCTCGGGCTGAGCCTGGCGACCAACTGGTTCGGCTACATGACTATCGCTGGCGCGGTGTTCAGCAGCGGGCTGGTGCGCATGCCGCCGGGGTGGAAAGTCAGCAGCGATGCGTTGCAGGGGATTGGCGTGTTGCTGCTGTTGATCAGCCTCGGTTACCTGGTCGCCTGCCGGTTTTCCCGGCGGCGCGAGTGGTCGATTCGCGGGGTGGAAATCAACCTGCCGTCGCTGCGCATGGCGGTCCTGCAACTGCTGCTCGGTGCGCTCAACTGGTCATTGATGGCGGCGGTGATTTTCACCTTGCTGCCGAGCAAGCTCGACTATCCGCTGGTGCTCGGCGTGCTGCTGATCAGCGCGATTGCCGGAGTCATCACTCACATTCCCGCCGGGCTCGGCGTGCTGGAAGCGGTGTTCGTCGCCCTGCTGCAACACGAGGCATCGCGCGGCAGTCTGGTGGCAGGTTTGCTGGCCTATCGGGCGATCTATTTCCTGCTGCCGCTGCTGATCACCGTGGTGATGTACCTGGTGGTGGAAGCCAAGGCCAAGGCGCTCCGGATCGAGAAGAAACCCAAGCCCTGATCAGCGCGACTGAATGATGCTCAAGCGTTCCCCCACCACCATCTCGGTGATCCAGTCGACCAGAATCGAGGTGTAGGCCTGCTGCGAGGTTGGATCGCTCAAAGCATGGTCGGCACCGTCGATGATGCGATGGGTCAGCGAGTGAGTCTGTTGGCACGCGGCGCGGTAACTCATGATCGTCGCGTGAGGCACATAGTCGTCGGTTTCCGATTGCACCAGCAGCACGTCACCGGTGAATTGCGAGCAGGCATGCAGCGCCCGGTTGCTGTCGGCGCGCACCAGGGTGCCGCGATAATCGCGCAGGTCGGCCTTGTCCAGATCGCGCTTGGGCGTGTGCCATTGTTCGTCGCGATACAGCGCCGGCACCCGCAGCGCCAGCCAGCGCACCGGGCGCAATGAGGTGAGGATCGAAGCCAGATAACCGCCGTAGCTGGTGCCGACCACCGCGATGGCCGAGGTGTCCAGCGCCGGGTGGGCGAGCAGCCGGTCGTAGGCTGCGAGCAGGTCGCGCAGGTTGTCTTCACGGGTCACCCGGCTCAACGGAATACCCGTGCCGCCGGTGTGCCCGCGCAGGTCGAATGTCAGACAGACGCAGCCCAGGCCGGCGATGCCTTTGGCCCGTTCCAGGTCCCGCTCCTGACTGCCGCCCCAGCCGTGCACGAACAACACGCCGGGGACTTTCGATTTGGGACTGAGGAACGTCCCGCTCATCTGTTCGTCATCAATGTCGATCTGAATGCTTTCGCTTCTAGCCGTCATAGGATTGGACCGTTACGTATTTGAGGAGAAAGTCGCTGTTCTCGGCCGGGCCGCGATAGACCTCGATGGCATCCGCCGGCAGGGCCTGGTCGATGTAGGTTTCCACCGACGACACGCGGATCGCGCGCATCGACGGGTCGTTGACGAAACTCTGCAACGCCGCCACTTCCGCGCTGCTGGCGCCGCCCATGCGCCAGGATTGTTCGAGTACGCCGCTACGCCGTTGGCCGTTGCTGTCCAGCCCTTGAGCGATGTCATAGTTGCGCCGTGAGGCGTAGAACCGTGGATAGGCTTCGTCCGCCGCCCGGTCGAACACCTGCGCCTGTTCAATGGCGAGCCGCACGTCGTCCGGCAGTTTCAGTTTCAGCAAGTCTGCATAACCGCCCTGCACCACCAGCAGATTCGAGCCACCATAGACCTCTTCGCCGTGGGCATCCTCGGTCAAGTATTGATCACCGCAGTAACTGAGCACCCGGTCACCGATGAACGACTGGCCGACGCTATGGGTGATCACATGGCTCAGGTCCTGTTCGAGCACCACGCCTTCGCTGAACAATTTTGCAGCGTCTGGCCGGGCAAGGATTTCGTCGAACGCATCAAGGCTCTTGATCACTTCCTGTCCGCGACCGGCGCACGCATGAATCGGTTTGAGACGGATCGGACCGCTGTACAGCAGATGTTCGGCGGCAGGTCGTGCATCTCTCAGATCAAACACGCTGAGCCCGTCGAGCACGACATTGCGCGTGCGTTCGGAAAACAGCGGCGACCAGCCTTGCGGTGCTTTGGCCTGATGGCTGCGCAAGCCATGGCTGATGGCTTTGGTGCAGATGAAATCGTGCTCGACGAAACCGCCCCACAGATCCTCGGGGCCCTTGATGCCCAGCTCATGGGCCTTGGCGGCGCCGACGATGGTTTGGGTCGGCAGCAGATACAGGTCGCGACCGCGATGCTTTTGCGCGTCGTAGCTACCGCCGAACTTCAGCCCGAGAATCTGCGCCAGCCAGCGGGCCAGTGCCTTGTTGGTCTGCACTTCGTGTTGCGGTGCGTCGGGGCGTACGGAATGGGCGACCACTATTCTGTTGCGAGGTGTCGGGGTCATGCGTCCCCCTTCCAGCGGCTCGGTGAATGTAGGTCAAAGAGTGCAGAGATCAGGCCAAACGACGGCAACGCCAAAACCTTTGCGGATCAGTCGATTAGCCTTTTCGTACTGGCGTTGCGCCCGTTTCAATCTGCACGATGGCCGCCACGGCCGAGGCATTTTGCACGACCGCGCGGTGTTATCTCGCCAGCGAGGTCGGCGGGGTCACGCCGAACCGATTGCGGTAGTCACTCGGCGCCAGCCCGGTGATTTTCTTGAAGATGGCGCGAAAGGCTCCCGGATCCTGATACCCCACCGTCCACGCAATGTGATCGATGGTGCCGTTGCTGAACTCGAGCATTTCCCGGGCCTTGCCGACCCGCAGGTGCTGGCAGTATTCGGTGGGTTTCAGGCCGGTGGCGGCACGGAACCGACGCAGGAACGTGCGCTCTTCCAGCCCCGAGCGCTCGGCCATCGAAGCCAGCGAAACGTCCGTCGCGCCGGTGCTTTGCAGCCAGTGCTGGACCTTGAGAATCGACGCGTCGCCATGGCCGAGGATCGGCGCGAAGTTGCTGCCGCAGGCACTGGCGCTGTCACTGTGTTCCATCACCAGGAACCGCGCGGTGGCGCTGGCGATGCTTGGGCCCAACAAACGATCAACCAGCCGCAGTCCCAGTTCCGACCAGGCCATCAGCCCTGCCGTAGTGATCAGGTCGCCGTCGTCGACAATCGGTGTGTCAGCCTTGAGCCTGATCTGCGGATAACGCTCGGCAAAGGCCTTGGCCGAGGTCCAGTGGGTGGTGGCGCTGCGACCGTTGAGCAGGCCGCTTTCGGCCAGCAGCCACGAGCCCACGCAGACGCCGCCCAGCGTCGCGCCACGGCCATGCTGGTCGCGCAGCCATTGCAGCAATTCCGGTGTTGCCTGCTCTGCGCTGAACCCGGCGATCGAAGGTGGGATCAGCACCGCCAGCAAACCCGTTTCTTCAGCGGGATGACTGTCGTAAACCCTGACGGGTGCCTGCTCGTTCTCGACCTGCCAGTGACTCACTCGCAGTCGCGGCAATTGCGCGGCCTGATGCTCGACGGCGATCCGGTCGGCCACGCCGAACAGGTCGGTCAAGCCATGCACCGCTGCCAGTTGCGCGCCGGGATAAATCAGCACGCCCAGCTCGGCAACGGCCCTTTCAACGCCCATTGTCAGTTTTCCCCTGTCTATTGTCGGTGCGGCCAATCCTCGAAGACGTAGCGGGCGCCGATACTGATTCCACTCCCAACAAACACTTCGAGGAAACACCCATGGCCAGGCAAGCGCTCATCGTAGTCGATATCCAGAATGACTACTTCCCCCAAGGCAAGTGGCCGCTGGCTGGCGTCGACGCCGCTGCCGACAACGCCGCCCGACTGATCGCCGCGTTCCGTGAAGCGGGTGATCCGGTGATCCATATCCGTCACGAATTCACCTCGGCGGATGCGCCGTTTTTCACCCCGGGCTCCGAGGGCGCAAAGCTGCACCCCAAGGTACTCAACCGCGCCGATGAACCGGTGGTGCTCAAGCATTTCGTCAACGCGTTCCGCGAAACGGAGCTGCAATCGGTCCTCGATGAACAAGACATCAAGGCACTGGTGGTGGTCGGCAGCATGAGCCACATGTGCATCGACGGCGTTGTCCGGGCAGCGGCGGACCTGGGCTACACCGTCACAGTGATCCACGATGCCTGCGCCACCCGTGACCTGGAATTCAATGGTTTGGTCGTGCCGGCGACCCAGGTGCATGCGGCTTTCATGTCTTCGCTGGCGTTTGCCTACGCCAGCGTGGTTTCCGCGCAGGAGTTTCTCTCGAACAATCGTTGAGCGCCTGTCGCCAGTCTCCGAATGAAACCCGGCCCGCCCCGTTGCGGGCCTTTTTTCGTGCACCGAAAAAATCTCACGCGTGAGCCATTGATGGCACTTTGAATTGGTTGTAGTGTGGCTCACGCGTGAGATGTTCATAACGGAGTCATCGCCATGAAAAGCAGCTCCCCTGCAACAAAATCGGAGAGCCCGAAGGGAGTGCGCTCGACAACGTCCGCGAAAAAACCGTCGAGCTTCTATATGAAGCAGATGCGCGCGGGCCTGGCTGCCGCCGGTTATGTGAAACACGAAACTTGGGTGCTTCCCGAAAACCGAAGCTTGCTCAAGCAAATGGAGCAACAGCTACGCCAACCGATTCTGGCTGGCTCTTTCATGTCGGAGAATTACATGAGCGCAGGCAACAACTGGAACATCGATAGCCTCTACAACGCTTTCAAGGCACTGGACGAGGTGGCTTCGCACGAGATCACGCTGTCCCTGATCCAGAGCGCCGAACCCAGCCTCAAGCTGGAAATGAACGAATTCGGCGGCCTGCCGATTCACATCGCCATCGCGGGTCAGCAGATCATCGTCGATACCGTGCTGGTGGACATCGATTCCATTACCGACGTGCGCACCTTCAACGACGCGGTACTGCGCAGCCGGGAAATGTTCCCGCTATCGTCGATCGGCATCGAAACCATGCCCAACGGCCAGACCGTCTACAACATGTTCGGTGCGCTGAGTGCGGATTCGAGCCTGACCAACGTGGTCACCGAGGTGAAAACCCTGGTCGACAACGTGCAGCGCGCCAGCGAAGCCTTCGAACACTTCTTCAAGTAATCAACAGGGAAAATCCAATGACTCAGTCCATCTGGAGCAAGTTGTTCACCGCTCTGCGCGGCGGCGCGAATGAAGTCGGCGAAGCGATCGTCGACCAACAGGCCCTGCGCATCCTCGACCAGGAAATCCGTGACGCCGACAGCGCCCTGTCCAACGCCCGTCGCGAACTGGTCACCATCATGGCCAAGCACAAACTGTCCGCCGACCGCGTGAGCGAGTACGACGCCAAGATCAAGGACCTGGAAGCCAAGGCAGTCTCCGCTTTGAACGCCGGCCGTGAAGATCTGGCAATGGAAGTGGCCGAAGCGATTTCGACCCTGACCAATGACCTGACCACCGAAAAGGCCCAGAGCGACGAGTTCGGCACCTACGCCGACAACATGCGCAAGGACATCAACAAGGCCGAAGCGCGGATCAAAAGCCTGCGTCAGCAAGTGGACATGGCCAAGGCCCGTGACAGCGTGCAGAAAGCCCAGGTCAGCGCATCAATCGCCAGCGGCGGCGCCAACGGCAAGCTGGAAACCGCTGTCGGCACCCTGAACCGTCTGCAAGAGAAGCAAAAGCAGCGTGCCGCCGAGCTGAACGCTCAGGACGAACTGGCCGATGCCACAACTGGCAACGATCTGGAGCGCAAGCTGCGCGACGCCGGCATCACGCCGAACGAGGGCAGCGCCAACGCGATCCTCGAGCGCCTGAAGCAGAAGTCGGCCCAGTAAGGGCAGCCAGAAGAAAAGAAGGGCACCGGGTGCCCTTCTTTTTTGCCTGCTCGTTTGTCACGAGGCCGGTACACTAGCGGCGTTTTGCCAACGAACACCTCCACCCGCTTCAAGGAATGTACCCATGGGATGGTTAAAGAATTTGCTCGGCACCGGTTCGGCCCCTGCACCTGCACGCGAGGCGGCCAGCGGCCCGTTGGGCCTGGCGCAGGGCAAGGCGATCCGGTTCGACTCGACGCTCGGCCTGCTGCTCGACGGCAGCACCTCGGTACGGGTCCCCGATGCCCAGGCCATCTGGAGCGCCGGCTGGATCGACCTCGGCCAGTCGAACAAGCTGTATCGCTACTACCTGGACAACGAAGATTTCTGGCTGCAGGTCCACGTCACCGGCGACGATCAGATCGAATCGGTGACGCTGTTCAATTACCTCAACTATGTCACGGTCAACAGTGACGCCGAGCTGCAGCGCCTGGCGGGTCCGAACAGCCTGATCGGCCTGCCGGCCTACACCCATGACGGCGTGTCCTTCACCCGTGAATGGGGCACCGAACGCGGCCAGACCGAACTGGTCCCGCTCACCGAGCAAGTGGTCAATCCCGACGAGTCCTACACCATCGAACACCATTCGATGCTGTACGCCCGGGAAACCGGCCTGACCGACCGTCGCGAACTGCTGCTGTTCTCCGTCGAACAGGACGAAGAAGGCACTGTCAGCCTGAGCACATCGCTGGGCATCTCGCTGTACACCACCGATCTGAGCACCATTTAAAAGGAAGTTCCCCATGCTGGAAGTGCTGTCCGTTTCCCTGAACAAGGCCGCGCTGGTCGGTTTCGCCGCCTATCTGATCGGCGCCGTGCTGCTGTTCATGCTGTTTCAGTTCGTCTACACCCGCATCACGCCGCACAAGGAATTCGAACTGATTCGCGGCGGTAACAACGCTGCTGCCATCGCCCTGTCGGGCGCGATCATCGGTTTCGCGATCCCGGCGAGCAACATCATCGCCCACTCGATCAACGTCCTCGATTTCGTCCTCTGGGCCGTGATCGCCGCTGCGGTGCAACTGCTGGCATTCCTGGCCACCGGACTGGTGCTCAAAGGCACGTCCCAGCGCATCGCCAACGGTGAAGTTGCCGCCGGCATCTACGTGGCAGCGGTGGCGATCAGCGTCGGCATGCTCAACGCCGCGTGCATGACCCCGTCCTACTGATCGGCAGGAAGCCCGAGATGAAACGAAGCAAGTACGTTCAACTGTCCCTCGCCGCATCGGTGGCCCTGGCGATTTCCGGTGAAGCAGCCGCCCAGGAACAACAGCGCACCTTCCAGAGCGTGGAACAGTGCGTCGACGCCGAAGTGGCTGCCGATGCCTGCTCGAATGCCTACGTCGCGGCCCTGGCCGAACACCGGCGTATCGCCCCGGCTTATGACGACAAAACCAAGTGCGACGCGGACTTTGCCGCCGGCTGGTGCCAGAAGAACTCCGACGGCCGCTTTGTGCCGAAGCTCGGTGGTTTCAAGGTGCCGCAAAACACCGAGCCGGCACAGAACCTTGATGCGATTGCCAATGCGCAGATGCCAGAAGGCAATGCCGAGCCCGTGCAGACCACCCAGAACACGACCCACGTCTCCAGCGGTGGCGGATCGAGCAACGGCTGGCTCACCGGATGGCTGATCGGTAACGCCATGAGCAACAACTCGCGGACGGTGTATCGCGATCGCGATACGCGCCAGACGTATGACACTTCGACGCTGAACCGGCGGATCGAATCGGCTCCGACCACTCGCAGCAATTCGGACTACACCAGCTCCCGTAGTAAATCGGTCAACGTGGCGTCTTCCACTTCCCGTGGCGGTTTCGGCAGCCAGTCCAGCGCACGCAGCGGTTGGGGCGGCTGGGGCAGTTCGAGCAGCTGATGAAGAAGATCCATTGCGCCGAGCGCCACGACTGGAAACAGACGGCCGAAAGCCTCGGTTTTCTGTTCCACACCATCGACGACGAGCCCTACTGGGACGAACGCGCGTACTACCAGTTCACGCTCGCGCAGATCGAAAATGATCTCGAGGATCCGACCACCGAACTGCACGAGATGTGCATGGATCTGGTGGACCGGGTCGTGCGCAGCGAGGAGCTGCTTGATCGCTTGAGCATCCCTGCGTCGTACTACGACATGATCCGAACGTCCTGGCTGGAAGGTCATCCGCATCTGTACGGACGCATGGACTTCTCCTACAGCGGCAACGGCCCGGCGAAACTGCTGGAGCTCAACTACGACACGCCCACCAGCCTGTACGAAGCCTCGGCCTTCCAGTGGGGCTGGCTTGAGCAATGCATCGAGCGCGGGATGCTGCCGCGCCATGCCGACCAGTTCAACAGCATCGACACCCGACTGCACGAAGCCTTTGCCGCGCTGAAACTCAAGCGCCCGTTTTACTTTGCCTCGATGAAAGGTTCGGTCGAGGACAAGGGCACCACGGACTACCTGCGACTGATCGCGGAAAAGGTCGGCATCGAATCGCGGCACATCGATATCGAAGACATCGGCCTGACAACTGAAGGACGTTTCGTCGACCTTGAGGATCGCTGGATTCCGCACCTGTTCAAGCTGCACGCCTGGGAATTCATCTTCCACGAGCCGTTCGGTGCAGCCATCGCCGATTGCGATACGCAATTTTTCGAACCGGCGTGGAAGGCCATTCTCTCCAATAAAGGCGCCCTGCCCTTGCTATGGGAATTGCACAAGGGCCATCCGAATCTGCTGGCCGCTCATCTCGATCCGGATCCGGCCAGCGCAGTGCCCAGGGGCTGGGTGCGCAAGCCGTACTTTTCCCGGGAAGGTGCCAACATCGAGCTGCAAACTGCCGACGGTCTGATCGTCAAAGAGGATGGCCCCTACACGGATGCGCCCTTCATCCTGCAGGAGTTTGCGCCACTGCCAAGGTTCGATGACAGCTACACGCTGATTGGGTCCTGGGTGATCGGCGACCAGGCCGCAGGAATTGGCGTGCGCGAAGACAATAGCCTGATCACCAAGGACTCGAGCCGTTTTTTACCGCACCTGATTCTTGACTGATTCGAGGCCGGCAATAAAAAACCCGTAGCGTTTGCGCGCTACGGGTTTTTCGTTTCCGGCGTCGGTTACGACAGCTCGGTCGTACGAGCCGGAGCTTCCACCAAAGGTTTTTCCCGGACCGGTTCGGCGGTGGCGAGACCGGCCATTCTGCGGCGAGAGATTTCCGCGCCACGGCGACGCAGCGGCGTTTCGACAAACCGGTAGTTCAGCTCGCTGCAGATCACCATGATCGCAAACGACGTCAGCAACAGTTGGACGGTGAACTCGCTGCCCAGCTCGACGCCCCGCTCGCTGGCCACACGACTCCAGATCTCGGTGCTCAGGTGGTAGGCAAACATGTGCACGACGTACAGGGCGTAGGAACGCGAACCCAGCCACTGGCCGATAGCGCTCAGGAAGACCGGACAGTAGATGTAACCCTTCTGGTAACTGGAGAGCCAGACCAGGATCAGCGCATTGATCGCCAGCAACCCGACAGCGATCGGTGTTGCAATGAGCTGGCCGGCAATGGCGCCCATCATGTACAGCAGGAACAGCGTGATCCCCAGCCGCTTGATCAGGCTGCCACCCAACGCCACGGGCTCGATTTCCTTGTACAAGGAGGTGCGCGTGAACAGGCAGAGCAGGATGCCCCACATCATGGCGTCAAGACGGAACGAAAACAGCATTCCCGCCGGCGCCGCACCAAACGCATTGCGATCCAGCGGAAACTGCACGGCGATCAACGTAATCAGGGCGATCACCCGCCACCGTGTCGAAGTGATCAACAGCAGGAACAGCGGGAAGATGAAGTAGAACTGCTCCTCCAGCGCCAGACTCCAGTAAACCGAGTTTGGCCCCAGGATCACCCCGTACTGGTTCGCCAGGTTACCGGTGAATGTCGCGACGGCGGTGAAGCTGCGCACATTGTCGAACCACGACTGGAACGCATTGGACTGGTTGAAGAAGATCGAGAACACCAGCGGTATCAACACCCACAGCCAGGCAGTGGGCAGCAGGCGGTAAGCCCGTCGAATCCAGAATGACGTTGCGGCGAGACCGAAGCGATTCTGCTCGCGGTTCTGATCGAAGTAATCGAGGTAGGCCTTGCTGACGACAAAACCTGAAATACAGAAGAACAGATCCACCCCGGACCAGGGGGAATACACGTTGAACAGCTTTTCCATGAACGCGCCATGAAATGGCAATAACAACGTACTGTGGGCAAACACCGTCATCAGGATGGCCACACCGCGCAGGTACTCGATTTCCTTGTTCTTGCTACTGCTCATCGGTTTCTCTTGTTCTTGTGATGAGAACTGACGCCCGATGCCGGGGAGCCCGCTCTTGCAAAAAATGGACGGGCTCGAAAGCGCCGGGACCGATCATGGATCGGCTTGCCGCTGCCTTCAAGACTCTTTGCGAAACTTTACCGCCCTGAACGCCCGGACTGTTTAGTCAGTTCACGAACATCCAAAAGCCAAGTGCAACCGCCAAAACGACGAAGCCCCCGCAATGCGGGGGCTTCGAATCCAGACCGGGCCTGGTTCAGCGACTTCGATCAGAACGGGATATCGTCATCGAAGCTGTCGAAATCCGGAGCTGGCTGCGGCGCGGCCTGCTGTGGAGCCGGGGCCGGACGCTGCTGAGGAGCCGACTGCTGCGGACGCGGAGCCTGCTGGCGTGGCGCCTGCTGCTGATAGTTGTTGCCACCGCCTTGCTGGTCGCCCTGTTGTGGACGGCCGCCCAGCAGTTGCATGGTGCCTTGCATGTCGACCACGATCTCGGTGGTGTAACGCTTGATGCCGTCTTTTTCCCACTCGCGGGTCTGCAGCTTGCCTTCGATGTAAACCTGCGAACCCTTGCGCAGGTACTCGCCGGCGATTTCGGCTACCTTGCCGAACATCGATACGCGGTGCCACTCGGTCTTCTCGACCTTCTGACCGGTCTGCTTGTCGGTCCACTGTTCGCTGGTTGCCAGACTCAGGTTGGTCACGGCGTTACCGTTAGGCAAGTAGCGAACTTCGGGATCCTGGCCGCAAGTGCCGACCAATATGACTTTGTTAACCCCACGGGCCATAACGTTCTCCTAGGCTTCGCAAGCAGCCCCGGCCGGGTTGTTCACCAGGCGTTCGAGGGTGTCGCGATCCACTAATTCTTTATCCAGTTTGATGTAAACAGCCGCTTCATCGGCGACTATCACTGCATCTGTTACCCCTACGAGGGCCCTGAGGCGCTCGACCAGACCCGCTTCGCGGATCGCCTCGGGCGACAACGGCAAGCGCAGGCTCGTCACGTAGGGAGGTTCACGCATGGTAACAGCAAAGGCCAGCCAGATGGCAGCCAGCCCGGCACATCCGAGGAACACAACCGACAGACCGCCATGCTGGAACATCCAGCCGCCGAGAATCCCGCCGAGTGCCGAACCGAGGAACTGGCTGGTGGAGTACACGCCCATGGCCGTGCCCTTGCCACCTGCCGGTGAAACCTTGCTGATCAGCGACGGCAGCGAGGCTTCCAGCAGATTGAACGCGGTAAAGAACACCACCGTCCCGATCACCAGAGCCCGCAGGCTGTCACCGAACTGCCAGAAGAATAGCTCAGTGAGCATCAGCGTCATGACGGCGCCGAGCAAAACTCGTTTCATTTTGCGTTTCTTCTCGCCGTAGATGATGAACGGGATCATGGCGAAGAAAGAGATCAACAGAGCTGTAAGGTAGACCCACCAGTGCTGTTCCTTGGGCAGCCCGGCTTTTTCGACCAGGGCCAGGGGCAGCGCGACGAAGCTCGACATCAACATTGCATGTAACACAAAAATGCCGAGATCCAGGCGCAGCAGGTCCGGGTGCTTCAGCGTCGGCATCAACGCCTGGCGCGCCACGCCAGACTCGCGATGACTCAGCGGGCCGGTGGATTTCGGCACCATGAACAGCACGATCACGATACCCACCAGCGCCATACCGCCGGTGGCCAGGAACAGGCCGGAAAGACCGAATGCGCGAGTCAGCAGCGGACCGACCACCATGGCCACCGCGAACGACAGGCCGATGGTCATGCCGATCATCGCCATGGCCTTGGTGCGGTGCTGTTCGCGAGTCAGGTCGGACAGCAACGCCATGACCGCTGCGGAAATTGCGCCGGCACCTTGCAGGATCCGGCCGGCAATCACGCCCCAGATCGAGTCGGCCTGGGCCGCCAGCACGCTGCCGAGGGCAAAGACGATCAGCCCCAGGTAAATCACCGGGCGACGGCCGATACGGTCGGAAATGATCCCGAACGGAATCTGGAAAATCGCCTGGGTCAGGCCGTAAGCGCCAATCGCCAGCCCGATGAGGGCCGGGGTCGCTCCCGCCAGATCCATGCCATAGGTGGCCAGTACCGGCAGCACCATGAACATGCCAAGCATACGGAAGGCGAACACCAGGGCCAGACCGCTCGCCGCGCGGGTCTCGCTGCCACTCATGCGTTCGCTGTGGGGATCGTGCATGGAAAAACCTCGTGTGAACCGGCGGCGATTCTACCAGTCCCATCGAAAGACGGGGTATATCGCGACGCTATGACGCGTATAGATGAAACTCTCTTCATGCAAGGTGGAAAACCCTTCATTCGATAGTGTGCATCCATCCAGTATTTGGCCGTATACTCCTGTGTTTTCGACGCCCGCCGAGCGAGGCCACTTTGGACAAGATCCTGATACGTGGGGCCCGTACCCACAACCTGAAGAACATCGACCTGACCCTGCCACGGGACAAACTGATCGTCATCACCGGCCTGTCCGGATCCGGCAAGTCGTCCCTGGCCTTCGACACGCTCTATGCCGAAGGTCAGCGCCGCTATGTCGAATCCCTGTCGGCCTATGCCCGGCAGTTCCTGTCGATGATGGAAAAACCCGACGTCGACACCATCGAAGGCCTGTCGCCGGCGATCTCCATCGAACAGAAGTCGACCTCGCACAACCCGCGATCCACGGTCGGCACCATCACCGAAATCTACGACTACCTGCGTCTGCTCTATGCGCGCGTCGGTACGCCACGCTGCCCGGATCACGACATCCCGCTGGAAGCGCAGACCGTCAGTCAGATGGTCGATCTGGTGCTGGCACAACCGGAAGGCAGCAAGTTGATGCTGCTGGCACCGGTGATCCGCGAGCGCAAGGGCGAGCATCTGTCGGTGTTCGAAGAACTGCGCGCTCAGGGCTTCGTTCGCGCCCGGGTCAACGGCCGGCTCTGCGAGCTGGACGAGCTGCCAAAGCTGGATAAACAGAAAAAGCACACGATCGAAGTCGTGGTCGACCGCTTCAAGGTTCGCGCCGATTTGCAGCAGCGTCTGGCCGAATCCTTCGAAACCGCACTGAAGCTGGCCGACGGCATCGCTCTCGTGGCACCGATGGACGACGAGCCAGGCGAAGAGATGATCTTCTCCGCGCGCTTCGCCTGCCCGATCTGCGGCCATGCGATCAGCGAGCTGGAACCCAAGCTGTTTTCCTTCAACAACCCGGCCGGCGCCTGCCCGACCTGTGACGGTCTGGGCGTGAAGCAGTTCTTCGACATCAAGCGTCTGGTCAACGGTGAACTGACCCTGGCCGAAGGTGCGATACGCGGCTGGGACAGGCGCAACGTCTATTACTTCCAGATGCTCGGCTCGCTGGCCGCGCATTACGGTTTCAGCCTCGAGCAGCCGTTCAACGAGCTGCCGGCGGATCAGCAGAAATATATTCTGCATGGCAGCGGTTCGCAGAACGTCGACTTCAAATACCTCAACGACCGCGGTGACATCGTCAAGCGTTCGCACCCGTTCGAAGGCATCGTGCCGAACCTCGAGCGTCGCTACCGCGAAACCGAATCGGCGAGCGTGCGCGAAGAACTGGCGAAGTTCCTCAGCACCCAGTCCTGCCCGGATTGCCGCGGCACCCGCCTGCGCCGCGAAGCGCGACATGTGTGGGTTGGCGAGAAAACCCTGCCGGCGGTGACCAACCTGCCGATCGGCGATGCCTGCGACTACTTCGGCGATTTGAAGATGACCGGTCGCCGTGGCGAAATCGCCGACAAGATTCTCAAGGAGATCCGCGAGCGTCTGCAGTTCCTGGTCAACGTGGGCCTGGACTACCTGTCGCTGGATCGCAGTGCGGACACGTTATCTGGTGGCGAAGCCCAGCGGATTCGTCTGGCCAGCCAGATCGGCGCCGGTCTGGTCGGGGTTCTGTACATCCTCGATGAGCCGTCCATCGGCCTGCACCAGCGTGACAATGATCGCCTGCTCGGCACCCTCAAGCACCTGCGCGACATCGGCAACACGGTGATCGTGGTCGAGCACGACGAAGACGCGATCCGTCTGGCTGACTACGTTGTGGATATCGGCCCGGGTGCCGGGGTTCATGGCGGGCAAATCGTCGCCGAAGGCACGCCGGACGAAGTCATGGCGCACCCGGACTCGCTCACCGGCAAATACCTGTCGGGTCGGGTCAAGATCGAAGTGCCGGCCAAACGCACGCCGCGCAACAAGAAGCAGGTGCTGTCGCTCAAGGGCGCGCGGGGCAACAATCTGCGCAATGTCGATCTGGAGATCCCGATCGGCCTGCTGACCTGCGTGACCGGTGTCTCCGGCTCCGGCAAATCGACGCTGATCAACAACACTCTGTTTCCGCTGAGCGCCACGGCCCTCAATGGCGCGACCACTCTGGAAGCGGCAGCTCACGACAGCATCAAGGGCCTGGAGCATCTGGACAAGGTCGTCGATATCGACCAGAGCCCGATCGGTCGTACACCGCGCTCCAACCCGGCGACCTACACCGGGCTGTTTACGCCGATCCGCGAACTGTTCGCCGGCGTGCCGGAGTCCCGCTCTCGTGGTTATGGCCCGGGGCGCTTCTCGTTCAACGTCAAGGGCGGCCGTTGCGAGGCTTGCCAGGGCGACGGTCTGATCAAGGTGGAAATGCACTTCCTGCCGGACATCTACGTGCCATGCGACGTGTGCAAGAGCAAACGCTACAACCGCGAAACCCTGGAGATCAAATACAAGGGCAAGAGCATCCACGAAACCCTCGAGATGACCATCGAGGAAGCGCGGGAGTTCTTCGACGCGGTGCCGGCGCTGGCGCGCAAGCTGCAAACACTGATGGATGTGGGTCTTTCGTACATCAAGCTCGGTCAGTCGGCGACCACGCTGTCCGGCGGTGAAGCGCAGCGGGTCAAGCTGTCTCGCGAGCTGTCCAAGCGCGACACCGGCAAGACCCTGTACATCCTCGATGAGCCGACTACCGGCCTGCACTTCGCGGATATCCAGCAACTGCTCGACGTGCTGCATCGCCTGCGCGACCACGGCAACACCGTGGTGGTCATCGAGCACAACCTCGATGTAATCAAGACCGCCGACTGGCTGGTGGATCTCGGCCCCGAGGGTGGTTCGAAAGGTGGACAAATCATCGCCACCGGTACACCGGAGGAAGTGGCCGAGATGAAGCAGTCTCACACTGGCCATTACCTCAAGCCGCTGCTGATCCGCGATCGAGCCTGATTGCCGGGCATGAAAAAGCCCCTGTCACTTCACCAGTGACAGGGGCTTTTTTTGTATCGGTTGCAATCAGGATGTATGGGACTGCAGGTAGTTCTGAATGCCGATCAGCTTGATCAGGCCCAACTGCTTTTCAAGCCAGTAGGTGTGGTCTTCTTCGGTGTCGTGCAACTGAAGCTTGAGGATATCGCGGCTTACGTAGTCGCCATTCTTTTCGCACAGCTCGATGCCTTTGCACAGCGCGGCACGCACCTTGTACTCAAGGCGCAGATCCGCTTCGAGCATGGTCTCCACCGTGGTGCCGACGTCCAGATCATCAGGACGCATGCGCGGCGTACCTTCCAGCATCAGGATCCGGCGCATCAAAGCGTCAGCATGACCGGCTTCTTCTTCCATCTCGTGGTTGATTCGTTCGTAGAGCTTGGTGAACCCCCAGTCCTCATACATCCGCGAGTGAACGAAATATTGGTCACGCGCGGCCAGTTCGCCGGTCAGCAACGTGTTGAGGTAATCGATAACGTCTGGGTGGCCTTGCATCGCCCTACATCTCCCTTCTTGAAAGTCTGTAGTTTGAACCAACATGACTGCGAGGTCACTCACTTCGCGCAATAAAAGCGAAGATATTCTGAGAAAAGCAGGTTAAATAACGCAAAAACCGCCCTAATGAGGGCGGTTCTGCTTCTCGTTTAGACTTCGTTAAGCTGTACGTTGAGCAGCTTTGCGATTGCTTCTCCATACGCCGGGTCGGCCTTGTAGAAATGCTGCAACTGACGGTCGACGACATCACTCGAAACACCCGCCATCGCACCGGCGATGTTGCTGACCAGCAACGCTTTCTGCTCGTCGCTCATCAAACGGAACAGCGCACCCGCGTGGCTGTAGTAGTCGGTGTCTTCGCGGTGATCGTAGCGATCAGCCGCACCGCTCAGGGCCAGTGCCGGTTCGGCGTAGTGCGGCGCTTGTTTCGGCGACTCCACGTAGCTGTTCGGCTCGTAGTTCGGGGCCGCGCCACCGTTGCTGCCAAAAGCCATCGAACCGTCACGCTGGTAGGTATTCACCGGGCTGCGCGGGGCGTTTACCGGCAGCTGCTGGTGATTGGTGCCTACGCGATAACGATGCGCATCGGCATAAGCGAATACGCGACCTTGCAGCATGCGATCCGGCGAAAGGCCGACGCCTGGCACCATGTTGCTTGGGCCGAACGCGGCTTGCTCGACTTCAGCAAAGTAGTTCAGCGGATTGCGATTCAACTCCAGCTCACCGACTTCGATCAACGGGAACTCCTTCTGCGACCAGGTTTTGGTCACGTCGAACGGGTTCTCGTAATGCGCCGCGGCCTGGGCCTCAGTCATGATCTGGATGCACACGCTCCATTTCGGGAAGTCACCACGCTCGATGGCCTCGAACAAGTCGCGCTGCGCGTAATCCGGATCAGTGCCCGCCAGGCGTGCCGCATCTGCCGGCGCGAGGTTCTTGATCCCTTGCTTGGTCTTGTAGTGCCACTTCACCCAGTGACGCTCGCCTTGAGCACTGATCAAGCTGTAAGTGTGGCTACCGAAGCCGTGCATATGACGGTAGCCATCCGGGATACCGCGATCAGAGAACAGAATGGTGACCTGATGCAGCGCCTCGGGCGAGTGCGACCAGAAGTCCCACATCATCTGCGCACTTTTCAGGTTGCTCTGCGGCAAACGTTTCTGGGTGTGGATAAAGTCAGGAAACTTCAGCGGATCACGAATGAAGAACACGGGCGTGTTGTTGCCAACGATGTCCCAGTTGCCTTCTTCGGTGTAGAACTTCAGAGCGAAACCACGAGGGTCGCGCTCGGTGTCTGCCGAGCCACGCTCACCGCCCACCGTGGAGAACCGCAGGAAAGTCGGCGTCTGCTTACCCACAGCAGAGAACAGCTTGGCGCTCGTGTATTGCGTGATATCGCGAGTGACGGTGAAGGTACCGTAGGCGCCCGAACCCTTGGCATGCACACGGCGCTCAGGAATGTTTTCGCGGTTGAAGTGAGCAAGCTTTTCGATCAAATGAAAGTCATCGAGCAGCAACGGTCCGCGCGGCCCGGCGGAGCGAGAGTTCTGGTTATCGGCGACTGGCGCACCGCTGGCAGTCGTAAGCGTCTTGTTCTGGCTCATGCGATCTTCTTCCTCTGTCAGTCTTGAACTGCCGGCTAGTCGGCTTGTTGGGGAGTATCAATCATCAATATGACGGCCACAAATTCATTAACTCATGGCCATCAATAGAAAATAACTAACGACAAAACCCAGCACATAGTGCAGACCCAAACAGGGTAGAAGCTTGTACGAACGGTGCATTTCTTACGCGCACAAAAAACCGGGCACTAGGCCCGGTTCTTTGTTTCAGACTGACGTCTTACTCAGCGGATACAGCTTCACCGCCGACAGCACGATCAACCAGTTCGACGTACGCCATAGGCGCGTTGTCGCCAGCGCGGAAACCGCACTTGAGGATGCGCAGGTAGCCACCCTCACGGGTAGCGTAACGCTTGCCCAGGTCGTTGAAGAGCTTACCAACGATAGCTTTCGAACGAGTACGGTCGAAAGCCAGACGACGGTTAGCAACGCTGTCTGTCTTGGCCAGAGTGATCAGCGGCTCGGCAACGCGGCGCAGTTCTTTGGCTTTTGGCAGAGTAGTTTTGATCAGCTCGTGCTCGAACAGCGACACTGCCATGTTTTGGAACATGGCCTTGCGGTGCGAGCTGGTGCGGCTCAGGTGGCGACCACTTTTACGATGACGCATGGTTCATTCCTTACCAAACACTACGTTCGGTGATTACGACGATCAGGCAGTCGCCTTGTCGTCCTTCTTAAGACTTGCAGGCGGCCAGTTGTCGAGGCGCATGCCGAGGGACAGACCGCGGGAGGCCAGAACGTCCTTGATTTCAGTCAAGGATTTCTTGCCCAGGTTCGGAGTCTTCAACAGCTCTACTTCGGTGCGCTGGATCAGGTCACCGATGTAATAGATGTTTTCCGCCTTAAGGCAGTTAGCCGAACGTACAGTCAGTTCCAGATCGTCAACCGGGCGAAGCAGGATCGGATCGATCTCGTCTTCCTGCTCGACAACCACTGGCTCACTGTCACCTTTGAGGTCGACGAACGCAGCCAACTGCTGTTGCAGGATGGTTGCAGCACGACGGATAGCCTCTTCAGGATCCAGAGTACCGTTGGTTTCCAGATCAATAACCAGCTTGTCCAGGTTGGTACGCTGCTCGACACGGGCGTTTTCCACCACGTATGCGATACGGCGAACCGGGCTGAACGAAGAGTCAAGCTGCAAGCGACCGATGCTGCGGCTTTCGTCTTCATCGCTCTGACGCGAGTCGGCTGGTTCATAACCACGACCACGAGCTACGGTGAGCTTCATGTTCAGGGCGCCGTTAGACGCCAGGTTAGCGATTACGTGATCGGGATTAACGATCTCGACATCATGATCCAGCTGAATATCGGCAGCGGTAACCACCCCCGAACCCTTCTTCGACAAGGTCAGCGTAACTTCGTCACGGCCGTGCAGCTTGATAGCCAGACCTTTAAGGTTCAACAGGATTTCAATTACGTCTTCCTGTACACCTTCGATGGCGCTGTACTCGTGGAGCACACCGTCAATCTCGGCCTCGACTACTGCGCAGCCGGGCATTGAGGACAACAGGATGCGGCGCAGCGCGTTGCCCAGGGTGTGGCCGAAACCACGCTCGAGAGGCTCGAGAGTGATCTTGGCGCGGGTTGGACTGACAACCTGCACATCAATATGGCGGGGTGTCAGGAACTCATTTACCGAAATCTGCATGGATGCACCTATTTTCTAGCCCTTACTTGGAGTAGAGCTCGACAATCAGGCTTTCGTTGATGTCGGCGGACAGATCACTGCGAGCAGGAACGTTCTTGAAAACGCCCGACTTCTTCTCAGTGTCTACTTCTACCCACTCTACGCGGCCACGTTGAGCACACAGATCGAGAGCTTGGACAATGCGAAGTTGATTTTTTGCTTTCTCGCGAACAGCGACCACGTCACCAGCACGAACCTGGTACGAAGGAACGTTTACGGTCTGACCGTTAACGCTGATCGACTTGTGCGATACCAGCTGACGGGATTCGGCACGAGTCGAACCAAAGCCCATACGGTATACGACGTTGTCCAGACGGCATTCGAGCAGTTGCAGCAGGTTTTCACCGGTTGCACCTTTCTTGCCAGCAGCTTCTTTGTAGTAGCCGCTGAACTGACGCTCGAGAACGCCGTAGATACGACGGACCTTCTGCTTTTCACGCAGTTGGGTGCCGTAGTCGGACTGGCGACCGCGGCGTTGGCCGTGGATACCAGGTGCTGCTTCAATGTTGCACTTCGATTCGATCGCGCGCACGCCGCTCTTCAGGAAGAGATCGGTGCCTTCGCGACGAGCGAGTTTGCATTTTGGACCAATGTAACGAGCCATTCTTTACAATCTCCTGGATTACACGCGGCGCTTCTTCGGCGGACGGCACCCGTTGTGCGGGATTGGCGTCACGTCGGTGATGCTGGCGATCTTGTAGCCACAGCCGTTCAAAGCGCGGACTGCGGATTCACGACCTGGACCTGGGCCCTTGACGTTTACGTCGAGGTTTTTCAGGCCGTATTCCAGCGCAGCTTGACCAGCACGCTCAGCAGCTACTTGAGCAGCGAACGGGGTGGACTTGCGGGAACCGCGGAAACCCGAACCACCGGAGGTAGCCCAGGAAAGAGCGTTACCTTGACGGTCGGTAATGGTCACGATGGTGTTGTTAAAAGAGGCATGGATGTGGGCGATGCCATCAACCACTGTCTTTTTAACTTTTTTACGAGGACGAGCAGCAGGTTTTGCCATGATTAAATTCCTGTCGATTCGCTGGGGCGATTACTTGCGGATCGGCTTACGCGGACCTTTACGGGTACGCGCGTTGGTCTTGGTACGCTGACCGCGTACTGGCAGACCACGACGATGACGCAGACCGCGATAGCAACCGAGGTCCATCAAGCGCTTGATTTTCATGTTGATTTCGCGACGCAGGTCACCTTCAGTGGTGAACTTCGCCACTTCGCCACGCAGCTGTTCAATTTGCTCGTCGCTCAGATCCTTGATCTTTGCTGCTGGGTTTACCCCAGTCACTGCACAGATTTTCTGCGCAGTAGTGCGACCAACACCATAGATGTAGGTCAGCGAGATAACAGTATGCTTGTTATCTGGAATGTTAACGCCTGCAATACGGGCCATTCAGTGGGACTCCAATTGACAGCTACCTACGCCCCGGAAGCCAAGAAATAGGGCGCGAGATAATATCGCTGTAATAACAAATAATCAACCCGGCAGCGCACTAGCTGCCGGGCTTGAAGCACAATCACACTCAGCCTTGGCGCTGTTTGTGACGCGGTTCCGCGCTGCAAATTACTCGAACAACACCTTCGCGGCGAATAATCTTGCAGTTACGGCACAGCTTTTTCACCGATGCACGAACTTTCATCACCAACTCCTCGAACCTTATGGGTACTCAGCGCAACATGCCGCTGCCGTAACCCTTCAGGTTGGCTTTCTTCATCAGGGATTCGTACTGGTGCGAAACGAGGTGCGATTGTACTTGGGACATGAAGTCCATCACAACCACGACCACGATCAGCAACGAGGTCCCGCCAAGGTAGAACGGAACGTTTGCTGCAACCACCAGGAACTGGGGCAACAGGCACACGGCCGTCATGTAAAGAGCACCGAACATGGTCAAGCGAGTCAGAACGCCATCAATGTAGCGCGCAGACTGCTCACCTGGACGGATGCCCGGAATAAAGGCACCGGACTTCTTCAGGTTTTCCGCTACGTCTTTCGGATTGAACATCAACGCCGTATAGAAGAAGCAGAAGAAAATAATCCCTGCACTAAACAGCAGAATATTCAACGGCTGACCAGGAGCGATCGACTGCGAGATGTCCTGCAACCAGCCCATACCTTCAGACTGACCAAACCAGGCACCCAACGAAGCCGGGAACAGCAGAATGCTGCTCGCGAAAATAGCCGGAATAACGCCGGCCATGTTCACCTTCAGCGGCAAGTGGCTAGTCTGCGCAGCGAAAACCTTGCGGCCTTGCTGACGCTTGGCGTAGTGAACAGCGATACGACGCTGACCACGCTCAATGAACACCACGAAACCGATAATCGCTACTGCCAGCAAACCGATGGCAACCAGGGCGAAGATGTTGATATCACCCTGACGCGCAGACTCGAAAGACTGCCCGATTGCTCTCGGAAGACCGGCGACGATTCCCGAAAAAATCAACATCGAGATACCGTTGCCTACACCACGCTCAGTAATCTGCTCACCCAGCCACATCATGAACATCGCACCAGCCACAAACGTGGATACCGCGACGAAATGGAAGCCAAAGTCACCAGTGAACGCAACGCCCTGCCCCGCCAGGCCAATGGACATGCCAATGGCCTGAACGAGAGCGAGGACGACGGTGCCGTAGCGGGTGTACTGGCTGATCTTGCGACGGCCAGCTTCACCTTCCTTCTTCAACTGCTCCAGCTGCGGGCTGACGGCGGTCATCAGTTGCATGATGATCGATGCCGAAATGTACGGCATGATCCCCAGTGCAAAGATGCTCATCCGCTCCAGCGCGCCGCCGGAAAACATGTTGAACAAGCTAAGAATGGTCCCCTCATTCTGTCGAAACAGGTCCGCGAGTCGGTCCGGGTTGATACCTGGAACCGGGATGTGTGCGCCTATTCGGTAGACGATAATCGCCAGGAACAGAAAACGCAGACGAGCCCAGAGTTCAGACATACCGCCTTTGCCGAGCGCAGAGAGAGCACCTTGCTTAGCCATTTATTCCTCGAACTTGCCGCCAGCTGCTTCGATAGCCGCACGCGCACCTTTGGTGGCGCCGATTCCCTTGCCGATAGTGACAGCGCGAGTCACTTCACCGGACAGCATGATTTTCACACGCTGTACGTTGACGTTGATCACGTTGGCATCTTTCAGGGACTGCACGGTGACGATGTCGCCTTCCACTTTAGCCAGCTCGGACAGACGCACTTCTGCGCGATCCATGGCTTTCAGGGAAACGAAACCGAACTTCGGCAGGCGACGATGCAGCGGCTGTTGACCGCCTTCAAAGCCTGGAGCAATGGTGCCACCGGAGCGGGAGGTCTGACCTTTGTGACCACGGCCACCAGTCTTACCCAAACCACTACCGATACCACGGCCCGGACGATGCTTTTCGCGACGGGAACCCGGCGCTGGACTCAGATCATTGAGTTTCATCGATTAACCCTCGACACGCAGCATGTAGTAAGCCTTGTTGATCATCCCGCGATTCTCGGGAGTATCCTGGACTTCTACAGTGTGACCGATGCGACGCAGACCCAGACCCTTAACGCACAGTTTGTGGTTAGGGATGCGGCCGGTCATGCTTTTGATCAGCGTAACTTTAACGGTAGCCATGATTACTTGATCTCCTCAACACGCAGGCCACGCTTGGCTGCGATGGACTCAGGAGACTGCATAGCCTTCAGACCCTTGAAAGTGGCGTGAACCACGTTTACAGGGTTAGTCGAGCCGTAGCACTTGGCCAGAACGTTCTGAACGCCAGCAACTTCGAGGACAGCACGCATAGCGCCGCCAGCGATGATACCGGTACCTTCAGAAGCAGGCTGCATGTACACCTTCGAAGCGCCGTGAGCGGACTTCATTGCGTACTGCAGAGTGGTGCCGTTCAGATCAACCTGGATCATGTTGCGGCGAGCAGCTTCCATTGCCTTCTGGATCGCAGCAGGCACTTCACGCGACTTGCCACGGCCGAAGCCAACACGGCCCTTACCATCACCAACCACGGTCAACGCGGTGAAAGTGAAGATACGGCCGCCTTTAACGGTTTTGGCTACGCGGTTAACTTGAACCAGCTTCTCGATGTAGCCTTCGTCGCGCTTTTGGTCGTTATTTGACATAACTTAGAACTCCAGCCCAGCTTCACGAGCAGCATCAGCCAGCGCTTTTACGCGGCCGTGGTACTTGAAGCCAGAGCGGTCGAAAGCCACCTGCGAGACGCCAGCGGCCTTAGCACGCGTAGCGACCAGCTGGCCAACCTTAGTGGCCGCGTCGATGTTGCCAGTGGCGCCATCACGCAGTTCTTTATCCAAAGTCGAGGCGCTTGCCAGGACTTTGTTGCCGTCGGCCGAAATGACCTGGGCGTAGATGTGCTGCGAAGAGCGGAACACGCAGAGACGCACGACTTCGAGTTCGTGCATTTTCAGGCGTGCTTTGCGAGCGCGACGCAGTCGAGTAACTTTTTTGTCGGTCATTTGCTATGCCCTACTTCTTCTTGGCTTCTTTACGACGGACGACTTCGTCCGCGTAGCGCACACCTTTGCCTTTGTACGGCTCTGGTGGACGGAAGTCGCGGATCTCGGCGGCCACTTGACCTACCAGCTGCTTGTCGATGCCCTTGATCAGGATATCGGTCTGGCTAGGAGTCTCAGCGGTGATGCCTTCCGGCAGTTCGTAATCCACTGGGTGCGAGAAGCCAAGAGCCAGGTTCAGCACCTGACCTTTTGCTTGCGCTTTGTAACCAACACCGACCAGCTGGAGCTTGCGCTCGAAGCCTTGGCTTACGCCCTGGACCATGTTGTTTACCAACGCACGAGTGGTACCGGCCATTGCGCGAGTCTGCTGATCGCCATTGCGAGCAGCAAAACGCAGCTCACCGGCTTCTTCAACGATCTCAACGGACGAATGGACGTTCAGTTCAAGAGTACCCTTGGCACCCTTCACCGAAAGCTGTTGGCCTGCGAATTTTACTTCGACACCGGCTGGCAGCTTAACGGGGTTCTTAGCGACGCGAGACATGCTTATCCCCCCTTAGAACACAGTGCAAAGAACTTCGCCGCCGACACCGGCAGCGCGCGCAGCACGATCAGTCATCACACCTTTGTTGGTGGAGACGATAGACACGCCGAGACCGCCACGTACTTTTGGCAGTTCTTCGACGGACTTGTACTGACGCAGGCCTGGACGGCTAACGCGCTTGACTTCTTCGATAACCGGACGGCCTTCGAAATATTTCAGCTCGATAGACAGCAGTGGTTTGGTTTCGCTGCTGATCTGATAACCCGCGATGTAACCTTCGTCCTTCAGGACTTTAGCTACAGCCACCTTCAACGTGGAAGAAGGCATGCTTACGACGGACTTTTCAGCCATCTGGGCATTACGGATTCGAGTTAGCATGTCCGCTAACGGGTCCTGCATACTCATGGGCTAGACGCTCCTAATACAGAAAAATTAGCCTTGCGGCTACTACTTGTCGCCGAGAAACTCCGGGCAGAAAAACACGGGCTCAGGCGAGCCGGTCATTCTAGACACACCCCAGAAATGAATCAAGCCCCAAAAGGGGCTTGATTCATGTTCAAGGCCACCGATGGTCAGGTTCTTGCGACCCCGACCATCGAGACTTTGACAGCAATTACCAGCTGGCTTTAACCAGACCTGGAACGTCACCACGCATTGCAGCTTCACGCAGCTTGTTACGGCCCAGGCCGAACTTGCGGTAAACGCCGTGCGGACGACCAGTCAGGCGGCAGCGGTTACGCATGCGCGAAGCGCTTGCGTCACGTGGCTGCTTCTGCAGAGCTACGGTAGCTTCCCAACGCGCTTCTGGACTTGCGTTCAGATCAACGATGATAGCTTTCAGCGCTGCACGCTTGGTGGCGTACTTGGCAACGGTGAGCTGACGCTTCAGCTCACGGTTTTTCATGCTCTTCTTGGCCATTTTCCTACTCCAATCAGTTGCGGAACGGGAATTTGAAAGCACGCAGCAGAGCGCGGCCTTCGTCATCGTTCTTGGCAGTGGTGGTCAGGGTAATGTCCAGACCGCGGAGAGCATCGATCTTGTCGTAGTCGATTTCCGGGAAAATGATCTGCTCTTTCACGCCCATGCTGTAGTTGCCACGACCATCGAAGGACTTGGCATTCAGGCCGCGGAAGTCGCGAACCCGAGGCAGGGAGATCGACAGCAGACGATCCAGGAACTCGTACATACGCTCACGGCGCAGGGTCACTTTGACGCCGATCGGCCAACCTTCACGGACTTTAAAGCCAGCGATGGATTTGCGAGCGTAGGTCACAACGACTTTCTGGCCGGTGATCTTTTCCAGGTCAGCAACAGCGTGCTCGATGACTTTTTTGTCGCCGATCGCTTCGCCCAGACCCATGTTCAGGGTGATTTTGGTAACGCGCGGAACTTCCATCACGTTCGAAAGCTTAAGTTCTTCCTTAAGTTTCGGTGCGATTTCCTTCCGGTAAATCTCTTTTAGTCGTGCCATGGTCTTCTACCTAGCAGTGTTCAAGCATCAACCGCTTTTTGGGTCGACTTGAAGACACGAATTTTCTTACCGTCTTCTACTTTGAAACCAACGCGGTCAGCCTTGTTGGTTTCGCCGTTGAAGATGGCGACGTTGGAAGCGTGCAGTGGCGCTTCTTTCTCGACGATACCGCCCTGTACGCCCGACATCGGGTTAGGCTTGGTATGACGCTTGACCAGGTTCAGACCACCAACAACCAGACGGTTGTCAGCAAGAACCTTCAGCACCTTACCGCGCTTACCTTTGTCTTTGCCGGCGATCACGATGATCTCGTCGTCACGACGAATCTTTTGCATGTCGGATCTCCTTACAGCACTTCTGGGGCGAGCGAGACGATCTTCATGAACTTCTCAGTACGAAGTTCACGGGTCACTGGCCCAAAGATACGGGTGCCGATCGGCTCTTGCTTGTTGTTCAGAAGAACAGCAGCGTTGCCATCAAAGCGGATAATGGAGCCATCAGCACGACGTACGCCGTGACGAGTGCGGACTACAACAGCAGTCATCACTTGGCCTTTTTTCACTTTACCGCGAGGAATTGCTTCCTTCACAGTAACTTTGATGATGTCACCGATACCAGCGTAACGACGATGGGAGCCACCCAGCACCTTGATGCACATAACGCGGCGAGCGCCGCTGTTATCGGCCACATCGAGCATGGATTGAGTCTGAATCATATAATTTCTCCGACCCCTAGCCCTTAGACTTCCACAGCGCGTTCGAGAACATCAACCAGCGCCCAAGACTTGGTCTTGGCCATCGGACGAGTTTCACGAATAGTGACTTTGTCGCCGATGTGGCACTGATTGGTTTCGTCGTGCGCGTGCAGCTTAGTCGAACGCTTAACGTATTTACCGTAGATCGGGTGCTTAACGCGACGCTCGATCAGAACGGTGATGGTTTTGTCCATCTTGTCGCTGACAACACGGCCAGTCAGCGTACGGACAGTTTTTTCGGCTTCAGCCATGATCACTTACCTGCCTGCTGGTTGAGCACAGTCTTCACGCGAGCGATGTCACGCTTAACTTGCGAGAGCAGATGAGACTGCCCCAACTGGCCAGTTGCTTTCTGCATGCGCAGATTGAACTGGTCGCGCAGCAAGCCGAGCAGTTGCTCGTTCAGCTGCTGTGCGGATTTTTCACGAAGTTCATTCGCTTTCATCACATCACCGTCCGTTTAACAAAGGAGGTGGCGAGCGGCAGCTTTGCAGCAGCCAGGGCGAAAGCCTCACGCGCCAGCTCTTCAGAAACACCCTCGATTTCATACAGGACTTTGCCTGGCTGAATCTGGGCAACCCAGTATTCCACGTTACCCTTACCTTTACCCATACGAACCTCGAGAGGCTTCTTGGAGATCGGCTTGTCCGGGAATACACGGATCCAGATCTTGCCACCACGTTTTACGTGACGGGTCAGAGCACGACGCGCTGACTCGATCTGACGAGCGGTGAGACGACCACGAGCAACAGACTTCAGCGCGAACTCGCCGAAGCTGACTTTGCTACCGCGCAGTGCCAGACCACGGTTGTGGCCGGTCATCTGCTTGCGGAACTTCGTACGCTTTGGTTGCAACATTTGGCGTACCCCTTACTTAGCAGCTTTTTTACGAGGCGCTGGTGCTTGTGGTTTCAGTTCTTCTTGGCGACCACCAATTACTTCGCCTTTGAAGATCCAAACCTTTACACCGATCACACCGTAGGTGGTGTGAGCTTCGTAGGTGGCATAGTCGATATCGGCACGCAGGGTGTGCAGTGGCACACGACCTTCGCGATACCATTCAGTACGTGCGATTTCAGCACCGCCGAGACGACCGCTCACTTGGATTTTGATGCCTTTGGCACCAATGCGCATGGCGTTCTGTACGGCGCGCTTCATGGCGCGACGGAACATCACACGACGCTCCAGCTGCTGAGCTACGCTCTGGGCAACCAGCATACCGTCGAGTTCCGGCTTGCGGATCTCTTCGATATTGATGTGCACAGGCACACCCATTTGCTTGGTCAGGTCCTGACGCAGTTTTTCAACATCCTCACCTTTCTTCCCGATAACGATACCTGGACGAGCGGTGTGAATGGTGATGCGTGCAGTTTGAGCCGGACGATGGATATCGATACGGCTTACGGACGCGCTTTTTAGTTTGTCTTGGAGATACTCACGCACCTTCAGATCTGCGAGCAAATAGTCCGCATAAGTCCGACCGTCTGCGTACCAGACGGAGGTGTGCTCCTTGACGATTCCCAGGCGAATGCCAATGGGATGTACTTTCTGACCCATCTCTTCGACTCCGTTACTTGTCAGCAACCTTGACAGTGATATGGCAAGACCGCTTGACGATGCGATCAGCACGGCCTTTGGCACGTGGCATGATGCGCTTCAGCGAACGCCCTTCGTTGACGAAAACGGTGCTGACCTTCAGGTCATCAACGTCAGCGCCTTCGTTATGCTCGGCGTTGGCTACGGCCGACTCCAGCACTTTTTTCATGATCTCGGCGGCTTTCTTACTGCTGAAAGCCAACAGGTTGAGCGCTTCGCCCACCTTCTTCCCGCGGATCTGGTCGGCGACCAAGCGGGCTTTCTGGGCGGAGATTCGAGCGCCCGACAACTTAGCGGCTACTTCCATTTCCTTACCCCTTAACGCTTGGCTTTCTTGTCTGCCACGTGCCCGCGATAGTTGCGGGTACCGGCGAACTCGCCCAGTTTGTGGCCGACCATGTCTTCGTTAACGAGAACTGGGACGTGCTGACGACCGTTGTGTACTGCGATGGTCAGACCGACCATTTGTGGCAGGATCATCGAACGGCGCGACCAAGTCTTAATTGGTTTGCGATCGTTCTTTTCCGCCGCCACTTCGATCTTCTTCAGTAGGTGAAGATCAATAAAAGGACCTTTTTTCAGAGAACGTGGCACTGTCGTATCCCTCTATTTACTTGCGACGACGGACGATCATTTTGTCGGTACGCTTATTACCACGAGTCTTCGCGCCCTTAGTCGGGAAGCCCCATGGCGATACCGGATGACGACCACCAGAGGTACGACCTTCACCACCACCATGTGGGTGGTCAACCGGGTTCATGGCAACACCACGAACGGTTGGGCGAACGCCACGCCAGCGCTTGGCACCAGCTTTACCCAGCGAACGCAGGCTGTGCTCGGAGTTCGAGACTTCGCCCAGGGTCGCACGGCACTCAGCCAGCACTTTACGCATTTCACCGGAACGCAGACGCAGGGTAACGTACACACCTTCACGAGCGATCAGCTGAGCCGAAGCACCAGCGGAACGAGCGATCTGTGCGCCTTTACCTGGCTTCAGTTCGATGCCGTGTACGGTAGAACCGACTGGAATGTTGCGCAGTTGCAGAGCGTTGCCTGGCTTGATTGGAGCCAGAGCGCCTGCGATCAGCTGGTCGCCAGCACTCACGCCTTTAGGGGCGATGATGTAGCGGCGCTCGCCGTCTGCGTAGCACAGCAGTGCGATGTGAGCAGTACGGTTCGGATCGTATTCGATACGCTCGACAGTGGCGACGATGCCATCTTTGTCGTTGCGACGAAAATCGACCATACGGTAATGCTGCTTATGACCACCACCGATGTGACGAGTGGTAATGCGGCCATTGTTGTTACGACCACCAGACTTCGATTTTTTCTCGAGCAGCGGTGCGTGAGGAGCGCCTTTATGCAGCTCCTGGTTGACCACCTTGACCACAAAACGGCGGCCAGGGGAAGTCGGTTTGCATTTAACGATTGCCATGATGCACCCCTTCCTTACTCAGCACTGCTGCTGAAATCGAGATCTTGGCCTGGCTGAAGGGAGATAACTGCCTTCTTCCAGTCATTACGCTTGCCCAGACCGCGAGCGGTGCGCTTGCTCTTACCCAAAACGTTCAGGGTAGTAACACGCTCAACTTTCACGCTGAACAGGCTTTCGACGGCCTTCTTGATTTCCAGCTTGGTTGCATCGGTAGCAACCTTGAAAACGAACTGGCCTTTCTTGTCTGCCAGAACCGTAGCCTTCTCGGAAACGTGCGGGCCAAGCAGAACTTTAAATACGCGTTCCTGGTTCATCCCAGCAGCTCCTCGAATTTCTTCACGGCCGACACGGTGATCAACACCTTGTCGTATGCGATCAGACTAACTGGATCGGAACCTTGCACGTCACGTACATCTACGTGTGGCAGGTTGCGAGCAGCCAGGTACAGGTTCTGATCAACAGCATCAGACACGATCAGAACGTCGGTCAGGCTCATGTTGTTCAGTTTGCCCAGCAGGTCTTTGGTTTTCGGAGTTTCAACTGCGAAATCCTGAACCACGACCAGACGATCAGTACGCACCAGCTCAGCAAGGATGGAACGCATTGCTGCGCGGTACATCTTCTTGTTCAGCTTCTGGGAGTGATCCTGTGGACGAGCTGCGAAAGTGGTGCCGCCGCCGCGCCAGATTGGGCTACGGATAGTACCGGCACGAGCACGGCCAGTACCTTTCTGACGCCATGGGCGCTTACCGCCACCACGAACGTCGGAACGGGTCTTTTGCTGCTTGCTACCTTGACGGCCGCCAGCCATGTAGGCCACGACTGCTTGGTGAACCAGCGTCTCGTTGAACTCGCCGCCAAATGTCAGTTCGGAAACTTCGATCGCTTGAGCGTCATTTACATTTAATTGCATGTCAGCTTCCCCTTAACCGCGAGCCTTGGCTGCTGGACGTACAACCAGGTTGCCGCCAGTAGCGCCAGGAACAGCACCCTTGACCAACAACAGATTGCGTTCAGCGTCCACGCGCACTACTTCCAGGGACTGCACGGTCACGCGCTCAGCGCCCATATGACCGGACATTTTTTTGCCCTTGAATACACGACCAGGAGTCTGGCACTGGCCGATAGAGCCTGGGACGCGGTGGGATACGGAGTTACCGTGGGTGTTATCTTGCCCGCGGAAATTCCAACGCTTGATCGTACCCTGGAAGCCTTTACCTTTGGACTGACCGGTTACATCAACCAGTTGACCAGCAGCGAAGATTTCAGCGTTGATCAGATCGCCGGCCTGGTACTCGCCTTCTTCAAGGCGGAATTCCATTACGGTACGACCAGCGGCAACGTTCGCCTTGGCGAAGTGGCCAGCCTGAGCAGCTGTAACACGGGAAGCACGACGCTCGCCGACAGTGACTTGCACTGCACGATAGCCATCGGTTTCTTCAGTTTTGAACTGGGTGACGCGATTCGGCTCGATCTCAATGACCGTGACCGGAATGGAGACACCTTCTTCGGTGAAAATACGGGTCATACCCGCTTTACGACCGACTACACCAATAGTCATGTTGTAAACCTCATGAGTGTACGGGGCTTTCACCCGCTATGGCCGCCCATTTCAGAGCGTTACACGACCAAGACCGAGTCTTAGCCGAGGCTGATCTGCACTTCCACACCGGCCGCAAGATCAAGCTTCATAAGAGCATCAACGGTTTTATCCGTTGGCTGGACGATGTCCAGAACGCGCTTATGAGTGCGGATTTCGTACTGGTCACGCGCGTCTTTGTTGACGTGCGGGGAAACCAGAACGGTGAACCGCTCTTTACGGGTAGGCAGTGGAATTGGACCACGCACTTGAGCACCAGTACGTTTCGCGGTTTCCACGATTTCCTGGGTTGATTGGTCGATCAGGCGATGGTCAAAAGCCTTCAACCTGATACGGATTTGCTGATTTTGCATTGGATTTCAGACTCCGGCTGCTATTCCCACCGGGCGCAATACGCCCGTTAAAAGGAGGCGCAATTCTATAGACGCCCCAGATAGGTGTCAACCCAATAAAAAAGCCCCCGCTAAGCGGGGGCTTTTTCAACTCATCGAAGCTATCTCAAAAAAGAGATTACTCGATGATTTTGGCTACGACGCCAGCGCCGACGGTACGACCGCCTTCACGGATAGCGAAACGCAGACCGTCTTCCATCGCGATGGTTTTGATCAGGGTAACAGTCATCTGAATGTTGTCACCTGGCATTACCATTTCAACGCCTTCTGGCAGCTCGCAGTTACCAGTCACGTCAGTAGTACGGAAGTAGAACTGTGGACGGTAGCCTTTGAAGAACGGAGTGTGACGACCGCCTTCTTCCTTGCTCAGAACGTAAACTTCTGCGGTGAACTTGGTGTGCGGCTTAACCGAACCCGGCTTAACCAGAACCTGACCACGCTCAACGTCGTCACGCTTGGTACCACGCAGCAGAACGCCGCAGTTCTCGCCAGCACGACCTTCGTCCAGCAGCTTGCGGAACATCTCAACACCGGTGCAGGTGGTGGTGGTGGTGTCACGCAGACCAACGATTTCCAGAGCGTCCTGAACGCGAACGATACCGCGCTCGATACGACCAGTTACCACGGTGCCACGACCCGAGATCGAGAACACGTCTTCGATTGGCATCAGGAACGGCTTGTCGATAGCACGCTCCGGCTCTGGGATGTAGCTGTCCAGAGTTTCCACCAGCTTCTTGACAGCGGTGGTGCCCATTTCGTTGTCGTCTTTGCCTTCCAGAGCCATACGAGCCGAACCGATGATGATCGGAGTGTCGTCGCCTGGGAAGTCGTAGGTGGACAGCAGGTCGCGAACTTCCATCTCAACCAGTTCCAGCAGCTCTGCGTCGTCTACCAGGTCAGCCTTGTTCAGGAAAACCACGATGTACGGAACGCCTACCTGACGGGACAGCAGGATGTGCTCACGAGTTTGTGGCATCGGACCATCGGCAGCCGAGCAAACCAGGATCGCGCCGTCCATCTGGGCAGCACCGGTGATCATGTTCTTCACGTAGTCAGCGTGACCTGGGCAGTCAACGTGAGCGTAGTGACGAATGTTCGAGTTGTACTCAACGTGCGCGGTGTTGATGGTGATACCGCGAGCTTTTTCTTCTGGAGCGCTGTCGATCTTGTCGAATTCAACTACGGCCGAACCGAAAACTTCGGAGCAGACGCGAGTCAGAGCAGCGGTCAGAGTGGTTTTACCGTGGTCAACGTGACCGATGGTGCCAACGTTTACGTGCGGTAGGGAACGATCAAATTTTTCTTTAGCCACGACAATTAACTCCTAGCCTAAAGGGGCTGAATCAGCCTTGTTTTTTGGTAACGGATTCGACGATGTGCGACGGAGCCGTATCGTATTTTTTGAATTCCATAGAGTAGCTTGCGCGACCCTGAGACATGGAACGAACGTCGGTCGCATAACCGAACATCTCACCCAGTGGAACTTCGGCACGGATAACCTTGCCGGACACTGTGTCTTCCATACCCTGGATCATGCCGCGACGACGGTTAAGGTCGCCCATCACGTCACCCATATAGTCTTCAGGCGTAACAACCTCTACCGCCATGATCGGCTCGAGCAACTCACCACCGCCCTTCTGGGCCAGTTGCTTGGTCGCCATGGAAGCAGCCACTTTAAACGCCATCTCGTTGGAGTCGACGTCGTGGTAAGAACCATCGAACACGGTAGCCTTCAGGCCGATCAGCGGATAGCCGGCAACAACGCCGTTCTTCATCTGCTCTTCGATACCCTTCTGGATAGCCGGGATGTATTCCTTAGGAACCACACCACCTACTACTTCGTTCAGGAATTGCAGACCTTCCTGACCTTCGTCAGCAGGAGCAAAGCGAATCCAGCAATGACCGAACTGGCCACGACCGCCGGACTGACGAACGAACTTGCCTTCGATTTCGCAGTTCTTCGTGATGCGCTCACGGTACGAAACTTGAGGCTTGCCGATGTTGGCTTCGACGTTGAACTCACGGCGCATCCGGTCAACCAGGATGTCCAGGTGCAGCTCGCCCATGCCGGAGATGATCGTTTGACCAGTCTCTTCATCAGTTTTAACGCGGAAAGACGGGTCTTCCTGAGCCAGTTTGCCCAGAGCGATACCCATTTTTTCCTGGTCATCCTTGGTCTTAGGCTCTACGGCAACCGAAATAACCGGCTCCGGGAAGTCCATGCGAACCAGGATGATTGGCTTGTCGGCGTTGCAGAGGGTTTCACCAGTGGTGACGTCCTTCATGCCGATCAGGGCCGCGATGTCGCCAGCGCGTACTTCCTTGATCTCTTCACGGGCGTTTGCGTGCATTTGCACCATACGACCCACGCGCTCTTTCTTGCCTTTGACCGAGTTGATCACGCCGTCGCCGGAGTTCAACACGCCCGAGTAAACGCGGACGAAGGTCAGAGTACCCACGAATGGGTCGGTAGCGATCTTGAACGCCAACGCCGCGAACGGCTCGTCGTCGCTTGCATGACGCTCCATCTCTTCTTCCTCGTTATCAGGGTTGGAACCCTTGATAGCAGGAATGTCGGTCGGAGCAGGCAGGAAGTCGATAACGGCGTCGAGAACCAGGGGAACACCCTTGTTCTTGAAGGACGAACCGCAAACAGCCAGAACGATTTCGCCAGCGATAGTACGCTGACGCAGAGCAGCCTTGATCTCTTCGATCGACAGCTCTTCACCTTCCAGGTACTTGTTCATCAGCTCTTCACTGGCTTCGGCCGCAGCCTCAACCATGTTGCTGCGCCACTCAGTAGCCAGCTCGAGCATGTCCGCAGGGATTTCCTTGCGAACCGGAACCATACCCTTGTCAGAGTCGTTCCAGTAAACAGCTTGCATGTTGATCAGGTCGATCTGGCCCTGGAAGTTGTCTTCCGAACCGATAGCCAGCTGGATCGGCACCGGAGTGTGACCCAGACGCTGCTTGATCTGACCGATCACGCGCAGGAAGTTGGCACCAGCACGGTCCATCTTGTTTACGTAAACAAGACGTGGAACGCCGTATTTGTTGGCTTGGCGCCATACGGTTTCCGACTGAGGCTCAACACCCGAAGTACCGCAGAACACAACGACAGCGCCGTCGAGTACGCGCAGGGAACGTTCTACTTCAATGGTGAAGTCTACGTGGCCCGGGGTATCGATTACGTTGAAGCGATGCTCGTGCGGGTACTGCTTCTCGGAACCTTTCCAGAAGGCGGTAATGGCAGCAGAAGTAATGGTAATACCACGCTCCTGCTCCTGAACCATCCAGTCTGTGGTCGCGGCGCCGTCATGCACCTCGCCCATTTTGTGACTTTTGCCAGTGTAAAAAAGGACGCGCTCGGTGGTGGTGGTTTTACCAGCATCCACGTGAGCGACGATACCGATGTTACGGTAGCGACTAATCGGAGTAGTACGAGCCATAAAGCCCTCGCAAAATTAGTGAAGCTAAAATTAGAAGCGGTAGTGCGAGAAAGCCTTGTTAGCTTCGGCCATACGGTGCACGTCTTCACGCTTCTTAACAGCAGCACCTTTACCTTCAGCAGCATCCAGCAGCTCGCCAGCCAAGCGCAGAGCCATAGACTTCTCGCCACGCTTGCGGGCGAAGTCTACCAACCAGCGCATTGCCAGAGCGTTACGACGGGACGGACGAACTTCGACCGGAACCTGGTAAGTAGCACCACCAACGCGGCGCGACTTCACTTCGACCAGCGGAGCGATGGCGTCGAGTGCTTTTTCGAAGAGTTCCAGGGGATCGGTGCCGGTCTTGCGAGCCGCAACGGTTTCCAGGGCACCATAAACGATACGCTCGGCAACGGCTTTCTTGCCGCTTTCCATAACGTGGTTCATGAATTTGGCGAGGATTTGGCTTCCGTATTTCGGATCGTCCAGAATCTCACGCTTTGCTGCTACGCGACGTCTTGGCATTGATAAGCCCTCAAACGGTCTTCAGGTTAGTTCGGGACAGATCCTTGAGGATTCGCGCCCGACCTTACTCTTATCGACTCAATAAAATGAAAATCTGCAAAACGGCCGATTACTTCGGACGCTTGGTACCGTACTTCGAACGACCCTGGTTACGGCCTTTAACGCCGGAAGTATCCAAGGAGCCGCGAACGGTGTGGTAACGAACACCTGGCAAGTCTTTTACACGACCGCCGCGGATCAGTACCACGCTGTGCTCTTGCAGGTTGTGGCCTTCACCGCCGATGTACGAGGAAACCTCGAAACCGTTGGTCAGACGCACACGGCATACTTTACGCAGTGCCGAGTTAGGTTTTTTCGGCGTAGTGGTGTACACACGGGTGCACACGCCACGACGTTGCGGGCAGTTCTGCAGCGCAGGTACGTCGGATTTCTCGACGATACGCTTACGCGGCTGACGTACCAGCTGGTTGATAGTTGCCATCTACTAGCTCCACTGTTGTCTTGCGACGCTATTGTCTTGCAAGAAAAGCAAAATGGCAGGAACGGATTCCCGCCAAATTTAGGGGATCAAGAGTCTAAAGAGGATCTTGTCCCCAGTCAAGGCAAGGCCCCGACCTCCCCGCTCGTCGAACCTCGACAAATTGTCTCGATTCGATGAACGGTTAGATCAGGGCCTCAGCTCATTTATCGCAGAACTCAGTTACCGCTCGAGTTCAGCGCTTCGGTCAGTGCAGCTTCCACTTCACTGGCGCTTACGCGCAACGGCTTGTCTGCATCACGACGACGCTTGCGCTCGCTGTGATAAGCCAGACCGGTACCGGCCGGGATCAGACGACCCACAACCACGTTTTCTTTCAGGCCGCGCAGGTAATCGCGCTTGCCGGTTACGGCCGCTTCGGTCAGTACGCGGGTGGTTTCCTGGAAGGAAGCCGCCGAGATGAACGATTCGGTCGACAACGACGCCTTGGTGATACCCAGCAGAACGCGGGTGAACTTGGAGACAAACTTGTCTTCCGCGTTCAGACGCTCGTTCTCTACCAGAACGTGAGTCAGTTCCATCTGGTCGCCCTTGATGAAGCTGGAGTCGCCGGACTCGGAGATCTCAACTTTACGCAGCATCTGACGCAGGATGGTCTCGATGTGCTTGTCGTTGATCTTCACGCCCTGCAGACGGTAAACGTCCTGGATCTCGTTAACGATGTATTTGGCCAGCGCGCTCACACCCAGCAGACGCAGGATGTCGTGCGGATCGCTCGGACCGTCGGAGATAACTTCGCCGCGGTTTACCTGTTCGCCTTCGAACACGTTCAGGTGACGCCACTTCGGAATCAGCTCTTCGTACGGATCGCTGCCGTCGTTCGGGGTGATGACCAGACGGCGCTTGCCCTTGGTCTCTTTACCGAACGCGATGGTGCCGCTGACTTCAGCCAGAATCGACGCTTCTTTCGGACGACGGGCTTCGAACAGGTCGGCAACACGCGGCAGACCACCGGTGATGTCACGGGTCTTCGAAGTTTCCTGCGGGATACGAGCGATAACATCACCGATCGCAATCTTCGCACCGTCCGCAACACCGACCAGGGCGTTGGCTGGCAGGAAGTACTGAGCGATAACGTCAGTGCCTGGCAGCAACAGATCCTTGCCGTTGTCATCGACCATCTTCACAGCAGGACGAATGTCCTTGCCGGCAGCCGGACGATCTTTCGGATCAAGTACTTCAATGTTGGTCATACCGGTCAATTCGTCAGTCTGACGCTTGATCGTGATGCCTTCTTCCATGCCCACGTAGGTCACGGTACCTTTCATTTCGGTAACGATCGGGTGAGTGTGCGGATCCCACTTGGCCACGATGGCGCCAGCGTCGACCTTGTCACCTTCTTTAACCGAAATCACAGCACCGTACGGCAGCTTGTAACGCTCGCGCTCACGACCGAAGTCGTCAGCAATCGCCAGCTCACCGGAACGGGACACGGCAACCAGGTTGCCATCCACACGCTCAACGTGCTTCAGGTTGTGCAGACGGACGGTACCGCCGTTCTTCACCTGAACGCTGTCGGCTGCGGAAGTACGGCTTGCCGCACCACCGATGTGGAACGTACGCATCGTCAGCTGGGTACCCGGTTCACCGATGGACTGGGCAGCGATTACGCCGACCGACTCACCGATGTTCACCTGGTGACCACGAGCCAGGTCACGGCCGTAGCACTTGGCGCAGATGCCGTAGCGGGTTTCGCAGCTGATCGGCGAACGCACGATCACTTCGTCGATGCTGTTCAGCTCGATGAACTCGACCCACTTCTCGTCTACCAGAGTGCCGGCAGGAACGATGACGTCCTCGGTACCCGGCTTGAATACGTCACGGGCAATGACACGACCCAATACGCGCTCACCCAGCGGCTCTACAACGTCGCCGCCTTCAATGTGCGGAGTCATCACCAGGCCGTGCTCGGTGCCGCAATCGATCTCGGTCACGACCAGATCCTGCGCCACGTCTACCAGACGACGAGTCAGGTAACCGGAGTTCGCGGTTTTCAACGCGGTATCCGCCAGACCCTTACGAGCACCGTGAGTCGAGATGAAGTACTGGAGTACGCTCAGACCTTCACGGAAGTTCGCGGTAATTGGCGTTTCGATGATGGAACCGTCCGGCTTGGCCATCAGACCACGCATACCGGCCAGCTGACGAATCTGTGCTGCGGAACCCCGCGCACCCGAGTCGGCCATCATGTACATCGAGTTGAACGATTCCTGCTCGACTTCGTCGCCGTGACGGTCGATGACTTTCTCTTTAGAGAGGTTCGCCATCATCGCCTTGGAGACTTCGTCGTTCGCTTTCGACCAAAGGTCGATCACTTTGTTGTACTTCTCGCCCTGGGTTACCAGGCCGGACGCGTACTGGCTCTCGATCTCTTTCACTTCGTCGGTGGCAGCACCGATGATGCGGGCTTTTTCATCCGGGATAACGAAGTCGTTAACACCGATGGAAACGCCGGAAATGGTCGAGTAGGCAAAACCGGTGTACATCAACTGGTCAGCGAAGATCACGGTCTCTTTCAGACCAACCACGCGGTAGCACTGGTTGATCAGCTTGGAGATCGCCTTTTTCTTCATCGGCAGGTTGACGACGTCGAACGACAGACCTTTTGGCACAACCTGGAACAGCAGCGCACGACCGACAGTGGTGTCGACGATACGAGTGTTGTTCACGCTGTTGCCGTCACGATCGTTCACGGTTTCGTTGATACGAACCTTGATCTTGGCGTGCAGTGCGGCTTCGCCGGCACGGAACACACGGTCAACTTCCTGCAGATCCGCGAACACACGACCTTCGCCCTTGGCGTTGATCGCTTCACGAGTCATGTAGTACAGACCCAATACAACGTCCTGCGACGGAACGATGATTGGCTCACCGTTGGCTGGCGACAGAATGTTGTTGGTCGACATCATCAACGCACGCGCTTCGAGCTGGGCTTCCAGCGTCAGCGGCACGTGCACGGCCATTTGGTCGCCGTCGAAGTCGGCGTTGTACGCAGCACAGACCAGAGGGTGCAGCTGGATAGCCTTACCTTCGATCAGTACCGGCTCAAACGCCTGGATACCCAGACGGTGAAGGGTCGGTGCACGGTTGAGAAGAACCGGGTGTTCGCGAATCACTTCAGCGAGAACGTCCCAAACTTCCGGCAGCTCGCGCTCGACCATTTTCTTGGCCGCTTTGATGGTGGTCGCCAGACCACGCATTTCCAGCTTGCCGAAAATGAACGGTTTGAACAGCTCGAGAGCCATCTTCTTCGGCAGACCGCACTGGTGCAGACGCAGGGTCGGACCTACGGTAATTACCGAACGACCGGAGTAGTCAACACGCTTACCGAGCAAGTTCTGACGGAAACGACCTTGCTTACCCTTGATCATGTCAGCCAGGGACTTCAGAGGACGCTTGTTCGAACCGGTGATAGCGCGGCCACGACGACCGTTGTCGAGCAGTGCATCGACAGCTTCCTGCAACATACGCTTTTCGTTGCGCACGATGATGTCCGGAGCGGACAGATCCAGCAGGCGCTTCAAACGGTTGTTACGGTTGATCACTCGACGATACAGATCGTTGAGGTCGGAAGTCGCGAAACGACCGCCGTCCAGTGGAACCAGTGGACGCAGATCTGGCGGCAGAACCGGCAGAACGGTCAGCACCATCCACTCTGGCAGGTTGCCGGAACCCTGGAAGGCTTCCATCAACTTCAGACGCTTGGACAGCTTCTTGATCTTGGTTTCGGAGTTGGTTTGCGGAATTTCTTCACGCAGACGACCAATCTCGTGTTCCAGGTCGATAGCGTGCAGCAGTTCACGGACAGCTTCGGCACCCATACGGGCGTCGAAATCGTCACCGAACTCTTCCAGCGCTTCGAAGTACTGCTCGTCGTTCAGCAGCTGACCTTTTTCAAGAGTGGTCATGCCCGGATCGATAACGACATAGCTCTCGAAGTAGAGAACGCGTTCGATATCACGCAGGGTCATGTCCATCAGCAGGCCGATACGGGACGGCAGCGATTTCAGGAACCAGATGTGGGCAACCGGCGAAGCCAGTTCGATGTGCGCCATGCGCTCACGACGAACCTTGGCCAGTGCAACTTCAACGCCGCACTTCTCGCAGATCACACCACGGTGTTTCAAGCGCTTGTACTTACCGCACAGGCACTCGTAATCCTTTACCGGGCCAAAGATCTTGGCGCAGAACAGACCGTCACGCTCAGGCTTGAACGTACGGTAGTTGATGGTTTCCGGCTTTTTAACTTCACCGAACGACCACGAGCGGATCATCTCAGGCGAGGCCAATCCGATACGGATGGCGTCGAACTCTTCGACTTGACCCTGGTTTTTCAGCAAATTCAGTAGGTCTTTCAAGGCCTTTCCTCCTGGCGGAGCAGAGAGCGGGCAATCCTGCCCCGCTCTCGATCGCGTCACGTGTTATTCGGTTTCCAGATCGATATCGATGCCGAGGGAACGAATTTCCTTGATCAACACGTTGAAGGACTCGGGCATGCCCGGCTCCATACGGTGATCGCCGTCCACGATGTTTTTGTACATCTTGGTCCGGCCGTTCACATCGTCCGACTTCACTGTGAGCATTTCTTGCAGAGTGTAAGCAGCACCGTATGCTTCCAGTGCCCAGACCTCCATCTCCCCGAAACGCTGACCACCGAACTGCGCCTTACCACCCAGCGGCTGCTGGGTAACCAGGCTGTACGAACCGGTAGAACGCGCGTGCATCTTGTCGTCTACCAAGTGGTTCAGCTTCAGCATGTACATGTAGCCAACGGTAACTGGACGCTCGAACTTGTTGCCGGTACGGCCGTCGGTCAGCTGCATCTGGCCGCTTTCTGGCAGGTCCGCCAGTTTCAGCATGGCCTTGATTTCGCTTTCCTTGGCACCGTCGAACACTGGAGTGGCCATTGGAACGCCGCCACGCAGGTTCTTCGCCAGATCCAGGATTTCCTGATCGGAGAAGCTGTCCAGATCTTCGTTACGACCGCCGATCTGGTTGTAGATCTCGTCCAGGAAGGTACGCAGCTCAGCGACTTTACGCTGCTCTTCGACCATCCGGTTGATCTTCTCGCCCAGACCTTTGGCCGCGAGGCCCAGGTGGGTTTCAAGGATCTGACCAACGTTCATACGCGAAGGTACGCCCAGCGGGTTGAGGACCACGTCGACCGGGGTGCCATTGGCATCGTGCGGCATGTCTTCAACCGGCATGATCACGGAGACCACACCCTTGTTACCGTGACGACCGGCCATCTTGTCGCCCGGCTGGATGCGACGACGGATTGCCAGGTAAACCTTGACGATCTTCAGCACGCCTGGAGCCAGGTCATCGCCCTGCTGCAGTTTGCGCTTCTTGTCTTCGAACTTGTCGTCCAGCAGACGGCGACGATCAACGATGTAGGCCTGAGCCTTCTCGAGCTGCTCGTTCAGAGCATCTTCAGCCATGCGCAGTTTGAACCACTGACCATGCTCAAGACCGTCGAGTACTTCGTCGGTGATGTCCTGACCTTTCTTCAGGCCCGCGCCGCCTTCAGCCTTGTGGCCTACCAGAGCGGAACGCAGACGTTCGAAGGTCGCGCCTTCAACGATGCGGAACTCTTCGTTCAGATCCTTGCGGATCTCGTCCAGCTGGGTCTTCTCGATCGACAGGGCACGAGCATCACGCTCAACGCCGTCACGAGTGAAGACCTGCACGTCGATGACAGTACCTTTGGTACCGGTAGGTACACGCAGGGAAGTGTCTTTAACGTCGCTGGCTTTTTCACCGAAGATCGCACGCAGCAGTTTTTCTTCCGGAGTCAGTTGGGTCTCGCCTTTCGGAGTGACCTTACCGACCAGGATGTCGCCTGCGCCAACTTCAGCACCTACGTAAACGATACCGGCTTCGTCCAGCTTGTTCAGTGCAGCTTCACCCACGTTCGGGATGTCCGCAGTGATTTCCTCTGGACCAAGCTTGGTGTCACGGGCCACACAGGTCAGTTCCTGGATGTGGATCGTGGTGAAGCGGTCTTCCTGAACCACACGCTCGGACAGGCAGATGGAGTCTTCGAAGTTGAAGCCGTTCCATGCCATGAACGCGATGCGCATGTTCTGACCCAGAGCCAGTTCACCCATGTCGGTGGACGGACCGTCGGCCATGATGTCGCTACGCTGAACGCGATCACCCTTGCTCACCAGCGGACGCTGGTTGATGCAGGTATTCTGGTTCGAGCGGGTGTATTTGGTCAGGTTGTAGATGTCGACACCGGCTTCACCGGTTTCAACTTCGTCATCGGCAACACGAACCACGATACGGCTGGCATCGACGGAGTCGATCACGCCGCCACGACGAGCCACGACGCAAACGCCGGAGTCGCGAGCCACGTTACGCTCCATACCGGTACCTACCAGCGGCTTGTCGGCACGCAGGGTTGGTACAGCCTGACGCTGCATGTTCGAACCCATCAACGCACGGTTGGCGTCGTCGTGCTCGAGGAACGGAATCAGCGACGCTGCAACCGAAACTACCTGCTTCGGCGAAACGTCCATCAGGGTGACTTCTTCAGGCGCCTTGACGGTGAATTCGTTCAGGTGACGTACGGCTACCAGTTCGTCGATCAGGACTTTCTGGTCGTTCATGGTCGCCGAAGCCTGCGCGATCACGTGATCGGCTTCTTCAATAGCGGACAGGAACACGATCTCGTCGGTAACCACACCCTCTTTCACCACACGGTACGGGCTCTCGAGGAAGCCGTACTGGTTGGTGCGAGCGTAAGCCGCCAGGGAGTTGATCAGACCGATGTTCGGACCTTCCGGCGTTTCGATCGGGCAAACACGACCGTAGTGAGTCGGGTGTACGTCACGAACTTCGAAGCCCGCGCGCTCACGAGTCAGACCGCCAGGGCCGAGTGCGGAGACACGACGCTTGTGGGTAATCTCGGACAGCGGGTTGTTCTGGTCCATGAACTGCGACAGCTGGCTGGAACCGAAGAACTCTTTCACCGCCGCCGCCACTGGCTTGGCGTTGATCAGATCTTGCGGCATCAGGCCTTCGCTTTCAGCCATCGACAGACGCTCTTTGACCGCACGCTCAACACGTACCAGGCCAACGCGGAACTGGTTCTCGGCCATTTCGCCTACGCAGCGAACACGACGGTTACCCAGGTGGTCGATGTCGTCGACGATGCCTTTACCGTTACGGATGTCGACCAGAGTCTTCAGTACCGCGACGATGTCTTCCTTGCACAGCACGCCCGAACCTTCGATCTCGGTACGACCGATACGACGGTTGAACTTCATCCGGCCGACCGCAGACAGGTCATAACGCTCAGGGCTGAAGAACAGGTTGTTGAACAGGGTTTCGGCAGCGTCTTTGGTTGGCGGCTCGCCTGGACGCATCATGCGATAGATTTCGACCAGCGCTTCCAATTGGTTGCTGGTGGAGTCGATCTTCAGAGTGTCGGAGACGAACGGACCGCAGTCGATATCGTTGGTGTACAGAGTTTCGATGCGAACGACGCCGGCCTTGGCGATTTTCGCCAGGACTTCAGTGGTCAGCTCGGTGTTGCACTCTGCCAGGATTTCGCCGGTTGCCGGATGCACGATGACCTTGGCGGTGGTGCGACCCAGGACGTAGTCCAGAGGCACGTCCAGCTCTTTGATCCCGGCTTTTTCCAGCTGGTTGATGTGACGGGCAGTGATACGACGACCCTGCTCGACAATTACCTTGCCTTTGTCATCCTGAATATCGAGAACAGCAACTTCACCGCGCAGACGCTGTGGTACCAGCTCCAGGCTCAGGGTCTCGCCCTTAACGTGGAATACGTTGGTGGTGTAGAAAGCGTCCAGCACTTCTTCGGTGGTATAGCCGAGCGCGCGCAGCAGTACCGAGGCCGGCAGCTTGCGACGACGGTCGATACGTACGAATACGCAGTCTTTCGGGTCGAACTCGAAGTCCAGCCACGAACCGCGGTAAGGAATGATGCGTGCGGAGTACAGCAGTTTGCCGGAGCTGTGCGTCTTGCCACGGTCGTGGTCGAAGAACACGCCCGGGGAGCGGTGCAACTGGGAAACGATCACACGCTCGGTACCGTTGATAACAAAGGTACCGTTCTCAGTCATCAGGGGGATTTCACCCATGTAGACTTCTTGCTCTTTGATGTCCTTGATCGCTTTGTTCGACGATTCTTTGTCGAAAATGATCAGGCGCACTTTTACCCGCAAAGGTACGGCGAAAGTTACACCGCGCAATACGCATTCTTTGACATCAAATGCCGGTTCGCCCAGGCGATAACCGACGTACTCCAGCGCAGCATTGCCGGAGTAGCTGATGATCGGGAAAACGGATTTGAAGGCCGCATGCAGGCCCACGTCGCGGAACTGATCTTTAGTCGCTCCCGCTTGCAAGAATTCACGATACGAATCCAGCTGGATGGCCAGGAGGTAAGGCACATCCATGACGTCCGGCAACTTGCTAAAGTCCTTGCGGATACGTTTTTTCTCAGTATATGAGTAAGCCATCAGCGTTCCCCAGCTTGGTCACCTGCTTGTTTGGCCCCTCCCGACGGGAGCAGCCAGAAAATCGTGCAAACCCCATGGTTTGCGCCATCACATCGGATGGTTACAGCTCGTTATCGGCACCGACCGAGTCGGCTGCCAATAACGGAAAAAGGCCGGTGGCAAGAGCCACCAGCCATCAGCCTGTCGCTTGACGCTCGGGCTGGAGGAGCAAAGTCGATGCTTACTTCAGCTCGACTTTAGCGCCTGCTTCTTCCAGCTTCTTCTTAGCGTCTTCAGCAGCTTCTTTCGAAACGCCTTCAGCTACAACCTGAGGAGCGCCGTCGACTTTCTCTTTGGCTTCTTTCAGGCCCAGACCGGTCAGTTCACGAACTGCCTTGATCACGTTTACTTTCTTCTCGCCGGCTTCAACCAGAACAACGTTGAACTCGGTTTGCTCTTCAACAACAGCGGCAGCAGCAGCTGGACCAGCAGCAGCAACAGCAGCGGTCACGCCGAAGGTTTCTTCCATTGCTTTGATCAGCTCAACAACTTCCAGAACGGTTTTCTGGCCGATTGCTTCGATGATTTGTTCGTTAGTCAGAGACATGACTCAATTCCTGATTTGGTGGACAGCCTGTACGGCCGTCGAAATAAACAAAAATACGCGAGATTGGAAACGCTCAGCCTCAGGCTGCAGCAGCTTCTTTCTGATCGCGAATTGCCGCCAGAGTACGAGCCAGCTTGCTGGTAGCGCCTTGAATCACGCTCATCAGTTTCGCAATAGCTTCGTCGCGAGTTGGCAGGCTTGCCAGCACGTCGATCTCATTCGCTGCGAGGAACTTGCCCTCGAACGAAGCTGCCTTGATCTCGAACTTATCCTGACCCTTGGCAAATTCCTTGAACAGACGAGCAGCAGCGCCCGGGTGTTCGTTGGAGAATGCGATCAGGGTCGGGCCGGTGAACGCTTTGTTGAGCACTTCGTACGAAGTACCTTCAACTGCGCGCTTGAGCAGGGTGTTACGTACAACACGTACGTAAACGCCAGCTTCACGAGCCTCTTTACGGAGTCCGGTCATTGCGCCTACTGTTACGCCACGGGCATCAACCACGACAGCGGACAGAGCGACTTTGGCAGCCTCGTTGACTTCAGCGACGATGGCCTTCTTGTCTTCGAGATTAATTGCCACGGGTTTAACTCCTGCTTGTTACCGTTTCATTCGATCGAAACCGAATGTCGTTTTGGTGTCTGATTCGGTAAGGAACCGGGAGCACCATCTGCGTAGGCTTGAGGTTTAAGACTTGCGTCGCCTACGGTCTTGGATAGCCCCCGCCAGGCAGGGACCCCAATCTTTCAATTGACGCAGTCACCTGCGCCAATTTTTGTCTTACGCGTCCAGCGAGCTCTGGTCGATGACCAGGCCTGGGCCCATGGTGGTGCTCAGGGTAACGCGCTTGACGTAGATACCTTTCGAGGAAGCTGGCTTGATACGCTTCAGGTCAGCGATCAGGGCTTCCACGTTTTCCTTCAGCTTGACGGCATCGAAGCCGATCTTGCCAACGGAAGTGTGGATGATGCCGTTCTTGTCGGTGCGATAACGAACCTGACCAGCCTTGGCGTTTTTAACCGCGGTGGCTACGTCTGGAGTAACGGTACCAACTTTCGGGTTAGGCATCAGGCCACGTGGACCGAGGATCTGACCCAGTTGACCTACAACGCGCATGGCATCCGGGGATGCGATCACTACGTCATAGTTCAGGTCGCCGCCTTTCATTTCGGCAGCCAGTTCGTCCATGCCTACGCGGTCAGCGCCGGCAGCCAGAGCGGCCTCGGCAGCTGGACCCTGGGTGAACACAGCAACGCGAACGGTCTTGCCAGTGCCGTGTGGCAGCACGGTAGCGCTACGAACGACCTGGTCGGATTTACGCGGGTCTACGCCCAGGTTAACGGCCACATCGAACGACTCGACGAACTTGGCAGCTGGCAGCGAGGCCAGCAGAGTTGCGGCCTCTTCGAAGTTGTAGGACTTGCCCGCTTCGATCTTTTCAGCGATAGCCTTTTGGCGCTTGGTCAGCTTAGCCATTACACACCCTCCACGTTAAGGCCCATGCTACGAGCAGAACCGGCGATAGTGCGCACGGCTGCATCCATATCAGCTGCAGTCAGATCCGCGTTTTTGGTTTTCGCGATTTCTTCCAGCTGAGCACGGGTAACAGTGCCAACCTTAACGGTGTTCGGACGAGCGGAACCGCTGGTCAGACCGGCCGCCTTCTTCAGCAGAACCGAAGCAGGGGTGGATTTGGTTTCGAAAGTGAAGCTACGGTCGCTGTAGACAGTGATGATCACTGGAGTCGGCAGACCAGCTTCCAGACCCTGGGTACGGGCGTTGAAAGCCTTGCAGAATTCCATGATGTTCACGCCGTGCTGACCCAGAGCAGGACCAACAGGTGGGCTTGGGTTAGCCTGAGCGGCCTTCACTTGCAGCTTGATGTAAGCGGTAATCTTCTTGGCCATGAGGCACTCCAATTACGGGTTCGAACGCCTCGAAAGGCTCCCCGGTTACTTGCGCGTTTATCCCAGTGACGACAAAACCCCACAGCCTAGGGCTGCGGGGTTGGGATGCTTGTCCAGCTAGACCTTTTCGACCTGACTGAACTCCAACTCTACCGGAGTAGAGCGACCGAAAATGAGCACCGCCACTTGGATCCGGCTCTTTTCGTAGTTAACTTCTTCAACAACACCGTTAAAGTCAGCGAAAGGACCGTCATTGACACGAACGGTTTCACCTGGCTCGAACAACGTCTTCGGCTTCGGCTTGTCGCTACCGTCGGCAACGCGACGCAGGATCGCCTCTGCTTCTTTGTCAGTGATTGGCGCAGGCTTGTCGGCAGTACCGCCGATAAAGCCCATCACCCGAGGAGTATCCTTGACCAAGTGCCAAGTACCCTCGTTCATATCCATCTGCACCAGCACATAACCAGGGAAGAACTTGCGTTCGCTTTTGCGTTTCTGGCCATTACGCATTTCAACCACTTCTTCAGTGGGAACCAGAATTTCGCCGAAGCCATCTTCCATGCCAGCCAGCTTTACACGCTCGATCAGCGAGCGCATGACATGCTTCTCGTAACCCGAGTAAGCATGCACAACGTACCAACGCTTAGCCACGGGACACCCTTAGCCGACAATCAAGGAAACAAGCCAGCCGAGCAGGGAATCAAGCCCCCACAACAGCAACGCCATAACCAGAACAACAGCCACAACAATCAGAGTGGTCTGCGTGGTTTCTTGGCGAGTTGGCCATACGACTTTACGAATCTCGGTACGAGCTTCCTTAACCAGTACAAAGAAAGACTTGCCCTTGGCAGTCTGCAGGCCTACAAAGGCAGCTACAGCAGCAATGACAAGCAAAGCGAGTACACGGTACAGGATCGGCGAAGCAGAGTAATACTGATTGCCTACAACGCCAACCACCACCAAAGCGACCACTACAAGCCACTTGAGCAGATCGAAGCGAGAGCCTTGAGCTTCAGCCTTAGGAGTCATCTATGAAGATCCTGTGAAAAGAAAGCCAGACACACCGAGTGAATCTGGCAGGTCAGGAGGGAATCGAACCCCCAACCTACGGTTTTGGAGACCGTCGCTCTGCCAATTGAGCTACTGACCTAAAACAAAATCAGGCCGACCATTATGCCGGCCCGAAAAATACATTACAACTACTTACTCGATGATTTTGGCTACGACGCCAGCGCCGACGGTACGACCGCCTTCACGGATAGCGAAACGCAGACCATCTTCCATCGCGATGGTTTTGATCAGGGTAACAGTCATCTGAATGTTGTCACCTGGCATTACCATTTCAACGCCTTCTGGCAGCTCGCAGTTACCAGTCACGTCAGTAGTACGGAAGTAGAACTGTGGACGGTAGCCTTTGAAGAACGGAGTGTGACGACCGCCTTCTTCCTTGCTCAGAACGTAAACTTCTGCGGTGAACTTGGTGTGCGGCTTAACCGAACCCGGCTTAACCAGAACCTGACCACGCTCAACGTCGTCACGCTTGGTGCCACGCAGCAGAACGCCGCAGTTCTCGCCAGCACGACCTTCGTCCAGCAGCTTGCGGAACATCTCAACACCGGTGCAGGTGGTGGTGGTGGTGTCACGCAGACCAACGATTTCTAGAGCGTCCTGAACGCGAACGATACCGCGCTCGATACGACCAGTTACCACGGTGCCACGACCCGAGATCGAGAACACGTCTTCGATTGGCATCAGGAACGGCTTGTCGATAGCACGCTCCGGCTCTGGGATGTAGCTGTCCAGAGTTTCCACCAGCTTCTTGACAGCGGTGGTGCCCATTTCGTTGTCGTCTTTGCCTTCCAGAGCCATACGAGCCGAACCGATGATGATCGGAGTGTCGTCGCCTGGGAAGTCGTAGGTGGACAGCAGGTCGCGAACTTCCATCTCAACCAGTTCCAGCAGCTCTGCGTCGTCTACCAGGTCAGCCTTGTTCAGGAAAACCACGATGTACGGAACGCCTACCTGACGGGACAGCAGGATGTGCTCACGAGTTTGTGGCATCGGACCATCGGCAGCCGAGCAAACCAGGATCGCGCCGTCCATCTGGGCAGCACCGGTGATCATGTTCTTCACGTAGTCAGCGTGACCCGGGCAGTCAACGTGAGCGTAGTGACGAATGTTCGAGTTGTACTCAACGTGCGCGGTGTTGATGGTGATACCGCGAGCTTTTTCTTCTGGAGCGCTGTCGATCTTGTCGAATTCAACTACGGCCGAACCGAAAACTTCGGAGCAGACGCGAGTCAGAGCAGCGGTCAGAGTGGTTTTACCGTGGTCAACGTGACCGATAGTTCCGACGTTGACGTGCGGTAGGGAACGATCAAATTTTTCCTTAGCCATCGATATCACCCCTAACAGAAGAAATAAGCAAACAACCCTAGCCATTAAAACAAAGGCAGATATTTTCATATCTGCCTTGTTATATGGAGCTCTTGAGCGGATTTGAACCGCTGACCTCACCCTTACCAAGGGTGTGCTCTACCAACTGAGCTACAAGAGCGTAACACTTTGCACAACCTGCAAACTTGGAGCGGGTAGCGGGAATCGAACCCGCATCATCAGCTTGGAAGGCTGAGGTTCTACCACTAAACTATACCCGCGGAGCCTGCAGCTCACGCTAAAATCTGGTGGAGGGAGAAGGATTCGAACCTTCGAAGTCGTAGACGTCAGATTTACAGTCTGATCCCTTTGGCCGCTCGGGAACCCCTCCTAATCAGGCCGGCATTCTATACTATGCCAAACCCTTGTCAAGCATTTTCTCATTTAAAAACCTGAGGTTAGCTGCTTTGACACCGCCCTACTGCTTCAACCTTTTCAGGCCTTCGCTGTGGAGCGGGCGCCATTCTATGCAAACTATTCCGCAGGTGCAACCCCCTCGCACAGCATTATTTTGTGTTTTAACTCATTGAATTCCTTAGAAAGGTTTTGCAACTGAGTATCGCCCAGGAAACGCTGGGTTTCTGGCGTGATTCGGAACCAATATGCATTGCTGGAAACGTCTTTCGGCAGGGGCTGAGCTTTCGCACCAAGCTCATTCAGGCGCTGCTCCAGCGCCTGCGCAGCTTCAGGACGACCCGAACCACCTATATATAGACACTGCCCATCGGACTTCGCTGCTCGCGAGGCATCACCAGCCTCACTCAGCAAGCGGATATCCTGCTGCGAACCACTATAAAGACGGAGCGGGGTGACATCCTTTGCACGCAATGGCGCCTCCTGCTGATGCCAGACGTAATAAAACACATTGAGTACCAGAAGCAGGAGAAACAACCAACGCATACAAACCTCAGGACAAAGGACAAGCCATAGCCAAACCGACGAACACCAAATCGGGAGCCACCCTGGCCTCAGGCACAACATCCGACACTAGCTCGGCATCCCCCCCAGTGATGAAGACACTGAAGCTATCTCCCCAGTAGGAACGCGCCATCTCCAACTGCGTCAGTACGAATCCTCTGAGCATCAACGAACAGCCACGCTCCACCGCCTCGACCGTATTGCGCCCTGGAGCGTGACTCGCCAATGCCCGTTCCGCCGCCAGATCGCCATAGCGAATCTTTCGGGTATGCGTACGCAATTGATTTCGCATCAATGGCATACCAGGACAAATGAAGCCTCCCAGGTGTTCACCTTCCGACGAGATGAAATCAGCAGTCACCGCCGTCCCAAAATCAAGAACCAGGCAAGCCCCTCCAGCTAGATGAAAGCCACCAAGCATCGCCAACCAGCGATCAAGGCCCAGACGCTCGTAGTCCTCATAGCCGTTCTTGACGCCAGACATTTCACGAGCAGGTGTCGCACAGACAACGGATATATCGAACTCACGCTTGAGGAGATCAATCAGCAAATTGGTCTCGTCTTCAGTTCTTACACTGACCAGGCGGCATTTGCCGAGAGACAACTTATCGAGCGAACGAAGATTGCCGACCAATGCCCCATCAGAGTCGACCACCCCTTCCGCGACGAGGGTACCGGCCTCGCCATTCAGCACCCGCCACTTGATAAAACTGTTTCCGCAATCAAGCTCAAGAATCATCACGCAACCTCAAGCTGAGCTCACCACCACTAAAGACTCTTTCCACACCATCCACCTTCAATCGCAGCGCACCTTGATTATCGACCCCCAGCACCACGCCATCTATCTGAGTGACGCCGGCCGTGAGAGAAACCGGTTGCCCTTGCCACAAGTGGCTCGCCTCCCACTCGACCTGAAGTGCAGAGAAACCGCCTGCCTGGTGGCGCTGCAAATAAAGCTGCAACTGTTTACTCAGCTCAACCACCAGACCATTGCGATCACAAGGCTTCCCCGACTCGAGCCGTATCGAAGTCCACTGTTGATCTACCTCGTCGGACGTTTGCATGTTCACGTTTATGCCAATACCCAGCACTACATGACACACATCTGCCGGATCCCCAACCAGCTCCAGCAAGATTCCCGCGATTTTTTTTCGCCCCACTAAAACATCATTGGGCCACTTCAAGCCGGCACCTACCACCCCAAGCGCTCGCAAGGTCTGCATGACCGCAAGACCAACAACGAGACTTAACCCTTCAAGCTGACGCATCCCACCATCAATACGCAACACGAGACTGTAATAGAGGTTCTCGGCAAACGGGCTTACCCATTTGCGCCCTCTGCGCCCACGACCGGATATTTGTCGTTCAGCCAGCACCAGAAAGGGGGCCATTTGACCCCGCTCAACGGCGCGCAGCGATTCGGCGTTAGTAGAGTCGATTGAGTTGAAGACGCTCACGGACCAGCCCGCAAGACTTTCCTCGATCTTGAGTGAGTCGAGCAACATCAGCGGCGAAGCTAACTGGTAGCCTCGCCCTCGAACTTTATGTATGGACAGCCCAAGCTCAGCTTCGAGATGTTGAAGCTGCTTCCACACCGCACTTCGACTAATTCCCAGGGCGGCTCCCAGAGCCTGGCCGGAATGGAATCGTCCATCCTTCAGAAGGTTCAACAACGTCAGCATGCAGGTCTCGCCTCGGAATGAGGCCCGAATAATAGCCATGCACCGAGCTGTTGCATAGAATTCAAACAACCCACTTTCCTGCGAGCAAAACAAAACCCCAACTGCTTTCGCAATTGGGGTTTCGGAATTTAATCTTGACGATGACCTACTCTCACATGGGG
>NZ_JBWKPF010000011.1:0-199940 GCF_059418105.1 Pseudomonas sp. GW821-FHT09C09
GAGTAGGTCATCGTCAAGATTAAATTCCGAAACCCCAATTGCGAAAGCAGTTGGGGTTTTGTTTTGCCCGCAGGAAAATCCTGGAAGAGGGGGCCAGGCGTCGTGATCGTAACCACTGGGGAAATCCCTCTGAAATGACCGCCCGGTTTTTGGTATGGTGCAGCTCGTTTTTAACGGACTGATGTCTCGCCCACGGATCGGCGCTCATTTTGTCAAAGAGTTGCTGCAGAAATGCCTGAACCAATTCCCATCAAGGATCACGAAAAAGAGACGCGTCTGGTCAACAAACGGCTGGTTGCCTGTGCCTTGTTCGTCTTCGCGATAAGCTGTGCACTGGTAGTGCGTCTGTACATCCTGCAAGTGGTCGAGTTCGACTACCACTCGACCATCTCCGAAAACAACCGCGTCCACGTCCTGCCAATCCCCCCAACACGCGGGCTGATTTACGACCGCAATGGCGTGCTGCTGGCCGACAACCGTCCCAGTTACAACCTGATCATCACCCGCGAACGAGCCACTGATGTCAATCAGGAGCTGGACGAAGTCATCAGTCTCCTGCACCTGCCCGCGGAAGATCGTTCGGTCTTCGACAAGGCCATGAAGCAGTCGCGTCACCCGTTTACACCGGTGACCCTGTTCTATGAACTGACCGAAGAACAGATTGCCGTGCTGGCGGTCAACGAGTTCCGCTTGCCGGGGCTGGATGTCGAACCGCAGTTCGTTCGTCACTACCCGCTCGGCGCGCACTTCGCTCACTCGATCGGCTATGTCGGTCGCATCAACGAAAAAGAATCCAAGACGCTCGACTCCGTTGAGTACCGCGGCACCCAATCCATCGGCAAGACGGGTGTAGAGCGTTTCTACGAAGCGCAACTGCACGGCCATGTCGGTTACGAGGAAGTGGAGACCAACGCTCAGGGCCGCGTATTGCGTGTCCTCAAGCACACCGATCCAGTGCCCGGCAAAAACATCGTCCTGAGCCTCGACGTCAAGCTTCAGGAAGCTGCCGAAGCCGCCCTGGGCGACCGTCGCGGCTCAGTGGTTGCGCTGGACCCTTCGACCGGTGAAGTACTGGCCATGGTCAGCAATCCCAGCTTCGATCCCAACCTGTTCGTGACCGGTATCAGCTCCAAGGAATATTCCGCGCTGCGTGACTCCATCGACCGACCGCTGTTCAACCGCGTGCTGCGCGGCTTGTACGCGCCCGGTTCGACGATCAAGCCCGAGGTGGCAATTGCCGGGCTCGATGCCGGCGTGGTCACGCCACAGACCCGCGTTTTCGATCCGGGCTACTACCAGTTGCCGGACTTCGACCACAAGTACCGCAACTGGAACCACAGCGGCGATGGCTGGGTGGACATGGATGCGGCGATCATGCGCTCCAACGACACCTACTTCTACGACCTGGCGCACAAGCTGGGTATCGATCGCCTGCACGACTACATGGCGATGTTCGGCCTCGGCGAGAAAGTCTCGCTGGACATGTTCGAAGAGTCTCCCGGCCTGATGCCTTCCCAAGCCTGGAAGCGCGCCACTCGACGCCAGGCCTGGTTCCCCGGTGAGACAGTGATTCTCGGCATCGGCCAGGGCTACATGCAGGTCACGCCGCTGCAATTGGCTCAGGCCACCGCGCTGATCGCCAACAAGGGCGTCTGGAATCGTCCGCACCTGGCCAAGACCGTCGACGGTGTGCCGCCTGTGGACGAACACCCGATGCCAAACATCCTGCTCAAGGATCCGCGTGACTGGGATCAGGTCAACCACGGCATGCAGATGGTGATGCACGACGCCCGTGGTATCGCCCGCGCCGCTGCAGCCGGTGCGCAATACCGCATCGCCGGCAAGAGTGGTACGGCGCAGGTGGTGGCGATCAAGCAGGGTGAGCGCTACAACCGCGAGAAAACCCTCGAGCGCCATCGTGACAACGCTCTGTTCGTCGGGTTTGCCCCGGCCGAACATCCGAAGATCGCGATCTCGGTAATGATCGAGAACGGCGAGGCCGGTGGCCGAGTCGCAGGTCCCGTGGTACGGCAGATCATGGACGCCTGGCTACTCGACCAGGACGGTCACCTCAAGCCGCAATACGCTGCGCCGACCAAGGCGCCGGGCGATCCTCACGTGTAATCCGCCACAGCTTCACAGCACAGGCTCACGCAAGCTGAGCATGTGCTGGAAGCTGTCGAGGAACACCGTTTCCGCCTGAGTCATCTTCTGTTCGCGATTCCACAGCAGCTGGATATCGAAATCCACCACCCCGTCCTCCGGCGGCAAGCGCCACAGCAAGCCCTGTTCGACATCCCGACGGACCAGGTGAGTCGGCAGACAGCCAATGCCGAATCCTGCACAGATCAATCGGTAAATCTCTTCGAAACTGGTAGAGGAAGCGACGATCTTGCCGGTAAAACCCTGCTGGTCACGAAACAGCGTCAACGGCGAAAGATTGCCGCCAAGCTGATCGCTGGTGAAGCTGACAAAGTTCTCCGCCGCCAATTGCTCCAGTGTCAGATTCTGCTGCCCGAACAGTCGATGCCGCTGTCCGCAAAAGTACGCATAGCGCTCACGAAACAATACCCGTTGCTCCAGCCGCGGCTGTGGCAGGCGACATAATCCGACACCGACCGTAGCGGTCTTTTGCAGCAATGAACTGATGATGTTCGAGCTGCCCATCACTTCGACTTCCAGCTCGATTTTCGGGTGAGTTTCGTGGAAGTCCGCAAGAAACTCATCGTAATGCCGCGCCTGCACGCCGCTGACGGTGAGGATGCGGATCTTGCCGACAACATCGTCATGGCGGTTCTCGAGCACGGTGCCCAAGCGGGAAATATCGCCGTAGATATCCGCCGCAATCCGCAGGACTTCCTCCCCGGTTTCCGTCAGATCAAAGCGCCGTCCGCTGCGCGCAATCAACACACAATCCAGTTGTTCCTCGAGACGTTTCAACGCCTGACTGACCGCCGACTGAGTGATGTGCAATCGCGCAGCGGCGCGGCTCATGCTGCCTTCCTGACCGATCACCAGGTACGTGCGCAGCAGGTTCCAGTCGAGCCGGTCGTTGAGAAAACGTCGGCCGATCCAGGGATTCGAGGAAGAGCTCATGCAGTAGCCACGCTAATAGTAAAGATAAGATTTTGAAAATTGACTAATCCTGTCACGGAAGCGATAAAGCCCACAAGCGCCACAGAGCGCGACTGTCAGCCGCCTCGACACCTGCCCAAAACTATAAATACACAGGGTTCTTGCATGCACACCACCGCTCAGCCGCGTCGCGCCGCGGCCGCTGCCTTCATTGGCACGACCATCGAATTCTACGATTTCTATATCTACGCAACCGCCGCCGCACTGGTGCTCGGGCAAGTGTTCTTTCCCAGCAGCGATCCGGTGACCAGCACACTCGCCGCGTTCGGCAGTTTCGCCGTTGGCTTCATCGCCCGCCCGATGGCCGGCATGGTGTTCGGACACCTGGGCGACCGCCTCGGCCGCAAGAAAATGCTGCTGGTGACCATGGCACTGATGGGCCTGGCCACCGCTGGCATCGGTCTGCTGCCGAGTTACGCCAGCGTCGGTATCTGGGCGCCCATCGGTCTGATAATCCTGCGCCTGATTCAGGGCATCTCTGTCGGTGGCGAGTGGGGCGGGGCGGTGTTGATGGCCAGCGAGCACGCGCCGGCCAAACGCAGGACCTTCTACGCCTCGTTCGCCCAGCTCGGTAGCCCGGCGGGTTTGCTGCTGGCATTGATCGCGTTCCGTCTGGTCACGTCGCTGTCGCCGGAAGACTTCCTCGCCTGGGGCTGGCGTCTGCCGTTTCTCGCCAGTGGCGTGCTGATGATGGTCGGGTTGATGATCCGTTCCGGTGTGCACGAATCGCCGGAGTTCGCCAAGGCCAAAGACAACAACGAAACCGCGAAATACCCGGTGAAGGATGTTATCCGTCAGTGCTGGCGACAGATCCTGTTCGCGGCCGCCGCCGTGACCATCGGCTCGGCCGGTTTCTTCTTCACCAACACCTTCATGATCACCTACGTCACCCAATATCAGGGCATTCCACGAGCGACCATTCTCGACTGCCTGTTCCTGGTGACGATCATCCAATTGCTCTCGCAACCGTTGTCGGCGCTGCTGGCCGAACGCATCGGCGAAGGGCGGTTCCTGATGCTGGTGGCGTTGCTGTGCATGGTCACGCCGTACCCGATGTTCCTGCTGGTCGGCACTCAGAACATTCTGTTGATGACCCTCGGCATCGCCATCGCGGTGGTGATCCTCTCGGCGCTGTATGCGGTGATCGCCGGCTACATGACCCAGGCGTTCCCGGTGCATCTGCGCTATTCGGGCATTTCCATCGCCTACCAATTGAGCTGTGCGGTTGCCGGCGGTACCACGCCGCTGATCGGCACGCTGCTGGCCAGCAAGTTCTCCGGGCAGTGGCTGCCGTTGGCGGTGTTCTTCACGCTGCTGTCCGCTCTTTCCCTGATCGGTGTCTGTGGCCTCGCGCGTCTGCGGGCCAACCCGGTCGTCCTTCACGCAAGTAAAGAGGTGTATTCGTGAGTAAACCCGCCCACATCGACCCGATCGAATGGCAAGCCCGTTGCGAGCTCGCCGCGCTGTACCGCCTGATCGCGCACTTTCGCATGACCGACCTGATCGACACCCACATCACCCTGCGGATTCCGGGGCCGGAGCATCATTTCCTGATTAACCGCTACGGCGTGATCTTCGACCGCATGCGCGCCTCCGATCTGGTGCGCATCGATCAGGACGGGCGCATCGTCGACCCTGAATACGCCGGGCATCGTGTCAACGCCGCCGGCTTCGTGATTCACTCGGCGATCCACATGGCGCGGCCGGATCTGAACTGCGTGATCCACACCCACACCGCTGCCGGCATGGCCGTCGCTGCACAGAAACAAGGCCTGCTGCCGATCAGTCAGCACGCACTGAAGTTCTACGGAAAACTTGCTTATCACACCTACGAAGGCATCGCCTTGTCGCTGGATGAGCGCGAGCGTTTGATCGCCGATCTCGGTCCGCACCGGGCGATGATCCTGCGCAATCACGGCTTGCTGGTCGGCGGCTCAGGCGTGGCCCAGGCGTTTCAGGAAATCCACTTTCTGGAACGTGCCTGCCAGGCGCAAGTGCAAGCACTGGCCGGCGGCTGCGAGCTGCATTTCCCGTCGCCGGAAGTCTGCGCTCACACCGCCGAACAGTTCGACCGCGATGAACAGGACAACATCATCGACCTGGCCTGGGAGGCCGCACTGACCCTGATCGAATCCCAGCGCGAGTCCTATCTGTCATGAACACCGTTGCACTGATGTCCCGTGACACGCTGTTGCTCAAACAGTTGCAGGAAGCCTTTGCCCGCCGTGCGCCGCAGCTCTCGGCGGTACTGGCCGATGATCCCCGGGCGGTGAATGCGCAGATCGCAGCGTGCTGGTTTCCGCTGCCGGACAGCCTCGCCGCGCTGCCCAATCTGCAAGTGATTCACTCGGTCGCCGCCGGCATCGATCATCTGGAGCACGATCCGTCGTGCCCGGACCTGCCGGTGTGCCGGGTGGTCGATCCCGGCCATCGCCAGGGCATGACCGAATACGTGCGCTGGGCGGTGATTCACTACCATCGCGGCTTCGATCAAGTCCTTGAGCAACAGCGCCAGCAGCATTGGGAGCGACCGCTGCAACGCCCGGCCCATGAGTTCCGGATCGGTGTGATGGGGCTCGGCTCGCTCGGCAGCGCAATCGCCCAAGATCTGGCAACCGCCGGTTACGACGTACGTGGCTGGGCGCGCAGCAGCAAGGATCTGCCGGGTGTGCAGACCTTCGCCGGCACTGATGCCTTCAATCCATTTCTCGACGGTGTGGAGTTGCTGATCAATCTGTTGCCGCTCACTCACGAAACACGCGGCATCCTCAATCGTCAGACCTTCGAACGGCTGGCCAACGGCGCGGCACTGGTGAATGTCGGCCGCGGCGGGCATCTGAGCATTGAGGATCTGCAACAGGCACTGGCCCGTGGAAAACTGCGTGGGGCGCTGCTCGATGTGTTCGAACAGGAACCGCTGCCCGCCAGCCATTCTCTGTGGAAAACCCCGGGCGTGACCATCACACCGCACATGGCTTCGGCGGCCTCCCACGATTGCATCGCCGAACAGATCGCCGAAAACTTCCGCCGTTTGAATGCCGGTGAGCCTTTGCTCAACAGCGCGGATCGACTGCTCGGTTACTGATCCGCCAGACAGGCCTGCAAGCGCTCGATGAACAGCGTCTCGGCTCGGCTCATGCGCTGATCGCGGTTCCACAGTAGATGAATGTCGACATCGGCGATCCCTTCGTGGGGTGGCAGGCGCCAGAGCAATCCGGCCTCGACGTCCGCCGCCACCACGTGCTCCGGCAAACAACCAATTCCAAATCCGGCGATCACCAGTCGTCGCACTTCCTCCAGGCTCGGCGATGAGGCGACGATACGTCCGCTGAAGCCTTGCTGATCGCGAAAAATCGTCAGTGGTGAGAGCATCCCGCCAATCTGGTCGCTGGTGAAACTGACGAAATTCTCCCGCTGCAAATCGCCTTCGCCGATGTCCTTTCGGCCGAACAGCGCATGGTGTTTGCCACAGAAAAACGCATAGCGCTGACGCAGGAACAGACGCTGTTCCAGGCGCGGTTGCGGGCGGCGATTGAGGCTCAGGCCGAGGGTCGCGGTTTTCTCCTGAAGGGCGCTGACGATGTCCGAACTGCGCATCACATCGACCTCCAGATCCACCCGTGGATACTGCCGGTGAAAGTCGGCGAGGAAGTCATCGAAGCGCTCGGAAAAGATCCGGCTGATGATCAGCAGCCGCACCTTGCCGATCACTTCGTCGGCCGGTTGCTCCAGCAGGCTGCTGACCTGGGACATCTGTCCGTAGATCTCGCCGGCCAGTTCGAAGATCTGCTCGCCAACCTCGGTGAGGGCAAATCGCGGACCGCGTCGGGCAATCAACTGACGACCCAGTTGCTCCTCCAGACGCTTGAGCGCCTGACTCACCGCCGGTTGTGTCAGGTGCAGACGCGCGGCGGCGCGGCTGATGCTCAGCTCCTGGCCGATTACCCGGAAGGTGCGCAACAGGTTCCAGTCGAGGCGGTCGTTGAGCAGGCGCTGGACATCGCGTTCGGCCATGGGATTCTCGATTATAAGGTTGGGTAATAGTCGGAATAATAAATAGAAAATTGACTAATCATAGCCCCGGGACGATAAATCACCCCCAGACAGGCGCCGTTAGAGTGCCTCGGATTTGCCGTTTCCCTCCTGCCAGAAAAACAATCAAAGGAGCCCGACCCCATGAAGCCCCACGCTTCGAACCAGCCGCGCCGTGCGGCGGCCGCAGCCTTCATCGGCACCATGATCGAGTGGTACGACTTTTACATCTACGCCACCGCCGCCGCACTGGTGTTCGGCGCGCTGTTCTTTCCCTCCGACGATCCGCTGTTCAGCACCATGGCCGCATTCGGCACCTTCGCCGTGGGCTTCTTTGCCCGGCCGTTGGGCGGAATCATTTTCGGTCATATCGGCGATCGTATCGGTCGCAAGAAATCGCTGATTATCACGCTGCTGATGATGGGCGTGGTCACGGTGTGCATCGGTCTGTTGCCGACCTACGCGCAGATCGGCGCGGCGGCACCAGTGCTGCTGATTCTGCTGCGCATCGTTCAGGGCATCGCTGTCGGTGGCGAGTGGGGCGGGGCGGTGTTGATGGCCGGCGAGCATGCGCCGAAGGGCCGGCGCAATTTCTTCGCGTCGTTCGCGCAATTGGGCAGCCCGGCGGGGTTGATCCTGTCGCTGCTAGCCTTCAGCGCGGTGACTCGTTTGCCGGAAGAAGATTTGATGAGCTGGGGCTGGCGCGTGCCGTTCCTCGCCAGTGCGCTGTTGCTGCTGGTGGGTCTGGCGATTCGTCTGGGCGTGAACGAGTCGCCGGAATTCCTCGCCAGCCGCGAGCAGGCCACCAAGCAAATCAAGAAAGAACAGGCGCCGGTGATGGAAGTGTTGCGCACCGCGTGGCGTCCGCTGCTGCTGTGCATCGGCGCCAACACGCTGGGCATCGCCGGGGTGTATTTCACCAACACCTTCATGATCGCCTACACCACTCAACAACTGGCGCTGCCGCGTTCGCTGATTCTCGAATGCCTGTTCTTCGTCGCGATCATTCAGTTCTGCATTCAGCCGCTGGCTGCGTGGACTGCCGAGAAGATCGGGGCAACGCGCTTCCTGTGTCTGGTGTCGCTGCTGGCGATGGCCTCGCCGTATCCAATGTTCGTGCTGGTCAGCTCGGCCCAGGCGCCGCTGATCATCCTCGGCATCGCCCTGGCGGTGGTGTGCATGGCGTCGTTCTACGCGGTGATCGCCGGTTACGTCAGCGGCATGTTCGAGACCCGCGTGCGCTACACCGCGATCTCCCTGGCCTATCAGATTTGCGGCGCGGTGGCCGGCGGCCTGACGCCGCTGATCGGCACGATGCTGGCGCACAAGTTCACCGGGCAGTGGTGGCCGATGGCAGTGTTCTACAGCCTGATCGCCGGTATCTCGCTGGTCTGCGTACTGTCCCTCGCCCGTCGTCACGCCAGCGCCCATCGCGCGGAAATGGCCCGTGCCTAACCCGGAATTTCAGGAGAACCTCATGTTGAAAATCAATGGCGAACGCCTGTGGGCGAGCCTGATGGCCATGGCCGAAATCGGTGCTACAGCCCGAGGTGGCAGCTGCCGCCTGGCATTGAGCGATGAAGACAAGGCCGGTCGCGAACTGTTTGCCCACTGGTGCCGCGAAGCCGGCATGACCTTGAGCGTGGATGCCATCGGCAACCTGTTCGCCCGTCGTGCCGGCACCGATCCGGACGCCGCGCCGGTGATGATGGGCAGCCACCTCGACACCCAGCCCGAGGGCGGCCGTTTCGATGGCGTCTACGGCGTGCTCGCCGGGCTGGAAGTGGTGCGTTGCCTTAACGACCTGAACATCCAGACCCGCAAACCGCTGGAAGTGGCCGTGTGGACCAACGAAGAAGGCGCGCGTTTCACCCCGGCCATGTTCGGCTCGGCGGTGTTCACCGGAATCATGGATCTGAATGCCGCGCTGGCGGTACGTGATGCCGATGGCATCAGCGTTGCCGAGGCCTTGCAGCGGACCGGTTACGCCGGTGAGCGTCCGTTGGGCGGCGCGGTGGATGCGTATTTTGAAGCGCACATCGAGCAAGGCCCGATCCTTGAAGACAACGCCAAAAGCATCGGCGTGGTCACGGGTGGTCAGGCGATCCGCTGGCTCGACGTGCGTGTGGAAGGCATGGCGGCCCACGCCGGCACCACGCCGATGCCGCTGCGTAAAGACGCCTTGTACGGCGTGGCGCGGATGATTCAGGCAATCGAAGGTCTGGCGGCGGATTTTGCGCCGGAGGGCCTGACCACGGTTGGCGAACTGAGTATCAACAAGTCCTCGCGCAACACCATTCCGGGGCTGGTGAATTTCACCGTCGATCTGCGTCATCACCGCGACGACGCCATTGCCGCCATGGAGCAACAAGTCCGCGCCCGGTTGCAGGCGATTGCCGATGGACGAGGCCTGAACCTGACCATCACCCCGCACTGGATCAGTCCGGCCACGCCGTTCGACGTCGAATGCGTGGCGGCAGTGCAAGAGGCGGTGGATGCGCTGGGCTACGCTCAGCAGTCGATTGTCAGCGGTGCCGGGCATGACGCGATTCATCTGGCGCGCTACTGCCCGACGGCGATGGTGTTCATCCCGTGCGTCGGTGGTTTGAGCCACAACGAGGCCGAAGATGTGTTGCCCGAAGACGTGAAGCAGGGCACCGATGTTTTGCTCAACGCCGTGCTGGCCCGCGCCGGTCGAATCGAACAAGGAGTCTGAAGCATGCGCAGCTTTTTCCATCCCGAACAATTGCTCCACCATCCGCGCAGCTATTACTCGCGCGGGCAGATGCGCACGCCGCAGGAAGTCCCCGAGCGCGCTCAGCGTCTGGTGCAAGCCGCTCACGGTCTGGGCTTTAGTGTCGAGCAGCCCGCCGATGCCGGCCTCGCCCCATTGCTGGCTGTGCATGGCGCGCCTTATCTGACGTTCCTTCAGGAAGCGCATGCACGCTGGAAGGAAATCCCCGAAGACTGGGGCGATGAGGTGATGTCGAACATCTTCGTCCGCGAGCCCAACGCCTTGCGCGGCATCCTTGCCCAGGCGGCGCGCTATCTGGCGGACGGCAGTTGCCCGGTCGGTGAGCAGACCTGGCGTTCGGCCTACTGGTCGGCGCAAAGCGCAGTGGCCGGGGCGCAGGCGCTGATCGATGGTGAACCGGCAGCGTATGCACTGTGCCGTCCACCGGGGCACCATGCCCGGGCCGAAGCGGCGGGTGGTTTCTGTTACGTGAACAACGCAGCGGTAGCGGCGCAGGTGTTGCGCGACAAGTTCGAAAAGGTCGCGGTGCTCGACACCGACATGCACCATGGCCAAGGCATTCAGGAGATCTTCTACGATCGTGATGACGTGCTCTACGTTTCGGTGCATGGCGATCCGACCAACTTCTATCCCGGCGTCGCCGGGTTTGCCGACGAACGCGGCAGCGGTGCGGGAGAGGGCTTCAACCTCAACCTGCCGATGGCCCATGGTTCAAGCGAAGCGGATTTCCTCGGGCAACTGGAAGTTGCGTTGAGCGCGGTGCGCGAGTTCGGCGCCGAGGTGCTGGTGCTGTCGCTGGGCTTCGATATCTATGAACTGGACCCGCAAAGCAAAGTCGCCGTGACCCGCGAAGGTTTTGCAGCACTGGGTGAGCGGATCCGCAGCCTCGGCCTGCCGTGCCTGATCGTGCAGGAAGGCGGCTATCACCTGGAAAGTCTCGAAGACAACGCACGGGCGTTTTTCGTGAATGCCGAGGTGTGGCGGCGCTGAGACGATCCACCTGACGAAGCGCCCTGTGGTGCTTGCCATCGCCCTGACGTTAACGTAAACATTGGCGTCAGGGCGCTGATGTGAAAAAGCGCAAAGCGGACCGCTCCGGAGCGCTTGATGACTCTAATAAAAACAACCGATCCCAAGTCTCACCACGAAGCCCGGCTGGCCCGGGAAAAACTCCATCTCGAAGGGCAGGTCCCGGATGGCGTGTTGCGTGCGGAGATCGATGCTTCGTGGCGGCGCAGCCTGAGCCACGGCGTGCATTTCAATGGCAAGCATGAGCTGGCGCTGGAATCGAGCGCCAGTCTCGATGTGTTGCTGGCGAGCAATCGCCTGCTGATCGATGCGGCGATTCCGGCCATCGACTACCTGGCCGAACGTCAGGGCAAGGAAGGCCTGATCATCCTCGCCAATTCCGACGCTACCATTCTCGCGGTCGAAGGACGTGCCGACCGGCTCAAGGGCAGCGGCCTGCAGGACATCACCCTCGGTGCCTGCTGGAGCGAAGCCGCACGCGGCACCAACGCCCTCGGTACGGCACTGGTGGAAGCACGGCCCACCCTGATCGATTGCGGCGAACACTACCTCGACCGCCTCACCGATTTTTCCTGCACCTCGGTGCCGATCCATTGCCCCCAGGGCGAAATTCTCGGCGTTCTCGACCTGACCCGCGAAGGCCCGCTCGGCCGCGTCCATGACAGCACCGCGCTGCTGAGCATGGCGGTCAGCCAGATCGAGAGCCGAGTGTTCAACAACAGTTTTCCCGATCAGATCGTCCTGGCGTTTCACAGTCGCCGGCAGTATCTGGAATCGCCGTGGCAAGGTCTGCTGGCAGTGAGTCTCGGCGGGCAGATTCTGGCGGTCAGTGCCCAGGCCTGTCAGTTGCTGCGGGCCGAGCGTTCTGCATTGGTCGGCAAGCGCTGTGAGGAGTTCCTCGGGGTCGATGGCGTGCAATTGCTGACTCGTCTGCAACAGGGCGGCGTCGGCAGTGTGCAGACCGCCAAGGGCGAATTTTTCTACAAGACCCTGCGAGCCCCGGCGCGCTCGGTCAACCTCGGCGGCCCGCCGCGCAGCGTGGCGAAAACTGCCAAGGCGCAACCGGATCTGGAAGCACTGGCCGGCAACAACGCCCGTTATGCCCGAGCTCTGCGCATGGCCCGCCAAGGTCTGGCCAATGAGTTGCCGGTGCTGTTGCTCGGCGAAACCGGCACCGGTAAAGAAGTGATCGCCCGTGCCCTGCACCTGGCCGGCAGCCGCAGCGACAAACCCTTTGTAGCCGTGAACTGCGCGGCAATTCCCGAAGGCCTGATCGAGTCGGAACTGTTCGGCTACCGCGAAGGCGCGTTCACCGGGTCGCGTCGTGGCGGGATGATCGGGCGACTGCAACAAGCCCATGGCGGCACGTTGTTCCTCGATGAAATCGGCGACATGCCGCTGGCCTTGCAGGCGCGCCTGCTGCGCGTTCTTCAAGATCGCAAAGTCGCGCCACTGGGGGCCGGAGAAGAGCAGGACATCGACGTCGCGCTGATCTGCGCCACCCACCGCGACCTCAAGCGTCAGGTCGAGGACAAGCAATTCCGGGAGGATCTGTTCTACCGGGTCAACGGCATCAGCGTGATGCTTCCGGCCCTGCGTGAGCGCGATGACTTCGCCGCGCTGGTCACTCGCTTGCTGGGCAAGCTCGACGCGCCGAACGCCGTGTTGCACGACGACCTCAATCGCCTGCTCGCGGGTTATCACTGGCCGGGCAACATCCGCCAACTGGAAATGGTCTTGCGCACCGCTTTGGCCATGCGCGAACCCGGTGAAACCGTGCTGACCCTCGATCACCTGCCCGACAGCATGCTCGACGAACTCTCTGCCAGCGAGAAACCCCAGACCGGTAGCATTCGCGAGAACGAGCTGGAGATGATTCGCCAGTCCCTCGATACCCATCAGGGTAACGTTTCGGCTGCGGCCGACGCCCTTGGCATCAGCCGCGCGACCCTGTACCGCAAACTCAAACAGTTGCGCTCGTGATGCACCGCCTGTTCATGCGGCTGATCGACAGCCAGAACCCCGCGGCGCTGCAAGCCGCGTTGCGCTGGTTGTACGGTTTCGTGCGGCCGCAGCGGTTGGCGATTGCCGGTTTGCTCGGTCTGTCGGTGTGCGCTTCGCTGCTGGTGCTGGTGCAGCCTTGGCTGGTCAAACTGTTGATCGACGACGGGCTGCTGGCGCGCAACTTTCCAATGCTGGTAATGATCGCGGTGCTGATGATCATCGCCGGGTTGCTCGGCACGGCGTTGTCGGGGATCAACCGTTATCTGCACACGCGGCTGTCCGGGCGGATTCTGTTTGCCCTTCGTGACGACCTTTATCGGCATTTGCAGAAGCTGTCGCCAAGCTTCTACGGCCAGCGGCGGATCGGCGATCTGATGTCGCGGCTCGACGGTGATGTGGCGGAGATTCAGCGCTTCGCCGTGGACTCGTTGTTCTCGGCGGTATCGAGCGTGATCGGCCTGGTGGTCGCGATTGCGATGCTGTTAACGCTGTCGTGGAAACTCTCGCTGCTGGCGCTGGTGCTGATCCCGCTCGACGTGCTCTGGCTGCGCTGGATGCGGCGCAAGGTCGAGCGCGATGTGCGGCAGTTGCGCGAGCGCTCGGCGGACATGTCGTCGTTCATGGTCGAGACCTTGCCGGTGATGAAATTCATCCAGTCCGCCGGTCAGCAGCAGCGTGAAGCACGACGTCTGGAAAACCTCGGACAGGGCTACATGAACCAGTTGTTGCGCCTGCAAGTCACCGAGTTTTTCACTCAGGCCGTGCCCGGCACCTTGACCTCGCTGTCCCGCGCCTGCGCTTTTTTGATCGGCGGTTATTGGGTGGTGCAGGGCACTTGGCAACTCGGCGCGCTGATCGCGTTTTCCACCTATCTGGGGATGGCGGTCGGGCCGGTGCAGAGCCTGTTGGGGCTTTACGTGGCGATCCAGCGCATGACCGTCAGTCTCGGTCGGGTCATGGAGTTGCGCGGCGAAGAACCCACGGTGTTTTCGCCGGTCACGCCAAAACCGTTTCCGACCTCGGGCGAACTGCGTTTCGACGCGGTGCACTTCAGCCATCCGGGGCGGCCGAGCACGTTGAGCGGCATCGAAGCGACGATTCCCTACGGTCTGAAAGTCGCCTTGAGCGGCGGCTCCGGCGTCGGCAAGTCGACGTTGATCGATCTGCTGCAACGGCATCACGATCCGCAGTCCGGGCGGGTGCTGCTCGGCGAAGTGGATCTGCGCGAACTTGAGCTGTTCGAACTGCGCCGACGCATCGCCGTGGTCAGTCAGGACATCGTGCTGTTTCGCGGCAGCCTCGCCGACAACCTGGCTTACGCAGTGCCGGACGCCAGCCGCGAAGCCATCGCTGAAGTCGCACGGCTGGCGCAACTCGACAGCCTGATCGCGTCGTTGCCCGAAGGCCTCGACAGCCCGTTGGGCGAGCGCGGCCAGCAGTTGTCCGGCGGGCAGAAACAGCGCATCGCGATAGCGCGGGCGTTGTTGCAGGATCCGTTGATTCTGGTGCTCGACGAAGCCACGTCGGCCGTCGACGAAGCCACCGAGCGCGAGGTGATCGAAGCCATCGACCGTTTGTTTGCCGGGCGCACACGGATCCTCATCAGCCACCGCCCCTCGACTTTGGCCGATGCCGACCTGCGTTTCGAGTTGCTCGACGGTGTACTCATTTCGAAAACGGTGCTGCATGAAGCCTGAATTGCGTATCGGTGTGGTCGACAGCGGGTACTCGGCAGCGCAGCGAGTGCAGGTGATTGCCGGGCGACGTTTCTCGTTGCTGGAGGACGGACTGGCGGAATCGGATTTGCGCGACGATCCGCTTGGCCATGGCAGCGCGGTGATCGAGGCGATCAGCCGCCGGGCACCGGCCGCGCAGATCTGTGTGGCTCAGGTGTTCGATCAGCGCGGTGTCACCAGCGCCTTGCAGATTTCAGCAGCCATTGACTGGCTGGTGGCGCAGGACGTGCGGCTGATTAATCTGAGTCTGGGCCTGCGGCAGGATCGCAGCCTGTTGCGCCAGGCCTGCGCGGCGGCGGTGGCCCGAGGTGTGTTGCTGTGTGCATCGAGCCCGGCACAGGGCGCAGCGGTGTTTCCGGCCAGTTATCCGCAAGTATTGCGGGTGACCGGCGATGCCCGTTGTACCGATGAACAATGGTCCTGGCTCGACAGCGCGCAGGCGGATTTTGCCGCGTGTGTTCGTGGCACCTATCCGGGGCAGTCCGGCGCCAGCCTGGGGTGCGCCGCGTTAAGCGGTCACATCGCGGGCTATCTGCTGGCGCACCCGCAGGCGAGCAATGCCGAGGTCATCGCCTGGCTGAAACAGCACGCTCGCTATCGCGGCCCTGAACGGCGTTTCGGTCCATGACGCCGATCCTGATTCTCGGTGCCGGGCCAGCCGGTGCGGCGGTGGCGCTGGGGTTACGACGGCTGGGTTACGCCGTGACGCTGATCAGCGAATGGCGCCGGTTTTCGGCGCTCGAAGGCGTGTCGCAACGGGTACTGGAGGCGTTGCGCGGTGCCGGGTTGGATCATGCGCTGGCGGACACCACGTTGCCGTCCCGGCGACAGGTTTCGTGGAATGGTCAGCAGCATGCGCAGAACATCGAGTTTCTGCTGGATCGCCCGGCCTTCGATCGTGGTTTGCGTGAAGATCTGCGGGTGGCCGGGGTCGAGGTGATTGAAGGACGAATCCTGAGTGTTCAGTCCTCGGGCGACGGCCATCAGGTCGAACTCGATGGCGGACAGAAGTTGGCGGCGGATTTCCTGGTGGAAGCTCGGGGGCGACAAGCGCCGGCATCCGGAAAAGGTCTGCGCGGGCCGGAGACGGTCAGCCTGCTCAATCGCTGGCAAGGTACGCCGGGTGTGACCGCCAGCGCCGTGGAAAGCCTTGAGGATGGCTGGGCGTGGATGGCCCGGCGTGACGACGGCCAATGTTATTGGCAATGGACCGTGGACGTTGCCAGTGCCGGGTTGCCGGGTAAGGCGCAGTTGCTCGATTACTGCCGCGCGCGGCGTCAGGCCTCCGATTTTGCTCAAGCGTTCTTTGCCGGCGGGCAGGAATCGGCGTTGCAACTGCACGCTCGCAGCAGCACTGCGATTCTCGCGTCACAGGTCTGCGCTGATAACTGGATTCGTGTCGGCGACGCGGCGATGGCAGTGGACCCGCTGTCCGGCAACGGGATTTTTCAGTCGTTGTCCTCGGCTTTGCAGGCGCCATTGGTGATCAACACACTGTTGCGCAAACCTGAGCGGGCGTTGCTGGCGCAGCGTTTTCACCGTCAGCGAGTTGAGCAGTTGTTCCTTCGCTTTGCGCGGATAGGTCGAGACTTTTATGCCGATGAAAAGCGCTGGCTCGATCAGCCGTTTTGGCAAGCACGGCGACAGTGGCCCGACGTTGAAATGGCCCATGCGGCAGCGGATTTTGCCGCGCTGCGCATCGAGCGGATGCCGGTGTTGCGTGACGGGTTTGTCGATGAAACCGAGGTGGTGATCACGGCGGATCAGCCGCTGGGGATCTGGCATGTGCAAGGCGTGGAACTGGCGCCGCTGGTGCGGCGGTTGTGCGATGAGCCAGCGGATCAGGTGTTGGCGGGGTTGACGTTAGAGCAGGGGCGAGCCGTTCGCGGGTGGCTGTTGGCTCAGGGTTTCAAACCCTGAGCCATGAGCCCAGTCATTACAACTTGATCAACACCGACTTCAACTCGGTGTAATGCTCAATCGCCGCATACCCCATCTCGCGCCCGACGCCGGACATCTTGTAGCCACCAAACGGCAGCGCCGGGTCCAGCGCACTGTGGCAGTTGACCCACACCGATCCCGACTTGATCCGGGGAATCATCCGGTGCACCGCCGCCAGATCGTTCGACCAGATGCTGGCGCCCAGGCCGTAAGGGCTGTCATTGGCCATGCGCAAAGCATCGGCTTCGTCATCGAATGGAATCGCCACCAGCACCGGCCCGAAGATCTCTTCCTGCACCAGCGAATGTTGCTGGTCGACATCGACAATCACCGTCGGTTTGACGAAGAACCCCGGCCCGAATTGCTCGCCGCCGCAGGCGATGGTCGCGCCGCTTTCCCGGCCCATTTCGATGTAGTTGTAGACCCGCTCCTGCTGGCGCGCGGAAATCAGCGGGCCCATCTCCACGCTAGGGTCGAGGCCGTTGCCGAGTTTCATCGCATTGGCGATGTCGCTGATATCGGCCACCACATTGTCGAAATGCTTGCGCTGCACGTACAGCCTGGAGCCCGCGCAGCAGACCTGGCCCTGGTTGAAGAAAATCGCACTGGCCGCACCCGCCGCAGCGGTTTTCAGGTCGGCGTCGGCCATGACGATGGTCGGTGATTTGCCGCCCAGTTCCAGGGTGACGCGGGTCATGGAATCCATGGCGATCTTGCCGATCTGCTTGCCGACGGCAGTGGAGCCGGTGAAGGTCAGCTTGTCGACCAACGGGTTGTGAGTCAGCGCGGAACCGGCCGTGATCCCGGTGCCGGTGACCACGTTGAACACGCCTTCCGGATAACCTGCCTCCAGTACCAGCTCTGCCAGTTTCAGCGCGGTCAGCGGGGTTTCGTCGGCGGGTTTGAGCACCACGGTGCAACCGGTGGCCAGCGCCGGGCCGAGTTTCCAGCAGGCCAGCAGCAGCGGAAAATTCCAGGCAACGATGGCGCCGACCACGCCCACAGCTTCGCGGCGGATGAAACTGTGGAATTGATCGCCGGGCATCAGCGGCAGCGAAACGTCGACGCTGGAACCTTCGATCTTGGTGGCCCAACCGGCCATATAACGCAGGAAGTCGATGGCCAGTTGTACATCCATCACTTGCGCCACCGCCGCGCTCTTGCCGTTGTTCAGGCATTCCAGTTGAGCCAGCAGTTCGGCGTCGCGCTGCATCAGGTCGGCGAGTTTCCACAGCAGGTTCTGCCGTTCACGCGGACGGGTGCGGCTCCAGGCGGAATCATCGAAAGCCTGACGCGCGGCGAGCACCGCGCGGTCGACATCCTCCGGTGTGGCGCGAGGCACCACACACAGCACTTCGCCGGTGGCCGGATTGTGCAGCGGCATGGTCTGGCCGTCGGCGGCTTCGACCCAGTCGCCGCCGATCAGCATGCGCGGCGGGCGCTGGATGAAGGCCGAGGTGGCAGGGAGCAGATAGGGCAGGGGCATGGCGAAACCTCTTGTTGTTCGATGGGATCGAGAGGGGCTTTCGCAATGGTTGTGCCAAATGCTCGAGGGTCGCGCACAGCCCCGTTTCATGGGGTGACGGGGGAAGTGTTTGATCGGCAATGAGCGTGAATTTGTCTCAAAACGCGACAGTCATTGAGATGCAGGATACGCGTCCTACAAAGCCAATGCCGCGGTGACGGGGTCTCGACGAAATCGGGCCGTTTCAGCAGTAGGAAAAATCGCGCGTCTGACAGTTTTTGCCGACTGGTGGAGGCATTAAGTACGAGCTAAGTTGCTTTGTGTATAGGGTTTTCCTGCCATGGATTTGGCGGGTCAGTGTTTTCACAAGGATGTCGATGAACAACTTAACCATTCGGTGGCTAACCAATTTCATGATAGGCGTGGGGACTGGATTTCTGGTGACGGGGTTTGCGGCGCTGTTGATCGGCGATCTGACCGATGTTGATACGATTCGGGCAGGTGCCTTGATGGCTACAAGCAGTATTTTCTTGATCGCCACTTCTTTCGCAGTTGCCATGCTCGAGGAAAAATCATGACGGCTTTAATTCTGTGTTTTTGGTCATTGGGCTTTAGTTTGCTGATCACGTATGCGTTTTACCGCGAGCGTCGAATTCAAGCTGCCCTGCGTGATTCCGGGTCATTGGCAGCCAAGGCCGACACGCAAGCTGAATGTTCGACGGTTTGCGAGTTTTGTGGGTGTTACAAGGTTCACCCGGATAATTCCGTTCGCTAGATTCGGGCTCGGTTATTTGCCGAAACCGATCACCCGGCGTGGTTGCCGGGTGATCGGGCGTTCATCGGTCAGGGCAGGGGATGGGTGTACACCTTGTGTCCACCTTTCCAGGTTTCACAGACCTTGATGTCACGGATGCTGGTAGCCGCAACCTTTTCATCGAGCGGGTTCTCGCCGAGAATCACGAAGTCGGCGAAATGCCCGTCCTGCAGCGAACCGGTAAAGGCATCGGCATGGCACTGCCACGCAGCGTCATAGGTGATGGCTTTGAGCGCTTGCTGGCGGGTCAGGCATTGCCCTTCGTTGAGCACGGGTTGTCGGGCTGCGTCTTTGACAAACGTACCGTTCTTGTCGCGTATGCCTTCCATCTTGCGGGTCACCGCCTGTTCCATCGAGCGCAACGGCCCCAACGGGGTGACGGTGCAATCGCTGTGCAACGAGATGCGCAAGCCCCTGTCCAGGGCGTCCTGGCACAGGTCGAGCATTTCGCTGGCCCGTTCCTCGAAAATCGCCTGTTCGAACGCATACCCCCAATAACCGACGTGACCGATCAGGAAGCTGGGAGAGATGCCCAGATCCTTCATTTGGTCGAGCGTGTCATTGCTCAGCATTGAGCAGTGTTCGATGCGATGGCGTTTTGCCAGGCCGCTCTGGCCGTTCAACGCCTCCTTGTAAGCCTGCAAGGTGAACGCGATGGCCCGGTCGCCGTTGGCATGGATCATCAGTGGCCAGCCGGTTTTCACGGCTTCCTTCAATGTTTTTTCGTAGGTGTCGGGCAGCGTTTTTGGCTCTTTGTCATCGGCGTCGACGAAGTTGAAGTTGCCATATGGGGAGGTGGCATCGCAGCAGTATTTCCGGGATTGGTAGCCGGTCAGGCCCTGATTCGAGCCATCGGAGATCAGCTTGACGGACCCTTGATAAAAAAGTCGTGCGGCTTCTTTGGTCACCGGTTTGTATTTTTCGATCTTGCTGAAATCCACACCATTACAGGCCGCTGCATACCCGACGCGCAGATTACGCGGATGTGTCAGGCCATAGGCTTCCAGAATCACCTTGGATACCGGATCCACCATGGCGTCGTACAGCAGCGTGATGCCCCGGCTGGACGCGTTGTCGAAGTACTTCTTCATGTATTTGAAGATGTTCACCACATCGAGCGCCTGTATGAGCGGAATCGCGCTGATGGCGAGCATGACCCCGGCCTCTTCCTGCAGGACGCCTTGCGTGGCGTTCACAAACGCCTGGGCAGTCGGGTATTGCTTCTTGAAGTCCGGATCCTTTTTGCACTGGTGGTCATACACGGCGTTGGTCGCGGCAGTGTTCAGGTAAACGGTGTGCATGGAGGCGCTCATCATCAGCAACGGACTTTTGCTGACGATGCTGTCCAGATTGCCGATGTTGTCCTGAGCCGGGTCGAAACTGGCGTCGCAATAGAAGCGGGTCAGTTGTTTTTGCCCGTTCTTGTCGACGATCAGTGGCATCAGCGCCGGATCGACCATGTGCCCGAGAATCCAGGTCTTGTTGTCTTTGGGCAGGTCATCTTTGATGAGCCTCACCAGGTAGTCCCAGTTGTAGAGGGGGCGCAGTTGTTGCGTGAAGTCGTCGATCGGCCCCAGGTCCCGCCAGTTGCTCATGACGCACGACTGCACGATATGAGCGTGCGGTTCGACCAGTCCCGGCAGCAGGGTTCTTTTCTCCAGCGATTGAATCTTGTACTTGATGCCCTTGGCCTTCATGCGCTCCTGCACATGGGCGAGGGTGCCCGACGCAACCACGTCACCGCCATGGATGCCCAGGGCTTCGACCTGCTCATCCATGTTGCCGTTTATCAGGGGGTAGATGGTGCCGCCGGTGAAGATCAACGATTCGCTGCCGGGTTCCGGTAGCAGCCCGGCGACCTTGCCTGCGAAGGCTTTAAGGTCGACGGTGTGTCTGAGCGTATTCCATACCGGGTTTTCGCAGCCGCAATGGGTGCAGCCTTGACCCTGTCCATGTGATCCCATGATTCCATTCCTCAGGTTTTCGGTGGTTTGAGGCGTGACGCACGGAGTGTGCGAACAGCAAGCGTAGCAGGCACTTTGATATCGGACGGTCAGTCGTCGGCAACCGGGCTTTTGGCGCTGCACTGTGCTTGTCTCAGACTGCAACAGCTGTCGCGAAATTGGACGCCGGGAGGCCACGCAAAGATTGGCGCGACACTGTGATGAGCGCGTAACTGCTTGATTGAACAGCTTATCGGCAAGCTGGCACGCTCCGTGTATTGCTCACCTCAGACGTTTCGCTTGCCTCCGTCCGTGCATCGCCACGAACGGCAGAAACCATAAAAACGATAAGCCACAAAAATAAGAAAGCACCGTGCGAGGTTCGACGTTGATGAAGAGAAAACTCCGATCAGGCATGAGCGCCAGCCTGCTGGCCGTGGCCGCTTGCGTGGCCCTGCATTCGCCCCACAGCCTGGCAGCCCGTGACGCCCAGACCATCCTCAAGGAAACCTGCCAGGGCTGTCATACCCCTGAAGCCGGCGACCGGTTGAGCCGTATCAGTCATCAGCGCAAGACCCCGGAAGGCTGGCTGATGAGCATCGCCCGCATGCAGACCATGCACGGTCTGCAGATCAGCGATGAAGACCGCCGCACACTGGTCAAATACCTGGCCGACACCCAGGGCCTGGCGCCCAGCGAAACCGATGGCGTGCGTTATGCGCTGGAACGTCGGTTGAACACCGTCGAGCAGTTCGACGAGAAAACCGCGCAGATGTGCGGCCGCTGCCACTCCGGTGCGCGGATCGCCCTGCAACGGCGTCCGGCCCAGGAATGGGAGCGCCTGGTGAATTTCCACCTCGGCCAGTGGCCGTCGCTGGAGTATCAGGCGCTGGCCCGTGATCGCGACTGGTTCGATATCGCCCGCAAGGAAATGGTCCCGCTGCTGGCCAAACGTTATCCGCTGGATAACCCGGAGTGGCAGGCCTGGGTGAAAACCGCGCCGAAAGCCGAAGCATTGATCGGCGACTGGAGCTTCAGCGGCCACCTGCCGGGCAAGGGTGAACTGGCCGGCATCATGAGCGTTACCGCCGATGGTAGTGACACTTTCAAGGTTGCCGTCAAAGGTCAATATGCCGATGGCAGCCCGTTCAACGGCGATGGCAGTGCGATCCTCTACAGCGGCTACGAATGGCGCGGCAACGTGACCGTCGATGGCGTGACGATGCGTCAGGTGTTCGCTGCACAAGGCAACGCCATGCAGGGCCGGATGTTCGAGGCCGAGCACGATGAGCGCGGTCTGGACTTCGTTGCCGCCAAACAGGGTTCCCAGCGCTTGCTGGCGGTGCAGCCGGGTTATGTGAAGGCCGGCAGCGAAACCGAAGTGACACTGATCGGTAGCGGTCTGAGCGGCAAGCCGAATTTCGGCAAAGGCGTAGACGTGGTCGAAGTGGTCGAGCAGAACGCCGAGCGGATCAAGGTCAAGGTCAAAGCCGCAGCCAATGCCCAGCCGGGCCTGCGCGCCGTCAGCGTCGGCAGCCTGAAAGGCCCGAGCCTGTCGGTGTACAGCACGATTGCCTCGGTCAAAGTGGTGCCGGAATTCTCGGTGGCGCGCATCGGCGAGGGCGGCGGTTCGACGCCGAAAGTCCAGGGCCGCTTCGACGCCGAAGCCTGGGGCAAGGGCGCCGACGGCAAGCCGTATCGCATCGGCGTGTTCCCGGCGCAATGGAAGGTCGAAGCCTTCGACGAGCGCGCCAAGGAGGACGAAGACGTCAAGTTCGCCGGCACCATGCAGACCGACGCGGGCGTGTTCACCCCGGGCGATGCCGGGCCGAATCCGGCACGCAAGATGTCCACCAACAATGCCGGCAACCTCAAGGTGATCGCCGCCGTCGACGACGCAGGGAAATCCCTGACCGGCGAAGGCCACCTGATCGTCACTGTGCAACGCTGGAACAATCCACCCATTCCTTGAGTTGTCCTGAAGAGCAGCGATTCAGACACTTTTCGGAATGACCGCAAGTCCCGTCAGGCGGGGCTTGCACAGGAGGTTTGCAATGGGCGCTATCTTGAATCTGGTCGAACGTAATCTGCACGAAGTGCACGTCGACGCCGACCGCATGCTGTTCCATATCCCCAGCAGTTCGCTGTTCGCCAGCGATGAACTGACCGGCACCATCATCGATGCTTTGCGCGGCCCTGGCTGCTCCTCGGAAGACCTGATCCAGCGCCTCGGTGCGCGGTTCAACGGCGAGGAAATCAACGAGACCCTGCGCGAGCTGATCTCGCTGGAACTGGTCAGCGATGGCTCGCCGCTGACCCCGGACATCGCGGTCAAACGCGTCGAGCGCACCGCGATCAACACCGTGGTACTCAACGTCAACACTGGCTGCAATCTGAGCTGCACCTACTGCTACAAGGAAGACCTCGACAAGCCGTCCGCCGGCAAGAAGATGGATGTCGAAACCGCCATCGCGTCAGTGGAAATGCTGCTGCGTGAATCCCCCGATGAAGAGCGCTTCACCGTGGTGTTTTTCGGCGGCGAACCGCTGAGCAATCGCAAGCTGATCGAGTACATGGTCGATTACTGCGAGAAACGGTTTGCCGAGGCCGGCAAGTTCGTCGAGTTCGTGATGACCACCAACGCCACGCTGCTCACCGAAGAAACCGTGGATTACCTGAATGCCCACCGCTTTGGTCTGTCGGTGAGTATCGACGGGCCGAAAACGGTGCACGACCGCAACCGCATCACCGTGGGCGGGCAGGGTACGTATGACGTGGTGCGGCGCAAGGCCGAAATGCTGCTGTCGCGCTACAACAGTCGCCCGGTGGGCGCGCGGGTGACCCTGACTACCGGCGTCACCGACGTTGAAACCATTTGGGATCACCTGTTCAACGAGTTGGGGTTTGCCGAGGTCGGATTTGCTCCGGTGACGTCCGGCGATATCAGCAGTTTCAACCTGACCAACGACGAATTGATCGAAGTGTTCGCCAGCATGAAACGCCTGGGTCGGCGTTATCTGGAAGCGGCGCTGGAACACCGCAACATCGGTTTTTCCAACCTGCACCAGTTGATCACCGACATCCATGAAGGCCACAAAAAAGCCCTGCCGTGCGGTGCCGGGCTGAAGATGCTGGCGGTCGATCACAAGGGTGAATTGAACCTGTGCCATCGCTTTACCGGCTCGTCGCTGCCGACTTTCGGTAACGTTCACAGCGGGGTGAAACAGGTCGAGTTGAACGACTTTCTGTCCCTGCGCCTGGACCGCACCAACACCGGTTGCCATGACTGTCAGATCCGCAACCTGTGTTCCGGCGGCTGCTACCACGAGAGCTATGCCCGCTACGGCGACCCGGCCCATCCGACGTATCACTACTGCGAACTGATGCGTGACTGGGTCGACTTCGGCATCGAGGTCTACACCCGGATCATGGCCGCCAACCCTGCGTTCATCAGCAGCTACATCACTCCGCGCAAGGCTCACTGATATGAAACATCTCAAGGCAATCAATAACAAAGCGTTGAAGCTGGATCAGGCCGCGGACGAGAACCGCATTGAAGAGGTGGTGGCGATGAGCTCGGTCGCCGGCTGTGCCTCGACCACCGACCCGGGCTGGGAAATCGATGCGTTCGGCGGGGTGTCGTCGCTGTGCCAGCCGATGGAAGCCGACCTGTATGGCTGCTCCGACCCGTGCTGGTGGCCGGCCCAGGTGCCGGACATGATGAGCACCTACCCGGACTGGAACAAGGATGCCCAGGCGTCCAACGACAACTGGCGCAACCTCGGCACTGTCTTCCCGAAAGACAAGTGACCTTTCCGGACAAAAAGAAGGATTCCAGCATGCCTAGCCTCAACAAAGCCTGCGGCCTTGCCGCACTCGCGGTTCTGAGCGCCTGTGCGCTCCCGGTTCTGGCCGATGAAAACACCGCGCTGCAAGACGGTCACGAGTACATGTTGACCACCAATTACCCGAACAACCTGCACGTCATCGACCTGTCGACTGACACCTTGTACAAGACCTGCAAGATGCCCGATGCCTTCGGCCCCGGCACCGTGCAGCTGTCGCCGGATCGCAAGACCGCGTACGTGCTGAACAACCATTACGCCGACGTTTACGGTGTCGAGCTGGACAGTTGCAAGCAGGTGTTTCATGCCAGCATCACCCAGCAGCCGGGCGAGAAGGCACGGTCGATGTTTGCCTTCACCGTCAGCCACGACGGCAAGGAGCTGTACACCATCGCCAACCCGACGCTGATGCTCAATGATCACTACGAGGTCAAGCAGCCGCGTCTGGACGTCTACGCCACTGACGCCGGAATGAACGCCAGACCGGTTCGCAGCTTCCCGGCGCCACGGCAGTTGACGATCATGCAGGGCGGCGATGACGGCACGCTGTATGTCGCTGGCGCTGATGTGTACAAGGTCGATGTGAAGAGCGGCAAGTTCGACGTGTTGATCCCCAGCCGTCACTGGAAACGCCCGAACTACAGCGCGCCGGACGTGCTCTACGTGTGGAACCAGCAGACCTATCGCCACGATTTTTCGCTGTTGTACACGGCAGCGAAGTTCAAGGACAAGAAACAGGACCCGGCCACCGCTGAATACTTGTACGGCTTGTTCAGCGTCGACCTGAAAACCGGCAAGACCGAAACCACCGACTTCGGCCCGCTGACCGAAATCTATTTCAGCGGCATGCGCTCGCCGAAGGACCCGAATCTGATGTTCGGCGTGCTCAACCGTCTGGCCAAGTACGACATCAAGCAGAAGAAGCTGATCCAGGCAGCCACGCTGGACCATTCCTACTACTGCATTTCGTTCAACAAGGAAGGGAGCAAGATCTACCTGGCCGGGACGTTCAACGACGTGGCGATCTTCGATGCCGAGACCATGAAACAGACCGGCAGCATCAAGTTGCCGGGTGGGGATATGGCGATTACTACGGCGCAGATATTTGTTCGTTGATGGGGAGTGTCAGGGATGACGCTATCGCGAGCAGGCTCGCTCCCACAGGGAGTTGGTGAACGACACCAAAACAATGTGGGAGCTGGCTTGCCAGCGATGAGGCCTTCAAAGGTTCTGAATATCAGGCCCCCGGCACCGGGCAACTCAAATCACCTTCCTCACACTTCAGATACTGCTTCAGGGCCTCGGTACGCACCTTGGTCACCGATGTCAGGCAGTTGCTGTAAATCAACGGATAAACACTCCCGCCTGCCACCCCGGACGCCGAAAAGTTGCATTCGGCGTCCCGAAACCCGATCCACGCTCGTTGTGCGCTGATCAGCAGCTTCTTGCCCTCGGCGTTGTCCTTCAAACGCGCGGTGATCTGCTGGTACACCGCATTCAGTTCCTTGTCGGCTGCTTTGTATTCCTGCCCGGCACACTGATTCATCGTCGCCTGATCGCTGGCATTGGCGCAGTCGACAGCGGCGTGGGCGATGGAAGTGAAAAGAAAAGGCGTCAGGGCCAGGAGCAGGCGTGGGGACATGGGATTTCTCGCTGTTTGCGGTGAAGAGATGTGCAGTGTAGACAGGCGAAGGATGACTTCGATCAGTCGTTTGATACAACTTCGCATTGGACATGTGGTCATACAAGCCTACTGTTCAAAACAGGAGGTGACGTATGAAACCAGTACCCAACAGCTTTGAACGTAAAATCATGCTCCGCTCGCCGCGCTCCCATGTCTGGCGTGCGCTGGTCGATGCCGAGGCGTTTGGCCAGTGGTTTGGCGTGGCTCTGGAAGGGCGGAGGTTTATCGCCGGCGAGTGGACGCAGGGGCAGGTCACGTACCCCGGTTATGAACATGTGCTCTGGAACGTGCTGGTGGAGCGGGTCGAGCCCCAGCAGTTGTTTTCCTTTCGCTGGCACCCGTATGCGGTGAACCCGAAAATCGATTACTCCCAGGAACCGACCACGCTGGTCAAATTCGAGCTGCAGGACTATGAAAACGGCACGCTGCTGAAGGTCTCCGAGTCAGGTTTTGCGCATATTCCCGATGTGCGTCAGAAAGAAGCGTATTACATGGACAGCCGTGGCTGGGAAGAGCAGTTGAGCAGGCTCGAACACTTTCTCGCCGAGACCGACAGGGCACGCGAGCGTGAAGGTGGCTGACAGCGAATGGTTTGACCCGTGGTTGAAGCGTTGGGCGCTGGTGCCCGACGGTGCTCCGATCATCACGCCGGGCAGCAAGCTGTTGCCGGTGCGTCAGGGCGACGTACCGGCGATGCTGAAAGTCGCGGTGGACGACGAGGAAAAGTACGGCAACCTGTTGATGACCTGGTGGGACGGAAATGGCGCCGCCCGGGTGCTCGCTCATCACGAGGACGGCCTGTTGCTGGAGCGGGCAATGGGCCGGCGTTCGTTGATGCACATGGCGCTCAATGGCGAGGATGACGAGGCCACCCGGATCATGTGCCGGGCATTGGCGCGGTTGCATGCACCGCGCCCTGCGAAGCCACCAACACTGGTGGAGCTGGCGCCTTGGTTTGCCTCGCTGCGAGTGGCCGCCGCCCGATACGGCGGCCAATATTCTATCTGCCTGCAAATGGCTGAAACCTTGCTCGCCGAGCCCCGGGACATCGTGGTTCTGCACGGCGACATGCACCACGACAACGTCCTGGATTTCGGCCCGCGTGGCTGGCTGGCCATTGACCCGAAACGTGTGCGGGGCGAGCGTGGTTATGACTACGCCAACCTGATCTGCAATCCGGAACTGCCGACGGCTGCCGATCTTGAACGCTTTCAACGGCAGGTCGATGTGATCTGTGAAACGGCGGGACTTGAGCGAAAACGCCTTCTGCAATGGGTACTGGCGTTTGCCGGACTGTCTGCCGCATGGTTCATGGAGGATGACGAGCAGAAAGCCGCCGCCGGACAGCTGAAAGTCGCGGATCTGGCGGCTGTTGCACTCAATGCCCGACACGTCTAAGGGTTTTCGGAAGGGGTGCTATGGCGAATGTCTTACACGCGCTGGTAGCTTTTTCGACTATTGCCGATTGGATCCACAGCGTAATCTAGCCTCATCAACTGAAGCACAGGGAGTGTTTCAGGATCATGGATGATCGACCATATGCAAGGATCGCTGCCGACAGGGAGTCGATAATGGTCTTGGGAAAAACCCGCTTCGGCGGGTTTTTTTTCGTCCGCAGAAAAGTGTCGCCCACAAACAGAAACACCGCCGATCTGGCGGTGTTTCTGCATTTGCAGGTTTTACGAGGCGATCAGCTGTCGCAACACGTAATGCAGGATCCCGCCGGACTTGAAGTACTCCACCTCGTTGAGGGTATCGATGCGGCACAGCACTTCGATCTTCTCCTGACGTCCGTCTTCCCGGGTGATCACCAGGGTCAGATTCATCCGTGGCGTCAGCTCGACACCGGTCAAACCCTGAATCTCCAGGGTTTCCTTGCCGGTGAGGTTCAGGCTCTTGCGGTTCTGATCGAGCTTGAACTGCAGCGGCAGCACGCCCATGCCTACCAGGTTGGAACGGTGGATGCGTTCGAAGCTTTCGGCGATCACCGCTTTCACCCCGAGCAGGTTAGTGCCCTTGGCCGCCCAGTCACGGCTGGAACCGGTGCCGTATTCTTGCCCGGCAATCACCACCAGCGGCGTGCCCGAGGCCTGATAACGCATGGCCGCGTCGTAGATCGCCAGTTTTTCCCCGGTCGGAATGTAGATTGTGTTGCCACCTTCTTCCCCGCCGAGCATTTCATTGCGGATACGGATGTTGGCGAAGGTGCCGCGCATCATCACTTCGTGGTTACCCCGGCGTGAGCCGTAGGAGTTGAAGTCCCGCGGCTCCACACCTTTTTCCCGCAGATAACGCCCGGCCGGACTGTCAGCCTTGATGTTGCCGGCGGGGGAGATGTGGTCGGTGGTTACCGAATCGCCCAGCAACGCCAGCACTCGTGCGCCTTTCACATCGGTGATCACCGGCAAAGGCCCGGCAATGTCATCGAAGAACGGCGGGTGCTGGATGTAGGTCGAGTCATCCTGCCAGACATAGGTGGCAGCTTGCGGCACTTCGATGGCCTGCCACTGTTCGTCGCCGGCGAACACCTCGGCATATTCCTTGTGGAACATCGCCGTGTTGACCTGATTCACCGCGTCGGCGATTTCCTTGCTGCTCGGCCAGATATCGCGCAGGTAGACCGGATTGCCTTGCTTGTCTTGACCCAGCGGTTCACTGCTGATGTCCGTGCGCACGGTGCCGGCCAGGGCGTAGGCGACGACCAGCGGTGGCGAGGCCAGCCAGTTGGTTTTCACCAACGGATGCACCCGGCCTTCAAAATTGCGGTTACCGGACAGTACTGAAGCCACGGTCAGGTCGGCTTTCTGGATGGCTTTTTCGATGGGTTCCGGCAGCGGCCCGGAGTTGCCGATGCAAGTCGTGCAGCCATAGCCCACCAACGAAAACCCGAGTTGATCTAGGTACTGAGTCAGTCCGGCAGCCTTGTAATAGTCAGTGACGACTTTGGAACCCGGTGCCAGTGAGCTTTTCACCCACGGTTTGCGGGTCAGGCCTTTTTCCACGGCTTTTTTCGCGAGCAGACCGGCGGCCATCATGACGCTCGGGTTGGAGGTATTGGTGCAGGACGTGATCGCGGCAATCACCACGGCACCGTTTTTCAGGCGATAGGTATGGCCGTCGTACTCGTAATCGGTTTCGCCGACCAGATCGGCATTGCCCACCGCGACACCGCCGCCGCCCTCGCTTTCCAGGCGTCCTTCTTCCTTGCTGACGGGTTTGAATTGCAGGTCGAGGAAGTCGCTGAACGCCTGGCCGACATTCGGCAGCGAGACGCGATCCTGCGGGCGTTTCGGCCCGGCGAGGCTGGCTTCGACGCTGCCCATGTCCAGTGCCAGGCTGTCGGTGAACACCGGCTCCTGACCGGGCAGGCGCCACAGGCCCTGGACCTTGGTGTAAGCCTCGACCAGTTTCACCACTTCGGTGGGGCGGCCGGAAAGGCGCAGGTATTCGAGAGTCACGTCATCCACCGGGAAGAAGCCGCAGGTCGCGCCATATTCCGGGGCCATGTTGGCGATGGTCGCGCGGTCGGCTAGCGGCAGGTCGGCGAGGCCGTCACCGTAGAACTCGACGAATTTGCCGACCACGCCTTTCTTGCGCAGCATCTGGGTCACGGTCAGCACCAGGTCGGTGGCGGTGATGCCTTCCTTGAGTTTGCCGGTGAGTTTGAAGCCGATCACCTCGGGAATCAGCATCGATACCGGTTGCCCGAGCATCGCCGCTTCCGCCTCGATCCCGCCGACGCCCCAGCCAAGTACGCCCAGGCCGTTGATCATGGTGGTGTGGGAGTCAGTGCCGACCAGCGTGTCGGGGAAGGCATAGGTGCGGCCGTCTTCGTCCTTGGTCCACACCGTGCGCCCGAGGTATTCGAGGTTGACCTGGTGACAGATCCCGGTGCCCGGCGGCACCACGCTGAAGTTGTCGAAGGCGCTCTGGCCCCAGCGCAGGAAGGCGTAGCGTTCGCCGTTGCGCTGCATTTCGATGTCGACGTTCTGTTCGAATGCGCTGGCGCTGGCGAACTTGTCGACCATCACCGAGTGGTCGATCACCAGATCCACCGGTGACAGCGGGTTGATTCGCTGCGGATCGCCGCCGGCCTTGGCCATTGCGGCGCGCATCGCGGCCAGATCGACCACGGCGGGGACGCCGGTAAAGTCCTGCATCAGCACGCGGGCAGGGCGGTACTGGATTTCCCGGTCGGAGCGACGCTCCTTGAGCCACGCGGCAATCGCCTTGAGGTCGGCGCCGGTGACGGTTTTTTCATCTTCCCAGCGCAGCAGGTTTTCCAGCAGGACTTTCAGTGACATCGGCAGCTTGTCGAGAACGCCCAAGGTCTTGGCGGCATCCGGCAAGCTGAAATAGTGGTAAGTCTTGTCGTCGACTTTCAGGGTTTTAAGGGATTTCAGACTATCGAGGGACGGCATTACGATCACTCCTTTGAGTCCGCACGGCTACGGACTGAGGGGACGGGCAGAGCTATCAACGTAGCCCTGTTTTCAGTAGCTGGCTAATAACTGGACTCTATGGGCAAGTCCAAGGTTCCGACATCGGCTATCATGCGCCGGTTTTCGTGACAGGCTTTGCTTTGACGCAAGTCTGGACATCGCGCAGGGGATGAATGATCGCCCTCTGCCCAGGAGTAAGAATGAACACCCTATTCATGCATTGCCGGCCGGGCTTCGAAGGCGAAGTCTGCTCGGAGATTTCCGACCTCGCCGCCCAACTGAACGTGGCCGGCTACGCCAAGGCCAAACCGGCGACCGCTTGCGCCGAGTTCGTCTGTACCGAAGAAGACGGCGCCGAGCGCCTGATGCGTGGCCAGCGTTTCGCCGAGCTGATCTTCCCGCGCCAATGGGCTCGCGGGTTTTTCATCGATCTGCCGGAAACCGACCGCATCAGCGTGATCCTCGCGCACATGGCCGAATTCCCGGTGTGCGGCAGCCTGTGGCTGGAAGTCGTCGACACCAATGACGGCAAGGAACTGTCGAATTTCTGCAAGAAGTTCGAAGGCCCGCTGCGCAAGGCGCTGACCGGCGCCGGCAAACTGGTGGACGACGCCGGCAAGCCGCGCCTGCTGCTGACCTTCAAAAGCGGTCGAGAGGTGTTCCTCGGTCTGGCCGATGCCGGTAACTCGGCGATGTGGCCGATGGGCATTCCGCGTTTGAAGTTCCCGCGTGAGGCGCCAAGCCGTTCGACCCTGAAGCTGGAAGAAGCCTGGCACCACTTCATCCCCCGGGATCAGTGGGACGAGCGCCTGCACAGCGACATGACCGGTGTCGACCTCGGCGCGGCGCCGGGCGGCTGGACCTGGCAACTGGTCAATCGCGGCATGCTGGTGACAGCCATCGATAACGGCCCGATGGCCGAAAGCCTGATGGACACCGGTCTGGTACAGCACTTGATGGCTGACGGTTTCACCTTCAAGCCCAAACAGCCAGTGGACTGGATGGTCTGCGACATCGTCGAGAAGCCGGCGCGCAACGCCGCGATGCTTGAAGAGTGGATCGGCGAGGGGCATTGCCGGGAAGCGGTGGTCAACCTCAAGTTGCCGATGAAGCAGCGATACGCCGAAGTGAAGCGTCTGCTGGAGCGCATCGCCGATGGTTTCAAGGCCCGGGGAATCAAGGTCGACATCGGCTGCAAGCAGCTGTACCACGACCGCGAGGAAGTGACCTGCCATTTGCGCCGCCATGACGTGAAGAAAGCCAAAGCCCGCTGAGCGCGCGACAGGTGACCGAACACCCGGCATTGGGCGACAATGCCGGCCAGTTTCAGGAGTGAATCATGAGTGAAATGATCAATACGCCGGTCGACGGCACCCTCGACGCAACGGGCCTCAATTGCCCGGAGCCGGTGATGATGCTGCACCAGCACATCCGTGACCTGGTGCCCGGCGGCCTGCTCAAGGTGATTGCCACCGACCCGTCGACCCGTCGCGACATCCCCAAGTTCTGCGTGTTTCTCGACCATGAACTGGTGGGGCAGCACGAAGAGGCCGGGACCTATCTGTACTGGATTCGCAAGAAGTCCGGTTGATCGGAAGGCAAAAAAAAGGCCTGCAATTGCAGGTCTTTTTTTATGGCCGGTCAGCCCATCGAGCGGCTGATGCGAATGCGTTTGCGCGCACTGCGCGTCAGGCGGATCGACAGCATCAGCGCCGCGCAGCTCAGACCGACGATCAGGCCTTCCCACAAGCCGCTCGGGCCGCGTGGCTCGCCGAACCAGTCGGTCAGGCCGAGGGCGTAACCCACCGGCAGGCCGATGCCCCAGTAGGCGAACAGGGTCAGGATCATCGTCACCCGCGTGTCCTGATAACCGCGCAGGGCGCCGGCGGCGGTCACCTGGATCGCGTCGGAGAACTGGAACAGCGCCGAGTACACGATCAGCATCGCGGCGATGTGAATCACCATCGGATCCGAGGTGTAGATCGCTGCAATGTGTTCGCGCATCAGCAGCATCATGCTCGCCGACAGGCAGGCGTAGGCCAGCGCGGTGCCCATGCCGACACCCGCCGCAAAACGCGCTTCACGGGGTTCTTCACGGCCCAATGCCTGGCCGACCCGCACGGTCACGGCCATGCCCAATGAATACGGAATCATGAACACCAGCGAGCTGACGTTCAGCGCGATCTGATGCCCGGCCACCACGGTGGCGCCAAGGCTGCCGATCAGCAGCGCAATCACCGCAAAGATGCTCGACTCGGCAAACACCGCAATACCAATCGGCAGACCGATGGCCAGCAGGCGCTTGATCACCGCCCATTGCGGCCAGTCGAAACGGCTGAACAGTTCGCTCGACTTGTAGGCCGGCGCCCAGCGCTCGTAACCGGCCAGACCCAGCGCCATTACCCACATCACGATCGCCGTAGCCCAGCCGCAACCGACGCCGCCCATGGCCGGCACGCCGAAGTGGCCGTAAATGAACACGTAGTTCAGCGGAATGTTCAGCGCCAGACCACAGAGGCCCAGCACCATCGCCGGGCGGGTGCGACCGAGGCCGTCACTGGTGCAGCGCAGCACATGGTAGAAGGCCACTGCCGGCAGACCGCTGGCGATGCCGTGCAGGTACTGCATGCACGGGCCGATCAGTTCCGGATCGACCTTCATCAGGTGCAGGATCGGTTCTGCGCTGAACAGCAAGCCGGTCGCCATCAGTCCGACCACCAGCGCCAGCCACAATGCCTGACGCACGATCGGGCCGATCTCGCTGTGGGTGCCGGCGCCGAAGCGCTGGGCGACTTTCGGCGTGGTGGCGAGCAGGGTGCCGGTCATCAGCAGAAACACCGGTACCCAGATCGAGTTGCCCAATGCCACGGCCGCCAGATCCTTTGGCCCGACGCGCCCGGCCATCACCGCATCGACGAAGCCCATGGCGGTGGTTGCCAGCTGCGCGATCATGATCGGCAGGGCCAGGCCGAGCAGATTCTTCAGCTCCAGGCGAACCCGGGCAGGGCGGTTGAGGGAAACGGCGTCAGGGCGTTCGGTTACGGAGTTCACAGGCAAAGCGTCCACAGGGGTTGATGCGCAAGGCCGGGCATTCTACGCCGCTGACGTTATGGTCAGGAAAAATCCTCTGTTGCGGATTTGTAATCGAACAGCCTGCTGGCTCATCGCAGTCCCAGCGCCTACACTGCCGATCCGCCCAAGGAGCCCCGCCATGCTGATTGTTGCCGACGAAAATATCCCGCTGCTCGATGCCTTTTTTGCCGGTTTCGGCGAGATCCGCCGGGTGCCGGGCCGTTCCATTGACCGGGCTACGGTCGAACAGGCCGACGTGTTGCTGGTGCGCTCGGTGACCAACGTCAACCGCGCGTTGCTCGAAGGCAGCCAGGTGCGTTTTGTCGGTACCTGCACCATCGGCACCGATCATCTGGATCTCGAATACTTCAACGAGGCCGGCATCACCTGGTCCAGCGCGCCGGGCTGCAATGCTCGTGGTGTGGTGGATTATGTGCTGGGCAGCCTGATGACTCTGGCTGAAATCGAAGGTGTCGATTTGAGTGAGCGCACCTACGGTGTGATCGGCGCCGGCGAAGTGGGCGGTCGCTTGATCAAGGTGCTGAAAGGGCTGGGCTGGAACGTGAAAGTCTGCGATCCGCCGCGTCAGGCGGCCGAGGGCGGCGACTATGTCAGCCTGGAGCAGATCATCCAGCAGTGCGACGTGATCAGTCTGCACACCCCGCTGACCCGCAGTGGTGAAGGCGCGACCTGGCACTTGTTCGACGAGCAACGTTTGCAGCAACTCAAGCCCGGCGCCTGGCTGATCAATGCCGCCCGTGGTCCGGTGGTGGATAACGTCGCGTTGCGCGAAGTGCTGCTGGAGCGTGAAGACTTGCAAGCGGTCCTCGATGTGTGGGAAGCCGAGCCTGAAGTCGATGTCGCCTTGGCAGAACTCTGTGTGCTGGCGACTCCGCATATCGCCGGTTACAGCCTCGATGGCAAACAGCGCGGCACGGCGCAAATCTATCAGGCGTATTGCGATTTCATCGGTCAGCCGGCCAGCATTCAGCTCGGCGACCTGTTGCCGGCACCGTGGTTGTCGGAAGTTTCCCTGCATGCCGACAGCGATCCGGCCTGGGCGCTGGCGATGTTGTGCCGTGGCGTGTATGACCCGCGCCGGGACGATGCGGATTTCCGTCGCACCCTGTTGGGTAGTGTTGGCGAGCAACGTGCGGCGTTCGATGTGTTGCGCAAGCAGTATCCGGTACGGCGCGAGATCGAAGGGCTGAAGGTGCGGATTGACGGTGATTCGCCGGCCCTGCGGCAGATCGTGACGGCGCTGGGCGCTGTGGCCGTATAAACCGCGGGCAGAAAAAACCCGGCCTGCAGGGGCCGGGTCAGGAAGACGGTGGCTACATCACTTTTGTTCGGCAGGCTTGACCAATCGCTTCTCCAGTTCGCGGCAAGCGTTCTGGATCATGTCTTCAGTGATTGGCACTTCACGCCCATCCTTATCGATAATCGAGCAACCCAGAGGTTGGCCGGGCTTGGTGCGGATCACTTGAATCTTGTCGTCGCTGCTGTGTTGCAAGGACATGGCCTGTCTCCTCATCAGGTTGTGTAAGCACAATAAAACCGTCAGGTGACCAGGCTGTGACAACTCCCTTCGATCTTTCCGGAACGGTATCTTCACTCAAGCAGAAATGACCGTTCGTCTCAACCCGGACATTAGACCGATAGCATCTAGGGGGTAGTCTGGCCGGTCATAATTAACCTGACTCATTGTGATTTGCAGAGTTCCACCCCATTGAGTGTCCAGGCTGGCCCCATTAATCAGCACACGACGTGAACCTGAATGATCCCGATGCTCTCCTCGCGACACCGCCGGGCCTTGCGCCTGACCAGTCATTTTCTCGCCCCTTATCGATGGCAGGCCTTCGGCGCACTGCTCGCGCTGATCGTCACGGCCGGCATCACTTTATCGATGGGGCAGGGCATCAAGCTGCTGGTCGATCAGGGTTTCATGACCCAGTCGCCGCATTTGCTCAACCAGTCCATTGGCCTGTTCATGCTCTTGGTGCTGGGGCTCGCGGTCGGCACTTTTGCCCGGTTTTATCTGGTGTCATGGATCGGCGAGCGGGTGGTGGCCGACATTCGTCGGCAGGTGTTCAACCATCTGGTGTACCTGCATCCCGGGTTCTACGAGGACAACCGCAGTTCGGAAATCCAGTCGCGCCTGACCGCTGACACGACGTTGCTGCAATCGGTGATCGGTTCGTCGCTGTCGCTGTTCCTGCGCAATCTGCTGATGGTCATTGGCGGTGTCGTGCTGCTGTTCATCACCAATGCCAAGCTCACCAGTATCGTGGTGATTGCGCTGCCACTGGTGATTGCGCCGATCCTGATTTTCGGGCGACGTGTGCGAAATCTCTCGCGATTGAGCCAGGACCGGATCGCCGACATTGGCAGCTATGTCTCGGAAACCCTTGGCCAGATCAAGACCGTTCAGGCCTACAACCATCAGGTTCAGGACGAACAACGCTTCGCCGGCACCGTCGAGCAGGCGTTCGAAACCGCACGCAAACGGATTTTCCAGCGGGCCTGGCTGATTACGCTGGTGATCGTGCTGGTGCTCGGTGCCGTCGCGGTGATGTTGTGGGTCGGCGGGATGGATGTGATTGCCGGACGAATTTCTGCCGGTGAGCTGGCGGCGTTCGTGTTCTACAGCCTGATCGTCGGCAGTGCGTTTGGCACGTTGAGCGAAGTGATCGGCGAATTGCAGCGCGCAGCGGGCGCCGCCGAGCGCATTGCCGAACTGCTGCGTTCCGAGAACATTATCCAGCCGCCGAAAGACGGGCTGGTAACCTTGCCGGAGCGGATCAAAGGCGAGCTAGCGTTGCAGGACGTGCGCTTTTCCTACCCTTCGCGTCCCGAAAGCTTTGCCGTTGACGGCTTGAATCTGACGGTCAACGCGGGCGAAACCCTTGCGCTTGTAGGTCCGTCCGGTGCGGGCAAGTCCACGGTGTATGACTTGTTGCTGCGTTTCTACGATCCACGCGAAGGGCAAATCCTGATCGATGGCGTGCCGCTGACGAGTCTTGATCCCCTGGACTTGCGCCGCTGTTTCGCGCTGGTTTCGCAGACTCCGGCGCTGTTCTTCGGCAGCGTCGAAGAAAACATTCGCTACGGTTGCCCGAACGCCACCCTGGAGCAGGTGCAGGAAGCCGCGAAAATCGCCCACGCCCACGACTTCATCGAACAAATGCCCGACGGCTACCAGACCCATCTGGGCGACGGTGGTCTCGGCCTGTCAGGTGGACAACGCCAGCGCCTGGCCATCGCCCGGGCGTTGCTGGTCGACGCACCGATCCTGCTGCTGGACGAAGCCACCAGCGCCCTCGACGCCCAGAGCGAACACCTGATCCAGCAAGCCCTGCCCAGCCTGATGCAGAACCGCACCACGCTGGTAATCGCCCACCGCTTGGCCACGGTGAAAAACGCCGACCGGATTGCAGTAATGGACCAGGGCAAGCTGGTGGCGATCGGCACGCATCAGGAGTTGATTGCCAGCAATCCGTTGTATGCGCGGTTGGCGGCGTTGCAGTTCAGTGATGGGCAAAAAGCTCATTGAATATGGCTGCCGAGCTCGATGGCATCGGGCATTATGGCGACCATTGAGAAGCATCTGGAAAGGATATGAGCCGCTACCAACCCCCGTTGACCCTGACGCCTCGAATGCTTGCGTTGATCGCAGAGATCAGTGAGCAGATCGGTCAGCTTTCGGCTGCTGACAGTGGGCGACAGACACCTCAGTTGCGTCGTGGGAATCGTATTCGAACGATCCAGGCTTCTCTGGCCATTGAGAACAACACCCTCAGTGTCGAACAGGTAACTGCTGTGTTGGCCGGTCAAAGGGTGTTGGGTCTGCCTCGGGAAATTCAGGAAGTGCGCAATGCTTTTGCCGCATATGAGTGCTTGACTGACTGGAAACCCGGTAATCGTTCCGACCTGCTGCGTGCTCACGAATTGTTGATGCATGGATTGATTGACGACTTTGGTCGCTTTCGTCGAGCGGGAGTCGGTATCTATCGTGGCGAACAACTGGTCCACATGGCTCCGCCGCCAAGCAGGATTGCCCATTTGGTTGACGACTTGCTGGCGTGGCTCGAGGCTTCGGACTGGCATCCGCTGATTACCAGTTGTGTCTTTCACTACGAGTTTGAGTTCATCCATCCATTTGCCGATGGCAATGGTCGAATGGGGCGGCTATGGCAGACGTTGATCCTCAGTCAATGGCGACCGGTGTTGGCGTATTTGCCTGTCGAGGCGGTGATTCGCGAGCAGCAGGATGATTATTACGCGGCGTTGTCGGCTGCTGACCGAATGGCGGAATCAGCGCCGTTCGTGGAGTACATGCTGAATGCGCTGAACCTGGCGTTGCGCGAGGCTATTGAAAATGAGCCTTCTACCGACCAAGTAACCGACCAAGTAACCGACCAAGTAAGAAAGCTGCTTCAGCTACTCGTTGATAGCGCTCCACTCAGTGTCAACGAGCTGATGGGGGCGCTGGGTCTGGTCCACAAGGCTACTTTTCGCGCGAACTACCTGACACCCGCTTTAGTGGGTGAATTGATCGAGATGACTGATCCCGACTCGCCGAGGAGCCCGAATCAGAAGTACCGGCTGACTTCGAGCGGCAGATTTCAGTTGGTGAAGTTGCAGCACGGTTAACCAATTGCTGATCCCAAAAAAATGCCCGCATCTCTCGATGCGGGCATTTTTGTTTACGTCGATCCTTGCACGATCACTGATCGTCAAAGTACCGCTCATGCCAGTCCACCAGCGGTTGCGGCGAGTTGAGTTTCTGGCCGTAGATCACTGAGTAGGACAGCACGTTCTGCACGTACTGGCGGGTTTCGTCGAACGGGATGCTTTCGACCCACACGTCAAAGCTCAGGTGGTCGGCACCGCGCAGCCACTGGCGCACGCGGCCGGGGCCGGCATTGTAGGCGGCGGAGGCGAGCACGCGGTTGCCGTTGAACTGGCTGTGTACCTGGCTCAGGTAGGCGGCGCCGAGCTGGATGTTCTTGTCCGGATCGAGCACCTGCTGCGGCGAGGCCAGCGGAATGCTGAATTTGCGCGCGGTTTCCTTGGCGGTGCCGGGCATCAGCTGCATCAGGCCGCTGGCGCCGACGCCGGAGCGGGCGTCGTCCATGAAGGCGCTTTCCTGACGGGTAATGGCGAACACCCAGCTCGAGTGCAGGCCACGGACCTTGGCTTCACGCACGAGGGTGTCGCGGTGGGCCATCGGGAAGCGGATGTCCAGGTCATCCCAATACTGGGCCTGGCTGATGGTGCGGATTGCCGGGAAGTACCACTTCAGGTCGTAGGCCAGTTTGGCCTGGGCGACCATCTCGTCGCGGTTGAAATGGCGGCTGACGTGGTACCACTCGCGACGTCCGTCGACGATCTGCCCACGGGCGTGGAATTCCAGCGCGCGGCGCACGCCGGGGGTGTTGCGCACCTTATTGATGGTGGCCTGGCTGAGTACCAGCGGCTTGTTGACCAGCGAATAGGGCAGCTGTGAACGATCGGCAGCCAGGAAACCGTAGAAATCCCGCTCCCGTGCGAGGCTCTTGTACAGCGTCTGTGCTTCCGGGTTCTGCGGTTGCGCCAGTTCCAGGCTCCGGGCCTGCCAGTAACGCCAGCGGTTGGTGGTGGCCAGATCCTGCGGCAGGCGGCGGGTCAACTGATAGGCATCGTCCCAGCGCGCCAGGCGCAGCAGCAGGCGCAGGCGCCATTCGGAAACTGTGTTGTCGCGCAGTTCCGGGTCATATTTGGTCATCACGTCCAGCGCGCGGCTGTCGAAGCGACGGGCCAGGGTCAGGCCGATTTCCCGGGCGATGGCGACTTTTTCATCCCGCGAGAAATGCATGCTGCTGGCGTAGCCATCAAGCAGATCCATGGCCTTGTCCGGATCCTGACGGGCCAGACGACGCAGGCCGAGGCTGACGATGTCCGACATCGGTTCGTCGGCCGGGGTGAAGCGCGATGGCTGGTTGAGCAGTTCAGGTTTCTGCGCCACATCCACCAGCAGACGCCCGCGTGGGGACAGTGTGGTCAGGCCGTTGACCAGGCTGTTGGCCAACGGATAGTTACGCGCCTGGGCGGCGAGTTTGGTGCGCTCCCAGCGTTTTTGCTCGGTCAACTGGCCGTCGGCGGCCCAGATCCCGAACAGCGCGTCACACGCGGCGGGTTGCGATTTGCCGGTCAGCCACAGTTTGTCGGCATTGGCGTAACCCTCGGCCTTGTGGCCGCTGCTGATCTGGTACTGCGCGTTCAGGCAGTCCAGTTCGGTGAAGTTGAGTTTCGGGTCGTAATACTTGACGAAGGTCGCCCAGTCGCCACGGTCGGCGAGCCAGCGCAACCAGCGCAGCTTCATCCAGTTGGCCTGGGGCAGGTCACCGTGTTCGGCGAGGAATTTCTCGATTTCCGCGTTGCTGGCGGTCTTCAGGCGGGCGGTCAGTTCGTCATAGGCCAGATACGGCTCCAGCGGATAATCGGCGAGCGCCTGGCTGTAACGGAAATACGGGCCGGTGTCGCCCTTGGCCAGGGCGCGCTTGGCCTCATCGTAATACTGGCGCTGGGTGGACAGGTCCACCGCCTGGGCGGATTGAGCAGCAGCGGCGGTGAGTAGCAAACAGGACAAAACACTGAGAAGGCGACTGCGCATGAGACATCCGGGCAGAGAAATCATGACAAGTGCCAGCGTGGGCGGCACTGAATTGTCTGTAGCTTAGCCTTTTGCCAGCAGACGGCGAAAGCTTTGCCGGCCTTGCGGCACAAGTTCGCAACAAATGTTGTGCAGAGTACGTCAGCGGCGAAATTGCCGGCCTGTTCGGCCCTCGATTCAGGTAGAATGCGCGCCCGGTTTTTGGAGAAGCTCATGACCCTGCTCAAATTCAGCGATGTGTCCCTTGCATTCGGCGCGATGCCGTTGTTGGACAAGGTGTCCTGGCAGATCGCCCGTGGTGAGCGGGTGTGCATCATCGGTCGCAACGGCACTGGCAAGTCCAGCATGATGAAACTGGTCAAGGGCGACCAGAAGCCTGACGACGGCGCCGTGTGGCGTGCCCCCGGTCTGAAAATCGGCGAATTGCCGCAGGAATTGCCGGTGGCCGACGAGCGGACCGTGTTCGACGTGGTGGCCGAAGGCCTCGACGGTGTGGGTGCGCTGCTTGCCGAATACCATCACCTGAGCCAGAACATCGTTACCGACGCTGATCTGGAAAAGCTGATGCACGTCCAGCACGACCTCGAAGCCCGTGACGGCTGGCGCTTGCAGACCCTGGTCGACAGCACCCTGAGCCGCCTGCAACTGCCGGCCGACAAGACCCTCGCCGAGTTGTCCGGTGGCTGGCGTCGTCGCGTGCTGCTGGCCCAGGCGCTGGTGTCCGAGCCGGATCTGCTGCTGCTCGACGAACCGACCAACCACCTGGACATCGGTGCGATTGCCTGGCTCGAAGAAGCGCTGAAGGATTTCCAGGGCGCCGTGCTGTTCATCACGCACGACCGTTCCTTCCTGCAAAACTTGGCCACCCGCATCCTCGAACTGGATCGCGGCGGCCTGATCGACTGGAACGGTGACTACGCCAGTTTCCTGGTCCACAAAGAAGCCGAACTGGCCGCTGAAGAAACCGCCAACGCGCTGTTCGACAAGCGTCTGGCTCAGGAAGAAGTGTGGATTCGTCAGGGCATCAAGGCCCGTCGTACCCGTAACGAAGGCCGCGTGCGTGCGTTGAAGGCCCTGCGTGTCGAGCGCAGCGAGCGTCGAGAGCGCACCGGCAAGGCCAACATCCAGCTGGAAACAGCGGAGAAGTCCGGCAAGCAGGTGATGGTGCTGGATAACGTGAGCTTCGCGCACCCGGGCGGTCCGTTCCTGATCCGCGATTTCTCCATGGTGCTGCAGCGCGGCGATCGTATCGGCCTGCTCGGCGCCAACGGTACCGGCAAGACCACCCTGCTGAAATTGATGCTCAGCGGTCTGCAACCGACCAGCGGCAAGGTGGAAGAGGGCACCAAAATTGACGTGGCCTACTTCGACCAGTTGCGCCATCAGCTGGATCTGGAAAAGACCGTGGTCGACAACGTCGCCGAAGGTCGCGATTTCATCGATATCAATGGCCAGAGCCGCCACGTGCTGAGCTATCTCGGTGATTTCCTGTTCAGCCCGCAGCGTGCCCGCACGCCGGTGAAGGCGTTGTCCGGTGGTGAGCGTGCGCGCCTGCTGCTGGCCAAACTGTTCAGCAAACCTGCAAACCTGCTGGTGCTCGACGAACCGACCAACGACCTGGACGTGGAAACCCTCGAGTTGCTCGAAGAAGTGCTGCTGACCTTCAACGGCACCGTGCTGATGGTCAGCCACGACCGGGCATTCCTCGATAACGTGGTTACCAGCACCCTGGTCTTCGAAGGTGAAGGCAAGGTTCGCGAATACGTCGGCGGCTATCAGGACTGGATCCGCCAGGGCGGTTCGCCGCGTCTGTTGGGCGTGACTGAAAGCAAATCCGGCAAGGCTGACCTGAATTCGGCGGTGGTCACTGCCGAACCGGCCCCGGTTGCCGCGCCTGTCGCTACGGCCCCGGCTGCGAAGAAGAAACTGAGCTACAAGCTTCAGCGCGAGCTGGAAGCTTTGCCGGGCGACATCGACGCCAAAGAGCAGCAGATTGCTGCTGTGGAGGCTGAAATGGCTGAAGCCGGCTTCTACCAGCGTCCGCCGGCCGAAACGGCCAAGGTGATTGCAATGCTTGAGCAGTTGCAGGCTGAGCTGGATGCGCTGGTGGAGCGTTGGGCCGAGCTGGATGCCTGATTGTTTCCAGGCATGAAAAAGCCCGGCGTCCAGTGATGGACGTCGGGCTTTTTAGCTTTTCACAAGTGCCTGGGGTCAGCGTTTGACCAGGTGCACCGCCAGCACATCGCAAGGTGCACCGTGCAGAACATCGTTGGCGGTCGAACCCAATAACAGCGCCAGACCATGTCGGCCATGGCTGCCGACCACTATCAGGTCGCATTCCTGATCCTTGGCGAAGTGGTGGATTTCCTGGCGTGGCTGGCCGTAGGTCAGGTGGCAGTTGGAGCCTTCCAGTTCGGTGTACTTGTGCTTCAGGCGCTCGAGGCGTTCCTTGGCTTGATCGAACTGTTGTTGTTGCAGTTGTGACAGATCCATCGGCACGTCACCCCCGAAGGCCATGGCCATCGGTTCGACGATATGCACCAGCGACAGCTTGGCGCCATTGCTCACCGACAGCTCTCGGGCGCGGTGGATCACAGGGTCGCACTCTTCGGTCAGATCTACGGCGACCAGGATATGGTGGTAGGGCATGAGGTGCTCCTCGTGAGGGATCAATATTGTTAAGTATGGCTGGTTTCAAGCGCATTGGTTCCAAAGTGACGCAATGGGCTCATGACAAAACGGGAGTACACATATGACGGTCTGGCTGGTGGTGTCAATCCTGCTGGTGGTGTTGAGCCCTCTGGCGTGGTTGCGTCCGTCCCGTGCACAGAGTGGCCGGATAGCCTTGCGCACGGAGGCCCGGCGTATCGGGCTGGCCATGCAGTTGGCGCCGCAGGAGTGGCCGCACTGGTTGTCTCAGGAGCCGCCAAACCCGTGCGCGCAATACCATCGGCCACGGTGCGGCAAGCAGCCGGAGTGCTGGACGTATTGGCAGAAATCACCGGGTGTGTGGGTCAATCAGTGGCAGGAAGTCTGTGAAGAACCGCTGCTGCTGAATCATTTCGAAAAATTGCCGGGCAACGTTTTCAAGGTCGAGGCCGACAAACAGATGATCGCGCTCTATTGGGGCGAAAAGGGTGACGCTTCGGTTCTGCTGGAAATCGATGCCACGCTGAAAGCGCTGGCATGACACACCGACGTTTCGCACTGCAACGGTGCGAAACGTCTGGCAGACGAGCAATAAAAAGCCCGACATGATTCATCGGGCGGGGTTGGCCAGGCAGGCCGGAAATTCTTTTGGGCGTTGAACCGGAGTCATCCGGTCAGCAAACGTGCGCCTGTTTTCCTTCGTAGTCCAGCCAGCGTAGCCTGTTAAACAAGGCTTGCGGTGAATTAGGGCGACTTTTCTAACTATTAATCTTATGAATGCCCTGACATGCAAGCATGCGTGGACGGGCTGCGTCTTACAGAAATGACCGCAAAGTCGCATTTCAACCCGTATTTAGGGCGATTGACAATTGTCGGAAATTCCGTGAAGGTGGCGTACCCAAATCAAACGGGCGTATGAATTGAGCGTTTGTATTGCAGACTGCTCCTACAGAATCCCGACTATCGCGTTGGCGGGTGTGCCGGGTGGATTGGTGTCAGCATTGACGAAAAAGCGTCCTGCCGAGCCATTCGCCTGCGTCCGACGTGTACTGTTCAGCTTCCATATCGTGGAGATCAGTTGATGATTTACGAAGGTAAAGCCATCACGGTTAAAGCTCTTGAAAGTGGCATCGTCGAATTGAAATTCGACCTCAAGGGTGAGTCCGTCAACAAGTTCAACCGTCTTACCCTGAACGAACTGCGTCAGGCCGTAGACACCATCAAGGCAGATGCTTCGATCAAGGGCGTGATCGTCAGCAGTGGCAAGGACGTGTTCATCGTCGGCGCCGACATCACCGAATTTGTCGACAACTTCAAGCTGCCGGATGCCGAGCTGGTTGCTGGCAATCTCGAAGCCAACAAGATCTTCAGCGATTTCGAAGACCTCAACGTTCCGACCGTGGCCGCAATCAACGGCATCGCTCTGGGTGGCGGTCTGGAAATGTGCCTGGCGGCGGACTACCGCGTCATGTCCACCAAGGCCAAGATCGGTCTGCCGGAAGTCAAGCTGGGCATCTACCCGGGCTTCGGCGGTACCGTGCGTCTGCCGCGCCTGATCGGTGCCGACAACGCCATCGAGTGGATTGCCGCCGGCAAGGAAAACCGTCCTGAAGACGCGCTGAAAGTCGGCGCCGTCGATGCCGTGGTTGCCCCTGAAAAGCTGCAGGATGCCGCTGTTGAGCTGATCAAGCGCGCCATCTCCGGCGAGTTCGACTACAAGGCCAAGCGTCAGCCGAAGCTGGAAAAGCTCAAGCTGAACGCCATTGAACAAATGATGGCTTTCGAAACCGCCAAAGGTTTCGTGGCTGGCCAGGCCGGGCCGAACTACCCGGCCCCGGTTGAAGCGATCAAGACCATCCAGAAAGCCGCGAACTTCGGTCGCGACAAGGCACTGGAAGTCGAAGCTGCAGGTTTCGTGAAACTGGCCAAGACCTCTGCCGCGCAGAGCTTGATCGGTCTGTTCCTGAACGACCAGGAACTGAAGAAAAAGGCCAAGGCCTACGACGAAATCGCCAAGGACGTGAAGCAGGCTGCCGTACTGGGCGCCGGCATCATGGGTGGCGGTATCGCCTATCAGTCGGCCTCCAAGGGTACGCCGATCCTGATGAAGGACATCAACGAACACGGCATCGAGCAAGGTCTGGCGGAAGCCGCCAAGCTGCTGGTCGGCCGCGTTGATAAAGGCCGCATGACTGCCGCGAAGATGGCTGAAGTGCTCAACGGCATTCGTCCGACCCTGTCCTACGGCGATTTCGGTCACGTTGACCTGGTCGTTGAAGCCGTGGTCGAGAACCCGAAGGTCAAGCAAGCCGTTCTGGCGGAAGTCGAAGCTCAGGTCAAAGAGGACACCATCCTCGCGTCCAACACCTCGACCATCTCCATCAGTCTGCTGGCCAAAGCCCTCAAGCGTCCGGAAAACTTCGTCGGCATGCACTTTTTCAACCCGGTGCACATGATGCCGCTGGTGGAAGTGATCCGTGGCGAGAAGTCCAGCGAGCTGGCTGTTGCCACCACCGTTGCCTACGCCAAGAAAATGGGCAAGAACCCGATCGTCGTCAACGACTGCCCGGGCTTCCTGGTCAACCGCGTACTGTTCCCGTACTTCGGCGGCTTCGCCAAACTGGTCAGCGCCGGTGTGGACTTCGTCCGTATCGACAAGATCATGGAAAAATTCGGCTGGCCGATGGGCCCGGCATACCTGATGGACGTGGTCGGCATCGACACCGGTCACCACGGTCGTGACGTGATGGCTGAAGGCTTCCCGGACCGCATGAAGGACGACCGTCGTTCGGCCATCGACGTGCTTTACGAAGCCAAGCGTCTGGGTCAGAAGAACGGCAAGGGCTTCTACGCCTACGAGGCCGACAAGAAAGGCAAGCAGAAGAAAGTCGCCGATCCGTCGGTACTGGAAGTGCTCAAGCCGATCGTCTACGAGCAGCGCGAAGTCACTGACGAAGACATCATCAACTGGATGATGATCCCGCTGTGCCTGGAAACCGTGCGTTGCCTGGAAGACGGCATCGTCGAAACCGCTGCCGAAGCCGACATGGGTCTGGTCTACGGTATTGGTTTCCCTCCATTCCGTGGCGGTGCGCTGCGCTACATCGATTCGATCGGTGTTGCCGAGTTCGTTGCCCTGGCCGACCAGTACGCTGATTTGGGCGCGCTGTACCACCCGACCGCGAAGCTGCGCGAAATGGCCAAGAACGGCCAGAGCTTCTTCGGTTAAGCGCCCCCAACTAGAGTGAGAGTGAACTTATGAGCTTGAATCCTAGAGACGTCGTGATTGTCGACTTCGGTCGTACTCCGATGGGCCGCTCCAAGGGCGGCATGCACCGCAACACCCGCGCCGAAGACATGTCGGCGCACCTGATCAGCAAACTGCTGGAACGCAACACCAAGGTCGACCCTGCAGAAGTCGAGGACGTGATCTGGGGCTGTGTGAACCAGACTCTGGAGCAGGGCTGGAACATCGCGCGCATGGCGTCGCTGATGACCCAGATCCCGCACACTTCGGCCGGCCAGACCGTCAGCCGTCTGTGTGGCTCGTCGATGAGCGCGCTGCACACCGCCGCACAAGCGATCATGACCGGCAACGGTGACGTATTCGTGGTTGGCGGCGTCGAGCATATGGGTCACGTGAGCATGATGCACGGTGTTGATCCGAACCCGCACATGTCCCTGTACGCGGCGAAAGCCTCGGGCATGATGGGCCTGACCGCTGAAATGCTGGGCAAAATGCACGGCATCACTCGCGAACAGCAGGACGCCTTTGGCGTGCGCTCCCACCAGTTGGCCCACAAGGCAACTGTGGAAGGCAAGTTCAAGGACGAAATCATCCCGATGCAGGGCTATGACGAGAACGGTTTCCTGAAAACCTTCGACTACGACGAAACCATTCGTCCGGAAACCACCCTGGAAAGCCTGGCGGCTCTGAAGCCGGCATTCAATCCAAAGGGCGGCACCGTGACTGCCGGTACTTCGTCGCAGATCACCGATGGTGCTTCGTGCATGATCGTGATGTCGGCGCAGCGTGCACAGGACCTGGGCATTCAGCCGCTGGCCGTGATTCGTTCGATGGCGGTGGCAGGTGTGGATCCGGCGATCATGGGCTATGGTCCGGTACCGGCTACTCAGAAAGCACTGAAACGTGCTGGCCTGGGTATCAACGATATCGACTTCTTCGAGCTCAACGAAGCGTTCGCTGCTCAGGCTCTGCCAGTGTTGAAAGACCTGAAAGTGCTCGACAAGATGAATGAGAAGGTTAACCTGCACGGCGGCGCGATCGCCCTGGGTCACCCGTTCGGTTGCTCCGGTGCCCGTATTTCCGGCACCTTGCTGAACGTGATGAAGCAGAATGGCGGCACCTTCGGGGTGGCCACCATGTGCATTGGCCTCGGCCAAGGCATCTCCACCGTCTTCGAACGCGTTTAAGCGTCTCGTCGATGGAAGCCGGGGCCAAGTGCCCCGGTTTTTGTTTTTGCGGATTTATTTTTGTATTTATTTTGAAAAAATTTGAGTGAGGGCCGAAGCGTGCCGATACAACCTGGGCTCTACCAACATTACAAAGGTCCGCAGTACCGCGTATTCAGTGTCGCGCGGCATTCCGAGACCGAAGAAGAAGTGGTCTTTTACCAAGCCCTGTATGGCGATTACGGCTTCTGGGTACGTCCCTTGAGCATGTTCCTGGAGTCCGTCGAGGTTGACGGCGAGCAGGTCCCACGCTTTGCTTTGGTGCAAGCCGAACCGAGCCTTTTTTCGAAGCCGTAAGGCGAGTGCGCGCAAAACCCTGCGCTTGACCTCACCTTGTAGCCACTATATATAGCGGTGCCGCGTCAGGCGCCAACCGCCTTTCACTTCTAGAATTCAGGAATTTTCTGATCCATGGGCAAATCGCTGGTCATTGTGGAATCCCCGGCTAAGGCCAAGACCATCAACAAGTATCTGGGCAACCAATACGTGGTGAAGTCGAGTATCGGCCATATCCGAGACCTGCCCACCAGCGGTTCGGCTAGCGCCAGCAAGGAGCCAGCTGCCAAGCGTGGCAAGGCAGCTGCGGGCGAAGCGCCAGCGCTGTCGCCGAAAGAGAAGGCGCGCAAGCAGCTGGTCTCGCGCATGGGTGTCGATCCGGATCATGGCTGGAAGGCCAAGTACGAGATCCTCCCGGGCAAGGAAAAGGTCATCGAAGAGCTGCGCCGGCTCGCCAAGGATGCTGACACCATCTATCTCGCAACCGACTTGGATCGCGAGGGGGAAGCCATTGCCTGGCACCTGCGCGAAGCCATCGGTGGTGACGACAGCCGCTACAAGCGCGTGGTGTTCAACGAAATCACCAAGAAAGCGATTCAGGAAGCCTTCTCGGAGCCGGGCGAGCTCGACATCGATCGAGTGAACGCGCAGCAGGCCCGCCGTTTCCTCGACCGCGTCGTGGGTTACATGGTTTCGCCGCTGCTGTGGGCCAAGATCGCTCGCGGTCTGTCCGCCGGTCGTGTGCAATCGGTTGCCGTGAAGCTGGTGGTGGAGCGTGAGCGTGAAATTCGTGCGTTTATCCCGGAAGAGTACTGGGAAGTGCATGCCGACCTCGGCACCACCAAAGGCTCGACCGTTCGTTTCGAAGTGGCCCGTGAAAAGGGCGAAGCTTTCAAGCCGCTCAACGAAGCGCAGGCCATGGCGGCGCTGGAGAAGCTGAAGTCCTCCAGCTACAGCATCGTCAAGCGTGAAGACAAGCCGACCAGCAGCAAGCCGTCGGCACCGTTCATCACCTCCACGCTGCAACAGGCTGCGAGCAACCGCCTGGGCTTCGGCGTAAAGAAAACCATGATGATGGCCCAGCGTCTGTACGAAGCCGGCTACATCACTTATATGCGTACCGACTCGACCAACCTCTCGGCCGATGCCGTGGCGATGGCGCGTACCTATATCGAAGACGAGTTCGGCAAGAAGTACCTGCCGGAAACGCCGAACGTCTACAGCAGCAAGGAAGGCGCACAAGAGGCTCACGAAGCGATTCGTCCTTCCGACGCCAACACCACGCCAAGCAAGCTCGCTGGCATGGAGCGTGACGCTGAGCGCCTCTACGAGCTGATCTGGCGCCAGTTCCTGGCTTGCCAGATGCTGCCGGCGCAATACCTGTCGACCACCGTCAGCGTGGCCGCTGGCGACTTCGAGCTGCGTGCCAAGGGCCGTATCCTGAAGTTTGACGGCTACACTCGCGTCCTGCCGCAAATTGCCAAGCCGGGCGACGACGATGTCCTGCCCGACATGGCGCAGGGCGACGTGATGAAGCTGATCAAGCTCGACCCGACCCAGCACTTCACCAAGCCGCCGGCCCGTTACTCGGAAGCCAGCCTGGTGAAGGAAATGGAAAAGCGCGGCATTGGCCGTCCTTCGACCTACGCGGCGATCATTTCGACCATTCAGGATCGCGGTTACGTGACCCTGCACAACCGTCGTTTCTATTCGGAAAAGATGGGCGACATCGTCACCGAGCGTCTGTCCGAGAGCTTCTCGAACCTCATGGACTACGGCTTCACCGCCGGCATGGAAGAGAACCTCGATGACGTGGCCCAGGGCGAACGCGACTGGAAAAACGTGCTGGACGAGTTCTACGGTGACTTCAAGAAAAAACTCGAAGTGGCCGAGAATCCGGAAGCCGGCATGCGTGCCAACCAGCCGGTGATGACCGATATCCCGTGCACCACTTGCGGCCGTCCGATGCAGATTCGTACTGCATCGACTGGTGTGTTCCTCGGGTGCTCGGGCTACAGCCTGCCGCCGAAAGAGCGCTGCAAGGCCACGGTCAACCTGGTGCCAGGCGATGAAATTGCTGCGGACGACGAGGGTGAATCGGAATCCCTGGTGCTGCGCGGCAAGCATCGTTGCCCGATCTGCAGCACGGCAATGGACGCTTACCTGCTCGATGAAAAGCGCAAGCTGCACATCTGCGGTAACAACCCGGATTGCGCCGGCTACGAAATCGAAGAGGGCAGCTATCGCATCAAGGGTTACGAAGGCCCGAGCCTGGAGTGCGACAAGTGCGGCAGCGAGATGCAGCTCAAGACCGGCCGTTTCGGCAAGTTCTTCGGTTGCACCAATCCGACATGCAAGAACACCCGCAAACTGCTGAAGAGCGGTGATGCGGCGCCGCCGAAGATGGATCCGGTGAAGATGCCTGAGCTGAAATGCGAAAAGGTCAACGACACCTATATCCTGCGCGACGGTGCTTCAGGCCTGTTCCTGGCGGCGAGCCAGTTCCCGAAAAACCGCGAGACCCGTGCTCCGCTGGTGATCGAGATTCTGCCGCACAAGGACGAGATCGATCCGAAGTACCACTTCCTGTGCGAAGCGCCGCAGAAGGACCCAGATGGTCTGCCGGCGGTGATCCGCTACAGCCGCAAGACCAAGGAGCAATACGTCCAGACCGAAGTCGACGGCAAGCCGACAGGCTGGAAAGCGTTCTTCGACGGTGGCAAGTGGACCGTTGAAGACAAGCGTCCGGCGAAAGCCAAGGCTTGAGCAAGCGCTGATCCGAGGCTGCCCTGACCGGGTGGCTTCAACACAAAAGGCCGCATGACAACCTTCTGGTTTTCATGCGGCCTTTTTGTTTAATGCTTGCGGTCGGATCGGCTGATCCATGACACTGTTCGACCTGTATTAAGAAATTATTTCGCTGCGGAGAGTGCCGATATGGCCCACGAGCTCTATACCCGTACCAATCAGAAGATCTATTTCGCGGGTCTGTCGCTGGAAGCGCTGGCCAGGGCTGAAGAGGGGCGGGCGATGAATTCGCTTGCGTTGATTCAGGCCGGGCGCGAATCGGCGCTGTTTCATCTATACGGAGCATTGCTGGGGTTGTGTCACGAAATTGCCGGGTTCTACCGCCTACCGCAGGCTAACGCGCCGCGAGCGGAAACGCTGTTGACCCGCGAAGTGCTTGAGTCGATTGCGATTCCAGAGTTGGCCGAGATGGTCGAGTTGGCGGGTAATCCGGAAACCTGGCTGGCTAAATTGCTGGCCGCACATTCGGCGCTGTTTCAGCCGCCACGGGTGCCACACAAGCCAAAAGGCGATGTGACCCAGCCACTGATTCAGGCGGTCAATCTGGATGAAGAGCAAGCCCCGGAAGAGTTGAGTCGTGAAGAGCTGGAGAGCTGGCGGCAGAATCTGAAGAGTCTGGCGATCCGTTTCCGTGAAGGCCTGAACGAGTGCTGATGGCTTCGTGACTGGCGGCGACGAGATGCATGCTGCTGGTCAAGATCCCGAGCGAATCCCGAATGATGTCTATATAATCCCTGCCTTTCGTGGAGAACAGACCTATATGCCAACGTCCTTTCTAGAAATTGTCGAGCTACCAGACGGCCGAATCGAACTGCGCAGGGCCGAGGACGAGGGTTCTCTGGTGACTCTGGATTTCTCCGAGGATGCCAAGGCATTTCTGCAGGGCCAGCACGTTGAAATTGCCAAGGCGATGCTCAGCGTTGGTGTGCAAATGGCTGGTCGAATGGTTGAAGGCGAGTTTGATAAGGAGGAGGGGCCGCGGGTTCTTCATTGAGCACCGCCCGTCGCTTATCGCTTCGTTTCGGCTTCTCTGTCCTTTGAGAAGCCCCGCGCTTCAGATAGCGCGCACGTAGTCAGCCCAGTCGAATATTCAGGCTTTGAGCGTCCCCGGTGCGGGCGGCGCTGATCAGTTGTTGGCGTGAGCCTGAGCTGAGCGGGTTCAACCATGTCACCACCGTATGGCTACGACCCAGACGCAGGGCTTCGCAAGCCAGTTGCTGGGCACTCTGAGTCCCGCGCGGCTGCAGCAGCAGGATGCGTTCGCGATTCAATCCTGCATCCCGCAGCCAGGCCTGGGTCAGGCTCGCGGGTGGCGCAATCAGGGTCAGCCATCGTGCGTCCTGATCCTCACTCAATTCACGAAGTATCGGTGCCAGCAGGTTCAGGCAGTTCCCGGCCGCACCGCGCAGCGACAGTTCACTGAACGCTTCGGGTTCGACATTCCATGGGCGTTCGGCTACATCCTTGAGGATGGGGGCCAATGGTTGCGCCAGAAAAGCCTCGAACAACGGCAGTTGTGTTTGCTGAGGTACGTGTGGGAACTGCATAAAGCCTCCTTTAGCGGCGGATTACGCCGACACTCAAGCCTTCAATCACCAGTTCCTGATCTTTCAGGTCGACTTCGATAGGGGCGAACTCAGGGTTCTCGGCGATCAACCAGACTTTGCTGCCATCGCGCTTGAAGCGTTTGACGGTCACCTCGTCGCCGATCCGGGCAACGACGATCTGGCCGTTGCGTGCTTCCCGGGTCGTGTGAACTGCCAGCAGGTCACCGTCGAAAATCCCGATGTCCTTCATGCTCATCCCGTGGACGCGCAGCAAGTAGTCTGCGCGAGGATGGAAGAAGGCCGGGTTGATGTTGCAGGACTCTTCGATGTGCTGCTGGGCGAGAATCGGCGCACCGGCGGCCACTCGGCCGATGATCGGCAGGGTGGATTCGTCGACCTTGGCTTCAAAGCCGGGGATTCGAATGCCGCGAGAGGCGCCGGGAGTCATTTCGATTGCGCCTTTGCGGGCGAGCGCCTTGAGATGCTCTTCGGCCGCGTTGGGCGATTTGAAACCCAGTTCCTGAGCGATTTCCGCACGGGTCGGCGGGTAGCCGTTGTCTTCGAGGCAGCGTTTGATAAAGGCCAGAATCTCGGCTTGGCGTGGCGTCAGCTTAAGCATATTGATCGCTCTGTCTTTTTATACAGTGACTGGGATTATATACAGTGAAGCAGTCTTGGCAATGATCGTTTTTTGCCAGGCCGCCGGACGGTCAGTGACGGCGTCGATTAATGTGGCGTCCTTGTTGTGGTTAAATATCTGACCGACCATTCCCAAAACGAACCGGCAGGCTTGACAAGGCACAGGCTGAAACGTATGTTTCAAACAAGTGTTTGTCAGGCGGAGTAGCCATGGCCCAGTCGGAAACCGTTGAACGCATTCTTGATGCTGCAGAACAGCTGTTCGCGGAAAAAGGTTTCGCCGAAACCTCATTGCGTCTGATCACCAGCAAGGCCGGGGTCAACCTCGCAGCGGTGAACTATCACTTCGGTTCGAAGAAGGCGCTGATCCAGGCGGTTTTCTCGCGCTTTCTCGGTCCGTTCTGCATCAGCCTCGATAAAGAGCTGGAGCGCCGCCAGGCCAAGCCAGAGAACAAGCCTTCGCTTGAAGAGCTGCTGGAAATCCTCGTCGAGCAGGCGCTGGTGGTGCAGCCACGCAGCGGCAACGATCTGTCGATCTTCATGCGCTTGCTCGGTCTTGCATTCAGCCAGAGCCAGGGCCACTTGCGCCGTTATCTGGAAGACATGTACGGCAAGGTTTTCCGCCGCTACATGCTGCTGGTAAACGAAGCGGCGCCACGTATTCCTCCTATCGAACTGTTCTGGCGCGTGCACTTCATGCTCGGCGCAGCGGCATTCAGCATGTCGGGTATCAAGGCCCTGCGCGCGATTGCCGAGACCGATTTCGGCGTCAACACCTCCATCGAGCAGGTGATGCGTCTGATGGTGCCGTTCCTGGCCGCCGGCATGCGTGCCGAAACCGGCGTCACCGATACCGCAATGGCCACCGCGCAGTTGCGTCCTCGCAGCAAATCGACACCGGCACCGGCCAAGGTTTAACCGTCCATGGGTGGGCGTGGCAGCGGACATCCGCTAAGCTAGCCGCCCATGCCGACTCTCGTTTTGAACCCGTTACTCATTGAAATCACCAACCTGCCGGGCAATGCCTCTGGTAGTGGTTTCATGGGCGACGGGTTTTTCGTTTTCAAGGAATCTCTATGACTGCTGGCCTGCAAGGCTCGTTGATGGTGGACGTCGCCGGTACCTGGCTGACGGCCGAAGATCGCCAATTGTTGCGCCAGCCCGAAGTGGGCGGCCTGATCATTTTTGCCCGTAATATCGAGCACCCGCGTCAGGTGCGCGAGCTGAGCGCGGCGATCCGTGCCATTCGCCCGGATCTGCTGCTGGCGGTGGACCAGGAAGGCGGTCGCGTCCAGCGTCTGCGTCAGGGCTTCGTGCGTCTGCCGGCCATGCGGGCGATTGCCGACAACCCGAATGCCGAATATCTGGCCGAGCAATGCGGCTGGATCATGGCTACAGAAGTACTTGCGGTCGGCCTCGATCTGAGCTTTGCCCCCGTGCTGGACCTGGATTACCAGCGCAGCGCCGTGGTTGGCACTCGTTCATTCGAAGGCGATCCGGAGCGTGCAGCACTGCTCGCCGGTGCGTTCATCAAAGGTATGAACAGTGCCGGCATGGCGGCTACCGGCAAGCACTTCCCCGGCCACGGCTGGGCGGAAGCCGACTCCCACGTCGCAATCCCCAATGACGAGCGTAGCCTCGAAGAGATCCGCGCCAACGACCTCGTGCCGTTCGCCAGACTCAGCAAGCAACTGGCCGCCGTCATGCCGGCCCACGTCATTTATCCGCAAGTTGACGCACAGCCCGCAGGTTTCTCCCGGCGCTGGTTGCAGGACATCCTGCGTGGCGAGCTGCAGTTCGACGGCGTGATCTTCAGCGATGACCTGTCGATGGCCGGCGCGCATGTAGTGGGCGACGCCGCCAGTCGTATCGAAGCCGCACTCAGCGCCGGTTGCGACATGGGTCTGGTGTGCAACGATCGTGCTGCCGCCGAGCTGGCCCTGAGTGCCGCGCAACGCATGAAGGTCAAGCCATCGCCGCGCATCGCACGCATGCGCGGTCAGGCATTCGCCAATACCGAATACCGTCAGGATCCGCGCTGGCTGACCGCTGTCGGCGCCCTCAAAGACGCACAACTGATCGATTAAGGATTTTTCGCTATGACGGTTTACGCAATCATCGGTGGCACCGGCCTGACCCAGCTTGAAGGCCTGAGCATTCGTCAGTCGCTGGCAGTGGATACGCCTTATGGTGCGCCATCGGCTGAAGTCCAGATCGGTGAATACGCCGGCAAGGAAGTGCTGTTCCTGGCTCGCCACGGCCACCCACATCGCTTTCCGCCGCACAAGGTCAACTATCGCGCCAATCTGTGGGCGTTGAAGCAGGCCGGGGCCGAAGCAATCATTGCGGTCAACGCCGTGGGCGGGATTCATCCTGCAATGGGCACCGGACATTTCTGTGTACCGCATCAGATCGTGGACTACACCAGCGGGCGTGAGCACACCTATTTCGCCGATGATCTGGAACATGTCACACACATCGACTTCAGCTTTCCCTACAGCGAGCCGCTGCGTCAGCAATTGATTGCAGCGCTGGCCGCCGAAGGCTGCGAATACAGCGACCAAGGCGTTTACGCCTGCACCCAGGGCCCGCGACTGGAAACCGTGGCCGAAATCGTGCGTCTGGAGCGTGACGGTTGTGACATCGTCGGCATGACCGGCATGCCGGAAGCGGCGCTGGCTCGCGAGCTGGATCTGGATTACGCCTGTCTGTCGCTGGTGGTGAATCCGGCGGCGGGCAAGACCACGGCGGTGATCACCATGGCCGAGATCGAGCAGGCACTGCATGACGGCATGGGCAAAGTGAAGTCAACGTTGGCGCGAGTGCTCAAGGGCTGAGTCTGGCTCCGCAATGACTTGAATGAAAAAGCGCTGAGGGATCTCAGCGCTTTTCAAACTTGTCCGGCAGCGGCGCAAACAGCGCCTCGATATCATCACTCTGCAACTTCCAGTCTCCGGCCTTGCGCCCGTCCAGCACGCCGGCCGCCAGGTCGGATTTTTCCTTCTGCAGATGCTGAATCTTCTCCTCGACCGTGCCCCGGGCAATCATCTTGTAGACGAACACGGGCTTCTCCTGGCCAATGCGATACGCACGGTCGGTCGCCTGGTTTTCGGTCGCCGGGTTCCACCACGGATCGTAGTGAATCACGGTGTCCGCTTCCGTCAGGTTCAGGCCCACGCCGCCAGCTTTCAGGCTGATGAGAAAGATCTGACGCTTGCCGCTCTGGAATTCCTTCACCGGTGTGCGCCGATCCCGGGTTTGCCCGGTCAGCAATGCATAGGGGACATTGCGCTTTTTCAGCTCGTCCTCGATCAATGACAGCATCGAAGTGAACTGCGAGAACAACAGAATCCGCCGTCCTTCCTCAAACAACTCCTCGAGCATTTCCATCAGGCTGTCGAGCTTGCCCGAGGTGCTGCCGCGAGCGGGCAGGGTGGCGTCGTTGACCAGGCGCAAATCGCAGCAGACCTGACGCAGCTTGAGCAGTGCTTCGAGAATGATGATCTGGCTGCGCGCCACGCCTTTGCGAGTGATCTCGTCGCGCACCTTCTTGTCCATGGCCAGGCGCATGGTTTCGTAAACGTCCCGCTGGGCCTCGTTGAGATCGACCCAGTGGATGATCTCGGTTTTCGGCGGCAACTCGGTCGCGACCTGTTCCTTGGTGCGGCGCAGCAGGAAGGGTTTGATCCGACCGTTGAGGTGTTGAAGTCTGACTTCGCTGGCGCGCTTTTCGATCGGTACACGGTAATCGGCGTTGAAGCTTTTGACGTCGCCGAGCCATCCGGGCAGCAGGAAGTGAAACAGCGACCACAGTTCGCCCAAGTGGTTTTCCAGCGGCGTACCGCTCAGGCACAGGCGCTGACGGGCGTTCAGCTCGCGGGCAGCCTGAGCTGCTTTGCTGTTCGGGTTCTTGATGTATTGCGCCTCGTCCAGCACCAATACATGCAGCGGTTGCTGTGCGAGACGCTCGACATCCTTGGGCAGCAGCGCATAGGTCGTGAGGATCAGGTCGTAATCAGCCAGATGCTCAAAATGCTTTTTGCGGCTGGCGCCGTACAGGGCCACCACTTTGAGCTGTGGCGTAAAGTGTGCCGCTTCGTCCAGCCAGTTGGGGATCAGGCTGGTGGGCATTACCACCATGCAGGGTCGATCCAGGCGTCCGGCGTTTTTCTCGCTGAGAATATGCGCCAGGGTCTGTAGGGTTTTGCCCAGGCCCATGTCGTCCGCGAGAATCCCGCCCACCTCAAGTTGTCGCAACGACTGCATCCAGCTCAAGCCTTCGAGCTGATAAGGGCGCAGTGTCGCGTTCAGCCCTTGTGGTGCTTCGGCGCTGTAGTCGCGGATATCGCGCAAGCGCTGGGCGAAGCTGCGGATCTGCTCCCCGCCTTCCCAAAGCAGAGGAATGCCTTCCAGCGAATTCAGGCGTGTGGCGTCGGCCTTGCTCAGGCGCAGGGTGGTTTCGCCCGGCTCTTGCAGATAGAACTCGCCCAGGGTCGCCAGTACCGGTTTCAACCGCCCGAGAGGCAGGGCGACTTGCAACGGCCCGTGCTCACTGTTGCGTTGCGGAATGTTCACCAGAATCAACTCATCGTCCCGTCGCCGGGCGAGGCGTTCGGGGTTGAGGATTTCCGTGTGCGAGCGCATCAGATTGAGCAGGATCGGCAGCAGGCTCAGGCGTTCGCCATTGACGATGATGCCCAGTTCCAGATCGAACCAGTCCCGCTCTGGCGTCTGCTCGACCGTGGCGTACCAGTCGTCCACGGCCGTGAGGTCGAAACCGAATTCATCGTCGACCAGCAATTCCCAGCCTTGGGTGCGCAGCTTCGGCAGATCGTTCAGGGTGAACGTCAGCCAGGCGCTGTCGTTGACCATCTCGTAGAGTTCGCCGGCGCTTTCCGGCAGGGCCTTGCTTTGCCGAGTGGCGATGCGAAAGCCGAGAATCCGCAGTTGCTCGCGGTAGCTTTGCTCGACGTCCGGCTGGCGTTTGACTCGCAGCGTCTGCGCTTCCTGACGAATCAGGATGTCGCTGTTTTTCTGGCCGCTGACGTATTCGTCGAGGTAGCTGAAAGACAGCGCCGCACGATGCTGGATGTAACGCTGCATCTTGCCGTTGCGCGGTTCGAAGGCGCTGAACTCGACGCTGGCCAGCCACAGGCGCGGCACCGGCTGCACGTTGTCCACCAGCACTTGCGGCGGCGCTTTCGGGCTGCGGTTTTCCAGTACGGCCTGGAGTTTTTCCAGCAGTTCGGCGTCCTTGGCGGCTGCCGGGTATTCGAGGGTTTCCTGCACTTGCAGCAATACCGCCGCACAGTGTTTGCAGTTGCTGTGGACCGGGCAGGTGCACGTGGCGTCGACCATCAATAGCGTGCCTTTGGCTGACTCGCGCAGATGAATCGTCTGACGATAAATGTTGCCGCCAGAGCCTTCGCAACTGGCGGTAATGGTCGCATCGCCGACCTGCACGATCCGCACCCGGTTTTCCAGGGCGTAGCGGCGGCCACGCTCCAGGCTTTGTTCCTTGAACCGGCTGACCCAGGAGGAGGCCAGCGGTTTACTCAGAGGCGGGGACATAAGGACTTCAATCAGTCCGGAACGACTTCAGGCGCTTCCCGAGGCGCAGGCGCCGTCAGTGAAGTGATCTTGATCAGCAGGGCGAGGTGGCCGTTGTCCAGGTAGTTGAGCTGGCCGTTCTTGGTGTGGCTTTCCTGCTTCAGGCGTTCGCTGGCAGTGACCATGCCGTTGCCATCGATCTGGTTGACCCAGAAATCGGCGTTCACATCGGTGAAGCGCCCGAGTTTCATTTCAATCGTGCCCTCGACGGGGAACTGACCGAACTGCTCCTGACCATCGCTGACCGCGACCTTCGCCGGCGTCTCGCCGAGTGTCTGCTGCCAGGCCTTGTGCATCAGCACGCTGTATTCGCCACTGGCGGTGAGTTTGTTGGCAACGTCGTTCAGCGCTGTGGTGCGCTTGCTGTCATCGCCCAGACGCTGGGCACCGGCGGCCCAGTCTTCCGGCGCGGCGCGGCTGACGATGGCCGGCACGGCGTTCTGGCGCACCAGAATCATTTCGACCTGATACAGATCATCGGCAAATGCCGAAGGGGCGACCAGCGTCAACAACAAGGTCAGTGAGCGAAACAGGCGCATGCGGCGTCCTTCAAACAGTTTTCGGGATGAGGCGCTCGAACAGCGCCTCTACAGTATTAAAGCGCTCTTCCGGGCGCTCCATCGGCACCTGGAACTTGAACATCGTGGCGCCTTCGAATTTGTAGCGTTTCGGCTGACTCTGGATCAGTTTGATCAGAGTCATCGGGTCGACCGGCGTCTGCGCCGCGAACTCGATGCGCCCGCCTTGCGGGCCGCCATCGACTTTCTTGATGCCCAGTTGCTCGGCCTGCAATTTCAGCGCCGTGATGCGCACCAGATTCTTGGTCGGTTCCGGCAGCAGGCCGAAGCGGTCGATCATCTCCACCTGCAGATCCTTCAGGCCTTCCTCGTCGGTGGCCGAAGCGATGCGCTTGTACAGGATCAGGCGTGCGTGCACGTCCGGCAGGTAATCTTCCGGAATCAGCGCCGGTACCCGCAGGTTGACCTCCGGGCCTCCGCCGAGCGGCTGGTCGAGGTTCGGTTGTTCGCCCTTGCGGATCGACTTCACCGCGCGTTCGAGCATTTCCATGTACAGCGTGAAGCCGACCGCCTGGATTTGCCCGCTCTGACCGTCGCCCAGCAATTCGCCGGCGCCACGGATTTCCAGGTCGTTGGTGGCCAGCACGAAGCCCGCACCCAGATCCTGAGTATTGGCAATCGCTTCCAGACGTTTTTCCGCATCGCCGGTGATCTGCTGGCGTGGCGGGGTCAACAGGTAGGCGTAAGCCTGGTGGTGGCTACGGCCGACGCGGCCACGCAACTGGTGCAGCTGCGCCAGGCCGAACTTGTCGGCGCGCTCGATGATGATGGTGTTGGCGCTCGGCACGTCGATGCCGGTCTCGATGATGGTCGAGGCGATCAGCACGTTGAAGCGCTTGTGGTAGAAGTCGCTCATGACCTGTTCGAGTTCGCGTTCGCGCATCTGCCCGTGGCCGATGCCGATCCGCGCTTCCGGCACCAGTTCGGCCAGTTCGGCGGCGCATTTCTCGATGGTCTTCACGTCGTTGTGCAGGTAATAAACCTGACCGCCGCGCAGCAGCTCACGCAGCAAGGCCTCTTTGACCGTGCTCTTGTTCTGCTCCATGACGAAGGTGCGCACCGACAGGCGTCGCGCCGGCGGCGTGGCGATGATCGACAGGTCGCGCATGCCCGACACTGCCATGTTCAGCGTGCGCGGAATCGGCGTGGCGGTCAGCGTCAGAATGTCGACTTCGCTGCGCAGGGCCTTGAGCTGTTCCTTCTGACGGACACCGAAGCGGTGCTCTTCGTCGATGATCACCAGCCCGAGGTTTTTGATCTTGACGTCGTCCTGCAGCAGCTTGTGGGTGCCGATGACGATGTCGATGTTGCCTTCGGCTAGTTCGGCCACCGCCGCGTTCACTTCCTTGGCCGACTTGAAGCGGCTCATCACTTCCACGGTCACCGGCCAGTCGGCGAAGCGGTCGCGGAAGCTGTTGTAGTGCTGCTGGGCGAGCAAGGTGGTCGGCACCAGGATCGCCACTTGTTTGCCGCCATGCACCGCGATGAACGCGGCGCGCATGGCCACTTCGGTCTTGCCGAAACCGACGTCGCCGCAGACCAGTCGATCCATCGGTTTCGGCGCGAGCATGTCTTCGCGAACGGCTTCGATGGTGGATTGCTGGTCTGGGGTTTCCTCGAACGGGAAGCCGGCGCTGAAGGTTACGTAATCGGCTTTCGGATCGGCAAACGCATAGCCTTCGCGGGCGGCGCGGCGGGCATAGATGTCGAGCAGTTCGGCAGCCACGTCGCGCACCTGTTCGGCAGCCTTGCGCTTGGCTTTCTGCCAGGTCTCGGATCCGAGGCGGTGCAGCGGGGCCAGTGCGTCGTCGCTGCCGGTGTAGCGGGCGATCAGGTGCAGGTTGGCCACCGGCACGTAGAGCTTGGCGTTCTCGGCGTATTCGAGGGTCAGGAATTCGGCAGCCTGGCTGTCGATTTCCAGAATCGTCAGGCCGAGATAGCGGCCGACACCGTGGTCGATGTGCACCACTGGCGCGCCTTCGCGCAGCTCGGTGAGGTTCTTGATCACCGCATCGTTGTTGGCGTCTGCGCGTTTCTCGCGACGGCGACGCTGCATCACACGCTGGCCGAACAGCGGACTTTCCGCGACCAGAGCCAGTGCCGGGTCATCCAGCATCAGGCCTTCGTCGAGCGGGGCAATGGTGATCGCCAGGCGATCCTTGCTCGCGACGAAGTCCGGCCAGCTGTCGACGGTTTTCGGTCGCAGCTTCAGACGGTCCAGCAGTTCCAGCAGCACTTCGCGTCGGCCTGCGGATTCGGCGGTGAACAGCACGCGTCCGGGGAATTCGTCGAGGAAGGCGGACAGCGCGGCCAGCGGTTGTGTGGCCTTGGCTTCGATTGCCAGATTCGGCAATGCCTGCGCCGGGAAGCGCTCACGGCCGACGCCGGTTTCCACGTCCTGCTGGCTGGCAACCACGCGCGGCCAGTTCTTCAGGCGGGCGAAGCAGTCTTCCACCGGCAGGAACAGTTCGGCGGGCGGCAATAAAGGACGCGATGGATCGATGCGGCGTTCTTCATAACGATTGCGCACATCGTTCCAGAAGTTTTCCGCCGCTTGCTCGATACCCGGCAGCGAGAACACCTGAGTGTCCTGGGGCAGGTAATCGAACAGGGTCGAGGTTTCCTCGAAGAACAGCGGCAGGTAGTACTCGATGCCGGCTGGCGTGATACCGCTGCTCAGGTCCTGAAAGATCGGGCAGCGCCGGAAATCAACGTCGAAACGCTCGCGAAAACGCGCCTTGAAGCGGGTGACCGCTTCTTTCTGCAGCGGGAATTCCTTGGCCGGCAGCAGCTTGACCGAATCGACCTTGTCGATGGAGCGCTGGTTTTCCGGGTCGAAGGTGCGCAGGGTTTCGATTTCGTCGTCGAACAGGTCGATGCGATACGGCAGCTTGCTGCCCATCGGGAACAGGTCGATCAGTGCACCGCGTACGGTGAACTCGCCGTGTTCGTAAACCGTATCGACGTAGCGATAGCCGCTGGCTTCAAGCCGCGAGCGCATTTGCTCGACGTCGAGTTTCTGCCCGACATCCAGCACCAGACTGCTGCCGAGAAGGAACTTGGTCGGCGCCAGGCGATGCAGGGCGGTGGTGATCGGCACCACCAGCACGCCATGCTCCAGCTCCGGCAGTCTATAAAGGCTGGCGATGCGCTGGGAGATGATGTCCTGGTGCGGCGAGAACAGGTCGTAGGGCAGGGTTTCCCAGTCCGGGAAATGCAGCACCGGCAAATCCGGGGCGAAGAAACTCAGCTCCTGCTCCAGCCGTTCGGCACTCTGGCTGTCGGCGGTCAGCAGCAACGTGAAGCGCTTGGCAGCGCTGGCAGCCTCGGCAATCGCCAGGCTCAGGGCGGCACCGGGGAGGTTGCCCCAGTGCTGTTTACCTGCCGCGGCAGGGAGAAGCGGTAGACGCAGAACAGGCACGGAAGGTTGAGCTCCAGGCGTTGCGACAAAGTCGGTAATTGTAGCGGCGTCCGGTGCCGCCTGTCAGTTGCAGACTGCGTCTATCTGCACGGTTTCGGCGAAATGTAGTGGTAACCATAAAAACCAGCACTTTTTTGACGATTATGTAGTGCCGAAAGTGGGTGGTGTTACGGAGGGTTACAGACATCGTCTAACAGTCGTCGAAAAACCGGCTGCGCTGGAAGCCCCGGTTTTACTGGGCTGGCGCAGAGCGTTATTTTTTTGGAGCGAATTTTGTTACCGATTGCGCGACAAGCGCGCATTGCTACAAGTGGTTCTCGGCGGCATAATGTAGCCCCTTTTTTCTGCCCCTACATGTGGAAGGTTCCCGTGACTCAGAAGCCCGACCAGTGTCTTGGTGAATGGATCGACCGTGAAGCACTCGCAGAAGCGATGATTCCGCTTATCGGTCAGCTCTACCGCAATAACAACGTGGTGAGCTCGATCTATGGCCGCAGCCTGATCAACCAGTCTGTCATCGCGATTCTCAAAGCTCACCGCTTTGCTCGCCATCGTTCTTCCGACGATAGCGAACTCTCCGTCCACGAAACATTCCCTCTGCTGAAGGCCATGAGCGAGCTCAAGCTCGGCGCGGCTTCGGTGGATCTGGGCAAGTTGGCGTTCAAATTCCGCGCTGAAGGCAATGGCCGCACGGCCGAACAATTCGTTCGCGAAGAGTTGGCCGATGTTGTGGGTCAGCAAAACGCCTCCGCACGCAAAGGCACTGATGTCGTGCTGTACGGCTTCGGTCGTATCGGCCGTCTGCTGGCGCGCATCCTGATCGAAAAAACCGGTGGTGGCGACGGTCTGCGTCTGCGCGCCATCGTCGTGCGCAAAGGCGCCGAGAACGATCTGGTCAAGCGTGCCAGCCTGCTGCGTCGTGACTCGGTACACGGCCCGTTCGATGGCACTATCACCATCGACGAAGAAAACAACACCATCACCGCCAACGGCAACCTGATCCAGGTGATCTACGCCAAGAGCCCGAGCGAAGTCGACTACACCCAGTACGGCATCGAAAACGCGCTGATCGTAGACAATACCGGTGTATGGCGTGATGCCGACGGTCTGGGCCAGCACCTGGCCTGCCCGGGCGCTGCCCGCGTGATTCTCACCGCACCGGGTAAGGGCGCGCTGAAGAACATCGTTCACGGCATCAACCACGGCGACATCACTGCTGACGACAAGATCATCTCGGCGGCGTCCTGCACCACCAACGCCATCGTACCGGTGCTCAAGGCCGTCAACGACCAGTACGGCATCGTCAATGGCCATGTCGAAACCGTTCACTCGTTCACCAACGACCAGAACCTGATCGACAACTTCCACAAGGGCAGCCGTCGTGGCCGCGCCGCGCCGCTGAACATGGTTATCACCGAGACCGGTGCCGCCACTGCCGCTGCCAAGGCGCTGCCAGTGCTCAAGGGCAAGCTGACCGGCAACGCGATTCGCGTACCTACGCCGAACGTGTCGATGGCCATTTTGAACCTGAACCTGGAAAAGGCCACCACTCGCGAAGAAATCAACGAGTACCTGCGCCAGATGGCCATGCACTCGGATCTGCACAAGCAGATCGATTACGTCAGCTCGCAGGAAGTGGTTTCTACTGACTTCGTGGGCTCGCGTCACGCCGGTGTCGTGGATGCCGAGGCAACCATCACCCAGGACAACCGCGTTGTTCTGTACGTCTGGTACGACAACGAGTTCGGTTACAGCTGTCAGGTGGTTCGCGTGATGGAAGACATGGCCGGTGTAAACCCGCCAGCATTCCCGCGCTAAGCCTTAGCTGCAAATGAAAACGCCCCGACAGTGTCGGGGCGTTTTTGTTTGTGCGCGATTCGGGTCAGCGGGGCATGGCGGCTTGTGCCGTGCGCAGTTCGTGCTTGTTGCCCCGGAACAGCACCAGCGTTGCAACCAGGCCCAATACGGCTGCGCCACTGAGCCAGATCCCCGGCGCGGCCTTGTTGTCCAGCACATGGATCAGGTAAGTGCAGGCGGCTGGCGTGAAGCCACCGAAAGTCGCTGTGGCCAGACTGTAGGCCAGCGAGAAACCGGTCGTGCGCACTTCCACCGGCATGATTTCGGTCAGTGCCACCACCATCGCGCCGTTGTACGAACCGTACAGGAACGACAGCCACAACTCGACGATCAGCAGATGGCTGAAGCTCGGGTTCGCCACCAGCCATGACAGCGCCGGGTAAGCGGTCAGGATCGCCAGGATCGTCGCCCCCAGCAGCAGCGGTTTGCGTCCGATCTTGTCGGAAAGTGCACCCATTACCGGCAGCCAGAAGAAGTTCGACAGGCCGATGCACACGGTGACCAGCAATGCATCGAAGTCCGACAGGTGCAGTTCCGCCTTGCCGAAGGTCGGGGTGTAGGCAGTGATCAGATAGAACGACACGGTGGTCATCACCACCAGCGCCATGCCGGCGAGGACGATGCCGAAGTTCTGACCGATCGAGCGAACGATTTCCTGCAGGGTCGGGCGATGTTTGCGCGCCTGGAATTCCGGGGTTTCCTCCAGCGAGCGACGAATGACGAAGATCACCGGAACGATCATGCAGCCGATCAGGAACGGCACGCGCCAGCCCCAGTCGCCCATCTGGTCCGGGCTCAACCAGTGGTTGAGGCCGACACCCAGCAGGCCGGCGAACACCACGGCCGCCTGCTGGCTGGCGGACTGCCAGCTGACGAAGAAGCCCTTGCGCCCCGGTGTGGCGATTTCCGCCAGGTACACCGACACGCCGCCCAGTTCCACGCCGGCGGAGAAGCCTTGCAGCAACCGGCCGAACAGCACGATCAGCGGCGCGGCGACACCGAGCGTGGCATAGCCCGGAACGCAGGCGATCAGCACGGTGCCGGCCGCCATCAGTGCGAGGGTAATGATCAGGCCCTGACGACGGCCGTGTCGGTCAATGTAGGCGCCAAGGAAGATTGCCCCCAGCGGGCGCATCAAAAAGCCTGCGCCGAAGGTGGCGAGCGAGAGCATCAGGGATGCGAAAGCGCTATCGGTAGGAAAGAAGGTCTTGGCGATGGCCGTGGCGTAGAAGCCGTAGACCATGAAGTCGAACATCTCGAGAAAGTTGCCGCTGACAACGCGAAAAATCGCTTTGCCTTTGCCCGTGGAGGAGGACATGTTCAGGTACTCACTTTTTTGATTTTGTATGAAAGCAGTGCAGCCGTTTGGGAGCGAGCGGGCTCTGTGGCCATAATGGCCGGCGTGGTTTTGCTCGGAGATGAAGAATTGTTAACTGGACGGATTGTGGTTTTCGTGGGTCTGCTCGGCGTTTTGTCCGGATGCGGCAATGGCGACTCCATGGAGAGCTTCGGCGGCCCGACCATGGGCAGCACATATTCGATCAAGTACGTGCGCCGCGGTGATTTGCCTGCGCCCCAGGATGTCCGTGTCGAAGTGGAGAAGATCCTCGCCGACGTGGATCAGCAAATGTCCACCTATCGCGCCGACTCCGATATTTCGCGTTTCAACGCATTGCCCGCCGATCGCTGTCAGACCATGCCTGCACCGATCCTTGAACTGGTGCGGGTTGGCGAGCAGCTGTCACAACAAAGCGAAGGTTCCTACGACCTGACCGTGGAGCCGCTGCTCAATCTCTGGGGGTTCGGTCCGCAAGGGCGTGAAGAAAAAGTGCCGAGCGCCGATGCGCTGGCCGAGGTGCAGAAGCGGGTGGGTTACCGGCATTTGCGCATCGATGGCGACCAGTTGTGCAAGGACGCGGCGGTCGAGGTCGATTTCAACAGCATCGCTGCCGGTTACGCGGTCGACACCATTGCCGCGCGGCTCGACGCCATGGGCATTCATGATTACCTCGCCGAGGCCTCGGGCGAGCTCAAGGCGTCCGGCAGTAAACTGGATGGCTCGTCCTGGCGCATTGCCCTGGAGGAGCCGCGTGACGATCAGCAAGTAGCTGAGCGCGTCATCAATGTCGATGGTTATGGACTTTCCACGTCCGGCGACTACCGCAACTATTTTCAACAGGACGGAAGGCGTTATTCCCACACCTTCGATGCCCGCACCGGAGCACCCGTCGTACACGACCTGGCGTCAGTCACGGTGATTCATCCTTCAGCGTTGATGGCTGATGGACTATCGACGCTGTTGCTGATTCTCGGCCCGGAAAAGGCCTGGGACTATGCCGAAAAACACGACATTGGTGCATTCTTTGTGATTCGTGCCGATACAGGTTTCGTCACTCGCACCAGTCCGGCGTTCGAACGCCTCAGTGGCGCAAAAAATTGACCCGGAACAATGCGAAAGCTGGCGTTGTAGTGCAGGCAAAAGTAGCCTACGACGCGACCAAGGGTTAATGTGCGCGGCGTTGACGCTTCTATAGACTGTGTCCGGGTTTTCAACTGGCCCCCAATTGTTCCTTCGCGCCGTCGTTCGGCGTGATTTAGCCGCCGGTGCTGCTGGCACCGCGGCCTGTTCTGAGGAGTACGCATGGCTGTCTACAACTACGACGTGGTGGTGCTGGGTTCCGGCCCGGCGGGAGAAGGCGCGGCAATGAACGCCGCCAAAGCAGGGCGCAAGGTGGCGATGGTCGACAGCCGTCGCCAGGTCGGCGGTAACTGCACCCACCTGGGCACCATCCCGTCCAAGGCCCTGCGTCACTCGGTGCGGCAGATCATGCAGTTCAACACCAACCCGATGTTCCGTGCGATCGGGGAGCCGCGCTGGTTCTCCTTCCCGGACGTGTTGAAGAGCGCCGAGAAAGTCATCTCCAAGCAAGTCGCCTCGCGTACCGGCTACTACGCCCGTAACCGCGTCGACGTGTTCTTCGGCACCGGCAGCTTCGCCGACGAGCAGACCATCGAAGTGGTCTGCGCCAATGGCGTGGTCGAGAAACTGGTGGCCAAGCACATCATCATCGCCACCGGTTCGCGTCCTTATCGCCCGGCGGACATCGATTTCCACCACCCGCGTATCTACGATAGCGACACCATCCTCAGTCTCGGCCACACCCCGCGCAAACTGATTGTTTACGGCGCCGGCGTGATCGGTTGCGAATACGCATCGATCTTCAGTGGTCTGGGCGTGCTGGTCGAGCTGGTGGACAACCGCGGTCAGTTGCTGAGCTTCCTCGACTCGGAAATCTCCCAGGCGTTGAGCTACCACTTCAGCAACAACAACATCACCGTGCGCCACAACGAAGACTACGACCGCGTCGAAGGCGTGGACAACGGCGTGATCCTGCACCTGAAGTCCGGCAAGAAGATCAAGGCCGACGCCTTGCTCTGGTGCAACGGCCGTACCGGCAACACTGACCAGTTGGGCCTGGAAAACATCGGGATCAAGGTCAACAGCCGCGGCCAGATCGAGGTCGACGAGAACTACCGCACCTGCGTACAGAACATCTATGGCGCCGGCGACGTGATCGGCTGGCCAAGCCTGGCCAGTGCCGCCCACGACCAGGGTCGTTCGGCAGCCGGCAGCATTGTCGACAATGGCAGCTGGCGTTTTGTGAATGACGTGCCGACCGGCATTTACACCATTCCGGAGATCAGCTCGATCGGCAAGAACGAGCAGGAGCTGACCCAGGCCAAGGTGCCGTACGAAGTGGGCAAGGCGTTTTTCAAGAGCATGGCGCGTGCGCAGATCGCCGGCGAGCCGCAAGGCATGCTGAAAATCCTGTTCCACCGTGAAACCCTGGAAGTACTGGGCGTTCACTGCTTCGGTTATCAGGCGTCGGAGATCGTGCACATCGGTCAGGCGATCATGAACCAGCCGGGCGAGCTCAATACCCTGAAGTACTTCGTCAACACCACGTTCAACTACCCGACCATGGCCGAAGCCTATCGGGTAGCGGCGTACGACGGCCTCAACCGGCTTTTTTGAGCGGCTCCGGCCGGTGGCCTGAGCCGGCCGGGGAGACCGATTTCAGCAATTCTCGAGGGTGGCAGTGGCCAAACCGGGAAAGTCTGTAATCAGGCTGTCAACGCCGAAGTCGGCGAGTCTGCGCATCAGCGCAGGCTCGTTGACGGTCCATACCGACACATGTAGCCCCTGACGCTGCGCCTTCTGCAGGCGTTCCGGCGTACACAGCGTCCAGTTCAAGGCCAGAATCTCACAGCCGTAGCTTGCCGCGACCTTCAGCGGGTCGAGCCAGGCGTATTCGGCCACCAGGCCCCGTGACACGTCCGGCACCAGATCCAGCGCCGCCTTCAACACTTCCCGAGAACTCGAGGTGATCGTCACCTTGTCGAGCAGCCCGTGCCTGACCGCCATTTCACGGATGGCCAGAACGGTGGTGGCGGCGCGGGTGCGCGAAGCGCTTTTTACTTCGAGCTGCCAGTGATCGAAATCACATTTCTCGAACAGCTCTTCCAGGGTCGGAATCGGGCACGGCTTGATCCAGCCGGGGCCGCCCTTGCGGGCGTCGTAGGTCACCAGATCGGCGGCGGTGTGCTCGACCACCTTGCCACGGCGCTCGGTGGTGCGTTTGAGGGTCGGGTCGTGGATGACCATCAGCTCACCGTCCTTGGACAGGTGCAGATCCAGTTCACAGCGGCGTACGCCGTGCTTGAGACATTCCTGAAAACTGGTCAGGGTGTTTTCCGGTGCTTCGCCCTTGGCGCCGCGGTGGCCGTAGATAAGGGTCACGGTTCTTCCTTAATTAAATGCCTGATTCGTTCTGTTCGCGGGCCAGGCGTCGTTCCTGGGCCTGCTTTTGCAAGATATAGCGGGCGAGCAACTGGCGCTGGGCATCGGTCAAGTGTTCGAACTCGGTGCCGATGTCGTAGCCCTCGCCCTTACGGTCGCAATGGGTGACCCGGGCGCGCAGCAGCAGGCCGTGGGCCTGTGGCATCAACACCATTTTTACCGACAGGCGCGAGCCGGCGGCTATCGGTGTCGGGTTCTGGAAGTCGACACCGCCCTCGGAAATGATCACCGGTTGCGGCTCGCCGATCTGTCCCAGTGCGGTCAGGGCAATGACCTGGCTGAGCAGGTCGATGCGTTTGTTCTGGGATTTCAGGAATGCCGCGATGGCACGGTCGCGCTCGTTGATCTGGCGCAACAGGTGCTGCGATTCGAATTCGCTCAGGTGCAGTTCACTGAGCACGTTGAATAACGGGGAAGCATCCTGCAACACTTCCTGGCCTGCGGCTTCGGCAGCGGACAGGGGCCGAATTTCCAGTGCGATCGAATCCTCGATACGGTAGTATTCGCGGCGATCTTCTTCATCTAATGTCGACATGGCGAACCCATGGTAGCGGCGGTGGTCTGAGTGTAAAGCTGGTTATCGACCCCCGCCACAAGGACGTTCCTTTTCCCTCCGAACAAGCCCCGACATGTTCAGACCTCTCTTCGTATTTATCGGCACGCGTTACACCCGTGCAAAGCGTCGCAATCATTTTGTGTCGTTCATTTCCCTGACTTCGATGATCGGGCTCGCCCTTGGCGTGGTCGTGATGATCGTGGTGCTGTCGGTGATGAACGGCTTCGATCATGAGATGCGCACCCGCGTGCTGGGCATGGTGCCCCACGCGACCATCGAATCCGGTGAAGCCATCAGCGACTGGCCGAGCCTGGCCGCCAAGGTCAAGCAGAACCCGCAGGTGGCGGCCGTCGCGCCGTTCACCCAGATGCAGGGCCTGCTGACCAACAACGGCCAGGTGTCCAAGGTGTTGCTCAATGCCATCGATCCGGCGCTGGAACGCAACGTCTCGATCATCGACAACTTCATGAAGCAGGGCAAACTCGACGACTTGACGCCGGGCAGCTTCGGCATCGTGATCGGCGACAAGGCCGCGACCAAGCTCGGCGTGGGCCTCGGTGACAAGATCACCTTCGTCGCGCCGGAGGTCAGCGTGACCCCGGCCGGGATGTTCCCGCGCATGAAACGCTTTACCGTGGTCGGCATCTTTCATGTCGGCGCCGGTGAACTGGACGGTTACCTGGGCGTGACCAACCTGCAGGATCTGGCGAAGATGCACCGCTGGAAGCCTGATCAGGTGCAGGGCCTGCGCCTGAAGTTCGACGATCTGTTCCAGGCGCCGCGTGAAGCGTGGAACATCGCCCAGCGGCTCGGCGAAGACCATTACTACGCCCGCGACTGGACTCGTACCCACGGCAACCTGTATCAGGCGATCCGTATGGAAAAAGCCATGATCGGCCTGCTGTTGCTGCTGATCGTCGCGGTTGCCGCGTTCAACATCATTTCCACGCTGGTGATGGTGGTTAATGACAAGAAGGGCGACATCGCCATCCTGCGCACGCTGGGCGCCACACCGGGCACGATCATGCGCACGTTCATGGTGCAGGGCACGGTGATCGGCGTGGTCGGTACGGCCATCGGCGCCGTGGTCGGCATCCTGGCGGCGCTCAATGTCAGCGCGGCGATTTCGGCACTCGAAGGCTTGATCGGGCACAAGTTCCTCAACGCCGACGTGTATTTCATCGATTACCTGCCATCGCAGGTGCAGAGCCAGGATGTGATCATGGTCTGCGCCGCTGCGTTGGTCCTGAGTTTCCTCGCCACCCTGTATCCAGCCTGGCGTGCCGCGCGCACCCAGCCGGCGGAGGCGCTACGTTATGAGTGAGTCGGGCATGAGTGAAAAAGCAATCCTGAGCTGCCGCAACCTGGGCAAGTCCTACGAGGAAGGCCCGGAGTCGGTGGAAGTGCTGGCCAACCTGCAACTGGAGTTGCACCCGGGCGAACGCGTGGCGATCGTCGGCAAGTCCGGTTCGGGCAAAAGTACCTTGCTCAACCTGCTGGGCGGCCTCGATACGCCGACCAAGGGCAGCGTCTGGCTCGACGGTGAAGAGCTGTCGGCGCTGAGCGAGAAGAAGCGCGGCCTGCTGCGTAACCGTGCCCTTGGCTTCGTGTACCAGTTCCACCACCTGCTGCCAGAATTCACCGCGCTGGAAAACGTCTGCATGCCGCTGCTGATCGGCAAGACCGCAATCCCCGAGGCGCGTCAGCGGGCCACGGCGTTGCTGGAGCGAGTGGGTCTGGGCCATCGTCTGGAACACAAACCGGCCGAGCTGTCCGGTGGCGAACGCCAGCGCGTGGCCATTGCCCGTGCACTGGTGAACAACCCGGGCCTGGTGATGCTCGACGAGCCGACCGGCAACCTTGACTCCCACACCGCCGAAGGCATCCAGGACCTGATGCTGGAACTCAGCACCTCGATGCGCACGGCGTTCCTGGTAGTGACTCACGACATGAACCTGGCTCGCCAGATGGACCGCGTCCTGCAGTTGCAGGAAGGTTGCCTGACCCCCATCTGACGGCTTGAAACCCGATGCCTGAAAAAGCGTCGGGTCTTTTATTTTTATACGGTGCCCCAGCGAATGTTCAGACCGTTATCGATCTTTATCGGCACGCGCTATACCCGCGCCAAGCGCCGCAATCGCTTTGTTTCATTCATCTCGATGACCTCGATGATCGGTCTCGCCCTCGGCGTGCTGGCGATGATCGTGGTGCTGTCGGTGATGAACGGCTTCCAGCGCGAGATGAGCTCGCGCATTCTCGGCATGGTGCCTCACGCGACCATCGTCGGCGTCAAACCGATCGATGACTGGCAGCCGGTGGCCGCCGCCGCGCTGAAGAATCCGGAGGTGACCGCCGCCGTGCCGTTCACCGAGATGGAAGGCATGCTGTCCTACAAGGGCATGATGCAGCCGATCCAGATCAGTGGCGTCGACCCGGCCCAGGAAGGCAAGGTGTCGATCGTTGCCCAGCACATTGTTCAGGGCCGTCTCGATGCCTTGAAGCCGGGCGAGTTCGGCGTGGTGCTGGGTGAAATCACGGCCCGGCGCTTCCGCTTGAACGTCGGCGACAAGATCACCCTGATCGTGCCGGAAGTCAGCACTGCACCCGGTGGCATCACCCCGCGCATGCAGCGTCTGAATGTGGTCGGCATCTTCAAAGTCGGCGCCGAACTTGATGGTTCCATGGGCCTGATCCACGTCTCCGACGCGGCAACCATGCAGCACTGGGAGCCGAATCAGGTGCAGAGCGTGCGTCTGGCGGTGAAAGATCTGTACGCCGCACCGAAGGTTTCGTCGGACATCGCCACCGGTCTCGGCACTGATTTCAAGGCTGACGACTGGACCCACACCCAGGGCAGCCTGTTCAGCGCGATGAAAATGGAAAAGACCATGATCGGTCTGTTGCTGCTGATGATCGTCGCGGTGGCGGCGTTCAACATCATCGCGACCCTGATCATGGTGGTGAACGACAAGGGTGCGGACATCGCGATCCTGCGCACCATCGGCGCCACGCCACGGCAGATCATGGCGATCTTCATGGTGCAGGGCACGGTGATCGGCATCGTCGGCACCATCATCGGTGGCGTGCTGGGCGTGATTGCTGCGCTGAACGTCAGTGAGATGGTGGGCTGGGTCGAACGAGTGACCGGGCAACACATCTTCAGTTCCGACGTGTATTTCGTCAGCAACCTGCCCTCGGAACTGCAGGGCGGCGACGTGCTATTGATCTGCTCGGCGGGCTTCATCCTCAGCTTCCTGGCCACGGTTTACCCGGCCTGGCGAGCGGCGAAGATCGAGCCGGCGCACGCGTTGCGTTACTCGTAAGTTCACCCATTGAGGCCGGCATTGCCGGCCTCAATCGTTTTGCGGCAACTCAATCACAAACCGCGTCCAGCCCTGAGCCGATTCGCAATGAATCCGCCCGCCATGGGCCCTGATGATCGACTGAGTGATCGCCAGCCCCAATCCGGCATGTTCGCTGCTGCCTTCCTGGCGTGCCGGATCAGCCCGGTAAAAGCGGTCGAACAAACGCGGCAACAGCTCCGAAGAAATCCCTTCGCCACTGTTCTCGACGGTCACTCTCAAGGATTTCGCCTGCTCGGCTATCTGCACACGCACATCGCCTGCGGCCGGGGTAAAGCGCAGCGCGTTATCCAGCAGATTCGACAGCGCCCGGCGCAGCATCGCGCGGTCACCTTCGAACCGACCCTCACCATCACGGCTCAGGCTGACCTGAGCGTCTTCGGCCAGCGGTGCAAAAAACTCCAGCAACGCATCGGCTTCTTCCGCCAGTTCCAGCGGTTCGCGCTTGGGCACCAGCAATCCATGGTCAGCCTTGGCCAGATAAAGCATGTCGTTGACCAGTTGCGCCATCCATTGCAGCTCTTCGAGGTTGCTGTGCAGGGCCTCGCGATAGTCTTCGAGTGGGCGAGGGCGGGTGAGGGTGACCTGTGTGTGGGTCAGCAGGTTCGACAACGGGGTACGCAATTCATGGGCGATATCGGCGGAGAACGCCGAGAGTCGCTGAAACGAGTCATCGAGACGTCCGAGCATGGCGTTGAAACTGTGGGCCAGTTCCGTGAGTTCCGCAGGCATCTGCGCTTCCGGCAGTCGGGCATTCAGCGATTGGGCGGAAATCCCGCGTGCCACGGCGCTCATGCGGCGCAACGGACGCAAGCCGCTGCGTGCCGCCCAGGCACCGAGTAGAGCCGTAGCCAGCGCCGAAAGACCGACGGTCAGCCAGATCAGATGCTGCATGCGTTGCAGGAAGTGCTGGTGATGGGTGATGTCCAGCAGCAAGGTCAATTGCTGTGAGTCGGGTTGTTCCGGGGAGAGCGGGGCGTTGAGCAGGCGATAGTCCGTGCCGTTGTCGTTGATGGTGGCCAGGCCGGGCTGCTGCGGCAGGTTCGCCGGCATTTGCAGGGAACGGCCGAACCAGCGCTGCCCCTCAGAGCCGCTTATGCGTAACGAGACATCGCCCTGTTGGCTCAACTCATCGGTGATATGTGCGGCGTCGCTGCCACTCAGCAACGTCTGACGCACATTGATCAGCTTGCTTTCGAGCAATTGCTGATCGAGTTCAATAAAGTGCGCCTCACTGGCCCGATTGAAAACCACGCCCGCCACCAGCGAAACCGTCGCGGTGCACGCGGCGAACAGCAACGCCAGCCGACTGCCGAGTGACAGGCGGCGCATCAGGCAGGACGCTCTTCAAGCACGTAACCCATGCCACGCACGGTGTGGATCAGTTTGTCGGGAAACTCGTCGTCGATCTTCAGGCGCAGGCGGCGGATCGCCACTTCGATCACATTGGTGTCGCTGTCGAAATTCATGTCCCAGACCTGCGAGGCGATCAGGGATTTGGGCAGTACTTCGCCCTGGCGGCGCAGGAGCATTTCCAGCAGGGCAAACTCCTTTGCCGTGAGGTCGATGCGCTGGCCGCTGCGTTCGACGCGGCGGCGGATAAGGTCCAGGCGCAGATCGGCCAGTTGCAGGCAGGTTTCCTGCGGTGCGGTGCTGCCTCGTCTTAGTAGGCTGCGCACCCGGGCGAGCAGTTCGGAGAAGGCGAAGGGTTTGACCAAATAGTCGTCGGCTCCCAGCTCGAGGCCATGAACCCGGTCTTCCACGGTGTCCTTGGCGGTCAGAAACAGGATCGGCGTTTCCAGCCCGGCACTGCGTACCGCTTGCAGAATCTGCCAGCCATTGCGCCCGGGCAGCATCACGTCGAGGATCAGCAGGGCGTAGTCACCGCTCAACGCCAGTTGTTGCCCGGTGTTGCCGTCCGCCACCAGCTCGGTGTTGAAACCGGCCTCGGTCAGGCCCTGGCGCAGGTAGTGGCCGGTTTTCGGTTGGTCTTCGACGATCAGCAGTTTCATGGGCAACTCGGGGTTGTAGGATCGAAAGCTTTATACCGTGGGACATTGTCACAAGCGCCAACCTGACAAAGTTGTAATCTGGCTGTCAGGTAGCTGCCAGCGCGGGCGGGCTAGAGTTTCCCACAGGCTGAACCTTTTCTTGTTGGAGTATGACTATGTTTTTGCGCAACCCTCTGGCCGTCGCCGCCTGTTTGCTGGCGTTGAGCTCATCCGTTTGGGCCGACCCTGCGCACACGTACGACTTCGGCCAGCCGGCCCCGGCCGCCAAGGCCAGTCGCAGCATTGAAGTGGTGATGGGCGACATGTCGTTCGATCCGAAGGCCATCGACATCAAGGCTGGTGAGACCATTCGTTTTGTTTTGGTGAATAAAGGCCAGTTGCTGCACGAATTCAACCTCGGCGATGCAGTGATGCATGCCAAACACCAGCAGGAAATGTTGCAGATGCAGCAAAGCGGCATGCTGACGCCGACCGGCATGAAGGAAATGTCTCACGATATGGCGGGTATGGATCATGCGTCGATGGGGCACGTCATGAAGCACGACGACCCTAACAGCGTACTGGTCGAGCCCGGCAAGACCGCCGAGTTGACCTGGACTTTCAGCAAGGCGACCAGTCTGGAGTTCGCCTGCAACATTCCCGGGCATTACCAGGCCGGAATGGTCGGCAAACTGACTGTCAGTCAGTAAGCACTCAAAGGCGGGAGCAAAGGCTGATAGAATCCGCTGATTCTTCAGTCAGGTTTCCGCCATGCATCCCGCAGCCGAACATTCGCCGCTGGGCAAGTCCAGCGAATACATCGCCACTTACACACCGTCCCTGCTGTTCCCGATTCCGCGCACCGCGAAGTGGGCCGAGCTGGGCCTGACCGCCGAAACCCTGCCGTATAAAGGCGTGGATTTCTGGAACTGCTTCGAACTGTCGTGGCTGCTGCCGTCGGGCAAACCGGTGGTGGCGATCGGCGAATTCAGCATTCCGGCGGACTCGCCGAACATTATCGAGTCCAAGTCGTTCAAGCTGTACCTGAACTCGTTGAACCAGACCCCGTTCGCCGATACAGCGAGCCTGGAAGCGACCCTGGTCAAGGACCTGTCCGCCGCTGCCGGCAAGCCGGTGGGCGTACGGGTACGCAGCCTGAAAGAGGTTGAAGCCGAAGGCGTGGTCGCGCTGCCGGGCGTGTGCATCGACGATCTGGATATCAGCGTCAGCAACTACGAACATCCGCGTCCCGAGCTGCTGCGCTGCGATGATTCGCGAGTGGTGGAGGAGAGCGTGCACAGCCATCTGCTCAAATCCAACTGCCCGGTGACCAGCCAGCCGGACTGGGGCAGCGTGGTGGTGGAATACCGTGGCGCGGCGCTGGATCACGCCAGTCTGCTGGAATACATCGTCAGTTTCCGCCAGCATTCGGACTTCCACGAGCAATGCGTGGAGCGGATTTTCCTCGACCTGCAGCGTTTGCTGAAACCGGAAAAACTCACGGTGTTTGCACGCTATGTGCGCCGCGGCGGGCTGGACATCAACCCGTACCGCAGCACTGAAAGCGTGCAGTTGCCGAACCATCGTCTGGTTCGTCAGTAACCCGCCTCGCGGACATGAAAAAGCCCTGCCATCACTGGCAGGGCTTTTTTGCATTTGCGGGTTTCAGATTCCCATGCTGACCAGGGAATTCACGATGTTGCGCAACGTGCCGGCGATGGTGGGGTGTTCGAGTTCGAAACGTTCGACGGCCAGGTTCACGCCGTCGGCGAGATTGGAATCCTGGGTTTTGGTTTCCAGTTCAAGTTCCAGTTCGATCTGTTGCATCAGTGCGTGCAGGTCTGCGCGCTCGGCTTGCGACAGCGGCGGATTCTGATCCAGTTGCTCGCGCAGGGTATTGAGCTGTTCTTGCAGTTCGCGGGCGGGCATGGTGTTTTCCTTTTATCGAGAGGCACTGGCATAGACCGCAGCCGTGCGCCAAAGGTCTATGGCTCTCCTTAAGACTAATCCACTCTGCTGCAACCTGCATGATCCGGATCAGGGCTTTTCGCCTTTGAGCCGGCGCAGGCTGATGTCGGCCAGGCAGGTGTCGAGATCGCCCAGGTTATCGATCACCGAGTGCACGCCCAGGCCGAACAGTTGCACGGTGGCCTTGCCGCGCAGTTGTTCGCGTTCTTTCTGGCTGAGGGCTTGCCATTCGCTCGGGGCCAGGCCGCAGAGTGAGCCGCAGGACGCCAGGCCAATGGTCCACAGCCCGGCATTCAGGCCGGATTGCAGCAGGCGCGGTTCGCCACTGACCAGCACGCAGCCGTCCAGGCGATCGACATTCAACGTCATCAGGGCTTGCCAGCAGGCATTCGGTGCCGGCCAGGGATTGTGTGTTGCCGAATGTTGCGAAGGTTTGATCCAGCCCGGCAATCCGGATGCAAGCACCTGGGTGAGGGCAGGCGGCAAATCATCGAGCCAGGCGCAGGGGATCAGTTGGCGCTGCAGGCTGTGCAGGCTGTCGAGCGCGCCCGGTGTGGCGTCGGCGTGCTCCGTGCCGGGGCTGGCGTGATGACGGGCGCGGGCGCCGAAGTCCACCAGGCAGCCGCTGAGCCCGAACAGCACGGCTGTCAGGTTGGGTGCTGAAAGGGGCAAGGCTTCGGCTTGAGGCATGGAAAACGTCCCTGAAATAGAAGTCAGGCTAAGCATGGCCGGTGACAGTTGGATGACAAGTGCGTGACGATGCGTCCTACAGAGGTGTTCACGCCGGAAATGCCTAAAACCTTGTTTCCGTCTTATACTGCACCTCTTATAACCGTGGCCCGCTTGCCGCGTATGTACAATCCAAGGAGTTTTTCTATGCGCTGGAGCAACCCTCTCGCTCAGCTTTGTGTATGCGCCAGCGTGATGCTGGTTCCGTTCGTTGCCCAGGCGGCAACGGAAGAAGACCCTTGGGAAAGCGTCAACCGTCCGATCTTCCAGTTCAACGACTTTGTCGACACCTACGCGCTGAAGCCTCTGGCGCAGGGCTACGAATATGTAACGCCGCAATTCCTGGAAGACGGCATCCACAACATGTTCCGCAACGTGGGTGACATCACCAACCTGGCGAACAATATCCTGCAGGCCAAACCGGCCGCTGCCGGTGTCGACACCGCGCGTCTGATCTTCAACACCACCTTCGGCCTGCTGGGCTTCTTCGATGTGGGCACCAAGATGGGCCTGCAGCGCAGCGACGAAGACTTCGGCCAGACCCTCGGCTACTGGGGCGTCAGCAGCGGTCCGTACGTGATGCTGCCGTTGCTCGGCCCGAGCACCCTGCGTGATGCACCGTCCAAGTACGTGGATACCTACACCGCACCGTACCGCTACATGAACGACATCCCGGCGCGTAACACCATCTACGGCCTGAACATCGTCGACACCCGCGCCAGCCTGCTGTCCAGCGAGAAGCTGATCAGCGGCGACAAGTACACCTTCATCCGCAATGCCTACCTGCAGAACCGCGAGTTCAAGGTCAAGGACGGTCACGTCGAAGACGATTTCTGATTTCGGCTTGTGAACCCCGAAAAGGCGACCGAAAGGTCGCCTTTTTTTGTCCGCGCGTCCTTCCATTGAGTTACGGTTTCGAACGTTCTTATAACTCTCTGTGATTTGACAAACAAAGTCGTCAAGTGACGATCCGCGCATGCTTGAAACGCTCGAAGGATGGGAGTACCGTCTGCGCCTTAGAAGGGCACCTCTGGTGCATCCGTGTGCGGGGCAAACGCTCCGAAGCGGTGCAGCAGAGAGGCTAGAAAGCGAATCCAGTAGTCTGCGCCGGGCCTTTGCCCCGCCTGCTACGCCAACCTAATTCTGGCGCCGTTTGCCCACATGCCAAAAACCAGTGCCACGCTGCTGATAATCGATGATGACGAAGTAGTGCGCGCGAGCCTCGCGGCCTATTTGGAAGACAGTGGTTTCAGCGTCTTGCAGGCCAGTAACGGCCAGCAGGGTCTCCAGGTATTCGAGCAAGACAAGCCCGACTTGGTCATCTGCGATCTGCGCATGCCGCAGATGGGCGGTCTCGAACTCATTCGTCAGGTCACCGAGCGGTCACCACAGACGCCTGTGATCGTGGTTTCCGGTGCCGGCGTGATGAACGACGCGGTCGAGGCCCTGCGCCTGGGCGCGGCGGATTACCTGATCAAGCCTCTCGAAGATCTGGCCGTGCTCGAGCACTCCGTGCGCCGGGCCCTGGATCGTGCGCGTCTGCTGCTGGAAAACCAGCGCTACCGCGAGAAGCTGGAAAAGGCCAACCGTGAGCTCGAAGCCAGCCTGAACCTGCTCCAGGAAGACCAGAACGCCGGTCGCCAGGTGCAGATGAACATGCTGCCGGAAAGCCCCTGGACCATCGACGCGTTCAAGTTCGCCCACCAGATCATCCCGTCGTTGTACCTGTCGGGTGATTTTGTCGACTATTTCCGGGTGGACGAGCGTCGGGTAGCGTTCTATCTGGCGGACGTGTCGGGCCATGGCGCCTCTTCGGCCTTCGTCACGGTGCTGCTGAAGTTCATGACCACGCGCCTGTTGTTCGAGTCCAAGCGCAACGGCACCTTGCCGGAATTCAAGCCTTCGGAAGTCCTTGGTCATATCAACCGGGGGCTGATCAGTTGTAAGCTGGGTAAACACGTCACAATGGTCGGTGGAGTCATCGACGAGGAGACCGGTTTGTTGACCTATAGCATCGGCGGCCATCTGCCGTTGCCTGTGTTGTACACGCCTGACAGTGTTCGCTACCTCGAGGGGCGCGGTCTGCCCGTGGGGCTTTTCAACGAAGCCACCTACGAAGACCACGTGCTCGAGCTGCCACCGACGTTCAGCCTGACGCTGATGTCTGATGGCATTCTGGATCTTTTGCCAGAACCCACACTCAAAGAGAAAGAAGCTGCCTTGCCCCAACGGGTCAAGTCGGCGGGCGGCAGCCTGGATGGCCTGCGGCAGGTTTTTGGATTGGCCACGCTAGGGGAGATGCCGGATGATATCGCCTTGTTGGTGTTGAGCAGGAATCTTTAATGAGTACCGGTAGAATCCAGTTCGCCGAGCAGGATGGCACCTTCGTCCTGAAGTTCGTCGGTGAAGTTCGCCTGACCCTGTGTTCGGCGTTGGATGCGACTATTGAAAAGATCTTCACCGCGCTGAATTTCAACGCGATCGTGATCGATCTGACCGAAACCCGCAGCATCGACAGTACCACGCTGGGCCTGCTGGCCAAGCTGTCGATCCTGTCGCGGCAAAAGGTCGGCCTGCTGCCGACCGTGGTCACCACCCACGACGACATCACCCGTCTGTTGCAATCGATGGGTTTCGAGCAGGTGTTCAATATCGTCAACCATCCCGTGCCTTGCCCGGAATGCCTCGATGACCTGCCGGATCAGGATCAGTCGGAGGAAGTCGTGCGGATCAAGGTGCTGGAAGCGCACAAGATCCTCATGGGCCTGAACGATTCCAACCGCGAAGCCTTCCATGATCTGGTGAATGCCCTCGAAAGGCATTGATTCCCCAGCCATCAGGCACAAAAAAGGGCGAACCTGTAAGGGTTCGCCCTTTTTGCGTTTGCCGTCAGCCCGTTACAGCTTGGCTTGCAGCAGCGCCTCGAGTTTTTCCTGGTCGCGGGCAAACTGACGGATGCCTTCGGCCAGTTTCTCGGTGGCCATCGCGTCTTCGTTGGACAACCAGCGGAACTGCGATTCGTTGAGGCTCAGGCGTGCTTCGCCGGCGTGACCCGGAGCCAGCTTGCGCTCCAGTTTGCCGGTGTCTGCCGCCAGCTTGTCGATCAGGTCCGGGCTGATGGTCAGGCGGTCGCAGCCGGCCAGTTGCTCGATCTGATTGAGGTTGCGGAAGCTCGCGCCCATGACCACGGTCTTGTAGTCATTGGCTTTGTAGTAGTTGTAGATACGCGTCACCGACTGCACGCCCGGATCATCTGCGCCGGTGTAGTCGTTGCCGTTGGCCTTCTTGTACCAGTCGTAGATGCGGCCCACGAACGGTGAAATCAGGAACACACCGGCATCGGCGCAGGCGGCGGCCTGGGCGAAGGAGAACAGCAGGGTCAGGTTGGTCTGGATGCCTTCCTTCTCCAGCACTTCGGCGGCACGGATGCCTTCCCAGGTGGAAGCGATCTTGATCAGTACGCGGTCGCGGCCGACGCCGGCCTTGTCGTACAGCTCGATCAGACGGTGCGCACGCTTGAGCATCGCGTCCTTGTCGAACGACAGGCGGGCATCCACTTCGGTGGAAATGCGGCCCGGGATCACTTTGAGGATTTCCTGACCCACCGCGACGCCGAAACGGTCGCTGGCCAGGCCGACATCGCCCTTGCAATCGCGAACAGCGGCGTTCAGCAGCTCGGCATAGGCAGGAATGGCCGCCGCCTTGAGCAGCAGGGAAGGGTTGGTGGTGGCGTCGACCGGCTTGACCCGGGCAATCGCTTCGAAGTCGCCGGTGTCGGCAACCACGGTGGTGAACTGTTTGAGTTGTTCCAGCTTGGAAGTCATGAGCGTGCTCTGTCCTATGGGTCTGACGACATTACCCGAGCGCTGACAGCCACTCAAGGGCATGTGGATGTATCGATAGCCCCGCAGGCAACAACCTGAAAACGGCTGTTTGAAAGGGCGGGGCGCGGTATCGATAGATACGATGCCAAATCGCGGCACAGGTTCAAAGCAACTGACTGATGAATGTGGACGCTACTCGGACTCCAGTTGCGTCCTCGCGGCCGCTTCCGCCGGTTTTGGTTGCCCGCCTGCGGTCTGCAAACCGAAATTCTTTTCCCGGTCATCGCTGCCCGCATCATTGTTTTTCCACTCGTAGATCGACGTCAGTGGAATCTGCAGCCGTTTCACATCGGCAATGAACGCCGCGACTTTGGTGGCCTGCCCGTCGGGACCGCCGTTGGAGGCCAGTGCCGAAATTCCCCATTCACTGATGACGCCCGGCAGGTGGAAATTCTGCTGGATGAACGCCTGCGCATTGCCGATCTGCGTCGCCGTCATGCCATAGGGATGGTAGGAAATGGCGCTCAGGCATTTCGGATACGCACCGAGAATGCTGTTCAGCGCCACGGTCGAGGCCGAACCGGCACTCGGTGGCCGGGCGAAGCCGAAACCGATCACGGGAGTGCTGGTGGGATTGTCTTGCAGCGCCTTGCACATGGCGCTCATGAACGGCGCAAACGTGGTGCTGAAATTGCCAGTGGGCCAGTACGTGTTCAGATCCGGTTCATTCCAGATTTCAATCGCGACCAGCTGAGAACCGTACGTCTGCTCCAGGCTGTTCACTGCACTGGCAAAAGCCGCGCCCGCCGTGGCCGGGTCTGTCGACAGCGGTTTGATGGCGCGCACCGTCATCAGCACCGGTAACCCGGCGGATCCGGCGGCGGCAAACGCATCGCCGAGCTGTTTCTGATAGGTCTTGTCGCCCAGGCTGTCGCTCCACGCACCCAGGCGCACGAAACTGAAGCCCGCAGCCTTGATCTGCGCGGCATCAGAAGCCGAAAAACTCTGGACCTTGACCTGGATGCCGACCGTTCGGTGGGGCAGTGCGGGGAACAACTCGCTGGCATCAACCTGAGCCGTTGTGCCGAACAACAAAAGGGAAAGGGCGCCGAGACGTTTGAGATGTGCTGCTTTCATGTCTGCTCTCCTGATGAGAAATGACATCTAGCCAATGTTTATCTCGTTACTTTCATGCGATGCCGAAAAGGCCGAAAAGTGCGCAAATGTTATTTTTTGTCGGAAATCTCCGAGTGTAAAAAACGCCGAAAATCACAGTTATTTTTAGTCCGGTAATTCTGGTTGGGTGACTTTTGGACCCCGTGGTACTTAATGCACCGGTACTAACAGGCGAAACTGTTTCCGAGTGCAGGAAAGTCCTGTGGATTCATTTAAGTCCACGGGACATGTTGGCCGAATGACATTACACGGGAAAGTAAACCTTGTTCAAAAAGATCCTTGTCGTCTGCGTCGGCAATATCTGCCGAAGTCCGACAGCAGAACTGTTGCTGCGTAACGCGTTGGCGCCCTCGACCATCACGGTCGCCTCCGCAGGCTTGTCTGCCAGGGTTGGCGAGTCTATGGAGGCAACGGCCCGCAAGGTGCTGGAAGAGCGTGGGCAGTGCGCCGAAGGCTTCAAGGCGCGGCAACTGACAGCGGACATCGTCAATGAATCAGACCTGATTCTGGTCATGGAAAAAGAGCATGTAAAACAAGTACTGAAGATTGCCTCTCACGCCAGGGGCAAAGTGTTTCTTCTCGGCAAGTGGCAGAACGAACGAGAAATACAGGATCCGTATCGTCAAGGGCAGGCCGCTTTCATTCATGCCCATGCATTGATTGAAGATGCTGTTGGCTCATGGGCACAGCGCCTCGGGCATTGATGAATATTCTTCAGAACAGTGAATGGTAAGAAAGACTTATGCAGTTACCGTCAGTAGTCGGCACCCGTGACAACGATCAAGACAGTATTGATCTTCTCGGCATATTCGGCAGTTTGATCGATCAGAAATGGTTGATCGGTGCCTTCACCGGCGCGTTCATGATGACCGGCGTCGCCTATGCGATTCTGGCCACACCGGTGTATCTGGCCAACGCGCTGGTGCAGGTCGAACCGAAAAAGAACGACATGCTCGGCTTCTCCGATCTCAACAGCATGCTCGGCGGTCAGTCGCCGTCCGTGACCGAGATCGGCATCATCAAATCCCGCGCGGTGATCGGCAAGACCGTTGACGATCTGCGCCTGGACATCGACGTCACCCCCAATACTTTTCCGGTGATTGGCGGTTTTCTCTCCCGCCGCTATCGCGGTGAAACCGAAATCAGCGTCGCGCCGCCACGTTTCGGGCTGAACAGCTACGCGTGGGGCGGTGAGCGTCTGGAATTTGCCCGGCTCGATCTGCCCAAGGAACTGTTGGGCAAGAAACTCAGCCTGATCGCCGGCGAGCAGCAGCGCTTCCAGTTGTTCGACGACAACGACAATCTGCTGGCAGAAGGCACTGCCGGTGAAGCCTTCGCACAGGATGGCGTAGAAGGGCAGATTACGCATTTGCAGGCCAACCCCGGCACCCGGTTCGAAGTGGTGCGCTACCCACGGATCGTGACCATTCAGGGCTATCAGGACGCGCTGGATATTTCCGAGCAGGGCAAGGAGTCGGGGATCATCCGCCTGGCCCTGGCCAGCACCGACGCCGCTGAGGCGGTGAAGATCCTCAACAAGATCGCCTCGCTGTACGTGGACCAGAACGTACGCCGCACCTCGGCCGAAGCCGCGCAGAGCCTGGCCTTCCTGCAAAGCCAGTTGCCGCAGGTCAAACGCGACCTGGCCAAGGCCAGTGATGCGCTCAATGCCTACCAGACGCGCGGCAAGACCGTGAACATCTCCCTGGAAACCCAATCGGTGCTCGGCCAGTCCGTCGCCCTCGAAACACGGATTTCCGAGCTGAAAATGCAGCAGGCGGAAATGGATCGCAAGTTCACCAGACAGCATCCGGCCTATCGGGCACTGATGACCCAGATCGGTGAATTGACCCAGCAACAGAAGTCCCTGGAAGGCAAGGTTGGCGACCTGCCGGCCACGCAACAGGAACTGCTCAACCTGACCCGCGATGTCGAAGTGGCTTCGCAGATCTACACCCAGTTGCTGAACAAGTCCCAGGAACTGGACATCATTCGTGCCGGCGCCGTGGGCAACGTGCGTCTGGTGGATTCGGCGGATGTCGACCTGACCAGCCCGGTCAAGCCGAAGAAAGCCCTGATCGTGCTGATCGCGACCTTCCTCGGTGCCTTTGTCGGCGTGGCGCTGGTGCTGTTGCGCAAGTCGTTGAGCAAGGGCCTGGAAGGGCCGGAAGCCATCGAGCAGCTCGGCTTGCCGGTCTACGCGTCGATCCCTTACAGCGCCCTGCAACAGGAAGAGGACACCAAGAAAGTCCGCGCCAAGGTCACGGCGGACACACCGGCCTATCTGCTGGCGCTGCGCAATCCGACGGACCTGTCCATCGAATCGATCCGCAGCCTGCGCACCTGCCTTCACTTTGCGGCGCTGGATTCGACCAACAACCGCATCATGATTTCCGGCCCGAGCCCGCAGGTCGGCAAGACGTTCGTGTCTTCCAACCTCGCGGCGGTCATGGCCCAGAGCGGTCAGCGCGTGGTGCTGATCGATGCCGACATGCGCAAGGGGCATCTGCACAAGACGCTGAACACACCGATCACCAACGGTTTGTCGGACCTGCTGGTCAAGCGCTGCACCCTGGAGCAGGCGATCAACAAGGTCGAAGTCGACAACCTGCATTTCATCAGCCGTGGCCAGGTGCCACCCAATCCTTCCGAACTGCTGATGCACGCCAATTTCCGCGAACTGCTGGCGGAACTCAGCGAGCGCTACGACGTGGTGATCATCGATACGCCACCGCTGCTGGCGGTGACGGACGCAGCGATTGTCGGTCGTGAAGCGGGCATCAGCCTGATCGTCGCGCGCTTCGGGGTGAACCCGGCCAAAGAAGTCGAACTGACCATTCGCCGCTTCGCCCAGAACGGCATCGAGTTGAAAGGCGCGGTGTTCAACGGCGTCGAGAAGCGTGCGGCCAGTTACTACGGCAACGGCGGCTACGGCTATTACAACTACGAATACGCGTCCGACAAATCCTGAGTTTCAGCGATTGTTCTTACAGGCAACAAAGTGGGTGGGTTGTGAAGAAAATACTGCACGTGGCTGAAACGATTAAAGGTGGCGTCGCAACGGTGATCCGCACGATTTCGGCATCCCCGGAAGACGGGCAAGCCAACTATGAGCTGGTGTATCTGGTGCCGCAGGATCAGGAAAAGGAACTGCACGGCATCGCCCCGCAACAGATCCGCACCTTCGAGCGAACCGGGCGCAATGTGCCGTCGTTGCTGCGTTTTGCCTGGCGACTGATGCAAGTGATGCTCAAGGAAAAACCTGATGTGGTGCACCTGCACAGCACGTTTTCCGGGGTGATCGGCCGTTGCGTGTGTGTGCTTCTGCGGCCGTGGCGAAAACCGAAAATTGTCTATTGCCCGCATGCCTTTTCGTTCCTGATGGAAAGCTCGCCGATCAAGCAGAAAGTCTATGCGTGGATCGAGCGTGTGCTGCAAAAGGTCACCGACACGATCATTTGCGTCAGCCAGTACGAGCTGGACAAAGCCGCAGCGTTCGGCATCGAGCGCAAGCGCATGCGGCTGATCTACAACGGCATTCATCCCAAGGATGAGGAGCGTAAAGCCGAGGATCCGCAGCCGATTCATCTGCTCTTCGTCGGCCGGCTCGACTATCAGAAAGGCTTCGACGTGCTGCTCAAGGCCTACGCCAAGACCGGGCGCAACGACCTGAAACTGACAGTGGTCGGCAGTGCGGTCAACGAGGCGACGGTCGAGTGCCCGCCAATGGACGGCGTTCAGTACCTGCCGTGGGTCACGCCGGCCGAGGTCAACGCGCTGTACCAGCAGGCCGATGCGCTGATTGTTCCGAGTCGCTGGGAAGGCTTTGCCATGGTGCCGCTGGAAGGCATGGCGCTGGGCTTGCCGGTGATTGCCAGCGACTGCACGTCGCTGCCGGAGCTGGTGACCCACGGGGTGTCCGGCTACGTGTTCCCCACCGGTGATCACCACGCATTGGCCGATCGCCTGAAACAGATCCAGAAACCCGCGTTGTCGGTCCTTGGCCTCGAAGGTCGACGCATCGTCCGCGAGCGCTTCAGCGCCGCGTTGATGATCCGCCAGACCTACGACGTGTATTCCGCTCCCTCTTATTAAGTAGAACGCCGCTCATGAACGTAACGATTTTGCATGGCTACAGTGCCTCCAATTCCGGTGATGGTCTGCTGGTCGACCTGGCCATTGCGCTGGTGCAGCGCAATTTTGGCGAAGACACCGCGATCAGCGTCGTGGCCTCCGATCCGGATTCCTTCAAATACTTGCCGCACCCGCGCTTTGACGCGCCGGTCATGGCTGCCAAGGGGCTGGGCCGGGTCAAGCAGGCGGTATTCCTCAATCAGTCCTACGCCGGGCTGGCGGATCTGTTGAAGAAAACCGATCTGATCGTCGGCGTCGGCGGTGGCTATATGCGCTCCAAAAGCGCCTTCGAACACATCAAGCTGAAACTGGGCCACGCCAAGCAACTGGAAACCGCGATCCTGAGCAAAGTCCCATCGGTGTACCTGCCGCAAAGCATCGGGCCGTTCCACGGTGACAGCGACAGGATCGTCGGCCACTACGCCAGCGCCGATGCGGTGTTCGTGCGCGATAACCGCTCCTCGGCGTTGTTCGATGCCTGCGAAAATGTCTACCGCGCACCGGACCTCGCGGTGCAGGCCCTGGCCGGCAAAATCCTGCAGCAACCCAAGTTCACCCGCTGCGCCTCGACGCCGGCCACGGTGTGCGTGGTGTTGCGCAAACCGCCGGCATGGAGCAAGGAAAAGAAGCTCGCCTACGTGGCCAACCTGAAGGTGCTGCTGCAGCGTTTGAAGAACAAAAGCAAAGTGGTCTGCGCGGTGCAGAGCGCTGTGCGCGGTAACGATGACGGCGCGTTCTATCGCGAACTGGGCATCACCGAAGACCTGCTGTCGCTGAAGGCGACGATTGCCAAATATCAGCCGGACCTGGTGATTTCTGTGCGCCTGCACGGGGCGATCGAATCGCTGCTCTCCGGCGTGCCGGCGTACCACATCAGCTACGAGCGCAAAGGCTTCGGCGCCTATCAGGACATGGGCGTCGAGGACTGGGTCATCAACGGTGGCGACATCGATGTCGACACCATCATCGACACGGTTTACGCACCGAATGCGCTGTCGGATTTCGGCAAGCGCCTGACCGACACCTGCCGTGAAATCGAAGCCAAAACCGTGGCCATGGACGACATCATCAAGGGCGTCATTCGATGATATTCCGCTTGTTGCTGCGCGGCGGAGCACTGGGCGCGAAGTTCCTGCTGGTGCTCGCCATCACCCATTACCTCGGTTACGAGGCGCTGGGCTTTTACGGCGTGGTGGTCGCGGCGTCGTTGATCGCGTCGAAGTTCTACAGCGTCGGTTTCAGTTCCGAGATCAATCGGCTGATCAGTGTCGGCGGCAGTTCGAAGCGAGTCGTCGACAAGGTTCTGCTGCTGTACCTGGCCGTCGGTTTGCTGTTGTCGGTGCTGACGGTGCTGATCTATTCACTGTTCCAGCAGGTCGAGGCGACGGCTGCACTGATCGCCTGTGTGACCCTGGTACTGCTGACCGAGCACCTGTCCTTCGAGATCAATTCGTTCGTGTTTTCCGCGCAGAAAGCCACGGCGGGGGCGTTGCTGTTCTTCATCAAGACCGGCCTCTGGGCACTGCTGGCCGTGGGCGGGATGATGCTCGGCTGGGTGTCGGGGATCGCCAGCGTGCTGTGGCTGTGGGTTATCGCCAACGTGCTGGTGATCGTTTCCGGTTACCTGATTGTGGTGAACGTCCATAGCGGGCGCGAAGAGGGCACGCTGGCGACGGCGACCGTGTGGAAAGCCGGGTTGCCGTTCTATCTGGGCACCGGCCTGATCGCCGTGAGTCAGTATGCCGAGCGCTTTCTGATCATTGATCTGGAACCCTACGCCAGCCTCGGTAAATACGTGTACGCGTGGTCGGCGGCCAACACCTTGCAGGCGCTGTCCTATGCGGTGGTGGCGGTGGTCGGCATTCCGGTGCTCGCCAAGCGTTACCAGGCCGATCAACAACCGTTCACGGTCAGGCAATTGTTCGTGAACAAATGGGTCGCGCGTTCGCTGGTGGTGTCAGCGGCAGTCGCGGTGGCGATTTATCTGTTCTTCAATGTCGTGCTCGATTACGTCGGCGCAGCGGTGCCGCGTCCGGACAACGGCATCCTCGGCGTGCTGATCTTTTCCTTTGCCCTGCGCGCCATCGGCGACATCGTCTGGGGCGGCTTGATCGCGTCGAAAAACAGCCGGGTCTCCCTCGCCAGTTCGGCCCTTTGCCTGCTGATTTCGGTGCCGGTCAGCTACGTGCTGATCAAGCACTATTCGATCTACGGCGCGGCCTGGGGCAACGTCTTCGGGATCATCGTGCAGCTCAGCGTGATTGCGCTGCTGACCCGTGCAACGCGTACGAAAAAGGCTGTCGTGTCATGGGCCTGAAACTGCCGTGCATCGAGTTTCGCGGCAGGAAACTCGATTCGTCGCTGTCGTTCCTGATCCTGTTCACCGGCCTGTTTCTGTCGGTGGCCATGCCGCTGCTGATCCCTCGCGATCCCGGCCCGGATGCGATGACCCTGTGGTCGTCCTATGCCCGGGCCGACAACTGCAATTTCTGGAACCCGTTCTCGCCGGATCGCTCGTCCTACGAGTGTTCGGCGTTCCTGCTGCGGCCCACCGGGATCAACCTGACCAACGCCTGGGCCTACGGGATGTTCTGCAATTTCTTCCTCACGGCGATTCCGGTGGTGGTGTTCCGGCGCATGCCGCTGGCGATCTTCGGGACCCTGTGTCTGTGGGGCGTGGTGCGCTCGTTCTTCCTGGAGAACCTGACCAAGGAAATCATCGTGTCGGTGGCGGTGCTGAGCATTCTGTTCAGCTCGCTGACGCGCAAATATCGCGGCGGGTTTTTCCTGTCGGCGGTGATCTACGGCGTGTTGATCCGGCCCTACTGGATCCTGTTTTCGCTGTCCTGGGTCGGCGTCTGCATGATGAAGAAGTACGTGTCGCGCATGACCTTCTTCGTGATGCTGTTCCTGTTCTACCTGGCGGTGGCCATGGCGATCCAGCTGGCGCTGGGCTTTCCGGTGTCGTCGATTCGCGCCAGCAACAACGAACTGCGTACGGCGGGCGAAGAGGGTTCCAAGTCGCTGATCGTCTCGTGGCTCAGCGGCAGCGACTTCGTTTCGCAGGCCCTGGACTCGATGATCATCTTCTTCCGGCTGTCGTTCCCGGTGGAGCTGATCCTGCTCTCCGGGCCGGGCCAGGTGATCTTCGTGGCGCTGATGATCATGACCGCGTTGCTGTTGTTCAAAGTCATCACCTCGACCGATTACAAGGGCGCGCCGATCCAGACCAAACCCAAGGAACTGATCGCGATTCCCCTGGCGTTTCTGCTGGTTCAAGGCTTGTTCGAACCGGACTTCGGCTCCTTCGCCCGACACTTCTCGATGGTGGTGCCGGTGTTGTTCGTGGGCCTGGGCTTGATGCTGCGGGCGAACAAACCGGTGCGGGTCGAATCAAGAATTCTGAATTGAGGCGGGTGCTTTATGTCGAGCAAGAAAAAGTCCCTGGAGATCGAAACCCTGCGCGGCCTGGCGTGCCTGCTGCTGGTGCTCTATCACGTGATCGGCCCGTTGGGCGGCGGTTTGAAGATCGATATCGGCTCGCCGTTCCGGGTGATCGCCGATTCGATGGTGTACGTGCGCATGCCGCTGTTCACCTTCATCTCGGGCTACATCTATTCCATCTACAAGATTCGCAACAATGACTTTTCGGCGTTCTTCACCGGCAAGGTGCGGCGGCTGATCGTGCCGCTGTTTTGCGTGGGTGTGCCGTTCTCGGTGCTGCAGGCGGTGGGGCCGGGTGTGAACAAGGACGTCGGTGTGATCGATGCGCTGTTGTCGTTCTATGTGCCGGTGAACCACTTCTGGTTCCTGCAGGCGGTGTTCATCATTTTCATGTTTGTCGGCCTGCTGGAATGGCGTGGTTTGTTGCGCTCGGCGACGCGTCTGTACCTGCTGTTCGCGTTTTCCGCCGCAGTGTTTCTGTTGCCGCCGTTCAAGTTCGATGCGTTCGGCATCAACGGTGCGACCTATCTGTTGCCGTTTTTTGTGGCGGGGATGATCGGCCAGGAAAATGTCAGTGCGTTGAAGCAACGGTTCAAAGTGATCGGCCCGTTGGTGTTTGTGCTGATCTCCCTGACGCTGTTGTACATCGCTTCGCTGGATCGCGAGCTGATCATCGATCGCCGCAGCCTGATCGGCCTGACTGTTGGATGCGTGTCCTGCTTCGCGCTGCTGTCGAGTGACATGCGTTCGAAGGCGCTGACCTGGCTCGGTGGTTACTCCTACGCGATTTTCCTGTTTCATGTGTTGTTCGCCGCCACCTCGCGCTCGGTGCTCGGGCGTCTGGGCATCAAGGACGAAAGCGTGCTGGTGTTCTGCGGCGTGGCGTGCGGCTTGCTCGGGCCGGTGCTGCTGTCGACGATCTTCAGCCGGTTCAACTTCACGTCGGTGCTGTTTCTGGGCGAGCGTGCGGCGGCGAAAAAACCAGCGGGGAACGTCTCCCCGGCGCCGGTTTCGGCTAAAGGAAGTGCTTGATGGTTGTAGTGGATGACGCAGCGCCGGTCGCGGCAGCGGTGGTCGAAGTCGGCGACGCTCGCCAGCGGTTTGCCCAGTGGCGCGAAGGCAAGGCCGGGAAGGTGTTGTCGGTCTCGGTGATCGGCGACAGCTACAGCGCCGGGCAGGATTTCTATCTGAACAAACTGGTGCAGCGGCTGGTCGGTGAGGTCGGTTTTGCCGGCCCCGGTTATGTCGGTTTCAACCATGGCGCCGCGCTGGGCGGCAGCCATTTCAAGTACACCCGCAGCAGTGAAAAATACTTCGGCGGCGACTGGAAGGTGTCGAACCTGGGCGTGGCCAGTCCCGACAGCCGCACCGTGACCGGAAGTCCCGGTGCATGGCTGCAGGTCGATGCGCATCCGAGCGAAGCGATAAGCACGGCTGTCACCCAGGCAAAGTTACTTTATCTGGGCAACGGCGAATCCAGTGAACTGCGCTATCGCTGGTCGCCTTCGGCGGACTGGCAGCCGCTGAGTCTCTCCGGCGCGGGCGTCCAGGAAGTCCCGCTGTCAGGTACATCCGCCGCGACGGAATGGTCCTTCAGGCTGGAAGTGGTGAAGGGCGCGCCAACCCTGTTCGGCCTGTGGATGAGCAACGAGCAGGGCGGTTTGCGGGTGTCGAAACTGGCGGCGTCGGGTGCGGCATCCGGCGATTTCTATCATGCCGACGGTCAGTGGCAGACCCAGTGGAAAACGGTGGTCTCGAAGATTCCGGCTGACATCTACCTGATCATGCTCGGCGGCAACGATCAGGGTTTCGGCGTGAAGCCCGAGCAGTACCTGAAGAACGTTCAGGGGCTGGTCGGAATGATCCGCGAGATTCAGCCGGCAGCGAGCGTCAACCTGATCATGCGCCAGGACACCACGCGCTCCAGCGCCTATCCAATGTCGGCCTACGCGCAGGTTCTGGAGCCCTGGGCTCGCGAGCAGCATCTGGGTTTCGCCAATCTGCAATGCGCGTTCGGTACGGACGTCAAACGTTATGCGGCGGCGATGATCGGCCCGGACAAAATACATCCGGTGCCGGCCACGGGAGGGAAGGTGATTGCCGATTACTTCTATCGGATGATAGTCGGCGGCAACCACGGGACTTCCTGCGGCGCCGCCTCGGAATAAGGGCTCAGCCTTTGTCGAAGGTGTCGACGTGACCCAGAAGTTCTGCGGTCTTCTGCGGCATCAACTGCGTCACGCAACGGGTCTCCACATTGATGATGATCGCCGGCTCGTTGCAGCAGAGGCGCACGCGGAATCGCCAGTCGCCGAGAATCACCTTCAGGCCGTCGCGGTCATCGACCTCCAGCGCCTGTTCGCCGTAGATCCGTTTCAGATGGGCGAGCAGGGGATAGGGATCGCGCAGCGGCCGGCGAATGTCCCCGGACGATGGAAACATGCCGATCCGCTCCACCAGCAGGATGGTCCCGAGCCAGGATTCGTTGGCGCTGGGCAACGGCTGATGACGAGACAACCAGCTCATCACCCCGAGGTTGTCCACCTCCCGTTCAATGTCTGTCGAATGTTGTGCGATGTTCATGGTTGCCTCGTCGGATGTGCGCGGGGACGGTTCAACGGCCCTTGAGGTAGACGTTCTCGTAGCAGAAGTTGGTCGCTTGCAGGTAACCCTCGGCGTCACCGCAGTCAAAGCGCAGACCCTTGAATTTGTAGGCCAGCACGCAACCGTTCTGCGCCTGTTTCATCAGGGCGTCGGTGATCTGGATTTCGCCGCCCTTGCCGGGCTCGGTGTCGGCGATCAGGTCGAAGATGTCGGGCGTCAGGATGTAGCGGCCGATGATCGCCAGGTTCGACGGAGCGTCCTGTGGCGCAGGTTTTTCCACCATGTGGTTGACCCGGTAGATGCCGTCGGAAATTGCCTCGCCGGCGATCACGCCGTACTTGTGGGTCTGGTCGCGAGGGACTTCCTGGATGGCGACGATCGAGCAGCGGAATTTCTTGTAGAGCTCGATCATCTGGGTGAGCACGCCGTCACCTTCCAGGTTCAGGCACAGGTCGTCGGCCAGGACCACGGCGAAGGGTTCGTCGCCGATCAATGGGCGACCGCTGAGGATCGCGTGGCCCAGGCCTTTCATTTCCACCTGACGGGTGTAGGAGAAGGTGCAGGTGTCGATCAGCTCGCGAGTGCCGGCCAGGAACTTCTCTTTTTCGGTGCCGCGAATCTGGTGTTCGAGTTCGTAGCTGATGTCGAAGTGGTCTTCCAGTGCGCGCTTGCCCCGACCGGTGACGATCGCCATGTGCTGCAGGCCGGCGTCCCGCGCTTCTTCAACGGCGTATTCGATCAACGGCTTGTTGACGATCGGCAGCATCTCTTTCGGCATGGCTTTGGTGGCCGGCAAGAAACGCGTGCCGTAGCCGGCAGCGGGGAACAAACATTTACGAATCATAGAAGTTTCCTGGACATTCATGGCATACAGCCATCGGTTACATTGCAATAAGGAAAAGTTGCAAGTTGATGAAGCTGTACTTTAATACCTGAGTCAGGTTGTGAGTGACAACGTTAGCTTAGTGTAAAAGGGGATAATGTTATTAGATGTCGGCTTGATAAATAACAGTTATTTTTAGTCGGTATCCGTTGATAGTGGTGAAAGTGCGGGAGTGCTAATAAGTACCGGGCAATACAGTTTGGCCCTTAAAAATATTTTTGGCCAGCGATGGAACTGTTTTTGTTTTGGGTTGTTGTCGCCCTGTTTATGTGAAGCAAGACACACATTAAACAAGTTGGGCTTGACACGCTAGTTGGCACTTTTCCCACTATGGACCGCGCTATGAAGATTCTGGTAACGGGTGGCGCCGGGTATATCGGCTCGCACACCACACTCGCATTGCTTGAAGCAGGTTATGAAGTTGTCGTTCTGGATAATCTTTGCAACAGCAGCGACGCGGTACTGCACGCCGTGGAAGGCATTTGCGGCAAAAGTGCGCTGATGATTCGCGGCGATGTGTGCGACCGGGCGTTGCTGGACCGGATATTCCAGCAGCATTCAATTGATGCCGTCCTGCATTTTGCCGGGCTTAAAGCGGTCGGCGAGAGCGTACGCAAGCCGCTCGAGTATTACGAAACCAATGTCAGCGGCAGCATCACGCTGTGCCAGGCGATGGCGGCGGCAGGGGTCTTCCGGCTGGTGTTCAGCTCTTCTGCCACTGTTTACGGCGAGCCTGAGCAGATGCCGATCCGCGAGGATTTTCCTACCGGAATTCCGACCAATCCCTACGGCCAATCCAAGCTGATCGTCGAAAACGTTCTGCGCGACCTGAGCCAGGCCGAGCCGCGCTGGAGCATCGCGCTGCTGCGTTACTTCAACCCGATCGGCGCCCATGCCAGCGGCCACATGGGCGAAGACCCGAGCGGCATCCCCAATAACCTGCTGCCGTACATCAGCCAGGTGGCGGTCGGCAGCCTGCAGGAGTTGTCGGTCTTCGGCGACGATTACCCCACGGCAGACGGCACCGGCGTGCGCGACTACATCCACGTCGTCGATCTGGCGGACGGGCACCTGAAGGCCTTGCAGGCCATCGACGGGCGCACCGGCATTCATACCTGGAACCTCGGCACCGGCGACGGTTACAGCGTGATGCAAGTGCTGCGAGCCTTCGAACAGGCGTGCGGCAAGCCAGTGCCGTTTCGGGTGATGCCACGGCGTTCGGGCGATATTGCCGAGAGTTGGGCCGACGCTTCCAAAGCGGAAAAAGAACTGGGCTGGAAAGCCACACGCAACTTGCAGGACATGGTTACCGATACCTGGCGCTGGCAATCGAATCATCCCAACGGCTATCAGGAATGATGGCCTTTTAGTCCAATGTTATTTTCGGTCAGGTTGTTAGATATCGTCGGGAAATTACACTGGCAATGCCTTTTGCAAGTCCGTAGATATAAACCTGCCGTTCGACTTTTATCAGTTGCGTAGGACTGTGAAAGAACAACGGATCTTGTTCGCGCTTTTTGCGACTTGAACTCTACCACCTCTAACGAAACACCCGATGTAACGGTGCAATGTTAGAAAGGAGTTGATATGAAAAAAGTGATGGCGATTGCCTTGTTGACGATGTTGAGCAACTGGGCATCCGCAGCTGAAGCGCCGCTTACAGCGGTAACCAATGTATCGGGCAGTGTCGCGGCTTCTACAGCGCCCGCTGCCAGTACTGCAATGGTTGCCAGTGCCGTAGCGGCGTCCAACAGTGGTGGAAGTGCCAACGGCGGTACAACGGGTACCACCGGTACCACGGGTACAACCGGCACGCACAACTAACTGAAGTAACTGTTGGTGCAGTACAAGGTCGCCCGACGAAAGTCGGGTGACTTTGTTTTGGATTCGCCCTTGAATAGCGTAGTGCCATTATGACTCGTAGTTTTTCTCTTTTAATGCTGGCAAGTCTCGCTCTGCAAGGTTGCATGTTTTCCCCCGGTCAACACCTGAGCACCTTTGGCATCACCCGCCAAGGCGCCAGTGAAAGCAGCCGGGTCGAGTTGATTCCGATCACCCCCAAGCTGATCTCCATGAACCGCGCCACGCAAAAGCGTGAGTCAGTGCCCACGGAATTGCTGGCGACGCCGGCCGAGTACCGCATCGGCAACAACGACGTGCTGTACATCACCGTGTGGGATCACCCCGAGCTGACCGCGCCGTCGGGCGCGCAGCAGCAGATCGACGCCAACGGCCGTCTGGTGCGCTCCGACGGCACGCTGTATTACCCGTACATCAAGGAAGTCCAGGCCGCCGGCCGGACCATCCAGCAACTGCGCGACGACATCGAACAACGGCTGTCGGCGTTCATCGCCGAGCCGCAAGTGGACGTCGCCGTGTTGCGTTTCGCCAGCCAGAAAGTCGTGGTCACCGGCGCGGTCGCCAAGGCTGGCCCGCAAGCGATTTCCACCAACCCGCTGAGCGTGGTCGAAGCCCTGGGTTCGGCGGGGATCGACACCAACAATGCCGACCTGTCCGGGTTGTTGCTGACGCGCAACGGGCGGGTCTATCCGCTGAATCTGGATACCCTCAATCAACAGGATTCCGAGTTGCAGAACGTCTACCTCCAGGGTGGCGACAAACTGTATCTGCCGTACAACGACAACAAGCGCATCTACGTGATGGGCGAGGTCAATCAGCCGCGCGCCCTGAGTTTCAAGACGGCGACGATGAACCTGTCCGACGTGCTCGGCTCGGTCGGCGGCTTGAGCCAGACCACCGCCAACGGCAATGCCGTGTACGTCATTCGCGGGGTGGAAAACCTCGATGTGGAACCGGCGAAGATCTATCAACTGGAAGCCGAATCGCCGACAGCCATGGTTCTCGCCACGCACTTCGAAGTGCGCCCGCAGGACGTCGTTTATGTAGGGCCTGCCAACGTGACTCGCTGGAACCGTCTGATCAGCCAGTTGGTGCCGTCGGCATCGATTGTCGGCACCGGCGCTTCCGCTGCGAAGAACTGGAGCGAATTCACCAACAACAGCAAATAAGGCCCGCCGACTTTGAAAACCTTGAATGTTGGCGTCTGCCTGATGGCGGCCTTGTTGCTGTGTGGCTGTAATCCGCTGATGGTTGCGTCGGTGACCAACCTCAAGTCGGCGGTGGTCGGCCCGGATGATATCGACGTGACGCCGGCCCAGGTGGCCGAGGTGGATTATCCGCAACTCAAACTCACCACGCCGTCCGGTTCCGGTGTGCTGGCGCTGGTGCGCAAGCGCGATGACCTGCAGTTCTGGGTGGCGTCCGGCAAGCAGGTCCTGCTGCTGCGCGACGGTCTCGCGGTGCGCAGCATCGGCCTGGGCGCGGAGGGCGACCTGGACGGCACGCGGCTGTCCGATGCCTCGCCGTTCAAACGCGGTCTGCAACACGTTACCGATGGCCAGACCAGCCAGCGCTGGATCGATCTCTACAAGGGCCAGGAAGTCGGGCTGATCGTCAACAGCCGCTTCACCCGCAAATCCGTGGAAACCCTGAAGATTCTGAACAAGGAATACGCCGTGCTGCGTGTCGATGAACGTATCGACGTCCCGGCCATCGGCCTGCGGGCGACCAATCGTTACTGGGTCGATCCGGTGGACGGTTTCATTGTGCAGAGTGAGCAGCAACTGACCTCGCAACTGCGGGTGAAGATCGTGCAGCTGACCCCTGATCGCAGGCATCTGCCATGAAGCGCTTGAGGGTTCTGTCGGCGGGTTTGATGTTGCTCGCCGGCGCAAGTCAGGCAGCGGTCACGGTCACCGGCGATGTGGCCAACCCCGGGCCGGTGACGTTGCCGCCGGGCGGCCGATTGACCGATGTGATCAGCGAGGCTGTGCCTAACGCCGAGGGTTACTGGCTGGCCGGTGTGCTGCTGCGTCAGTCGCTGCTGGAAGAGCAGACCCGGCTCAAGGTCGGCGTGCTGTTCGATCTGGACGTGTTGCAGCGCATGGCCGATTTGTTTGATCGACCGAGCCGCAAAGCCCTGGCGGTGCGCATGGCCGAGGACGTGCGGCAGATGCCGGTTACCGGACGGCAGATCGCGGATCTGGACCCGGTGGCGCTGGAAGTCGGCTTCGCCCGCAACATTCGTCTGGACGACGGCGATCGCCTGATCTACCCGCAGCGGGTCGATGAAGTGGAAGTGCTCGGTGCGGTCGCCGGGACCTGCCGGCTGCCTTATCAACCGTTGCTCGAGGCCCGTGAATACCTCAGCAGTTGCGTGCTGCTGGAGGACGATGCCGACGCCGATTACCTGTGGCTGATCCAGCCCAACGGGGTTTCGCGGCGCGTCGGCATTGCTCACTGGAATCGCGAGAGCGGGCAGTTTCCCGTTGCCGGCAGCAAGATTCTGGTGCCGTTGAAAAACGATGATCTGGATCCGCCTATCCCTGAACTGAATCAGCAGTTGGCCGAATTTATTGCCACGCAGTTGGCTGAGGTGGTTCGTTGAATTTGCGTTTTGCAGCTGTGTTGTTATTGCCATGCGGCCTGGTCCATGCCGAGCCGCGAATTACCCAGGGCGATTTTGGTGGCACCGGTCTGTTGCAGACACCCACCGCGCGCATGTCCCCGGCCGGCGAGTTGAGCGTCAATGCCAACCGCACCGAGCCCTACAGCCGCTACAGCGTTTCGTTACAGCCGCTGGACTGGCTCGAAGGCTCGTTTCGCTACACCGCCATTACCAACCGTCCCTACGGCCCGGAATCCATGAGCGGCAACCAGAGCTATAAGGACAAGGCGGTCGACGTCAAAGTCCGGCTCTGGGAGGAAACCCATTGGGCCCCCGATGTTTCCCTGGGCTTCCGAGACGTCGGCGGTACGGGTTTGTTCGCTAGTGAATTTCTGGTGGCCAACAAGCGCTACGACAACCTGGATTTCAGCGCCGGCATCGCCTGGGGCTACATCGGTAATCGCGGCGATATCGACAACCCGTTCGGCTATCTCGATGATCGCTTCAAGACGCGCCCGTCCCTGAAAGGCACCGGTGACGTCAACGCCGGTTCGTACTTTCGCGGCCAGCCATCGTTCTTCGGCGGCGTGAGTTACCAGACGCCCTGGGATCGTCTGAGCCTGAAACTCGAATACGAAGGCAACGATTACAAGCACGAACCGAAGGACAACGTGATCAAGCAGGACTCGCCGATCAACCTCGGCGCGGTGTTCAAGGTGACAGACTCCCTCGACGTGAGCGCCGCGTGGGAGCGGGGCAACACGGCGATGTTCGGCGTCACCTTTCACACCAATTTCGTCAGCCGCAAGGCGCCGGCCAAGAATTTCGATCCACCGCCGGAGCCGCTGCCGGCGAAGGCTCCGACCACGTCGATGGATCAGGTTGACTGGGCCAATGTGTCGCAACGCCTGCAGCAAAATGCTGGCTACCGGGTCGAGCGCATTGCCCAGCGTGATTCGGAATTGATCGTGTATGGCGAGCAGCAGCGCTACTTCCATTCCTCCAAAGCGGTGGGGCGTGCGAGTCGGGTGCTGGACAACAGCGTCAACGACGACATCGACTGGTTCACCCTGGTGAACAAGCGCTACGACCTGCCACTGGAAGAAACCAGCGTGCCGCGCCAGACCTTCCGCGAAGTGATCAACAACGAAGAGCCGCTGCAGACGTTGCACCGCACCACAGAGGTCAACCCGGCGATGCCGCACATCGAGAAGACGCTCTACACCCAGCCGCTGCAGCACTTCAGTTATGGCGCGGGTCTGGGCTTCAAGCAGAACGTCGGTGGCCCGGATGGCTTGCTCTATCAATTCAGCGCCGACCTCGACGCCGAGTTCCGCTTCAACCGCAACACCTGGTGGAGTGGCATGCTCAGTCAGAACCTGACGAACAACTTCGACAAGTTCAAATACGACGCACCCAGCGGCTTGCCGCGTGTGCGCACGGACTTGCGTCAGTATCTGACCACGTCCGACACCACCATGCCGTTATTTCAGGTCAGCCACGCCGAGCAACTGGACAAGGATCTGTACGGCATGGTCTACGGCGGTTATCTGGAGTCGATGTTTGCCGGGGTGGGCGGCGAGGTGCTGTTTCGTCCGACCGGCGAGCGCTGGGCGATCGGTGCCGATCTGAACTACGTGCGTCAGCGCGAATTCGACCAGGGCTTTGGCCTGCGGGACTACTCGGTGCTGACCGGCCATATCACCGGTTACACCGACCTGCCTTACGAAACACTGGCGGCTGTCAGCGTCGGCCGTTATCTGGCGGGCGACTTTGGCGGCACGCTGGATATCTCCCGGGAGTTTTCCAACGGCGTGCGCTTCGGTGCCTGGGCGACCATCACCACGGCCGGCAGTACGGAATACGGCGAAGGTAGTTTCGACAAGGGCATCTATCTGTCGATTCCGTTCGACGAGATGATGAGCATGTCGACCATGCGCCGGGCCAACCTGGTCTGGGCGCCGTTGACCCGTGACGGTGGTGCGAGGCTCAGCCGCAGCTTCCAGCTGCACTCGATGACCGATAGCCGTGAAGACGACATGTTCTATCGCAACTTCGGGAAGATTACCGAGTAAGTCCGAGAGACCGGGAAGCCAAAAACGGGAGCCTTTCGGCTCCCGTTTTGGTTTGGGGTGGCTGTCTTCTTGAGCCTTCACCACTGCTGAGGGAGCAGGGGACGGCGAGCTCTAGCCCGGTGTTGAATGATCCGGCGCTATCGCTGGCAAGCCAGCTCCCACAGTGATTGTGGTCGGTTCGGGATTTGTGTTTCACCACAAACTCCTGTGGGAGCTGGCTTGCCGGCGATGACGTCAGTTCAGCCGACCTCACTACAACTGACCCAATGCAGGTGCAAGTCTCCCGCCAAACCCCCAAACCCCGCCCACAAAAAAGGGGACTTTCGTCCCCTTGCGGTCTTGCCTTGTGAAGCGCTGCGTCTCAGTAAATATCCTTCGACAACAGGGTAAACGGCGTCTTCACCAGGATCTTCACATCCAGCCACAGCGACCAGTTGTTGATGTACTTGAGGTCGATCTCTACACGCTTCTCCATCTTGTCGAGAGTGTCGGTCTCACCACGGCAGCCGCTGATCTGCGCCAGGCCAGTGATGCCCGGTTTGATTCGGTGACGGGCCATGTAGGCGAGGATCTTGCCCGAGTAATAGTTGTTGTGCGCCACGGCGTGCGGACGCGGGCCAACCAGTGCCATGTGGCCTTGCAGCACGTTGAACAGTTGCGGCAGTTCATCCAGCGAAGTGCGGCGGATGAAGCGCCCTACGGCAGTGATGCGCGAATCGTTGCGGCTGGCCTGCTTGACGTCACGGTCATCGTGGACGCGCATCGAGCGGAACTTCCAGACCTGAATCACCTTGCCGTTCCAGCCATGGCGATCCTGCTTGAAGAACACCGGGCCCGGCGAGCTGAGCTTCACCGCCAGCGAGATCAGCAACAGCACCGGGCTCAACAGGATGATGGCCAGCAGCGCGACGCTTTTCTCCATCAGGCTCTTGCTCAGGGCGGCGGTCGGGCGGCTGGTCAGCGGGCTTTCATTGAGGTAGATAGCGGGCAGGCCGTCCACGACTTTTACCGAGTGATTGAGCAGCGTCAGGCTGTTCAGGTCCGGTACCCAGACCACGTCGACGTTGGCATCCAGCAGATCGACATACATCGCTTCGATCTTCGCCGCTTCGGACAGCGACAGCGTGATGTAGAGACGGCGGATATCGTGGCGTTTGATCAGCTCCAGCAAGTTTTCCTGATCACCGACGACCCGTGGAGCATCAGCGTCCAGAGCGGGCAGGGTGCCGTTGCTGACCAGACCTACCAGCGGCAGGTTTTCGTGTTCGCTGAGCTTCTTCGCCAGGCCCAGGGCCAGTTCGCCCGTGCCGACGATCAGGGTCTTGTGCTCGCTTTTGCGGGAACGCTGGTAGTACTTCGAAAACGCATGCAGCGGCGCATACAGCAGCGCCTGACCCAGGAAGCCGTACACCGCCCAGTCAAGAATCACCTGGCGCGAAAACAGCTCATCGGCCTTGCAGATGAACGCGATGAAGGTCAGCCCGGCCATTGTCATCGACCAGCCCATCAGCAGCCGTCCGAGGCCGGTCAGGTAGTTGTCGCGCTTTCGGTAGGCGCCGCTGAACGTGTAGGCCGGAACCGAAGCCAGCACGGCCAGCATGGTGCACATCCGGTAATAGAACTCGACCGTTCCCGTGTGCTGTTCAGCCAATACAAATAACAGTGAAACAATAAAGCACTGTGCCAGCGCCCATTGGCCCCAGAAGGTAAGTCCCTTGAGGCCGGTGTTTCGGTTGATACGTAGAGTGAGATCCATATGCGATATCCCCAAAAGACTTCCATTCAGGTTTCGACAGTTGAAATCCGAGTTGTTAAGCAGAGTTGTTTTTGTTTTAGGTGCCCATGTTCTGAGGTAACAACATCGGTATGCCGAACTGTCGTCAATCAATAGACTAAGTTATTGGGGAAGAAGCTGTCTGACGAGTTCTAACAAGATGGCAAAGTGCCAAGCAATTGATTGGGGATATAATCGAACGTTAGAAAAGGTCAAAGGGCAAAGGGTGAACAAACAATAATCTGTTTGCTATCGTAGGAAGGGTGAGGAGGGAAGCATTACTGAAAAGGAGGTTCAAACAAGCAAAGTGCTTTTTTATTTTTGTTATTGCACTTGCTTCAATTTCTGGATGTGGAGGCTGTGCTCAGGCAACAACTTCCTGGATCAGGCAATAACCACGATTGCGCACGGCACGAAACAGCCGTTCACCATTGCTGGCACTTTTGAATTTGTCTTGAAGACGGCTCAGGCACATTTCCAGCCCGCGATATTGTTCCGGTTCCCGGCCGATGCTGAGGATCAGATCGTCGCGACTGACAACGCGTTCTTCGTGGTGCAGCATCTTTCTGACCAGTGCGGTTTCGAGGCCGGTGAGGCTGATCTCGACACCTTCCTTGACGAGTGCGCCCTGGTCATTGTCCAGATGCCAGGCCTCTGTGCAGGGAACATTGCCTTCAATGGAGCCGGTGTCTTCTATTGCAGGTGAATTCTGGAGCGAGTTTACCGATTGTGCCGCCAGCCACTCGGATTCGAGGGTGGCCAATATGCGCTGTGTATCGTGTTCAATACTGCGAGCGACGCTTTTCCTTGTGCCGCGTGGGTAAGTGAACTCCATGAGCGTGGGAGTGGAAGAGGGCGAAGCAACACCTTCAACAAACATTTGTGCCTGGGACGTACCGAACGAATTGAAACGCTCGCTGGAGAGAATGCTCTCGAGTTCACGTTGCGACGCAGAGTTATTGGTCACGACAACAAAATATTTTCGTGGGAGGGTTGTACTGGTTTCCATGTCTCTCTCCTGAATAACGCACCAAATTTGGCTAAAAGGTAATCGGCAGACGAGTTATAACGCGTTCGGAAATAATCGACAGGCAGGGTCTGGGCCCGATTTTGGCCCGCGACAAGTTCCACTGGGTCTGCTTTTAGAGTAATGATTTATTGTTATGTTTAAGTGTTGCAGCGCTCATTCAATTGACAGCTTTTTATTGGATGGATAATGCAAATAAAACGGTGAGACCGTGGATTGTTGTAGCGTTGCATCAGACGTTCCCTCGTATGCTGCAAATGGTGATTTCCCTGACTCAGGCGGTCGAGATCAACCCCCTCATCAGACGGTAGCCATACCCGCGAATGCTCTGTATGGCGTTCGTACCGTACACGTCCTTGATTTTCCCACGCAAGCGGCTGATGGATTTTTCCAGTGCGCGAGGGTCGTAGAAATGCGTGTTGAGCCCCATGATGCCGGCGATTTCGTCATGGCTGAGAATGTGATTGCTGGTTTGCGAAAACGCTTCCAGGATCTTCATCTCGGCAAAGGAAATGTCCAGTTTCTTGCTGGTGTCGGAGAGGCAGATACGGGTCGGGTCCAGTATCAGATCAATGTCACGCAGCCATTCTTCACTGCTGAAGAACTCATTCAGCAACTCGCCGCCCTCATCGGAAAGGGTATTGAGCTTGATACAGAAGTCTGCCCCGGCAAGATGGTATTTGATCTTGTTGTGGGCGCCGCGACCGGTAATCACCGCACAAATGATCGGCTTCAAGTTCTCGGTGCGCAGGTTCTCCACCAGCGCCAGATTGTCTTCCAGTGCTTGCGGAGTATCGATGACGATGAAAATGGCGCGATAGGCGCCGTGATATTCGTTTGGCTGATATGAACTAGTGAAAGAGTCGACTTCCAGCGCCAGACCGGTCTGCACATGTTTGGCGATTAGCGCTCTGAAGTGTTCGGCCACAGCACGGGTACGCGCCAGGGCAAGAACACCTGGCGCGTCGTTTGTCTGGTGCGAGCTTCTAGTCGCTAAGTTCCCTGTAAGCATCATGCCTTGACTCGAAAAAGTGCGGACATCGGGATGTTAAAGCACCGGTTCTCATCTGTGACTGACAATTGGTAACATTCGCGCGATTTTTAGACGTGGCTCCCGAGTTTTTTAACAATAATTAAGCTTTTCAAGCTTTTAGTTGATTTTCTCGGGGTGCTGAACTAACGAAACGAACGTCGTTAGATGGTGGCGATGTGCAATGGTGCCACTATTTTGTAATTATGGCGACCGGTTTTTATGTCCTATGGCCAGTATGGTTCGTCGCCAGAATCAGGGGAGTGTGAGGTGGGTCACATTTTAGGGGCGCAAGGTTATTTTTGCCACTAAGTGAACAAGTTCACAGACAGACGATTATTAACATGGCTTGAGTGTGTCTTTTGATAAGACATATTCTCCGTCACCAAATCGGGCAATGAGTGTAGATCTGCCAATTGTTTAATTGCAGATACTCAATGCCTGAATGCAGTTGACCGGGCGCTCTTGAAGAGCGTTCTGACGGAGGATTAATGGATTTACTGACCTTGTTCAAGGTGTTGGTTTTAGGTGCGGTAGAAGGTCTCACCGAATTCTTGCCCATCTCCAGTACGGGCCACCAGATTATCGTTGCCGACTTGCTCGACTTCGGTGGCGAACGCGCCATGGCGTTCAACATCATTATTCAACTGGGCGCCATTCTTGCCGTCGTCTGGGAGTTTCGCCCGAAGATCTTCGAGATCGTCAAAGGCCTGCCGACCCAGCGCAATGCTCAACGTTTCACCCTTAATCTGCTGATCGCATTTTTCCCGGCAGTGATTCTCGGCGTGTTATTCGCCGACGCCATTCATCATTACCTGTTCAACCCGATCACCGTGGCGGTCGCACTGGTGGTGGGCGGTATTGTGATGTTGTGGGCCGAAAAACGAAATCATGTGGTGAGTGTCGAGCACGTCGACGACATGGCCTGGTCCGACGCGCTGAAGATCGGTTTCGTACAGTGCCTGGCGATGATTCCCGGCACCTCGCGCTCCGGCTCCACCATCATCGGCGGCCTGCTGTTCGGCCTGTCGCGCAAAGCCGCCACGGAGTTCTCGTTCTTCCTGGCAATGCCGACCATGGTCGGCGCGGCGGTGTATTCCGGCTACAAATACCGCGACCTGTTCCAGGCAGGCGACCTGCCGGTCTTCGCTCTGGGCTTCGTCACCGCATTCGTCTTCGCCATGATCGCCGTACGCGGCCTGCTCAAGTTCATTGCGAACCACAGCTACGCCGCGTTTGCCTGGTATCGAATCGCGTTTGGTTTGCTGATCCTGGCGACGTGGGTGTTTGGCTGGGTGAACTGGACGGAAGCGGCGGCTTGATTACTGACTGCTGATCAGCGCAGCGAGGGCGAGGTCGCTTAACTCCGTATCTGGCGATTCCTGACGAAAACGCTGCAAGGCTGAGGTGAAATACGCGGCTTGCAGCATGCCGTCGCTGGCGAGGAAATAACGTGCCGCTTCCATTTCCTCTATCGAATACACACGTTTTTTCAGTCCGGAAATGTCCGACATTCCGTCGACTGTGACCATCGTCGTCGTGAAAACCAGAAAACCAGACATCTGGGTCGATTGAAAAGGGCCATCTCCTCCCTCACCGCACCCCTTCAAAAAATCACAGGATGCATAGGCGCTTGCATAGAGAGTCGAGAGTAAAGCGAGGAGGGTGAAACGCTTGAATAAAGCACAGCTGAACGCGGGCATAACCAAAAGACATCCTGTCGTTACAACAAAACACCGGGCAACGCTCATTCGTTGCCCGCACAATCAACGCATCGATCAACGACCCGCCAACAACTCCGCCGCCTGATCCAGCAACGCCAGTGGATCCTTGGCCTTGTGAATATCCACCGACAATAACTGCCGAAACTTGCGCGCCCCCGGGAAACCGGTGCCCAGGCCCAGCACATGGCGCGTGATGTGATGCATCGCCCCACCGGTCGCCAGATGCGCCGCAATATAAGGCCGCAACTGCGCCAGCGCCTCGGCCCGGGTGATCACCGGCGCCGAACTGCCGAACAACTGCTGATCCACCTCGGCCAGCAGATACGGATTGTGATAAGCCTCGCGGCCCAGCATCACCCCGTCAAAGGTCTGCAAATGCTCATGGCAGGCCTCCATCGTCTTGATCCCGCCGTTCAGAATGATCTCCAGCTCCGGGAAATCCGCCTTCAACCGCGCCGCCACGTCATAACGCAGGGGCGGAATGTCACGGTTCTCCTTCGGCGACAACCCCTCCAGAATCGCAATCCGCGCATGCACCGTAAAACTCGTGCACCCGGCATCCCGCACCGTGCCGACGAAATCGCACAGCTCCTCATAACTGTCCCGCCCGTTGATCCCGATCCGATGCTTCACCGTCACCGGAATCGACACTGCATCACGCATCGCCTTCACACAATCCGCCACCAACTGCGGATGCCCCATCAGGCACGCACCGATCATATTGTTCTGCACCCGATCACTCGGGCAGCCAACGTTCAGATTCACCTCGTCATAACCGTGCTCCTGCGCCATCCGCGCGCAAGCGGCCAGGTCCAGCGGAACACTACCGCCCAGTTGCAACGCCAGCGGGTGCTCGGCTTCGTTGTGACGGAGGAAACGTTCGTGATCGCCGTTGAGCAGAGCGCCGGTGGTGACCATTTCGGTGTAGAGCAGGGCGTTTTTCGACAGGATGCGTAGGAAGTACCGGCAATGGCGGTCAGTCCAATCCATCATCGGCGCGACGGAGAAACGGCGGGAGAGTGGGGCGGGTGTGGCGGAGATTGGGGGCATTGGGGGGTACGGAATCGGTGTGGCTGGGAGGTGGGGGAGTTTATCAGGAATGACCGATCGGGCTCAGTGATATCCGGCGGAAATACAACCTCATCAAGTGTGGGATTAGGCGAGACAGCCATGAAATGGACTGATAGCATCGGGCTATCAATAAGAGTGAGGAAGGGATCCCATGCTGAAAAAACTCGCATCATCTGTTCTGGTAGCCGGCGCCCTGCTTGCCTCCGCCCAAGGGGCTTTCGCCGAAGAAAAGCTGTTCAAGAACTACGTCTACCAAACCCCACTCGCAAAATTCACTGAAGCGGCCGGTTATTACGATTGCTCCGAAGACGTCGGCGGAACCGCGAGGTGCATCGACGATGTGGATTTTCTGGAAGAGAAATTCACCGTCGCTCTGATCTTTTCCGGTGACAAGCTGATGATGGTTTCACTCATCAGTCCGTTTGATCAGAACCTTTATGTCAAAGCCATCGCGGGGCTTTCCAAATCATTCACGCTGGTTTCTATGAGCGATGAGAAATCCCTCCTGGATATGTTTGATACCGCGAGAAAATCGAGAAGCACTGAAGAGCTGACGACGAAGATTTCCAATTTTGAGCAGGTTGGTCTGGCGTCTGGGAATCTGACTTACACCTTTCTTGAAGGGTTGAACGCTAAAGGGCAGACCAATGCTGTTAGTGCGTTGGCTTCTGCGCCAGAGAATATTCGCTCCGCTGAATTGGTGATGGCGGGGCAGGGGGCGGATTCGGGGATGATTATTCGGTTTACGTTTCCGCGGTTAGAGGCGAATAAGATTTTGGCTGAGGCTAAGAAGCCGGTTGAGTCGTTTTGATTGGTCAAACATAGATGGGCGGGCGGGATTAATTCGTTCTAAAGGTAGACCGTTTGTATAGAGCGCCGACTCACGGGCAATTTTTACCGATGTTACAAAGTAGGAAGCTTCGATGGACAAAAGTTTAAAGGATGCATTGGGGGGGCTTTTCGCTTACAGCGATAAGTTAGATTTCATCACGAAGAAACTAGCGGCTCTTTATCCGGATTCCCCTGGGTGGTTGGCGTGGAAGGACGTTCTCTTCCTTGCCCAAAACGATTATCGCTCGAGTAATGATGTTTCATCTGATTTGAGACTTCAGATTGCTGAGCGCTGGCTTGATCTTGCGAATGATGATTGCCTGGATGTGAAATTTGATCGTTCTAAGGGGTTGGTAGTGAAAGAGAAACTTTCAGGAGCTGCGCAAAAGCTGCAGCGAAAGGATTTAGAAAAATTTCTGCTGAGGCTTTTGGAGCGCCTGCCCGAAGGTCGCTTGCTTCAGTATTATGAAATTCAGACTGCTTTTGAAGTGACGACAAGGCAGTCGCTGAATGATTATTTGCACGACTTCAGCGATTTGGTGGATTCTCTTACTGAGAAGCGCTACATCGCTTGCGATGATATGGGGGGGCGAAAGCTACCTCGCTTCAGTAAAGGATTAGACTTTGATGAATGGAGTGCAATGATGGTCAAGACACCTTCTGCATCGGCAGGGCCTGTTTTCAATTTTCATGCGCCAGTTGGCGCCGTACAGTCAGGCGACAATTCAGTTGCGAACGTCCAGCAAACAACTGGTTCGATGGATTACCATGAATTAAAAGCTGCTCTGCAGGCAGCTCACGCAGAGTTTGGTACTGCAAATATCTCTCAGCAAGAGCGCGAAGAAGTACGGGATTATCTTCAAAATATTCTCAAAGAGATCCAAAAGGAAAAGCCAAATCGTCTAAGCCTAAAATCTATGCTTTCGGACGTGGCCACAACGGTCCAGACGCTAGGCTCCAGTTCCGAAGCTTATAAGGCTGTAATCGCAGCATTGGGCTTGCTGGGCTTTTCTTGATTGGTAAGGGAGAGCCTCCGCATCTGTAGCGACGATGCGGGGCTTTTAAATGTGTTTTTTTGATGCCAGATTCTGTATCAATCGTACTATTAACAGTGTTGCAGAATGGGAACGAATGGGGGTATTTTTTTTGATTTCTAGATGTTAAATAAATCAGTCCCTATTGTTCTTGTCCCCATTGTTGTGTGGTTCTTTCGTGGTCGGCAGCCCGTTACTTTCTTTTCTATGGTATTTGTGATGACTAGTTAAGCACTTACTAATGACGGTGGAGAGTTCAGGCGACCTTTGAGCTCCTGTATTTTTCACGTCTTCTCTATACCTAGGCAGTGGACCAGGGTTTCCGATGAGAGCTTCAAGTTCCAAGGAAATCAGCACGAGTGTAGGGAATGAGGCTTGGACATAGGATGCGAATTGCCTTGAATCGGCTTCAGTTTTCAAGACGTGCTCGTGCACGGCTTTCATTGATTGCTCGCTCCACCCTGTGGGCGAATTTGCGTCTGGTTGATAGCCAGGGAACGGTTTTGATTTGGAATGCACGAGCTCATTTCGCGCCTTTACCAACGTATTGAGGTTGTTAAGGGCCGGTCCTTTCTCGGCCAGTGAATATCCGCAGATTAGTCGGGGAATGACAACCCATTTGGAAATGACATCGAGTTTGTCCAGATAGTCCGTAGTAGTCGCATCACCTAAGTTGATCGCGGCCAGTTCGAATACGCCAGCTTCCAACGCCATTGCGGTAAATACGATGCTCCTGATACCGAGCTTGGTCATCCGATCATCCTGCTCAACCCTGCTTTCACAATAACCATCTTGAGGTGGTAGACATACGCGGTTTTTCTTCTCGAACTGATAGGCCTCGTAAGCCTCTTCGGCCATCTCGGCGAAAACGTACGTTAATGTCCCAGACCGTGCCCAAGTTTTCTGCACGCGGAAGGTTTTTTCAAAAGTGGTAACGAAGTCTTCCATCAGAAAGCCTATCCATAAAATTGTGATAGCGTATTTTATCGCTAACAGATAGCGTTGACTCGACTGAAATATCTTTAATCTAGTCCTTGCTCTTACCTTCTAGCTTGGCTAGTAAATTTTTTATGCGCCAAGGATTTTCGCCAGTCGCCTATAAGGAGGTGCGAAATTTATCCCAAGTCTCATGCAGAACGAGGTATTTTTATTTGTTTTTGATCGCTGTGTGAGAAAAGTGCCTGCATGCTTGTTACGCATGCAGGCAGTCCACTAAAGAATTGCCTCAATTGATGTGACTAAGTTTCTTATTGTGTTTTTTACTTGATTTAAATCCGTAATATTGATTGGCCATGGTGTCCTCGGTAGACTCGGCTGTAAGTCGCCCTCATGTGCAATTTTATTACGTCGCTCCACAATGATCGATAGGGCGCGCTTTAAAGATTTTGCTTGGGTTTGTTTGTTTGCAGTTGTTGCCCCTTGGTGTAATGCAATTTCATTCCATAACTCAATGTTTGAAACAAGCCTAATCCCGTCCGCAATTTTTTCGGGGTCTTGGTAAGTGCAGAATCCCAATCGCCCCCGAATGTCTAAATCGAAGGCTTGACTCGCATCAATTGGTGTCGGGGCCGAACGTATTCGAATAAGTGTGTCGTTCGCGATTTGAAAGCGCAAGTATCCTGCAGATGGTGGGCGCAGGCCATCAAAGATTTCCAGCATCCTCTGAGCCACAATCTCGTGTATGTAGAGATCTAAGGCGCTGACGCGAGAAACCCATTCAGCTCGAAGAATTTCATCTGGCTTAAGTGCGGAAGTTAACTTTCCCGCGAGAAATGCATGCATAGCCGATAGCTCTTCGCATCTTTCCCAGATTGATTCGAAGTGAGATATTGGAGTCATTTAATTATCCTACAAGAGCAATGACTCGCTCGGCACATAATTTAAATTGTGCTTCAAATTTACCCATGCTCTCTTCTGTTTGATCCCAAACGGCGCCTTGTTGATCAACCATTTTTGCAGTTAGTGCATAGACTGGGACTAGATGTTCTTGAGATTGAGCGATTAGGCTGTTGAAGTCACCTACGCTTAGAATTGGTTCCCAAGGCTCGAATCCGACTTTTGCTTTAAAGTCCGCTTGATTGAGAAGAGCAGCGCCTTCTAGGCTGGGGATTAATTCTTTCTGCAATCCATTAACAATTTGATCAACCCAACGTTGAAACGCGGCGCTTGGTTGACCGTTACGGGGACGATACTTCTGAATTACGGCGCCAACAAATGTTGCTTTTGGTTCTGGGAACGGATAATCGGCATCTTTTAATGCAGGTATGCCGTAGGCGGTTCGAGCCCATGCTGCCCACCGAGGGAGTGATTTAGCCAGAGAGCTTAATGCCATTGCCGAAAAGTAATCAGGGTGAAGTGGGACAATAAAGTGATCGCAGGTCATTAAAAGATTTTGATTCATCGGCCCGAGGCTTGGGCTCATATCTACAATCACATAGTCGATTCCATGCTTGTCAGCTGTGGCATCTAACAGAAAGCGCAACGACCCTGGCAAGTTACGCAAGGCCAAAAGTGAACCACTAAGCTCCTGAGCTACCCCAAGCGTTGTTTCGTATTCGGCAAGCCCGATGTGTCCGGGTAGCAGGAAGAGATTGTTGTTGCCAGAAACCTGTACAACATCCGCCCCAACGATTTGCCGTGGTTTTGATTCGAAGGCTGGTGACAAACCGTCTTTGATGTTGTTGGGCGGCTCTGCGGTATAGGTGTTCTCTAAATCCTCAATTCCTTGGTAACCCAACACCATGCCAGTTAGGTTGCATTGTGGATCGAAGTCGGCAAGCAGGATTTTTTTCCCCATGGTGGCGAGCATCCACCCTAGGTTAAAGGCAGTAGTGGTCTTGCTCACTCCTCCCTTATGATTGAAAAGGCAGATGATTTTGGCCATGAGTACGTTCCTTGTGGTGTGTGGGGTGGGTAGGGCTACTGATTAACATAGATAGTAATGTCATTTTGATTCGTAGCGCATCTTCTTGTTGGATATTCAGATCTTGGATCTTGGTAAACCTGACTGACGATTTGATTAGCGAGTCAGCTGCGTGGTGCTTTCGACGTGGCGCGCGCCTTCGTCCCCCACCGCGTATCTGGCCTAAATTGATTTTTTCTGCAGCCCTGATCCTCGCCACACACGGCACAAGCCGGGCGTTGCAGAAGTAACTGTAAATATCAAAAAAACTGCGGATCCTTGCGATGGGTGGGCCGTCTGCTTTGTGCTGCTTGGGGAAAAATGGGTGTACGAAAATCGTACGTGGGTTTCTTGATTAGGCTGGAGACCAGAGATTTCTGGCACCGATATAAACAATAAATTGCGATCTCGTTTAAAACAGTTTCCTCCAGTGGCGTCAGCGCCTACACATCCTTGCGCCACCCCCTACACCTAAGACAGAATCCGCCGGCTTGTGCGTCTAGGCCGTGGCTTTTATCGTTCTCGGGTCACTGAAAACCAGTGATCGGGTTTGGTAGCCCGCGTGTTAGATGTACAGCGTCACCGTCACCGATCGTGCTTTCGATCGGGGTCTATGGTGGTCATGTACAGGGCGTCTTCGGGCGCGCCGGCTCCTAGCACCCGGTCTACCAACCTGTTCATGGCCGCCACCCTTCGTTTGGTAGCGAAAGGGTGAAGCCTTCACTAAGAGTGTTAGGAGTTTCATCCATGATCAAACCAACCCCAAACCCACCCGAAACCGATCCAGTCTCCCCCTACAAATTCCCCGATTCCCGAACCCTGAACGAAGCCGCCGAACGCGCCCTCGACCACTACCTCACCCCGCAACAACGCATCATGGGCAGTCACACCCAACATGACCCCATGTTCCTGGCCAACCCTGCCTACACCAGCGAATCCCTGTTGGCCAACGCCAGCGAGTCCCTCGATTCCGCCAGTGAAATGCTCAGCAACTTCGCCGCAATCCTGGAACCCGGTCACCGCAAAACCGCGCTGGGCATCGCCCAAGTGGTGATGGTCGCGGGGCTGGCGGTGAATCAGGCGCTGGATCACGTCGAGCCGAAGTCGTAAGTGCAAATACCTTCCGTGGCGAATGCCGCCACGGGAGGGCATCGTTTCTTCAGAATTCCCCGACATGGACGACAACTTACGCATTCCATTCCGCGTCTTGAGTCGTCCATGAAAAAACTAGTTGTCGTGATGTTCGCCGTCCTGTTTCTCGCAGGCTGTGCCAATCAGAAGTTCAAACCCGAATACCGCACCCAGATCCACACCGTGAAAATTCTCCCGGTGACCTGGAGCAACAAGGAAATGACCTACATGGGCCGCGAGCAGGCCTGGGGCGCTGCAATCGGTGCCGGTGTCGGCGCGGGTGTTGGCATGGCGTCCCATGCCGGGAAGTTGGGGACGGCGGCGCTCAGCGGAGCCGGGTTTGCGGCGGGGTTGAAGGCCGGGGATCTGGCGTCGATGTCCACGGTCGAGGCGATTCAGTACAACATGGCGACGGCCGATATCGACCTGGGCAAGTTGGTGAAGAAGGGTTTCGAGGATCAACTGGCGGCGACCGGTCGTTTCAAGGTGGTTGCCGAGAATGAGCCGGCCGATGCGGAGATCAAGTTGACCGTGGTTAATTGGGGTTTTGCGCTGACTCAGGGTTTCAGCAGCGTGGTGTATCCGACGATTGTGGTGAACGGTTCGTTGAAGCGCGGTGAAGAGTTGATCTGGCAGCGCAATGAGCCGATTACCGCGTTCAACGGTGCCAACACCTATGGTTACGAGCCGCTGCGTTATCGCACCGAGCCGGAGCTGGTCCGTGAGGCGTTGACCGGTGTTTCGCAGATTGTCGGCACTTATCTGGTCAAGGATCTGAACGAGTAATCACCGCTCTGCCTGAACCCGCGCTGTCGATGGCGAAAGTTTCATGTTGTCGGCGCGCGGGGGCGCCTAGGATGCAGCGATAAGATCGTTTCATCCAAGGGGAGCCGTGCCATGAGTGCCAATGTCGTCAAAGTGCTGTTGATCGCTGCAGCTGTCTCGGTATTGAGTGCCTGTTCGGGCTCCGGTGGGTTGACCACCACCAGTTGTTTTTCTTCGGATTGTCAGTCGCCGGAAGGCCGCGCCAGCGCCAATACGCTGAAGTTCGGCGGCACCGGTATTGGTGCCAGCCTCAACCAGTACAGTTCCGGCATGTTGCATGACGATTGAATAGAAAAGGGCGCCCATCGCGGGCGCCCTTTTTTCGTCTTGAAGCGTTTTATTGCGGCCCTGCCAGCCACTCGCCAATGACCTTCTGATACTTCCCGGTCACCTTGCTCAAATGCAGCCACTGATCGACATACAGCTTCCAGCTCACGTCATCACGGGGCAGCAGGTAAGCCTTTTCCCCGTCCTGCATGAACTGCTCCGGGTTGACCGCGCACAAACCAGGTTTCTGTTTCTGCTGATACCGCGCTTCGGAAGCGTCGGTGATCATCACGTCGGCCTTGTTGTCCAGCAGTTGTTGGAAGATTGTCACGTTGTCGTGCAGGGCCAGTTGCGCCTTGGGCAGGAAGGCGTGGACGAAGGCTTCGTTGGTGCCGCCGGCGGGTTCGACCAGGCGCACGTTCGGCTGGTTGATCTGTTCGATGGTCTGGTACTTCGATTGGTCGGCGCAACGCACCAGCGGGATCTTGCCGTCGACGTCGAGGGTGTTGCTGAAGTAGGCCTTTTTCTGTCGCTCCAGCGTCACCGAAATCCCGCCCATGCCGATGTCGCATTTGCCGGCCTGCATGTCGGGCATCAGGGTTTTCCAGGTGGTCTGCACCCACTCGATCTTCACGCCGAGGCTGTCGGCCAGCGATTGCGCCATGGCGATGTCGATGCCTTCGAAACCGCCGTCTTCGCGTTTGAAGGTGTAGGGCTTGTAGTCGCCGGTGGTGCAGACGCGCAACTGGCCTTGTTGCTGGATGGTGTCCAGGTGCGAAACCGGCTCTTGCGCATGAGCGGTGCCGGCCAGCGCCAGCAGACCGCAGAAGATCATCGTGTTTTTTCGAATGGTCATTGTGATCGGGCTTGTGCAGTGGGAGTGCGGGCCAGTGTAGTGAAAGGGTTTGCCGGGTGTCATCCGGCGTCCGGCCCGAGCGTCCCCAGCCATGCCACCAACCCCACAATCAACAGCGCAATAACCAGCTCAAATAACACGCTGCGGCGCAGAGCATTGGCCGCCACCTGATGTTGCCCCGCGCGCAACGATTGCTCCAGCAACGGGCCGAGGTGGAAGCGGTTCAGCGCCGCTAAAACCAGCATGCCCGCAAATAACGCAACCTTGATTGCCAGCAGTATCCCGTAGGTGCGGATCAGCACGTCGTCCAGTGTCGGGCCGACGATGAACAGGTAGTTCGCCACACCGGTCATCGAGAGGATGAGCACAATCGACGCTCCCACGCCTTCGAAACGTTTGACGGCATCGGCCAGCGAACGAATGCGCGCTTCGCTGCACAGAGCGTCGAGCCGCGACATCAAGATCAGCGCCAACATGGCGCCCATCCATGCACCCGCCGCGAGTAGGTGCAGGATGTCGCTGAGCAGATGCCAGGCGCCATCCATCGCGCCATGCCCGCTCCAGGCCAGAGAGGCGAGGGCGAGTGCGCCGGCCGTGGACGCCAGCCACAATCCGGGCCAGATCATCACGGCGATCAGCGCAATCATGCGCAGCGTCCACGCCAGACCGACGTCGGTTTCCAGCACCATCATTTGCAGATGCGGCCACAGCGCTGCGAATTCTGTTTCGCCGCTCATGGCGCGGGTCATCAGCATCAGTCCCACCACTGACAGCAATGCCCCGAACAACGCCATCCCGCGCAGCATCGGCCGAAACCGCAGCGTCGAGTCAGTGTTGTACAACCCGAACAACGCCATCCCGAACAACAGTAGCAAATCCACGTACAACGCCATCCGCAGGAGGATGTTGATCAGGTCGGCCATCGATCACTTCACTTTGAACGTGACGTTGCCGGTGATCGGGTGGGTGTCCGACGACACTGCGCGCCATTCGACCTTGTAGGTGCCGGCCGGCAACGGCGAGAGCGGGGTGACAAGCATGGTTTTCGGGTCGCTGCCGGCGCTGACTTTGGCCTTCATCGGCATCGGCGAGTGGGCCATGCCGGGCATTTCGGTCATGACCAGTTTGGCGCCGGAGAACTGGGTCATCAGGTTCTCCGAAAAGCGCAGTTCGATTCTCTCCGGTGACGCGCCGTCCGTGCCTTCGGCCGGGGTCGACGACAGCAGTTTCGGGTGGGCCTGGGCCAGTGAACTCAGGAGCAGCCCAGTGGCGAGGACGAGGGAGATTTTCAGTGTGCGCATGCAAGACCTCTGTGTTGTTTTTTGAAGGGATTCAGAACCACATCCGCACGCCGAGGACGAGTCGCGCTTCGCTGCGATCCTCGCCTTCTTCCCGTGCGTAATCGGCGGTGTGGCCGTAGGTGCGGTTCCAGGTCACGCCGATGTACGGCGCGAATTCGCGGCGGATTTCATAGCGCAGACGCAAGCCGGCTTCGGTGTTCGAAAGGCCTGAACCGATCCCGCGTTGCGGATCGTTTTTGCCGTAGACGTTGAGTTCTGCGGTGGGCTGCAGGATCAGCCGGTTGGTCAGCAGGATGTCGTAGTCACCCTCCAGCCGCACCGCGCTCTGGCCGTTTTCGCCGAGGAACGCCGTGGCTTCGGCTTCGAAGTTGTACAGCGCCATGCCCTGCAGACCGAACGCGGCCCAGGTTTGCGGGGCGCCGGGTTTGAAGTCCTGGCGCACGCCGCTGACTACGTCCCACCACGGCGAAATCGCGTGGCCCCAAAGCGCCTGGATCTCCGCGTCTTCGGTCTTGCCGTTGCTGCGTTCGCCCTCGGAGCGCAGCCACAGGCGATCGATGTCGCCGCCGATCCAGCCGGACAGGTCCCAGGCCAGGGTGCTGGCGTCGTCGCCGTTCTGCCATTCAAGTTTGTCGGCGAGGAAGTAAGTGTTGATGGCACTGTCGTGCACCTGGTGGCCACCGTGACTGGTGAACACGGCGGCACGGTCGGCGTCTGTCAGCGCCGGGATCGGGGTTCGGCTTTCGGTCGGCGCGGCGGGCTGCATCATGCCGTCGTCCATGCTTTGCAGATCGCCCATCTGGCTGTGGTCCATGCCCTGCATGTCGCTGGCGGCGAACGCCGAAGACAGCGACAGAAGTGACAACGAAAACGCGGCAAATCGAGTCATGGTCGGCGTCCTCATTCTTCCACCCGCACTTCACGGAACATGCCCATTTCCATGTGATAAAGCAGGTGACAGTGAAAGGCCCAACGGCCCAGCGCATCGGCGGTCACGCGGTAGCTGCGGCGGGTGCCGGGGGGCATGTCGATGGTGTGTTTGCGCACCTGGAAGTTGCCGTTTTCGTCCTCCAGATCGCTCCACATCCCGTGCAGGTGAATGGGGTGGGTCATCATCGTGTCGTTGACCAACACCAGGCGGATGCGCTCGCCGTACTTCAAACGCAGGGGCTCGGCGTCGGAGAACTTGATGCCGTTGAACGACCAGGCGAATTTCTCCATGTGCCCGGTCAGGTGCAGTTCGATCGTGCGGCCCGGGTCGCGGCCGTCGGGGTCTTCGAAGGTGCTGCGCAGGTCGGCGTAGGTCAGCACGCGGCGCCCGTTGTTGCGCAGGCCGAGGCCGGGGTCATCGAGTTTCGCGGCGGTGGTCATGGCTTGCATGTCCACCAGCGGGTTGTCCTTTTCGCTGTCGGGGTGCGACTGCATCGGGCCCATGTTCATGCTGGCGTGGTCCATGCCGCTCATGTCCATCGAGCCATGATTCATGCCGCCCATGCCCATGTCGTCCATGGTCACCAGCGGTCGCGGGTCCAGCGCCGGCACCGGGGCCGACAACCCGGCGCGGGCGGCGAGGGTGCCACGGGCGTAGCCGGTGCGGTCCATGGCCTGGGCGAACAGGGTGTAGGCGCCGGCGGCGGGCTCGACGATCACGTCATAGGTTTCGGCCACGGCGATGCGCAGTTCATCGACGGTCACCGGTTTGACGTGCAGGCCGTCGGCGGCGACCACGGTCATTTTCAAGCCGGGAATACGCACGTCGAAATAAGTCATGGCCGAGCCGTTGATCAGCCGCAGACGCAGTTTTTCCCCAGGCCGGAACAGCCCCGTCCAGTTGGAATCGGGTGCGTAGCCATTCATCAGGAAGGTGTACGTGGCGCCGCTGACATCGGCGATGTCGGTGGGATTCATCTTCATCTGCGCCCACATCGTGCGGTCGGCGACGGTGGCGCCCCAGCCTTTTTCGCCGACGTCCTGGATGAAATCGCCGACGGTGCGCTTGTGGTAGTTGTAGTAGTCGGACTGCTTTTTCAGGGTCTTCATCAGGCTGGCCGGGTCTTCGTCGGTCCAGTCGCTGAGCATCACCACGTGCTCGCGGTCGTACTGGAACGGCTCCGGCTCCCGGGCGTCGATCACCAGCGGCCCGTAGACGCCGGCCTGTTCCTGCAACCCGGAATGGCTGTGATACCAGTAGGTGCCGTGCTGGCGGACCTTGAACTGGTAGACATACACGCCACCCGGCTCGATGCCCTTGAAGCTCAGGCCCGGCACGCCGTCCATGTTGGCCGGCAGCAGAATGCCGTGCCAGTGGATCGAGGTGTCGGCCTTGAGCCGGTTGCGCACCCGCAGCGTCACGGTGTCGCCTTCGCGCCAGCGCAGCAAAGGCCCGGGGACACCGCCATTGATGGTCATCGCGGTACGCGACTGGCCGGTGAAGTTGACCGGGGTTTCGCCGATGAACAGCTCGAAATCGGTGCCGGTCAGTTCGTTGAGTTGACCGGAACTGTTGAGTGCCCACACTGGCGTGCGCCACAGGCCGAGGCCACCGAGCAGACCGCCGGCGGCCAGGCCTTTGACGAAGGTGCGTCTTGAGGTGTTGGAAAGCATGCGCTGGAAGTCCCCGTTTGACCAATGACGGGGAGGCTAACCAGCGGCAGCTTTCAGTTGGCTGAGGCGCGGATTACAGTTGCGTCAGGTTCAACCTACAATCCGAGTCCCTCCTGGACCACCAGCAACAGGTTGTTTTCCGTCAGCGCAATCGCATCCAGTTGTTGACCGGTCTCGATGGTCTGCAACCACCAGTGACTCTCGCCGTGTTCATCGACGGTACGCAGCAGTGAAGTTTCCTTTCCCGGCAGGACAATTTGCACGCGCCCGGCACCGTCTTCGGTGAACCGCGCGATGGGATCGAACGTCAGGCTGTGATGGTTGGCTTCGATGATCAACTGGTCGATGGCGTAGTCGTGAGGCTCGCCGTCCGGTGAACTTTCGCAAACATGGGTAGGATTTCGCCGAATCTTCAGTCCCACCTCGGTGACCGGTTGCAACCAGCCCTCGATGCGGTGATACAGGTCGTAGACCACCGCCGGCCAGCAATCGATTTCCAGTTCGGCGCAGGTGATGTCGTCCGCGTGAGTGTGCCGGGTTTGCTTGAGCTTCGCGGCGAGTTCGTCTGCTTTACTCATTTCGGGATCCCTGTTTGTGGTGTCTGCTTATTAATCGTAGACCTTTCAACGTAGTACAGCTTTGCCTTGCGTCATGCGCCTGCAACACTGGCATGACTCAATCAGCCCCTGACCATTTGACGGTCAGATCACTAAAACCACGGACGCACGCGTCCCAAGGAACGGGAACATGAAAAAGCTTTTTACAATTATGGCGCTGATTGCGCTGACGGTCGGTAGCATCGGCCTGAGTTCGGCGCGCCAGTCACACGCCAACAAGGCACCGACGGAATCGGTGGCGGGGGTGTTCGATTACTACCTGCTGACACTGTCCTGGTCGCCGACGTTCTGCCTCACCCACAAGGACGACCCGCAATGCACCGGCAAGGGCTACGGTTTTGTCCTGCATGGCCTGTGGCCGCAATACGCCAAGGGCGGCTGGCCGGAGTCCTGCCCGCCACTGACCACGCTCTCGGCCGCTGAAACAGCCAAGGGCATGACATTGTTCCCGACGAAAAAACTCCTCGACCACGAATGGAGCAAGCACGGCACCTGCAGCGGCCTCGGTGCGATGGGCTACTTCGACGAAGCGGACAAAGCCGTGGCGGCGGTGACAATCCCGCAAGAGTTGCAACCGTTCAGCAACTCTTATTACTTCGAAGCACAGGAAATCGCCGACCTGTTCCGCAAGAGCAATCCGGGCATCCCGGCCGACGGCATCGCCGTCATCTGCAGCGGCCCGGAGCTCTCGGAAGTGCGGGTGTGCATGGGCAAGGACCTGCAATTCGGTGCGTGCGGCAAGGGCGTGAAAACCCAGTGCCGGGCGGGGGATATTCGGGTTCCGCCGTCGCGGTAAAGCAATCGGTTACCGGCCATAAAAAACAGGCGCCTTTTCAGGCGCCTGTTTTTTTGCAATCGGGTTTGATCAATGGAAGGACTTTGTTCATGCTGCGCGCCCCACGGATGATGACGCGATACTGCAAGGAGCTTTTTCATGAGCGGAAAACCCGCTGCCCGAGTGACCGACCCGACAGCCTGCCCATTACCGGGACATGGCACCAACCCGATTGTCAGTGGTTCGCCGAACGTGAATTTCGACGGGCTGCCCGCTGCGCGTATGACGGACAAGTCGGCGTGCGGCAGCCCGATTACCGCTGGCGTTTCCTCGACGGTTTTCATCAATGGTCTGAACGCCGCCACCCTGGACAGCACCGGTGGTCACGGGAATGTGGTCATTGGTGGATCTGGCACGGTCATCATTGGCGATACCGTGACGAACGCGCCCTTCAGCGGGCTGCTGCCAATGCCCGTGCACTTCACCGACAAATTGCAGTTGGTGAACGATACCACCGGTGAACCGATGCCGAATCATCCATACATGATCCAGCGTGCGGACGGTCGGATGGAGCACGGCGTGTCCGATGCTGGCGGTTTCACCCACACGATCAGTTCGCATCTTCCGGAATCCATCAAACTGTTTCTGGAGGAATGAGGCATGTGTGCGGAAACGGTTACGTGCGAGAAAGGCAACAATTACAAGCTGCACAAGGAACATACACTGACGGACAAGAAGGATGTCAGTGTGAAGGCTGTTCCGGTGGAGAGTACCAAGGCGGTTGTGTTTTTTGTGGGAGGTGCGGGGGATAAAGAGAGTTACTATTTTTCAGGGCCTTATAGAAATATCCAAGGGGCTCAACAGCGCTTTGATAAACGAACCGAAGAACTAGCGAAGCAGGGGAAATACAGATCGGAGTGGCTAGGGTATAACGAGGTCAGAGGGAAAAAAGATATTCAGAAGAATGTTTTAAACCTTATCCCGTACAAAAGTTGCCCAATCTATGTTGTGGGTCATAGCCTAGGGGGATGGAACGGTGCGCATCTGACAAAAATCATGTCGGACTGGGGTTACCGGATTCAGATGTTGATTACCCTTGATCCAGTGGGAGAGGGCGCTTTGGTGTGGTTGGGCTCCGATATATATCGCGAGCGTCCTGAACCTGTTTCCGCCGATTGGATCAACATCAAAGCGACACCCAGTCAAAGAGATCCATCAGACGGCGTGGCTGACTTTGGGGAGAAATGGCTAGTGTCCTGCGGACCCTCACTAAATGTGAACGTCGACACAAACCATGCAAATGCACTGGGACTGTTTAACGCGCAGATAGCGGGAACAAAATCAGCGAGCGACTTTTTGTATGACGCAATCATGGAGGAGTTCTCTTAATGCATAAGTTTATGCTCTGCGCCTTTTTGGTCGCCTGTGCGGGGTGTGCTAAAGATCATTTAAAGCCTCCTGCGACCCTAAGCTTCATATCGGTTGATAGGAAAAGCGGGTCGCTGCTTTACGATATAAGGTATAGGTCCGATATTGATGTTCTGGATCTTTTTGGCCGAGGGGAAAGAGTCGGGATGGCTTCTGGAAGTCTTGAGTGCGCTTTGGCGGATGATACGGATTTTTCGGTTGATAAAGCGATCCAGTTTTCTGCAGTTGGTTTGGTTGAGTCTGACAAAGGTGAAGGACGTGATGGCAGTTTTTCGTACATTACTAACGCGTTTCTAGTTGAAACGTATAACAACCGTAGTTCACAAAGGCACTTGCCAACAAGCGAGCTGAACCAACTCCTCTCAGGCAAACAACAAATCCCCTGCAAAGTCGTCGTCACCGCTTACGGCTACAAACCCTACTACTCAAACACCATGAACCTCCCGGTCGCAGACCTGCTGCGCGAAGTCAACAAGCCCTGAGCCGGCTTGAGGCGTGTGTCCTGAAAAAATAATTCGCATCGCAGGTCATCCAATTGACCTGCGCGCCGATATCAACGGGGTCGGGATTGTCTCGGTGGCACTTGGTTGCCCCCTACAACCCGGTGGGCTACGCTCACAAAAAACAAGGGTTTCGGGCCTTTGCCCCTGTCGTACCTGCCCAGGACACGCTTTTGCCTATCCCCATTCACGATCCGCATCAGGCCCCCGGCGGCACTCTCAAGCGTTTGCCCCTGCGCAAGGCGGCGGTGCTGTTCATCGTTGCCGTGTGTCTGTGCCTGTCCGGTCTGCTGTATTTGCAGATCGAGCAGTCGCGGCGGCAGGATCTGGCGAATGCGCAGATGGCCTCGGCCAACCTGACCCGGGCGATGGCGCAGCAGGCCGAAGACACTTTTCTGGCCGCCGATCTGGTGATGACCAGCCTGGTCGACTGGATTCAGGAAGACGGCTATGGCGCGGCGCAGAGACCGCGTTTGCAGAGAACCTTCGCACGCCGGGTGCAGCAGCTGGAGCAGTTGCACGGCATGTTCCTGTTCGATCGCGAAGGGCAGTGGGTGATTACCTCATTCCTTGATCTGCCCCGCGGCAACGGCGTGGCGGATCGCGAGTACTTCAAATATCACCAGCAGAACGTGTCGTCCGTGGCGCACATCGGCCCGGCGATCCGCAGTCGCGAAAACGGCGAGTGGATCATCCCGATTTCCAAGCGAGTGAACGACCACGCCGGCAATTTTCAGGGCGTGCTGATGGCCGGCATCAAGATGTCGTACTTCGACAAGTTCTTCAAAAGCTTCAGCCTGGACGACAACGGCACCATGTTCCTCGGCCTGACCAACGGCACCTTGCTTGCGCGCCGGCCGTTCGACGAGTCCTTGATCGGCACCTCGCTGGCCAAGGGCGAGATTTATCAGACGTTGCTCCCCAACGCCTCGGCCGGCACGGCAATGATCGATTCGGTGGTCGACGGGGTCACGCGTCTTTACGGCTATCGGCAGCTCGACAGCTATCCGCTGGTGGTGTCTGCCTCTTCATCCCGGGACACGATTCTCAAGGGCTGGCATGACCGTGCCTTTCAGTCCAGCGTGATCGTGGCGCTGGTGATGCTCGGTGTGGGGCTGTTTGGCTGGGTGTTCATCCATCAGGTGCGCGACGGCGAGCGGATCGAGAAAAACCTGATCAAGGCCCAGCGGGCGCTGGAGCTGATTGCCACCCACGACAGCCTGACCGGGCTGGCCAACCGGCGCCTGTTCGAGCAGTCTCTGGAGATTGAGTTCGCCCGGGGCGCCCGGCAGTCGAGCCCGGTCAGCCTGATCATGCTCGATATCGACTTCTTCAAACGCTACAACGATGCCTACGGCCATGTGGCCGGCGACCATTGCCTGACCCAGGTTGCCCAAGTGGTGAAGAACTGCTGCCAGCGCAAATCCGATCTGGCGGTGCGCTACGGCGGCGAAGAGTTCGCGGTGTTGTTGCCGGACACCGACATCAACGGCGCGCTGGCGATTGCCGGGCAGATTCGCCGCAGCGTCATGGACAAACACATCACCCACAGCGGCTCGCCCACCGGTTATCTCACCGTGAGCCTGGGCTGCTATTCGTTCATTCCGCTGGGCAACGACAGCCCGGAACTGTTCATCCAGCGCGCCGATGCGGCGCTGTATCAGGCCAAGAACGCGGGCCGTAACCGTGCGGCCGTGTTGTCCATGGACGGCGGCATTGGTGAGTTGATGCGTTCGGATCGCTGACGGAAAAATGATTCAGACACAGGCCATGATGCGTTCACCATGGCCTGTTCTTGTTCGTTCAGCCGCCGGTACCGGCTCCGGAACCACCCGTTCCGCCACCCGCTGCGCCCGTTCCACCACCCGCGCCCGAACCTGAGCCGCTGGCGCTGCCGTTGGTTCCGGTACCTGTTTTCATCCCGTCGGAAGGGCCGTCGTTAGGTCGGTTAGTGGTGTTGTCCGGCGGCATGCTCGTTCCGCCGTTGGCGCCGGACTGGGTGCCCGACGTGTTGGCACCGTCATTGGCGGCAAAACTGGCGGCGGACGCTGTGGCCAACAAACCGGCCAGCAGCATCGAGGTCAATGTGCGCGTCTTCATGGTACGTCTCCAGAAAGGGGATTTACCTGATATTGGTCTGAAGCGCGCATCGCTTGGTGCCGACCGGGTGACCAGCGGTACTCAGAAATCCACGGTCGCCGAAACCTTCAACGTGCGCGGTGCGCCCTGGGTCAGGTAGCCGCCATTGGCCGAGGCCCAATAGGCTTCGTTGGCGACGTTTTCCAGATTGGCGCGCAGGGTGATCTGCTTTTCATCGAGTTTGAAGGCGTAGCGCGAGCCGAGATCGAATCGGTTCCACGACGGGATGCTTTGGGTGTTGGCCGCGTTCAGGTACTGGCCGCCGGTGCGCAACATACGGGCGCTGAGGGCTGCGCCTTCAAGACCCGGGATGTCCCAGTCGGCACCGATGTTGAACTGGAAGCGTGGCACGCCAATGGCGCGGTTGCCGTCGTTGACGCCGTTGCTGCTGCCGTCGAGTTCGGTCTTCATCACGGTCGCGCCGCTGAGCAGGCGCAGGCCGTCGACGGGTTCACCGTAGACGTTGAGTTCCACGCCTTTGTTGGTCTGCTGGCCGTCGACCCGGAAGATCCCGTCCTGGGTGTAGCTCGACGGTTGCTCGATGCGGTAGACGCCGAGGCTGGCGCCATAGCTGCCCATGTCCAGCCGCACGCCGGCCTCGACCTGTTTGCTGCGCACCGGGGCGAAGGTTTCGTCGCGGTTGATTGCGCTGGTCGGCGGCGTCGGGCCCTTGGCCAGGCCTTCGATGCGGTTGGCGTAGAACGACACGTGTTCCCACGGCTTGATCACCAGACCGTAGACCGGAGTGGTGATCGATTCGTCGTAACTCGAAGTGCGTGCCCCGGTGGCCGTGGCCCAGCCATCGACCTTCATTTGCTGGCGGCGCAGACCGAGGGTCAGCAGCACGCGATCATCGAGGAAACCGAGGGTGTCGGAAATCGCTTCACTGCGCAGGGTGTTCTTGCCGACGACGCGCGGATCATTGATGTCTCCGGCGAACGAGGTGGCCGGCGGGCGCGGTTTGTCGGTGACGTTGTACAGATTGGTGGAGTAGCGCGAGGCGTTGCCGATGGTTTCGAACGCCGAGCGTTGCTCGCCCCAGATGCCCGCCCAGCCGACATTCAACTGATGGCTGACGGGGCCGGTGTCGAAATGACCGTTGAGGCCGGCCATTGCACTTTGGTTGTCCTCGTCGTGGGGCGGATAAAGCATGCCGCCACGGGCGTTGCCGTTGAGGTCGGTGACGGTCAGCGACGAGTACACGCCGTTTTCCCGGGTGTGCTTGGCGCCACCGGACACGTAGGCGGTCCAGTTATCGTTGAGGTCATATTCGGCGCGGGCCATGCCGAAGGTGTCTTCGAGCTGCGAGTAGCTCCAGCTCTGGGCGTAGCTGGCGTTTGCGTGCGGCACCTTGGGGGCTTTGCTCAGGCTTGAGTCGACGTAGATCACCGAGCGGCCCTGATTGATCACCTGCTTCTGATAACCGAAATCGGTGGAGACCCGCAGGCGCTCGCCGCGATAGTCGAGGCCGACGCTGAACAGCGACGAGCGCTGGTCTTCTTGATCGACCGCGGTGTCGCCTTCGCGCTGCATCAGGTTGACCCGCGCACCGAAGCGGTTGTCCTCGCCAAAGCGCTGGCCGAGGTCCAGATGCGTGCCGACCCGACCGTCTGCGCTGTAGTCGAGGGTGACACTGCGGGTCGGGGTGTCCAGGGCGCGTTTCGGTTGCAGGTTGATCCCGCCGCCGATGCCGCTGCCGCTCGGGGTGACGCCGTTGACGAACGCGTTCGGGCCCTTGAACAGCTCGACGCGATCCAGCGCTTCGGTGGCGATGATCTGCCGGGGCAGCACGCCGTACAGGCCGTTATAGGAAATGTCATCGGAAGCCAGCGGCAGGCCGCGGATCATGAACATCTGCGAGAAATTGCCGAAGCCGTTGGACTGGCGCACCGAGGCATCGTTGAGCAACACATCGCCAATGGTTTGCGCCTGTTGGTCGGCCATGGTCTTGGCGGTGTAGCTGGTGACGCTGAAGGGCAGGTCGTTGACCGCCTGATTACCAAGCATGCCGACCTGCGCGCGACGGGCGATCTGTTCGCCGCCGTAGGTGTCATCTCTGCTGTCGTGCAGGGCGCTGACGGTGGTGGCGCCCAGCTCCAGCGCGCCGTCCGCCGCGACTTTCGGCGCCACGGTGTAGCCGTTGTCGCCGGTGCTGATCAGTTCGAAACCGCTGCCTTCCAGCAGACGGGCGAAACCGCTTTGCGCGGTGTAATTGCCTTGCAGGCCCGGGCTCTGGCGGTTGCCCAGTTGCGCCGGGTCGAACGACAGCGGCACGCCGACGCTGACCGCAAATTGCGCCAGCACATGGCTGAGCAGGCTGGGGCCGATGTTGACGCTTTGGCTGGTGCTTTCGTTGAGGCTGTTGGCGGCGTGGCCGACAGTCGGCAACAGTGCGCCGAAAGCCAGGGCCAGGCTCAGGGCCTTGAACGGAAAAATGGCGGGGCGGGGTTTGGGTAATGCGGTCATTCGGCGATCCTGTCGGGCGCGTGGAATTGAAAGGTCTATCCACTCACCGGACGAGGCGCGAAAAGGTATCAGTGAACATTGAAAGTTTTTCCCGAGGGCTCAGACGCGGGGCTCCACCGACAGCCAATAGCGGGTCAGGCTGTTGATGTTCAGCGGCAGGGTGTCGCTGAGCAAACGCAGGCTGGCGTCGGTGTCGCGCAGGGAAAACGCCCCGGACACACGCATCGCCGCGACGTCCGGATGACAGCGCAAGACGCCTCGACGGTAACGGCTCAGTTCGCCGAGCAATTCGTCCAGGCGCATGTTGCTGGCCAGCAGCATGCCCTTGTCCCAGGCCAGGCTGGCGGTGTCGAAGGTTTCGGCGCTGTCGAAGCCGTTCAGCTTGAAGCGCTGGCGCTCGCCGGCCTTGATGATCGCGTTTTGCTTGAGCAATTCCGGGGTGATTTGCACCTGGCCCTCCAGCACCGACACCAGGCTGCGCGAACCCTCGGTGCGCACGCAGAACCGCGTGCCGAGCGCGCGGGCGAGGCCTTGTGGGGTTTCGACAATGAACGGGCGGGCGGCAGCATCGCTGGCGGTGTTGATCAGCACCTCGCCGCTGAGCAGCAGCACCCGGCGCTCGACCGGACTGTAAGCGATGTTCACGGCGCTGTCGGTGTTGAGCAGCAACTGGGTGCCGTCCGGCAGTTGCAGGTTCTTCTGCTCGCCGATGGCGGTGCGCTGGTCGGCGGTCCATTGCTGCCACGGCACATGTTGCGAGGCCATGCCCAACGGCCCGGCCATCAACAGCAGGCCGAGGCGGGTGAGGGTCTGTCGACGACTGAGGCCTTCCTTGCGCGAAGCCCGTTGCAAGGTCTGGATCGCGACGTTGGCCGGCACGCTGCGCAAATCACCGAGCAAGGCTTCGGCCCGTTGCCAGGCGATCGCGTGTTCGGCGCTGCGGCTGCGCCATTGGGCGATGGCCTGATGATCGGACGGCGAAGCGGTGCCCGAATGCAGCTGCACCAGCCAGTCGGCGGCTTCACCAAGAATCTGCGGATTGATCATCGACGAACTCATCAGGCGACACTCAAGCAGGCAATGAACGCAGCGCGCATGTGGCGTTTGACGGTAATCAGCGAAACGTTCAGGCGCGTGGCGATCTGCGCGTAGGTCAGGCCTTCGATCTGCGACAACAGGAAAGTGTCGCGGGTCTGCGCCGGCAACTCGCGCAGCAACGCTTCGATGCGCCACAGGGTTTCGAGAATCAGGTAGCGGGTTTCCGGCGACGGCACCTCGGCGGCGGGCAGGCTGGCGATGGTTTCCAGGTAGGCGCGCTCGATGTCCTGACGCCGCCAGCGGTCGATCACCAGACCTTTGGCGATGTGCGTCAGCAGTGCCCGGGGTTCGCTGCCCAGCGGTTTGATCACCTGGCGGGTGAGCAGGCGCAGGAACGTATCGTGCGCCAGGTCGGCCGCATCGCAGCGATTGCCCAGCTTGCGCTGCAACCAGCCCTGCAGCCACCCGTGGTGTTCGCTGTAGAGCGTCTGGACTTGCTGATTCAATGGCGGATCGAAAGACGACATGGGCGGCAGATACTCGTTGCGGGCATCCGATGCCTGGCTGCAATTAGAGTGCAATTAAGAATGGATCGCATTCTAGTGGCGCGGAACGAGCGCTGGCAATTGCCCTGTTGCACTTTCTTTTCTGGCGCCAGAAAGGAGTGGCCTACCCGTCTTCCGGGAGATTGGCTATTTGTTTGGTCCGGTCCCGGGACTAACGTAGCCACACATTCACTCGCCCCGGAGAACCACCATGAAACCTCGTGCCGATTTCTACACCGCTTCCCCAGATGCCCTGAAAGCGATGATCGCCCTGGAAACCGCCGTCTCGAAACTGCCGCTGGAAAAGACCCTGATCGAACTGGTGAAACTGCGCGCTTCGCAAATCAACGGCTGTGCGTTCTGCATCGACATGCACACCGCTGACGCGATCAAGGGTGGCGAAACCCCACGCCGGCTGTTCGCCGTGACGGCCTGGCGTGAAGCGCCGTTCTTCACCGACCGCGAGCGCGCCGCGCTGCTGTGGACCGAGTCCCTGACCCAACTGAGCCTGACCCACGCCCCGGACGAAGATTACGATGCGGTCGCTGCCCAGTTCTCGCCAAAAGAAATGGTCGACCTGACCGTGGCGATCAGCACCATCAACAGCTGGAACCGTCTGGCCGTGGGCTTTCGCAAAACCCCACAAGCCTGATCGGTCAATGTGCATCGGCACTCGGCGCGGCCGGTGGTTGCACCTTGCGCATCAAGGGCACCATCGCCGTGGCGATCACGAAGCACACCATGATCATCAGGAACGTATCGCCGTAGGTCTGGGTCTGCGCCTCGCGGTAGGTCAGCAGCCATAACTGATGCAGGCCGGCGGTGATGCCCACGTCACCGCTCTGACCCAGTGCGGCGAAGTTGCCGCCGACCTGGGCCAGCCACTGGTTCAAGGCTTCGTTGCTGCTGTTCAGATGCTCGGCCAACCGGGTGAAGTGCAGGTTGGTGCGGTCGTTGAGAATGGTCGCGCACGCGGCAATCCCGATTGCACCGCCCAGGTTGCGCATCAGGTTGAACAGGCCCGAGGCGTGCTTCAATCGCGCCGGGGCCAGACCGCCAAGGGTCAACGTCACCGCTGGCGGCACCGCCAGTTGCTGGGCAATCCCGCGCAGGGCTTGCGGTAGCATCAACTGCCCGGCACCCCAATCGTGGGTGATCGGACTGAATTCCCACATCGACAAAGCGAACAACGCCAGGCCCGCCATCATGATCCAGCGCAGGTCGATGCGATTGGCCAGAAAGGCGTACAGCGGAATCGCCATGATCTGGAACACCCCGGTGGAAAAAACCGCCAGGCCAATGTCCAGCGCACCGTAGCCGCGCACTCGGCCAAGAAACAACGGCGTCAGGTAAATCGTCGCGAACAGGCCGATGCCAGTGACGAAGGAAAAGAAGCAGCCGAGGGCGAAATTGCGATCCTTGAGGGCGCGCAGGTCGACGATCGGATTGGCCACGTGCAGCGTGCGGCCGACGAACGCCACGCCGGCCAGGGCGCTGATCCACGCGGTGGTCAGAATTGTCTGGTCGCTGAACCAGTTCCAGCGCGGACCTTCTTCGAGGGTGTATTCCAGGCAGCCGAGAAACAGCGCCAGAAACACCATGCTCAGATAATCCGCGCCCTTGAGCAGCGACAGTTCCGGCTGGTCGATCTTGACCAGCATTGGCACCGCCACGGCAACGAAAATCCCCGGTACCAGATTGATGTAGAACAGCCAGTGCCAGGACGAAATGTCGGTGATCCAGCCACCGATCACCGGGCCCAATGTCGGCGCCAGCGACGCCACGGCGCCGATGGTCGCAGCGGCGATCACTCGCTGTTTGCCGGTGAAGAAAAAGAACGCCGTGGTGAACACCAGCGGAATCATCGAGCCGCCGAGAAACCCTTGCAGCGCCCGAAAGGCAATCATGCTCTGGATGTTCCAGGCTGCGCCGCACAACAGGCTGGCAAGGGTGAAACCGACCGCCGAGGCGCAGAACAGCCAGCGTGTGGAGAACACCCGTGACAGCCAGCCCGACAGCGGAATCACGATGATTTCGGCGATCAGGTAACTGGTCTGCACCCAGGCCGTTTCATCGGTGCCGGCGGACAGTCCGCCGCCGATATCCCGCAGCGACGCCGAGACGATCTGGATGTCCAGCAGCGCGATGAACATGCCGATGCACATGGTGGCGAAGGCGAACACTTTGGTCGCCGTCGCCATCTCGGCGGCATTGAACGGCTGTGCAGGGACGGCGAGGGCGCGGCTCATGGCGCGCTGGCCACGGCGGTGGTTTCAGGCTGGGCGCGGGTGTCGACTTCCGCAGTCACCGACAGGCCCGGACGCAGATGACCGAGCACGCTGTCGGCGGGGTCGAGCAGGATCCGCACCGGCACCCGCTGGACGATTTTGGTGAAGTTGCCCGTGGCGTTTTCCGGCGGCAGCACGCTGAACTGAGAACCGGTGGCCGGGGCGAGGCTGTCGAGGCGGCCATGGAATTCCTGGCCGGACAGCACGTCGGCGCGGATGCTTACGCGCTGGCCCGGTTTCATCCGCGCCAGTTGGTCCTCTTTGAAATTGGCATCGACCCACAGACCGCTGGCCGGCACCACCGACAACTGTTGCGAACCGGCCTGGGCATAAGCGCCGACCCGCGCGCGGCGGTTGCCGATCACACCGTCGACCGGGGCGCGCAGTTCGGTGTAGCCAAGGTTGAGTTGCGCCAGATCACGCTCGGCCCGGGCTTGCTGGAGGGCGGCGCGGGCCTGTTGTTTCTGGGTTTCGATCACCGAGAGCTGGCGTTGCGCTGCGAGCAATTCGGCCTGGGCCTTGGCGCTCAGGGCTTGGGCGGTCTTGAAAGTGGCGTCGGCCCGTTGTGCGGCTTCCACCGAGACTGCATTGGTAGTGACCAGACGTTTGTAGCGTGCGTTGTCGTCCCGGGAACGGGCGGTTTCGGCGCCGGCGGCATCGATGCCGGCGCGGGCCTGACCGATCACTGCTTGCTGCAATTGTTCGGTGGCATCGAGGTTGGCCAGCAGTGCTTCTTCAGCGGCGACCGCACCTTCGGCCTTGGCCAGATTGGCGCGATAGTCCCGGGCGTCGAGGCGGATCAGCACGTCGCCGGCCTTCACGGACTGGTTGTCGCTGACCAGCACCTCTTCGATGTAACCGGCGACTTTCGGACCGATGACCGTGACGTCGCCGCCGATGTAGGCATCGTCGGTTTCTTCGAGAAAGCGTCCGGCGCCCCACCAATGCACGGCATACAGCCCGGCGAGCACCAGCGCGGTCAGCCCCGCAGTGGGCAACAGCAGGCGTTTGAGCAGGGGAGGTTTGGGAGCGCTGACCGGAACGGCGAGGTCGGGTTCAACGGTGGGCATGCTGGTCATGGCGTAATACCTGCGAAGCGAGGTTGTTATTACGGCTGTAATATGACGCGAGTAATATTTTGTGGCAATTGATTTTTATCGCCGGTCGTCAGTTGCTTATCTGAGCCAGGTGCCGGGTGTGCTGCCGGTCATGGATTTGAAGAACGCAATGAATGCGCTGTCGCTGGCGAAGCCCAGTTCAAACGCGCAATAGCCGAGGTTGCGCCCGATAGCGAGCAATTCCATGGCGCGCATCAATCGCCATTGCTGGCGCCATTGCTGATAGCTCATGCCGGTTTCGCGCTGGAAGATCCGGCCGATGGTGCGGCTGCTGGCGCCGATCTGTTGCTCCAGCACTTGCAGTTCCGGCGGCAGTCGCTCGGGGTGTGTCAGCAGGGGAGCCAGGCGTTTGTCTTTCGGCAGGGGCAGGAGCATCGGTTGCTGCGCCGCCTCGCGGATTTCACTCAGGCACAGCCCCAGCAGATGGACGAATTTGCCCTGCTGCCAATCGGTATCGAAATCAGCAATCGCCATCGGTTCCAGCACCGCGCGCAGCAGCGGGCTGACCTCGATCACGCAAACCTGTTGCGGCAGGTCACGGCACAACTCGGGCGTCAGGTAGATGGAGCGGTAATCGACGCTTTGCTGCATCACCGCCCGATGCGTGACGCCACCGGGAATCCACGCCGCCCGCGACGGCGGCAGCAGGCACAGCTGCTGCGCCAGGGTGATGCGGGTGCAGCCTTGGCGGGTGTAGAGCAGTTGCCCGCGCTGATGCCGATGCAGGCCGGAGTCGTGATCGCCGAGGGTGGAGGCGATGCCGATGACCGGCGCCGGGAAGCGATCCGGGTCAAAACGGTCGTGGGCTTCGAGCCAGGCCATGGGTTGTCCGATTTCAACGATAAATTGTCAGGATTCGGATAATACGCCAGCCACGGCTTTTTAAACTCCTCGGCGTTTTTGTTGAGGAGTCAGGGTGATGAGCCATAGAAAGTTTTTGATGTTGGCGATTGCACTGCTGATGTTTCCGCAGATCGCCCAGACGTTGTTCAGCCCGGCGCTGGGGGATATCGGCCGGGCGTTCGATGTTGCTCCGCAAGTGGCGGCGCAGACCTTGTCGGTGTACTTCCTGGCGTTTGCCTTTGGCGTGGTGACGTGGGGGCGGGTGTGTGACCGGATTGGCCGGCGGCCTTCGATGCTCGCCGGTCTGGCGATTTATGCGATTGCCTGCGCATTGGGCTTGAGCGTTCGCAGCTTCAACGGCTTGTTGATGGCCCAGGCACTGGCGGCATTCGGCGCTGCTGTTGGCTCGGTGGTGACACAGACTTTATTGCGCGATCGTTTTCGCGGAACCGAACTGGCCCAGGTGTTTTCTCTGGTGGGCATGGCGCTGGCGGCCAGCCCGGCCATCGGTCTGTTCAGCGGGGCGAGTCTGGTTCAAGGCTTTGGTTATCGCGGCGTGCTCGCTGCGTTGTTGCTGCTGGCGTCGATCTTGTGGATCTGGAGTTGGCGCAACCTGCCGGAAACCCGTCCGTCGCAACTCACCTCCGTCGGCCTGTTCGCAACCATGGGCGACATGTTGCGCGATCCCGGCATCTGGCGTTCGGCGCTGTGGATCGCATCGTTCAACGTCGCGTTGTTCAGCTATTACAGCCTCGGACCTTTCCGGTTCGAACGTCTCGGCCTGAGCGGCGAGTGGTTCGGCTACAGCGGCGTGATGCTCGCATTGGCCTCAGGGTTTGGAGCATGGCTTAACAAAAAATTGCTGCAAATCGGTTGCCGTCCACTGCAGTTGATTCGCCTGGCTGCGCTGACCGGTTTGCTCGGTGGCATCGGCGTGTGGCTGCTGGAAGCGCACGTCTGGTTCGTGCTGCCGATGCTCCTTGTGGTACTGGCGTTCGGCATGGCAATCCCGAATATCCTCGGTGCAGCCTTGCGCAATTACACGGATCGTTTGGGCACCGCCGGTGCATTGCTGGGGCTGTTTTATTACCTGCTGATCGGGGCGGGATTGATGTTGGCGGCGTGGTCTCAGGCCCTCGGGGAAACCCTGATGATCTGCAACTTGCTGGCGTTATCGCTGGCGATCCGCGCTAAAAACGCATTTGTTTAAGAAATGTAAGCGATGTAGGAAGCGTCTTGCATTTGTGTAGGAAGGCTCTGACTATCACTGCAATTGATGGGATGGCATTAAGCCATTTGATTGCAAGGATGTTGAGTGCCGTATTCGATTCGCGCTGTTTCTCGTCGTAGTTATCTGCCTCGTCCGCTGTTGTCGGCCTTGTTGTTGAGTGTGTGTGCGCCCAGCGTTTTCGCCGCCGAACTGTCGAATCCTGGCCAGGAAGTGCTGCGCCAGCAGCAACAGCAACAGCGCGATCTGCAACAACTGCAGCTTGAACAGCGCAAGCGGCAACTGGAGCGCGGCGCGTTCGGCCCGACGCCTGCCACCCCGGCCATTCCCGATTCGATCAAACCCGACGAACGCTGCTGGCCCCTGAGCGGTACGCGCATCGGCGGGGTCACGCTGATCGACAAAGACCAGCTCAACGCGCGCATCCAGCCACTGCTGGCGCCGTGCATGGGCGTCGGCCAGATCAACCATCTGCTGGCGACCATCACTGCGCTCTACGTGGAGAAGGGCTACATCGCCAGCCGGCCATATCTGAGCAGCGCGCCGGCAGCGGGGCAGTCGCTGGATATCCTGATCGACGAAGGCTACATCGAGTCCATCGAACTGGCTGACCAGAGCCTGCCGGTGTCACTCGGTGGCGCATTCCCGGGCATGCTCGGCAAACCGTTGAACCTGCGGGATCTGGAGCAGGGCCTGGATCAGTTGAACCGTCTGCGCTCCCTCGATCTGACCGCCGACATCGCCCCCGGCAGCCAGCCCGGCGCGTCAAAAATCATCTTGCGCTCGCGTACTTCCGGGCAGTCGCGCTGGGCCCTCGGTGCCGGTTTCGACAACCTCGGCAGCGCCAGCACCGGGCGCGACCGCAACACGCTGAGCCTGAGCCTCGACAGCCCGCTGGAACTCAACGACCTGTTGAGCGTGAGTGCCAGCGACACCCTCAACCGGGGTGACCGCTACAACCGTAACGCCAGCCTCTATTACGCAATTCCCTATGGCTACTGGACGTTCAGTACGTTTGCCAGCCACGCCGAATACCGCGCGCCGTTCAAGCTCAGCACGCTGACCTTTCACAGCACCGGCATCACCGATCAGCTCAGCCTGCGCGCCGACCGCGTGTTGTGGCGTGATCAGAGCCATCAGCTCAGCGCCAACCTGCAACTGGCGCACAAGGACGTCGACAGCTACCTGGAAAACGTTCGGCTCGGCATTCAAAGCCCGACCCTGACCGTGGCCGAAGCCGGGCTCAATCTGTTCTGGCTCGACCGCGCGGTGTGGAATCTGGATTTCAACTACGCCCAAGGCCTGCGCTGGCTGGGTGCCGACGATGATGCCGATCACCAGGTCAAGAACCTGCCCAAGGCACAGTTTCGCAAGTACCGCGCCGGCCTCAGCCAATGGCGCAACGGCCAGTTCGGCGCGCAAGCCTGGCAATGGCAGAGCCAACTGAACGTGCAGTACAGCCCGGATCCGTTGCCGGCCATCGAACAACTGCTCGGCACCGACGATTCCGCCGTGCGTGGTTACCGGGTCAGCAGTGCGTCCGGCGCCAGCGGTGCGATCTGGCGCAACACCCTGCGCCTGCCGCTGCGTACCGATTCGACAGTGCAGCTTACCCCGCGTGTCGGTCTCGACCACGGCTGGATCAAGGCTGACCACGGCGCTCCGCTTCAACGCCTGAGCGGCGCCAGCATCGGCCTCAATCTGGGCTGGAAAAACCTGCAGTTGGATGTCGATTACCAACGCAGCCTCAACACCCCGACCGGCCTGCACCGCGAGCCTGAAACCTGGCTGATGCGGGTCGGATTACAGATATGAACGTCAGTGAACAACAGCCATCGGACCTGAGCGCGACAGCCGTGGCCTTCAACTCAACGCGCAACGTGATGCCGCACTACATGGAGAGTTTTTTATGCCAATGAATACCTTTGCGTTTCATCTTTCCCCACGGGGCAAACTGCGCTGGGCCATCGCCAGCCTGTTCCTGGTCGCTCACCTGCCGGGCGCCATGGCCGGCGGTGTGGTGGTCGCGCCCGGCCCTGGCGGCACCGCGCAACTGCAAACCCAGGGCGGCGTCCCGATCGTCAACATCGTCGCGCCCAACGGTTCGGGCCTGTCGCACAACCAGTTCCTCGACTACAACGTCGATCGTCAGGGCCTGGTCCTGAACAACGCCTTGCAGGCCGGGCAATCGCAGCTCGCCGGGCAACTGGCAGCCAACCCGCAATTGCAAGGGCAGGCCGCGAGCGTGATCCTCAACGAAGTGATCAGCCGCAACCCGTCGGCCATCAACGGCGCCCAGGAAATCTTTGGTCGCGCCGCCGACTATGTACTCGCCAACCCGAACGGCATTTCGGTGAACGGCGGCAGTTTCATCAACACGCCGAACGCCAATCTGGTGGTCGGTCGTCCCGAGCTGAACGACGGCAAGCTGCAAGCCTTGAGCACCCGCGACGCCACCGGCCAGTTGCAGATCCAGAGCGGCGGCCTGCGCAACGGCGAAGGTTCGATCAACCTGATCGCACCACGCATCGACAGCCAGGGTGCGATCACTGCCCGTGATCAACTGAATCTCACCGTCGGGCGCAATCAGATCGATTACGCCAGCGGCCAGGTGAAAGCCGTGGACCCGGCGGGCAACACCACCGATCAGCGGATCGACGCCAGTCTGTTCGGCGCGATGCAGGCCGGGCGCATCAACATCGTCAGCACCGCCGAAGGCGCGGGCGTGAAGGTCGGCGCGGTGCAAGTCGCCGGGCGTGATGGCGTACAGATTCGTTCGGCTGGCGACTTGAGCGTCAGCGGTCAGGCGATCCCGGACAGCCTCGACGTGACCCGCGCCGGCATTCGCAGCAGCCAGGGCGACGTCGGCCTGCACAGCGGCAAGGACCTGACTTTGGCCGCGACCGATGTCAGCGGTCGCGACGTGAAAGTCGATGCCAAGCGCAATCTGACCCTGACCACCGTCGAAAGCCGCAAGCTCCAGGAACAGCGCGAAAACTGGAACAACAGCACCATCGGCATCACCTGGGAAACCTACGAGCGCACCAAGACCGACAGCGATTCGCGCCAGCACGGCAGCCAGATCATCGCCAGCCGCGACGCGCAACTGTCGTCCGGCAAAGACACCGAACTGAAAGCCGCCAAGGTCGACGCGAAGAACAACCTCAGCGTGCAAAGCGGCGGCGACCTGCGCCTGACCGCCGCCACTGAAAGCCATGTGCAAACCGATCAGGGCAAGCACCGCAAACACCTGTGGAAAGCCGATTGGGACAGCAGCAGCGAAGAACAGCACAGCGTCACCAGCCAGTTGAAGGGCGGCAACATCGCCCTGCAAACCGCAGCACTGCTGCGCTCCGAAGGCGCCGAAATCGACAGCGCCGGTGACCTGCAACTGGCCGGCAAACAAGTGGAAATCACCACCGCGACCCGCACCAACCGCAGCAGCGATAACCGCTATTCCGGCGATCTGGTCGGCGGCGGTTTCTTCGGCAAGACCGGCGACGCCGACAAGGGCCAGACCCAGCATCAGGGCAGCAAGATCAACGCCGCCGGCAAACTGGTGGTCAAGGCCGACGACGTGCGCATCAGCGGCAGCCAGGTGCGTGGCGCCAAGGACGCCAGCGTGATCAGCGACAACGGTTCGTTGACCATTGATGGCGTGCAGGACACTTCGCACAGCAACAACCACGACAAGGACAGCAAGTTCTTCGGCATCACCAAGGACGAGTCCCGGCAGAACAGCAAGGACAGCACCACGGTGCGCAGCGAGCTGGCGTCCGACAGCAACCTCAAGCTGAAAAGCGCCAAGGACATCGAAGTCGCCGGCTCCACGGTCAAGGCCGGCGGTTCGCTGACGGCGGATGCGGCGGGTGATGTGAATGTGCATTCGACGCAGAACACCCACGACAGCAGCAACAGCACCCAGACCCGTGGCTTCGACGCTTACGCCAAGGAGCAGACGGCGGAGCAGTATCGCGCCGGTGTGCATTACGAAGACAAATCCCAAACCGTTACCGCCAATGACATCACCCAGCAGGGTTCCAGCCTCAGCGGCGGTACCGTGCAGGTGAAGGCGGGCGGTGACGTGACGCTCAAGGGGGCCGAGGTGAAATCCACCGCTGGCGACACCACCCTGAGCGGCAAGAACGTCTCGTTGCTGGCCGAGCAGGACAGCCACAGCACCTCGACCGAGACCCGCAGCACCGGCGGCGGTTTCTACTACACCGGCGGCCTCGACCGCGCGGGCAGCGGCGTGGATTTCTCGCACAGCACCTCGCAAGACACTACCGGCAAAACCACCGCGCAAACCACCGGCGTGCAGAGCAGCGGCAGCCTCAACATCAACGCTGACAAACTCGCCACCGAAGGCGCGCAACTGAAGTCCGGCAACGGTCTGAACGTCGCCGCCAACGAAGTCGACAACCGTGCCGCCAGCAACACCGAGAGCAGCACCCACAGCGAGAGCAACTGGTCGGCGGACATCGGCGCCAACGTCGAGTACAAAGACATCGCCCGGCCAATTGCCGGCGCGGTGAAAGACGTGCTCGACGGCAAGGTGCCGGACAAGGACGCACTGGCCAATCTCGGTCAGCCGAACGTCGGTATCGACGTGGCGGTCGGTCATGCCAGCGCCGATAAAACCGGGCAGGGCAGCAACGCGGTGGTCAGCCGGTTCGACGGCCAGACCGTGGACGTGAAGGTCGGCGGCACGCTGCACGACCAGGGCACCCAGTACAACGCCAGCGCCGGCAAAGTGAACATCAGCGCCGACAAACTGGTGGCCGACGCGGCCAGCAACACCCGCAGCAGCACCGACAACGCGGTGGATGCCAAGGTCGATGTGCGCGTCTACACCAAGACCGGTGAAGACGTGAACGTGGCCGGCAGCGGCGCGGGCGGCAGCAGCCAGTCGAGCAAGGACAGTTCCACGGCGGTGGTCGGCGGTTATGCCGGCAATCAGGGTGTGAACATCAATGTCGGCGGCGATGCCCGGTTCGAAGGCAGCCGTTTCGACGGTGGCCAGGGCGGTGTCAGCGTCAAGACCGGCGGTGATCTGGCGCTGAACCAGGCCAGCGACCGTCAGAGCAGCGACAGCTCCAGCCTGCGCGGCAACGGCTCGCTGACTGTCGGTACCTTGCCGGGTACCGATGGCACCAGCGTCGATCTCGGCGCCGGGTTCCAGCTCGATCACAAAGGCAACCAGACCACCGACACCCAGGCCCATGTCGCCAGCCTCAGCGGCAACGGTCCGGTGCAACTGAGCAGCGGCGGTAATCAGGTTCAGCAAGGCACGAAGATCGACAGCGCTGGCGCTATCGACCTGAAGGCCGACGGCAAGCTCGACCTGCAAGCGGCCACCGACACCCACGTCGCCACCGGCAGCAATCTCGGCGGCGGCCTGAAGGCGGGCGGCAGCAAGACCAGCAGCGAGAAGAGCCGCGATCAGGGCGGCAACCTCAGCGGCAACTTCAATATCGGCCGGGTTAACGAGAACACGCAGACCCTCACCGGTGGCCAGCTCAACAGCCAGAACGGCATCGCACTGAGCGGTGATTCGGTGCGCCTGCAAGGCACTCAGGTCAGCGCGCCAAACGTCAGCATCGACGCGCAGAAGGGCGGTTTCGTTCAGGAGTCCGCGCAGTCCACTGACAACCGTAACAACTGGAACGTCGCGCTCAACGCCGGTGGCAATCTGAGCAAAAGCACGCCGACCGCCGCCGATGAAAAAGTCAGCAGCGATCACGGCTTCAATGCCGGGGCCAAGGTCGGCGTGGATTACCTGCAAGGCACCACCCAGCAGAACAGCCAGATCAAGGCTGACACTGTGGTGCTGAACAGCGCAGGTGATGCGAGCCTGAGCGGTGCGCGGATCGATGCGCGCAACGTCAGCGGCAACGTGGCCGGTGATCTGTCGGTCGAGAGCCGTCAGGACTCCAGCACTCACGCCAAGGTCGATGTCGATCTGGGCCTGACTGCCAAGAAGACTCCAGCCGACGACAAGGGAAAACTCGCGGGCACCGACTACAAGCCGACACTGAAAGCCGAAGGCGAATACGCGCACAAGGACAGCGTCAAACAGGCTGCCGGCATCAGCGGTAGCCAGGGTGTGAACCTGACCGTCGGCGGCGCTACGCAGCTGACCGGCGCGCGGATTTCCGCCACTGAAGGCAAAGTCGATCTGGGTGGTTCGAAGGTCAGCAGTACTGACCTGAGCAACCGCGATTACGGCGTGAAAGCCGGCCTGGACCTGCCACACAAAACCGAAGAAAACGCACCGAAGGTTTCCCTTGAAAACGGCAACCTGAAAGTCGGCCCGGTGACCCTGAGCGGTCATCTGGACAGTCAGTCCCTGCAAGCAGGGATCGACGAAAAAGGTTGATTCACCATCAGTGAAACCGGCGGGGGCGAGCCAGCTCGCTCCCGCTTCTGATGTGCGCCTCTCTCAAAACGGCAGCCACTGTCGTTTCCCGTCAAGTCGATGAATGCATGCGCTCTACACTCGGGTGAAACCGGGAGGCCGCGCCATGCACGACAACGTCCAACACCTGAGAATCCAGCTGGCCTGCGCCCTGCGCTGGGCGGCGCGCTTGAACCTGCACGAGTCCATCGCCAATCATTTCAGCGTGGCCACTTCACCGGACGGCCGCGAGTTTCTGATCAATCCTTACGGCAAGCATTTCTCGCGGATCCGCGCCAGTGATCTGCTGTTGCTCGACGCCGACGATCCGGCCAGTCTCGACCGTCCGGACGCGCCGGACATCACCGCCTGGGCCTTGCACAGCGCCTTGCACCGCAACCAGCCCCAGGCCCGTTGCATCCTGCACACCCACAGCAAATACGCGACGACCCTGGCTTGCCTGAAGGACTCGCACCTGCCACCGATCGAGCAGAACAGCATGCGGTTTTTCGAGCGGGTGGCGATCGATGACGGCTTCGATGGCATGGGGCTGGGTGAAGAAGCGGAGCGCGTGAGCAGGCTGCTCGGCGACAAGCCGATCCTGCTGATGGGCAATCACGGCTTGCTGGTCGCGGCGCCGAGCGTGGCCCAGGCGTTTGATGATCTGTATTACTTCGAGCGGGCTTGCGAGGTGTACATCACCGCATTGGCCACCGGGCGCGGATTGCGTGTGGTCAGCGATGAAGTGGCGCGCAAGACCTGTCGGCAATGGCTGGATTATCCGGGGTTTGCCGACAAGCATTTCAACGCTTTGATGGGCATCCTCGATGAGGAAGAGCCGGCGTACCGACAGTGACTCACTCCTGTGACGAATGCGCCTTGCTCAACGGCTGGCGCATCACCGGCGCGCTCCACGCCTGACGCCGGTCCTCGCTCGGCGGGCAGCCGAAACGTGCGCGGTAAGTGCGGGAGAAATGCTCCAGCGAGCCGAACCCCGAACACGCCGCAACCTGGGCCACGCTCATCTGCGTCTGTTGCAGCAGGTTGTGCGCCCGGGCCAGGCGCAGGGTGATGTAGTACTTGAGCGGCGAGAGCCCGGTCTGATGTTTGAACTGGCGCTCCAGTTGCCGCCGCGACAAACCGACTTCACTGGCAATCGCCTCGCAGTCCAGCGGTTCTTCCAGCGCCTTTTCCATCAACTGCACGGCGCGGCGGATCTTGTTGCCGTACATCCCGCTGTTGCCCAGGCCGCCGTCGAGCTGATTGTCCGCCGGGGCGCGCATCTGGCCCATCAGCAGGTGCAGGCCGATTTCCCGGGCCAGATCAGGATCGATGCGCTGGCCGATCCAGCCCAGCAGCATGTCGAGAATGGTAGTCGCGCCGGCGCAGGTCAGGCGCTGGCGTTCGAGGGTGTAGAGCTGCGGTCGGGCGCGGACCTTGGGGTAACTCTCCTGAAAACCCTGCAGGTTGTCCCAATGCACCGCCGCTTCGTAGCCGTCGAGCACACCGGCAGCCGCCAGCAGTTCGGTGCCGGTTTCCACGCCGATCAACACCGCGCCGAACAACGCCTGCTTGCGCAGCCAGCTCTTGAGCGCGGGATTGCGGCTGTGTTGATGCACCTCGAAACTGGCCAGCACCACGCAGGCGTCGAAGGCCTGCTCGTTGTTCAAGCCAGCTTCGGCAATGCTCGCCAGACCGTTGCTGGCCGTCACCGGGCCCTGCTGCAAGGACAGCAACGTCCACTCGAACAGCGTACGCTGGCTCAGCCAGTTAGCGATGGCCAGCGGTTCCAGCACCGCCGCCAGACCGAAATTGGAAAACGCCGGCAACAGCAGCACCGCCACTCGCAGCGGTGCTTCATGGCGCGGTACAGCTTCAGCGGATCGGGTCATCGCCATCTCTGCTTTATCGTTGTTCGGTCTGCCAGTGCGGATGGCTCCACACCGGTACATCGGCGGCTGGCAGCGGGGCGAGGTTGCGGATCAGGTCGCTGGCCTTTTCCGCGATCATCACCGTCGGCGCGTTGGTGTTGCCGCTGACGATCACCGGCATGATCGACGCATCCACTACACGCAAACCGTCGAGGCCATGCACTCGCAATTGCGGATCGACCACCGCTTCAGGGTCGCCCGCCGGTCCCATCTTGCAGGTGCCGCTGGCATGGTAGCCGGTTTCCGTGACTTGCCGCGCCCAGGCGTCGAGCTCGGCGTCGGTCTGCACCGAACGGCCCGGCACCAGTTCTTCACCCTTGAACGAGGCCATGGCCGGCTGGTCGAGGATCTCGCGCACCAGCCGTGCGCCGGCGCGCATGTCGGCACGGTCCTGCGCGGTCTTCAGGTAGTTGAACAGAATCCTTGGCGGCCTCCGGGGTTCGGCGCTGTGCAATGTCACGCTGCCGAGGCTGGTGGGACGCATCAGGTCGATGTGGATCTGGAGCGCGTGGGTCGGCACCAGTTCGACGCTGCCCGGTTGCACGGCCAGCGGCATGAAGGTCAGTTGCAGGTCCGGGTGTTCGACCCCGGCCCGAGAACGCAGGAATGCACCGGCCTCGAAATGATTGCTCGCCGCCAGACCATCGTGACGGACGAACCAGCGTGCACCGATCCACCATTTGCCCGGCGCGGTGGTCCAGCGATACAGCGACACCGGTTGCTTGCAGCGAAATTGCACCACCGCGTCCGGGTGATCGTTGAGGCGTTTACCGACGCCGGGCAGATCGTGAATCACGCTGATTCCGAGGTCGCGCAGTTCTGCCGCCGGGCCCACGCCCGAGAGCAACAGCAATTGCGGCGAATTGATCGCCCCGGCAGTCAGCAACACCTCCCGGCGGGCGCGGACGGTGTTCGTTTCGCCGTTCTGTTCATAGTCAATCCCGACCGCTCGCCGACCCTCGAACAGGATGCGCAGCGCCAACGCATCGGTGACCACTTGCACATTGCCCCGAGCCAGCGCTTCGCTGAGATAGCCGCGTGAAGTGCTCCAGCGCCGACCGTTGCGTGTGGTGCGATCCACTGGGCCGAAAGCCTCCTGTCGATAGCCGTTCAAGTCCTGGCTGACGCCATAACCGGCCTCGGCCCCGGCCGTGATGAACGCTGCGCACAGCGGTGTGCCGACGTTGCCAGGGGTGACGTGCAAATGGCCGCCGGCACCACGATAGTCATCGCCGCCATCGGCGTGAGTCTGCGCACGCTTGAAGTACGGCAGCACCTCGCGATAGCTCCAGCCGGTGCAGCCCTGTTCGGCCCAGCCGTCGTAATCCCGGGCATGGCCACGGATGTAGACCATGCCGTTGATCGACGATGAACCGCCGAGGGTGCGGCCTCTTGGCGTGCCGATCCGCCGGCCGTCGAGGTACGGCTCGGGCTCCGACTGATAGCGCCAGTTGTAGCGCGACCCGCCCACCACAAGGCCCACGGCGGACGGCATGTCGATCGTCCAGCTCTTGTCTTCAGGGCCGGCCTCCAGCAGCAGGATGCGCACGTTCGGGTCTTCGCTCAGGCGATTGGCCAACACGCAACCGGCCGAGCCGGCGCCCACGATCAGGTAATCAAACCCGGTTTCGTCCATGGTTTGCTCCGTTCTGACAAATGACGAGGGAAGGGCGGATCAGTCCACGGAATGGCCGTGAATGCCGTTGAACACCAAGCGATGAAAGTGGTGCACCAGATGCTCGCTTTCATTGCTGCGCTGGGCGTCGATCATGTAGCGGCCCTGGTCGTAGCCGAGCGAGCGCAGGCCCTTTTGCACCGAGATGTTCAGGGCGATGTCTTCGGGGCCGAGGTCTTCGTTCATCCACTTCATGCATGCCGTGCTGACGGCGGCTGTCTCGGGGTTGCTGGAGTAGTAACCGAAGCGCAGCAGCGAGCGCTCGGCATCCAGCGGAATCATGATGAACGAGCCGAGAAACTCGGAGAACGGGAAGGTGTAAAAGGTGTTGTTCGGCCACATGCCGATGTTGAAGAAGCATTCCTGCGGGTTCAGCTCGCTTTTCAGCGGCACGCCATAGGCCTCGGTCGCCGACAGGTTGGCCGGTGCGGCGTAGGTCCACCAGTTGTCGCGTTTGATCAACTGGTAACCCTTGAAGTCGATCAACCGGGCGAGGTCGATGTGGCACGGGCCGGACAGTTTGAAGTGATAGCCCTCGATGGAATTGTCCATGATCACTTTCCAGTTGGCCGGCACGATTACGTCCTGTTCCTCGATCAGGTGCATGTCGGCCAGATCCGGGAACACCCGACGCATTTCTTCGTCGGCACCGGGGAACAGATCCCGCAGCGACGGCGCATTCGGGTCGAGGTTGAAGTAGATGAAACCGCCGAGTTCTTCGGTGCGTACCTGGGGAATGTTGAACTGTGCCAGCTCGAAATTCTTCATCCGCTCGCAACGGGGCGCACCGCGCAGGCTGCCGTCCATCTCGTAGCACCACGAGTGATAGGCGCAGCGCACCACGCCGCCGGTGGTGCCACGGCGGTCCTCCAGCAAGCGATTGCCGCGATGCTGGCAGACGTTGTGAAAACCATGGATCTGCCCCTGCCGGTTCTTCGCCACCACCACGCTCTGGTCGAACAGATCGGTGACCACGAACTGCCCCGGTTCGGCGAACTCACTGACATGCCCGGCGACATGCCAGGCCTTCATGAAGATATTGTCGCGTTCGGCACGGAACAGGCTGTCGTCGTAGAAATAGCGCGAGGGCAGGGTGAAGGCCTGCTCCGGATCCTGCTGATCCCAGGCATCGACCGGGCTGTGCTGCTTGCGGGTCTGGAAACTGTGCATGAGGCGATCTCCACGGCTTGTTGTTGTGGGATCTAATCTAGGGTGCGGGGCGTTGTGGGGGTTGATGGATTGCGACCAGTTGCTGGACGGAATGATCAATCGCACGCTGGACCGGGGAGGCCTTGACAGCCCTGCGATAATGAAACTTCACCGCGATCATGATGCAGAGGAAATTTCTCCATGGACAATCAAGCACTCAAGGCTTTGTTCGACCAGCAGTCCGCTGTCTATGACAAGCAGTGGAGCGGCATGGCGCCCATTCGTGATGCCCTGTATTTGCTGCTGGATTCGGTGTTCGCGGGCCTGCCGGAAAATGCCCGGATTCTCTGTGTCGGCGTGGGCACCGGCGTGGAAATGGCGCACCTGGCCCAGCGGTTTCCCGGCTGGCAATTCACCGGGGTCGATCCTTCGGGCGCGATGCTCGACGTGTGCCGTCAAAGAGCGGCCGAAGGCGGCTTCCTGGCCCGTTGCCGTTTTCATGAAGGCTACCTCGATACGCTGACGGAGGAGTCCGCTTACGACGGGGCGACCTGTTTTCTGGTGTCGCAGTTTTTGCTCGGTCCGCAGGCCCGTATCGACTTTTTCCACGAGATTGCTCGTCGTCTGCTGCCGGGCGGGATTCTGGCTAACGCTGATCTCGCCTCTGACACTGCGTCGCCAGCCTACGAAGCACTGCTGCGTCACTGGATGACGCTGATGGCTTCGGCGCAGGTGCCGGCGCAAATGCTCGAACGAGCGCGAGCGGCGTATGCCAGCGATGTGGCGATCCTGCCGGCGCCACAGGTCGCCGGACTGATCGAATCGGCCGGTTTCGAGGCGCCGGTGCAGTTCTTTCAGGCGGGTTTGATGCATGGGTGGTTTTGCTCGCGCGCGGCAGCAATTGGCGCGAGTTAGAGCACTGAAGTTATTGGGGGAAAACAGTTTGATCGGCATTCCCGAGGAATCCATTGCTTCGGTTTAATAGGAAGCATTACTATTCACACCCCTTTCCTCAGCACGCCGCAATGATCCCCATGCTGCCCCGCAGACCCGGCTTTCTCGAGCATTACGAAGAGTTGATCGGCACCTGGACCCGTCGCCTGCGCAATCGCTCGCAGGCTGAGGATCTGGCGCACGACACCTTTGTGCGGGTGCTCGAATCCGATTCGTCGGCGGTGCAGCAACCCCGGGCGTATCTGCACCAGACGGCGCGCAACATCGCGGTGGACGGCTATCGGCGTGAGGACCGGCGGGGTGCCATGGAGTCGGAGGCGATCGATCTCAGTGAGTCGCCGACCGGTGACCCGGAGCATTACATGCATGCGATCCAGCTGGCCGATTCCATCGAACGGGCGCTCACCGAATTGCCGGTCAACTGTCGGCGGATCTTCGTCTGGCAGAAGATCGAAGGCCTGACCCAGGCGGAAATCGCCGAACGCCTGGGCCTGTCCAAGAACATGGTGGAAAAGTATATGATCCGCACCCTGCGGCATCTGCGTGATCGCCTGGACGGGGCGCAATCATGAGCCGCGGCGTCTTTTCATCCCCAGCCAAACAGGACATTCCATGATGGATACTCGTGATTGCGCGTGCGGGCAAACAACGGTGCGCGATGAGGCGGCACGCTGGTTTGTGCGTTTGCAGGAGCCTGCTGTCGACGCCGAACAATATCGGAACTTCGAAGTCTGGCTGAACGAGCATCCGCAGCACCGTGACGAATTCCAGTTGCTGCAAGGGCTGTGGACGGCGGCGGATCTGCTGCCGGCGTCACGGCTCAAGGCTCTGTGTGAAACCCCGCCGGCGCGTCGCGAACGCCGTCTGTTGCTGCGTTATGCGGTGGCGGCCAGCGTGGTCGCGGTGGCCCTCGGGCTCGGTCTGTTCAGTGGCTTGAATCACCCGGCGGGTTACAGCGCCGAATTCGCCACGGCGCTGGGCGAGCGCAGGCATGTCGCGCTGCCGGACGGTTCGGTGATCGATCTCAACAGCCGCAGCCGCCTGCAGGTGCGATTCGAGAAGGATCGGCGCCTGATCGAGTTGAGCGAAGGTGAGGCGATGTTCAGCGTCGAGCACGATACCTCGCGGCCATTCGTGGTCGAGGCCGGCAGCGGCAAGGTGACGGTCACCGGCACGCGCTTCGATGTGCGCCGCGACGTGACGCAAACCCGGGTTGCCGTGGAGCAGGGCACCGTCAAGGTGCAGGGGCGTCATGCCCCGGACAACCAATTCATCAACCTGACGGCCGGCCTCGGCACCCATGTCGATGCCCATGGCGTTGTGGCTCAGGCCTACGCAGTCAACCCGGCGGAACTGACGGCGTGGCGCAGCGGCAAACTGGTGTTCAACAACGCCAGTCTCAGCGAAGTGGTCGAAGAAGTGTCCCGATACCGCGACAAGCCGTTGACCGTCGCCAACCCGGCCGTGGCCAGTCTGCGGCTGACCAGCGTGTTCAAGTCCGACAACACCGACGCCTTGCTCAAGGCCTTGCCGAGCATCCTTCCGGTGGCCGTGCGTACCCACGCCGACGGCAGTCAGGAAATAATTTCAAAATAAAATTCAGGTTTTTTTCGAGTTCGTCGTCTTCCTGTTCAACTGCAACTGGTTTGCATTAACAGTCGCACACTCTTGCGATCCACAGGACTCCGTACGACGTGAAAAACACCACTGCCAACAACAAAAAATCCCCCTGGTTGCCGCTGGCGCTTGCGCTGGCGGTCAACGCCGCGATGCCGCTGGCATTCGCCGCCGACGCCATTCATATCCGCGCGCAGCCACTGGGCCAGGCGCTGAGCGAACTGGGTCAGCAAACCTCGCTGCAGGTGTTTTTCAGCCCGGACTTGGTCGCCGGCAAACAGGCTCCGGCCGTCGATGGCAATCTTTCGCCGGAAGATGCGCTGCGCCAGTTGCTGCAAGGCAGCGGCCTTAACTATCAGATCAATGAAGGCTCGGTGACCCTTTCGCCAGCGCCGACCGCAGCCGCCAACGGCCCGCTGGAACTGGGCGTGACCGACATCAAGGTGGTCGGTGACTGGCTCGGCGACGCCGATGCCGCCGTGGTACAGAACCACCCGGGCGCGCGGACGGTGATCCGCCGCGAGGCCATGGTCGAGCAGGGCGCGATGAACGTCAGCGACGTCCTCAAGCGTGTGCCGGGCGTGCAGGTGCAGGACTCCAACGGCACCGGCGGCAGCGATATCTCACTGAACGTCGGCGTACGTGGCCTGACTTCGCGCCTGTCGCCGCGCTCCACCGTGCTGATCGATGGCGTACCGGCGGCATTCGCGCCGTACGGTCAGCCACAACTGTCGATGGCACCGATTTCTTCCGGCAACCTCGACAGCATCGACGTCGTGCGCGGCGCCGGTTCCGTGCGTTACGGGCCACAGAACGTCGGCGGCGTGATCAACTTCGTGACCCGTGCCATCCCGGAAAAAACCACCGGTGAAATCGGCACCACCCTGGAAACCACCCGTTATGGCGGCTGGAAACACATCGACACCGCGTTCCTTGGCGGCACCGCCGACAACGGCATGGGCGTGGCGCTGTTGTACTCCGGGGTCAACGGCAACGGTTACCGCGAGCGCAACAACGGCAACGACATCGACGACGTGCTGCTCAAGACCCACTGGGCGCCGACCGATCAGGACGATTTCAGTCTCAATTTTCACTACTACGATGCCAGCGCCGACATGCCCGGCGGCCTGACGCAGAAGCAGTACGACGACAAACCGTATGACTCGGTGCGCGACTACGACAACTTCAGCGGCCGCCGCAAGGACGTGTCGTTCAAGTGGATCCGCCAGATCGACGAGCGCACCCAGGCCGAAGTGCTGACCTATTACACCGACAGCTTCCGTGGCAGCACCATCGCCGCCCGCGACCAGAAAACCCTGAGCTCGTACCCGCGCTCCTACTACACGCTGGGTATCGAGCCACGTGTCTCGCGGGTATTCGATGTCGGCCCGACCACTCAGGAAGTCAGCGTCGGTTATCGCTACCTGAAAGAGGCCATGCACGAGCAGTCGAGCCGTCTGGCGCTGGTCAACAATGAGCCGGTGGTCACCAAGACGTCCGACGGCCATGTGTTCCAGGACCGTACCGGCGGCACCGAGGCCAACTCGGTCTACGTCGACAACAAGATCGACGTCGGCAAATGGACCATCACCCCGGGCATTCGCTTCGAGCACATCAACACCGACTGGCACGACCGCGCCGTGCTCGACACTGCCGGCAAGCGCGTGCCGGAGAAAAACCGCAGCATCGAGAGCAACGAACCGCTGCCGGCACTGAGCGTGATGTATCACCTGTCGGACGCGTGGAAGCTGTTCGCCAACTACGAAACCTCGTTCGGCAGCCTGCAGTATTTCCAGCTGGGCCAGGGCGGCTCGGGTGACCAGACGGCCAATGGCCTGGAGCCGGAAAAGGCCAAGACCTACGAAATCGGTACCCGCTACAACGATGACGTGTGGGGCGGTGAAGTGACGCTGTTCTACATCGACTTCGACGACGAGCTGCAATACATCAGCAACGATGTGGGCTGGACCAACCTCGGCGCCACCAAGCACCAGGGTATCGAGGCTTCGGTGCACTACGACATGGCGGCGCTCGATCCGCGCCTCGATGGCCTGACCGCCAACGCCGGTTTCACCTACACCCGCGCGACCTATGAAGGCGAGATCCCGGGCTTCAAAGGCCGCGACCTGCCGTTCTACTCGCGTCAGGTGGCGACCGTCGGCCTGCGTTACGACATCAACCGCTGGACCTACAACATCGACGGTTTCGCCCAGTCCAAACAGCGTTCACCGGGCACCGGCGTGAATGCCGACGGCAGCTTCAGCAACAACTACATCACCGAAGGCACGGCGGACGGTCAGTACGGCGACATCCCGGGTTACGTGACCTGGAACGTGCGCGGCGGCTATGACTTCGGTGCGCAGCTGTCGAACCTGAAGCTCGGCGCCGGGGTGAAAAACATCTTCGACAAGCAGTACTTCACCCGCTCCAGCGACAACAACTCGGGGATGTATGTCGGCGCGCCGCGTACGTTCTTCGTGCAGGCGAGCGTCGGTTTCTGATGCTGTTTGGCTCGTTCCCACGCTGTGTGGGAACGGGCTGGCTCAGACCTTCAGCGCTTTCCCGCCAATCGCCACCGCCACCAGCAACGTCGCCATCAATCCGAAGGCGAAACTCAGGCTGCTGGCATGGGCGACAAACCCGATCACCGCCGGCCCCGCCAGAATCCCCGCGTAACCCAGCGTGGTGATCGCCGGCACGGCGATGCTTTCCGGCATCACCGTCTGTTTGCCCACCGCCGTGTACAGCACCGGCACGATGTTCGAGCAGCCGGCGCCGACCAGTGCATAGCCGACCAGTGCGGCTTCCCAGCTTGGGGCGAACGTCGCCAGAAACAATCCCGCCGCCGCCAGCAGACCGCCAAACAGAATGATCCGCGTCGCACCCAGTGCGCGAACGATCCGGTCACCGGTCAAACGACCCGCAGTCATCGTCAGCGCGAACGCTGCGTAACCCAGCCCTGCATAGGCCGTATCGATCCCGCGTTCCTGCGCGAGAAACACCGCGCTCCAGTCCAGTGCCGCGCCTTCGGTGAGGAACACGATGAAGCACATCCCGCCGATGAACAGCACGATTCCGTGAGGGATCGCGAACGCCGGTCCCGAGCTTTCACTGCCGTAAGGCAACATGTGCGGCACAGCCTTGAACAGCGCCGCGATCAGCACCGCGACCACCACCAGCATCGCCGACAGTGGCGACAAGCCGAGGCCGAGCAAGGCACTGACGCCCGCCGCGCCAACGATCCCGCCGAGGCTGAACAGGCCGTGAAACCCCGACATCATGTTCTTGCCGCTGGCCCGCTCGACGATTACCGCTTGCAGGTTCACCGTCGAATCCACCGTGCCGAGCCCGGCGCCGAACATGAACAGCGTGGCGATCAGCGCCGGGATCGACGACACCGTCGCCAGCAACGGCAACGCCGCACAGATCAGCAACGTGCCGCCGGTAGCCACACGCCGACAGCCGAACCGCGTAGCCAGAATCCCCGCCAGCGGCATTGCCAGAATCGACCCGACGCCAAGACACAACAGCAACAGACCCAACGTCCCTTCATCGAGCCCGGCCCGCGCCTTGGCATACGGCACCAGCGGCGCCCACGCCGCGATGCCGAGCCCGGCGATGAAGAAGGCGATGCGCGTGGACATCTGTTGCAGGCGTCCGGGGACGAAGGTGTCGTTGGGCGTGAGACTGGTCATGGGAATCCTTGGCAAAAAACGTTTCAGCAGGGGACATCCTTGCACAGCTCTTCTGTGGGAGCGAGCCTGCTCGCGATAGCGTCGTGTCAGTCGGACTTTCATTGACTGATACACCGCCATCGCGAGCAAGCTCGCTCCCACAGGGAGTTGCGTTTTACAGTGACGCCTTTGGCAATTTGAAACCAAGGGGCGGTTCATGACGCAGTTCTACGATGCACGGGGCAATATCTACGGAGTGGTCTCACCCCGGGCGCTGCGGGAGTCGGGCATCGATCTGCTCATCGATGCCGCGCAGTGTGCCTTGTCTCGACAGGCGTGGAGCCGCGCCGCGATCGCCCTGTGTTGTGACTGGCCTGACGGTCAGCGACCTGCCGGCAGCAAGGCTCACCGCAGCGATGGTTTGCTGATCGGTCCGTTCCAGTCCTCGCCACCTTTCGACCTGCTGATCGTCAACACCGACGGCACGCTGGCCGAGCGCAGTGGCAACGGTTTGACGATTTTCTCTCAGGCACTGCTTGAGCAAGGGCTGATGCCGGAAGAGGGCGCATCGTTGCAGGTGCATCACGACAAACAGGATGCGTCATCGCCAGTGCCCGTTTCCGTCAAGCCGGCTGAAGTGGCCGGCGTGCAAGGCTTCTGGCTGGATCTCGGGCAACCCGGTTTCGGTCCGGCAGCCGTCGGTGCAGTCGGCGTTGAATCCGTACAGTTCAACAATGTGGAAGTCAGCCGCGTCCGGCCATTGGCGCAATTTGATCCTGCCTGGGAACACAGTCAGTTCGTGCGCATCGGCAATCCTCATTGCGTGACGCTGGTGCAGGACGAAGCGGCACTGCCGAGCAACGCGCAGATGCTTGAGTCACCGCTGGCAGACAGCCTGACCGCCATCGCCTTCGCCATGCCCGTCGGCGCCGGCCAGCCGTGCCCGGCCGGGATCAATCTGCAGTGGGCGATGCACGCAGGCGATCAACGCATCGCCGCACGAGTATTCGAACGGGGCGAGGGGCCGACCGCCTCCTCCGGTACCAGCGCCAGTGCAGTGGCGTGTGCGGCGTGGCGGGCGGGTTGGGTGTCGGCGGGAGAAGTGCAGGTGGTCATGCCGGGCGGGACCGCACCGGTATTACTGGAAGAGAGTGACGGTGAACTGATCCGGGTGCGCCTGTTCGGCACCGCAATACGCACAGGGAAATTATAGAAATGCTGGATCAGAACCGGCCGACAGCGTCGTTGACTGCTCCGCTGATGAATGAGTTGTTCGCCCCCGTCTGCCAATACACCGCTCCCGGGGCTTGCCCCCGCACGATGCATTTCCACTCGATGTTCTGCTGAGCTGGCAGGTTGACCGTAGCGTTCCAGCGGCCATTGGCTAGTGTCAGTGCCAAAGCATGTTGGGGATCCCAGGCCCCGAACTCCAGCGAGGAGCCTGCCGCAAGGACACGTTCGCCGGGTTGCGGATTGGGGTTGTCGCAATGCACGTTGACTGCAACGGTCGCCGGTTCGACAGGGTTGTTCCAGATACGGATGTCGCCGTTATCCCAGCTCAAGGCTGGCGCGCCAAGGCCTTGCGGCAACTGTTGCAGATCGGATTTCAGCGCGATTACCAAAGTCCCGCGTGCCCCCGATGTGGTGGCGACCAGGCCTGAATAAGCGGTGTTGAAGCGAATCGGCGAATCAGCGCGGATACCGGCACTCTTACGCAATTTGATCAATTGCCGGATCAATCGATCCCTCTGCCAATCGTACATGTGCGGCCAGTACACCGTGGGTGTACCGGGACTGCTGAGGATGTAGGCGTACGCCATATTGACCAGTGGGTCCGGCAGGGCCCAATGATGTTGGCCTCCGTAAGCACCTGGCGAATAACCGGTATCGTGATTGTCGACGAAGGTCACCGAGATTGCGCGCCAGGCGGGATCCGGATTGCCATTCAAACCGTGGCGCCACTCGGCCAGCGAGCCATTCTGCATTCGCTCCTTGAGGGCAAAATCGAACACTGTGCAGTGCGAGCGATCCGACCAGTCCTTGAGCACATCTTGCCAGCTTGCATTGTGTCGCCAGTCATCCTGCGGGTATTCGTTGGGGGCTTTCCAGTTTTCACCGACGCAGAATTGTTGGCTGCCGAAGGCGTTCATCCAGCGATCCACCGTTTCCGGTGCATAACCACGGACGAAGTCAAAGCGCAGCCCTTGGGCGTTGTAGTTGTCACGCAGATTGATGAATTCGTTTTTGAACGCTTCGAAAACCGCAGGATTGGCCGTGTTCAGGTCCGCGGCGCCATCCATGAACGCGTCACCCTCATCGCATTGCATGCAGTCTTGCCGCCATTCGTTGGTCCCTCTCGGGAACATTGAATAGACCGCTTTATCGCTCATGTGATTGGGTACCACGTCGAAGACGACTTTCACGCCAGCGTTGTTGAGCGCCAGCACAGTTTGTTTGAGTTGTTGATCACTGCCGTAACGGCTGTTCTTGTCGAAACTATTCCAGAAATAGCCCTCACCGCCGCCGGCTGCCGTGGGGGTGTTCCACTGTGAGGAATCGGTCCAGGGTGGCGGCATCCAGATCAACGTAAAACCGTCGTTGCCGATGGTTGCCGCTTGCTGTGCAAGCACCGAGTACCAAGGCACAGAATTGCGGCTGGAGTTCCAGTGGAAGCCTTGGAGCAGGATTTCTTCACCGTTGCCATTTCGCACGCCGGCGACTGCCGAGGTCGTGGCGATTGCCAGATAGATAGCGAAGATCAGGCGAAATGGTGAAGTCCCTTTCATGATCGTCCCCCCGGGAACGAGGATCCCTTGGACTTCACTGTGAGCCGGTTCGCTGCGGTTGTCGCCTGTCAGATCTGACAGGGCGGCTCTATCGTTTTGCGATAAGACCGCTCCGTCCCATAACCATGAGTACCCTCGATTCAGTGGGCCTTGAACAGTTTCACTGCAACCACGGCAGTGGTGTCCACCGTCAGATGCAGCAGTGCCTGCGGAGTGGTTTGCGCATCCTTGAAACATTCGACGATGACCGCTTGCGCCGCGCAGGCCTGTATCGCCAGCCGGTCAGCGTCGCGCAGCTGCCGTTTCACCGCCGCACTGACCGGGATCGGTGGGTGGCCCTCGCGAACCGCTGTGCAGAAATTCAGAGCGATTTCTCTTGGTGTGGGCGGTGGCGGTGAAGCCAGTCCTGCTTCTGCAAATAAATGATTGAGCTGCTCCGCCGCACTGACGGCTCGCGGAAAACCGGCAAAGGCTGAGGCCTGCAGCAGCACCTCGGTCATTTCGCCGGGGGCCAGGCCTGATGCGAGCCCGGTCTTGAGGTGCACGCTCAGCGGTGGCCCGACCATGCCCGATGCCACAACGGAGGCAATTGACACCGCCTCGCGCAATCGCGGGTCGAGACCGGGGCGCGCGTGCAAATGTCCGTACACCACGCCAACGGCCAGTTCTCCCAGTGCGGGAACGGTATGAAACAAGGCGGCGAGCCGGGCGCGACCATCGGGCACCAGATCGAAAAACGTATGGCGGCCTTCGCGATACAGCGTGGCCATGGGATCGGAAGCAGATTTGGGCTTCATGTCGCGTCCTCATGCAGCAATGAGGATGGCAGCGGAGCAACTACGCGCGAACTACGGCATGACAGGGCGTCCATCGGGAAAGGTCGGCGCCGTTGCGACGCCGACCTCTACACCTTAGACGAACTCCACCACCGGCATCTGCCGCTTCATCAACACCTTGCCGTTACGGATCGAATACAGCGGCAGGCCCTGGCTGCGGATGACTTCATAATCGCTGTCCGCCGACAGGATCAGCAGGTTGGCCGGGCGACCCTGTTCCAGGCCATAGCGTTCACCGAGGTGCATGGCCTTGGCGCTGTTGTCGGTGACCAGATCCAGTGCGCTTTGCAGATTGCGGTAACCGAGCATGTGGCAGATGTGCAGCCCGGCTTCGAGCACCCGCAGGATGTTGCCGTTGCCCAGCGGATACCACGGGTCGACGATCGAATCCTGGCCGAAGCAGACGTTCATGCCGGCTTCGAGCAATTCATTTACGCGGGTCACGCCACGGCGTTTCGGGAAGTTGTCGAAGCGGCCTTGCAGGTGAATGCTTTCGGTCGGGCAGGAGACAAAACTTATCCCCGAGTGCCCGAGCAGGCGGAACAGTTTGGCGCAGTAGGCGTTGTCGTAGGAGCCCATCGCGGTGGTGTGGCTGGCCGTCACGAGTGCGCCCATGTCGCGGCTGCGGGCCTCTTCGGCCAGCACTTCAAGGAAGCGTGAATGCGGGTCGTCGGTTTCGTCGCAGTGCACGTCCACCAGGCAGCCGGTGCGTTCGGCCAGGTCCATCAAAAACTTCACCGAGCTGACGCCCTGGTCGCGGGTGTATTCGAAATGCGGAATCCCGCCGACCACATCGGCGCCCATGCGGATCGCTTCTTCCATCAGCTCGCGGCCGTTGCGGAACGACTCGATGCCTTCCTGGGGGAACGCGACGATTTGCAGGTCGATCAGGTGCCGGCTTTCCTCGCGGACTTCAAGCATGGCCTTGAGCGCGGTGAGTTGCGGGTCGGTGACGTCGACGTGGGTGCGCACATGCTGGATGCCGTGGGCGGCCAGTGTCTGAATGGTCTTTTTCGCCCGGGTTTTGGTGTCTTCCTGGGTGATGGTGACCTTGCGCTCGCCCCAGCACTCGATGCCTTCGAACAATGTGCCGCTCATGTTCCAGCGCGGCTCGCCGGCGGTCAGGCTGGCGTCGAGGTGAATATGCGGCTCGACGAAGGGCGGCACCACCAGATTGCCGCCGGCGTCGAGGTCGTCGGGGCCCAGGGTCGGCGCTTCGGTCTGGCGCGCGATGCTGCGGATCAGGCCGTCTTCCAGGTGCAATTCGTGCAGACCTTCCTGGTTGCGCAGGCGGGCGTTGATGATGTGCATCAGGCAAATCCTTCTTATAGGTCTTGTAGTGGCGCGCTGGCGCGGCGGGCGCCCAGCAGGCCGGTGACGGTGACATACGTTAGCGCGGCAGCGGCGATCCCCACCAGCGGCGCGATCCACGGCGAGTGAAACGCGGCAACGGTGCCAACCGCGTAGGCCCCGAGCCCCGGCCAGTTGAAGGCCGGCAGCCGTGCGTCGGCCAGGCGTGGATAGTGACCGCGCCAGCGGAAGAAAAAGTCGGCCATGATCACGCCGCCAATCGGCGGAATCACGGTGCCGAGCAGGATCAGATAAGGCACCAGCATGTCATACATGCCCAACAGCGCGAGCAGCGTACCGATCACAGCACCGGCCAGGGTCACGGTCTTGCGCCGACCGGTGCGCAGCAGGTTGCAACCGGCGACGGCGAAGTTGTAGATGGTGTTGTCCTGGGTGCTCCAGATATTCAGTAGCAGCATGGCCATCGCCGCCATGGCGAAACCTTGCAGCAGCAACACCTCAACCACGTCGGGTTGTTGATAGACGATCGCGCCATAGGCACCGATCAGCACCATCAGTCCGTTGCCGATGAAAAAGCCAATGAGGCTGGCCAGCACCGCGACCCGCGCCGAGCGTGAGAAGCGCGTCCAGTTGGTGGCCTGGGTCGCGCCGCTGACGAAGGTGCCGAACACCAGCGTGATGGCGGTGGACCAGTCCAGCGAACCGGTCGGCACCACGGCCAGCAAACCATCAAGGCCGCCGACCTTCACCGTGGCCACCCACATCGACAGCATCAGCAGCAACATCATGGCCGGCACCGCGATGTACGACAGAATCTCCAGCCCGCGATAACCGACATACGCCGTGGCGCAGAACACCAGGCCGAACAGCACCATGAGCCCGAGCACCGTGCCGTCGTCCAGAGTGAAATATTTGCCGAGCACCACCGCTGCCGTGGCGGTGCCCCAGGCGTACCAGCCGATCTGGGTGAAACCCAGGATCAGGTCGCTGAGCTTGCTGCCCACTTCGCCGAAGCAGAATCGGCCCATCAATACCGAGTTCAGGCCGCTCTTGAAGGCGATGTAACCCAGGGCGGCGGCGTACAGGCCCAGCAGCAGGTTGCCTATGATGATCACCGCCATCATCTCGCCAAAGCCGAACGCCACGCCGAGCTTGCCGCCGGCAAACATGGTCGCGGTGAAGAAGGTGAAACCCAGCAGCACCATGGCCGTCGAGGCCAGGCCTTTGCGCGCGTGCATGGGGACTTCGCTGAGGGGGTAGTCGTTGCCGGGATCGTTCTGCGTCATGGCGGGCGTTCCTTGCTGGAAAGGGGAGGACGCGAGGTTGTTGCAGCGGTCATGCCAGTTACCGATTGGCGAGGTTATGTATAGACGAGGGATTGAATTTGGCGCGAAAGCAGTGCGCCAGCCTCCGCTGAAGCACAATGTGGGAGCCATCAGGCCGGTTATTTTTCGGCTCAGAGAAAGCGCAGCAGGGCGGCAACGATGGCCTCCGGCGCATCTTCCTGCACCAGATGCCCGGCATTCGGAATCGGATGAAACTGCGATCCGGGGATCATCTGGTGCAAGGCCTGGCCTCGCTCGATGGGAATCCACTGATCCGCTTCGCCCCAGAGAATCTGCACCGGGCAGCGGATCGTCGGATACAGCGGCTGTACTTCCAGCGTGTAGCGCTGGTCCATCTGCGCGATCTGCCGGTAGAACGCCGCTTGCCCCGGATCGCCCAGCCACGGCTGCACGTAAGGGGCGAGTTCATCATCGGGAATATCCCGGTGAATGGCGCCGCGAATGTAGGTCGGGACGATGGCGCGCTGGATGTAATCCGGCAGGCCGCTGAACGCCGCTTCATGCTGGCGCACGTGCTGCACGAAGGGTGAGCCCCAGGGCGTCAGTGCCACCGGGTCGATCAGGGTCAGGGTGCGGTAATCCTTGCCGTTGAGCAGGTGCGCGCGCAGGGCGGTGGCGCCACCGAAGTCGTGGGCAACCACATCCGGGCGTTGCAGGCCCCAGTGATCCAGCAGTTGCGCGAGCAATTCGTTCTGCACGCCGAGGGAGACGTCGGCGTCCGGTTGCTCGGACTGCCCGTAGCCCAGCAGGTCGAAGTAATGCACCCGATGGCTGGCGAAAAAATGCGGCGCGATGCGATGCCATACGTAAGAAGAGAAGGGCGTGCCATGCACGAACACCAGCGGCGGGCCGTCGCCGCGCACCCCGTGGCGAATCTGTCGCCCGTTGAATTCAAAGACCTGATCCAGCAGCCAGTCCGTCATGGGCCTGTTCTCTTGGCGGGTTCGAGCCAAAAAGCATAGGCGTAAAAAAACCACCGGTCTCGGTGGTTTTTTGTGTCGCGGGATTTACTCGCCGCGATAGATGCAACCGCTGGTGCAGGTCTCGTGGATGCGGATCGCACTGAGTTCCGGCAGCAGGGGTTTCAATTCATTCCAGATGAATTTGGCCAGCACTTCGCTGGTCGGGTTCTCGAGGCCCGGAATGTCGTTCAGGTAGTTGTGGTCCAGACGTTCGTACAGCGGCTTGAAAATCGCCTTGATCTCGGAGAAATCACGGATCCAGCCAGTGTGCGGATCGAGGTCACCGCTCAGGTGAATCGCCACTTTGAACGAGTGACCGTGCAGGCGTCCGCACTTGTGGCCGTCCGGTACGTGGGGCAGGCGGTGGGCGGATTCGAACGTAAATTCCTTGAAGATTTCCACAGTGATTTCAGCTCTGTTCAGATGGCGTTCGCCGCAGCGAATTCGGGCAGGCGGCGAGTTTATCAGCTTGTTCCCGGCTGTGCTGACTAAAGGGTCAGCAAGCGCTCGGCGAGGCGACCATTGGCAGTCAGTTCAAGGAACTCGTCGCCCAGTCGGCGGCTCTCGTCCATCGATGCGCGCCAGTATTTCTGCCGGCTCGGCGCATCGCCCATGAAGCGCTTGAAGTCGTTACGGTCGGGGAGTTTGCCGTAGGGCAGGCGGGCCAGGTATTCCTTCGACGGCGCGAGCAACAGCACGTCCTGCAGGCGCTCGGTCGAGGCTTTACGCCACGGCAGGGTCTTGTCGAACCAGCCCGGGATCACCCGGTCGGTGAAGTGCGGGTAGAGCACGATGCCATCGCCGCTGTAGGGCAGGTCGAGGTGGTAGTCCAGCAGGCCGCCGTCGCGGAAGGTGCCGGCGCCGGCGCCCGGCAGGTCGCGCACGCCTTCCATGACCATCGGGATCGACCCCGAGGCCAGCAGCGCCTGACGCAGGTTGCCGGCATTGAGGGCGACGAAGCGCGACGGAAAATCGTTCAGCGCGTGCACCGGCGGCGCCAGGCGCGGGTCGTGGATGATCAGTCGTTCGAAGTGTCGCGACAGCCGCGCCCGACCCCGCAAGTTGTCGGCGATCACCGAACCCAGCGCCAGCCCGAGCCGGCCACGATGGTCGTCTGCCAGCCCGCCGTGGCTTTTGACCACCATGATGTTCAAGCGGTAATGGGCATTGTCGAGCAGTAGCGCATCGCGGCCGTCGAGCAGGTCATCGAGCATGCGCTGCGAACTGCGGCTGACGTCGCTGATGGTCACGCCCTTGTTGAAGTTCTGCTCGGTGTACAGATGGCCGAGGCGACGAATACCTTCGGCGGCGTCCGGCAGGCAGGCGCTGGCGAAGCGCCAGGAACCCACCGAGGCACCGATCAGCGAACGCTCACGGGGAGCCGCCGGCAACCACTCGCCGAACAGCGCCAGATCCAGCCCCTGAATCCCCAGCGCCTTCGGTCCGCCGGCCGCACCGGGCAGGGTGCCGACGTCGGCGGCGTTCAGGCCCTGGGCGCGGATGCGTGCCATGGCCCGCGGGCCGGCCTTGAGGGTGAGGGCAGGGAACTTGATGTGGATGGCTGTCATACCGGTCTCGATCGTTAGCAAGCGAAAGATTATAAGCACATGTTGCCGGCCCTGCTGAAACTGGCCCGGTGATGGCCATTCAGCTTCAGTTAAGTTCGAATCTCTAAGGTGGCGCTCAGGAAGAAACACCGGACATCAGGAAAACCCATGAAAATTCTCGCGCCCCTGTTCATCGCGCTCCTCCTTTACGGTCTGACCTCGAATCTCGCCCATACCCGCGATCTGCTGGCGGATGAAGCCCGGAAACTGATCGACGCTGGTACCATTGTGCCGATTGAAACGGTCAAGGCCACGGTCATGACTCGCCATCCGGATTCGACCGTCATCGATATCGAACTGGAAAAGCGTTACGGCATTTATCTGTACCAGATCGAGCTGAAAGATTCGCAAGGCGTGGAATGGGAAATGGAACTGGACGCAAGCGACGGGCTGCTGCGCAGGGATCATCAGGACACTTAATGAAACTGTTTTTGCCGTATTCATCGACGCGCGCCACGGGACTTCTGGCCCTAGCGCTTGTTACGTTCTGCTCGGTGACGCTTGCTCGCGACCTGAATCAGGACGAAGCCCTGCGCCTGCGTCAGCAAGGCGTGATTCTGCCGCTGGAGCAGGTGCTGCATAACGCGATGGAACGCTACCCCGGTGCCAAATTGCTGGAAGCCGAGCTGGAAGAGAAACACGATGTGTACATCTATGAAATCGAGCTCCTGACCGCCGAAGGCGAGGCCCGCGAACTGCATTTCGAAGCCGCCACCGGCCGTTTGCTGAAAGACAAGGAAGATTGATCGATGCGTTTGCTTCTGGTGGAAGACCACGTCCCCTTGGCCGATGAGCTGATCGCCGGCCTGCAGCGCCAGGGTTATGCCGTGGACTGGCTGGCGGACGGGCGCGATGCGGTCTATCAGGGTCGCAGCGAACCGTACGACCTGATCGTGCTCGACCTCGGCCTGCCGGGCGTGCCGGGCCTTGAAGTGCTGGCGCAGTGGCGTGCCGGCGGACTGGCGATACCGGTGCTGATCCTCACGGCCCGGGATTCCTGGGCCGAGCGCATCGAAGGCCTGAAGGCCGGTGCCGACGATTACCTGACCAAACCCTTCCACCCGGAAGAACTGTATTTGCGCATCCAGTCGCTGCTGCGCCGCTCCAAGGGCCAGGCCAACCAGCCGACGCTCAAGGCCGCGGGGCTGCACCTGGACGAGGGCCGCCAGTGTGTCGTGCGTGACGGCGCCGACATTCAACTGACCGCCGCCGAGTTCCGCCTGCTGCGCTATTTCATGCTGCACCCGGAGCAGATCCTTTCCAAAAGCCATCTCGCCGAACACCTCTACGACGGTGAGACCGAGCGCGACTCCAACGTGCTTGAAGTCCACGTCAATCACCTGCGGCGCAAGCTCGGCAAAAGCGTGATCGAAACCCGTCGCGGCCAGGGTTATCTGTTCGGCGGACAGGCTTCGTGAGATCGATCCAGCGCCGCTTGAGTCTTGGCCTGATCAGCGTGATGGTGGTTGTCGGCGTGATACTGGCGCAAACCAGCCTATGGCTGTTCGAAGTGGGCTTGCAGCGCTACCTCGAAGCCGGTCTGCGCAACGACAGCGAGAGCCTGCTGGTGGCGCTGGTACGTGGCCCGCAAGGTTTGCAGCTCGATGAACGACACCTGTCGCCGGCCTATCAGCGGCCGTTTTCCGGACACTATTTCCGTATCGATTTTGCCGACAGTCACTGGCGTTCACGCTCGCTGTGGGATCAGGACCTGCCGTTGCTGCCGGAACCCGGTCTGCACAGCAACCTGCAACTGGGGCCGGACGGGCAGCAACTGCTGGTGCTGCGCTCGGATTACCGACGGCTCGGCCAGTCGATCTCGATCAGCGTGGCCCAGGACTACACCCCGGTGCGCGAGAGCTTCCAGCGCATGCGTCAGATCGGTCTGGGTCTGGGGCTGGCAGGGTTGCTGCTGATCCTGATCCTGCAGCGCCTGACCGTGCACCGCGCCTTGCGACCACTGGAAAAGGCTCGCGAACAGATCGCCCAGTTACAGCAAGGCCAGCGCTCGCAACTCGATGAGCAAGTGCCGGCAGAACTGGAACCGCTGGTGGCACAGATCAACCATCTGCTTGCCCACACCGAAGACAGCCTCAAGCGTTCGCGCAATGCCCTGGGCAACCTCGGGCATGCGCTGAAAACCCCGCTGGCGGTGCTGCTGAGCCTGGCTTCTAACGAAAAGCTCGATGCCCATCCCGAGCTGCGCAGGATCCTCAAGGAACAACTGGAACAGGTGCAGCAACGGCTGAACCGCGAGCTCAACCGTGCGCGGCTTTCCGGCGATGCGCTGCCGGGCGCGCTATTCGATTGCGACGCGGAGCTGCCGGGGTTGCTGGCGACATTGAACATGATCCACGGCGAACACCTTTCGTTGTGCTACGTCGCGCCGACCGGGCTGCAATTGCCGTGGGACCGTGAAGACTTGCTGGAACTGCTCGGCAATCTGCTGGACAACGCCTGCAAGTGGGCGGATGCCGAGGTGCGGTTGAGCGTGGTCGAGACGGCTGAAGGTTTTGTGCTGAGCGTGGAAGACGATGGGCCGGGGATTCCCGAGGCGCAGCGGGCTCAGGTGTTCAGCCGGGGGGCGCGGCTGGATGAGCAGACCCATGGGCATGGGTTGGGGCTGGGGATTGTGCGGGATATTGTCGAAACGTGGGGCGGGGTGCTGGCGCTGGGCGAAAGTGAGTGGGGCGGGTTGAAGGTGGAGATTCAGTTGCCCCGGCGGTGAACCCGCCCCCACAGGCATCTGTGGTGAGCGGGTTTGAGCGTCAGACCCGGAACTGATCCATCAAACTCTGCTGCTGATTCGCCAGGCTATTGAGCGACTGACTCACCCGCGCCGACTCATTCGCCTGCCCCGACAACGACTCCGTCACATCACGGATCGTCGCCACGTTGTTGTTGATCTCTTCGGCCACCGCGCTCTGTTCTTCAGCGGCGCTGGCGATCTGCAGGTTCATGTCGCTGATCACCGTCACCGCATCGCCGATCTGGCGCAACGCGGTTACGGCCTGGCCGACCTGTTCGACGCTGCCCTGGGCCTGACGATGGCTGTTGCCCATCGAACCGACCACGTCCTGCGTGCCGCTTTGCAATTGCTCGATGACCTGGCGGGTTTCTTCCACCGACTCCTGGGTACGGCGGGCGAGGTTGCGCACTTCGTCGGCGACCACCGCAAAGCCACGCCCGGCCTCGCCGGCACGGGCGGCTTCGATGGCGGCGTTGAGTGCCAGCAGGTTGGTCTGCTCGGCGATGGCGCGGATGGTTTCCAGCACCGTGCCGATCTTCTCGCTGTTGGCGGCCAGGCCTTCGACCTGCACCATCGCCGCGCTCATGTCGGCGGCCAGGGTGTCGATGCTGGCGGTGGTGCGGTCGATCACGGTCAGGCCCTGACGCGTGGCGCGGTCGGCGTCCTTGGCCGCTTCGGCGGCTTGCGCGGCGCTGCGGGCCACGTCCTGGGCGGTGGCGCTCATTTCGTGGGACGCGGTAGCGACCTGATCGACCTGACGGTATTGCTGCTCCATGCCGGCGCTGGTCTGGGTGGCAATGGCCGAGGACTGGTCGGCGGTGTTGCGCGCGTCCTGCACCGAGCGTTTCACCTCGGCGATGATCGGTTGCAGCTTGTCGAGGAAGCGGTTGAACCAGCCGGCCAACTGACCGAGTTCGTCCTTCTTGTCATAGGCCAGACGACGGGTCAGGTCACCTTCGCCGCTGGCGATGTCTTCGAGCATGTGCGCCACGCCGAGAATCGGCTTGGTCACGCTGCGTGCCATCAGCCACACCAGCAGCAGGCCGAGCAGTGCCGCCAGAACGCCGAGGCTCAGCTCGATCAGGGTGCCCGAGGTGTTGCTGGCATCCAGTTGTTGCTTGAGGGCTTCGGCGCGACTCACCAGCACTTTCTCCGGCACATCGAGCAGCACGCCCCACGACGGGCCGCCGGGAATCGGCTGGAACGGCGACAGCACTTTCAGTTGCGCGTTGCTGTGCAGGCTGCTGACGGTGGGGCTCGAAGCGAGCAGGCGCAGCAGTTCAGCGCCGCTGGTGGTGTCCACGGCATCGAGGCGCTGGCTGAGTCTGTTGGCGTCCGGGCTGTAACCGGCGAGCAGGCCGGCGGGGCTGATGATGCTCACGGCGGTCTGGCCGTCATAGAGCTTTTTGCTCGCGCCCTGGCTGATTGCCTGCAGGCTGTTGAGGTTGATGTCCACCGACAGCGAGGCGATGACTTTGCCGTTGACCATCAGCGGGAACACGATGCTGGTCATCAGCACCTTTTGCCCTTCGATCACGTAGAAATAGGGCTCGATCACGCACGGCTTGAGCGTGGTGCGCGGGCAAGTGAACCAGGCGTTGGCGGCCTGGCCGCTGGGGCCGGTGCTGGTGTCGGCCATGTCGCTTTCCGGCAGCGCCATCGAGGTCACTTTGCCCGGCGTCGGCTGCGACCAGTACAGGGCGAAGCGGCCCTTGTCGTTGCTGCCTAATTCACTTTGCCCGGCGAACAGCTCGTCCTTGCCGTCCAGTGCATTGGCTTCGAACACCAGCGACAGGCCGAGCAATTCCGGGTTGGCCTGCAACGCCGATTTCACCTGGCGGGTCATGTCTTCGCGCAGGTCGAAGGCATCGAGAAAGCGCTTCTCGGCCTGCTCGCGCAGGAACAGCACCTGACGCGAGAAGCCGTGGCCATATTGATAGGCGTCCATGAACTGTTGGCGAATGCCCGCGGCCTGAACTTCGCCCTGGGATTCGATGCGCGCCTGGGCCGATTCGGTGAGCATCTCCATGCTGGAGGCTTTGACCAGTTCGGAACTGTGCTCCATTCGATACAGCGAAAGACCCACCAACAGGGTCACGATACCGGCCAGGCAGAGGCCGGCGAGCAGGGTGATTTTCCATTGGATGGAAAGTTGTCTGAGCGACATGGAGACGTCCTTATTCGATAAATATCTGAGACTTTGCACTGTAACGGCCGCGTTTCGACTTTCTTTATGGCGCAAACGCAATATGGCGAATTGACGCACTTTGTGGCGGATATGCCGTTGTCGCCGGTTTGATCATGGAAAGTTACACAGTGACGCGACCGGTCGCTTTGACACTGCGCGCGCTCTGCGGCACAGTGCGCGCCCTTCTAATAAGACCCTCTATGCAAATCCGCTGGCGACCTTCGTGGCTTGCCGGCCGGACTCATCCTGTCTGGCGGTGAATGGCTTTACCGTCGTGTTTTTGAGGTAGTGAAATGAATGCAGTGATTGCTGCGGTCGGCGTCATGCTGATCCTCAGCCTGTCCCGGGTGCATGTGGTGATCGCGTTGATCGTCGGTGCGCTGGTCGGTGGCCTGACCGGCGGCCTGGGCATCGACGCCACACTCAAGGCGTTCAACAGTGGCCTGGGCGGCGGGGCGACGGTTGCGTTGTCCTACGCGTTGCTCGGTGCTTTCGCGGTGGCGATTGCCAAGTCCGGCCTGGCCCATGCCCTGGCCGACAAGGCCCTGGCGATGGTCGATCGTCAGCACGCATCCGGTGGCGGCAGCGTCAAATGGCTGCTGATCGGCCTGCTGTGGGTGGTGGCGATCGCTTCGCAGAACATCCTGCCGATCCACATTGCTTTCATTCCATTGCTGGTGCCGCCACTTCTATATGTACTGACCAAGCTGCAACTGGATCGCCGGCTGATCGCCTGCGTCATGACCTTTGGCCTGATCACGCCGTACATGGTGTTTCCGGTGGGTTTCGGCAACATCTTCCTGAATCAGATCCTGCTGGCCAACGTCAGCAAGGCTGGCGTGGACATCAGCCAGGTCAACGTCATGCATGCGATGGCCATTCCGGCGGCGGGCATGGTGTTTGGTTTGTTGATGGCGGTGTTTTTCAGCTACCGCAAAAAGCGTGTCTATGATCTGGAGAAGATCGAGCAGGTTGAACAAGTCAGCGTCGCCTACAACCCGATGACCATTGGCATTGCAGGTCTGGCGATCGCTGCAGCCTTCATTATCCAACTGCTGCTGGACTCGATGATTATCGGGGCGCTGGCCGGTTTCCTGATTTTCTCGGCGTCGGGCATCGTCAAGTGGCGCGAGACTGACGGCCTGTTCACCGAAGGCATGAAAATGATGGCGATGATCGGCTTCATCATGATCGCCGCTTCGGGTTTTGCCGAAGTATTGAAGGCCACCGGTGAGGTGCGCACGCTGGTCGAAAGCGCGGCGGCGCAGATCGATCACAGCAAGGCCATTGGCGCGCTGCTGATGTTGCTGGTGGGGCTGATGGTGACCATCGGCATCGGTTCGTCCTTCTCCACGGTGCCGATCCTCGCGGCGATTTTCGTGCCGCTGTGCGTGCAACTGGGCTTCAGCCCGATGGCGATCGTCTGCATCGTCGGCACTGCCGGGGCTCTGGGTGACACCGGTTCGCCGGCCTCGGACTCGACCCTCGGCCCGACCTCCGGCCTGAACATCGACGGCCAGCATCACCACATCTGGGACACCGTGGTGCCGACCTTCCTGCACTACAACCTGCCGTTGCTGGCGGCCGGCTGGATAGCCGCGATGGTCTTGTAACACCCCCATTTCCCCTGTGGGAGCCAGCCTGCTGGCGATAACGCCGGATCAGTCAACACATTTGGCGACTGATACACCGCTATCGCCAGCAGGCTGGCTCCCACAGGGAATAGCGTCAGGACTCAGCTCAACTTTTGCTTTCGCGTGCCGTTAACGCCTTTAACCACGCCAATAAAACCAAAAGAGTGAGCCCCCATGCGCCTGAGTCTCAAGGCTAAAGTCCTGTCCCTTGCCGTCCTTCCGGTCTTGCTCTTTGCGCTGGTGATCAGCCTGACCACGCTGTTCATTCTCCAGGAACAGGCGCACAAGGAAGTCGAACAGACCCGCGAACGCCTGCTTGGCGACGCCAAAGCCACTCTGGCCAGTTACGTCGCGGTGGCCATGACCACCATCAAACCGCTTTACGACGCTGCCGCCCCCGGTGACACCGAGGCACGGGCGCAGGTGATCAAGCTGCTGTCGGGCATCAAGTACGGCAAGGACGGCTACTTCTTCGGCTACGACTCCGAGACCGTGCGTCTGTTCAAGTCCACCGATCCCGAAGGCGTGGGCAAGAGCTTCAAGGACAACCGCGACCCGAACGGCGTCTACGTCAACCGCGACCTGGTGAAAGTGGCCAAGGACGGTACTCACTACCTGCAATACAGCTCGCCGCTGCCGGGCAATGCGCAGGTGCTGGTGCCGAAACTCGGCTACACCGAATATTTGGCGAAGTGGGACATGGCGGTCGGTACCTCGGTCAACCTCGACGGCATCGAGGCGCAAGTGGCGCTGGTCCAGGCCCAGGTTCAGGAACGCATGGAGGGCGTGGTGCTGAGCATCGTCGGCGTGGCGGTGGTCGTGCTGCTGGTAATCGCGGTGGCGGGGCTGGTGCTGGCCAATACCATCCTGCGGCCGCTGAACCTGATGAAAGCCAACCTCGATGACATCGCAGCAGGCGAGGGCGACTTGACCCGGCGCCTGACCATCACCAGTCAGGACGAACTCGGCGAACTGGCCGGCTCGTTCAACCGCTTCGTCGACAAGATCCACGGCCTGGTGCGGCAGATCACCGAGATGACCACACAACTGACCGGGCTGGTGACGCAAGTCTCGGATCAGGCCCAGCGTTCCGATCAGGCCATGGAGCGCCAGCGTCACGAAACCGATCAGGTGGCCACGGCGATCAACGAAATGTCCGCCGCCGCGCAAGAAGTCGCCAAGAGCGCACAGAACGCCGCCGTCGCCGCGCAGCAGACCGATGAAGAAGGCCAGACCGCCAAACGTGTGGTGGCCGGCAGCATCAAGCAGATTCATGCGCTGGTGGACGACATCCGCAGCAGCGGCGTGTCCCTCGACAGCCTGCAGCAGGACGTGTCGTCGATTGTCGGCGTGCTCGGGGTGATTCGCTCGATTGCCGAGCAGACCAACCTGCTGGCGCTCAACGCCGCGATCGAAGCGGCCCGGGCCGGCGAGGCCGGGCGCGGGTTTGCGGTGGTGGCGGACGAGGTGCGGGCGCTGGCGTCGCGCACGCAGATCAGCACTCAGGAAATTCAGGGGATGATTGATCGCTTGCAGGCGGGTACGCAGTCGGCGGTCGAGGCGATGCGCCGGTCCAGCGAGGCGGGTGACGGTACCTCGGCTCAGGCCAATCAGGCGGGAGCATCGCTGGATGCCATGGCGGATCTGATTGCAACCATCAACTCGATGAATGCCCAGATCGCCAGTGCTGCCGAAGAGCAGACGGCCGTGGCCGAAGAGATCAATCGCAGCGTGCATCAGATTGCGGTGGCGGTGGATAACGTGGCGGATGAGACACAGTTGGGGGCGCAGACTTCGCGGAGTCTGGCGGATTTGGGACAGCGGCTGGGCAAGCTGGTCGGCCAGTTCCGTATCTGATGGCGTTGCCGGGGCAGGCCGTCAGGGCCTGTCCCAATACGGCACCTCCCCAAAACACTCGATAAAGAAATCAATCACCGTCCGCACCTTCACCGACAACCGCCGGCTCCCCGGCCACAGCACCGCAATCTGCTGCGGCTCGACACTGTTCGACACCTGATACGCCCCCAGCACCGGCACCAGCGTACCCTCACGCACCGCCTCGCCAATCAGCCATGACGGAAACATCACCAGCCCCAAACCCTGTTCGGCAGCCTGGGTCAGGGTGTCCGCATGGTTGCCGGTGATCGGGCCTTTGACCGAGTACGGCGTCCACTCGCCCTGATCCTGACGGAAGAACCAGCGCTGCTGGCCGGTCGCGCCCTTGTACGCCAGGCACTGGTGGCGGGCGAGGTCTTCGGGATGCTGCGGCGTGCCGAAGCGCTGGAGATACGCCGGGCTGGCCGCGACCTGAAACCGGTGCGGCGCGAGGATCCGTGCCTGCATGCTCGAGTCGTGCAATGGGCCGATGCGGAACAGCAGGTCGGCGCCTTCCTGCAGCGGGTCGATGTAGTGATCGGTCTGCTGGATGTCCAGTTGCAGCTTCGGATAGCGCTCGCACAAACGGCCGAGCCATGGCGTCAGATGGCGCTGGCCGAACACCACCGGGGCGTTGATGCGCACCAGACCGGTGGGCTCGCTTTGCTGTTCCTGCAACGCCTGTTCGGCTTCCTCCAGTTGCACCAGCACCAGCCGTGCGTGGTGGCCGAGCATGCGCCCGGCTTCGGTCGGCGTGACTGCGCGGGTGTGGCGGTAGAGCAGTTGCTGGTTCAGCGCCTGTTCCATCAACTGGATCTGTCGGGAAATCGAGGAGGGCGCCACACCTTCACGGCGGGCGACTTCGGAAAAGCTGCCGTGGTCGAGCACCGCCACAAACAGCCTTAGCGCCTTGAATCCCAGTTCGTTGAGCCCGTGCATCGTCTGTCCTGCTGTGCGAATTGCGCAAAAGTGTTGTCAGGATGCTCCCATTTATCGCACAGCTGCGCCAGCCGATAATCCGCGCCATCGTTTCCTTCAGAGGTTTTGTTGATGCAGTCGTTTGATGAAGTAAGTGCCGCGCCGGCCCCGGTCGCCCGGCCGGGTTTGCGCTTGTTGCTGTTACCGCTGGTGATTCTGGCCGGCATGGGTTTGTCGGTGGAGGCCGGGTTGCTCGGGCCCTTGGGTGAGCAGGTCGGGCACTTATGGGCGACTTTGAGCATTTTCGGGGTCGGCTCGGCGATTCTGTTTTTGCTGTTGCTGTTTGCGGGGCCGCAGAAGGGGCCGGCGCTGACGGATCTGCCGCGCTGGCAGTTGATCGGCGGGTTTCTGGGGCCGATGTACGTGGTGGTGCTGACGTTGGCGACGCCGCATATCGGGATTGCGATGACGATGATTGCGATTCTGTCGGGGCAGGTGGGCAAGAGTGTGCTGATCGACCATTTCGGCTGGTTTGGCGCTACGCGCAAGAAGGTCAACGGTGAGCGATGGCTGGCGTTGGGGTTGATTGTGGCGGCACTGATTTTGATTGCGCGGGGTTGATGAGATGAGTCTGATTATTTTGCTGGCGGTGGTGGTGTTGGCCGGTGCGGTGTTGAGTGTGCAGGCGGCGATCAACGGGCGGTTGGGGGAGACTGTTGGGGTGTTGCGCAGCAGTTTGTTGACGTTTGTGGTGGGGGCGGTTTCTACGGGGTTGTTGATTCTGTTTTTTGAGCCTGAGCAGGCGGTGAGTTTGCTGGAGGTGCCGAAGTGGCAACTCAGTGGCGCGTTGTTTGGCGTGGTTTACATGATGGTCATGGTTGGCGCGGTACCGCGCGTTGGTACGGCCGTGGCCACGGTGGCGGTGATTGTCGGGCAGCTTGGAATGGGGATGCTGATCGATAATTTTGGGTGGTTGGGGAATCCGGCGATTGAGCTGTCGGGGGCGCGGGTTTTGGCGATGGTCTGTCTGGGGCTGGCGCTGGTATTCATGTATCGCAGTAGTGTTCGGCAGGCTGTTTGAACGTGGCGGCCTTTGGGCCGACCAGGTTCCCGGGTTATTGGGTACATATCCGTTTCTTCGGGTGCTGGCGCTGGCGGTTTCGCTCTTACAGCGAGTCACTTTGGCAAACGCCCCAAAGTAACCAAAGGTCTGGGCCCCGGCGTACGGCCCGCTCGCTGGGGCTCGGGGTTCCTTCGTTACGGGATTCATCCGGGGGCATCGCCTCCGGTTTGCTTCGCTGCACCTCCTCTCGATGTGTTCGACTTCGTCGAACGGCGCTGCGCGCCTACCCCCCGGATGAATCCCTTCACTCAGCCTGCCGAAGGGGCCGGCACGGCAAAAGCGGTACTCGAGCTAACGCTCATCGTGGTGAGTGGTGAGTGGTGAGTGGTGAGTAGTGAGTGGTGAGTCGTGGGGGAGTGGGTGGTTTGGTTGTTGGGTTGTTGGGTTGTCTGGTGCTTTTCACCTTCTACACTGGTAGCACGGCTTGTTCCTTCAGCCTCAGACAACCACCACCAAAGGAGTCTGTTCCATGGCCGATAGAAAATGCGATTGCCCGGGATGTAGCTGCAAGATCAAGGAAGGCGAGCATTCCTACGTGGCGCACGGCAAGCACTATTGCTGTGAGGCCTGCGCTCATCACCACAAGGGCGGTGAAGAGTGCTCTGGCAAGGGTTGCCATTGCGCGCACCCGAAATAACGCACTGCATGAAAAAGTGGAGCCTAGTCAGGCTCCACTTGCAGTTTCAGGCTGTCGTCGTCCAGGCGTTCGGTGTGGCGGACGGTGCCTTGCAGGCGTCGGCCTTCGACCCGGACGTCGACGGTTGTGGCTTGTTCAAGGTCTGCCGGTTGCGGGGCCGGGACGCGGAGGGCGAAGCAGTAGGGATCGTTTTCGACGGGTTCCAGGCCAACCGGGCAGTCGAGGCTTCGCGTGACTCGGCCGGAGGCAGTGTCCAGGCTGTAGTCCAGGTGCGCCGGGCTGCTGATGGTTGTCATGTGTGTTCCCCCGAAAGAGTCCCCGCCTGCGCGCAAGCTTAGCTTGCCGGTCGCCACGTGACGTTTTCCACGCCGAATTTTTCTGCCATCGGCTTGCTGGTCTTTTGCACTTTTTCCCGGCCGAAGCGCGGGATGCGGCCCACCCCGGCGTCGCAGCTTGCCCAGTGCCACGCCTCGGTGTTGTCCATTTTGTCCGAGCGGATAATGAACGACTTTGGCGTGCCGTGAAGGGTGTAATCGATGACGTACAGTTTTGCGTTGTTCATAAAGCCGTTCTTCCTCCCTGTGGTAATAGAAGGATCGCTGCGCACCGGGAAAATTCACTCGGATTGTCCGACGGTATCTATCAATGGCGATTGACCGGGCGCACTGGTTACCATGACGCCTTCGCCAACTCTGATGAATGTTCGCCATGGCCCTCGCCGCGCCCCCCGATCTGAGTGATACCGATGTGCCGGTGCAGCCGCTGGCGCGCACCTATCCGCGTGGGTTGTTCATCGAGCCGCACGAGCATGTCTGGGGGCAGTTGCTGTATGCGATGAGCGGGGTGATGTGGGTCGAGACCCCGCACGAGGCGCTGGTGGTGCCGCCGCAGCGGGCGGTGTGGTTGCCGCCGGGGGTGCCCCACGGGATTCGGGTGGTGTCGGATTTGCAGATGCGCAATATCTACCTGCGCCCGGCGCTGGCGGCGACGCTGGATCAGACGGTGCAGGTGATCGAGGTCGGCGGTCTGCTGCGTGAGTTGATCGTCGGACTGGTGGAGCAGGGCGACAGCGGCGATGCCGAGTATTACGAGGCGTTGGTCGGGCTGGCGCTGCTGGAGCTGAAACGCGCAAGGCGTTCACAGTTGAAGATCCCGCTGCCGGACGATGCCGACCGGCGGCTGATGAGTCTGTGTCAGGCGGTGATGGCCGCGCCGTCGCTGGAGATTCCTTTCGAGCAACATGCCGAGAACGCCGGGGCCAGCGTGCGGACGTTGGCACGGCTATTCAAGGAAGGGTTGGGCATGGGCTTCGCCGAGTGGCGGCGGCAGGTGCAACTGGCGACGGCAGTGGCTGAGTTGATTCAGGGCGTGCCGGTCAGCGCGATTGCCCGGGAGCTGGGTTATTCGCCGAGCAGTTTCAGCGACATGTTCCGCCGCGAGTTGGGTGTCGCGCCTTCGCAGTTCGGTGCCGGGCAGCTTCCGGGCTGATTTGGCCGAAATTCAGAAGTCCTTGGCCGGTGCTTTCGCACAGCCTTCCCTAGACTTTGCCCATTCCCTTTATGTGGCGGAGTGATCCCATGAACTACCTGATTTCCCTGGGCATCGGTCTGGGCGTCGGCCTGTTGTATGGCGCGCTCGATTTCCGTTCCCCGGCGCCACCGGCCATCGCGCTGGTCGGTCTGTTGGGCATGCTGGCGGGCGAGCAGTTGTGGCCGCTGGGCCGGCAACTGGTCAGCGGCTGGTTGTCCTGAATTTCCTTTTTTCATTCGGTGGATGAACTCATGAAAGCACTGCAATTCGATAAAACCGGCGACCTGTCTTCCCTGCGCTTCGTCGAGGTGCCGACGCCTGTACCGGGGGCCGACGAGGTGCTGGTGCAGATCAAGGCGGCGGGCCTCAATCCCAGTGACGTGAAGAACGTGCTCGGGCGTTTCCCGTACACCACGCTGCCGCGCATTCCCGGTCGGGACTTTGCCGGGGTGGTGGTCGAGGGGCCGCAGGCGCTGATTGGTCAGGAAGTCTGGGGCACCGGGCGTGAGCTGGGCTTTTTCGCCGATGGCTCCCATGCGCAGTTCGTCAAACTGCCGGCCAATGGCGTGGCGCACAAACCTTCGCACCTGAGTTTCACCCAGGCTGCCAGCCTCGGCGTGCCTTACACCACGGCGTGGGATGCGCTGGAACGCAGTCTGGTGAAAGCCGAAACCCGTTTGTTGGTGATCGGTGGCGGGGCAGTGGCAACGGCGGCACTGGCGCTGGCCAAAGTGCGTGGCGCACAGTTGCTGGCGGCGGCGCGGCGGCCGGAGCAGGTCAAGGATTTGCAGGCGCAGGGTTATCAGACGATCCAGTTGGACAAGCCTGAAGAGCTCGGCGCGCAGGTCAACGCGGTATACCGCGGCGGCGCCGACGTGATTTTCGACACCACCGGGTTCTGGCTGCCGGCCTCGGTGCCGGCGCTGGCACCGTTCGGGCGCATTGCGATCATCGCTGCGCCGGTGGATGGCCATGTACAACTGCCGGCGCTGGCCCTGTATCGCAAGGGTGGCTCCGTGGTCGGCATCAACTCGTTGCTGTACGGCGTTGAAGCCTGTGCGGCGATGCTCGAGCAGTTCGGCCGGTTCTTCGACGAAGACTTGCTGCCATTGCCGCAAGGACTGGTCGAAGCACCGTTGGCCGAAGGGCTGGCGCGCTATGCCGATGTGAATCAGGGCAGCGGCGACAAGGTCATCCTGATGCCTTGATGCTTATGCGTCCGGCACGCCGTGCTCCCACGCCGACCAGTGCTTCAGGATGTCCTGCACCAGCGGATTCCCCGTGCGGTAGAGGTTTTCCAGGGCCGGCACGAATCCGCCCTGATCGGCGTACTTGAGCAGGTTGTCCACTTCGCTGCCGCCCGGCGCCGGGCGGTCGAAGTCGGAGCCGGCGCGCACCACGGCCAGGCGCTGCACGTCCACCAGACCCTCGCGGCTGGCGCGCAACAACGCCTCGTAAGTGGAGTTGTCTTCCTGTTGGGTGGTGCAGTATTCACCCTTGTTGTCGGTGAGCAATTTGGTCCAGACCTCGGCGCGTTCGCTCAGGCGCGTGCCGGAAAACCAGGTGTTGCCCGCCAGCGTGTCGCAGCGGGTGACCACCGGCGGCTGATTGGCCGGTGCTGCCGGGTATTTCAGGCGCCACGCCGCCGATTCCTTGCTCTCGCTCAGTTCGACCTTGTGGCTCAGGGCGAAGGCCTTGGCCTGCAGTTTCGGGTTGAGTTCGAAGACCTCGGTCTTGTAGTCCAGCGGCGGTTTTTCGTTCGGGCCCTTGGTGTTGATGCCGAGGTAACCGGTCGGCCAGCTCGAGGGCGCGTCGCGCGAATCCAGTTCCCACTGGGTGCCGAACTCCACCAGATAATGCGCCCAGGCGGCGGTGCCGATGGTCCCGTGTTTCGGGCTGATGCCGGCAATTCCGGCGATCAGGAAGTAGCTTTTGCGCAGGTCGAATTTCGGTGACAGCGCCAGTGCCAGGGTCGAGGCAGCGGCATTGGTCTGGCCCATGCCGGTGGTCATCAGGCACACCTGCTGCGTGTTGCAGCGGATGGTCGGGTACTCGGCCGACAGGCCCGGCACGCGGATTTCCTGTTTGAGTTCGAGGCGCTCGATCCAGTTTTGCGCCTCCGGGGCGAACATGGTGATCAGCACCACTTTCGGTTGAATCGGTGCCTCGGCCGCCCAGGCGGTGGAGGAGAGCAGGGCCGCAGCGGCCAGAGATACACGCGTCGTTGCTTTCATGATGGCTCCTGGATTCAGAACTGATAACCGATGCCGGCGTAGTAACCCCAGCCGTTGGAACGTGCGCGGAAGTTGCCGTCGCCGAAGTTCAGCTCGCTGCCGTCCTCCCAGTTGCCGCCGTTGTGGAAGTAACGGCCGACCAGGGTGAAACGCAGGTGGGTGAACGAGTACAGCAAGACGTTGGTCGCCACCGTGGCATTGGCGGTGCGTGCCGGGTTGTCCTTGTGCAGGTCCGAGCCGAAGTCGAAGTTGGTGAAACCAATGTAGGTCAGCGAGGCACCGTTGCTGAATTTGTCGATCGGCACGATGTACTTGAGCTGCGCGCGGTAGCCGTCCCACGAATATTCATTGCTGGCGCCGTAGTTTTCCCACTGGTAGCGCCCGTACAGGTTGGCCGAAAGGTTGACCCGCGAGTGGGTGTCGATGTCGGTGCCGAAACCGCTGTACAGCGTGTTGGCGCGGTTTTCCTTGCGGCTGCCGTGATCGTAGATCCAGTCGAACGCCACGTACCATTCCTTGAACGGCCCGATGGCCAGGCTGCGGCCGGCGAGGTAGTCGATGGAGATGCGCGGTTCGTGCTCCATGAACACCGGCGAGCCGTGATCCCACACGCCTTTGTCGTGGCTGTTGCCGATGTTGAAGATCTTCGGGATATCGATGTAGCCGTACAGCTCGAACGGCCCTTTACGCCCGAAGTATTCGTATTCCAGGTAGATATCGTCGGCCGGTTGCGGGCCGAAGCTGATGTCCTTGCTGCCGATCAGCATCAGGTCCTGGTTGTACCAGTCCGACAGGTACGCGCCTTTTTTCGGCGGGCTGGCTTCGGGGCTGAGGGCTTCGCCCTGGGCGGATTCTTCGGGCAGGGCAGGTTGCGCCAGCGCCGTGTGGCTGAGAACTCCGGTAACGCCGGCCAGTAGCAGGGAAACAGCAACGGTGCGCGCACCACGACGGCGGCGGCAGGAAGAGACGTGCATTCAAAGTCCTTTTTGCGGATCAGGGCCCGGTTTTTCGGGGTTGTACGGTTTTGTTACGAAAATGCGGTCAACAGCGACTCGCAAACGTTTGCACAAGCCGTACCAATTTTCGCAATGCCCTGAAAAATAGATCAATTCGGTGGTTTATCTGGCCCCTCGGTCAGGTGCAGGCCTGGCCCGTATCAAACACCTCAAAACCGTGTTCAGAACGGCTGGAAGTATCACCGCAGCGCCTTATCGCACAAAAGTATTAACACTATTTAATCAATGCCCCATCGCAGGGCATCAACTAGCGTGTGTCTGGAATAGACGGTTTATCTGATGACCGTCATACGCTTGATACGCGTGTTGGATCTTGCCGCCTTCGCACGCCTTCAAGGATGAAATTGGCCACGAAAGGAGTAACCCGTGGAAGCAAGGTTTGGTGTCGCCCTCGTTTCGCGCTTTTCCCCACTTTCCCTTGCAGTGCACCTGAGCGTCGCCGGACTTCTGTTCGGCGGGGTCAGCGAGCAGGCGTTCGCCACCTGCTCGGCCGCGGGCTCGACGATCACCTGTTCGGGTGTTCCGACGCTGCCGCTGTTTCTCAATGACTACAGCAGCGCCAGCAGCGGCGTGACGGTCAACGTCACCAACGGCGCGCAGATGAACGCGACGCTGGGCGGCAAGGTGATCAACCTGACCGGGGCCAACATCAACCTGAACAACTCCGGCACCCTCGACCCGGCGTTGCTCGGCCTGGTTTCGATTCTCAGTGGCGGCGCGTTCATCGGCACCGGCGCGACCAGCACGGTGAGCATCGCCAACAACACCACCGGGATCATTCGCGGCACCGGCATGCTGCTCGGCCTCAACCTGACCAGCATCGACGGTCTGGGGATTGCCGTGAACAACTCGGTGTCGGGCACCACGACCATCACCAACGACGGCACGATTACCTCGACCGGGCTGTCGGTCGGCGGCATTACCCTGGCCGATACCCCGGTGGTCGGGGTGTATGGCGGTTCGCAGGTCAACATGACCAACAGCGCCAGCGGCACGATCAACGGCCGGATGGCGTTCGAAACGTCAGTGGCGGGCAACACCTTCACCAACGCCGGTAACATCACCGGCGGTTTGTCGATGGGGGCGGGCAGCACCAACACCTTCTACGCGATCACCGGTTCGAGCGTTAACGTCGGTGACGGCGTGCAAGTCTCCGTCGGCCTTGGAGGCCTGATCGGTGTCAACCTGACCTTCGCCCCGACCGGCACGATTGACGGCGGCGCAGCCGGTACCAACACGCTGATCCTGCAAAACCCGATCGGCCTCGGCGGCGGCACCACCGGGACCGGCACGGCGTCCAGCGCGGTCTATGTCAACTTCAACAACCTGACCCTCAACAGCGGCACCTGGACCTTGCAGGGTCCGTTGGTCAGCGGTGCGACCACCCTCAATGGCGGTGTCGCGCAGTTCAACGACAACGGCGCGTTCGGCAGCGGTGTGCTGACATCCAACGGCGGGATTCTTCAGGCCAGCAACGCCGGTTTGACGCTGGCCAACCAGATCAACCTCGGTGCCGGCGGCCTGACCCTGCAGGGCATCAACGGCACGACCCTGAACGGTGTGATTTCCGGTACTGGCGGCCTGACCAAGATCGGCAGCGGCCAGCTCAACCTCAACGGCATCAACACTTACACCGGCAACACCGTGCTCAACGGCGGTGTGGTGCTGGTGGGCAACAATCAGGCGTTCAGCACCGGCGGCATCACCGTCGGCGGCTCTTCGAGCATCTCGGCGACGGCGCCGATTTCGCTGGCCAACGCGATCACACTCAACAGCACCCTGACCGCGACCGGCACCGGTGCGCTGACCCTGGGCGGAGTGATCAGCGGCGCCGCCAACCTGACCAAAACCGGCAGCGGCAGCCTGACCCTCAACGGCATCAACACCTACACCGGGATCACCAGCCTCAGCGCCGGCACCCTGCGCGTGGGCAACAACAACGCGTTGGGCACCGGGGTGCTCAACACCAGCAACGGCACCAGCCTCGACAGCACCGGCAACGTGACCCTGGCCAACAACGTCGGCATCACCGGTGCGTTGAACGTGCTCGGCAGCAATGCCCTGACCCTGGCCGGCATCGTCTCCGGCACCGGCGCGATCACCAAGAGCGGCAGCGCCAGCCTGACCCTGACCGGCAACAACACCAACAGTGGCACCACCGCGCTCAACGGCGGCACCTTGTTCGTCGGCAGCAACACCGCCCTCGGCACCGGCGCATTGAACGCTGCGGCCGGCACCACGCTGGATGCGACCACGGCGGTGACCCTGGCCAACGCGGTGGCGCTGGCGGGCGGGCTGACCATCGGCGGCACTCAGGCGCTTGGCCTGAGCGGCGTCATCAGCGGTGCCGGCAACCTGATCAAGGGCGGCACCGCGAACCTGACCCTCAGCGGCAACAACACCTTCTCCGGCGGTACGGCGCTGAATAACGGGACGCTGATCGTCGGCTCCAACACCGCGCTGGGTACCGGCGCGCTGACCACGGCGGCGGGCACCACCCTCGACGCCAGCACCACCGTGGCGCTAAGCAATGCGGTCGCCCTCGGCGGCAATCTGAACATTGCCGGTAACGCCAACCTTACCCTTGGCGGCGTGGTCAGCGGCAGCGGTGGGCTGACCAAGAACGGCGCGGCCAACCTGATTCTCAACGGCGCCAACACCTTCAGCGGCGGCACCACGCTGAACGCCGGCACCCTGACCGTCGGCAACGCCGCCGCATTGGGCAGCGGCGACCTGACCGTCGCCAATGCCGCGACCCTCGACAGCAACACCTCGGTCATCCTCAACAACAACGTCGGCCTCAACGGCAACCTGTCCATCGCTGGCAGCAACGGCTTGATCCTGGGCGGCGTGCTCAGCGGTGCCAGCCAACTGATCAAGAACGGCACCGCCAACCTGACCGTCAACGGCGCCAACACCTTCACCGGTGGCACCACGCTCAACGCCGGCAGCCTGACCGTCGGCAACGGCGCGGCACTCGGTACCGGCACGCTGACCGTGGGGGGGAGCGCAACGCTCAACAGTAGCGCCAACGTGACGCTGAACAACGCGATTGCGCTGAACGCCAACCTGACGGCCGGCGGCGCCAACCCGCTGACCCTCGGCGGCGTGATCAGCGGTGGCAGCAACCTGATCAAGACCGGTTCTTCGACTCTGACCCTGACCGGCAACAACACCTACACCGGGGCTACATCGCTGAACGCCGGGACACTGATCGTCGGCTCCAATACCGCACTCGGCACCGGCGTGCTCAATGCCGGCAACAACACCACGCTGGACGCCAGCACCGCGACCAGCCTGGCCAACAACGTCAACCTCGGCGGCAACGTGACCATCGGCGGCAGCAACGCGCTGACCCTCGCGGGCGTGGTCTCCGGTGTCGGCGGCCTGACCAAAAGCGGCCCCGCCGACCTGATTCTCAACGGCGCCAACACCTACTTCGGCAACACCGCACTCAACGTCGGCAAGCTGATTGTCGGCAGCAATACCGCGCTCGGCAGCGGCGCATTGAACGCCGCGGCGGGCACCACGCTGGATACCAACACCGCCGTCACGCTGGGCAATCAGGTCAACCTGGCCGGTGCGATGAACGTGGGTGGCAGCGCAGACCTGACCCTCACCGGTACCGTCGCCGGAGCCGGCAGCCTGGTGAAAAACGGCGCGGCCAATCTGAACCTCAATGGCACCAACACTTACGTCGGCGGCACCACGCTGAACGCCGGTACGGTGACCGCCGGCAACAGCTCGGCCCTCGGCACTGGCGCCTTGACCGTCGGTGGTGCAGCAACCCTCGACAGCAGTTCGCCGCTGGTCAGCCTGGCCAACGCGGTCGTGCTGAATGCGGCACTGAGTGTCGGCGGCACCCAGGATCTGACCCTCGGCGGTGTGATCAGCGGCGCCGGGCAGTTGATCAAGAACGGCGCGGCCAACCTGACCGTCAACGGCACCAACACCTTCAGCGGTGGCAGCACGCTCAACGCGGGTACGCTGACCCTGGGCTCGGCCGCGGCATTGGGCAGTGGCGGCCTGACCGTCGGCGGCGCGTCGACGCTGGATACCAGCACCGGCATGAGCATCGGCAACAACATCACCCTCAACGCCGGCCTGACTCTGGCCGGCAGCAACACCCTGAACCTCAGCGGCGTGATCGATGGCGCCGGCAGCCTGACCAAGGACGGCTTCGGCGACCTGACGCTCAGCGGCAACAACACCTTCACCGGTGCGCTGAACATCGCCTCCGGCAGCGTCACCACCGTGAGCAGCGGGGCGCTGGGCAACACCTCCGGCGCCAACATCAGCGCCGGCGCCAATCTCTATCTCAACAGCAGCGCCAGCCTCAACGGGCTGAGCGGCAGCGGCAGTGTGCAGATCGCCGGCGGCAACACCCTGACCGTGGGCGGCGTGAACAGCACCAGCACCTTCGACGGCGACCTCGGCGGCAGCGGTACGCTGACCAAGGTCGGTACCGGGACGCTGAACCTCACCGGCAGCAGCGGCATTACCGGCAATACCAATGTCAACGCCGGCACGCTGAATCTCACCGGATCGCTGGCCAGCACCCAGCTCAACGTCAACAACGGTGCCACGCTCACGGGTACCGGTTCGGCGCTTGGCGTCATCACTGTCAACAGCGGCGGTCATCTGGCGTTGTCCTCGGGCAATACCTTTTCCACCTCGTCGCTGATTCTCACCGCCAACAGTAACGTCGACGCGAGCCTCGCCACGCCATCGACCAGTTCGCTGATGAACATCGGCGGCAACCTGACCCTCGACGGTAATCTCAACGTCACCGATGCCGGCGGTTTCGGTGTCGGCGTCTATCGCCTGTTCAACTTCATCGGTGCACTGACCGACAACGGCCTGACCGTGGCCGGCGTGCCGGTGGGTTACGGCCTCGGCGACATCCTCGTGCAGACCCTCGGCAACCAGGTCAACCTGGTGGTGTCGGCGCCGAACACCAACCTGCGTTTCTGGGACGGCAGCCAGACAATCCCGAACGGCACGGTGGATGGCGGCACGGGCACCTGGGATGCCGGCGGCACCAACTGGACCAATTCCAACGGCACGCTGAACCAGACCTGGGCCGGCGACTTCGCGGTGTTCCAGGGCACGGCCGGCACGGTGTCGGTCAACGGCACGCAACTGTTCACCGGGATGCAATTCCTCACCAATGGCTACAACGTGGTCAACGGTACGTCGGGTCTGCTGACCGCGGTCAACGGCAGCGGTGGCACCACGGCGATGCGGGTCGATCCGGGCGTGACTGCCACGGTCGGTGTGAACATCGACGGTAGCGGCATTCTTAACAAACTCGACGCCGGCACCCTGGTGCTCAACGGCGCCAACAGCTACACCGGCGGCACGCAACTGGACGGCGGCACCCTGGTGGTCGGCAGCAACACCGCGCTGGGCACTGGCGCGTTGATCGCCAATGCCGGCACGCAACTCGACAGCAACACCGCCGTGACCCTGGCCAACGCGACCACGTTGAACGGTAACCTCACCGTGCTCGGCAGCAATGCCCTGACCCTCAACGGTGTCATCTCCGGCACCGGCGGCCTGATCAAGAACGGTACGGCCAGCCTGACCCTCGGTGGCAACAACGCCTTCCTCGGGCCGGTGGCACTGAACGCGGGCGGTCTGATTCTGGCGTCGAACGCGGCGCTGGGCTCGGCCACCCTGAACGCGGCCAACGGCACCACACTCGATGCCAGCGGCGCCTTCAGCGCGAGCAATGCGATCAACCTGGCGGGCAACCTCACTATCGTCGGCAGCAACGACCTGACATTGTCCGGCGCCATCAACGGCGCCGGCAACCTGACCAAGAACGGCGCGGCCAACCTGATCCTGAGCGGGGCCAACAACTTCCTCGGCGGCGTCACCCTCAATGCCGGCACTCTGACCGCCGGCAGTAACGGCGCCCTCGGTCTGGGCAACCTGACCGTGGCCGGTGCCTCGGCGCTGGACAGCAACACCTCGGTGTCGCTGGGTAACAACGTGGTGCTCAACGCCAACCTGACCAACACCGGCAACAGCGATGTGGCCCTCAGCGGCGTGGTCAGCGGCACCGGTGGATTGATCAAGAACGGCGCCTCGAACCTGACCCTCAACGGCATCAACACCTACAGCGGCGGCACCACGTTGAATGCCGGCACCGTGACTCTCGGCACCTCGGCGGGCCTGGGCTCCGGCGCGGTGACCGTGGCGGGCGCATCGACCCTCGACACCACGGCGCCGCTGGTGCTGGCCAACAATGTCAACGTCAATGCCAACCTCAGCGTGGCGGGCAACAACAACCTGACCCTGGGTGGCGTGATCGCCGGGGCGGGCACCCTGATCAAGAACGGTCTGGCCGACCTGACGCTGACCGGCAACAACACCTTCAGCGGTACCTTCGACGTGCAGGCAGGCAGCCTGACCACACTGGGCAACTCGGCACTGGGCAGCAACGCCGGGGTCAATCTCGGCGCTGCGGCGACCCTCAACCTCGGCGGCTCCGGCAGTCTCGCCAGCCTGACCGGTAGCGGTACAGCGCTGATCGGCGGCGGCAACACCCTGAGCATCGGCGGCAACAACGCCAGCAGCATTTTCGACGGTGTACTCACCGGCACCGGCGAACTGAGCAAACTCGGCACCGGAACGCTGACCCTGACCGGCCTCAACAGCCTGACCGGCAACACCACGATCAACGCCGGCACCTTGAACGTCAGCGGTTCGCTGGACAGCGCCAGCGTACTGGTCAACAGCGGCGGCACCCTGACCGGCGGCGGCTCGCTCGGCGGGGCGGTGACCGTGGCGGATGGCGGTCATCTGGCCGGCGCCACCGGCAGCACGCTGTCGGTGAATTCGCTGGTGTTCAACGCCAACTCCAACTTCGACGTCGGCCTTGGCGCACCGGTCTCCGGTGGCGGCAACGCGCTGGTCAACGTCGGCGGCAACCTGACCCTCGACGGCACCCTCAACGTCAGCGACATCGGCGGTTTCGGCAGCGGCGTGTACCGGTTGATCAACTACACCGGCGGCCTCACCGACAACGGCATGCTGATCGGCACCGTGCCGGGCAGCGTCACCCCGGGCGACCTGACCCTGCAAACTGCACTGGCCAACCAGATCAACCTGCTGGTCACCGCACCGGGCGTCACCGTGCAGTTCTGGGACGGCAACCAGCTCGTCGCCAACGGTTCGGTGGATGGCGGCAGCGGCACCTGGGGCACCGGCACCACCAACTGGACCGATGTGAACGGCACCACCAACCAGGCCTGGACCAACAGCTTCGCGGTGTTCCAGGGCGCGGCGGGCACCGTGACCGTCAACGGCGCGCAAACCATCACCGGCATGCAGTTCGTCACCGATGGCTACAGCCTGCAGAACGGTACGGCCGGTTCGCTGAATCTGGTCAACGGTTCGCTGGGCAATGCCACCGTGCGGGTCGATCCGAACGCCACGGCGACCATTGGCGTCGCGCTCAACGGCGCCGGCACGCTGGGCAAATATGACACCGGTACCCTGGTGCTCAACGCGGCCAACGGCTACACCGGCGGCACCGCGCTCAACGGCGGCAAGATTGTGGTCGGCAACAACGCCGCCCTCGGCACTGGCGTATTGACCGCCGCCAACGGCACGGCGCTGGACAGCAACACGGCGGTCAGCCTGGCCAATGATGTGGTGCTCAATGGCGGACTCACTGTCGCCGGCTCCAACGCATTGACCCTCGGCGGTGTGGTCAGCGGCAGCGGCAGCCTGATCAAGACCGGCCCATCGAGCCTGACGCTCAATGGCAGCAACACCTACAGCGGCGGTACCCAACTCGCTGGCGGTACGCTGGTTCTGGGCAACAACAGCGCGATCAGCAGCGGTGCTCTGACTGTGTCGGGCAACGGCACTCTCGACAGCACCTCGGCGCTGCAACTGGCCAACGCCATCAACCTGGGTGCGCAATTGACCCTGGCCGGCAACCAGAACACCACGCTGATCGGTGCGGTCACCGGCAGCGGCAGTCTGGTGAAAAACGGCAGTGGCGACCTGCTGCTCAGCGGCGCCAACACCTACAGCGGCGGCACCACGCTGAACGGCGGCAGCACCCGTGGCGACACCAGCAGCCTGCAAGGCGCCATCGTCAACAACGCGACGCTGACCTTCGAGCAGAACAGTGACGGCAGCTACACCGGCAATCTGACCGGCGCCGGCATCCTGAACAAAACCGGCACCGGTGCCTTGCTGTTGACCGGCAACAACACCTTTACCGGCAGCACCTCGGTTCAGGCCGGTTCGCTGAACGTCAATGGCGTGCTCAACAGCGCCAGTGTCGATGTCGCCAGCGGCGCGAAGATCGGCGGCAGTGGCCAGTTCGGTGGGGCCGTGCAACTGGCCAGCGGTGCGACCTTGCTGGGTGGCGGCAGCGCGACGCCGTTGTCGGTCGGATCCCTGGCGTTGTCTTCGGGGACCAATCTGGACTTCACCCTCGGCTCGGCCAGCAGTTCCACAACCGTGGTCAACGTTGCCGGCAACCTGACCCTCGACGGTACGCTGAACATCACTAACGCCGGCGGCTTCGGCACCGGTGTGTATCAACTGTTCAGCTACGGCGGCACGCTGACCGACAACGGTCTGGTCTACGGCAGCCTGCCGGTTTCGGCGGCCAATCTGACCCTGCAAACCGCGCTGGCCAACCAAGTCAACCTGTTGGTACAGAACACACCGGGCGAAGTGCAGTTCTGGAACGGCGGCAAGACCAATCCGGACGGCAGCATCGGTGGCGGCAGCGGCGTGTGGGGCCCGAGCACCAACTGGACCGACCCGACCGGCACTCAGGCACTGGGCTCCAATGGCCAGTTCGCGGTGTTCGGCGGGCAGGGCGGGACGGTCACGGTGCAGGGCAATCAGAACTTCACGGGGCTGCAATTCCTCGTCAACGGCTACAGCCTGGTGCCGGATGCCGGCGATACGCTGACCCCGGTCAACGGGCCTGGCGGCACCCCGGCACCGATCCGCGTCAATGCCGGCGCCACCACGCAAATCAATGTGCCGCTGATTGGCACTGGCGGGATCGAGAAACTCGACTCCGGCACCCTGATTCTCACCGCAGCCAACACTTACAGCGGTGGCACCACCGTCAGCGGCGGTACGCTGATCGGTAACACCACCAGCCTGCAAGGCAACATCATCGACAATGCTTCGGTGGTGTTCCAACAGGACACCGACGGGAAGTTGAACGGTCGTCTGAGTGGCGTCGGCGCACTGTCCAAACGTGGCGTGGCGCGGCTGCTGTTGACCGGTGATCAACCATTCAGCGGCACCGTGTCGGTGGATCAAGGCGTGCTGCAAGTCGGCAGCCGTGCGGCACGGGCATCGCTAGGCGGACAAGTGACCGTTGCCAACGGCGCAGCCCTGAGCGGTAACGGCAGCGTCGGCTCGGTGGTCAACCACGGTGTGGTGGCCTCCGGTGGCGGTGACGGTACCTTGAGTGTGGCGGGCAACCTGACCAACGCCCCGGACGGCGTGCTGGCCCTGACCGTCAGTTCGCCAACCGCGACGCCTCTGGCCGTCGGCGGCACGGCAACCCTGGGCGGTGGCCTGCAAGTGAACAGCCTGGCGCCGTTCACCGGCAACACTGTGTACTCGCTGATCACCGCCGGCGGTGGCGTGAATGGCACGTTCAGCGCCGCGGATCTGCCGCAATACGCGTTCCTCGATACGGCGCTGGTGTACAGCCCTGACGCGGTGAACCTGGTGGTCAGCCGCAACGGCAATTCGTTCGCCGACGTCGCCGCCACCCGCAATCAGCGCAACACCGCTTCGGCGTTGATGCGCAACGGTCCGGCGGGTGCCGCGTTGCAGAATGAAATCGTCAACCTCAGCGTGGCCGGTGCGCGTCACGCCTTCGACAGTCTGTCGGGGGAGATCCATGCCAGCACCGCCAGCGCGGTTCTGGAGGATTCACGCTTCGTGCGTGAAGCGGTCAACGACCGGATGCGTCAACCGACTTGCAGCGCGTCGGATGATCCACGCCGCACACTGGCCCCGAGCGACACCCAGCTGAGCAGCAACGGTTGCCACGGTGAAATGGTCGGCTGGGCCCGTGCCATCGGCGCCTGGGGCGACATGGGCGGCGACAGCAACACGGCGAAAGTCGATCGCAGCCTCGGCGGTTTCATGCTCGGTACCGACAAGCAACTGGACGATCAATGGCGCGCCGGTATGGCAGCGGGCTACACCCGCGGCAACCTCAACGCCCACGATCGCAACTCCGATGCCAAGGTCGACAGCTACCACCTGGCGGCGTACCTGAGTTCGCAGTTCGATGCCCTGGCCGTGCGCCTCGGCGCTGCTTACAGCTGGCACAGCATCGAGACCAAACGCGACGTCAGCGTCGGTGCCTACAACGATCGTCTGAAGGCCGACTACGACGCCCGCAGTGCCCAGGTGTTCGGTGAAGTGGGTTACGCCATCAATGCGGCCGGCGTGGCCATCGAACCGTTCGCCGGCCTGGCCTACGTCAACTACGACAGCGACACCGCCAAGGAAAAAGGCGGAGTGGGGCGCCTGAAAGGCGATGCCGATCAGGACATCACCTACTCGACCCTCGGTGTGCGCATCGGCAAGTTGGTGACCCTTGCCAACGGCAGTCAACTGACTCCGCGCGCAGCCATCGGCTGGCGGCATGCCTACGGCGACACCAAGCCGGATGCCGACCTGACCTTCATCGACGGCGGCGCATCGTTCAGCACCCAGGGCGTGCCGATCGCCAAGGACAGTGCGCTGCTCGAAGCCGGCGTGGACTTCCAGATCAGCCCGACCGGCAAGCTCGGCATCGGCTATTCGGGTCAGGTGTCCAGCGACAACAACGACAGCGCAATGACCATCAGCTTCAGCCAAAGCTTCTGATCGTGGTCGAAGCACTTTGACCGCCCGAAAGGGCGGTTTTTTTTGCTCGGCAATCCCCTCTGCTAGAATCCGCCCCATTCCCAGCCAGAGGTTGCCCCATGAGCGAACCCATCCGTCTGACCCAATACAGCCACGGTGCCGGTTGCGGCTGCAAGATTTCGCCGCAGGTGCTGGAAGTGATTCTCGCCGGCAGCGGCGCGCAGAACCTCGACCCGAAACTGTGGGTCGGCAACGCCTCGCGCGATGACGCGGCGGTGTATGAAATCGATGCCGAACGCGGTGTGGTGTCGACCACCGATTTCTTTATGCCGATCGTCGATGACCCGTTCGACTTCGGCCGTATCGCCGCGACCAACGCCATCAGCGATATCTACGCCATGGGCGGTGACCCGTTGATGGCCATTGCCATCCTCGGCTGGCCGGTCAATGTGCTGGCGCCGGAAGTGGCGCGGGAAGTGATTCGCGGCGGTCGTGCGGTGTGCGACGCGGCGGGTATTCCCCTGGCCGGTGGCCATTCGATCGATGCGCCGGAGCCGATCTTCGGCCTGGCCGTCACCGGTCTGGTGGAAAAGCGCTTCATGAAGCGCAACGACACCGCCACCGCCGGGTGCCTGCTGTACCTGACCAAACCGCTGGGCATCGGCATCCTCACCACCGCAGAAAAGAAGGGCAAGTTGCGTAACGCCGACATCGGCGTGGCCCGGGACTGGATGTGCACGCTGAACAAACCCGGCAGCCGTTTCGGCAAACTGGCCGGCGTCACCGCGATGACCGACGTTACTGGTTTCGGCCTGCTCGGGCATCTGGTGGAAATGGCTGACGGCAGCCACCTCACCGCGCGCATCGCCTATGACCGCGTGCCGCGTCTGGACAGCGTCGAGTATTACCTCGATCAAGGCTGTGTCCCCGGCGGCACCTTGCGCAATTTCGACAGCTATTCAAGCAAGCTCGGACGTGTGCAGGAACTGCACAAGCGGGTGCTGTGCGATCCGCAGACCAGCGGCGGCCTGCTGCTGGCCGTGACCCCGGAAGGCAACGCCGAATTCCTCGCCGTGGCCGCGGAGCTGGGCCTGAATCTGGCGCCGATCGGCGAACTGGTCGAGCGACAGACCCACGCAGTCGAGGTGATTTGATGCTCCGCGACTGCACCGATTACCGCGACATTTTCCTCAACGACCGGCCGCTGATGGATGCCCGCGCGCCGGTCGAGTTTCACAAGGGCGCGTTCCCCGGGGCGGTCAACCTGCCGCTGATGAATGACCTCGAACGGCAAAAGATCGGCACCTGCTACAAACAGCATGGCCAGCAGGCCGCCATCGAACTGGGCCACCATCTGGTGTCCGGTGCGGTGAAGGCTGAACGCATCGAGGCCTGGGCCGAGTTTGCCCGGGCTCATCCCGACGGGTATCTCTATTGCTTTCGCGGTGGCCTGCGCTCGCAGATCACCCAGCAATGGCTCAAGAGCGAGGCCGGGATCGACTATCCGCGCATCGGTGGCGGCTACAAGGCACTACGCAACTTCCTGATCGACACCCTCGAACAAGCGGTGACCCAATGTGATTTCGTGCTGCTGGGCGGCATGACCGGCACCGGCAAGACCGAACTGCTGGTGCAATTGCGCAACGGTCTGGATCTGGAAGGCCACGCCAACCATCGCGGCTCCAGCTTCGGCAAGCGCGCCACCGGCCAGCCATCGAACATCGACTTCGAAAACCGCCTGGCCATCGACTTCCTCAAGAAGCGCGACGCCGGTATCGACCAGTTTGTCCTCGAAGACGAGAGCCGGGTGGTGGGCAGTTGCGCGCTGCCGCTGACGTTGTATCAGGGCATGCAGCACTATCCGATGGTCTGGCTGGAGGACAGCTTCGAGGATCGGGTGCAGCGCATCCTGCGTGATTACGTGGTGGACCTGTCGGCCGAGTTTTCGACGGTGCATGGCGAGCAGGGTTTCGAGCTGTTCTCCGAACGCTTGCTCGAGAGCCTGAACAATGTGCAGAAACGCCTGGGCGGCGAACGCCATCGACGGATGCTGCTGTTGATGGAAGACGCACTGGCCGAGCAGGGGCGCAGCGGTTCGGTGGACTTGCACCGGGGCTGGATCGAGGGGTTGCTGCGTGAATATTACGACCCGATGTATGTGTTTCAGCGCGAGAAGAAGGGCGCGCGGATCGAGTTTGCCGGGGAGTGCGGGGCAGTGATCGAGTATCTGCGCCAGCGGTTGAATCAGAAGCCTTGAAGCGAGAGCCCCGGCAGGGGCTCCACAAAACTCAGGTCGGGCAAGTGACCTTGCCGTTGTCCAGCCCCTGCTTGTAGCTGTGGCTCTGCAGGCTGGCCTTGCCGTTGTGCCAGGTCAGGGTCAGCACGTACAGCGAGTCATAGTCGCCGGATTCCCAGTCTTCGGTGATGGTCTGTTTCTCGCCCACCGCCTTGCCGGCGACCTTGTTGATCAGCTCCGGCAGGTAGCCGTGTGACCACGCGGTGTAGATGATCGAGTTGTGGTACTTGTCGGCGATCAGTTCCCGGGCCAGGTCGCTGGTGTCATTGGCCGAGAACTCGATGTTCACCGGCAGGCCGAGCTTGATCGCGGCGGGGCTGATGGTCATCAGCGGGCGGATGTAGCTGTAGGAGTTGTCCAGCTCGCCTTCCTCGACATTGCGCGTCGGGTTGGCGGCGAACACGTAGTCGGCCTTGCCGAATTTCTCCGGCAGCAGGGTCGACAGCTCGATGGCGCGGTTCAGGCCCTGGCAGTTGAGCTGGCCGAGGCCCCCGGCAGGTTTTTCCCCGTGGCGCAGGAAGATCAGGGTCTGGGTGCCGTCCACCGGTTGCGCGCGGCTTTCGCTGGATTCGAGGGACAGGAACAGCGCGCTCATCGCCAGCAGCGAGGGCAGGGCAACGTAGGCGCGATGTTTGAAGCGTCTGGCGACTTTCATCAAGTTCGTCATGAGATAAGGATTCTTCAGCGTGTTTGGTTAAGGCTGACAAACCTCTGCACCACGGGCTGCCGGAGCCGGGTGTCTTCCCTGTCTTGATTGGCTTTCTTGGAGCCCTCACAGGCCTTTTGGTTCGATCCGATTGCCGGGACGCACTCTAAAGGCAACGCTGAACGGCTTGAGTGGAGGTTAGCGACAGGATGTTGCGGAATTAAGAAAGCGACAAAAAGAACCCGAGCCAGCGCGGAAAACGTGGATTATGCTCAGGCCTTTCATTTTGTGACTGGATGCTACACATGACCGATCTGTCCGCGTTCTCGATCACCCAGAAATGGCCGGCGCAATACCCTGACTGGATTCAGCTCTATTCCTTGCCGACCCCCAACGGCGTCAAGGTCTCGATCATGCTCGAAGAGATCGGTCTGCCCTACGAGCCGCACCGCGTGGGCTTCGACACCAATGATCAGATGTCCCCGGAATTCCTGTCGCTGAACCCGAACAACAAGATCCCGGCGATCCTCGATCCTCACGGCCCGGAGGACAAACCGCTGCCGTTGTTCGAGTCTGGCGCGATCCTGATTTACCTCGCCGACAAAAGCGGCCAGTTGCTGGCCCAGGAAGGCGCGCTGCGTTACGAAACCATTCAGTGGCTGATGTTCCAGATGGGCGGCATCGGCCCGATGTTCGGCCAGCTCGGTTTCTTCAACAAATTCGCCGGCAAGGATTACGAAGACAAGCGTCCCCGCGACCGTTACGTCGACGAAAGCAAACGCCTGCTCAGCGTCCTCAACACCCGCCTCGAAGGGCGCGACTGGATCATGGGCGAGCGCTACACCATCGCCGACATCGCCACGTTCCCGTGGGTGCGCAACCTGATCGGGTTCTATGAGGCGGGCGATCTGGTCGGCATCAAGGACTTCCCGAACGTCACCCGGGTGCTGGAGCGTTTTCTGGCACGGCCGGCGGTGGTGCGCGGGTTGACCATCCCTTCATAAGTCGGTGTGAGCCGGGTGCGCACATTATTGCGTGCCCGGTAATGCACTGTTGATTGATCCAGGTTTGTACCCCGTCCCCCGCAAGGCATAAGCTTCGCCCCCTACGACTTTCGTCTCATCTGCCCGTTTTTCAGGAAAGGCCCCATGTCCAGTCAGTTCCCCGAAGCACGTCCACGCCGTCTGCGCCGCAATGCGAGCCTGCGCAGCCTGTTCCAGGAAACCGAGTTTTCGCTTAACGATCTGGTGCTGCCGATCTTCGTTGAAGAAGAGATCGACGACTTCGTGCCGATCAAAAGCATGCCCGGTGTGATGCGCATTCCGGAGCGCAAACTGGCCGGCGAGATCGAGCGTTATGCCCGTGCCGGGATCAAGTCGGTGATGACCTTCGGCGTGTCCCATCACCTGGACGCCAACGGCAGCGACACCTGGCGCGAAAACGGTCTGGTGTCGCGCATGTCGCGGATCGCCAAGGACGCGGTGCCGGAAATGATCGTGATGTCCGACACCTGCTTCTGCGAGTACACCGACCACGGCCATTGCGGCGTGATGCACAACCATGAAGTCGACAACGACCAGACCCTGATCAACCTCGGCAAGCAAGCCGTGGCCGCCGCCCGTGCCGGTGCCGACGTGATCGCGCCGTCGGCGGCAATGGACGGCCAGGTGCGGGCGATTCGCCGGGCACTGGACGATGCCGGCTTCACGCAGATTCCGATCATGGCCTACTCGACCAAATTCGCCTCGGCGCTCTACGGCCCGTTCCGCGAGGCCGGTGGCAGCGCGCTGAAGGGCGACCGCAAAAGCTATCAGATGAACCCGATGAACCGCCGCGAAGCCCTGCGCGAATCGTTGCTCGACGAGCAGGAAGGTGCCGATGCGCTGATGGTCAAACCGGCCGGCGCGTACCTCGACATCATCCGCGACATCCGCGAAGCCTCGAACCTGCCGCTGTCGGCGTATCAGGTCAGCGGCGAGTACGCGATGATCAAGTTCGGCGCTCAGGCCGGGGCCATCGACGAGGATCGTGTGGTGCGCGAAAGCCTCGGTGCGATCAAACGCGCGGGGGCGGACCTGATCTTCACTTACTTCGCGATGGATCTGGCGCTGGCCGGGATCTGATCCTTCAGGGACAACTGAAAAACGGCCGGATCCCGTGGTCACGGAAATACCGTTCGATCACCTTCGGATCCGCGCTGTTGTCGGCAATCGCCACGTAAGTATCCGGGCGCAGCAGGTAAAAGCCGTTGCGCCCCAGTCCCGCCGTTTCAAACGCCGGGCGCCAGTCGAACACGTGCAGCGGCAAGTGATGTTCATTGCACCAGGCGATCATCTCGTCGCTGGTGTCGCCGTACACATGCACCTGCCAGCACGGGTTGCGCAACGGTTCGTAATTGTCCCCCTCGCCATCATGGGCCCACGGCAAGCGGTCGCCGCCGTGGATGTGCCCGGCCACGCCTTCGCTCAATGCCATGCCCCGATAGTTGACGGTAATTTGCGACACCGTGCGAAACAGGAATTCGCGGCTGGTCTCGAATGAGGCCATTTTCGGGATCACGAACGGTGCCAGCCGTGTGCGCAACAGGTCGGCCATGCGACCTTCCGCAGTCACAAAACTGAAGACTTTGTCAGTGGTCGAGACCAGCCGCCGGGCGAAGGCGATGCGCTCGGTTTCGTAGCTGTCGAGCAGCTTTGGCGTGGCTGCGCCGCTGAGTACCGACGCGAGTTTCCACGCCAGGTTGATCGCATCGCCGATGCCGGTGTTCATGCCTTGACCGCCGGCGGGGCTGTGCACGTGGGCCGCGTCGCCAAGCAGAAACGCCCGGCCCTTGCGAAAGTGATCCGCCACCCGATGATGCACGCGATAGGTGGAGAACCAGTTGACGTCTTCGATGTGCACGTTCAAGTGTTCGATGGCGCGGCTGCTGACATCGGAGAATTCCAGGGTTTCGGCGCGATCCGCACGTTCGTCGCGCACCGTGCCGATCAGTCGCGCGCGACCTTCGCCGGCCAGCGGGAACACCGCGAGAAAATCTGCTTCGTCCAGATCCAGATGCAATTCGCCGTTGAGTGCCGGGCCGCTGGCCTTTACGTCGGCAACGTAAAAAATCTGCTGATAGGTGCCACCGGGGAAACCGGTGTCGAGAGTCTTGCGCACCACCGAACGGGCGCCGTCACAACCCGCCAGATAGCAGGCCTGACAGATCTCCTGCTCGCCATCCGGCAGACGCAAATGGGCGGTGAGGCCGTCGCCGTTTTCCGTGAAGCTCTCCAGCGTCGTGTTGCGCTCGACGGTCACGTCGTAGTCTTCGAGGCGGTCGATCAGCAGTCGCTCGTGTTCGTCCTGCGGATAGATTTCCAGAAAGGCATACGGCGTCAGTCCTTCGCCGATACGGTTGAGCGGCAACTGCGCCACGGCTTTGCCCTTGACCCAGAAATTCGCCGCCGCCACCCGATGCCCGTTGCGCACCACGGCTTCGGCGAGGTCCAGTTGCCGGTACAGTTCAAGCGTTCTCGCCTGCACCGCCAGCGCTCGCGAGGTGGTGCCTGGGCCGGAGGTCTTGTCGAGGATGCGCACGCGCACGCCCAGTTTGCTCAGCCACAGGGCCAGTACCAGTCCGGTGGGGCCCGCGCCGATGATCAGAACGTCACTGCGGTTCATGGTCTGTCCTCCTCGCGTGCCCTTTGCCACTGAGTGTGCAGCAGCAAGTATGGATCAGCAGGCGGGCACGGCCAGTTCGCCTGCCAAACGGGGCGATGGAACAGTGTCGCCGGCCCGCAGTCCTATCTTGCAACCCGGGATTGGGCGTAGGGTAAACCCGGCTCAACGGACTTTATGGAGCGTTATGCAAAGCCCTCGATTATTTCTCAGCCTCGCCGCGCTGCTGGTGCTGGCTGGTTGCGCCGGGCAGCGCAGCCAGGAACCGGCCCCGCGCCCGCCGGCCGAGGTCAAGGCGCAGATCGTGCACCTGCTGCCGGCGAAAACCGCCGACCGCCAGGGCTGGGCCACGGACATCTACACCGCGTTCGCCGCCCAGGGCATCAGCCCGACCACGCAAAACCTGTGTTCGGTGCTGGCCGTCGCCGAGCAGGAGTCCACCTTTCAGGTCGACCCGCCAGTGCCCGGCCTGGGCAAGATCGCCCGCGACGAAATCGACCGGCGCGCCGCCAAAGTGCACATCCCGAGCCTGCTGGTCAGCGGCGCCTTGCAGGTGCGCTCACCCAACGGCAAGAGCTACAGCGAACGCCTGAGCGCGGCACGCACCGAGAAAGACCTGAGCGCGATTTTCGATGACTTCATCGACATGGTGCCGATGGGGCGCACGCTGTTTGGCGGCTTCAACCCGGTGCACACCGCCGGGCCGATGCAGGTCAGCATCGAATTCGCCGAGCAGCACGCCAAGGGTTATCCGTATCCGGTGAACGGCACGATTCGCCACGAAGTGTTCACCCGCCGAGGCGGCATGTACTTCGGCATTGCCCATTTGTTGGGTTATCCGGTGAGTTATCGCGAACCGCTGTACCGTTTCGCCGACTTCAACGCCGGGTGGTACGCCAGTCGCAACGCGGCGTTTCAGAATGCGGTCAGTCGCGTGTCGGGTGTGCCGCTGGCGCTGGATGGCGACCTGATCCGCTACGACTCGATCATGCCGGGCACCACCGAACTGGCGGTACGCAAGCTTGGCAAGTCATTGGGCATGCGCAATCCGGTGATCCGCGAGCAACTGGAGAAGGGCAACACCCTGGGATTCGAGGAGACCAAACTGTATCAACGGGTCTTCGAACTGGCGGACAAGGCCGAAGGCAAATCATTGCCCCGGGCGGTGCTGCCGGGGATTGTCCTGCAAAGCCCGAAGATCACCCGCAAACTGACCACCGCGTGGTTCGCCAAACGGGTCGACGAGCGTTATCGGCGCTGCATGACCCGGGATTGACGCTTCAGTCATCGGTTCGCGGCGGCGATATCCGCCGCGCCTTCTACACTCCTGAGCAGACGGGGAGTCGCTATTTAGAGGGGGGAACATGTATCAACTTTACGGTCACAGGAATTCAGGGGCAGCGGCCATCGAGGCAGCGCTCGAACTGTGTCAGGTCGCATACCGCTTCATCGATGTCGAAGCCAGCGCCGAAGCGGCACAGGAGCTGGCCAGGCTCAATCCGCTCAAACAGATTCCGACCCTGCAATTGCCCGATGGCAGCGCACTCACCGAAAGCGCGGCGATCCTGATTCACCTGGGCCTGAGCTTTCCCAAGTCAGGCCTGCTGCCGGCCGATACCGCTGACCGTGACCAGTCCATTCGTGGACTGGTGTACATCGTCAGCAATTGCTACGGGGCCATCGGCGTCATTGATTACCCCGAGCGTTGGCTGGTGATGCCGGACGAAGCATCGCGGCAGAACCTCATGGCCGGCGCCCGTGAGCGATTGCACTGGATGTGGGAAGTGTTCGCCGACCAGTTTTCCGCAGAACTCTATCTGGACGATGAAACACCGGGGGCGCTGGATGTCCTGGCCGCAGTGGTCACGCGCTGGGCCGGCACCCGCGAACACCTGCGCCAGGCCCGGCCGGGGTTTTATGCGTGGCTGCAACGCATCGACCGGCACCCGGTGCTGGCGCCGGTCTTTGCAAGGCATTGGCCCGGTTGATCATTCCCCGCGAATGTACTGCTCCAGCTGTTTGATCAGTTCAGCCTGTTCGGCAATCGCTTCCTTGACCAGGTCGCCGATCGACAGCAGGCCCAGCAGCTTGCCGTTTTCCACCACCGGCAAGTGACGCAGGCGTTTGTCGGACATGATGCTCAGGCAGGTGTCGACGGTCTGGTGGGTGTCCACCGTGATCACGTTCGCCACCATGATGTCGCGCACCGGTGTGCCGACTGACGAGCGCCCATGCAGCACCAGTTTGCGCGCGTAATCACGTTCGCTGATGATGCCCACCACTTTTTCGTCTTCCACCACGAGCAGGGCGCCGACGTTTTTCTCGGCCATCTTCATCAGCGCTTCGAGCACCATGTGATCGGGCTTGATCTGGTGCACTTCCTGATTTTTCTGATCTTTGAGCTTGAGCAGCTGGGCGACGGTTTTCATGGCGGTTACTCAGGTGTTGTCGTTGTTCTCCAAGCATCGTAGACCGTGGCGCACAGAGCAAGGTCGCAAAACGGCAGATAACACGCAAAAAACGTCATTTGACGGTTTTTTCCTGGCGAGGCCTTTGCCACCGGAGGCTGCAATGCCGCGTAGAATGCCTGTCTGAATCAATTCTTGAGGTCGCAGTGGTGGATTTACAGCAGGGCTTCGTCCTGACCCGGCATTGGCGCGACACCCCGGCCGGCACCGAAGTCGAGTTCTGGCTGGCGACCGACGCCGGGCCGCGCCGCGTGCGCCTGCCGCATCAGCTGTCGGTGGCATTTATTCCGGCGGCGCAGCGCGAGCAGGCCGAGCGCGTGTTGGCGGACGAAAAGAACGTCGAACTGCGTCCCCTGGCTTTGCAGGATTTCGAGCATCGCCCGGTACTCGGGCTGTATTGCCAGCAGCACGGCCAGTTGATGCGTCTGGAAACCGCGCTTAACCGCCACAGTGTCGATGTCTTCGAAGCCGATGTGCGACCGCCCGAGCGCTACCTGATGGAGCGTTTCATCACCGCGCCGGTGTGGTTCAGCGGTACGCTCGATGCCGAGGGTGTGCTGCTCGACGCCCACCTCAAGCCTTCACCCGACTATCGTCCGCAACTGCGGCTGGTCTCGCTGGACATCGAAACCACCGAGCAGGGCGAACTGTACTCCATCGCGCTGGAAGGCTGCGGCGAGCGCCAGGTGTATATGCTCGGTGCGCCGAACGGCGATGACAGCATCGTCGACTTCGATCTTGAGTACTGCGAATCGCGCACCCTGATCCTGAAGAAACTCAACGACTGGTTTGCCCGCCACGACCCCGACGCGATCATCGGCTGGAACCTCGTGCAGTTCGATTTGCGCATCCTCCACGAACACGCCCGGCGCCTCGGCGTGCCGCTCAAGCTCGGGCGCGGCGGCGAGGAAATGCAGTGGCGCGAACACGGCAGCCGCACTCATTACTTTGCGGCAGCGGCGGGGCGGTTGATCATCGATGGCATCGAATCCCTGCGTTCGGCGACCTGGAGCTTCCCCTCGTTCAGCCTGGAAAACGTCGCCCAGACCCTGCTCGGCGAGGGCAAGTCCATCGACAACCCGTACCAGCGCATGGACGAGATCAACCGCATGTTCGCCGAGGACAAACCGGCGCTGGCCAAGTACAACCTCAAGGACTGCGAACTGGTCACGCGGATCTTCGCCAAAACCGAGCTGCTGAAGTTCTTGCTGGAGCGCGCCAGCGTCACCGGCCTGCCGGCGGATCGCAGCGGCGGGTCGGTGGCGGCGTTCACTCATTTGTACATGCCGTTGATGCATCGCCAGGGTTTTGTGGCGCCGAACCTTGGCACCAATCCGCCGCAGGCCAGCCCCGGCGGGTTTGTCATGGACTCGCAGCCGGGGCTGTACGAATCGGTGCTGGTGCTCGACTACAAGAGCCTTTATCCGTCGATCATCCGCACCTTCCTGATCGACCCGGTTGGGTTGATCGAAGGTTTGCAGCATCCGGATGACGCCGATTCGGTACCGGGCTTTCGCGGCGCTCGTTTCTCGCGCACTCGGCATTGCCTGCCGTCCATCGTCGCCCGGGTCGCCGAGGGCCGCGAGACCGCCAAACGCGAACACAACGCGCCGCTGTCCCAGGCGCTGAAGATCATCATGAACGCCTTCTACGGCGTGCTCGGTTCCAGCGGTTGCCGGTTTTTCGATACGCGGCTGGCATCGTCGATCACCTTGCGCGGTCACGAAATCATGCTGCGCACCCGGCAGTTGATCGAGGCACAAGGGCATGCGGTGATTTATGGCGATACCGATTCGACGTTCGTCTGGCTGCGTCGTCCCCACGGTCAGGAAGAGGCGGCGACCATCGGCCGGGCGTTGGTGCAGCACGTCAACGACTGGTGGCGCGAACATGTGCGCGAACAGTACGGGCTGGAAAGCGCCCTCGAACTGCAGTTCGAAACTCACTACAAACGTTTTTTGATGCCGACCATTCGCGGTGCTGAGGAAGGCAGTAAAAAGCGCTACGCCGGACTGGTGACTCGCGCCGATGGCAGCGAGGAAATGGTCTACAAAGGCCTGGAAACCGTGCGCACCGACTGGTCGCTGCTGGCCCGGCAATTCCAGCAGGAACTGTACGAGCGGATTTTCCAACGTAAGCCGTATCAGGATTACGTGCGTGAATACGTGCGCAAGACCCTGGCCGGCGAGTTCGACGAGCGACTGGTCTACCGCAAGCGCCTGCGCCGCACCCTCGACGACTACGAACGCAACGTTCCGCCCCACGTGCGTGCGGCGCGACTGGCTGACGATTACAACGCGCAGCACGGGCGGCCACGGCAATACCAGAACGGTGGCTGGATCAGCTACGTCATCACTCTGGCTGGCCCTGAGCCGCTGGAAGTACGCCGCGCGGCCATCGACTACGACCACTACATCACCCGCCAGCTACAACCGGTGGCGGATGCGATCCTGCCGTTTGTCGACGACGATTTCTCAACCCTGATCGGGGGGCAACTGGGCCTGTTTTGAGTCCAGCAACTGCAGGGTCCATTCGTCCTGAATGCCGTGGAAGTAACGCTCCAGCGCCTGATGCCAGAGGCTGTCGTCGTCCGCGAACTGGGCGAACAGGGTCATCGATGAGTGAAATTTCAGGTCGTCCGGGTGGCCGAAAATTTCGGCAATCGAACGCTGCGGCACATTGAGCACAAGCTGCGCGCAGGTGCGCAGCCGGGCGCCGAGCAGTTCATGGGCCAGATAGGCCCGTGCTTCACCGGCGGAGCCGATGGCGAAGCGCCGGGACATCTCGCTGCCGCCGAGCCCGGCGAACTGCGGGAACACAAACCACATCCAGTGGCTGCGCTTGCGGCCCTCACCGAGCTCGCGCTGGACCCGCTCGAACACCGGGTCCTGGGCGAGCACGAAACGTTGCAGGTTGAATGGATCGTCCTGATCAGTGCTTCTCATGGCGAAGCCCTCTGTCAGTCGGCGGTGGCTCAGACCATGGCCAGCCGCTGCTTGCGTTGTGGCGCGTGAAACGCCTGGTCCAGCGCCGCCAGATCCCCGGCATCGAGTTGCAGCTGCGCCGCTTGTGCATTGAGCTGCACGTGTTCCGGGCGCACGGCCTTGGGAATCGCAATCACCCCATCCTGACGCAGAATCCACGCCAGCGAAACCTGTGCCGGGGTCACGCCGTGACGAGCGGCAATCTGTTTCAGCACCGGCTCGGCCAGCATCGCGCCACCCTGGCCGATCGGGCAGTACGCCATCAGTGGCATGCGCTGTTGTTGGCACCAAGGCAGCAGGTCGAACTCGATGCCGCGCTCTTCCAGGTTGTACAGCACCTGATTGGTCGCACAGGCCGATGAAGACAGTTCTTCGAGGTCGTCCACGTCGAAGTTCGACACGCCCCAGCGCCCGATCTTGCCGTCCTCGCGCAGGCGCTCGAAGGCCTCGACGGTTTCGTCCAGCGGATACTGGCCGCGCCAGTGCAGCAGATAGAGGTCGATGTAATCGGTGTCGAGCCGGCGCAGGCTGCGTTCGCAAGCCTGGGGAATGCCTTTGCGGCTGGCGTTGTGCGGGTAGACCTTGCTCACCAGGAACACTTGATCGCGCAGGCCGGCGATGGCTTCACCGACCACGCTTTCGGCACCGCCCTCGGCGTACATTTCGGCGGTGTCGATCAGGGTCATGCCCAGCTCGATGCCGCTGCGCAGGGCCGCCACTTCACGCTTGTGCGCCGAACGGTCTTCGCCCATGCGCCAGGTGCCCTGGCCAATCACCGGAACCTGCACGCCAGCCAGTTCGAGGGTACGCATTCAAACCTCCTATCTGAAAACGGTCGATACCTTTAAGTGGGCAGCAGGATAGCCCATGGGTTCCAAATGAGGTGTGTCAGCCCGTTGAGGCGATTATGGCGAGGTTCTGTTGCTGCGATGTATTGAAAGGGCGTTTAGGAACTGCGCAAAAAGTTGCGCAGTTGTCCGTAATAAAACCACGGTCAAAACCCCGGCAGGCCTTGCCAATCAAGGCC
>NZ_JBWKPF010000012.1:0-14255 GCF_059418105.1 Pseudomonas sp. GW821-FHT09C09
AGGTCATCGTCAAGATTAAATTCCGAAACCCCAATTGCGAAAGCAGTTGGGGTTTTGTTTTGCCCGCAGGAAAGTTTCTATTTCTGCTTACCCATTGAGTGCAGCAGATCTAGCCGAGGTTTACTCGTCAAATCAGTGGGGCTTTTCATCAATCCCCGATAAACCACTCCCATTTGTGCATCCAGTTCATATAGCCCTTTATCGGCACAAATAGTGTTTTCGACGGTGTTCACCGCTTTTGTGCAGTCCATTCCGGTCGCCATTGCCTGCTGGAGAAACAGCAGAGCGCCGGCGGACACGATGTAGCGTCCTTTTATGTACACGAGCCAAGCCTTGTATGGGGGGATGAGCAGCCGAGCAGGCCAGTTGTTGCATAAGGAATCTTGAAGTGTCTGCTTCAGAGAACGTCACTTCTGGCCGATAACCCGATCGGCACTTGCAATCTCATCGGCTGCGCATGAAATCGCTTGATAGCATTTAGCCTCCAGTTATCATCTGCGCGCTTGTGAAAGCCCTCGTCCTTCTACTTCAATTGTCTGGAAATCCTCGATGCTGTCGTATCACCAAAAGAGTTTTCTGATCGTCGATGATTTCTCGGATTTCCGCAGTTCCGTTCGCTCGATGTTGCGCGAGTTGGGCGTCAAGGACGTGGACACCGCCGACACCGGTGAGCAGGCGCTGAAAATGTGCGCGCAGAAGTCCTACGATTTCATCCTTCAGGATTTCCACCTGGGTGACGGCAAGAAAAACGGTCAGCAGGTGCTGGAAGACCTGATGATGGAGAAGCTGATCAGTCACGAAGCCGTGTTTGTGATGGTCACCGCCGAGACTAGCCAGGCGATGGTACTCAGTGCCCTGGAGCATGAGCCGGACGCCTATCTGACCAAACCGTTCAACCGTATCGGCCTGGCGCAACGTCTGGAGCGTCTGGAACAGCGCAAGACCCTGCTCAAGCCGATTCTGCAGGCCCTTGACCGTGGTAAACCGGTCGAGGTGCTCAACGCCTGTATCGCCCTGTGCAAGCAGGATATCCGCTATTCGCCGCTGTGCCTGCGCTACCGCGCCGATGCCTTGCGCGACATGAATCAGAACGAAGCGCTTGAGCGCCTGTATGACAGCATCATCGCCGACCGGCCGTTGCCGTGGGCCTTTGCCGGACTGGGCAAGTTGCTGTTCAAGCGCGGTCAGGTGGCCCAGGCCAAAGGCGTGTATGAGAAAGCCCTGAAAGTGTTTCCGATGATGCCGGCGCTGTACGACGGCATGGCGGACGTTCTGGTGGCCGAAGGCGATACCAAAGGCGCACAGAGGACATTGGAAGAGGCGATTCGCCTGTCGCCACTGGCGGTACGCCGGCAGGCGCTGCTCGGCAAACTGGCGATGGCCAACGAGGATTTCGACACGGCGTCGCGGGCCTACCGTCAGGCTGTGGCGCAGGGTGCGCAGTCGCGCTTCAAGGATCCGGAAAGCAACCTGGGTCTTGCCCATGCGCTGATCAGCAAGGGCAGCGAAAAGGGCCTCGATACCCGCACCCGGCTGGAGATCAATACCACCCTCAGTGCAGTGGCCAAGGAAAACCCGACCGATCCAGGCCTGCAGATCCGAGCGCGTCTGATGAAGGCCACCAGTCTGTTGCTCAACGACGCCGAAACTGCCGAGAAGCTCACCGAACAAGCGCTGATGCGTCTCGACGGCATGGAACAGTTCATGAGCCCCGAGGCCGCGCTGCTGGTCGCCAAGCAATTGCAGATGCTGGGGCAGACCGAGGCGGGCACGTCGATGCTCAAGAGCTGTGCGGAAATCTACGGCGATGACCCGACGGTGATGAAAGACATCGCCAAGCTCACCGACGACCCGACTATTCTCAGTTCCAGTAATGCCGCCGCCGACCTCAACCGTCAGGGCGTGCGCGTATACAAGACCGGCAACCTGGTGGAGGCCCGCGAGGTATTCCGCAAGGCGCTGAAGATGCAACCGAAGAACATCAGCATTGCGCTGAACATGGCGCAGTCGCTGCTGCACGGCACCGACACCAGTGTGCCCTCGGCGGAGCTGGAAGAATGTCGGGCCTGCCTGAAACTGGTGGGCATGATGCCCGATACCGACGCGCGTTATCCGCGTTATCAGAAGCTGAAAAGCAAGGCGTTTGGCGAATGAACCAAGACGAGCAGGCACTGGATTTTTCCACGGTGATCGCCTCCACCGTGCACGACATGAAGAACTCTCTGGCCATGCTGATGCAGGCCCACAGCCAATGGCTGGCGCGCCTGCCCGAGGACCAGCGTCAGGTGCCGGAGCAGGGCGTGATCGACTTCGAGTTCGCCCACCTCAACGGCATGCTGGTGCAGTTGCTCGGGCTGTACAAGCTCGGCGTCAACCAGATGCCGTTGCAGCCGGCCTATCATGAACTGGACGATTTCATCGAGGCGCAACTGGCGGCTCATCAAGAGGTTTTCGCCAGTCGCGGCATCGTTGCGACTTACGAAGTCGACCCGCTCAGTCCATTGGGTTTCTTCGATCGTGAACTGATCGCCTCGGTGCTCGGCAACTGCATCAACAACGCGATTCGCTACGCCCGTGAATCGCTGCTGATCACCGTCAGCGACGAGGCCGGGCAACTGGTGTTGAGCATCAACGACGACGGTGACGGTTACCCGGTCGAGATGCTCGAGCGTCAGGCCGATTATGTGCAGGGCATCAATCACAGCAGTGGCAGTACCGGCCTCGGTCTGTACTTCGCCGGGCGCATCGCGGCACTGCATCAGCGCAACGGTGTCGGCGGCCGTACCGAGATCCGCAATGGCGGGCCATTGGGTGGCGGCGTGTTCAGTATTTACCTGCCCTGATTCACGAATTCATCGGCTGGCATTCTTTTTGTTGGCCGCTGCTTGATATTCCGAACAGCTGAAGCCTATTTTGTCCGGGTCGCCGTTCGCGGCTCGCACAATAACAAGGATTGCGTCATGACAACCGATGGCCAGCGTTCACTCGCGCAGCGATTGACGGGCATTGATGAAATTGAATGTGTCACGCCGGATTTGAACGGCGTGCCACGGGGCAAGGTAATGACCGCCGAGGGTTTCCTCGAAGGGCGGCGTTTGCAGATGGCCCGGGGGGTGCTGCTGCAATGCATCATGGGAGGCTATCCCGCTGCACGGTTTTACGGCAGCGACGACGGCGACCTCGCGCTGGTGGCCGATCCTGCGCAGATCCATCCTCTACCCTGGAGCCAGGAGCCGCGCGCGCTGGCCATCTGTGATGCCGATGAGCTGACCGGCGAGAGCTCCAACCTGTCGACCCGTGGCCAGCTCAAGAAAGTCATTGCCCGCTACGCTGCCCTCGGCCTGGCGCCGGTAGTGGCAACTGAACTCGAATTCTTTGTGTTCGCCCCGAACACCGATCCAACGCAACCATTCCAGCCACCGGTCGGCCTCGACGGTCGTCGCGAGGACGGTCACTCGGCGTTCAGCGTCAGCTCCAACAACGGTCTGCGACCGTTCTTCAGTGAAGTCTATAAATGCATGGCGGCCCTGGGCCTGCCGCGCGATACCTTCATGCACGAGATGGGTGTCAGCCAGTTCGAGATCAACCTGTTGCACGGTGATCCACTGTTGCTGGCCGACCAGACCTTCCTGTTCAAGCACCTGCTCAAGGAAGTCGCGCTCAAGCATGGCCTGACCGTGGTCTGCATGGCGAAGCCGCTGGCGCACACGCCGGGCAGTTCGATGCACATCCATCAGAGCATCGTCGAGATCGGCAGCGGCAAGAATGTGTTCAGCGATGAAAACGGTCAGCCGACCGCGATGTTCCGTCACTTCATCGGCGGGCAGCAGGCGGGCATGGCGGATTTCACCGCGCTGTTTGCGCCGAACGTCAACTCCTACCAGCGCCTGTGCCATCCGTTTGCCTCGCCGAACAATGCCTGCTGGTCCCACGACAATCGCGCGGCGGGTCTGCGGATTCCGGCCAGTTCGCCGGTTGCCCGTCGGGTCGAGAACCGTTTGCCGGGCGCCGATGCCAACCCGTACCTGGCGATTGCCGCGAGCCTGGCAGCCGGTCTGCATGGCATCGAGCATGAGCTGGAACCGAGTGCACCGATCCAGGGTGAATTCGAAGTGCCGGACAATCTTTCGCTGCCGTGTACGTTGCACGCCGCGCTCGAGCGTCTGAAGCGCAGCCAGTTGGCCAAGGAACTGTTCGGCAAGGAGTTCATCGAAGGCTACATCGCTTCGAAGACTATGGAGCTGACCAGTTTCTTTGATGAGATCACTCCCTGGGAACGGCGCGTTCTGGCAGCCCAGGCCTGACGAAATGTCGTCATCGGGCTATCGTTCGATAGCCCGACACTCACCGCAAGGAGCCGCTCGGAACGCCGATGCGCCAAATCTGGAAATCCTTTCGAGCGCTGTATTTTGCCTCGCTGATGATGTTGATCGGCTCGGGCCTTCTTTCTACTTATCTGGCGTTGCGCCTGGCGGCTGACCATGTCGACGGACTGTGGGTCGGTGCGCTGATGGCGGCCAACTATTTTGGTCTGGTGCTGGGCGGCAAGATCGGGCACCGCCTGATTGCCCGGGTCGGACATATCCGCGCCTACTCGGCGTGTGCCGGGATCGTCGGCGCGGCGGTGCTCGGTCATGGTCTGGTGGACTGGCTGCCGGCCTGGCTGGTGCTGCGGACCATCGTCGGCCTCGGCATGATGTGTCAGTACATGGTGATCGAGAGCTGGCTGAATGAGCAGGCCGACGCCAACCAGCGCGGTGTGGTGTTCAGCGGCTACATGATTGCCTCGTATCTGGGGCTGGTGCTCGGTCAGCTGATCCTGGTCATGCACCCGGGCCTGGGCCTGGAACTGCTGATGCTGGTCGCCCTGTGTTTTGCCCTGTGTCTGGTGCCGGTGGCACTGACCCGGCGGATTCACCCGGCACCGTTGCATCCGGCGCCGATGGAGCCGCGCTTCTTTATCAAGCGCGTGCCGCAGTCGTTGAGTACGGTGCTCGGGGCAGGGCTGATCATCGGCTCGTTCTACGGTCTGGCACCGCTCTATGCATCGCAGCAGGGGTTGTCCACCGAACAGGTCGGTCTGTTCATGGGTACCTGCATTTTTGCCGGGCTGCTGGTGCAATGGCCGTTGGGCTGGTTGTCCGACCGTTATGACCGGGCCTTGTTGATCCGCTGCTTCGCCGGGTTTCTGGCTATAGCCGCATTGCCACTGGCGATCATGCCGCAGGTGCCGCTGGAGATATTATTCATCGTCGGCTTCCTGTGTTCGCTGGTGCAGTTCTGCCTGTACCCATTGGCCGTCGCGTTCTCCAACGACCATGTCGAAGGCGATCGGCGGGTGTCGCTGACGGCGATGCTGCTGGTGACCTACGGGGTGGGTGCCAGCATCGGGCCGTTGCTGGCCGGTGTGTTGATGAAAATGTTCGGCAGCCAGAGCCTGTATGCGTTCTTCACCTTTTTCGCGCTGGTGCTGGTGTGGCGCATCCGGCCGAAAGCCGTGACCAACCTGCACCAGGTCGACGACGCACCGCTGCATCACGTGGCGATGCCGGACAGCATGTCCAGTTCGCCGCTGGTGGCAGCGCTCGATCCGCGGGTCGACGAGCAAGTGGTGCAGGAGCAGATGCAGACCACGGTTGCACCTGAACCGGCACCCGAGCCCGCCACTGAACCAGAATCACCAGTGGAGCCGGATGCCGGCAACGACAATCCTGCGCCGGACATCAGTGGCGCCAGGCCTTGATCCTGAAAAAACACCAGGCATAAAAAAACGGGCAGTCACCGCAAGGGACTGCCCGTTTTTCATGGCGCGTGCGAATCAGAGATCGTCTTTGTCGAAGCGCCGTGCTTCACGTTGCAGCTGATAGACGAAACGCTCGACGTTGCGCGCTGCCGGGCCGCTGATGTTGTGAAAGCGCAGGCCGGCGAAGGTGATGTTGAGTTTTTCTTCGAAGTGCAGGTAACGCAGCTCGACCGCCGCTGGCTGGTTGCCGAACAGTGGCGGGGCGATCAGGCGGTCATAGACCTGGCCCAGTTGCAGGCGGTCGGTGATGTCACCTTCGAAACGCAGCTTGCAACCGGTGGCGGAGATATCCAGCAGTTTGCCACCGATCGGCGACTTGAGTTTTTCGCCGCCCAGTTCGACGCTCACCAGATCGGTCAGTTTCAGTGCGGCGCGGAAGGCGTTGCGGCGCTGATGATAGACCACTTCGGTGGGCATCTCGCCGACATAGAAGCGGTCGCCGTCGGATTCCTTGATGTCCAGCGTGCCGTTGTATTCCCAGGCGATGCGCACGCCTTCGTGGAAGCCTTCGACCTTGAAGGGTTCGCCAGCCAGCAGGAAGCGCTCGCCATCGCGCGGGATCATTTCGTCCAGGGCAATGGTGGCGGTTTCCCGGTCGACCTTGATCAGGTAGCTCTGGAAACGCTGGCTGCGCTCGTGAAAGGTGATGATCAGCGGATCGTGGCTCTCTTGCAGCTGGCGCAGATTGCTGGAGATCTCCAGGGGCGTGGTAAGCACCTTTGGGGGCTGCGGAGCGTCATCATTGGACACGTTAAATCAATCTCCAGACAAATTTTGACTACGACTGGCCAGTATTTTGCCAGCATGTATCGCGCGTTGATAGGGCGCAAGCATGGAAGAAAGCATCACGCCTGGCTGAGCGCGCGAGGTTTCTGCAGTTTGGAGAAGGTGCCGCTGGCATCGTAGAGCGCGGGAGGCTCGCCACCGGTGAGGATTTTCAGCTGATTGGCCGTGGCGGCCTGCTGCATCACGATCGACTGGCCATTCTTGGCGTTGGCCGCCTGGCACTGGGCGATCAGGTCGATCAGGACATCGCTCTGGCTCAGCAACTGCTCGCCGATGCTCGACTGGCTGGCCAGTTGTTCCAGGCCCTGGCGGTCGAGCGACAGATTGAGGCTGGCGAGGATTTCGCTGCGTTTGCGGCCATGCTGCTCGAGCAGAATGATCAATGCCTGTTTGCGCGCCAGAATTTCTTCCAGCAGGGGCATGTCGCGACCGTGCAAGGCGAGGGACTCGGTATGCAGTAACTCCAGCAGTTGTTGAGCTGGAGCAAAGTCGTCGGTGATCAGTTGCAATAAAGTAGTGTCGTGCATGGCTGGCCTTGGGTTTTAAGCGTCCAAAAGCCTGGCGCAGGCCGAGGCCTAGCGCTGGGCTTCGAAGTTGAGCAGTTTGCTGGCTACACGGTTGCTGTCGACTTTGTAGCTGCCATCGGCAATCGCTGCTTTCAACTCGGCCACGCGGGCTTTGTCGACGGCAGGCTGATCGCGCAGCTTGTCAGTGACCTTCTGCAACTGTTGAGCCTCATTGCTGAGGTGTACCGATTCCCCGCTTTTTGCGGTACTGGCCTGTTCGGCCGGGGTATTCAGCGGCGCGGAAGTGCCGGTTTCGGCGGTTTCCTTGGGCGCGCTGGTACGTGTACTGCCCGTAAGTGACGAGGAGCTGTTCAAACGGCTGAAATCGATGACCATGTTAAAAACCTCTGGGAATTTGGACGCTTGCCATGTTCTCGGCCATCCCCTGGAAAACTTTAGGCTCTTTTACCACTAAGCCTGCATGCGCCGCACAGATCCTGCTGCGGCACAGTTTAGGGAACAGCTCAGGTTGGCGCCAGTTTTCTGCGCGATCACTCACGAGGCTTTCCTGTCATTGCTCCAGTCGTTGCTCACATTGCCACTTCCACCTGGCCCGGCGCCATGACCTGCGCCTTGATGACCCGCTGGGAATTGAGGTTTTTCACTCGAATCTGTTCTTTCAGACCGCCATTGGACAGGGCTTCGCCCGGCATGCGCACGGCCAGTGTGCCGCTACGGGCGGTAATCACCACTTGATCGCCTTTGCGAACGACTTCCGCCTGTTCCAGATGCACAAGGGTAATCACCTGATCGGCGACCGTTGGTCGGGTCAATTTCTGCCCGATCGCCTCATCCACCGACGTCAGAAAACCCTGGTTGATCAGGCTGACATCATGCTCGCGCAAGGTCACGTCCTGGGGCTCGATGATGCCGGCGCGCTTGAGCGGGCGAGTGGTGGTCACGACCGGGCGAAACAGGCGGACTTGAGCGGGTACGAACACGGTCCAGGGGGAGGCGCCTTCGCAGCGGACCTTGACCGTTACACGGCCCAGGGGGCGTCCCGGGCTCTCCAGGGACGCTGTCAATTCCTTGTCGCACATAGGCATGCGCATGCGCGGATCGAGCTGCTTGACCTCGATTTCATAACGCCCTTCCGTTTGACTGGTAGCCAGATAGTCTTCTACGGTGAATTCAAGAAAGCCCTGAGTGACGCCGATAAGCATGTCAGGCAAGGTAACCGCATCAGCACTGGCAGGGCTGCCCGCGAAAAACAGGCAAATGGCGGACACCGCGCAAAGTCCTCTGCGGATAGGGGATGTCAGGCGTCGGAAAAATGTCGTTTGAATGTTCATACGAGTTAAAAAGCAAGCGCCGTGCCGTTTAGCAATGAATGTGCGTCGCAACAACACTTGGCGTTGGTGTAGGAGTCTGGGCATGGCTGGTGTAATGGATTCGGTGAACCAGCGCACGCAACTGGTAGGGCAGAATCGCCTGGAGCTGTTGTTGTTCCGTCTCGACGGCCAGCAGCTCTACGGGATCAACGTGTTCAAGGTTCGGGAAGTGCTGCAGTGCCCGCAACTGACGCTGATGCCCAAGTCCAGTCCTGTCGTGTGCGGGGTGGCGAATATCCGGGGGGCGACCATTCCGATCCTTGATCTGGCAATGGCGACCGGCTCCGGGGCGTTGAAAGACAAGAACAGTCCGTTCGTGATCATCACGGAATACAACACCAAGACCCAGGGTTTCCTGGTGCGCTCGGTGGAACGTATCGTCAACATGAACTGGGAAGAGATCCATCCGCCACCCAAGGGGACCGGTCGCGATCATTACCTGACCGCTGTGACTCGGGTGGACAATCAGTTAGTCGAAATCATCGACGTCGAGAAGGTGCTGGCGGAAGTCGCACCGACACCGGAAGCGATTTCGGTCGGCGTGGTGGATGTCGAGACCCAGAGCAAGGCGCTGTCTCTGCGGGTGCTGACGGTCGATGACTCGTCGGTGGCGCGCAAGCAGGTGACACGTTGCCTGCAGACGGTCGGTGTCGAAGTGGTGGCGCTGAACGACGGCAAGCAGGCGCTGGATTACCTGCGCAAGCTGGTCGACGAGGGCAAGAAGCCGGAAGAAGAGTTCCTGATGATGATCTCCGACATCGAGATGCCGGAGATGGACGGGTACACCCTGACGGCGGAAATCCGCGGCGACCCTCGCATGCAAAAGCTTCATATCATCCTGCATACTTCGTTGTCGGGTGTGTTCAACCAGGCGATGGTCAAGAAAGTCGGTGCCGATGACTTCCTGGCCAAATTCCGTCCTGATGACCTGGCATCCCGGGTAGTCGACCGGATCAAAGCAGCAGATATCAGCTAGGGACTTTCCGTCCCTGGCGGTCAACACGATTTAAGAGGCGGCATCATTTGTCTACGGGTAATTTGGATTTCGAACAGTTCCGGGTCTTCCTGGAAAAAGCCTGTGGCATTTTGCTCGGTGAAAACAAGCAGTACCTGGTCTCGAGCCGTCTCAACAAACTGATGGAGCAGCAAGGCATCAAGTCCCTGGGTGAGCTGGTACAGCGCATCCAGACCCAGCCGCGCAGCGGTTTGCGCGAGCAGGTGGTCGATGCCATGACAACCAACGAAACCCTGTGGTTTCGCGACACCTATCCGTTTGAAGTCTTGAAGAACAAGGTGCTGCCCGAGGCGATCAAGGCCGCTCCCAACCAGCGTCTGCGGATCTGGTCGGCGGCCTGCTCGTCGGGTCAGGAACCCTATTCGCTGTCGATGTCGATCGACGAGTTCGAGCGGACCAACATCGGTCAGTTGAAGATGGGCGTGCAGATCGTTGCCACGGATCTGTCCGGCAGCATGCTGACCAACTGCAAGACCGGCGAGTACGACAGCCTGGCGATCGGTCGCGGTCTGTCCGCCGATCGTCTGCAGCGCTATTTCGACCCGAAAGGGCCGGGGCGCTGGGTGATCAAGGCGCCGATCAAGAACCGGGTGGAATTCCGTTCGTTCAACCTGCTCGACAGCTACGCAAGCCTGGGCAAGTTCGACATCGTGTTCTGCCGCAACGTGCTGATCTACTTCTCCGCCGAGGTGAAGAAAGACATCCTGTTGCGCATTCACAGCACGCTGAAGCCGGGCGGTTATCTGTTCCTCGGCGCTTCCGAAGCGCTGAACGGTTTGCCGGACCATTACCAGATGGTCCAGTGCAGCCCGGGGATCATTTACCAGGCGAAGTGACTGTCACCGGCAACACAAAAAACGGGAGTCCTCAGGGGCTCCCGTTTTTTTATGCCTGAGGGTTTTTGCGGTGGTGGCAAGCGGCAGAAAAGCGGCATCCGGCGGAAGCCCGTTGCCGCTTTTCTGGCATTGCCGCCTTGCCGATCCCCTGCAAAGCCCCGGAATCCGGGGCTTTTTAAAACTGGCACGACGCTTGCTATAACCCTGTTACGAAAAACCCGGTCACCTGAAGGTTCCCGACATGAGCATCAGCTTCGATAAAGCGCTCGGAATTCACGAAAAAGCCCTGGGCTTCCGCGCCCAGCGTGCCGAAGTCCTGGCCAACAACATCGCCAACGCCGACACCCCGAACTACAAGGCTCGGGATCTGGATTTCTCCAAAGTGCTCGAAGCACAGAGCCAGAAGAACGCCAACGGCACCATCGCCCTGAACATGACCAACAGCCGTCACATCGAAGCTGAAGGTCTGGGCAATGGCGACGAGTCGCTGATGTATCGCACGCCGATGCAGCCGTCGATCGACCAGAACACCGTTGACGCTCAGCTGGAACAGTCGAACTACGCGGAAAACGCCGTCGGCTTCCAGGCCAGCTTCACGCTGCTCAACAGCAAATTCAAAGGGCTGGTGTCAGCCCTGCGCGGAGAGTAATCCATGTCCCTGTCCAGCGTTTTCAACATTGCCGGAAGCGGCATGAGCGCCCAGACCACGCGTTTGAACACCGTGGCTTCGAACATCGCCAACGCCGAAACCGTCTCGTCGAGCATCGACCAGACCTATCGCGCTCGTCACCCGGTGTTCGCCACCATGTTCCAGGGCGGCCAGAGCGGCGGCAGCAACTCGCTGTTCCAGAACCAGGACGCCGCAGGCCAGGGCGTGCAGGTGCTCGGCGTGGTCGAAGACCAGAGCAACCTCGAAGCGCGCTACGAGCCAAACCATCCTGCCGCCGACGCCAAGGGCTACGTCTACTACCCGAACGTCAACGTGGTGGAAGAAATGGCCGACATGATTTCCGCGAGCCGGTCCTTCCAGACCAACGCCGAAATGATGAACACCGCCAAAACCATGATGCAGAAGGTGCTGACCCTCGGTCAGTAATAAGGGGCGACTGCCATGAGTGTTTCCGATACCACCAGCAGCCTGAGCATGAAGGACATCCTGGCGAACTCGTCGAAAAAGACCAGTTCGACAGCCGATGGCATTGCTTCGGCCACTAACAGCTCCACCGGCGGCCAGGCCCTGGGCAAGGATGCGTTCCTGCAACTGCTGGTAACCCAGCTGAAAAACCAGAACCCGCTCGACCCGCAGGACAACAGTGCATTCGTTGCCCAGTTGGCGCAGTTCAGCAGCCTCGAGGGTATTACCACCCTCAACAGTACCGTGAGTTCTCTGGCCGGCAACTACAACTCGTCGCAAGCCCTGCAGGCTTCGTCGCTGGTCGGCCGCAACGTGATCGTGCAGACCAACTCGGTCCAGCTCGACGATCCGAGCAAAGGCATGACCGGTTCGGTCACCGTTCCGTCGTCGATTGCCGGCGGTACCGTCACCATCAGCGACAGCAGCGGCACGGCGATTCGCACCATCGACCTGGGCAGTCGCGCCGCAGGCAATGCGAGCTTCACCTGGGACGGCAAGGACAAGGACGGCAACCTGGTCAAGACCGGTACCTATACCGTCAAGGCCAACGCATCGATCAACGGCACCTCGACCGATATGGCGACCTACCTGCCGGCAACCGTCACCAGCGTGACGATCAGCCAGACCGGCGGCGAGCTGATGCTCAACCTGTCCGGCAAGGGCACCGTTGCCCTGTCCAAAGTACAAACCATTGGTATATAGAGCCGACTAACCGGCACAAAGGAGTGGAATATGTCTTTCAATATCGGCCTTAGCGGTCTCTATGCAGCCAACAAGCAACTGGACGTGACCGGCAACAACATCGCCAACGTCGCGACCGCCGGTTTCAAATCGTCCCGTGCAGAATTCGAAGACGTCTACTCGGCCACTCGCCTGGGTAGCGGCAGCAAGGTCATCGGCAACGGCGTGCGCCTGGCCAACGTTTCCCAGCAGTTCACCCAGGGTGACATCAACAACACCGGTAACGTGCTGGACATGGGTATCAACGGTTCCGGCTTCTTCACCATGAGCAACAACGGCTCGATTTCCTATACCCGCGCCGGTACGTTCAAGGTCGACAATAACGGTTACATCACCAACACCGACTACACCTCGCGTCTGCAAGGTTACGGCGTGGATGCCAACGGCAAGATCATCAACGGCGTACTGACCGACCTGAAGATCGACACCTCGAACCTGGCGCCGAAGTCCACTTCGCTGGTGACCTCGACGATCAACCTGAACTCGTCCGCGCCGAAGATCGTCGATACCGGCGCCAATGCTGTCGTGTTCGATCCAACCAAGCTCGAAACGTACACCAAGCAGTTCAGCACCCCGATCTATGACAGCCAGGGCAACTCGCACGTCATGGATCAGTATGTGGTGAAAACCGATGACAATACCTGGAAGGTCTACACCCTGGTGGACGGTCGTAACCCGGATGCTACCGGCAGCGATCCGAAAACCACGCCGCCAGTCGCCTCCACCATGACGTTTGACTCGTCTGGCAAGTTGACTCAGGTCAGCACGCCAAGCACCTTGCCGCCTCCTGCGCCGAACCCGATCATCAGCAGCGACCTGAAACTCACTGGCTGGGTACCGGGTACTGTGACCAACGGCACCTTTACGCCTAACGGCGCATCGGCAAACCCGGCGGGTGTGACCATTTCGATGGCCAAGACCACTCAGTACAACGCTGACACCGCGCGCTCGATCCCGACTCAGGATGGTTACGCCACCGGCCAGATCACCAACCTGACCATTGACGGCACCGGTACGCTGTTCGCCAACTTCAGCAACAACCAGAGCAAGGCCATCGGCCAGGTTGCCCTGGCCAGCTTTACCAACGAACAGGGCCTTCAACCTGTCGGTGGCACCAGCTGGAAAGAGACATTCGCTTCGGGTATCCCGGGTTATGACGCGCCGAAAACCGGTACGTTGGGTGAGGTTGTGTCGAACTCCCTGGAAGAGTCGAACGTCAACCTGACCAACGAACTGGTAGACCTGATCAAGGGTCAGAGCAACTATCAGGCGAACGCCAAGACCATTTCGACCCAGAGCACCATCATGCAGACCATCATTCAGATGACCTGAGGCAAGGTACTCGCGACAACGAAAACCGACGCTGTGGCGTCGGTTTTTTTATGTCTGTTTTTATGTTGAACCCATGACTTTTGCCGATAACGATTCGTGCGCATTGAACCCAGGTGCACAACCTGCTCCATTGAGCCGGGAGATTATTCTGCGAGATGGAGATCAGGCAGCTTTAACCCTTCTGCTTCACACTTAAACAAGGACGATGTAATGGCGATAATCAACGGAACTCCCGGTGCAGACACTCTGACAGGAACTGCGGACGCTGATCAGATGCGAGGTTTGGCGGGGAATGATGTTCTGAATGCCGGAGGCGGCAACGATATATTGATGGGAGGAGACGGCGCTGACCAGCTCAATGGCGGCGCAGGTTTTGACATCGCCAGTTATGAGGATGTACCCACCAGCGTGGGTGTGAGTCTGAACCTGAAAACCGGTGTGCACACCGGTTTCGCGGCAGGCGATACCTTTGTCGGTATCGAAAGCTATCGAGGCTCGAACTACAACGATACGTTCTACGCCAGTGCAGCGGCCGACAACCTCGATGGCTACAACGGCATCGACACGCTGAGTTACGCGCAGTCGGAACAGGGCATCAATATCACCATGACGGCTGCACGGTCGGGTACCGGCCTGGGGGGCGACGCTCAGGGCGACACGTTCTCCGACTTCGAAAACATCATCGGTACGAACTACAACGACGTGTTTAC
>NZ_JBWKPF010000012.1:14354-76186 GCF_059418105.1 Pseudomonas sp. GW821-FHT09C09
GGCCGCACGGTCGGGTACCGGTCTGGGGGGCGACGCTCAGGGCGACACGTTCTCCGACTTCGAAAACATCATCGGTACGAACTACAACGACGTGTTTACCGCTTCGGCTGGCACCACAACCTTCTACGGTGGCGCCGGCAATGACGTGTACATCATCAACGGTTCGGCCAGCCAGAACGTGGTGGAAATGGCCGGTGGTGGTGATGATGAAGTGCGTACCAATCAGAACATCATCACCCTGGCGCCAGAGGTCGAGCGTCTGACGTTCACCGGGACTGGCAACTTTATCGGTACGGGTAACGCATCCGATAACATCATTACCGGCGGTGCCGGCAATGACACCCTGAAGGGTGGCGCAGGTGCCGACCAGTTCAATGGTGGAGAGGGTTTCGACACAGTAAGTTATGCCGATAGCACGACAGGATTAACCATCAACACGAAAACCGGTCTTCATACCGGAATTGCGGCCGGCGATGTCTACTCCAGTATTGAAGCCATCATTGGTTCGAACTTCAGTGATGTGTTTGTCGGAGACGCGGGGATCAACCGCTTCGACGGTGGTACCGGCATGGACATGCTGAGCTTCGCCGACGAAAGTACCGGCATTGTTCTTGATTTGAGTGCGCCGGTTCTGACCGGGATTGCGGCGGGCGATATCTATTCGTCCATCGAAATATTCCAGGGGACTTCTCAGGCTGACAGTTTTACCGGCAGCGCGGCAGCAGCGGAAAACTTTGTCGGTGGCGCGGGCGCGGATCTTTTGACGGGCGTGGGGCGAGGTGATGGTGCCTGGTACCTGACAAGTGCAGGGAGCGTGCAAATCAATTTGCTGGATGGAACTGCTTCAGGCGGTGACGCTCAAGGTGATGTATTAATCAATATCGATAATCTGATGGGGTCGAACTTCAACGATTCGCTGACGGGGAATGCCTATTCGAACAAGCTGGAAGGTGGAGCCGGTAACGACGTTATTTACGGCGGTGACGGCGATGACTTTATCTATGGCGGTACTGCCACCGATACCAGCGCTTTCGGTGGCTTGCCAATCAGAGGCGTTCAAGCCGATATGCTCTACGGTGGTAACGGCAACGACACAATGCGAAGCGCTGACGATGATGCTGGTAGCGTTCTATATGGCGAGTCCGGGAATGACAATATCACTGTGTCGTCCGCAATTGCCGATGGCGGTGACGGCAACGATACATTGACCGGCACGGGGTATGGCTATGTGCTTCAGGGTGGGGCGGGTTCGGATACGTTGAACTTGCGTGGTTCGGGTGACGCTTTGGGAGGCGAGGGTGGTGATGCTTATATCGTCTTCTCCAAAACTATGGTTGGTATTCAAGACCTGGGGAGCACGGGCATCGATACCGTTACCCTGAAGAACATCCAGAGCCTCAGTGAGGTCCGGATCGTCAAAAATGATCTGGGTGCTTACATCTTCAACGCGGCCGACCTGCAAAGCGGCAACCTGGATTCCGGCGTGTTCCTCAAGGACTGGTACAAGGGTGGGAACACAATCGAAACCTTCTACACCAATAACGGCGATTCCTTCACCATTCCGGTGGTAGGACAGGCATCGGCTGAGCTGTCGATGGTCTGACGGTAAGTCGCTACTCGCAAAAAAACGGCGAACCTGTGATTCAGGGTTCGCCGTTTTTTTTGCCTGGATTTTTTCACCGGCCAAAAGAAAACCCCCGACAAACCAGAAGTCTGTCGGGGGTTTTCTTTTGTCTGGAGGAATCAGGCGTTTCGCAACGCCCGATTCAGCTCAGCTTATTGGCAAGCTTCGCAATCCGGCTCGTCGATGGCGCAAGCCTTCGGTACTGGAGCAGGGCCGGCTGGCGCTGCCAGGACCGAATCGTCACCGTGGTTGCCGCCGCTGGAAACAGCGTTCAGCTTGCCGGTGTTGATGGTCGACTTCTCGGTGCTGGTCGCGGCCAGGGCACGGAGGTAGTAGGTGGTTTTCAGACCACGGTACCAGGCCATGCGGTAGGTCACGTCGAGTTTCTTGCCCGATGCGCCGGCGATGTACAGGTTCAGCGACTGGGCCTGGTCGATCCACTTCTGACGACGGCTGGCGGCGTCAACGATCCACTTGGTGTCCACTTCGAACGCGGTCGCGTAGAGTTCTTTGAGTTCTTGCGGGATGCGTTCGATCTGCTGAACCGAACCGTCGTAGTACTTCAGGTCGTTGATCATGACCGAGTCCCACAGACCGCGAGCCTTCAGGTCGCGAACCAGGTACGGGTTGATCACGGTGAATTCGCCCGACAGGTTCGATTTCACATACAGGTTCTGATAGGTCGGTTCGATCGACTGCGATACGCCGGTGATGTTGGCGATGGTCGCGGTCGGTGCGATGGCCATGATGTTCGAGTTACGGATGCCTTTCTGTACACGGGCGCGAACCGGTGCCCAGTCCAGGGACTCGGTCAGGTCGACGTCGATGTACTTCTGGCCACGTGCTTCGATCAGGATCTGTTGCGAATCCAGCGGCAGCACGCCCTTGGACCACAGCGAACCCTGGAACGTCTCGTACGAGCCGCGTTCGTCGGCCAGGTCGCAGGAAGCCTGGATCGCGTAGTAGCTGACCGCTTCCATCGACTTGTCGGCGAATTCGACGGCAGCGTCGGAACCGTAAGGGATGTGCTGCAGGTACAGCGCGTCCTGGAAGCCCATGATGCCCAGGCCGACCGGACGGTGACGGAAGTTGGAGTTCTTCGCCTGCGGTACCGAGTAGTAGTTGATGTCGATCACGTTGTCGAGCATGCGCACGGCGACGTCGATGGTGCGCTTGAGCTTGGCGGTGTCCAGCTTGCCGTCGACGATGTGGTTCGGCAGGTTGATCGAGCCCAGGTTGCAGACCGCGATCTCGTCCTTGTTGGTGTTCAGGGTGATCTCGGTGCACAGGTTCGAGCTGTGGACCACGCCGACGTGTTGCTGCGGGCTGCGCAGGTTGCACGGGTCCTTGAAAGTCAGCCATGGGTGGCCGGTTTCGAACAGCATCGACAGCATCTTGCGCCACAGGTCTTTGGCCTGGATGGTCTTGAACAGCTTGACCTTGCCCGGGTACTCGGTCAGGGCTTCGTAGTACTCGTAGCGCTCTTCGAAGGCCTTGCCGGTCAGGTCGTGCAGGTCCGGTACTTCGGATGGCGAGAACAGGGTCCACTTGCCGTCATCGAAGACGCGCTTCATGAACAGGTCAGGGATCCAGTTGGCGGTGTTCATGTCGTGGGTACGACGACGATCATCACCGGTGTTCTTGCGCAGCTCGATGAACTCTTCGATGTCCATGTGCCAGGTTTCCAGGTAGGCACACACAGCGCCTTTGCGCTTGCCACCCTGGTTAACGGCAACGGCGGTGTCGTTCACGACTTTCAGGAACGGAACCACGCCCTGGGACTTGCCGTTGGTGCCCTTGATGTACGAACCCAGTGCACGAACCGGGGTCCAGTCGTTGCCCAGGCCACCGGCGAATTTCGACAGCATGGCGTTGTCGTGGATCGCGTGGTAGATGCCCGACAGGTCGTCCGGAACGGTGGTCAGGTAGCAGCTCGACAGTTGTGGACGCAGGGTACCGGCGTTGAACAGGGTCGGGGTCGAAGCCATGTAGTCGAACGAGGACAGCAGGTTGTAGAACTCGATCGCACGGTCTTCTTTCTGCTTCTCTTCGATCGCCAGGCCCATGGCCACACGCATGAAGAAGATCTGCGGCAGTTCGAAACGCACGCCATCCTTGTGGATGAAGTAACGGTCGTACAGGGTCTGCAGGCCCAGGTAGGTGAATTGCTGGTCGCGCTCGTGGTTGATCGCCTTGCCCAGTTTTTCCAGGTCGAAGTCGGCCAGCACAGGGTTCAGCAGTTCGAACTCGATACCTTTGGCGACGTAGGCCGGCAGCGCCTTGGCGTACAGGTCGGCCATCTCGTGGTGGGTCGCGCTCTCGGCGACACCCAGGAAGCCCAGGCCTTCGGCACGCAGGGTGTCCATCAGCAGGCGGGCGGTCACGAACGAGTAGTTCGGCTCGCGCTCGACCAGGGTACGGGCGGTCATTACCAGTGCGGTGTTGACGTCGTTCAGGGCCACGCCGTCGTACAGGTTCTTCAAGGTTTCGCGCTGGATCAGGTCGCCGTCGACTTCGGCCAGGCCTTCGCAGGCTTCGGTGACGATGGTGTTCAGGCGGCCCATGTCCAGCGGCGCGAGGCTGCCGTCGGCGCGGGTGATGCGGATCGACGGGTGCGCTTGTACCGGTGCGTCAGCGGTGGTGCGGGTGGCGCGTTCCTTGGAACGGGCGTCGCGGTAGATCACGTAGTCGCGAGCCACTTTCTGCTCGCCGGCACGCATCAGGGCCAGTTCAACCTGGTCCTGGATTTCTTCGATGTGGATGGTGCCGCCCGACGGCATGCGACGCTTGAAGGTCGCGGTGACCTGTTCGGTCAGGCGGGCAACGGTGTCGTGGATTCGCGACGAAGCGGCAGCGGTGCCGCCCTCAACTGCGAGAAACGCTTTGGTGATAGCGACGGTGATCTTGTCATCGGTGTAAGGAACGACAGTGCCATTACGCTTGATCACACGCAGTTGACCAGGCGCGGTGGCAGCCAGATCCGAATTCGAATCGGCGGCCTGCGGCAAGGTGCCCTGCGGGTTCTCGCGAGTTGTGTCGGTTTGCATGGGTGTCTCCACGTTCTCTATGTTTGTTTGGGCACCATCACGGTGCCCACCGTTCCGTCCTGAAGCACTACGACCGGCCAGCGCCGGGTAACGACTTCGGGACAGTTCAGGAAGTGGGCCGTGTGGGCGCCGCTTCCATGCCGAAGTCTTCGGTCCGCGCGATACGCGTGAAACCGCATTCCTTTCGGGGAGCAGTTTCGGACTGCAACACCCGTACCGTTTACGCCGTGATCGGCTGAAAAACGGTAGCCATCCGCAGGCGCGGTTTGGGCTTCTGAAAATACGTTTGGTTCAACCCGACAATGGCAATAAAAAGCCTTGAATTCACTGTCCGGTTTGTGTTTGGTTTTTGGCGCGAACCCCTACATGTAGGGTTTTTTTGAGCGCGGGCTACAAGATAATGCGTTTTGGGGGGTGATTGCAACGGACAGCCTGTGGATAACCCTGTGCGTAAATTGTGTGCGAAACAGGGAAAACCTTTGTAGGCCGTGAACCTGCTGAGCTAGACCGTTTGTCACTGTTTTTTCGCCGGGAAAAACGCTTCAGCGGATTTTTAAGGGCGCGAACCCTATCACAAAAAACGGCCTTGTCCGAACGCATTTACCGACTTGTGTTCTCGCTGTACGCCGTTTATACAATCGGCCCTGACGCACGCATTCTTATCCTCCTTAAAGATGACAAAAAGACGGGAGGATCCTTCCTTTATTCGCAGCATCGGCAAGCAGAGGTCACCCGTGGAGCAAGAAGCCTGGCAGGTATTGATAGTCGAGGACGACCAGCGTCTGGCCGAACTGACCCGCGAATACCTGCAAGCCAACGGATTGCGTGTGGAGATCGAAGGCAACGGGGCGCTGGCGGCGGCGCGGATCATCAAGGACCAGCCGGATCTGGTGATCCTCGACCTGATGCTCCCCGGTGAAGACGGCCTGAGCATCTGCCGCAAGGTGCGCGACCAGTACGACGGGCCGATCCTCATGCTGACCGCGCGCACCGACGACGCCGACCAGATCCTCGGCCTCGACATCGGTGCCGATGATTACGTGTGCAAACCGGTGCGCCCGCGTCTGTTGCTGGCGCGCATCCAGGCGCTGTTGCGACGCAGTGACGCACCGGAGCCGGCGGCGGGCAAGCCACGTCGTCTGCAATTCGGCCCGCTGGTGGTGGACAACGCCTTGCGCGAAGCCTGGCTGAGCGACAGCGGCATCGAGTTGACCAGCGCCGAATTCGATCTGCTGTGGCTGCTGGTGTCCAACGCCGGACGGATCCTGTCGCGGGAAGAAATCTTCACCGCGTTGCGCGGCATCGGCTACGACGGCCAGGACCGTTCGATCGATGTGCGCATCTCGCGCATCCGCCCGAAGATCGGCGACGATCCGGATCACCCGCGTCTGATCAAGACCGTGCGCAGCAAAGGTTATCTGTTCGTGCCTGAAGCCTGCGTAGAACTGCCGCTGTGAATTCGATCTTCCTGCGCATCTATGGCGGCATGTGCGCGGCACTGATTCTGGTGGCGGTGCTCGGTGTTCTCGCGCTGCACCTGCTCAATCAGGTGCGCAGCGAGCAATACCGCGAACGCCTGGCCCACGGCACGTTTTCGTTGATGGCCGACAATCTGCAACCGATGAACGAGACCGAGCGCCATCGCGCCTTGCTGGTGTGGGAGCGGCTGCTGGGGATTCCGCTGACGTTGCAGACGTTCACCCAGACCGATCTCGACCTGACCCAGCGCACCCGCGTGCAGCGCGGCCAGGCTCTGGTGGAGCAGACCGGGCCGCACGCGGCAAAGGTCTACCGTCTGGTCAGCGACAAGGAGCAGTTGGTACTGGTGGGCGAGGTGCAGCAGATCAGCGAGCAACTGGCCCGGGCGACCATCTACCTGCTGGCCGATGAACTGGTGCGGGTGCCGGTGGGCGAGCAGCCCAAACGCCTCGCGCAATTAAAGGAAGAGAAGGGGTTCGGTTTCGATCTGCGACTGGTCACCGTGGACGAGGCCGACATGGATGAGGACCAGAGTCGTCGCGTCTCGGAAGGCGATACGGTGATGGCGCTGGGTAAGGGCGGTGATTCGATCCGCGTGTTTGCCGGGATGGTCGGTACACCGTGGGTGCTGGAAATCGGCCCGCTCTATCAGATGAATCCGTACCCGCCGCAATGGCTGGTGCTGATTGCGGCATTGGGTCTGACCCTGATCGGCCTCATCGTCTATTTATTGGTGCGTCAGCTGGAGCGGCGATTGCGCGGTCTCGAAGCAGCGGCCACGCGCATCGCCAAGGGCAGTCTGGAAACCCGTGTGCCAGCACGCGGCGCCGACTCGGTGGGCAAACTGGCGGCGGCGTTCAACGGCATGGCCGAACATCTGCAACAGCTGCTGGCGATCCAGCGGGAACTGGTACGCGCGGTGTCCCATGAGTTGCGCACGCCGGTGGCGCGGCTGCGATTCGGTCTGGAAATGATCGGCTCGGCCACCACCCCGCAAGCACTGGAAAAGTACCGCGAGGGCATGGACCACGACATCGAGGACCTCGATAAATTGGTGGACGAAATGCTCACCTATGCGCGGCTGGAGCAGGGCTCGCCGGCGCTGACCTTCCAGCGCATCGACCTCGATGCACTGGTCAATCAGGTGATCGAAGAACTGGCGCCACTGCGCGCCGATGTCACGGTGCAACGCGGCTTGTGCCTGTCGGCGGCTGATTGCGACGATGCCTGGGTCGAGGCCGAGCCGCGTTACCTGCATCGGGCCTTGCAGAATCTGGTGGGCAACGCCATGCGCCATGCGCGCTCGAAGGTCACGGTCAGTTATCAGGTCGGGCAGATGCGTTGCCGGGTGGATGTCGAGGACGACGGCCCGGGTGTGCCGGAGAGTGCCTGGGAGAAAATCTTCACGCCCTTTCTACGGCTGGACGACAGCCGTACCCGGGCGTCCGGTGGGCACGGCCTGGGCTTGTCGATTGTGCGGCGGATCATCCACTGGCATGACGGCCGGGCGCTGATCGGCAAGAGCAAGAGTCTGGGCGGGGCATGTTTCAGTCTGAGCTGGCCGCGGAATCAGGAGCGGCGTTGAAGCCGCTCAAGCCTGGATGCTGACCAGACTCAACAACTGCCCGTCGTGTACCCCGAACTGTGCGTCCAGTTCGGTCCCGTTGCGCCATTCGCTGGACAGGTCTGTCAGCAGGCGCAGCCTCACATGACCGTGCTCGGTCCATTCGAGCATTTCGGCGTGCTCGAAATAGAAGCGCTTCTGGACGATCGGGTACAACGCCTTGAACAGGCTTTCCTTCACCGAAAACGTCAGCGTCACCCACAACGCCAGTTGATCGCGGGCGCCGGCGGCCATGCGCTGCATCTCCGCTGGCGTGAGGATTTCCCCGGCCAGGCGCTCGGCCCGTTCGGCGTTGAGCAGGTTTTCCAGATCCATGCCCAGCCCGCGCCAGTGTTGCTTGTTGGCGACAATCGCGGCCGCCCGGCCGGTGCTGTGGGTGATCGAACCACAGATATGTGCCGGCCACACCGGTGCGCGATCCTCGCCAATCGCCGGTACGCTGCTTGAACCTTCCAGCTGTTGCAGCGCGGCCCGGGCGCAGATGCGTCCGGCGAGAAACTCCGCCTGACGCTTGGCCACCGAACGCTGGATGCTCGGCGGTGGCTCGATGGCGCTGCGGCGGAAGTCATCGCCGAGCAATTGCGACGGATCGAAGTGGGTGCTCAGCAGCACGGTGTCCGGCAGCACGGTCGGCAACGGCCAGTGGGCATCGAGCGGGGTGCAGCAGGCGGGGAGGAGAGGGCTGGAATTCATGGCGGGCATTTTGCCGGGTTGCTATGAGGCTGGATAGTGCGCAGGTGTGGAACGTTCCCGCGCAGGGCGCGGGAACGAGTGGGTTCAGCCAAAGATTTGCTTGAAGAAGGTCTGCATGTCCGCCCAGGATTTTTCATCCGCAGCCTTGTTGTAGCCGATGTCCGGGCCACCGTGATCGCCGTGGCTCAGACGATCCGCATCGGGGTTGGTGAAACCATGCTTGGCGCCGTCGAGGCTGACGAATTTATAGTCGGCGCCGGCCTTGTCCATTTCAGACTTGAATGCCGTGACGTTGTCGGCGGTGACCATGCTGTCCAGCGCGCCGTGCTCGACGAGGATTTTCGCCTTCACGCTGCCGGGCGTCGCCGGAGTCTTGGTGGCGAGTGCGCCGTGGAAACTCACCACGCCGGCCAGTGGCACACCCTGGCGCGCCGCATTCAACACCACGCCACCACCGAAGCAGTAACCGATGGCGGCCAGTTTGCCGGTGTCGGTCTGTGGCTGTTTTTTCAGCAGGTCGAGGCCGGCCTCGAAGCGTTTGCTGGCGGCATCGGCGTTCTGTGTGGCCGCTTGCATGAACGCCATCGCATCTTTCGGGTGCTCGGTGTTCTTGCCGTCACCGTACATGTCGATGGCCAGGGCGCTGTAGCCGAGGCCGGCGAGATCCCGGGCGCGGCGCTTGGCGTAATCGTTCAGCCCCCACCATTCATGGACCACCACCACACCGGGGCGAGGTCCCTTGATCGCATCGTCATAGGCGTAATAACCGATCAGTTTCGTGCCGTCGGTGCTCTGGTAAGGTATTTCCTCGGTTTTGATTGCAGCCGCGCTGAGGCTGCTGAAGGCGAGCAGGGTGAGGGCAAGGAACAGGCGCATGATCGGGTCTCCTGACAATAAAAGGTCAAGACAGCCTAGTTCATTTGATTGCGCCCGGGTTCAGGGTGCGTTCAGGGCAGGTACAGGCCGGGTTCAGTAATCTTGAACCACGTCCGAGGGATGTAATGAACAGGACCCTCAAAAGCGGCAGTACACCGTTGTCGCAGGTATGCTGTTGGAGATGCTGATTGGCCCGGGAGAGTGTCATGAAACTGTTGGTCGTCGAAGATGAAGCGCTGTTGCGCCATCACCTGCAAACCCGCCTGACGGAAAGCGGTCACGTGGTCGAGTCCGTGGCCAATGCCGAAGAGGCGCTGTACCAGACCGGGCAATTCAATTTTGACCTGGCGGTGATCGACCTCGGCCTGCCGGGCATGGGCGGGCTCGATCTGATCCGCCAGCTGCGCCAGGACGGCAAGAGCTTTCCGATCCTGATCCTCACCGCCCGTGGCAACTGGCAGGACAAGGTCGAAGGCCTGGCCGCCGGCGCCGACGATTATCTGGTCAAGCCGTTCCAGTTCGAAGAGCTGGAAGCACGGCTCAATGCGCTGCTGCGTCGCTCCAGCGGCTTCACCCAGTCGTCCATCGTTGCCGGGCCGCTGCTGCTTGACCTCAATCGCAAGCAGGCGACCCTCGATGAACAGCCGCTGGCGCTGACCGCCTACGAATACCGGATCCTCGAATACCTGATGCGTCACCACCAGCAAGTGGTGCCCAAGGATCGCCTGATGGAACAGCTGTACCCGGACGACGACGAGCGTGATCCGAACGTGATCGAAGTGCTGGTCGGACGTCTGCGGCGCAAGCTCGAAGGTCCGGCCGGGTTCAAGCCGATCGACACGGTGCGCGGGCTGGGCTATCTGTTCAATGAGCGCTGCACTTGATCCGTTCGCTTCGCGTTCGCTTGATGTTGGCCGCCACGACGTTGGCGGTGTTGTTCATGCTCGCCTTGCTTCCGGCGATGCAAGGGGCGTTCAGCCTGGCGCTGCAGGATTCCATCGAGCAGCGCCTGGCTTCGGATGTCACCACACTGATTTCTGCGGCACGGATTGAAAACGGTCGGCTGGTGATGCCGATGCAATTGCCGGACGAGCGTTTCAACCTCGCCGACTTTCGTCTGCTCGGCTACATCTACGACCGCGAAGGTCATCTGGTCTGGCGCTCGAAAGCGACCCAGGAAGAGCAGATCAACTACAAACCGCGTTACGACGGAATGGGCAGCGAGTTTGCGCGGATTCGCGAAGCCAGCGGTCAGGAGTTCTTCGTCTACGACGTCGAAGTCAAACTGCTCGGCGGCAAGAACGCGGCGTTCAGCATCGTCGCGCTGCAACCGGTGCGCGAATACGAAACCACCCTCGAAGGCCTGCGGGAAAACCTCTACCTCGGCTTCGGCGCTGCGTTGCTGGTCTTGCTTTCGTTGCTGTGGATCGGCCTGACCTGGGGCCTGAAAGCCTTGCGCCGGCTCAGCCAGGAACTGGACGAAATCGAAAGCGGCACCCGCGAAAGCCTCACCGAACAGCACCCCCGTGAACTGCTGCGCCTGACCGGCTCGCTCAACCGCTTGCTGCACAGCGAACGTCAGCAACGCAGCCGTTACCGCGACTCCCTCGACGATCTGGCCCACAGTCTGAAAACCCCGCTGGCGGTGTTGCAGGGCGTCAGCGAGGACATGGCCCAGCGCCCCGAAGATCGCGATCAGGCCTGGGTGCTGCAAACCCAGATCGAGCGCATGAGCCAGCAGATCAGCTACCAGTTGCAACGCGCCAGCCTGCGTAAAAGCGGTCTGGTGCGCCATCAGGTACGCCTGCGCCCGGTGCTCAAAAGCCTGTGCGACACCCTGGACAAGGTCTACCGCGACAAGCGCGTGCGGGTGGCATTCGACCTGCCGGAACACTGCTACCTGCCGATCGAGCAGGGCGCCTTGCTGGAAATGCTGGGCAACCTGCTGGAAAACGCTTATCGCCTGTGCCTGGGCGAAGTGCGCATCAGCGTGCGCGAAACCCTGGCCGGGAGCGAATTGTGTATCGAAGACGACGGTCCCGGCGTCCCGCAACATCAGCGGGCGCGGATTCTTGAGCGTGGCGAACGACTGGATCGCCAGCACCCGGGGCAGGGGATCGGTCTGGCGGTGGTCAAGGACATCATCGAGAGCTACAACGCCAAATTGACCCTGGGCGATTCGCCGATGGGCGGGGCGGCGTTCAGGATTCATTTCCCGGCGGTGTGACCGCCTACTGCTCCTGCGCCCGATACGCCCCCGGCGTCAGCCCCGTCCATTTCTTGAACGCTCGATGAAACGCCGACGGCTCGGAGAACCCGAGCTGTTCGGCGATCTGTTGCAACGACAGATCGGCCCGCCCCAGGTGATAAATCGCAATGTCCCGGCGCAACTGATCCTTCAATTCCTGAAAACTGGTGCCTTCCTCGCGCAAATGCCGGCGCAGGGTTTGCGGGCTGATGTGCAGATGCGCCGCCACGGCTTCCAGGTCCGGCCAGCGCGCGCTGTCATGGCTGAGCAGGCGGCGCAATCGGCTGCTGAGGCTGTTGCCGTCGTCCGGGCGAGACAGCAGGTCGGCGGGGGAGCGTTCGAGAAAGTGCTTGAGGGTGCGCTCGTCCTGCAACAGCGGCATGTGCAGATAGCGACTGTGAAACACCAGGCTGCTTTGCGGTGCCGAAAACGCCAGCGGACACGAGAACAGCAAATCGTATTCCGCCCCGTGCGCCGGTTTCGGATAGCTGAAACTTGCCTGTTCCAGGCGAATCCGCTGGCCGATCAGCCAGCTGCCGAGGCGGTGCCAGATCACCAGCAGGCTCTCGGAAAGAAAGTGATCCGGGTCCCACAATTGCAAATCGTCGAGGCTCAGGCGCACCCATTCGTCTTCATGGGTCAGGCTCAGGCGCGGGGCCTCGGGGAATAGGCTATAAAACAATAAGCCGCGCTGCAGAGCCTTTTCCAGGCTGCGGCAATGGATGATGGCGTGGCACATCATGGCGAAACTGCCGGTCTTGCTGGGCGCGTTGCCGAAACCCAGGCATTCGTCGTCCAGGGCCAGCCAGAGGTTCTGGATCAGTTGGGTGAACAGTTCCGGGGCGATCCGCGCACGGGGCTCGTCGAGCAGTTCGGAACTGATGCCCAGTTGCAGCAGCAGGCCCGAATAATCGAACCCGCGACGGCGTGCGCCGACGAGGGCGGCACGGGCGAAGTGACTGGCGATGGTGCGTTCGCGCATAAGCGGCAAATCCTTCCTCTGGCGACCGATGGTAGCCGGCGGCTCTGATCGGCAACAAGGCGGATTTCCGCCAAATTGTAGGACGAGAGCAGGTGCGTTGGCGGAAATCCGCCACACTTGAGTAACCGGATAGTGACACAGAAAAACCTGCATCCCCTGATATCAAAAGGCTTGCAGCGATTTGCACCAAAGTGGCACGACGTTTGCGATAAGAGCGACAGAAGCGTGCGCCGAGCCGGTCCGGAAAGCGTCGTTCGACACAACAAATCCCTCCAGTGCAGGAGGGTTCGCAATTCAAGTGTCGCGTTCAACAGATGGATGTTGCCACGCGGGACTCTTGAGGAACTTTGCAATGACGACTCGTCAGCCACTGTACAAATCCCTGTATTTCCAGGTGATCGTCGCAATCTGTATCGGTATTGCGCTCGGCCACTACTACCCGCAGTTCGGCGTGGCCGTAAAGCCGCTGGGTGACGGGTTCATCAAACTGATCAAAATGATCATCGCGCCAATCATCTTCTGCACCGTGGTCAGCGGCATCGCCGGCATGCAGAGCATGAAATCGGTCGGCAAGACCGGTGGCTATGCACTCCTGTACTTCGAAATCGTTTCGACCATCGCCCTGCTGGTCGGTCTGGTTGTGGTCAACATCGTGCAGCCGGGCAACGGCATGCACATCGATGTCGCCACCCTCGACGCCTCGAAAGTCGCCACCTACGTGGCACAGGGCGCTGACCAGAGCGTTGTCGGCTTCCTGCTCAACGTGATTCCGACCACTATCGTCGGCGCGTTCGCCACCGGTGACATCCTGCAAGTGCTGATGTTCTCGGTGATCTTCGGTTTCGCCCTGCATCGCCTGGGTGCCTACGGCAAGCCGATCCTGGACTTCATCGATCGCTTCGCCCACGTGATGTTCAACATCATCAACATGATCATGAAGCTCGCGCCAATCGGTGCCTTCGGTGCGATGGCGTTCACCATCGGTGCCTACGGTGTCGGCTCGCTGGTGCAACTGGGTCAACTGATGATCTGCTTCTACATCACGTGCCTGGCGTTCATCCTGATCGTGCTGGGTGCCATCGCCCGCATGCACGGCTTCAGCGTGCTGAAGATGATCCGCTACATCCGTGAAGAACTGCTGATCGTACTCGGCACTTCCTCGTCGGAATCGGTACTGCCACGCATGCTGATCAAGATGGAGCGTCTGGGCGCGAAGAAATCGGTAGTGGGTCTGGTGATCCCGACCGGTTACTCGTTCAACCTCGACGGTACCGCGATCTACCTGACCATGGCGGCCGTGTTCATCGCTCAGGCGACCGACACCCACATGGACATCACTCACCAGATCACTCTGCTGGTGGTGTTGCTGCTGTCCTCCAAAGGCGCAGCCGGTGTGACCGGTTCGGGCTTCATCGTGCTGGCCGCCACCCTGTCGGCGGTAGGTCACCTGCCGGTGGCCGGTCTGGCACTGATCCTGGGTATCGACCGCTTCATGTCCGAAGCCCGCGCCCTGACCAACCTGGTCGGCAACGCCGTTGCCACCATCGTTGTAGCCAAGTGGGTCAAGGAGCTGGACACCGACGTACTGGACGCCGAGCTGGCCTCGGGCGGTCGCGGTATCGTCGACCAGCGTCACGAAGACGACCTGGGTGTGGCCGAAGGCCCGACCCCGAGCAATGTGAAGTAAGCATCGCAGACATGGAAAAACCCGCTTCGGCGGGTTTTTTCATGTCTGCGATTTAAGTGCACGATTTGAGCACAACGGTCAGCGCAACTGACGCATCCGGTAATTGCCCCATCGTTCATGGCTGCCTAGGCTGCATGCATCGTTGATGGAGATCGCCCATGTCTGCACCGTTGGCCTCACTGAAGATTCTGGATTTCTCGACCCTGCTGCCGGGACCGTTCGCCTCGCTGCTGCTGGCGGACATGGGCGCCGAGGTGTTGCGCATCGAATCGCCGACCCGCCTCGATCTGCTGCGGGTCTTGCCGCCTCACGATCAAGGCGTCTCGGCCAGTCACGCTTATCTGAACCGCAACAAGCGCAGCCTGGCACTGGATCTCAAACAGCCCGAGGCGCTGGAGCTGGTGAAGCAGTTGCTCGCGGACTACGACATCGTGCTGGAGCAGTTCCGCCCCGGTGTGATGGAGCGGCTGGGGCTGGGTTATGAGGCGCTGAAGGCGATCAATCCGAAGCTGATTTATGTGTCGATCACCGGTTATGGCCAGACCGGGCCGTACAAGGATCGCGCTGGCCACGACATCAACTATCTGGCGCTGGCCGGGCTCTCCAGTTACACCGGGCGCGCCGACAGCGGGCCGTTGCCGCTGGGCATGCAGGTGGCGGATATCGCGGGTGGCTCGCTGCACGGGGTGATCGGCCTGCTGGCTGCGGTGATATCTCGCCAACAGACGGGGCAGGGCACACACCTGGACGTGAGCATGACCGACTGCGCCTTCAGCCTGAATGCCATGGCCGGTGCCGGGTATCTGGCCTGCGGCGAGGAGCCGGGCTGGGAGGATCAGATGCTCAATGGCGGCAGCTTCTACGACTGTTACCGCTCCCGCGACGGGCGCTGGATGTCGGTGGGCAGTCTGGAGCCGGCGTTCATGCAGCAACTGTGTGCGGCGCTGGGGCGGCCGGAACTGGCGGCTCAGGGTTTGTCACCCAAGCCCGAGCAGCAGCGGGCGCTCAAGGATGCCTTGAAGGTCGAGTTCGAGAAGCATGACTTTGCCGAACTGTGCGAGCTGTTCGCCGGGATCGATGCCTGTGTCGAACCGGTATTGAATCTGGGCGAAGCGGTGCAGCATCCGCAGTTGCAGGCGCGGGAACTGGTGACGCAGGTGCCCCGTGGGGATGGCTCGGCGCAGGCGCAGATCGCTTGTCCGCTGAAGTTCTCCGAAGCCTTGCCGGCGCCGCGACATGTCGGCGCGGCGCCGGGGCAGCATACGGATCAGGTGTTGGGGGAGTTGGGCTTGAGTGTTGAGCGCATTGCCGAATTGCGGCGAGCGAAGGTGATCGCCTGATTCACTCGACCCGCATCTCGCCACTGAACACCAGCGTATTCCGGCATCGGCGGCACAGATACCGTCGCCCCTGCCTGACCAGACTATGGCGCTGGGCCGAAAACGGAAAATCACTGTCGGCACACGGGCATTTGTAGATATAGCGGGTCACGCTGCGGCGTTTGACTTCGTAGGTGTGGCAGCGATCCGGCGGCAGCTCGTAAACACCGCGCATGATCAGTTGCCACTCCTCGCCGTGGGGCTGGATGCGGTCGCCGAACAGTTGGTGGGCGATCAGGTGCGCGACTTCATGGGCCACGGTCTGCTTGAGGAAGTGTTCGGTGTTTTCCCGGTACAGCTGCGGGTTGAAGCGCAGCAGGTTCTCGTGCAGATGCGCGACTCCGGCTTTTTGCCCGCGCAGCTTGAGGCTCACCACAGGGCGTTTGAAAGGACGTTTGAAAAAGGATTCAGCGAGTTGGAAACAGTCTTCGACGCGGGTATTGAGTTGCTCGGGCATGCTTGATGGATCTCCAGAGATTTGGAGTATGCCGCAACCGTTCAGTCTTGCGAATCACCAGACTGCCGAATGGTCGCGACGTCTCTTTCAGGCATGAGAAGGCCGCCTCGCGGCGGCCTGTGTTGGCGGATCTTGTTCTTCTCGGATTGGATCGTTCGTCAGTTGGTATAGACAGGCCCCACGCCCAGTCCCCAGACAATCACGGTAAACGCCATGATAGCCACCAGCACCACCAGACCTACCGCCAGTACCGAGCTGGAAAACAGAAAACCCTCGTCAGACGGAATGTTCATGAAGGTCGGCAACCCCACATACAGCAGGTACACCGTGTAGCAGATGGCCGCCGTACCGACGATCATCCCCAGCCACATATGCGGATAGAGCGCCGCCAGGCCGCCGACGAACAGCGGCGTTGCGGTGTAGGTGGCAAACGCGACGCAACGGGCCAGGCTCGGGTTGGCGTCATAGGTGCGGGCCATCCAGTGCACGAAGGCACCCATGACCGCGACTCCGCCGAGCATCGCCAGGTACGACATGATGGTCATCCACAACGCGCTTTCGACGGTGAGCATCACCGGGGCGCGGCTGCCGATGACCCAGCCGACCTGAGTCGTGCCGATAAACGCCGAAATAGCGGGGATCGCCGCCAGAATCAACGTGTGCGTCAGGTACATGTGGCTGATGCTTTCCTCTTGGTCGCCACGGATTTCCTTCCATTCCTGATCGGGGTGGGTAAAAAGTCCCACTACGTGATGGATCATGCCAGTCACTCCTCTCGTTATTGCCATCGCCCCCCAGCGGAGCGCCTACGGGCCAATGTGGCCGAGCAAATACAGGTCTTCAGATTGCGTGCGACCTTATGTCGCAGTATAGGAAGGTCTTAACCGCACAGGTATTGGGGTCTTAGAGCAAATCGCGCTGTAAACCGGCGGGGTAATCGCGTCGGGGTCTGTGCGAGCGGGCATTCGAGGGGGCGACAACCTGTGGCCACAACCCCGGTGTTTTTGCGTAAAATGCCCGCCTTTCGTCACACCTCACGGATTTCGCGTCATGGGCACTCTTACGGTCAACCAGAACAAACTGCAAAAGCGCCTGCGCCGCCTGGCCGGCGAAGCAGTCACCGACTTCAACATGATCGAAGACGGCGACAAGGTCATGGTCTGCCTGTCCGGAGGCAAGGACAGCTACACCATGCTCGACGTGCTGATGCACCTGCAGAAGGTTGCACCGATCAAGTTCGAGATCGTCGCCGTGAACATGGACCAGAAGCAGCCGGGCTTCCCCGAGCACGTGCTGCCGGCCTACCTGAAAGAGCTGGGCATCGAGTACCACATCGTCGAGAAAGACACGTACTCGGTGGTCAAGGAGCTGATTCCTGAAGGCAAGACCACCTGTTCGCTGTGCTCGCGCCTTCGTCGCGGCACGCTGTACACCTTCGCCGACGAAATCGGTGCGACCAAAATGGCCCTCGGTCATCACCGCGATGACATCGTCGAGACGTTCTTCCTCAACATGTTCTTCAACGGCTCCCTCAAGGCGATGCCGCCGAAGCTGCGCGCCGACGACGGCCGCAATGTGGTGATCCGTCCGCTGGCCTACTGCAACGAGAAAGACATCCAGGCCTACTCGGACTTCAAGCAATTCCCGATCATCCCGTGCAACCTCTGCGGCTCCCAGGAAAACCTGCAGCGTCAGGTGGTCAAGGAAATGCTGGTGGACTGGGAGCGCAAGACCCCGGGGCGTACCGAGAGCATTTTCCGCAGCCTGCAGAACGTGATCCCGTCGCAACTGGCCGACCGTAACCTGTTCGATTTCACCAGCCTGAAGATTGATGAAACCGCCGCTTCGCGATTCGTTAACGTGGTGAACCTGTAAGCGATCCGATCGCTTGAAAAAAAACGGCGCTCGCGGGCGCCGTTTTCAATTCGTTTTTTAGGAGAGGGCATGCGCGACTACAAGTGGCTGCACGAATACTGTCTGAACCGCTTCGGTTCGGCGGCTGAACTGGAAGCCCATCTGCCCGTTCCCAAGACCCCGGCGCAATTGCGCCAGATCAGCGACGACCGTTATCTCTCGACCATGGCCCTGCGGGTGTTTCGTGCCGGGCTCAAACACAGCCTGGTGGACGCCAAGTGGCCGGCCTTCGAAGAAGTGTTCTTCAAGTTCGACCCGGAAAAAGTGGTGCTGATGAGCGCCGAGCACCTTGAGCGGTTGATGCAGGACGCGCGGATCATCCGTCACCTGGGCAAACTGAAAAGCGTGCCGCGCAATGCGCAGTTCATTCTGGATGTCGAGAAAGAGAAGGGCAGTTTCGGCGCGTTGCTGGCCGACTGGCCGGTGACCGATATCGTCGGCCTGTGGACCTACCTGAAAAAGCACGGCCATCAATTGGGCGGCCTGTCGGCGCCACGCTTCCTGCGCATGGTCGGCAAGGACACGTTCGTGCCGAGCTACGATGTGGTCGCGGCGTTGAATGCACAGAAGATCGTCGACAAGGCGCCGAGCAGTCTGCGGGATCTGGCCACGGTGCAGAACGCGTTCAACCAGTGGCATGAAGAGAGTGGCGGGCGGCCGATGAGCCAGATTTCGATGATGCTGGCGTATACCGTCAATCATTGAGACCGAGTGATCGTTCCCACGCAAAACGTGGGAACGATCTCGGGACAGCTGTCAGGCGACGGAGACTTCGCCTTCGCCGGCCAGTTTGCGGTTCAGCTGATACCGCCAGCGCACATACAGCAGCGCCGAGCAGAACACCGCCAGACTGGCGATCATCTCCAGCACGCCGAACAGCTGGCGGCTCGGGTCATACGCCGCCAGTGCGCCCTTGATGAAATACAGGTTCACCACAAAGCACATCCACGAATGCCCGCGGGTGCTGCCCATGATCATGCCCGGTGCCAGCACCAGCCACGGGATCAGTTCGATCAGCAGAATCACCCACGGCCGTGCGCCATGCAGGTCGGCGAACACCAGGTAATACGCGGCGAGCAGTCCGGCCAGGCCGAAAAAGCACAGCAGACTGATCACCCGCATTGCCCGCACCCGTGGCTCCAGCCATTCGACGGCAGGCAGGACTTTCGGCTTTCGGGCCATCTCAGTTCCCCAGCTTCTGGGCCGTTTTGGCCAGACGTGCGCCCAGTGCGCGGCACAGCGCCACTTCGTGCTGGTCGAGACCGCTTTTGCCGTCAGCCCCGGCGTGATGGCTGGCGCCGTACGGCGTGCCGCCGCCCTGGGTTTCGAGCAGCGCCGATTCGCTGTAGGGCAGGCCGGTGATCAACATGCCATGGTGCAGCAGCGGCAGCATCATCGACAGCAGGGTGGTTTCCTGGCCGCCATGCAGGCTGGCGGTGGATGTGAACACGCCGGCCGGTTTGCCGACCAGCGCGCCGGTCAGCCACAGGTTGCTGGTGCCATCGAGGAAGTATTTGAGCGGCGCAGCCATGTTGCCGAAACGGGTCGGGCTGCCGAGGGCCAGGCCGGCGCAGTTCTTCAGGTCATCCAGCGTGGCGTACAGCGCGCCTTCATCCGGAATGTCCGGCGATACCGCTTCGCACTCGGTGGAGATCGCCGGCACGGTGCGCAGGCGCGCTTCGAGGCCGGCCTGCTCGACACCCCGGGCAATCTGCCGGGCCATCTCGTTGGTCGAACCGCTGCGGCTGTAATACAGAACCAGAATGTACGGCGCACTCACGGCAACAGCTCCAGGATCTGCTCCGGTGGGCGGCCGATGACGGCCTTGTCGCCGGCTTCGAGAATCGGTCGCTCCATCAGCTTCGGATGCGCCGCGATGGCTTCAATCAATTGTTTCTCGGTGAGACTGGCATCGGCCAGGTTAAGGGTCTTGTATTCGTCTTCGCCGGTGCGCAGCAGTTGCCGGGCGCTGATCCCCAGCTTGTCGAGCAGGGCCTTGATTTGCGCGGCGTCCAGCGGCGTTTCGAGGTAGCGCACGACGTTTGGCGTCAGGCCACGGGCTTCGAGCAGTTCGAGCGCACCGCGGGATTTCGAGCAGCGCGGGTTGTGATAAAGCGTCAGATCGGTCATGGGCGGGTCGCTTCTTGCGTAGAGTGGCGGCTATTCTAACTGTGCAGCGCGCAATCCAGAACCTTGGGAGGCGATGGGTCGCAGGCGCATTCAATTTTTCACAAGGAACATGACATGACACGGCGACTGGCAGCGGCATTGACGATCATCGGGGCGTTGATGCTGGGGGGCTGCGGTAACGACTACGGCATCGATCAGAACGGGCAGAAAGTCGCGTCCGAGCGCCTGGACAAGCAATGGGTGGTACTCAATTACTGGGCCGAATGGTGCGGTCCGTGCCGCACGGAAATCCCGGAACTCAATCATCTGGCTGAAGAGCTCAAGGGCAAGAAGATCGGGGTGTTCGGGGTCAACTTCGACAATGTGCAGGGTGAAGAACTGAAAGGTGCCAGCGAGAAACTCGGCATCAAGTTCACCGTGCTGGCGCAGGATCCGGCGGATCTGTTCGAACTGCCGCGCAGCGAAGCCTTGCCGGTGACCTATATTATCGACAACAAGGGCAAGGTGCAGGAACAGTTGATGGGTGAGCAGACAGCGGCGGGGGTGATGGCGAAGCTTGAGGCGTTGAAGGCGACCAATTGAGGATCGTTCCCACGCGGTGCGCGGGAACGATCAGAAGGCTCAGCCTTCTTCCAGCCACCAGCGCAACGGCTTGCCTTCGGCAGGCCAGAAGCGCATCTGCTCGATGGGCGAAACGTCCCAGCGCTCGACTTTCTCCAGGGCCTGCAGGAAACGCTGTTCCTGCTCCATCAGCGCTGGAGCACACAGTTTGCGGGTCTTGCCGATCTTGCCGAAGCTGAGCTTGTCGCCATCGAGGGTGTAGGGCGCGAACCAGTGGTTGCAGCCGCCATTGCCATAGGCCCGGCCATCTTCGCCGAGGGTCACGGTCAGGTGGCTGTAATCCATCAGTGGCCGCTCGCCGATCCATTCCAGAATGTAGCTGCGGTCCTGTTGCAGTTGCACAGGCTCCGCGGCGCAGCCCATCAGGCCGGCGCCGACAGCGGCGGTCAGGGCCAGGTGTTTCATCATGCAGGCTCCTGGCATTTCGGGCACAGGTGTTCGTCTCCGACGGCTTTCCAGCCCAGCTCGGCGATGCGCGCCGTGGCGGCCGGTTTCTCTGCCGGTTTGCCGAGCTTGGCGTCCACGGCGAATTCGAAGCTCAGCTCCTTGGCGCAGCTGTCGCAGTTGACCTGCCAGGTGTGGATTGCCAGTTCGCCGAACACCGGGCCGGTGGTCATCGCGGTCCATTGACCTGGCGGGTTGATCAGATGGCGGACGGTGTCGACGGTCAGGCGCATGGACAAGTCCTTGCTGCCTTTGAGGGTCACGACCAGCACGTCACCGATACGGATCGAGCCACCGTTGCCGGTGACCTGATAACGGCCCGGTACCAGGGCGCGGCATTCGGTGAGGGTGTGTTGCGGGTTCATCAGGGTGTAGCGGAAATCGTGTTCGACCATGGGTCCTCCAAATATGCGCGACATGCTAGCACGGGCTTGATTGCAGAATAACGCGCACGTGCGACCTTCGATCCGGTTCAAATCGACACCGCAGTCGTGGCAAACTGCCGCCTTCATCTCTAAGGAACGGAACATGGCGCTGATCGAATGTTATGAATGCAAGCGGAGCATCAGCCCCGAAGCGAAGGCGTGCATTCATTGCGGGGCTCCGATGACGGGCGCGCAGGTACCGGCAAAAGCGAACTCCGCTGCATCAACGATTTCCTTTGGCAGTCTGCCCCGGAACAAGACGGTTCCCGAAGCTTTCGTCGCAGCTCCCGCGTCAGCCCCGGAACCCAAAGTCATGCCCGCCGCTGCCGGACGCCGGCGCCGGCAACAGGCCGAGCGAGCGGCCGAACCTCGGTTGAATGCCGACGGCGTGCGTCCGGTCGAAGGCTGGTTGAAGATCATGGCGTTCCTGATGCCGATGATCTTTGTCTGGTTCCTGCTGCGCCGGGGGCATTCCTTCCAGCAGCGACTGATCGGCTTCGGCTGGCTCGGTCTGTTGATTCTGTGTGTGGCGATTTCTCCGACGCCGCCTCCTGCCTGACGCCTGATCGTTCATCCCTCGACCTGGTTCTGCGGTGATCCCGCCGCCCAGGTCGCGATGTTATGCAGGGTGGTCGCGGCAATCGCACCCAATGCTTCGCGGGTCAGGAACGCCTGATGCGCGGTAATGATCACGTTGGGGAAGGTCAGCAGCCGCGCCAGTACGTCGTCCTGTAATGGCAGGTCGGAGCGGTCTTCGAAAAACAGCTGCGCCTCTTCTTCGTAAACATCCAGCCCCAGATAACCCAGCTGACCGTCCTTCAGGGCGTCGATCAGCGCCGGCGTGTCCACCAGGCCACCGCGGCCGGTGTTGATCAGCATCGCGCCCGGCTGCATGTGCGCCAGCGAATCACGGTTGATCAGGTGCTTGCTCTGCTCGTTGAGCGGGCAGTGCAGGCTGATGATCTGCGATTGCTCCAGCAGTTGCGGCAGACTGAGATAGCGCGCCCCCAGGGCTTCGACGGCCGGATTTGGATACGGGTCAAAGGCCAGCAACTCGCAGCCGAAACCATGCATGATTTTCGCGAATGTCGCGCCGATCTGTCCGGTGCCGACAATGCCGACAGTCTTGCCGACCAGATCGAAACCGGTGAGGCCGTGCAGGCTGAAATCGCCTTCGCGGGTGCGGTTGTAGGCTCGGTGCAGTCGGCGATTGAGCGCAAGAATCAGCGCCACCGCATGCTCGGCCACTGCGTGGGGCGAGTAGGCCGGAACGCGCACGACCACCAGCCCCAGGCGTTTGGCGGCGTTCAGGTCGACATGGTTGTAACCCGCCGAGCGCAGGGCAATGAGCCGGGTTCCGCCGGCCGCCAGACGTTCCAGCACGGGAGCGCTGAGGTCGTCGTTGATGAAGGCGCAGACCACTTCGTGCCGGTCGGCCAGTGGTGCCGTGTCGAGACTCAGTCGAGCCGGTTGAAAGTGCAGCTCGATGCCGGCCGGGCAGTCGACGGCAAGGAAACTGTCGCGGTCGTAGGTCTGGCTGCTGAAAACGATCGTGCGCATGCAATCCTCCTGAAGCATCGACGCGGGCGCGAATCACCCGCGACCACTTTAGCCACGTCGGCGTTGACCGGCATTGCCGTGGATCAGGCGCTGATCTTCGCCTGCGCCGCCAGACGATTGATCGCCCGCTCAAGTTCATCCAGGGCGGTTGAGGCCTTGGGATCTTCCTGCTTGAGCAGGGTTTCGCTGCGCTGGCAGGCCGCGCGCAATTGTGGAACGCCGCAATAGCGGGTGGCACCGTGCAGACGATGCACCCGTTCGAGCAGACCGTTCTGATCCTGATTGTCGCGGGCCGTGCGAATGGCTTCACGGTCGGCCTCGAGCGAAGCCAGCAACATGGCCAGCATGTCCGCCGCCAGATCCGCCTTGCCGGCGGCCAGGCGCAAGCCTTCCTCGTGATCCAGTACCGGCAGGTCCTGATGCCCCACGAGGCTTTCACCGCCACGGTCCGGTGCATGATTGCGCAACGCCAGTCCCGTCCATTTCAGTACCACCTGCGCCAGTTGCCGCTCGCTGATCGGTTTGGTCAGGTAGTCGTCCATGCCGCTTTGCAGCAGTGCGCGTTTTTCGTTGGCCATGGCGTGGGCGGTGAGGGCGACGATCGGCAGCGGCGTGCAATGGCGCTCGCTTTCCCACTGGCGGATCGTCTCGGTGCTCTGGCGCCCGTCCATGCCCGGCATCTGCACGTCCATCAGCACCAGATCGAAAGTTTCGCTCTGCACGGCCTTGACCGCCGCATAGCCGCTTTCCACGGCCAAGACCTTGGCGCCCATGTCTTCGAGCAATGTCTGCACCAGCAACAGGTTGGCCGGGTTGTCGTCGACACACAGCACTTTCGGCGCACGGCTCGACAGCGGTTCGCCGGGTTCGCTGCGTGTCTGGCGCGGGTTGACCATGTCCGACAGTGCCCGGCGCAGCTTGCGGGTGCAGGCCGGTTTGGACTGGAGCTGGCTGTGCGGGTTGGGCACCGAGAGATGGAACAGTGTCAGTTCGGTGGTCGGGCACAGCACCAGTACCCGGCAGCCGAGGTGTTCGAGATCCCAGATGTGCTGGTTGAGGCGTTCCGGCGGCATGTCGTTGCTGGTGATGCCGAGCACCGCCAGATCGATGGCCTGATCGGTCTGATGGGCGCCGGTGACGCCATTGGTCAGGCTTTCCAGGGTATTGAACGGCGTGACGTCGAGTCCGCAGTCTTCCAGTTGATGCTGCAAGGCCTGACGCGCCAGTTCGTGGTTTTCCAGCACCGCCACCCGGCGCCCGAGCAATGGCGCGGCGGGCAGGTCTTCGGCATCGTCGCGGGTCTTGGGCAGGCTCAGGCTGATCCAGAATTCCGAGCCTTCGCCCGGGGTGCTGTCGACGCCGATCTCGCCGCCCATCTGTTCGATCAGACGCTTGGAAATCACCAGACCGAGACCGGTGCCGCCGGGCTGGCGCGACAGCGAGTTGTCAGCCTGGCTGAACGCCTGGAACAACGCGCGCACGTCCTGGTTCGACAGGCCGATGCCGGTGTCCTGAATACTGATGCGCAATTGCACGCTGTCTTCGTGTTCTTCTTCGAGCATGGCACGGGCGACGATGGTGCCCTCGCGGGTGAACTTGATCGCGTTGCTCACCAGGTTAGTGAGGATCTGCTTGAGCCGCAGCGGATCACCGACCAGCGACAGCGGCGTGTCGCGATAGACCAGGCTCACCAGTTCCAGCTGCTTGGCGTGGGCGGCAGGGGCGAGGATGGTCAGGGTGTCCTGCAACAGATCGCGCAGGTTGAACGGGATATGGTCGAGCACCAGTTTGCCGGCCTCGATCTTCGAGAAGTCGAGAATTTCGTTGATGATCCCCAGCAGGCTGTCGGCGGATTTTTCGATGGTGCCCAGATAGTCGAGCTGGCGCGGGGTCAGCTCGCTTTTCTGCAACAGGTGGGTGAAACCGAGAATGCCGTTGAGCGGCGTGCGGATTTCGTGGCTCATGTTGGCGAGGAACTCGGACTTGATCCGGCTCGCTTCCAGGGCTTCTTTGCGGGCCAGGTCCAGCTCGATGTTCTGGATCTCGATGGTCTCCAGGTTCTGGCGCACGTCTTCGGTGGCCTGATCGACGCTGTGCTGCAATTCTTCCCGGGCGTTCTGCAGGGTGCCGGCCATGCGGTTGATGCCGGATGCCAGTTCATCCAGCTCCTGACTGCCGAGGGGCGGCAAGCGGGTTTCCAGATGACCGTCCTTGAGTTGCGCGACTGCCTGTTTGATCTGGCTGATCGGGCGATTGATCGTGCGGCCCATGCGCAGCGCCAGCAATGCGGCGCCGGCCAGTCCCGCCGCAATCAGCAGCAGGCTGGCGAACAGGCTGCGGTAACCGCGCAGCAACATGCCGTTGTGTGAGAGTTCCAGCTCGACCCAGCCGAGCAGGCGGTCGGACTCTTCAGGGATCAGTTCGCCGGCAAGGTTGCGATGCTTGCCGAAGACCGGCATCAGATAGCGGGTGGCGTCGTTGCCGCTGCGCCGCAGCAATTGTGTGCTGTCGCCGCTGGGGGCCTGGTTGAGCATGGTCGGGCCGGCGTGGGCCAGCGGCGAGCGGTCGGGCGCGAGGAAGGTCACCGCGCGCACGTCCGGCTGTTCAAGGGACTGGGTGGCGATGCGCTCAAGCAGTTCGGCATCGCCGTGGCCCATGGCCGGCGCCACCAGCGGAGCGAGTTGCTCGGCGATCATTTCGCCGCGCTGCATCAATTGGGCCTGCAGGTCGGACTGCTGCGTCCAGGTGAAATAGCCGCCCAGCACCAGCGCCATCAGGCTGGTCGGCAACAGGGTCAGCAGCAACACGCGACCTTTGATTCCCAGTTTCTTGAGCACGCCTATCTCCTGCATCCCGCTGATCATTGACTCTTGCGTGCTTCCGGCACGCGGCATGGGCGCAGTGTAGCGATTTGCTTGCGGGCATTCCCGGGAAAAATCATGTCGTGATCGGTCGTTTCGATGCCGGTCATTTGTCCGGCAGGTCAACCTTGGGTTGCCGGGCGGCGGGCAATCTTGAATAATCGCCCAACTGAGAATTATTTGCAGATAGTCATGACTCCTGTCTCTGTTGGCCAGCCACGCATTCTTTCCATCGAGGACGATCCCGTACTCGGTGCCTATGTTCACGAGCAACTGGGGCGCAGCGGCTTCCAGGTCACCTGGTGCCAGAGTGGCAGCGAAGGCCTGAGCATCGCCCGGCGCCAGCCGTTCGATGTGGTGTTGATGGACATTCTGCTGCCGGGGCTCGACGGCCTGAATGTGCTGACGCAACTGCGTCAGAGCCATTCCACGCCGGTGCTGCTGATGTCGGCGCTGGGGGCCGAGGCCGATCGCATCAGCGGTTTTCGCCTGGGGGCCGACGACTATCTGCCCAAGCCGTTCAGCATGGCCGAGCTGCACGTGCGGATCGAAGCGATCCTGCGGCGGGTCGCCCTCGATCGGCGTCCGGCAATCAGCGTTGAGCCTGTAGCGGCGGGCGGTCTGCATTTCGACGATGAGCAGTGCGAGGTGTCCTACCACGATCAGCCCGCCGGCCTGACCCGCAGCGAATACCGCTTGCTGGAAACCCTCAATCGCAATGATGAAGAGGTGCTGAGCAAGGCCTTCCTTTATCAGCATGTGCTTCAGCGCGGCTACGCGGCCCACGACCGCAGCCTCGACATGCACATCAGCCAGATCCGCCGCAAACTCAAATCGATCGGCTACACCGAGCGGGAAGTGCGCACGGTGTGGGGCAAGGGCTATGTTCTGAGCGCCGTCGATGAAGGTGTCTGATCTGCCGGGCCGGCATTCGCTGTTCTGGAAACTGGCCTGTCTGCTGGTGGCGTTCTGTCTGCTGATGATCTGGTTGAGCTGGTCCTGGGGCCGCTATATGGAGGAGCGCAACCAGTTCCTCTCCGACGAGGCGCGCGGCACATTGGCCCGTTATGCCGCCGAAGCCGAAGCGGCGTGGCAGCGCGATCAGCGGGTTGGCATTGACCGCTGGTTGCAGAGCATGGAATTGCGCGAGGCCGGCTGGGTTGGCGTGATCGGCGGCAACCTGCAGTCGCTGAGCAGTGATCCGCTGAACGCACAGGAAATCCAGCACCTGACCTTTCTGCGCGGCCTCGACTGGCCGATTCACAAGCAGGGCCGACCGTGGTTGCGCGTGCCATTCCCCACAGAACCGGCCGCCGGCAGCCTGGTCATCGAGCTGCCTGAGCGATTCCTGCCGGGCAAGTATCGAGTGTTCTGGCGAGTGATCACCAATGGCGTGATCCCCGGTCTGTTCACCTTGCTGCTGTGCGTGGGCCTTTACCGTTTGTTGGTGGTGCCGCTGAACAACCTGCGTGAACAGGCCAACGCGTGGCGCGCCGATCAATTGAATGTGCGCCTGTCGAGCGGCATCACCCAGCGCCCGGACGAGCTCGGCGAACTGGCCCGGGCCTTCGATTCGATGTCCGAACGCCTGCAATCGACCGTTGCCCTGCAGCAGCAATTGCTGCGCGACCTGTCCCACGAACTTCGCACACCCCTGAGTCGCCTGCGGGTGGCCAGCGAAAGCGAGCAGGAGCTGTTGCCGTTGCGCGAGCGCATTGGCCGCGAAGTCGATGGCATGCAGCGGCTGGTCGAAGACACCCTGCAACTGGCCTGGCTCGAAACCGAACGTGCACCGCTGCCGGACGAAGCGATCCAGATCCAGGCCCTGTGGGAAATGCTCACGGAAAACGCCTGTTACGAAAGTTGCTGTCCGACAGGGCAGTTGCAATGTGCGGTGGATGCATCGTGCTGGGTGCGCGGCAACCTCAATACCCTGGCCCAGGCGCTGGAAAACATCCTGCGCAATGCGATCCGGCATTCGCCCAAGGGCGGCATCGTGCGGCTGGATGGACGGCGTGACGGGGATTACTGGCATCTATGGCTGGAGGACGAGGGCGGCGGTGTGGCCGAGGCGGATCTTGAACGGATCTTCTCGCCGTTCACCCGGCTCGACGGCTCGCGGCCGGGGGACGGTGGGTTTGGTCTGGGGTTGAGCATTGCGAGGAATGCGGTGCAGCGCCAGGGCGGGACTTTATGGGCCGAGAACGGCCAGTCGGGATTGCGATTGAATCTGCGGTTGGTGGCGGATGACAGTGCCGTCAGTCCCGACGCTTTCGCTGGCAAGCCAGCTCCCACAGTGGACATGAGTCGTCCGCAGATTGTGTGAGCGGCACAAGAAAGTGTCAGCACTGCTGACACTCTTTAAAAAGTCTCGTCACTGGTGAGACTTTTACTGCTTATTCCAAGAAACCATAAGCACCGCACTTTGCGTGATATGGGCCGCGCAGGTTTGCCGGTATGATAGGCGCCCCCGCTGTCCGGATTGCGAAAAACGCCATGACCTTGCAGTACCCAACCATCGCCGATTGCGTCGGCAACACGCCGCTGGTGCGTTTGCAGCGCCTGCCCGGTGTCACCAGCAACACCCTATTGCTCAAGCTCGAAGGGAACAACCCTGCGGGTTCGGTGAAGGATCGTCCGGCGCTGTCGATGATCACCCGTGCCGAGTTGCGCGGGCAGATCCACGCCGGCGATACGCTGATCGAAGCGACCTCGGGCAACACCGGGATCGCCCTTGCGATGGCTGCCGCGATCAAGGGTTACAAGATGATCCTGATCATGCCGGACAACTCCAGCGCCGAGCGCAAGGCGGCGATGACCGCTTACGGCGCGGAGCTGATTCTGGTCAGCCAGGAAGAGGGCATGGAAGGCGCTCGCGATCTGGCTCAGCGGATGGAAGCCGAAGGTCGTGGCAAGGTGCTGGATCAGTTCGCCAATGGCGACAACCCCGAAGCGCACTACACCACCACCGGCCCGGAAATCTGGCGTCAGACCCAGGGCACCATTACCCATTTCGTCAGCTCCATGGGGACCACCGGGACCATCATGGGCGTGTCGCGCTACCTGAAAGAGCAGAGCGACAGCGTGCAGATCATCGGCCTGCAACCGATGGAAGGCTCGGCCATTCCCGGCATCCGCCGCTGGCCGCAGGAATACCTGCCGAAGATTTATCAGGCTGATCGTGTCGACCGTATCGTCGACATGGCGCAAAGCGAAGCCGAAGACGTTACCCGTCGACTGGCCCGGGAAGAAGGCATCTTCTGTGGCGTGTCCTCGGGCGGTGCGGTGGCAGCGATGTTGCGCCTGTCCAAAGAAGTTGAAAACGCGGTGATCGTCGCGATCATCTGTGACCGTGGCGACCGATACCTGTCGACCGGCATTTTCGACGCGGCCAACTGATGGCCAAGCACGATAGAGGCCTGCGCTTCCAGCCCGCTGGCGGAAGCAAGGCCCCGCAACTCCCGACTGGCAAAAAGCAGCGCTTGAAGATCGAGCGCCTGGCCAATGACGGTCGCGGCATCGCGTTTTTTGAAGGCAAGACCTGGTTCGTCCTCGGCGCCCTCGCCGGTGAAGAGGTCGAGGCGCGGGTGCTTGGCGCCCACGGCAAAGTGGTCGAGGCGCGCACCGAGCGTGTGTTCACCGCCAGCGAATTGCGTCGCCCGGCAGCTTGTCAGCACGCCGGGCGTTGCGGCGGTTGCAGCGTCCAGCATCTGCCCCACGGCGAACAGCTTGCCCTGAAACAGCGCATGCTCGCCGAACAGCTTTCACGAGTTGCCGGCGTCGAGCCCGAGGAATGGGCCGCACCCTTGAGCGGTCCGGAATTCGGCTACCGTCGCCGCGCCCGTATTGCCGTGCGCTGGGACAGCAAGGCCAAAACCCTTGAGGTCGGTTTCCGCGCTGCCGGCAGTCAGGACATCGTGGCGATCAACGAATGCCCGGTGCTGGTACAGCCCTTGCAGCCGATCATGACCCGCTTGCCGGAGATGCTCCGTCGCCTGAGCAAACCTCAGGCGCTGGGGCATGTGGAATTGTTCAGTGGCTCGTCTCTGGCCGTTCTGCTGCGTCACATGGCGCCGTTGTCCGAGGCTGACCTGACGATCCTCAAGGATTTCTGCGCCTTCCATGAGGCGCAGTTGTGGTTGCACGGCGAAGGTGAGCCGCAGCCGGTCGATGCCACGCAGTCGCTGGGTTATCGCCTTGAGCAGTGGGATCTGGAGCTGGCCTGGCGGCCGGGGGATTTCATTCAGGTCAATGCCGGGGTCAACGAAGCCATGGTCGCCCAGGCGCTGGACTGGCTGAAACCGACCGCCGATGAGCGCGTGCTCGACCTGTTCTGCGGTCTGGGCAACTTTGCCTTGCCGCTGGCCAAAACCGTGCGTGAAGTGGTGGCGGTCGAAGGCGTGCAGACCATGGTCGATCGCGCCGCCGCCAACGCTGCCAGTAACAATTTGCATAACACAAAGTTTTTTCAGGCCGATTTATCCCAGCCTTTGACCGATGCCGAATGGATCGGAAACGGCTTTTCTGCGGTACTCTTGGACCCACCGCGTGACGGTGCTTTCGAGGTGGTGCGCAAGCTCGCGACCCTGGGTGCCGAGCGGTTGGTGTATGTGTCGTGCAACCCTGCAACTCTGGCGCGCGATACGGTCGAATTGATCAAGCAGGGCTACCGGTTAAAACGTGCCGGGATTCTCGATATGTTTCCTCAGACGGCACATGTCGAGGCCATGGCGTTATTTGAAGCGAGCTAGGATGGCTCGTCTGATCCGACTGATCGGCCCGTGCAGCACTCGTCTTAGCCCCGCGAGTGCGCACGGGCAATCAAGGTCAGTGATTTGACGCATTGAGTCTGCGTCGTAGGGAAGGTAAAGCAAGATGGTACAGGTGAGAGCACACCAGCCGATCAACACCGACGGCAGTATCAATCTCGAGGCTTGGCTCGATCATGCGGTCAGTGTCGATCTGGCACTGGATCGCGAAGCCTTGAAGGAGGCCTGTGAGTACGCTCGACAGGCCGAGCAACAGTCCAACGCGGCAAAGAATCTCTGGTCCGAAGGCAGCGGCAGTTTCAGCACCGGCCTCGAGATCGCCGAGATCCTCGCCGATCTCAAGCTCGATCAGGATTCGCTGGTCGCGGCGGTGCTTTACCGTGGCGTGCGCGAAGGCCAGATCGAACTGGCAGCGGTCAGCCAGCGCTTCGGCCCGGTGGTCGCCAAACTGATTGACGGCGTGCAGCGCATGGCGGCGATCAGTGCCAGTCTCAGCCCGCGCCAGTCGATGGTGATGGGCACCCAGGGCCAGGTGGAAAACCTGCGCAAGATGCTGGTGGCGATGGTCGACGACGTACGCGTTGCGCTGATCAAACTCGCCGAACGCACCTGCGCGATCCGTGCGGTGAAAACCGCCGATGACGAGAAGCGCAACCGGGTCGCCCGGGAAGTCTTCGACATCTATGCGCCGCTGGCCCACCGTCTCGGCATCGGCCATATCAAATGGGAGCTGGAGGACTTGTCCTTCCGTTACCTCGAGCCTGATCAATACAAACAGATCGCCAAGTTGCTGCACGAGCGGCGGCTCGACCGTGAGCGTTTCATCGCCGATGTGATGACCCAGCTCAAGGACGAATTGCAGGCCACCGGCGTTGACGCCGACATCAGCGGCCGGGCCAAGCACATCTATTCGATCTGGCGCAAAATGCAGCGCAAGGGTCTGGAGTTCAGCCAGATCTACGACGTGCGCGCTGTACGAGTGCTGGTGCCGGAAATGCGCGACTGCTACACCGCGCTCGGCATCGTCCACACCCTGTGGCGGCACATTCCGAAAGAGTTCGACGACTACATCGCCAACCCGAAAGAGAACGGCTACCGCTCGCTGCACACCGCGGTGATCGGTCCGGAAGGCAAGGTGCTGGAAGTCCAGATCCGGACCCATTCGATGCACGAAGAAGCCGAGCTCGGCGTCTGCGCGCACTGGCGTTACAAGGGTACCGACGTCAAATCCGGCTCGAACCACTACGAAGAGAAAATCTCCTGGCTCCGTCAGGTGCTCGAGTGGCACGAGGAACTGGGCGACATCGGCGGCCTGGCCGAACAGCTGCGGGTCGATATCGAACCGGACCGGGTCTATATCTTCACCCCGGACGGTCACGCCATCGACTTGCCGAAGGGCGCGACGCCGCTGGACTTCGCCTACCGCGTGCACACCGAAATCGGTCACAACTGCCGTGGCGCGAAGATCAACGGGCGCATCGTGCCGCTCAACTACAGCCTGCAGACCGGCGAACAGGTCGAGATCATCACCAGCAAGCACGGCACGCCGAGCCGCGACTGGCTGAACCCGAACCTCGGTTACGTCACCACGTCCCGGGCGCGGGCGAAGATCGTTCACTGGTTCAAGCTGCAGGCTCGCGACCAGAACGTCGCGGCGGGCAAGACCCTGATCGAGCGTGAACTCAATCGCCTCGGTCTGCCGGCGGTGGATTTCGACAAGCTGGCCGACAAGGCCAACATGAAAACCGCCGAAGACATGTTCGCCGCCCTCGGGGCCGGCGATCTGCGTCTGGCACAACTGGTCAACCTGGCGCAACAACTGGTCGAGCCGGAGCGCGGCAACGAACAGCTGGAACTGATTCCACGCAAGGCCACCGGCTACAAGCCGGGCAAGCGCGGCGACATCCAGATCCAGGGCGTCGGCAACCTGATGACCCAGATGGCCGGCTGCTGCCAGCCGTTGCCGGGCGATGCGATCGTCGGTTACATCACTCAAGGGCGCGGCGTGAGCATTCACCGTCAGGACTGCGCCTCGGTGCTGCAACTGGCCGGGCGCGAGCCGGAGCGGATCATCCAGGTCAGCTGGGGCCCGGTGCCGGTGCTCACCTATCCGGTGGACATCGTCATCCGCGCCTACGACCGTTCCGGTCTGCTGCGTGACGTTTCGCAGGTGCTGCTCAACGAGCGGATCAACGTGCTGGCGGTCAACACCCGCTCGAACAAAGAGGACAACACTGCGCTGATGTCCCTGACCATCGAGATTCCGGGACTGGACGCACTGGGCCGGTTACTGGGGCGGATTTCCCAGTTGCCGAACATCATCGAGACGCGACGTAACCGGACTCCATGAAACCGACCTACAGCCTTGAAGACCTGTTGCACCTGATGAACCGTCTGCGGGATCCGCAGTACGGTTGCCCGTGGGACATCAAGCAGACTTACGCGACCATCGTCCCGCACACTCTCGAGGAAGCCTACGAAGTCGCCGACGCCATCGAGCGCGGCGACTTCGATCACTTGCAGGGCGAGTTGGGCGATCTGCTGTTTCAGGTGGTGTATTACAGCCAGCTGGCGCGGGAAGAAGGGCGGTTCGAATTTGCCGGGGTAGTCGACAGCATCACCCGCAAGCTGATTCGTCGTCATCCACACGTATTCCCCACCGGCGATCTGTATGCGCCGCTGGACGTGCCGCGTCTGAACGAAGAGCAGGTCAAGCAGCGCTGGGAGGAGATCAAGGCCGAAGAACGCGCCGAGAAATCCGCCGAGCCGCAGCAACTGTCACTGCTCGACGATGTACCGGCTGCGTTGCCGGCGTTGTCCCGCTCGGCCAAATTGCAGAAGCGCGCAGGGCAGGTCGGTTTCGACTGGCCGGACGCCCTGCCGGTGCTGGACAAGGTGCGCGAGGAGCTCGATGAAGTGCTCGAAGCCATGTCCGAGAATGATCCGCAAGCGGTGGCGGACGAAATCGGCGACCTGCTGTTTTCCGTGGTCAATCTGGCCCGGCACCTGAAGGTCGATCCGGAAACTGCACTGCGTGGCGCCAATGGCAAGTTCGAACGACGCTTCCGTTTTATCGAACAGGCATTGCGCGACACCCACCGCCCCATGGAAGATTGCACCCTCGAAGAGTTGGACGCCCTGTGGGGTGAAGCCAAACGTCAGGAAAAGAATTTGCCCAGCTGCGGCTGAGCCGTTGCCCAAGTGAGTAAGCATCAATGAGCCTTTCCCTTCGCGACCAGTTGCTCAAGGCAGGACTGGTCAACCAAAAGCAGGCCAAACAGGTCAGCAAAGACAAACAGAAACAACAGCGTCTGGCCCACAAGGGCCAGATCGAACTGGACGACTCCCAGCAGCGTGCTGCCCAGGAAGCTCAGGCCGAGAAGGTCAAGCGTGACCAGGAGCTGAACCGTCAGCAGCAGGAAAAGGCCGAGGCCAAGGCTCGCGCGGCGCAGGTCAAGCAGTTGATCGAAGTCTCGCGCCTGCCGAAGCTGACCACCGAGGACTACTACAACTTCGTTGACGACAAGAAGGTCAAGCGCATCTCGGTCAACACGCTGATGCGCAACAAGCTCAGCAGCGGTTCGCTGGCGATCGTGCACCATGCCGGCGGTTATGAAGTGATTCCTCGTGAAGCGGCCCTGAAGATTCAGGAGCGCGATCCGCAGCGCATCGTGCAGCTCAACGAGAAGGTTGAAGAGGTCAATGCCGAGGACGATCCGTACGCGGCTTATGTGATCCCTGATGATCTGATGTGGTAATCGGGTTCCGTCGGGCCGCGACGCGGTCCTGAAACACCCGATAACGACAAACCCCGCCAATGGCGGGGTTTGTCGTTTTCAATGCTGTGGTTTCGGTTCAGGCGGATTTCAGATCCCGCTGCCGTTCTTGCAGTTCCAGTTCGGCCTTGTAGTTGTGGGCGTCGATCTCGTTGTGGAACATGCCGACCAGCAAGTCTTGTTGATGCACATCCCAGATCCGTACGCCGGCGGCTACGCCTTCATGGGACATGTGTGAATCGTCGCGTTCAGTTACTTTTACAGTCATCTGCTAGCTCCAATCTCTGTTATCTGCAGCAAGGCGTGTGCAGGACTCTTTTATAAAATTTGTTAGCCTGCTAAGTAAACGCTCGATTTGTGCAATGTATTCTTGCGAAGTCTGCAACAGCGCTGGAGCCCGCTGAATCCGCGACATTCAGTCGCAGGGCGGTAAGTTGCATGACAGAAGTTTCATCTTGGAGCGGCTGAAAAACGCTTTTCTCCAGGCGAAAAAAAACGCCCCGAACCAGTCGGGGCGTTTTCATGTGCGGCTCAGCGGAAAGGAATTACTTGCCTTCCCAGCGCTTCAGCACGAGGGTGGCGTTGGTGCCACCGAAGCCGAAGCTGTTGCTCATCACGGTGTTGATGGTGGCGTTCTCGCGGGTCTGGGTCAGCACCGGCAGATCGGCCACTTCAGGGTCCAGCTCGTCGATGTTGGCGGAACCGGCGATGAAGTTGCCTTCCATCATCAGCATGCAGTAGATCGCTTCGTGAACGCCGGCGGCGCCCAGGGAGTGACCCGACAGGCTCTTGGTGGAGCTGATGGCCGGGGCCTTGTCGCCGAACACTTCACGCACACCTTTCATTTCCGCAACGTCGCCGACCGGAGTCGAGGTGCCGTGGGTGTTCAGGTAGTCGATCGGGGTGTCGACGGTGGACAGCGCCTGCTGCATGCAGCGGATGGCGCCTTCGCCGCTTGGAGCCACCATGTCGTAACCGTCGGACGTCGCGCCGTAGCCGACGATTTCCGCGTAGATCTTCGCGCCACGGGCCAGAGCGTGTTCCAGCTCCTCGACCACGACCATGCCGCCACCGCCAGCGATGACGAAACCGTCACGGTCGGCGTCGTAGGCACGGGAGGCTTTTTCCGGGGTGTCGTTGCGCTTGCTGGACAGGGCGCCCATTGCGTCGAACAGGAACGACTGGCTCCAGTGCTCCTCTTCACCGCCACCGGCGAACACGATGTCCTGCTTGCCCATCTGGATCTGTTCCATGGCGGTACCGATGCAGTGAGCACTGGTGGCGCAGGCAGACGCGATGGAGTAGTTCAGGCCCTTGATCTTGAACGGAGTGGCCAGGCACGCCGAAACGGTGCTGCTCATGGTCCGCGTTACACGGTATGGGCCGACGCGCTTGACGCCTTTTTCGCGCAGGATGTCCAGCGCTTCCATCTGGTTCAGGGTCGACGCACCGCCCGAGCCTGCGATCAGGCCGGTACGCGGGTTGGACACCTGCTCTTCGGTCAGACCGGAATCGGCGATGGCGTCTTTCATGGCCAGGTAGGCGTAAGCCGCTGCGTGGCCGACGAAACGATAGATCTTGCGATCGATCAGTTCTTCAAGGTTGAGGTCGATGGAGCCGGAAACCTGGCTACGCAGACCCATTTCGGCATATTCCGGGTTGAACCGGATGCCAGGGCGGCTTGCACGCAGGTTAGCGGAGACGGTCTCTTTGTCATTGCCCAGGCACGAAACGATGCCCAGACCAGTGATAACGACGCGGCGCATGCGAATAACCCTTAGAAGTTGTCAGTGGAGGTGAACACGCCGACGCGAAGGCCTTCGGCGGTGTAGATTTCGCGACCGTCGACAGTCACCGAACCGTCGGCGATGGCCAGGTTCAGCTTGCCCTTCAGGACGCGTTTGATATGAATGTTGTAGGTGACTTTCTTGGCGGTCGGCAGGACCTGGCCGAAGAATTTCACTTCGCCCGAACCCAGCGCACGGCCGCGGCCCGGCAGGCCTTGCCAGCCCAGGAAGAAACCGACCAGTTGCCACATGGCGTCCAGACCCAGGCAGCCCGGCATCACCGGATCGCCCTCGAAGTGGCAAGCGAAGAACCACAGGTCAGGGTTGATATCCAGCTCGGCGACCAATTCACCTTTGCCGTACTTGCCGCCTTCTTCGCTGATCAGGGTGATGCGATCCACCATCAGCATGTTCGGGGCGGGCAGTTGCGCGTTACCTGGGCCGAACAGCTCACCGCGACTGCAGCGCAGCAGGTCTTCCCGAGTAAAGGCGTTTTGTTTGGTCATGCGAGCTCCTCAATAATCCCATGCGGCAGGTGGGGCAAATCTTCCCGACCGATCGACGCGTTCATGCCTCGAACCGGCAGCCTACTCATAGACTATTGCGTTGTGGTGAAAGTCACAGCACCAAGGACATGAATGTACACTTGTGCACTGAAATTTTTATTCAAGCCCCTTTTGAGGCTCGTTCGGGTGCCTAAGACTGCCGCACTTTCGCTTTTCACGCCAGTCGCAGATGCTCGAAAGGGCCTCTCTACTGCACCCAGCGCTGCAGAATCTGCTGCAGGTCATTGCGTTTGAACGGCTTGGCCAGGTAATCGTTCATGCCCGCCGACAGGCAGTTTTCCCGGTCGCCCTGCAACGCATTGGCCGTCAGGGCGATGATCGGAACATGGCCGCAGCCGGGCAGGCGGCGGATCTGGCGGGTCGCCTCGTAACCGTCGATGATCGGCAAACGGCAGTCCATCAGGATCGCTTCGTAACGACTGCCCCCGGCACTGCGTACAGCCTGCATGCCATCGGTGGCGACGCTGACAGTGAAGCCCAGGCTGCGCAACATGGCCTCGATCACGGTCTGGTTGACCGGGTTGTCCTCCACCAGCAGGACATTGCGGCCTTCGCCGTGAGCATTGCCATCGATTGCGCGCGGCGCTGCCAGCATCGGCAATGCCTGCTTATATAGAGCCAGCGGAATTTCCAGGGTAAACACCGAGCCGCGACCTTCTTCGCTTTGCGCGCGCAAGGTGCCGCCCATGCGTTCGGCCAGGGTGCGGGCGATCGGCAGGCCCAGACCGGTCCCGCCATAACGACGCGAAATAGAGCTGTCAGCCTGCTGGAACGCGTTGAACATCAATTCCAGGCTTTCCGAAGAAATCCCGATGCCGCTGTCGCGCACCGAGCAGGTGAACCACAGCAATTCGTGATCCAGCGACTGCCACTGCGCCTCGATGCTGACGCGCCCCTGTTCGGTGAACTTCAACGCGTTGCCCACCAGATTGACCAGAATCTGCCGGATCCGCGTCGGGTCACCCTGTACCTGCAAACCGCGCAGGTCTTCGGGGATCCGCAGTTGCAACTCCAGGCCACGCTGCGCCGCGCTGTGCTGGAACGATTGCGCGCACGCGCCGATCAGGTCGGCGAGGTTGAACGGGATGTGCTCCAGCTCCAGTTCCGAACGCTCGATGCGCGAGAAATCCAGAATGTCGTTGATCACCTTGAGCAAATGCTCGGTGGACTCGGAAGCCAGCGCCGCGTACTCGATCTGCTCCTCGGTCATCTCGGTGGTTTCCAGCAATTGCAGCATGCCCAGGACACCGTTCATTGGCGTGCGCAGTTCATGGCTCATCATGGCCAGGAAGTCCGACTTGGCGTTGTTGGCCTTTTCCGCCTCTTCACGCGTCTGGATCAGCTGCGCCATGGCCTGGTGCTGTTCGCGGCTGGCCTGTTCCAGCGCCTGGGCCAGATTGTTGATGTGCTGCGAGAGGGCGCCCAACTCGGTGTCATCGACAATCGGCAGCGGGGTCTTGTAGTCACCGTCCTGAATCGCCTTGACCGCATCGCCGATATCGCGGATCGGCTGCGACAGGCTGCCGGCCAGTCGCCGTGCCAGGACAAATGTGAACAGCAGGGCGAACAGCGCCAGGATCCCGGCCTTGAGCAGGATTTCCTGTTGGCGCTGGCTGAACGCATCGTTGGACAGGCCGACGATCACCCGCCCCAGATAATCCTCGCTGGCACCGCCATTGTTGGTCTTGCCGTCCTGAAAGAAATCATTGTGCAAGGCAATCCGTTGCAGCCGCACCGGTGACTGGAACACTTCGACCTGATGCGGGCGCTTATGGGTGTCCGACGGTTGTTCGACATACGCCAGAATCCGGTTGGCGCTGTCCTGGATTTCCAGGAACCGCACATTGGGTGTGGCCAGTGTGGCTTTGAGCAGGCTTTCCAATACCTCGTTGTTGCCGGAAATCACCCCGTACTCGGTAGCGGGCGCTAGCTGGTTGGCGATCAGTTGGCCGGTGTGGTTCAGCTCCTGGCGCAAATCCTGGATGCGCACGAAGGTGAAAAAACTGATCAACAGCAAGGTCAGCAATAGCGCAGGGCCCAGGCTGATCAACTGGGTGCGGGTATTGATGTCCCAACGGCGGAAAATCATGGGCGGCGCTCTCCTTCGGCCAGCTCTGCGGCAACAGACGCTTCATTCATCGGCTCTATCCCTAATGAACGAGCCACCTGCGCATTGCTTGAAACTTTAAAACGCCCGGGGTAGAGCGCTCTCGGCCAGGTGGCCGGAGGGCGGTCGAGCAATTCGTCGAGCACCGTCAGCCAGTCACTCTGGTCGCTGTAAGTACTGGCGAGGCTGCCGGCGCGCACGAACGAGACGTTCGGACCGATCAGCGCCAGTTGTCGCGAATAGCTGCTGAGCAGCAGATTCTTCGCGGTTCTCGGGTTGTACAGGTCAGGGTCGTCGAGGCCCAGCAACACATCACTGTTTTTCAGCACGGTCTGCAAGGGGCGGCTGTCGTGGGTGTTGTCCCAGCGCTGTGGGACGATTTGCAGATTCAGCGGCCGGGCGGCCGATTGCAGTTCCTTGAGCAGGAACTCGCTGTGCTGATCGAACAGCACGCCGACCCGCTGAGCCTGAGGCAGGATCCGCCGGATCAGTTGCAACTGGCGACTCAGCGGCGGATCGCTCCACAGCAGACTCAAGTGGGGTGGTTGCGCGGTGCCGAAGCGTTGCCGGGCCTGCAGGCGGCTGATGCGCAGGACCAGTGTCGCCGGTCCCTGGGGTTCCTGCATACGCCAGTCCAGGCTCGGCAGGTCGAGCAGGATCAGACGCAGGCTGGACGGCAGCTTGCCCGGCGCCGGCAGGCTCGCCAGTGGCTGGAAGTGTACGCGGTCGGTGGGGCGCAGTTCGCTCAGGGCCTGGACGAACGATTGCACACCGGGGCTTTCCTCGGCGCCGGTCAGCAGAATGTCGGCCGCCTGTACCGCCACGCCGTGCAGCCAGGCTGTCAGGAACAGGCACAGTCCGGCCAGCCATTGGGCGGCCGTTGGCATCTTCCGTGACATGGCGTAACGCATCTAGAACTCCAGCTCGGCGCTGAAGTACATCACCCGGCGTTCGTCGTAATTGTTGTCGACGAAGGTGGTCGGCTCATTGTCCAGACGCTGTTGCAGCACGCCGGCCAGTTGCAGTTGGGCCTTGCCCAGCGGGATGCGTTTGGCGATGCGCGTGTCGACCCGCTCAAAGCGATAGCCGTTGAGGGCGTTGTCACCGTAATAGAAGAGGGCGCTGTTCCAGCCTTGGCCCCAATCGCGCAGCCAGCCGGCCGAGCCGCTGTTGCGTGCGGTGAACTGTTGGTCCAGCGGATTGCTTGCTTCGGCGTCGACGTAGGCGTAAGTCAGGCGCAGTCGATCGGCCGCACTCAGGCGCCAGTCCAGCTGGGTTTCGGTGCCGCGAAAGCGTGAATCGTTGGCGTTGCTGGCGATGTACTGATTGTTGCGCAGCGGCTCGCTGATCATCCCGGTGATTTCGTCGTAGAAGAGCTTCACGTCCAGCGCCAGGCCCCATTCCGGGAAAAAGCCGTTGTAGCCGAGTTCCCGCGAGCGCATGTGCTCCTGGTCCAGATCGCCGGGGCCCCGGGTCTTGACGAAGTAGCGGGCCGAAGACTGGCCATAGGCGGACGGGCGCAGGTTGGTCACCTGATAACTCCAGTTGACGTTGTTCTCGAACATGTCCGGCGAACGGATCGCTTCCGAGTACACCGCACGCAGGCTGTGGCGCGGGTTGATCAGGTAATTGACGGCAAACCTGGGCGTCAGCGAACTGCCGATCAACTGAGTGTTTTCAAACATGGCGCCGCCCTGCAACAGCCAGTGCTCGCTGGCGCGCCATTCCAGTTGGCCAAAGGCGCGCCACGTGGTGTCGTCCAGCGTTCCGTTGAAATAGGTCTCGGAATCGGCCCGGTCGTAACGATAGTTCAGGCCGCTGACCAGACGCAGACTGTCGGACAGGCTGAGGGTGTCCTGCAACTCCAGGTCATAGCGCGATTCCCGGGCACTCTGGTCGATGTCGCCGCACAGCGTCCGGCTGGCGCCGTTACGCCATTGATCGAGCACCTGATTGGCCAGGGCCATTTCCGTTGGCGTGCCGGGCGCGGCACCGGGCCCGGTGTAGCGGGTGATGTTGCGCGCCAGTTGCTCGGTGTAATTGGGGTTGAGTTGCCACAGCTCCGTGAGTTGCGGACTGAAGGACACCTCGGCATCACAGGCTCGCCAGGTCTGCTGGCGATCCCAGTGTTGCGCAGAGCCTTGTACATAAAGGCTGTGGTCGGGGTTGATGTCCAGGTTCCAGCGCACCGAGCCGGCGTAATCCTTGGCGATCACGTCGGAATTGTTCCCGGCAGCGGTAATCCCCGAGAACACCGGGCGATAGGTGTAAGGCCGCTGGTTGGTTCCGTCCTTGGCATTGAGCTGCCAGTCCAGGCTCTGGTTGTCGCTGAGGGTCTGGCTCACGGCAAGGCTGAAGCGGTTCAAGCGGCGGCTGTCGCGGTAATCGGCGCCGGTGCGGTCGCTGTCGAAGCCGTCATCTTCCTGGCCCGAGAGCGACAGACGCAGGTCGCCGCCGTTCCAGCCCGTTCCCTGGCTGGCATAGAAGTCGTTGATGCCCCGTTGGCCACGGGTGATTTTCAGCCGTGTGCCGTGGCTGTCGGCCGGGTTGCGGGTGATGATGTTGACCACTGCCATCAGCGCGTTGGCGCCATAGCTGACGGTGTTCGGGCCGCGAAAGACTTCGATGCGTTCGATGTCTTCCATGGCCACCGGGATGTCGCTCCAGTCCACCGTGGCCAGGCCGGCGCGGTACACCGAGCGGCCGTCGATCAACACTTGCATGCGCCGCGCTTCGGTGGCGTTGGTGCCGTGATAGTTCACCACCGCCTGATTGCCGCTGATGTTGCCGACCATCATGCCGGGCACCAGGCGCAGCAGTTCGCTGATGTCCCGGGCACCGCTGGCGTTGATCAGTTCGCTGTCGATCACGGTCATGCTGCCGGGGACTTCCGCCGGCGACTGTTTCAGGCGCGTGGCCGTGAGGATCTGGGGCAAGGCCTCGCTGTCGAGAAACAGGTCGTCCGCCAGCAACATCGGGCTGAACAGCAGCGCCAGCAGCAGGGACGAACGCGGGGAGGGAGTGCCAGAAAACACGACGCAGCCTTGATAGCAAAGAATTGGCGCGCATGTTAACCGAGGACAGTGACTTTTCCAGTCACGTTGCGGGCATTTTCCTCGGTTTTATTGGTCTTCTTCCTACAAGTGCGGGTAATTGACGCCGGGGCTGTCCGAGAAGGGGCCGCTCCGTATAATGCCCGCATCGCCACTGGTATGGATTAACGGATTACATATGACTGAACAGCGCCCGATTGCGGTCCTGGGAGGCGGAAGTTTCGGTACCGCCGTGGCCAATCTGTTGGCCGAGAACGGCCATCAAGTCCGGCAGTGGATGCGTGACCCCGAGCAGGCCGAGGCCATCCGGGTCAATCGCGAGAACCCGCGTTATCTCAAGGGCATCAAGATTCTGCCGGGCGTGACGGCCGTCACCGACCTGCAGGAAACCCTCGATGCCTGCGAGTTGTGCTTTGTTGCGTTGCCATCGAGCGCACTGCGCACAGTATTGGCGGCGCATGCCGAGCGCCTGAGCGGCAAGATGCTGGTCAGCCTGACCAAGGGCATCGAAGCCCACACCTTCAAACTGATGAGCCAGATCCTCGAAGAAATCGCTCCGCAGGCGCGCATCGGCGTGCTGTCCGGGCCGAACCTGGCTCGGGAAATCGCCGAACACGCGCTGACGGCCACGGTGGTCGCCAGCGAAGACGAAGAACTGTGCAAAGAAGTGCAGGCCGCGCTGCATGGCCGCACTTTCCGTGTCTACGCCAGTGCCGACCGCTTCGGCGTGGAGCTGGGCGGGGCACTGAAAAACGTCTACGCGATCATTGCCGGCATGGCGGTGGCGCTGGAGATGGGCGAGAACACCAAAAGCATGCTGATCACCCGTGCCCTGGCCGAGATGACCCGGTTTGCGGTGAATCAGGGCGCCAACCCGATGACCTTCCTCGGTCTGGCCGGGGTGGGCGACCTGATCGTCACCTGCTCGTCGCCGAAAAGCCGCAACTATCAGGTCGGTTTCGCTCTCGGTCAGGGCTTGAGCCTCGATGAAGCGGTGTCGCGCCTTGGTGAAGTGGCCGAAGGGGTCAACACCCTGAAAGTGCTCAAGGCCAAGGCCCAGGAAGTCGGCGTGTACATGCCGCTGGTCGCCGGGCTCCACGCGATCCTGTTCGAAGGGCGCACGCTGGAACAGGTGATCGGCCTGTTGATGCGCGCCGAGCCCAAGACCGACGTCGACTTCATTTCCACCAGCGGTTTCAACTGATTGCCTTTTATTTCAGGGCAGGGGAGCTAGACATGAACGATCCGAAAACCGAAGCCAAGTACGAATCCATCCTGCTGCGGGTGTTGTGGATGATCGTCTACATCCTGGTCTGGCAGGTGGCGCAGTTCATCCTCGGCGCGGTGGTGCTGGTGCAACTGATCTATCGTTTGATCTATGGCGCCCCGAGCGCCGGTCTGATGAATTTCGGCGACAGCCTGAGCCAGTTCCTGGCCCAGATCGGCCGGTTCGGCAGCTTCCACAGCGACCAGAAACCCTGGCCGTTCGCCGACTGGCCGGCGCCGCGTACCCCGGAAGGTGAAGCGCCACACGTCGTCGCGCCGGCACCGCATCCGGCCCGGGATGAGGAACCCAAGCTATGAAACTCTGGGTATTGCGTCACGGCGAGGCCGAGCCCTATGGCTCGCGCCCCGATTCGGAGCGGGAACTGACCGCTCATGGCCGCAAGGAAGTGCTCAGCAGCGCCGCCCGATTGATGGGCCAGCCACTGACGGCGATCTACGCCAGCCCGTACTTGCGTGCGCAGCAGACTGCGCAGCTGGTGCGCGAGGCGCTGGGTTTCGAGCCGGAGATCCGCACGGTCGAATGGCTGACCCCGGAAGTCGATCCGGACCGCGTCGCCGAGCAACTGGTGTCGGTAAGCAATGTGCTGCTGGTCAGCCACAATCCGCTGGTCGGGCATCTGCTCAGTTACCTGCAACACGGCGCCGGTTATCCGCCGGAAAAGGTCAGCACCGCCGGGCTGGCCGAGCTTGAGCACAGTGAGTTGCTGATCGGTTCGATGACGCTCAACAGCCTCAAACATCCGTGAAATTTTTTGTATGAAATAGTCAACCAAGCACTTGCTTGGTTGACTACGCTTGCTCCATCCCAAAAAGAAAGGAGCGAGTCGCATGTCTGCTGCTTTTCGATTGCCGCTGGACGTGTTCTACGAACGCGAGGCTCGGCACCCGCGCCAGCGCTTCCTGGTGCAGCCCATTGGCGGCGGGCAGGTCGAGACGCTGACCTGGGCCGACGTCGGCCATCAGGCCCGCTGCGCCGCACACTGGCTGCGCTCCCGGGAGTTGCCCCAGGGCAGCCACATCGCGCTGATCTCGAAAAACTGCGCCCACTGGATCATCGCCGACCTGGCGATCTGGATGGCCGGGCATGTTTCCGTGCCGCTCTATCCCAACCTCACTGCCGACTCGGTCAATCAGGTCCTCAGCCATTCCGAAAGCGTACTGGCCTTCGTCGGCAAACTGGATGACTGGCCGGGGATGTCGGTCGGGGTGCCAGCGGATCTGCCAACCATCAGCCTGCCGCTGCATCCGCCGGGCGAGTTCGATTTCAACTGGGGCGACCTGCAACGTTATTCACCGATTCAGGACGACCCGCGACCCGTCGCCGAGCAACTGGCGACCATCATCTACACCTCCGGCACCACCGGTCTGCCCAAAGGCGTGATGCACAGTTTTGCCAACCTCGGGTTCGCAACGACTCGCGGCACGCAATTGTTCGGCCTCAATGAAAACGACCGGCTGCTGTCCTATCTGCCGCTGTGCCATGTAGCTGAACGGATGTTCGTCGAACTGGCGTCGATCTATACCGGGCAAACCGTTTTCTTTGCCGAGAGTCTCGATACGTTTCTTGACGATCTGAGACGGGCGCGGCCGACGGCGATGTTTGGCGTGCCGAGGATCTGGACCAAATTCCAGATGGGCGTCTACAGCAAGATCCCGGCGAAACGCCTGGATTTCCTCCTCGGTCTGCCCTTTATCGGTAAACGGATCGGCCACAAGGTGCTGGCCGGCTTGGGGCTAGACGCCTTGCGCGTGGCGTTGTCCGGAGCGGCGCCGGTGCCGCTGACCTTGTTGCGCTGGTATCAGAAGCTCGGGCTCGACGTGCTGGAGGTCTACGGCATGACCGAGAGTTGCGGCTATTCGCATATCTGCCTGCCGGGGCAATACAAGGAAGGCTGGATCGGCCGGCCATGTCCTGATGTCGAGGTGCGCATCGACGAGTCTGGCGAAGTGCAGGTGCGCAGCCAGGCCAACATGCTGGGCTATTTCAAGGAACCGCAGAAAACCGCCGAGACCCTGACCGCCGACGGCTTCCTGCGCACCGGCGACAAGGGTGAACAGGATGCCGAAGGTCGTTTGCGCCTGACCGGGCGGCTCAAGGAAATCTTCAAGACCAGCAAAGGCAAGTACGTTGCTCCGGCGCCGATTGAAAACCGTCTCGCCGTGCATACAAGGATCGAGCAGGTCTGCGTGGTCGGCGATGGTCTGAGCGCTCCTTTGGGGCTGTGTGTGATCTCGGCTGCCGGGCATGAAGACGCACGACCGCAATTGCATTCGAGCCTGGAAAAACTGCTGGAGGAGGTCAACGCCGTGCTCGACAAGCACGAACGCCTGCGCCGCCTGGTGGTGGTCAAGGACAGTTGGGCGGTGGAAAACGGCTTCCTCACGCCGACCCTGAAGATCAAGCGCAACGTCATCGAAGACACCTACGGCGCGCGCTTCGAAGAATGGAGCGAGCGCAGCGAGGCGGTGCTGTGGCAGGATTGAGTGACGATCAAAACAACAAAGGAAGCCTGCGATGACCTTGTGGCGCACCACTCCCAACATCGAGCAGTTGAACGCAATCCAAAAAAACACCATCGGCGAAGTGCTGGACATCCGCTTCGAGTCCTTCGACGAGGAATCGCTGACGGCCAGCATGGTCATCGACCATCGCACCCATCAGCCTTACGGCCTGCTGCATGGCGGCGCCTCGGTGGTGCTGGCCGAGACCGTCGGCTCCATGGCCAGTTACCTGTGCATCGACGCCAGCAAGTTCTATTGCGTGGGCCTGGAAATCAACGCCAACCATTTGCGCGGCCTGCGCAGCGGACGGGTGACGGCAGTGGCCAAGCCGATTCATATCGGTCGCACGACCCATGTCTGGGACATCCGCCTGACCAGCGATGAAGGCAAGGCCAGTTGTGTGTCGCGCCTGACCATGGCCGTGGTGCCGCTGGGCGAGCAACCGCCGGCACGCTGACCGATCCGTCATAGCCTTGACCGGACTGTCATCATTCCTGGCAGTTACGGTCATTGCTGTGGAACGCGGTCTTACGGACAATCAACGCCACGTTTACCGCCCATGGATTTGCCCGTATGTCGCAACCGATCTTCTTCGCCCACGCCAACGGTTTCCCTTCCGGCACCTACGGCAAGCTGTTCTCGGCGCTGGCGCCCGAGTTCCGGGTGACGCATCTGGAGCAGCATGCCCACGATCCGCGTTTCCCGGCGGGTGACAACTGGTACCACCTGGTCGACGAGCTGATTCACCACCTGCAACAACAGGACGAGCCGGTGTGGGGCGTTGGCCATTCCTTCGGCGGAATGCTGCACCTGCACGCCGCACTGCGTTGCCCTGAGCTGTATCGCGGGGTGGTGATGCTCGATTCGCCGGTGCTGACCCGCACCGATCGCTGGGTGATCCGCGCAGCGAAGCGTTTTGGCTTCATCGATAAACTCACTCCGGCCGGTCGCACATTGGGACGACGCGAAGAATTCGCCGACCTCGACAGTGCCCGCAGCTACTTTGCCGGCAAGACTCTGTTCCGTGGCTTCGATCCCGAGTGTTTCGACGCCTACCTGCAACACGGTTTGCACAAGGTCGGCGACAAGTTGCGCCTGCGCTTCGATCCGGCCACCGAGATCATTATTTATCGCGGTGTGCCGCACACCAGCCCAGGGCGAACCCGACAGCTTCAGGTGCCACTGGCGGTGGTACGCGGACACAAGAGTCGCGTGGTGATGAATCATCACGCCCGGCACGTCGGGCGCCTGCCTCAGGGCGAGTCGCTGACCGTGCCCGGCGGTCACATGTTTCCCCTTGAGCGTCCGCAGGACACCGCGCAGTTGCTGAAAAACCTGTTCAGTCGCTGGGAAAACCGCCAGCACAAGGATTGCGCATGAGCCCGTCGGTCGAAGAAGTGCGCCTGAGCCTGCCGCATATCGAGCTGGCGGCGCATATTTTCGGCCCGGAAGACGGGTTGCCGGTGATTGCCCTGCATGGCTGGCTGGATAACGCCAACAGCTTCGCTCGCCTGGCGCCGAAGCTCAAAGGCTTGCGCATTGTGGCACTGGACATGGCCGGTCATGGCCATTCGGGACATCGTCCGGTCGGCGCGGGTTACGCCTTGTGGGACTACGCCCATGACGTGCTGCAAGTCGCCGAACAGCTGGGCTGGCAGCGCTTCGGCCTGCTCGGGCATTCGCTGGGGGCGATTGTTTCGCTGGTGCTGGCGGGGTCGTTGCCGGAGCGCATCACCCATCTGGCATTGATCGACGGGGTGATTCCTCCTACGGATAAAGGCGAAAACGCCGCCGAACGCTTGGGCATGGCGCTGCAGGCACAGCTTGATTTGCGGGAAAAACGCAAACCGGTCTACGCCACCCTCGACCGGGCTATCGAAGTGCGCATGAAAGGCCTGGTGGCGGTCAGTCGTGAAGCCGCCGAACTGCTGGCGCAACGTGGCCTGATGCCGGTGCCCGGCGGTTACACCTGGCGCACCGACAACCGTCTGACCCTGCCATCGCCGCTGCGTCTGACTCAGGAACAGGCGATGGCCTTCATCCAGCGCATTGCCTGTCCGACGCAATTGGTGGTGGCAGCCGATGGCATGCTGGCCAAACACCCCGAGCTGCTGGAGCGTCTACCCTTTAGCCGGGAACAGCTGCCGGGCGGGCACCATCTGCACCTGAACGACGAGTCGGGTGCGGTTCTTGTCGCAGACTGTTTCAATCGGTTCTTCGCCATTCCTTGACTTGCCCCGGGCAACTGTCGAGGCTGGGCGGGTTGAAATGGGAGACAACCACAATGGATTTCTACACCGCTGCGAACCCGAATAGCCAGAAAGGCGCCCCGGCCATGCCGATCCGATGAGCCTGTCCATGCGATCTTTCAGTCTGCTGGCGCTGTGCTGTTTCAGTCCCGTGTTGCTCGCTGCCGACCTGCCGGGCAGTCAGGATCTGCCGATCGTGCCGCGTCTGGCCGATGCGCAGATCGTCGACTATCGCCCGGCCGCGACGCTGGAGCGGATCTACCCGATGGGCTCGATCCGCAAGATCAGCGGCCAGCTGCGTTTCGACGGCCAGGTCGGCGCCCGTGGGCAGACCACCTCGGTCACCTACGAACTGCCGCCCGAACATTCCGCCAACGAAGCCTTCACCGTCGCCCGCGAGGCCCTGCAAAAACAGGACGCCGAATTGTTGTTCTGGTGTCAGGCCAGGGATTGTGGCGAAAGCAGCCTGTGGGCCAACGAAGTGTTCGGCAATGCCAAGCTGTACGGTGCCGACGAGCAACAGGCCTATCTGCTGCTGAGACTGGCGGCACCTCGTGACAACACGCTGGTGGCGCTCTACAGCATCACTCGCGGCAATCGCAAAGCCTATCTGCATGTCGAGCAGTTCGAGGCCTCCACGCCGTTGGGGGAGTTGCTGCCGACGTCCGCGACCCTGTTGCGCCAGTTGAAAGACACCGGCGAGCTGAAATTGCCGAAGCTGGCTGGCGATCCGGACGACACCTGGCTGCGTCTGCTGTCCCGTGGCCTGAACCTCGACACGACGTTGCGGGTGACGGTTTCCGGGCCCAAGGCCGAAGTCTGGCGTCAGGCGTTGATCACGCAGGGTGTGCGCGCGGCGCGCATGGAGACCGGCAATGTCGAAGGTGCCGGCCTGCGCATCGATCTGTTGCGATAAGGTGTCTGCGGCGGACACGCCCGGCGTGTTCGCCTACTCTTTGCCTGACTGACTTTTTCGAGATTTCACATGCCCAATAATGATCGTCTGCTGGTGCAGATCCTGTTGCTGGTGTTGTTCGGCGCCAGTTTCTGGGTGATGGCGCCGTTCTGGTCGGCGCTGTTCTGGGGCGCGGTGCTGGCGTTCGCCAGCTGGCCGTTGATGCGCCTGCTGACGCGCTGGCTCGGCGGCCGCGAATCTCTGGCGGCAAGTATCCTGACCCTGGGCTGGATGCTGCTGGTGGCGGCACCGCTGGTCTGGCTGGGGTTCAACCTGGCCGATCACGTGCGCGATGCCACGGTGTTCATCAAGGATGTGCAGGTCGACGGTCTGCCGGAAGCACCGGCCTGGCTCGGCACGATTCCGCTGGTGGGGGAGCGGCTGGTCGGTTTCTGGAACAGTGTCGATCAGCAGGGCGCGGCGTTGATGGTGTCGCTCAAGCCTTATCTGGGGCAGGTGGGCAACTGGCTGCTGGCGCGCAGTGCGCAGATCGGCGGCGGGATTCTCGAGCTGACCCTGAGTATTGTCTTCGTATTTTTTTTCTATCGTGACGGGCCGCGGCTGGCGGCGTTCGTGCATAGCCTGCTGGAGCGCTTGATCGGCGACCGTGCCGGGTATTACATCGAACTGGTGGCCGGTACGGTGCAGCGGGTGGTGAACGGGGTGATCGGTACGGCGGCGGCGCAGGCGATCCTGGCGCTGATCGGGTTCCTGATTGCCGGGGTGCCGGGGGCACTGGTGCTGGGGATCGTGACGTTCCTGCTCAGTCTGATTCCGATGGGGCCACCGCTGGTGTGGATTCCGGCCACGGCGTGGCTGGCCTGGAAGGGCGAGTACGGGATGGCGGTGTTTCTCGGGATCTGGGGGACGTTCATCATCAGTGGCGTGGACAACGTGCTCAAGCCGTATCTGATCAGCCGTGGCGGGAATCTGCCGCTGGTGATTGTGTTGCTCGGGGTGTTTGGCGGGTTGATTGCGTTCGGGTTTATCGGGTTGTTTATCGGGCCTACGCTGTTGGCGGTGGCTTATAGTTTGTTGACGGATTGGAGCAAGAGTCAGGGGCGGGTTGAGGATCGGCGTTGACGGTTAGCCTTGGCGGCCTTCGGGCCGGCCAGGCTCCGGGTCTACTGTGTACATATCCGTTTCTTCGGTAACGGCGGCTTATGGTTTCGCCCTTACGGCGACTCACTTTTTTACAAGCGCCTAAAAAAGTAAGCAAAAAACGCTCGCCCCGGCGTTCGGCCCTCGCAGGCTCGGGTTCCTTCGCTCCGGTGTCCCTCCGGGGGCATCGACTTCGTCGATGAGTTCGGCTTCGCCGCACGGCACTACGTGCCAATCCCCGGATGAACACCTCCACTCAGCCTTCCGAAGGGGCGGGTGGATCAAGATCAAAAGCGTTGTCGAGCTAACGCTCATCCTGTTTTTGTATGTACCTCAAGTCGCCACATTCAAATACTTGCCCACCGACGCCGCACTATCGAGCGAATACTGCTTGCTCAGATTGGCAATCATCCGGTTCAACGCTTCGGTCGTGGTTTGAGTGGTACTGGCGGTCTGTTCATCGCTCGGACGCTGGCGTCCCGCCTGTAACGCGGCTTTCAACTCATCACTGCTCACGCCACCACTGCTGTCGCTATCCAGCACTTTGAGCAGCGCCGCGCTGGTGTCGCTGTTGGAGGACGAGGTGCTGTCGCTGGCCTGCAATGCGCTGCTCAACTCGGTCGCCGTCACATTGCCGTCGCCGTCTGCATCGAGCTGGCTGAACAGTTCGTCACTGGAAACCCGGGGTGGTGGCGGTGGCGGGGTGAGGCTGGCGGTGAGTTCGTCCTGGCTGACGACGCCGTCCTTGTTCTTGTCCAGGGCCGAGAAGATTTTGCTGCTGTCGGCGGTGCTGCCGGCGCTGGTCAGGCCGCTGCTCAGTTCGTCGCTGCTGATGGCGCCGTCGCCGTCGGTGTCGAGGGCTTTGATCAGGGCGTCGGCCAGGTCGGTGTTGGGGGCCTGGTTGTGGTCGGGTGGTGGCGGTGGGGCCATGGCGGCCAATTCTTCGGCGCTGAGGCTGCCGCTGCTGTCGCTGTCCAGTTCGCCGAATTGTTTGCTCAGGTTGACCAGCAAACCGTCACTGGATTTTTGCGACAGGGCGCTGTTCAGTTCGTCCTGATCCACCGCGCCGTCGCCGTTGCTGTCGAGTTTTGCGAACAGTTCCTTTTGCAGTTGCTGGCTGCGGGCGTTTTGTGTGGAAGTGCTGCTGGTGCTGGTATAGCTCGTGTAGTTGCTGACGCTACCGATCATGGGCTCACTCCTTGTAATGGAAAACCGGTTCATGAACCGGCGCTTGCAGACTCAAGGCGTGAGGTGTCGCAGGTATGTGGGTTTTGTACCGGACGGTACACAGTCGGGCTTACAGTCGTGGCAGGCGAATCACGGCAGTGAGGCCGCCGCCAGGCGTCTCTTCGAGGTTCAACTGACCGCCCTGGCGTTGCGCGGCTTCCCGGGCGATGGTCATGCCCAGGCCGACGCCGCCGGAGTTGCGGTTGCGCGAGCCTTCCAGACGGAAAAACGGCTCGAACACGGCTTCGCGTTTGTCCGCGGCGATGCCCGGGCCGTGGTCGATCACGCGGATCAGCAGGTGTTCGCGCTGATCCTGCAGTTCGATGTGTGCTTGCCCGGCGTAGCGCAAGGCGTTGTCCATCAGGTTGTTGATGCACGAGCGCAGGGCCATTGGCTGAACCGCCAGGGGCGCGCAATGGCCGCTGACCTGCACGTCGGCGCCCTGATCCTGGGCGTTCTCGCACAGGGATTCGACCAGCGCCTGCACGTCCATCATCTGCAGTGCTTCGCTGGTGCGTTGTTCGTGCAGGTAGGTGAGGGTGGCGTCGAGCATGCCGATCATGTCGTTCAGGTCCTGACGCATCTGGCCTTGCAGCTTGTCGTCGTCGATCTGTTCCAGACGCAGTTTCAGCCGCGACAGTGGCGTGCGCAGGTCATGGGACACGGCACCGAGCATGCGTGCGCGCTGCTGAACCTGTTCGCGAATCCGCTGCTGCATCAGGTTGAAGGTATGGGCCGCCTGCCGGGCCTCTCGCGGGCCGGACTCTTCCAGCGGCGGGCTGTCGAGGTTTTCGCTGAGGCGCTCGGCGGCGTCGCTCAGGCGCTGGATCGGCCGGCTCAGCAGTTTGGCGCCGTACCACGCAGCGATCATCAACGAAATGAACTGAAAGGTCAGCGGCACCAGCGGCCCGCCGAACCAGGGGCGCGGCGGTCGATGGGCGAAGCGCGGATCCGGTGGCGGACGTTGTCCTTCGACGCCCTGGGAAAATTCCGGCGGCGGAGGGGGCGGAGGCGGGCCGTAATGGTGGAACCAGGCGAAAGCCAGCAGGTGCGCCAGGACGATCGCCACGAACAGCACGCCAAACAGGCGACTGAACAGCGTGTCGAAGCGCCCCCGCATCAGCCGATGTCCCGTGCGTCGAACAGGTAACCCTCACCGCGTACGGTCTTGATCAGCTGGGGGGCTTTCGGGTCATCGCCGAGTTTTTGCCGCAAACGCGAGACCAGCAGGTCGATGCTGCGGTCGAAGGCTTCAATCGAGCGGCCACGGGCGGCGTCCAGCAGTTGTTCGCGGCTGAGCACCCGGCGCGGCCGTTCGATGAACACCCAGAGCAGGCGGAATTCGGCATTGGACAGCGGTACCACCAGGCCATCATCGGCGATCAATTGGCGCAGGACGCTGTTCAGGCGCCAGTTGTCGAAGCGAATGTTCGCACGCTGTTCGGTGCGGTCGTCGCGCACCCGGCGCAGAATCGTCTGGATCCGCGCCACCAGCTCCCGAGGCTCGAACGGTTTGGCCATGTAGTCATCGGCACCCAGTTCCAGGCCGATGATTCGGTCGGTGGGTTCGCAACGGGCGGTGAGCATCAGGATCGGGATGTCGGATTCGGCACGCAGCCATCGGCACAGCGACAGACCGTCTTCGCCGGGCAGCATCAGGTCGAGCACCACCACGTCGAAATGCTCGGCCTGCATCGCCTGGCGCATGGCTGCGCCGTCGGTGACACCGCTGGCGTGGATGTTGAAACGGGCCAGGTAGTCGATCATCAGTTCGCGGATCGGCACATCGTCGTCGACGATCAGGGCGCGGATGCTCCAGCGCTTGTCGTCTTTCTGCTCTTCATTCACGGAGACTTGGGAGTTGTGCATGAGGCTGTTCATCTGCCAGTAAGCCGCCAACCACAAAGATAGGCTGCGAGGTTGTGGTTTCAGCATAGGCGTCCGGCCGTGAGGCGGGAAGGGCTGCTGTAAGGACATGTTGCGGCTGGCGAGGCTAGCGCGGACGCATGTTGTCGGCGTGTCGGTTGTGTATCGGCTTCGACACAATACCCTGCAAGGCTATGCTGATCACGTCCGGCGCGACGATTTACCGATCATCGGGTGCCGCGCCGCCGCCGGTTCCGCTACAATGCGCGCCGATTTCGACTTGCCTGAGAGCCCATCCATGTCCGCCTGCCAGACTCCTATCATCGTCGCCCTGGATTTCCCCACCCGTGACGCCGCACTGAAGCTGGCCGACCAGTTGGACCCGAAACTGTGCCGGGTCAAAGTGGGCAAGGAACTGTTCACCAGCTGTGCCTCGGAAATCGTCGGCACCCTGCGCGACAAGGGTTTTGAAGTGTTCCTCGACCTGAAATTTCACGACATCCCAAACACCACGGCGATGGCGGTCAAGGCCGCTGCCGAGATGGGCGTGTGGATGGTCAACGTTCACTGCTCCGGTGGTCTGCGCATGATGGCGGCCTGCCGTGAAGAGCTGGACAAGCGCAGCGGCCCGCAGCCGTTGCTGATTGGCGTGACCGTGTTGACCAGCATGGAGCGTGAGGATCTGGCGGGTATCGGTCTGGACATCGAGCCGCAGGAGCAGGTGCTGCGCCTGGCAGCGCTGGCCGAGAAGGCCGGGATGGACGGTCTGGTGTGCTCGGCGCTGGAAGCCACGGCGTTGAAAACCGCGCATCCGTCGCTGCAGTTGGTGACGCCGGGCATTCGTCCGGCCGGCAGTGCCCAGGACGATCAGCGTCGCATCCTGACCCCGCGTCAGGCGCTGGATGCCGGTTCCGATTATCTGGTGATCGGCCGTCCGATCAGCCAGGCGGCGGATCCGGCCAAGGCCCTGGCTGCGGTGGTTGCCGAACTGGCCTGACGGAACAGCTGAAGATGCAAAGAAGGGAGCCTGATGGCTCCCTTTTTTGTTTTCAAACCTTCAACACCAGTTTGCCGAAGTTCTCGCCGCTGAACAGTTTGCCCAGAGTCTCCGGGAATGTTTCCAGACCTTCGACGATGTCTTCCTTGCTCTTGAGCTGACCCTTGGCCATCCAGCCGGCCATTTCCTGGGCGGCACTGGCGTACTGCGCGGCGTAATCCATCACCACGAAACCTTCCATCCGCGCGCGGTTGACCAGCAGCGACAGATAATTGGCCGGGCCTTTGACCGCCTCTTTATTGTTGTACTGGCTGATGGCGCCGCAGATCACCACGCGGGCCTTGAAGTTCAGACGGCTCAGCACGGCGTCGAGGATATCGCCGCCGACGTTGTCGAAATACACGTCCACGCCTTTCGGGCATTCGCGTTTAAGACCGGCCAACACGTCTTCGCTCTTGTAGTCGATGGCGCCGTCGAAGCCCAGTTCATCGATCAGGAACTTGCACTTGTCGGCACCGCCGGCAATACCGACCACCCGGCAACCTTTGATCTTGGCAATCTGCCCGGCGATGCTGCCCACCGCGCCCGCTGCGCCGGACAACACCACGGTGTCGCCGGCCTTCGGCGCGCCGACATCGAGCAGGGCGAAGTAGGCGGTCATGCCGGTCATGCCCAATGCGGACAGATAAACCGGCAGCGGTGCCAGTTTCGGATCGACCTTGTAGAAACCTTTTGGCTCGCCGAGGAAGTAATCCTGCACGCCAATGGCACCGTTGACGTAGTCGCCGACGGCAAACCCCGGATTGTTTGATGCGACGACTTTGCCTACGCCCAACGCGCGCATGACTTCGCCCAGACCCACCGGCGGGATGTAGGACTTGCCCTCGTTCATCCAGCCGCGCATGGCCGGGTCGAGAGACAGGTATTCGTTCTTGACCAGAATCTGCCCCGTCGCCGGCTCACCGACCGGTACTTCCTGATAGGTGAAGGTCTCGCGGGTGGCGGCGCCCACCGGGCGTTTGGCGAGCAGGAACTGGCGATTGGTCTGGTTGGTCATGACAGGCACTCGAATTGAATGAAGCCTTGTTGATAGACCTTCATGGACAATGCCGCAAGGTTGGCTCACGGGGCGAATGCAGGCTGATCCAGTACGGTGATAGTCCCCGGCGGGGTTTCATCACCGCGATTCATGCAAGCCTAACCGGCCTTTTGATAGTGCTGACGTCACTCAGGCCCCTGTGGCTATGCTGCCTTCATCAATCCCCCGCATTCGAGGACATAACAATGAGCATGACGTTTTCCGGTCAGGTCGCCGTCGTCACAGGCGCCGCCAACGGTATCGGTCGCGCGACCGCCCAGGCATTCGCCGCCGAAGGTCTGAAAGTGGTGGTCGCCGATCTGGATGCCGCCGGGGGCGAGGGCACCGTGGCGCTGATTCGTACAGCCGGCGGTGAAGCGACTTTCGTGCGTTGCAACGTTACCGTCGAAAGCGAAGTGAAAAATCTGATGGACGAGGTGATCAATACCTACGGCCGTCTCGACTACGCCTTCAACAATGCCGGCATCGAAATCGAGAAAGGCAAGCTGGCCGAAGGTTCGATGGACGAGTTCGACGCGATCATGGGCGTCAACGTCAAAGGCGTCTGGCTGTGCATGAAGTACCAGTTGCCGTTGTTGTTGGCGCAGGGAGGCGGGGCGATCGTCAACACCGCGTCGGTGGCCGGGCTGGGCGCCGCGCCGAAGATGAGCATCTACGCCGCCTCCAAGCACGCGGTGATCGGTCTGACCAAGTCGGCCGCCATCGAGTACGCCAAGAAAAAAATCCGCGTCAACGCCGTTTGCCCGGCGGTGATCGACACCGACATGTTCCGGCGCGCCTATGAGGCCGACCCGAAGAAAGGCGAATTCGCCAACGCCATGCACCCGGTGGGCCGCATCGGCAAGGTCGAGGAAATTGCCAGCGCCGTGCTGTACCTGTGCAGCGATGGTGCAGCGTTCACTACCGGCCATTCGCTGGCTGTGGATGGAGGCGTGACCGCGTTCTGAAAAGGCATCTGTTGATGCAGGAAAAGACCCGCCCGACAGCGGGTTTTTTCGTCTGTGTCCGGTTCCATGTCATTGATAAACAATGTGTTTCAAATAGTTAGAACGGTGGCTTTTGACGTCTTTGTCGCACAGCCTGACCGGCGCGGCTGTGATTTACTGCCGCGAGCAAAACGGACAGGAGTTTGGGTACTCATGGAATTGAGAATTGACCGACAGGCAATGGTGCCGGTCGTACAGCAGATTGTGGATGGATTGATCGAGTGGATCGTGCAGGAACAGGTGCCACCTGCCACACGCCTGCCATCCATTCGACAGATTGCGCGATTGAATCTGCTCAGCCAGTCGTACGTCATGGAGGCTTGCGAGCGTCTGGTGGCGCAGGGCGTTCTTGCCTCGCGGCAAGGGGCGGGGTTCATGGTCGCAAGCACATTGCCGGCGTGTTGCAAGTCTTTCGACAGTCCGGCTTTCGAGGGCGAGCGCCATGGCTGTGATACGGATCCGCAAAGGCGCGGCGGGTTGAAACTGGGCGACGGGGTTTTGCCCGAAAGCTGGCGAGAGTCCGATGATCTCGCCTATGCGATCCGTCAGGTGGCCCGCACCGACATGGCCAGCCTGTTCAACTACAACACGCCCCTCGGGCTCCCCGTGCTGCGCGAACAGATTGTCAAACGGCTGGGAATGCTCGATATCACCGCCGATGAGGACGCTGTGCTGACAACGGCCGGCGCCAGCCACGGGCTCGATCTGATCGTGCGCACGCTGTTCCGGGCGGGGGATTGTGTGGTGGTGGAAACGCCGGGTTATGCGCCGCTGTTCGATCTCTTGCGGCTGCACGGCGTGCGCATGCTGGAGGTTCGCCGCACGCCTGGCGGGCCGGACCTTGAGGCGCTTGAGGCGTTGTTGCAGCAGTTCCGGCCGGCGGCGCTGTTCATCAACAGTCACCACCACAACCCCACTGGGAGCTGTCTGGCGCCGGCCGTGGCGCGGCGCATCCTGCAATTGAGCAAAACCTACGACCTGCGGCTGATCGAAGACGACGTCTACGCTGATCTGCATAACGGCAGCGGCACGCGGCTCGCGGCGCTGGATGAAGACGGACGGGTGATTTACGTCGGCAGTTTTTCCAAGACGCTGAGCAGCTCGTTGCGGGCAGGCTTCGTGTCGGCCAGCCAAGAGGTGATCGAGCAACTGGCGCGGATCAAGATGATCAGTTGCATGGGCACTTCAAGGTTCAGCGAGGCCGTTCTGGCGGCGCTGCTGGCCAGCGGTGCGTATCGCAAACTGGTGCAGCGTCAGCGCCAGCGGCTCAATATCGATCGCGCGGCGGCCCTGCAGGCGCTGGAGGATGCCGATTGGGAGGTGTTCGGCAAACCCACCGGCGGGCTGTTCATCTGGGCCCGTTCGCCGCTGGCGAATGATGAACACCTGCGCAGGCAGGCCTTGCGTCATGGTGTGCAATTGTCATGCGCGTCTTCTTACAGTCCCAGTGGCGAAGCCAGTGACTGGCAGCGGATCAATGTGGCCTATGCTTGCGATCCGAGGGCGCGGCAGTTCTTTCGCAGTACGGCCGTGGATCGACCTCAAGTGTTCTGAAAACGACGCAGGTCTAGCTTTTTGCCATTATTCCGACGCCAGAGTCTTGTGCTGGTTCATGGCCGTTGCGACTCTTCGGCAACAGACTTTGGCAGGGGACTACGCGCAATGATTTCGGCCGTGCAAGGACGTTTTGCCAACCTCGGTATGGCGAAAAAACTGGGTATCGGGTTTGTGCTGGTATTGCTGTTGACTGCCTTGGTGGCGGCCATCGGCGTCTGGTCCCTGCAAACCATCAGTCAGCGCTTCGACGGGCTCAAACAGATGTCCTCGCTCAACAGCGGCCTGCTGAAAGTGCGTCTGCTGGAGCAGGATTATGCCCTGCACGGCAATCCGAAAATCGCCGATGCCTTGCACGAGGGTGTGGATGGCCTGATCACCATGGCTGATCAGCTCAAGGCCCAATCGCCGGGCAATGAGTCGGTCATGAGCGACGTCCAGCAGTCGCTGGGCGCTTATCGCAAGGCGTTCGATGAGTTCGTGTCGCTGACCCAGGCCAAGGATCTGGCGCTGGAAATGGCCAGTTGGTCGGTGTCCAGTGTCGCCAACAATCTCGACGTCCTGCAGGCCGGGCTTGCCGATGACGGCGCCTACACGCTGAAAGACAGCGAGGGCAAGGACGGAGCGCAGTTCATCGAGCAGGCCAGTCAGGTCAGCCAGGTTTCGCGCCTGATGCTGCAAGCCATGAACGAAGCGCGGGTGCGTCTGGATCAGAGTCGCAAGGGCGACGACAGCGCCAAGGGCAACATCGAACAGGCCGCCCAGGCCCAGGCACAAGCCGAACAACTGAAGTCCACGGTCAAGGACGAAGGTTATCTGACGGTGCTCAACGAGGTGTCAGGGCACATCGCCGGTTTCAACGACAAGCTCGCCGAGTACACCGGGCTTCTGGCTCAGGAAAAAACCGTCTACGAGCAACTGCATCAGCGTGCCGCTGAGGTGGTGGAGCGGGTCGATCAGGCCTATGTCGCCCAGGACGTCGCGATGCAGGGTGAGTTGAAGAAGAACTCGGTGCTGATCATCGGCTCGTCGGCACTGGCATTGCTAGTCGGGCTGATTGCGGCCTGGGTGATCACCCGGTTGATCGTCGCGCCGTTGCGCAGCGTGATGCTTGTCGCTCAGCGGATCGCCGCCGGTGACTTGAGTGCAACGGTGGAAGTGACTCGTCGAGACGAGATCGGCCAGTTGATGCAGTCCATGCAGCAGATGGGCGCGGGCCTCAGCAGCATCGTCAGCGGGTTGCAGGCGGGTATCGAACAGTTGGCCAGTTCCGCGCAATCGCTGTCGGCGGTGACTGAACAGACCAACCTGGAAGTCAGCAGCCAGAAAGAGGAAACCGAGCAGGTTGCCACGGCCATGAACCAGATGACCGCCACCGTCCATGATGTGGCGCGCAATGCCGAAGAAGCCGCACTTGCGGCGCAGACTGCCGACGACAAGGTCGAGAGCGGTCAGCAGGTGGTGCGCCAGAGCATGGCGCGGATCGAGCAACTGGCGGATTCGGCGACGTCGGCCAGTTCGAGCATCGAAAGCCTGAGCGCAGAAATCCAGAACATCGGCACGGTGCTCGAAGTCATCAAAAGCGTCGCCGAGCAGACCAATCTGCTGGCGCTCAACGCCGCGATCGAAGCGGCGCGGGCGGGCGAGCAGGGCAGGGGCTTTGCGGTGGTTGCCGACGAGGTGCGGGCGCTGGCCCGGCGTACGCAGCAGTCGACCGAAGAGATCGAGCGGCTGGTCAGTGCCTTGCGCTCGGCGGCGCATTCGTCAGTGCAGCAGATTCAGAGCAGTGGCGAGCTGGTGAAACTGGCGGTCAGTGATGCACTGCAGACCGAAAGTGCGCTGGGGAGTATTGCGGCGGCGGTTTCGTTGATTCAGCAGATGAATCAGCAGATTGCGGCGGCGGCCGAGGAACAGAGTTCGGTGGCCGAGGAGATCAATCGCAGTGTGACCAGTATTCGGGCGAGTGCGGATCAGTCGTCGATTGCGATGCGCGGGAATGCGGCTTCGAGTGTTGAGCTGGCGCAGTTGGGGAGTGAGTTGCGGGGGATGGTGGGGCACTTCAGGCTTTGATTTGGGGTTGACCTTGGCGGCCTTTGGGCCGACCAGGTTTTGGGGTGGTTTGGGTGAATATCCGTTGCTTCGGGTGTTACCGCTGGCGGTTCCGCTCTTACAGCGGCTCACTTTTCCAAACGCCGAAAAGTAAGCAAAAGGCTTGGCCCCTGCGTTCGGCGCCTCGCTGTGGCTCGGCGTTCCTTCGTTCCGGGATTCATCCGGGGGCATCGCCTACGGTTTGCTTCGCTGCACCTCCTCTCGATGTGTTTGGCTTCGCCAAACGGCGCTGCGCGCCTACCCCCGGATAAATCCCTCCACTCAGCCTTCCGATGGGGCCGGTACGTCAAAAGCGGTACTCGAGCTAACGCTCATCGTGTTGAGTGGTGAAAGCCAAAGCCAAAGCCAAAGCCAAAGCCAAAGCCAAAGCCAAAGCCAAAGCCGGAGTGGATTTGCATATGTTTTAAAACCAGAGTTCACCTCGGTCTTTCACGTCGGCGTACCTCCCCCAATCACCTCGGTCAGTCCCCTCTCCCTCCGGGAGAGGTTAGGGTGAGGGCGCTTTTGATTTTGATCTTTCCAGCAGCCAATAAAAAAGCCACCTCTCGGTGGCTTCTCTCAACATCTGCACTCAGTCGTAAATCACTTTCTTCTTCCAGTCCGCATCCGCCTCGACATCCTTGAGGCCGGCAGTCAGCTGGTTTTCTTCGCCTTCGACCGGGGCGATCTTGTCCATGACCTGGGCGTTGGCGCGGGCCAGGAGTTTTTCCAGGTATTGGAGTTGTTCGGCGTAGATCTGCGGGTCCTGTTGTTTGCGCAGGTATTGCACGCCGCGTTCGAAGGCGAGGCGGGCCTGGCCTGGCTGGTTTTGTTGCAGGGCGTGCTGGCCGAGGTTGTTGAAGAACTCGATGTGCAGCAGCACCAGGATATGGCGCACTTCGCGGATCCAGTGCTTGGCTTCGTTCGGTGGCAGGAAACCGTCCTGGGCGGCGCGGGTGATCTGGCCGTGGAGGGCTTCGAGGAGGAAGCGGACGTCTTTGGCCTTGGCTTCGGTCTGGATCGGCGCCGGCGGGTTGTTGACCGGGATCGATTCGCCCTGGGCGACGAGGGCGCTCAGTTCGGTGATGCGGGCCTTGGTGGTGGCGCTGGTTTTTTCCAGGTTCAGCAGGCGCTGGCAGACGTTCAGTTCCAGGCGCGTCATCAACAGCTTGAGGGCCGGGGTCATGAACTGGCCGGGGAAGGTTTCGGTCAGTTCGCCACAACGGCGCAGGCGGTCGTTGAGTTCGACCTTGGTGCGGGCCTTCTCCAGTTTGGTGTTTTCCACCACATGGTTCATGTAGCCAATGGCGATCAAGATTGCGATCCCGGCTATGACTAGCAGGGTGATCATGAGTGGTGTCACCGGTAAGACCTCTTTATAGGGTTCGCGTGCGAGTGTAGTAGCTCGGCATATGTGAGCCTAGCGCCGCTCGACGGGTTGGATCAGCGAAGCTTCATCTGTATCGGCCGCAAGCCTGCTTATATAAATGCTGGCCCTTGGGGTACAGATTGCCATCACCTGTGCCGTGGACTATAACGCCTTGGCGAGTGGCGGAATATAGGCGTCAATCGTCGGGCGACGGAAAAGTCCGAATCGGCTCGTAAAGCAGGGCGAAGTCATTGATTTAAATAAATTTATATCAGGGGGTTGACGACCTTCCAATCCATCCATAGAATGCGCGCCACTTGCAGCGTAAAGCACACAGCGAAACGCGGCAGGGAGTGAATGTTGTAGTGTGTCCCCTTCGTCTAGTGGCCTAGGACACCGCCCTTTCACGGCGGTAACAGGGGTTCGAGTCCCCTAGGGGACGC
>NZ_JBWKPF010000013.1:0-57946 GCF_059418105.1 Pseudomonas sp. GW821-FHT09C09
TAGGTCATCGTCAAGATTAAATTCCGAAACCCCAATTGCGAAAGCAGTTGGGGTTTTGTTTTGCCCGCAGGAAAGTTCGTACAGCATTCTCGGACGCCTTGCGGCTGCCCTAGCCAGCCGGGAATGCTAAGGTTCAGCCCTAGCTTTTGTACTTTTCCAAGGAAGCCTTATGCCGGACACTCAGTCCCTCAACGCTGCATTCATGGTGGTCCAGAGCAACAGCCTGGACGAACTGCGCAGCCTTGTGATCAGCATCATGCGGCGTTATCCGCTGGCTCCCTTGGAGAACGAAATTGCGCTCGTGCAGAGCAACGGCATTGCTCAATGGCTCAAGCTTGCACTGGCTGAGGATCCTGAAGAGGATGACTTGGGTGGCTGCGGTATTGCCGCTGCAATTGATGTGCAGTTGCCGGGCAGTTTCATGTGGCAGCTTTATCGCATGGTCCTGGGGCGAGATGAGATTCCGGCCAAGTCCTTGCTCGACAAGGCCCCTCTGACCTGGCGACTGATGCGCCTGTTACCGCAGGTCATTGACCTGCCGCATTTCGAACCCCTGCAACGATTCCTGACCCATGACACCGACTTGCGCAAGCGCTACCAGTTGTCCGAGCGTCTGGCGGATCTGTTCGATCAGTATCAGGTATACCGTGCCGACTGGCTCGAGGATTGGGCCGAGGGTCGTCATCAGCTACGAAATGTCAGGGGGGAGGTGAAACCGCTGCCCAGCACCAGTTGCTGGCAGGCGGAGCTGTGGCGCGCATTGCTTGAAGATGTCGGTGAGCAAGGCATGGCTCAAAGTCGGGCAGGCGTGCACCAGCGATTCATCGAGTGTATCAACAACCTTGAAAAAGCACCGACAGGCTTGCCGTCACGGGTAATCGTCTTCGGAATTTCCTCACTGCCTGCACAAGTACTCGAAGCATTGGCTGGGCTGGCCCGTTTCAGCCAGGTCCTGCTCTGCGTACATAATCCTTGCCGTTATCATTGGGCCGATATCGTTGCCGACAAGGATCTGTTGCGTCATCAATACAAGCGTCAGGCTCGCAAGAGCGGCATGCCCGTAGTGCTGGATCCAGAGTCACTGCATCAACACGCCCATCCGCTGCTTGCCGCCTGGGGCAAGCAAGGTCGTGACTACATCAATCTGCTCGACAGCTATGACGACCCCGGCAGCTATCGCGCGGCATTTCGCAATGGTCGTATCGATCTGTTCAGCGAAACGGCCCCGCAAAACATGCTCAATCAACTGCAGGATGACATTCTGGAGTTGCGCCCGCTCAGCGAGACGCGTGAGCTCTGGCCTGAAGTCGATCTGAAGCAGGATCAATCGATTCGATTCCACATTGCCCATAGTGCGCAGCGCGAAGTCGAGATTCTCCACGATCAGCTCCTGGCTCGATTCAGCGCCAATCCGGAACTGCGTCCCCGCGATGTGATCGTGATGGTGCCCGACATCGACAGTTATGCACCGCACGTCCGTGCAGTGTTCGGGCAACTGGATCGTAACGATCCACGGTTCATTCCTTTCACGCTGGCCGACCAGGGGCAACGCGGTCGCGACCCATTGCTGATCGCCGTCGAACATCTGCTCAAACTGCCCGACAGTCGTTTCCCCGTCAGTGAAATTCTCGACTTGCTCGATGTGCCGGCGTTACGCGCACGGTTCGGGGTGGAGGAGCGGGACTTGCCGACACTGCATCGCTGGATCGAAGGCGCCGGGGTGCGTTGGGGGATGGACGCTGACCAACGTGCCGGACTGGGATTGCCAAATGAACTGGAGCAGAACAGCTGGCGTTTCGGCCTGAAGCGGATGCTCCTTGGTTACGCGGTTGGCGATTCCAGTGCCTGCGCAGGCATTGAGCCCTACGACGAAATTGGCGGCCTCGATGCCGCGCTGATCGGTCCGTTGTCCGCCTTGCTGGATGCCTTGGAGTACTCGCACCAGCAATTGCTGAAGCCTGCGAAACCTCAAGAGTGGGGGAGTCGGTTACAGGTACTGATGCAGTTGTTTTTCAAAGCGAGCAATGAGCATGACGACTACTTGCTGACTCAGCTTGAGGACCTACGCGAAACATGGCTGGAGACCTGTGAGTCTGTCGGACTGGAGGATGAGTTGCCGCTGACCGTTGTTCGCGAGGCCTGGCTGGCCGGGCTGGATCAAGGGCGCTTGTCTCAACGGTTCCTGGCCGGTGCAGTGAATTTTTGTACCTTGATGCCGATGCGGGCAATTCCCTTCAAACTGGTTTGCCTTCTGGGCATGAACGATGGCGATTATCCCCGGGCACAACCACCGTTGGACTTCGACCTGATGGGCAGCGATTACCGGCCGGGAGATCGCTCCCGCCGTGAAGATGATCGCTATCTGCTGCTCGAAGCACTGCTGTCTGCTCGTCATCAGCTCTACATCAGTTGGGTTGGACGCAGCATTCGTGACAACAGTGAACGGCCACCCTCGGTGCTGATCGGTCAGTTGCGCGATCATCTCGCCAATGGTTGGCGAACGACTGATGAGAGTGCGGATCTGTTGCATGCCATGACCCAGGATCACCCGTTGCAGCCATTCAGTTCACGTTACTTCCATGACGGTGATGAGCTGTTCAGCTATGCCAATGAATGGCAGCTGCTGCATCAACTTCATGAGCCTGCCGAAGTGAAAGGAATGCTTGAACCCCATGTCCAGGAGGAGCCGCTCGGCCTTGCACTGCTGCAGGATTTTCTGCGTAACCCGGTTCGACACTTTTTCACTCAACGCTTGAAGGTTTACTTCGAAGCGGCGCAAGTGCCTCAAGCCGATGAAGAGCCTTTTGTGCTGGATGCATTGCAGCGATACACCCTCAGCAGCAGTTTGCTCGACGCGGCCTTGAGGCATCCGGAGAGTGTTGATCAGGCGCTTGAAGCTCAGGCCCGGCGCCTGCAAAACAGCGGACTGCTGCCCATGGCGGGATTCGGAGAGTGTCTGCAGCGAGAGTTGATCGAACCCCTTCCTGATTTGCTGCAACGCTATCAACAACTGCTGACGCTTTGGCCGACTCCGCTGACCAGTGCGATCCCGATCAATCTTGAATGGCAGGGATTACGCCTGGAAGGATGGCTTGGAGGTTTGCATCAGCGCGCCGATGGCGGTGTGCTGTCGGTGACGACGATCCCCAACAGCATCGGTTCAATCAAGAACCGCAAATGGCACCGTCTGATCAAACCGTGGGTCGATCATCTGGTCGCTTGTACGAGCGGGCTGTCCTTGACCACTGCGCTGGTCGCCAGCGACGACACTCTTTTGCTTGAACCCATGGAGCAGGATCGGGCATGGCGGATACTCGAAGACCTTCTGCTCGCCTGGCAGGCAGGAATGCGCCAGCCACTTCCGGTTGCAGTGAAAACCGCTTTTGCATGGCTGGGCCAGAGCGACCCGCTGAAGGCTGAAGCCGCTGCACGCAAAGCCTATGAAGGTGATGGCCAGACCAGCGAAGGCGAGAGACGCGAAAGTCCCGCATTGGCGCGGCAGTTCCCGGATTACGATGCTTTGCTGGTCGAGGAAACATTCCCCGATTGGTGTAACGCTCTATACCGCCCGGTGCTCGAAGCCCCCTGGCAGTCATTGGCCAGCGAGGGGGTGCGTTCATGAGTACACAGCAGCCACTTGCCCTGGCGTTTCCATTGAAGGGCAGTCAACTGATCGAGGCCAGCGCGGGCACCGGCAAGACGTTCACCATCTCCGCGTTGTATCTGCGCCTGATCCTTGGTCATGGAGGCGAAGCGAGTGGCTTCGGTCGTGAACTGCTGCCACCGCAGATTCTTGTAGTGACCTTCACCGATGCGGCAACCAAGGAGTTGCGCGAGCGCATCCGCACACGTCTGGCCGAGGCCGCACGCTTCTTCCGTGACGAGACGCCGCCTCCTGATACGTTGATCGATGAGCTGCGCGCGCAGTTCGATCCTCAGCAATGGCCCGGTTGCGCCAATCGCCTGGATATCGCCGCGCAATGGATGGACGAGGCTGCGGTCTCGACGATCCACAGCTGGTGTCAGCGAATGCTGCGCGAACACGCATTCGACAGCGGCAGTCTGTTTACCCAGTCTCTGGAAACCGATCACAGCGATCTGCTCGGCGAAGTGCTCCGTGATTACTGGCGCCTGTTCTGCTATCCGATGCAGGGGGATGCCCTGAATTGGGTTCGTACTAACTGGGGAGGTCCGGCCGCCCTGTTGCCTCGTGTACGTGCTCTCTTCGGCACTGAACGTGACGGCAAGGAAGACAGATCTCCGGCCGAACTGATCGACGAGTGCCTGCTGGAACGCCGCGCAGCATTGGTTGAATTGAAAAAGCCCTGGCAGCAGTGGGCGGAAGAATTGCTCGCCATTTGTCATCAGGGTGTTGCCAGCAAGACAGTCGACGGACGCAAGATGCAGGCCCGCTACTTTGAGCCCTGGTTCGAGAAGCTCAAGACCTGGGCTGAAGACGAGTCACTGGAACAACTGGATATCGGTACCGGATTTACCCGGCTCACGCCGGACGGCATGGCCGAAGCCTGGAAAGGCGAGCCCCCGAGTCATCCGGGACTGGACGCGATGTCGAGGCTCAAGTCGAGTCTCGACGGGCTGCCGACGCCTGACGCGGCTGTGTTGCAGCACGCCGCCAAATGGGTAGGTGCGCGCTTTGAGGAAGAGAAGCGCAGACGTGCCGAAATGGGCTTCGATGACATGCTGCTGCGCCTTGACGCCGCGTTGCGATCCGAAGGCGGCGAGCGCCTCGCCACGCTTATCCGCGAGCAGTTTCCGGTCGCCCTGATCGACGAATTCCAGGACACGGATCCGGTGCAGTACCGGATCTTCGAGAACATCTATCGCATCGAGGAAAACAATCCCGAGACCGGACTGTTTCTGATCGGAGATCCCAAGCAAGCGATCTATGCCTTTCGTGGCGCGGACATCTACACCTACCTGCGCGCGCGAATAGCCACCGCAGGGCGACTGCATACGCTGGGTACGAACTTTCGCTCCAGCCACGGGATGGTCCGTGCAGTAAACCAGGTGTTCGAGCGCGCCGAGTCCCGTGAGCAGGGACGCGGTGCGTTTCTGTTTCGGGAGAAAGACGGTGACAACCCGGTGCCGTTTCAGCCTGTGGATTCTCAGGGGCGCAAGGAGCATTTACTGATTTCCGGGCAAGACGTGCCGGCGCTGAACATCTGGCGTTTATCCACCGAGCAGCCAGTCTCCGGTGCGGTCTACCGCCAGCAGCTGGCGGCGGCCTGCGCCAGTGAAATCACTGCCCTGCTCAATGGCGGACAAGCCGGCAGCGCGGGTTTCGAGCAGGACGGCAAGGATTTTCGCGGGCTGCAGCCGGCGGACATCGCAATTCTGGTGCGCGATGGCAAGGAGGCTCAAGCGATACGCGGTGAGCTTGCCGCCCGTGGGGTGCGCAGCGTCTATCTTTCGGACAAGGATTCAGTCTTCGCGGCCCAGGAGGCCCATGACCTGCTGGCCTGGCTCAAGGCCTGTGCCGAGCCGGATGTCGAGCGCTCACTGAAAGCAGCCCTGGCCTGTATTACCTTGAATCTGCCGTTGGCTGAACTCGAGCGCCTGAATCAGGACGAACTGGTCTGGGAAGCCCGAGTCATGCAATTCCGAGCCTATCGCGAGATCTGGCGTAAACAAGGCGTGTTGCCGATGTTGCGGCATCTTTTGCATGACTTCCATCTACCGCAAACCCTGATCGCTCGCAGTGATGGTGAGCGGGTGCTGACTAACCTGTTGCACCTGTCGGAGTTGTTGCAGCAGGCGGCCTCCGAACTGGATGGCGAGCAGGCGCTGATCCGTCATTTGGCCGAGCACCTTGCGTTGTCCGGTCAGGCGGGTGAGGAGCAAATCCTGCGCCTTGAAAGCGACGAGCAACTGGTCAAGGTCGTGACGATCCACAAGTCCAAGGGGCTTGAGTATCCGTTGGTGTTTCTGCCCTTCATCTGCTCGGCCAAACCCGTGGACGGCAGCCGGCTGCCGTTGCACTACCACGATGCATCCGGCAAGGCTCAGGTCAGTCTCAAACCGGATGCCGAGCTGATTGCCCTGGCCGACAATGAGCGTCTGGCGGAGGATCTGCGTTTGCTCTACGTCGCGCTGACCAGGGCACAACATGCGTGCTGGCTCGGTGTGACGGACCTTAAACGCGGTAATAACAGCAGCTCGGTCCTGCATCTTTCAGCATTTGGCTATCTGCTGGGTGGTGGCGCGTCACTGAGCGAGTCCAGCGGTCTGACCCGTTGGCTCGACGATTTGCACCAACATTGCCCAGCGCTGAGCATCGTGGAAATGCCGCTGGCAACCAGCGAGCGTTACCTGCCACCCCGCAACGAAGCGACCCCAAGTGCCACGTTAATCCCCAAACGCAAGGCCAGCGAAAACTGGTGGATTGCTTCCTATAGCGCATTGCGCATCAGTGATGTGTTGAGCGTGGGCAGTGATGAAGCACCTGACAGTCCCCAAGCGCAGAAACTGTTCGACGACGAGCGCCTCGAGCCCGATGCCCCCCGCGAGATCGTTCCGGGAGGCGCCGAGATTCACCGCTTCCCCCGAGGACCGAATCCGGGAACGTTTCTTCACGGACTGCTCGAATGGGCAGGCGATGAAGGTTTCGCGGTTTCGCGCGAAGCGTTGGAAGACGCGATCGCCCGGCGCTGCAATCGTCGTGGCTGGGAAGGCTGGATCACGACTCTCAGCGACTGGTTGCAGCATCTGCTCAAATCGCCGATGCCGGCAGGCGCCGGTCGACCTTCAGTCGTGCTGGAGCAACTGAAACAGTATCGGGTCGAGATGGAGTTCTGGTTCGCCAGCCACAAGGTCGATGTCGTCAGACTCGACGAGCAGGTACGCAAGTTCACCCACAACGGCGTTGCCAGGGTTGCCGCCGAGGCCGTGCAACTCAACGGCATGTTCAAAGGGTTCATTGACCTGACCTTTGAGCATGATGGTCGTTACTACGTGGCGGATTACAAATCCAACTGGCTGGGCGTCGATGATGCCGCCTACACCGAGCAGGCCATGGAACAGTCGATTCTGGAAAACCGCTACGACCTGCAATACGTGCTGTACCTGCTGGCACTGCATCGTCAGCTCAAGGCCCGCCTCGCCGATTACGATTACGACCGGCACGTGGGCGGTGCGCTGTATCTGTTCCTGCGGGGTACACGGGCAGACAGCGGTGGCGTGTATTTCGCGCGGCCTCCACGGGAGCTGATCGAGCGTCTGGACCGGATGTTCCAGGGTAAACCGGAACCGAAATCCGAGCCGGTATGGGAACAGGGAGAATTGCTATGAGCCGCACCTTCGCGCACTTGTCGCCGATTGCGCTGGATGCAGACAGTCTTGCTCGACTGACGCCCCTGATGCAGGCCGAGGACTTGCTGCAGTTGCTGACCCACTGGGTCGAGCGAGGGTGGCTACGGGCTCTGGACAAGGCCTTCGTGACGTTTCTTCACGAGTTGGTGCCAGACGTCGACCCGCTGGTCCTGCTTGCCGCCGCTTTGACCAGTCACCAGCTCGGTCATGGTCATGTGTGCCTGGATTTGTTCGAAACCCTCAAGGCTCCTGACTTTGCCCTGTCCCTGCCACCTGAAGGTGATGCGCAATCCGGTGTGTTGTTGCCATCGCAATTGCTTGAGTCACTTGACGGCGCACACTGGTGCAAAGTGCTGGCCGGCAGCCCTCTGGTGGCGCTGGCTGCCGACGACAGTGAGTCTGCACGGCAATGCCCTCTGGTGCTGTCCGGTAAACGCCTGTACCTGCGCCGGTACTGGGCCTATGAACGGCGTATCGACACGGCACTGCGCCAACGTTTGGCAGAGCATGAACCGACGCCGGGTGATCTGTCGCAGCGACTGGACGAGTTATTCGGGTCGGCAAAGACATCCGGTGCGATCGACTGGCAGAAACTCGCCTGCGCACTGGCGACCCGAGGTGCCTTCAGCATCGTCACGGGCGGGCCGGGCACCGGCAAGACCACCACGGTCGTGCGTTTGCTGGCCTTGCTTCAGGCCCCGGCAGTCGAAGCCGGCCAGCCTCTGCGTATTCGCCTGGCCGCGCCTACGGGTAAAGCGGCAGCGCGGCTGACCGAGTCCATCAGCCAGCAAGTGCAATCGCTGGAAGTCGCCGAAGCCGTTCGGGAAAAAATTCCTTCCGAGGTAACTACCGTTCACCGCCTGCTCGGTAGTCGTCCCGGCACCCGACACTTCCGTCATCACGCGGGCAACCGCCTGCCACTGGATGTGCTGGTGGTCGATGAAGCGTCCATGATCGACCTGGAAATGATGGCCAACCTGCTTGATGCGTTGCCGTCACATGCTCGCCTGGTGTTGCTGGGCGACAAGGATCAACTGGCCTCTGTCGAGGCCGGTGCGGTGCTGGGGGATCTGTGTCGCGATGCCGAGGCGGGTTGGTACAGTCCGCAGACACGTCAGTGGCTGGAATCCGTGAGCGGGGAATCCTTGCAGGACGCCGGTTTGCACGAAGACACGGACGGTACGCACCCGCTGGCGCAGCAAGTGGTGATGTTGCGTCACTCGCGGCGTTTCGGCGAGGGCAGTGGCATCGGCCAGCTTGCGCGCCGGGTGAATCAGCAACTGCCGGATGAAGCTCGTCACTTGCTGGCAGCGCGAAGCCATGACGACGTTTATTCGCTGGCACTCAAGGGAGAGCATGACCATGCACTGGAACGCCTCGTTCTGGATGGGCATGGCGAGGGCCCTCACGGTTATCGGCATTACCTGAGCGTCTTGCGCAATCAGCGCCCGCCCGTCGGTGCCCCTCTTGAAAATCCCGGTTGGCTCGATTGGGCGCGAGCAGTCTTGCAGGCGTTCGATACGTTCCAGTTACTGTGCGCCGTGCGCAAAGGACCGTGGGGTGTCGAGGGGCTGAACCTGCGTATCACCGAAGCACTGCTCAAGGCGCGGCTGATCGACAGCGACCAGCAGTGGTATGAAGGCCGTCCGGTCCTGATGACCCGCAATGACTATGGCCTGGGGTTGATGAACGGTGATATCGGTATCGCTCTCAAACTGCCCGAACGAGATGGACCGAACGCCGGTGAACCGGTGTTGCGGGTGGCGTTCCCGCGTAACGATGGGCGCGGTGGGGTGCGGTTCGTGCTGCCGAGCCGGCTCAATGATGTGGAAACCGTGTACGCGATGACTGTGCACAAGTCGCAAGGCTCGGAGTTTGCCCATACCGCGTTGATCCTTCCCGACGCTCTGAATCCGGTATTGACCAAAGAGCTGATCTACACCGGCATTACCCGAGCCAAACACTGGTTCACCTTGATCGAACCGCGAGCCGGGGTATTCGAGGAAGCGGTGCAGCGCAAGGTCAAGCGCTTGAGCGGTTTGATGCTGGAACTGGAGGAAGGCGCGGCGCTTCGAGGGTGAAGTTGCCAGTGATTACTGGCGTTATCTGACCGACCGGTCAGAGGGGGCTGTATCGCTGGCGTTCCAACGCTGTGCTATCGTTGCGGCATCATTTCGTAACGATCCAAGAGAATCCCTGCATGAAGCTGGCTGTCTGGGCGACAGAGCGCGTAGTTGGCAGCAAGCGAGCGTTGCTTGCCGTTCTGCTCTGTTTGCTCACAGGCGGGGTTGCTGCCCAGCCGCAAACACCGGTCGGTATGGCTGAACAACGGGCCAAATCCGTCACTCAGGTAGTCCTTGGCATCCTCAGTTACGCCCGTTGGCCGGTCGAGCCTGCGCAATTGCGCCTGTGCATCGTCGGTCCCACCGAATACACCGACGATCTGGTGAAAGGCACGACCCAGGCTACGGGCCGGCCTGTCACGGTGCGTCGCCTCCTGGCCGATAACCCGTCCATCGTCAGCGAGTGCGATGCGGTGTATATCGGCAAGCTCACCGCCGATGAACGCAGCCGTCTGTTCGCTTCGCTGATCGGTCACCCGGTATTGAGCATCAGCGAGGGCGGCGATCAATGTACGGTCGGCAGCCTGTTCTGCCTGCGGGTCGGTGACGAGCAGGTGTCGTTCGAGGTCAATCTCGACTCCGTCGCCCGCAGCGGCGTGCGTATTCATCCTAGCGTGCTGCAGTTGTCGCGCCGCAAGCCGGCGGCTCCATGAGACGCGACAAATCCACAGGGCGTCCGACCCTGGGTTCGGTCATCGGTCGCGGGCATTTGATCGTGGCGCTGGTTGCCGTGGCGATGGCCAGTGTGTCCCTGACCCTGCTGGGCGTGCTGGCGCTGCGGGTCTATGCCGACCACAACCTGCACCTGATCGCTCGTTCGATCAGTTACACCGTGGAAGCGGCGGTGGTGTTCAACGACAAGCCTGCCGCGACGGAGGCGCTGGCGTTGATCGCCTCGACCGAAGAGGTGGCGGACGCGCAGGTGCTGGATAGCCAGGGTCAGTTGCTGGCGCGATGGCAGCGACCGGAAAACGGTTTGTTTTCCGGGCTGGAAATGCAGATCACGCGGATAGTGCTGGAAAAGCCGATCAGCCTGCCGATCCTGCACCAGGATCGCGAGATCGGCCGGATCCTGTTGATCGGTCACGGCGGCAGCCTGATGCAGTTTCTGTTGAGCGGTCTGGCGGGCATCATTCTCTGCACCGCGATCAGCGCCTGGGTCGCGCTATTTCTGGCGCGCAGTCAGTTGCGCGGGATCATCGGCCCGCTGCACAGCCTGGCGAGCGTGGCTCACGCCGCACGAAGCGAACGGGCACTGGACCGGCGGGTGCCACCGGCGAAAATCGCCGAGCTCCACAACCTCGGCAACGACTTCAACGCTTTGCTCGATGAGCTGGAGTCGTGGCAGACCCACCTGCAAAACGAGAACGAAACCCTTGCCCACCAGGCCACTCACGACAGCCTCACGGGACTGCCCAACCGGGCGTTTTTCGAGGGTCGCCTGATTCGTGCATTGCGCAGCGCCAACAAACTCAATGAACGCGTAGCCGTGCTGTTTCTGGACAGTGATCGTTTCAAGGAGATCAATGACAATTTTGGCCATGCGGCCGGCGATGCGGTGTTGGTGGCTGTAGCGAACCGGGTGCGCGCGCAGTTGCGCGAAGAGGACCTGGTAGCGCGTCTGGGCGGCGATGAATTTGCCGTGCTGTTGACGCCGTTGCACAAGACCGAAGACGCCGAGCGCATTGCCGACAAGATCCTCGCCAGCATGGACACTCCCATTGCGGTACCGGGCGACACCCTTGTGGTGACCTCGCTCAGTATCGGCATTGCGGTTTACCCCGATCATGGCGCCACGCCCGGCACCTTGCTCGATGCGGCCGACGCCGCGATGTATCAAGCCAAACGCCTGTCCCGCGGCGCCCAATTCACCGCCGGGTCGGAGCACCCGGTCGATCCCGTTCAAACCAGGAGCTGATGCCCGTGTTCTCAATTTCCTTTCGACTGATTTCCACCCTGTTACTGACCGCCATGCTGGCCCTGACCGGTTGCCAGACCGCTCCGCAAAAAGGCCTGACGCCGGCGCAGATTGCCGTGCTCAAGCAGCAGGGCTTTGAACTGACCGACGACGGCTGGGAGTTCGGCCTGTCGGGCAAAGTGCTGTTTGGCAGCGACATCGAAAGCCTGAACAAGCAAAGTACCGAAATCGTCGAGCGTATCGGCAAAGCCTTGTTGGGTGTAGGCATCGAACGGGTTCGCGTGGATGGCCACACCGATGCCTCGGGCAAGGAAGCCTACAACCAGCAGCTGTCGCTGCGCCGAGCGAAGAGTGTGGGCAAAGTGCTGACCACGGTCGGCATGAAGGAAGAAAACATCCAGCTGCAAGGCCTCGGTAGCCGCGAGCCGGTAGCCTCCAACGACACCGCCGCCGGCCGCACCGAAAACCGCCGGGTGTCGATCGTGGTCAGCGCCGACTAGTCGGCGAACTGCATCTCCCGGGTCTGTCCCATCAACAGCGCCTGATTGCGCTCGGTCACTTCGCGGATGTAATCCCACAACAGGGTGATCCGCTTCAACTTGCGCAGGTCCTCCCGGCAGTACATCCAGAACTTCAAGGAATTCAGGTTAACCCAATGATTACGGGGGCTAACCGCCATGAGCATCCTTGAAGTTCGATCTGCTGTATCAACCACTGTTACAAGTCTTACTACTCCCCTGAGGCCGGCCACAAGGCTCGCTAAGCCGTATTACTACCGACGCAACGGCATTTACTACATGCGTCTCAGGGCTACAGGCAGCACCACCAATCTCGCTTCGGTTTCCTTAAAGACCAATAACCGAAGGGTGGCTATGGATGCCGCTGAACAGCTCTCGGGCTTTGTCCGGGCTTTTCACTTGGAGAACCCAGACGCCCCTTGGAACAAGCTGAAGGAGCATTTTCGTTGTGTCTCGTTTGAGCTGTTTGGGGCTGAACGGGATAACGACGTCACGCAGGTGTGGGGCGGGTTTCATGAAGTCCACTCAGGTGATGTGGGCGGCTCAACGGGATCCATAAAGCCGACTGCGGATGTCCCGGTGTCTCTGTCTGAAGTGGCTCCAGCGATGACCTTTGAGATTCTTTCCAGTCTCTACTTGGCCGACCGTGGGCGGGATCAGAAGGCATCAACCCTGAAGGAAACCAAGATTTGCCACGGCACCATCTCTGCGGCCCTAGGTGAACTGGACATGAGGACGCACTCACGGGCTGACCTCGTAGCTCTCCGTGATCGTCTTGCAGATGGTCGCATGCCTTCAACGGTCAATAAGCTCATTGTGAAGCTGTCGGCTGTCCTCGCATGGTCTGTGGAGAACGGTCACATATCCAAGTCATACGATAAGAAGCTGAAGCTTACTAAGGGTCTTGAGTCGAGCCGTAAGGCATTTACACAGGATCAAGTGGGCTTGCTGGTGGCTTACTCCAACACGCTCCCTGAGTCCTCATGGAAGCGCTGGCTATTGAGTCTTGGTGCTATCACTGGCGGGCGCCTCAATGAAATCTCACAGTTGACGGTAAGTGACGTGCAGACCCTTGCTTCAGGAATCACCGCCATACATATCAACGAGATCGGTGAAGGTAAGTCGATCAAGAACAAACGTAGTGAGCGGTTAGTGCCACTGACTGACGGTGCCTATGGGTTCGACCTCGCAGCCTTCATGCGGTATGTCGATGCGCGCAAAGTCAGCGGGTCAGACTCATTAGCTCAGATCGGCTACAAAACAGCCGGAGAGTGGGTAAATCAACAAGCAATCCCAGAGGCTCTTGGTGACACGTATGGCCCAGGCTTGGTGTTCCATTCGTTGCGTCACTCGTTGGCTTCGCTAATGCAAGTCAAAGGAGTTCCTACGACGCATGCTCAGGCTGTGATGGGGCATGCTTCTGGCACGATTACTTTTGACACATACGGCTCTGGCGTTCCCGTTGAAACCATCGCTGAGGTACTCAGGGGGCTTTTTGTCAGTAGCGATCACCTACCCCGAATCAAAAATGGTTTGCACTTGTGAGAGGTTTCCCGCCGTTAGCCGCGCCCGGCTTCCCCCGTGGGGGAGGGGCAATGGCCTCTGTGCTGCGTCTGGTGGGCGAACGGGAGCCTTTATTGCCCTAGCCGGGGCCGGTGCATGCACTCCGTTGTACCGGGGCGATGCGGTCTGGTGAGGCTTGTCGGGTGGCTTGCCTCATGTATCACTCAGGGCCATTGCCGCAGCTTAAGTCGTGTTGGCGTGTAGCGTTGTATGACGGGCTGTGAGGGCAGTTGGCCCGTTACGCTGACTATGCCGAGGCTGTCGCTTTGTGTCCGCTGGTGGTTGGCTGACGAGCTGTGAGGTGCTGTCGAGTGATGCTGGTCTGGTTTGTCGCTGTCAGAAGGGGGCTGAGGTCATGTGGTGCCAACAATCATCCGTTTAATGGCACTGGCTGGAAAGGTCGTGAAGCGGTGACATCAAACTATGGTTGAAACTTGTTGGCACCATCGGTATTCTTGTCACCATTAAATGGCACCACCGCCATTGACTACAGGATGACAGACCATGACCACTACAGGCCGCACCTTCGCCTACTGCCGGGTATCGACTGCCGACCAGACCGCCGAAAACCAGACACACGCGATCAAGTCAGCCGGGTACACCCTGCGCGCTAACCGTGTGGTGTCCGAGACTATCAGTGGCAGCGTGCCAGCGATGGAGCGTCCGGGCTTCCTGTCCCTGCTCAATAAGATGGAAGAGGGTGACACGCTGGTGGTGCTGAAGCTCGACCGCCTTGGCCGTGACAGCATCGACATCCAAACCACTATTCAACAGCTTGACGATGCGGGTATTCGTGTCGTTTCCCTCGACCTTGGAAATACCGATCTAACCAGCGGCGCGGGTAAGCTCTTGATGCAGGTAATTGCAGCCGTGGCAGAGATGGAGCGTGACCGAATCCGCGAGCGTACTCGTGAAGGTCTAGCTCGTGCCAAGTCCGAAGGCGTGAAGCTGGGGCGCCCTGTTGCCGATGACGTGACCGCACAGGTTCATTCTTATCGCCGCCAAGGCTACAGCCAGTCAGCTACAGCCGCAGCACTGGGCATCTCTGTACGAACCGTGAAGCGACATTGTGCAAAGCGGGAAGCCGATGCATGATTTTTGGCAAAGGGCCGTTTCAGGGCACGCTAAGGGCGTTCTATAGCATCGAGGCGCTGACTGCCCCGACCTTATCTAGCTACCCGAATGCACTACGCATAGGTTGAGATGCACGGTGAGAAATGCGGCCAGAGGCCCGCGAGAGGCTATTACAGCTCAACCGAGCAGCATCTGGGATTCGCTTAGGGGGGGACGGCTTGAAATGGCTCCCGCGCGCCCAGATCCGCCGACTGTGGCGCTGGCGTTATTCATTGTCACTCACATTCCGCTATTGGTCGCCTGGCTCTTCCGTGACTGCATGTATTCCAATCAGCCCCAGACCACACTCAGACAGCGACCGGGCAGAATATAGATTGCCCCCCACCAAAAGCCTCAGGCGCTCAACGCGAGCCTCTGGGGCTTTCTCGTTTGAGGATATTCGCCCACGTCTGACAAAAGTCTCACACGTGAGACTAATACCGGATCGAGTTTTAAATTGCAGTATAGAAATAAACCTCCCGCGTGACTCGATTGGTAGATCTGGTCACAAAGTCTCACAGCGCCACAGCCCTTATAAACCGTGGTTTCGAGAGTCTCACACTATTTAAGTTGCAGTATAGAAGAATCCCCAGTAGCAACAGTAGTGTAAAAGCTACAGTAGCACCCTAGGGGGAGTAGGTTTAGTAGTCTCCAGTGGAAGATGTAGTGCATTAGCCTAGTAGAGATAGTTGTATTCCTCCCTTCTTCTCCTTATGGAGAAAGGGAGAACAATATCTGCAATGACGTATCCCGTTCACTGAGCCCTAGGCCGCTCACAGGCAATTGTGGGTAGAGTGCTGAGCCCAATACTGTCTAGCGCTTAAAAGACGAATAGCGAGCCTCTGGGGCTTCTGAGTTTGGCCTTAAGTCTCACACGTTAGACAGATTTAAGTTGCACTATAGATAGGCACGTCGAGTCTCGGCAGTAAACACCATTCAGTGAAACGCCCCCACCACTATTTCCCTATCTCAGGTCGATGCCCAAATGAGAATGATTCATGGGTTCATCGGTCTGTATCCCCATCGAAGATGGTAGCCACCAGTAGAACAAGTTCCACTAGTAGCCGCTCTTCTTGTTCTTCCTTGAAGAACAAAGCCAACGCAGTTGGTAGCAACCAGAAGCCGTTAGCAGCCCTCTCTTTCCGGGGAGGTTTGTTAGGACATCGTTGCAATAACCATACGATGCTCAAAGCGTACAGCACTGAGCCAGTAACCACCCACACTAGAGAGGTAAGACCAATGTCCAATCAAGACCCAGAAGATTACAACAGCACCCATATCACCGGTGACCGAGCAGAGAACAAGCGACGTTTCGGTGTCACTTTGCACAACATGCCTACAGTCCCGCTCTCTGCCATCAATGACCCTAAGCACAGCATCAATATCAGTTCGGAGTCAGGTAAGCGCATGGGCGCTTTGGTGCTGGTTGTCGATGAAGGCTTCGAGCTTACCGGTCGAATGCAGCTCATGATTGCTCACGGAAGCCGCACCACTGATGGCTGGACGCCTATCTGGTCGAGGTTCGTTGAGGCTCCTCAGTTCACTCCCGGTGCATCGGAATGAATCGCGGTGTGCAAGTCCTCACCAGCGCGAGCATGGTAGACCTGACAGGCAACGGTAGGACGCCACGTCAACCGGGCCAACCTATGGGCGTCATTGCCACAGGCCGCTTTGCTCATGAACCAGACCCGATAGAGCTGCAGGGAACCACCAGCACTACAGGCATGTATGACATGTCCAAGATGCGACGTAGTTAAGTTGCAGTAATGAATGAGGCAGGCGGTCGCTTGCCCATCTGCTACACCCTCTTACATCTCCCTAGACAGAACATATAAGTCAATCATCGTGGCCGGTGGTTACGGTTGGTCGCCGCTCTTTGGCTGGCTGCTCGATGGTTGACTTATATGTTCCGCCTGCACACCAAATTCAAAAATAAATTTCGAGAGGTCTACTATGACTATCGCACTGCCTATTAAACTGCCCGACGCACAGGGTAACTTGCACACCTTCCTGTCTAACAATGATGGGATGTACAACCTGACTGACATCTGGCGAGAGCTGGGCCTGCCAAAGAAGAATCTACCCAGTCAGTGGGATAATGCGACTAAGCGTTACTTAGCGCAGAGTGGAAATTTCCATTCTGCAAATACTCAAGACAAGAATACCCTCGCCACTGAGATTGGAACCATCGCATATGCAATGTGGGTTAGCCCTGCATTCTTTGAGCTGGTTGTTTCTGTCTTCATCACTGTGCGCAATGACGAGAAGTTAGCCGCTGCCACCTATCGCAAGCTGGCGGATGAGCATCAAGACATGTTCGCTGCCAATGCCCGGAAGGTTAAGGCATACGCACGCTTGGATCGTACATTGTTGCACTGGAGGCATAGCTGTTACTTGGCAGACATCAACAGTCCTGACCTGGCCTACAAGTACGTAGTCAGTAAGTACATGCTTTGGTCTGTCCGTTACGTCGGCAAGATTACCCGATATTCCCTCACCGCTGAGGGAAAGGCCGCAGGGTTCTACGTGGTCAATGGTGGAAACATGAGCGATGGCCTTCGCGTTACATCGGCAGGTCGCTGCTGGCTTATGGATCACGCCGACGAGATTAACGAGGCAACCCGTTATGCGTAAGTTGATCCCCGGATATTCCCCATCGTTTAACTACGGCGGGCCAATTGGTCACGCTGATGAAGACGACACAGTTAACGGGCGAGCGCCCTACCTACCGGCACCTACTAACTTCCTTGCTGCATTCCAGCCGGGGAGAGGTGCGCAACTAATGCAACAGACAATGACCAACTAAACAGAGAGGTTTAAGACCAAATGGACAACGTACAGAATATCAATGCACGATTCGACGCACTCAAAGGCGCAATGACCCATTCCCAACTGCTCAACGCAATGAAGGTGCCATCTGCTCAACAAGCTATCCAGCAAGTTGGCGAAGCCGAAGTTATCAAGATGCTGCAAATGAATGGCTTGGGCTACGCCGAAGGACAGGTGTGCAAACGCTTCACTGTGTTCACCTCCCAGCTAATCCCCGGTCGTGATAGCGATGACCAGAAGTTGCGGGAGTTCGCCCGTACTCGACAGGACGTTATCAACTCGCTCAAGCATTACAACGAGTTCGGCTATCTGAAACACCAGACTCCGAAGGGTATGCCGTCGCCATATGACGCTCAGTGCCTGTTCAAGTGGCTGAGCGACCTGCGATCTTTCATCACGACCCAGCTACCAGAAACCGACATGTTCAAGCAGGTAGGGGTGGGGAGTAGCCGTAGCAGCTTCCCAGAGTTCTCCGAGGTGCTGAGCAAGTACAGCCCTGACATCCTTGACCTTCTGGACGTGGTAGACCACGGGCGCTATCACAGCTACGCCTACCACTCTGCGAAGGTGGGGAGCGATCTGGGGCGCACGATGCACTCACTGCTGTTCGGTGCCGAGGGTTGGGGCAAAGCTGCTGCTGAGAAGCTGGCCGAGCTGTCGGCTGCTGCAAGCGGCCCGTACAACCAGCGCAAGCCAGCGACTGAGGCATTCAACCTGCTGACCACTGGCCTGCTGTCGGCTGAGGACTGCGCTGCATTGGTTGCCACCGGAACCTACACACCGTTATTCGTGGAGCAGATGTTCCAGATGGCGGCTCAGGTCTACGGCCAGTTCAAGATGGGCGACATCGGCTATCAGGTCTACGAGTTCAACAGTAGCCGACTGAGCGCTGCTGTCCGCGAGGCAGAGCGTCAAGCCAAGCTACTGGCGGATCTGGAGGCACAAGAAGAGGCTCGGCGCACTCGGATGGAGCGTGCCCAAAAGATCCTTAAGCGACTGGAAGAACTGAAGGCCAAGATGGCCGACGGCTCTATCACCATCAGCGAGCTGGAAGAACTGGAACGCATGCAGGTCTTCGCGTAAGCATCAGGCAACAGAAGGAAGGGGCTGGCATAAGCTGGCCCCAACCAGTAGGAACAAGCACCCAAGGCCACAGCGCACGGGTGACTATTGCGGACAGGCTAAGCTCGGGGTATCTGTCTTTTTGCACCCTGGCCCTCCGCTTCAGCCATTAGCAATTGATGATGAGTGGTAATCGAGTCTATCTTAACCTCGGCCTACTCTTTGGAAATTTACCAATCTGATAATGAGATTAATATGTTGTTAGCAGTTAAAAGAAAACGCTACGAGATCGGCGAAATCTACGTAGCGTTTAGATTTTGCTTGTTTTAATTTCCCCCTAGTCTCATTCGAGATTAACTACCCATGCGCGAGGCCCATCATAGCTGAGACCTAGATAAAAGCTAACTGTCGCGTTTTCATCTTTGCCAGCATGAATGTCAGATTTTCCAGGAACAAAAAATGCGTCTATCCCGCCATTAACCTCAATGAGTCCCTTATGAGGCCCGTCTATAGACTTTACCCTACCGGATACTCTGCGAAGCAATTCAGGTGATTCAAAAAACTCTCCCTTCCAATCACCTAGTTGACTTTGATGAACCAACCCTTGAATTCCGCTTTTCTGGCCGATCCACTCAAAGCTGCGAGTGCGATCACGCCGATATCGAGTTAAAGTCTTACAGTCTTCCAAAGAGCGTTCGGTATCCATTACCGCCTGTGAAGAGCCCTGTAAAATACGCATGAAGTGCAACGCATACAGGTAGAAAGCTGCGTCGAGCGAGCCTGTATTCACTTTCCAATATCCAACTTTTTCCGTGAGTGCGTCTAAGGAAGGTGGGGCGCTCGAGTAGCGAACGGCTCTAAGCCAAAGTCGCAGGCTGGTGGAGTCGTTTGTGTTTTCTTCAAGGTTTTCTTCGAGAAGATTTTGAATTCTTTGAATCTCTTTAGTCGATAGATTTTCCCACCGACCTTTATGCCTTCTGAGAATAGTCCACACAATTTGTCTGCGCACGGGCGGTTTAGAAACTTCCGGGCGGGATAATAAGCTATCCCAACTTTGCAGGGAGGAAGTAAAGTCGCCGTGAAGTCTAGAAAGCTTTGCTTGGCAGTCAAGCGCGTAGCGACTTGGCTCTTCTCCCGCATAAAGATTTTGTAGTTGGTCTAAAACGTCTTCCGCCCTATCTATTGCCTCCCGAAGATAGGGGTTGCTCGTCGCGCTAGTGACACTCGAAAAGCCGACTCTGTCTACCAAGTCAAGCAGTAATTGTATTTCTCCAATGTAGCCGTGCTCTAAGTCTGGAGCGATATCTCTGGTGCGTTCAAAGGAGGAGCTTGCATCTTTTGCTATCTCAACAAGTTCCTCAGCCATAGCTCCTTGCTCAGCTGAGGCTTTCATTTTTTGTCGTAGAACCATGCCTCGCATATGGTGAAGTACGTGATCGTCTTCCTGGATAGATATTGCATAATCAATCTCACTAAGAGATTGAGGGAAGTCACCTTTGGCGCCCAAGAAACGACCTAAGTGAGCATGCATGTGCGCTTCTAATGGAAAACACTCAGTAAGATGACGTAGCACCTCGACCCGCCCGGCGTCAGAGGGAATATCATCAATTAGATGAGAAAAACCTCTTGCGCCTGAACGCTCGGTGCCAAGAACTTCGACGTTGTCACGATAAATGAATACCCTTCTCGCCAGTTCCAATAGCACATCGCTTGACGTTTCACCATCACCGCCACATAGATCAGCGAGTTCCTTGCTCCACTTTGAAAGGCTCTGACGCCAAATGTCGCTCTTGTCCTGAGCATCCACAGGTGAGAGCAGATGTCTCATAATTTCTTTCGAAATAAGTTGGTGGCTTGTCCTCCAAAACCCTGTTTGCGTTTCGATCAATAAATCCAGTGTTTTTTCTGTTTCGCCAGAGAATACACTTCGCAGTTCGACAGGTTTCGTCTGTGGCAATCCTAATATACTTGCAAAGGCCTGAGCAGGAACAGCCTGCTGTCCATAGTAATTAGCTATTGCCAAGAAGCCCAATATCTTCATCTGAGCAGCGTTTAGATGCTGTACCCGCAGAATTACATAAGGGGTCAAACCTTTAAAGTCACTCTCAAAAGCTGTCAGTCCAAAGAAAAAAGCTGTTCTTTCTCGTGCTTTTTTACTTTCAGCCAATGAGCGGATCTGTGAGGATCTACTTGGTACAGCTTTAACGTACGCCGCGCGGAAACGATCAGATTCTTGGTTGCTCAGATCCGCCTCCAACCAAAATCGACGTTTTGCAAGCTGCTGCGGACTGAAGCGACGAAGCACCTGAAGAAGAACCGCAGGAGTTTGTGACGCTTTCAAATAGCCAAATAACTCGTCAATATCCCTTTCCGAATGAAGTCCACCATCAATTACTACGAGGACGGTACATTCGGTAAGCGCTGCTAACTTGGATATCTTATCTGCTGTTTCGCGGCCGGAGGATCTCGTAAGTAAGCAAGTAGGATATGTGTTGTGCACATCCCATGCTAGTCGACGAGCGATTGTTGTTCCACCACCGCCTGGGGCATGATAAAGATTTACCCTGACAGTTTGCCTCCGTCTCAGGTCATCTTCAATTTGCGTTCTGATTTGATAAAGAACATCTCGATCGCAGTCATGATGGAGCTGTAAGTTTCTCCAAGAAATATCTGCCCCGCGTCGAAACTCATCAGGATCATCCTCGCCTGTGAGGCCAGTGTTCCGGTGAAGAATCTCTAAGTCCTCTGATAGCCACAACCAATTGGCTAACTCCAACTCAATTGAAGCTCCGTTTGGAGTGACTAAAATGTATCGTTCATCTTTGTGAGTGGATTCTATGTCTGAGAAGTGTACAGCAAGGCTAGATAGAACACTTCTCCGGCTCATCGTAATAAAATGGGCTCCCGCATCCTCACCAATGGATTCGAATGAGGCGGGGTCGTTTGAAACTAAGACAATTTCGAGCGCTTCCCCGAATACACCATTCATTTCTTCTAATATGGTTCTTAGATGCTTCTTGAGATCTGTATCTTCCCAAAAAACAACAGCCACTACCGGTGAAGGATTGATCGCTGATGCAATATTTTGGAGCTGCCTACTAATCTCTAATTTATATTGCTTCAGCCAAACTTTGTGCTCGTTGGTTGCAACCGTTTCTTGCCTCCCATGGATGCCTCTGGCAAAAAACCAATGTATCCCTGGCTCTGGTCTAACTGTGTACTCTCCCCGAACTACTCGGTGTATAGTTCTAAACCGCTCAAGAGTTCCAGATGCGAGTTTCAACAACCCAGTTGTGTCACTTTCAGGGTCGAAATCGATAACTGCTCGCCAAGGAGCGGCTCCTATAGCATGTGCAACTCCTGCTAGCTTTGGGTCAACTCGGTCAGTAATTAAAATGTATGAGATGCCCTGCGAAAAACTTCGTGCAGCTTCTAGAAAAGGTGACCAGTTATCAAGAGGCTGAGAGGTAAATCCGGATATCTCGCCCGTATGAAACCACCGAAAAATCATCGAGGTTTCATCACCTACAGCTCGTTCGCTAGTAGTGCCGCGTCGAAAATAAATAGCACCAGCTTGTAAACCGTCAAAATCTTTTATGGGTGTAAAAGGCCCTCTATCATCAATTAATATTTCAACAACTCCGACATTTTTGTTGTCGATAGTTAGAGGGGTATAGACGAATCGTGGAATAGGTTGGGCCCGATCTGTACCAAATGCTCCTTGGAATTGCTGATCATCCATATGCTTTTCAAGACCAATGATTTCGCTACCATTCTCCGCAGTCCAAGAAACTCCCAGTACAAGCACTGCACTACAATCTCGCGGCGTATTTGCCATCGCCAGAATATCTTTAATGAATTCGTTGCGTGATTGCGGCGATTTCAATCCGCCATATGCATCCCTTTTGAAGTCCAGCCAATCTCTCTCGCCAAAACTTAGCAATTCACGCAGTCTTGCTTCATCCATATAAGACACCCTTGTCAATCGCTGTAAGTGTTTCTTTATCTGCTCATGGAAAATATAGTGATTATTTTCCGCTAAAAAAACTTTTGCCCTTTCGTGACGCTACCAAAAGCGTGGAGCCGTGTCGAGCGCCTTGACCGGAGCTGCCTTGGAGTAAACGCGCGTAGGTACGCCTGAGGAATTACATACCCGGCTTCCACCAGTGGCGAGATGAGCTAAAGTTTATGCGTCACCACTCAAGGACGATTCTTATGTGCGATAACTCAGAAAGTAATGTCGCAACGGCGGACGCACTCACTTTGCTTTTGCATAACCAGCATGCCATCGCTGCGGCAATTGATGAGCTGACTTGCTGGCTCTCAGAGAATGGAGTTTCAATCGTTGCTGAAAACGCAACCATGGCCTTGGAAACGCTGGACGTGAATGCTCAAGAGATTACGGACGCCATAATGCGAATACGGCGGTCGTAGACCTGGCGGCTTGGCTACCCGCCTTGTCACCTGCTGTTTTCGATCATGGGCGCAGCGATCCCTGAGAAAGGTCAAAGCTCCCCATTGTAAGTTATTGGGTCTTTACTAATTCCGATGTCCTCTCGGACAGCATTCAACAGTGCTAGAGCTTTCTCTCGTACTTCTGACCATTCATACACCACCGCTCCGTGGCTGATTTTCAGTAAGTGGTCAATGAGGTTGTCCTGTGCGTCCATCACGGACTGGGGCGCAAGCATGGCGAGATATCCGTAGACCTTCATACGTTGCTCGTTGAATTCATCGAAGCGCGCCCCTGCCTCGGTCGCAATCAACCGCCCCTCTCCGTGGGAATCGAGGGCTGAGAGAAGCCTTGCGACAATTTCTATAACCGCCCGGTAAATCAGTATTTTGTCGTTCTGGAATCGGAGAGTGTTTTCTTTGATTACATCGAGAGCCCGCTTTGCCTTTTCAAGCTCCATGGTCAATTGGTGGGTTTCGTTTGCCAGAATTCGGCCAGCCCAGACCTTTCCCAACCAAGAGGAGAGAGCGAAGACAAGAATGCCGCCACCTCCGAGCGAAAAGATTGCAGCCCCCACCAGTTTCAATATCTCTTCCCAACTCATGATTGGCTCCCTTGTTGTAGCGCTTGAGTATGGTCGACTTCAGGCAGGCGCCTACTGGGCTCCTTCAGCATCTTGCAGAAAATCCGGGTAGGCACTTCCGGGTATGTCCACACATCTCCCTCGCAGGTGCCCTAACATGAGCTTATCGCGTGCACATGCGCGCCTCTGGGTGGGGGGACTTTGGGGCGCTCTCAGGTGTTACAAGTCACGTATCAACCCCTGACACAAAACCTTGGCAAAGGCCTGCTGACCTCGTTACGATGCGGCCACCTGATTCCTTGAAACTCTGTCAGTCGGCAAACCGCATCTCTCGCGTCTGCCCCATCAACAGCGCCTGATTGCGCTCGGTCACTTCGCGGATGTAATCCCACAACAGGGTTATCCGCTTGAGCTTGCGCAGGTCCTCCCGGCAGTACATCCAGAACTGCCGGGTGATGTCGATTTCCTCCGGCAACACCGGCAACAGGCGCGGGTCCTGGGCCGCGAGGAAGCACGGCAGAATCGCCAGCGAACGCCCCTGCTGCGCCGCCACGAATTGCGCGATCACGCTGGTACTGCGCAAGTTCGCGCTGGCGCCGGGCACCACGTTCGCCAGATACAGCAGCTCCGAGCTGAACGCCAGGTCATCCACATAACTGATGAATTGATGCTTGCCCAAATCGGCGGGGCGGCGGATCGGTGGGTGTTTGTCGAGGTATTCCTGGGTCGCGTATAGCTGCAGGCGGTAGTCGCAGAGTTTGCAGCACACGTACGGCCCGTGCTCCGGGCGTTCGAGGGCGATGACGATGTCGGCCTCGCGTTTGGACAGGCTGATGAAGTGCGGCAGCGGCAGGATGTCCACCGAGATCGCCGGGTAGGCGTCGACGAAGTGGCTCAGTTGCGGGGTGATGAAGAAGCTGCCGAAACCCTCGGTGCAGCCCATGCGCACATGCCCGGACAGCGCGACGCCGGATCCGGACACCTGCTCGCAGGCCATGTGCAGCGTGCTTTCGATCGACTCGGCGTAACTCAGCAGACGCTGGCCTTCAGCGGTCAGCACGAAACCGCTGGTGCGGGACTTCTCGAACAGCAATGTGCCCAATGCCGCTTCCAGCGAACCGATTCTGCGCGACACCGTGGTGTAGTCTACCGCCAGACGTTTGGCCGCAGTGCTGGCCTTGCGGGTGCGGGCGACTTCGAGGAAAAACTTGAGGTCGTCCCAGTTCAGCGAGCCTAAAGACGTGATGTTTTTTTGCATGATGGACGGGCTTATATGTGCGTTCTTATTAGAAGTTTGCACATCTATACTCCAAAAACAGTCCGACAACCAATTCGCGACACACGCCTCATCTCAAGGCGAACCTCTCGTCTTGGCTCCCAAGATAAAAACAATTTCTGGAGACCAGCATGAACGCATCGCTTACGCCCAACGAAACCACGGTCCAGAAGGTCAAGCTGCTGATCGACGGCGAGTGGGTCGAATCGCAGACCTCCGAGTGGCACGACATCGTCAACCCGGCGACCCAGCAGGTGCTGGCCAAAGTCCCGTTTGCCACCGCCGCTGAAGTCGACGCAGCCGTGAGTGCCGCCCAGCGCGCCTTCCAGACCTGGAAGCTGACCCCGATCGGCGCACGCATGCGCATCATGCTCAAGCTGCAGGCACTGATTCGCGAACACTCCAAACGCATCGCCGTTGTACTGAGCGCCGAGCAGGGCAAGACCATTGCCGATGCCGAGGGCGATATTTTCCGTGGCCTGGAAGTGGTCGAGCACGCCTGCTCCATCGGTAGCCTGCAGATGGGCGAGTTCGCCGAAAACGTCGCCGGCGGCGTCGACACTTACACCCTGCGCCAGCCGATCGGCGTCTGCGCCGGCATCACGCCGTTCAACTTCCCGGCGATGATTCCGCTGTGGATGTTCCCGATGGCCATCGCCTGCGGCAACACCTTCGTGCTCAAGCCGTCCGAACAGGATCCGCTGTCGACCATGCTGCTGGTGGAACTGGCGATCGAAGCCGGTATTCCGGCCGGTGTATTGAACGTGGTGCACGGTGGCAAGGATGTAGTTGATGGCCTGTGCACCCACAAGGACATCAAGGCCGTTTCGTTCGTCGGTTCGACCGCCGTCGGCACTCACGTTTATGACCTCGCCGGTAAACACGGCAAGCGCGTGCAATCGATGATGGGTGCGAAGAACCATGCGGTGGTGCTGCCGGACGCCAATCGCGAACAAGCGCTCAATGCCCTGGTCGGCGCCGGTTTCGGTGCGGCCGGTCAGCGTTGCATGGCCACCTCGGTGGTGGTGCTGGTGGGCGCGGCCAAGCAGTGGCTGCCGGATCTGAAAGCGCTGGCGCAGAAACTCAAGGTCAACGCCGGCAACGAGCCGGGCACTGATGTCGGCCCGGTCATTTCGAAAAAGGCCAAGGCGCGGATTCTCGATCTGATCGAAAGCGGTATCAAGGAAGGCGCGAAACTCGAGCTGGACGGTCGCGACATCAGCGTGCCGGGTTACGAGAAAGGCAACTTCGTCGGCCCGACCCTGTTCTCCGGGGTGACCACTGACATGCAGATCTACACCCAGGAAATCTTCGGCCCGGTGCTGGTGGTGCTGGAAGTCGACACCCTCGATCAGGCCATCGCGCTGGTCAACGCCAACCCGTTCGGCAACGGCACCGGCCTGTTCACCCAGAGCGGCGCGGCGGCGCGTAAATTCCAGACTGAAATCGACGTCGGCCAGGTCGGCATCAACATCCCGATTCCGGTGCCGGTGCCGTTCTTCAGCTTCACCGGTTCGCGCGGTTCGAAACTCGGCGACCTCGGCCCGTACGGCAAGCAAGTGGTGCAGTTCTACACCCAGACCAAAACGGTCACCGCGCGCTGGTTCGATGACGACAGCGTCAACGACGGCGTGAACACCACCATCAACCTGCGCTGAGGAATGGCCATGAAAATCGCATTTATCGGTCTGGGCAACATGGGCGCGCCGATGGCGCGCAACCTGATCAAGGCCGGGCATTCGCTGAATCTGGTGGACCTGAACAAAACCGTGCTGGCGGAGCTCGAGCAACTGGGCGGCACCATCCGTGCCTCGGCCCGTGAGGCCGCCGAAGACGCAGAGCTGGTGATCACCATGTTGCCGGCCGCCGTGCATGTGCGCAGTGTCTGGCTCGGTGAAGACGGCGTACTGGCCGGGATCGGCAAAGGCGTGCCGTCAGTGGATTGCAGCACCATCGATCCGCAGACTGCGCGCGACGTGGCAGCAGCGGCTGCCAAACAAGGCGTGGCCATGGCCGATGCACCGGTCTCCGGCGGTACCGGCGGCGCCACGGCTGGTACGTTGACCTTCATGGTCGGCGCCACCCCGGAACTGTTCGCCACTCTGCAACCGGTGCTGGCGCAGATGGGCCGTAACATCGTGCATTGCGGTGAAGTCGGCACCGGCCAGATTGCCAAGATCTGCAACAACCTGCTGCTCGCCATTTCGATGGTCGGCGTCAGCGAGGCGATGGCCCTCGGCGATGCGCTGGGGATCGATACCGGTGTGCTCGCCGGGATCATCAACAGCTCGACCGGTCGTTGCTGGAGTTCGGAAATGTACAACCCATGGCCGGGCATCGTCGAAACGGCACCGGCCTCCCGTGGTTACACCGGTGGCTTTGGCGCCGAGCTGATGCTCAAGGATCTGGGGCTGGCCACCGAAGCGGCGCGTCAGGCCCATCAGCCGGTGGTGCTGGGCGCGGTGGCGCAGCAGTTGTATCAGGCGATGAGTCAGCGCGGGGAAGGTGGCAAGGACTTCTCGGCGATCATCAACAGCTATCGCAAACCGCAGTAAATGTCGCCAGGCCTGTGCTCTGCACAGGTCTGTATTGCCGGGAAATCACGTCGGGTGGTTTCCCGGCTTTTTTGTATCAGGCGAACACGAAATATTTGCGCACGGTCTCGACCACTTCCCAGGTGCCTTTCATGCCCGGCTCGACGACGAAGATGTCGCCGGCGCGCAGGTGGATCGGCTCCATGCCGTCCGGGGTGATGACGCAGTAGCCTTCCTGGAAATGGCAGTACTCCCACTTCACGTAGTCCACTCGCCACTTGCCTGGCGTGCAGATCCAGGTGCCCATGATCTTGCTGCCGTCTTCGCTGGTGTAGGCGTTGAGGTTGACGGTGTGCGGGTCGCCCTCGAGCTTTTCCCATTTGCAGGCGTCGAGTACGGGCAGCGGGTGGGTGTCGCGCAGAACGGTGATAGGTGCGGGCATGACGGCTCCAGGTCAAAGGCAGTTTGAGTCGCCACCGTAACGTGGGTGAGCACCGTCGGAATGTCTGGGTTCGACCTCCGGATGCCCGTTAGCGCTGAGCGGGAAAACCCGATAAAACCGCCATTTGCACCAATGCAGTGCATATATGACGGTTTTAATACAAGTGCGCACCATAAAAGTTCAATAAATTTTTAGACCAAAACGAGATAACCATTCTGGCACCTATTGCAAAACAAAATCGTCTGTACTATAACATTCGTACTAAAGGACAATCCCACCCTAATGGAGCTACACCAGAGTCACGGACAGACTTGAATCGGCTTTTCTTCACATGAAACTGACTTGGCCTTCGGCGCAAGCGTGAACTTCTACCTGTTGTTAATGAATAACGACAATTGAATGAACCGGTCAGTTAATAAGTTGCGCAGACGCAATGTCGTGCGTGCTTTGAATGGAAGCCCTAAATAAACAGTTAATTATTATTTGTGCTGCGGCGGAATTATTTCTGCGGGATACGCACGCCTATCGAATTTTTATGTGCCCGGCATCAATGGAATGAGGCTTTATTGTGGACGACATAAATGTAGTTGAAGTTTCGACGACCGTGAATGACGCGAGTGAGTTGGGCCGGCATGTCTGGATTCGTGCTGGCAGTTGCCTGCAAAACGTTCAGGTCGCCGATGATTGTTTCATCGGATTCAAGTGTGATTTGCAGTTCACTTCAGTTGGCGCGTCCAGCATGTTTGCCACTGGCGCACGATGCCTGGGCACTGCGCAAGCACCGGTAAACATTGCCGAAAACGTCTGGCTGGGCGCCAAGGCCACCGTGACCGCCGGTGTTTCCATCGGTGCGGGAGCGGTGATCGCTGCCGGGGCGCTGGTGACGGCGGATGTGCCGGCCGATGCCATCGTGGTCGGTCGTCCGGCGCGGGTCATTGCCCAGCGCACAGTCGTCGAAGACGGCCTGCCGAGCCCGGCACCTGTGCTGGCCAAAGTCCGGGACCGGGCGCGCCAGGGCTTGCCGTCGATGCTCGATCGGTCCACGCAGTCGGTGCCGCGCCTCAAGGCGTTGAACCCCGACACCGCGACTTGGGACATCAGCGACGAAGTCTTGATCGATGCCGAATTGCGCGGCGGGGCTTCGGTGGAGATCGCCCGGGACTGCATTCTGATCGGACGCAGCAGCCGCCAGGGCGGCATGTCGCAACTGGGCGGCATCGAACTGGGCACTGGCACCCGACTGGCGCCGGGCGTGGTTATCGAAGCGGCCGGCGGAGTGACCATCGGTGCCTTCAGCGAGCTGGCCGAAGGCGTCACGATTGTTGCGTCCACTCATGATCATTCTTTCCGCTCACTGCCCTGGGAGGAGGCACCTGTGCGCATTGGAAGTCGTTGCGTAATTGGCGAGGGCGCCATCTTGGTAGGTCCACTGAATATCGGTGACGGTGCAGTAATCAAACCGTACTCAGTGGTGATAAGGGATGTATTGGAAAACACTGTGGTTCATGGCGTTGTTCAACTAATGGAGATTCAAGAATGATTTTATTTGCCCCCAATCCAACCGGTTCAGGCCACAACATGCGCGCGCTTTCGATCGCTCAGGCGATTAAAAAGCAACGTCCGGACATGCCATTGACCGTGGCACTGGCTTCTTTGCAGCCAACCTTTACACCGATGTTCGAAAAGTCCGGTGTTGAAGTGGTGGATATTGCCGGTCGTCTGGTCGATTACTCGAAAAAGAGCAACTTGTCGAAAGAACTCGACTGGAATAATTACATCGGCGGTTATATCGCCAATACCTTCCTGTCTGGCGAGCGGATTCTGTCTTACCTGGCCCTGATCGACGAGTACAAGCCGACGGCCCTGGTGTCCGACTACAACATGGCCGCCTGCCTGGCCGCGATTTTCAGCGGCACACCGCTGGTGTTCGTGACCGAGCGTTATGACTTCACCCTTTGCCAGCTTCAGGATCACGACCTGGCCGACGGCGGTTTCGAGGTCAACGCGCTGGAAATGGCCCGTGCCCGCACGGCGCTGCACAGCCAGTTCAACTGGATGATCAATCAGAGCCAACTGGTGCTGACCGACAAGCCGTACGTGGCTTCACTCGATCAGGGCACGCCGGTGGCTGAAGCACTGAACAGTGGCAAGGCTCATTTTGTCGGGCCGATGATCCGCGACATCAATGTGCAGAGCGGCTTGAACGTGCGCGAGCAATTGAACCTCGGTGATGCGCCGTTCGTGGTTGCCTCGATCAGCGGCACCACGATGTTTGCGCAGAACAAGGACGCGCTGCTCGCCGCTTACCTCGACAGCTTCAAGGTCCTGCGCGAACGCAATCCGGAGCTGAAACTGGTATTGCTCGGCCGTCAGGATATCCAGTCCCAGGACGGCGTGGTTTGCGTGCCGTATTACCCGGACTGGATGGGCCTGCTGCGCGAAGCCAGTCTGCTGATTTCGGCGCCGGGCTGGATCACCGTGACGGAAATCGCCGCACTGCAGATTCCGACCCTGTTCGTGCTGCCGTCCAAATCCGAATACCACGAACTCGAAGCCCTGCGCCGTCTGGAGCTGCTCGGTTTCCCGACGCATCTGGGTCACGATCGCGACGCTATCGTCGAGCTGATTCAGGGCGAGCTGGAGAAAGACACTCGCGCTTCGGCCTATTACGCGCCTCATCGCCAGGTGGCCGCACCGGACGGCGAAGGTGCCGCCCGCGCCGCGACGCGCATCATCGAGTTGTGCCTGGGCAGCGTTGTGTCGCTGACCGCAAGCAAAGCCGCTTAACCTCAAGGAAGAGGGATTTACCATGCCGCTGCATCCGCAGTTTGTATTTGATCAAGGCCTCAAGGACATTGAGTACGGCGGTTTTTTTGCTGTCACCGATGCCAGTGGCGAAGTCGCGATTTCCACTGACAAGCAGTTGCAGGACCAGGTCGCGGCCACGCTTTTTCAAGCCGACCACGGTGACGATGTTCAACTGCGTTTTGCCCATGACGGGCTGATGCGTTTGTACGATGCGCCGAACGCCGGCTTTCACGAGCTGGCTGACCGCTACTGGACGCCCCACGGTTCGGGACGTTGCCGAACGCTGGCGCTGCAACTGGACGCATTGGCTGCGCTGATTGCCTATCAGCGTCGAGTGCCGCAGGACGCGGCGAACGATGCCGTGATCCACGGCATTCTGGAAAAGGTCGAAGCGCTTTACGCCCGTTCCACGGTTGCCGGCCTGTACAGCAGTGACTGGACGACGCCGCTGGAGCTGGCGACCTCGATCGATCTCGACATCAGCGCCACGGCTTTGCTGGCGCGCATCGGCAACGAGCCGTTAGGCCTGGGACTGGTCGGGCACCTGCAGATTCATGCAGAAAACCTGATCGGCCGGGTGGCCGGCAGCGACAGCCAATCCTGTGTCGATGTGGCGCTGACCCGTTGCGCCGTGCGCGCTCAGGTCAGCCTGGTGCTGGCGCGTCTGGCCAATGTGCGGGACGACAATGCGTTGTCGAACCTGGCCCGTTCGTTCCTGCTGCAAACCCTGGCGCTGTTCCGCGATCCGGCCTACGGCGGCTACTGGGACCGGGTCGGGATCAACGGCAAAGTGCGATGCGACTGGCACACCTCGTACAAGAACCACGAGTCGCCATTCCCGATCAAAACCGCCTACGACGTCGCGTTGCTGTTGCAGGCGATTCAGGCCTTGCCGTCCGGCGCGAGCGACGCTGACCGCGCTTCGGTGACGGCTGCCTTGCTGGAGTTTCACGACGCCCGCAATGGCGGACTGTTCATGGGCAAGGGCTATTTCTGGTCGACGCCCGATGACCCGACCGTGCCGTTCATTCGGCAGTTCTGGGCACCGCCGCGTCAGCCGGGGATCTTCAGTATCGGCAACCTGACGTACCTGCCGCTGCACCTGAAGAGCCTGAAAACCCAGCTCGCCGCCGCCCACGCCTTGCAGTCCATCGAGCCGGCTGCTGGCGTTGCTCATCATGACGATGCGGCGTTGGTAAACCGTGAGCTGCAAGTGATCGATGGCGGTGGCGACGTCCAGCGCATTCACCCGAATGGCGTGCCAACCATCAATGTCGATCTGCAGCGTTATCTCGCCTGGCTGGCCAAGGCCCGGGCGTCGAACGAAACGCCTTACGGGCTGACCGCTGAAACCGCGCCGCTGGGTTTCCGGGCCGACAAAACGTGGCAGGTGTTTTCCGGGCTGCACGTGATTTCGGACTTGCACGCCCTGGGCCTGCAAATCGAAAACAAGGCCAGCCTGATCGATTGCATCAGGGCTTCGCAAAACACCGACGGTGGATTTGCCGAACAACCGGGGCATCTGAGCGACGTGTTCGCCACCTACTGCGCGGTGTTGTCGCTTCGAGTGCTGGGTGCGTTGCCGAACGATATCGGCGGTTGCGTGCGTTACCTGCAAGCGTGCCAGAACCCCGATGGCGGGTTCGGCGATGTGCCGGGTTTCGGCTCGGACATCTGGCACACCAACCTGGCAGTGCTGTCGCTGCATGCGCTGGAAGCCAAAGCGCCGGACGAGCAGGGCGTGATGGCTTTTGCCCTGCGCTGCCGCTCGGCCGACGGCGGTTTCGCCAACAAGCCAGGGTATCCGCCGGATGCGTTTTCGGTGTACCGCGTGGTGTCGACGCTGTTCATTCTCAACCGACGCATCGTCGATGCCGAACAGACCGTCGCGTGGCTGCAAAAGCTGCAACTGGCTAACGGTTCGTTCCACTACCGGCCGGGCAAAGCGGTCAGCCTGGTGGGGACTTACATGGCCATCGCGGCAATGTTTCTGCTCGACGCCCAGCCGACGTATTTGCAGGAATCGAAAGACTGGATCGCTTCCCACCAGAAGCAGGACGGTGGTTTCGGCCCGCTCAACGCGACCTCGGCGACCACCGACGAAAGCTTCGTCTGCATCCAGACGCTGCTGATTCTCGAGCAAGGCCTGTCGCAGTACTGGGTCGCGTTGTTGAACTGACCTGCACACAGCATCGAAGGACGTTAAATCATCATTTTGCCAGGGGAGGCGCTGATGAAAATTTTAGTGACAGGGGGCGCGGGCTTCATTGGCTCGGCCGTGGTGCGGTTTCTGATCGAAGAGACCGAATGCGAAGTGATCAACGTCGACAAACTGACCTACGCCGGCAATCTCGAGTCGCTGGCCGATGTGTCCGATTCGCCGCGTTATCGGTTCTGTCAGGTGGACATCTGCGACAAGCCGGCGCTGGACGAACTGTTCGCACGGCTGCAACCGGATGCGGTGATGCACCTGGCCGCCGAGTCCCATGTGGACCGCTCGATCGATGGCCCGCAGGCCTTCATCGAAACCAACGTCGTCGGCACCTACACGATGCTCGAAGCGGCACGTGGTTACTGGAACCGGCTGGACGCGACGCGTCAGGCGGCGTTCCGTTTCCATCACATTTCCACCGACGAGGTGTATGGCGACCTGGAACCCGAAGATCCGGCGTTCACCGAACGCACGCCGTATGCGCCAAGTTCGCCGTACTCGGCGACCAAGGCCGGTTCCGATCATCTGGTCCGCGCCTGGCATCGCACCTACGGCTTGCCGGTGGTGATGAGCAATTGCTCGAACAATTACGGGCCTTATCACTTCCCGGAAAAACTGATTCCTCACGTCATCCTCAACGCGCTGCAAGGCAAGCCGTTGCCGGTGTACGGCGATGGCGCACAGATCCGCGACTGGCTATTTGTCGAGGATCACGCCCGAGCGCTGTATGCGGTGGTGACCCGCGGCGAAGTAGGGCAGACCTACAACATCGGCGGCCACAACGAGAAGACCAACCTCGAAGTTGTGCAAACCCTGTGCGATCTGCTCGAAGCGCGTGGTGCGGAAAAACCGGCAGGCATCGCGCACTTCCGTGACCTGATCACCTTCGTCAAGGATCGTCCGGGCCACGACAAACGCTACGCCGTCGATGCCGGAAAAATCCACGCGACGCTCGGCTGGACCCCGCAGGAAACCTTCGAAAGCGGCATGAAGAAAACCGTCGACTGGTACCTCGACAACCGCGCCTGGTGGGTGCGGGTGATGTCCGGTGCCTACGCGCTGGAGCGTCTCGGCGAGCAACGCAACGAAGCCCTCGTGGCCTGAACACTCAGTCATTCAAATCTCACTGCTTGAAAGGAAAAAAGCATGGCCAAGTACAAAGGAATTCTGCTGGCGGGCGGCGCCGGTTCGCGTTTGCATCCGATCACCCTGGGCGTCTCGAAACAGTCGTTGCCGGTGTATGACAAACCGATGATCTATTACCCGCTGTCGGTGCTGATGCTGGCGGAAATCCGCGAGATCCTGATCATCTCCACCCCGGAAGATCTGCCGGGCTTTCAACGCATGCTCGGCGACGGCAGCCAGTTGGGCCTGAGCCTCAGTTACGCGGAGCAACCAAGCCCGGACGGCCTCGCTCAGGCGTTCATCATCGGTCGTGAGTTCGTCGGTGAAGACAACGTCTGCCTGGTGCTCGGCGACAACATTTTCTACGGCGCCGGTTTCGGTGAAACCTTGCTGCAAGCCGCGTCTCGTGACGAAGGCGCCACAGTGTTCGGTTACTACGTGGCCGACCCCGAGCGCTTTGGCGTGGTGGAATTCGATGCCGCCGGCAAGGCCCTGAGCATCTGCGAAAAGCCGAGCGATCCAAAGTCCAACTACGCGGTCACCGGCCTGTATTTCTACGACAACGAAGTGCTGCAGATTGCCGCCGACATCAAGCCGTCGCCGCGCGGTGAACTGGAGATTACCGACGTCAACAACGTCTACCTGCAACGCGGCAAGTTGAACGTGTCAGTGATGGGCCGTGGCATGGCGTGGCTGGACACCGGCACCCACGATGCGTTGATGGAAGCCGGCAACTTCGTGCAGGCCATCGAGAAACGCCAGGGCCTGAAAATCGCCTGCCTCGAAGAGATCGCCTACGACAAGGGCTGGATCGACGACGCGCAGTTGCTGGTGCACGCGGGCAGCATGAGCAAGACCGGTTACGGTCAGTATCTGGCGCGGCTGATCAACGATGATGTGGTGGTTTCGATGGACGCGCAGCGCCCGTTGAAAGGCGCTGCCTGACCGTTGTGAGATCAATGTGGGAGCACGGATGCTCCCACGGTTTCAGTGGCCGGTCACACTGTCATGTTGTGGGGTTTTGACACCCGGGCGTGGTTCGGCTGGCGAGGATTGCAGGGACTGCAAACGGGCCAGGCGATTGGCGTGAGTCGGCGCGTCGGCCGCCAGTGGCGAGCGGCGTTTGCGGGTTTCCTCACGCAGCACCGGCAAGACTTCCTTGCCGAACATGTCGAGTTGCTCCAGCACGGTCTTCAGCGGAATACCGCCGTGGTCGAACAGGAATAGCTGGCGCTGATAGTCGCCGAAGTGCTCGCGGAAGGTCAGGGTCTTGTCGATGATTTCCTGAGGGCTGCCGACGGCCAGCGGGGTCATCTCCATGAACTCTTCCAGGGAAGGACCGTGGCCGTACACCGGCGCGTTATCGAAGTAAGGACGGAACTCCCGACGTGCATCCTGGGAGTTGCGACGCATGAAGATGTGCCCGCCGAGGCCGACGATCGCCTGTTCCGGCGTGCCATGGCCGTAATGGGCAAAGCGCGTGCGGTAGAACTCCACCAGCGCCATGAAATGTTCCCGGGGCCAGAGGATGTGGCTGGCGAAAAAACCGTCGCCGTAATACGCCGCCTGTTCGGCGATTTCCGGGGTGCGGATCGAGCCGTGCCAGACGAAGGGCGGCAGGTCGTCCAGCGGTCGCGGGATCGACGTGAAGTGGTTCAGCGGTGTGCGAAAGCGTCCGCTCCAGTTGATGTCTTCCTCGCGCCAGAGCCTGTGCAGCAGGCGATAGTTTTCCATCGCCAATGGCAGGGCGTCGGCGATGCTCTTGCCGAACCAGGGATAGACCGGCGCGGTGTTGCCACGGCCGAGCATCAGGTCCATGCGTCCGCCGCAGAGGTTTTGCAGCAGCGAATACTCTTCGGCCAGGCGCACCGGATCGTTGGTGCTGATCAGGGTGGTGGACGTAGAGAGAATGATGCGTCGGGTTTTCGCTGCGATGTAGGCCAGCAGCGTGGTGGGAGAGGAGGTGATGAACGGGGGATTGTGGTGCTCGCCGGTGGCGAACACGTCCAGTCCGATGTCTTCGGCCTTCTGCGCAATTTGCAGGGTGGCCTGGATGCGCTCGGATTCACTGGGGGTACGGGCGTTGGTAGGGTCCTGTGTGACGTCGCCAACGGTGTAGATCCCGAATTGCATAAAGCCTCCTTGCCTTGGGTAAAGGTACGTTTGAAACCCTCGCCGCGAAGAATGAATCAACGTGGCACTTGAAATGTACGCCTGTACACGTACAATCGCAATCGCGGGTCATTTTACAAACGGATTTGAAGACCTCATCGAGAGAGGAGCGCGACATGGAACTGGGATTTATCGGTCTGGGCACGATGGGTGCGCCGATGGTGCTGAACCTGCTGAAGGCCGGGCATCGGGTCCGAGTGTGGAATCGCTCGTCGGCACCGCTGGAGGCACTGGCCAGGGCTGGCGCCGAACCTGTCGATTCACCCGCGCTGGCAGCGCAGGCCGAGGTGCTGATTTCGATGCTCGGTGATGACTCGGCGATCCGCTCGGTGTTCCTCGATGGCAAGGCACTGGACGGCCTGCAGGCCGGCAGCGTTCACGTCAACATGTCCACGGTGTCCGTGGCGCTGGCCAAAGAGCTGGCGGCCCTGCACGAGGCGCGTGGCGTCCGTTACGTCTCGGCACCAGTGCTGGGGCGAGTCGATGTGGCGGCCGCCGGCAATCTGAATATCCTCGCTTCCGGGCCTGCCGAAGCACTGGCCCGGGTGCAGCCGCTGTTCGATGTGCTGGGGCGCAAGACCTGGCACTTCGGTGAAGCCGCCGACGTGGCGTGTGCCGCCAAACTGTCGGCCAACCTGATGGTCGCTTCGGCGATCGAATCACTGGCCGAAGGCTCGACCCTGGCCGGTGGCTACGGCATCAGCCGTGCGGCATTCATCGACATGATCACCTCGACCCTGTTCCCCGTTCCCGTCTATCAGGGTTACGGCAAGCAGATGGCCGATGACACATTCGAGCCGGCCGGCTTCAAATTGTCGTTGGGATTGAAGGACGTCCGTCTGGTGCTGGAGGCCGGGGAGGCTGCCCAGGTACCGCTGCCGTTTGCCAGCGTGTTGAAGGACAACTTGCTGGACGGCATGGCCCATGGTCAGGCCGATCAGGACTGGGCATCGCTGTCGCGGGTCAGTGACCGGCGTGCCGGCGTGAAATAATCATCTGGATTTAAACGCCGTAACTTGCTTAACAAGTTCGGGCGGCATCTTGTGCCGTTAATTATTGTCGGACAGCTATTTGCCTTTTACTGAAAAGTGAAAGAAGTCTGAGAATAATGCTTGTCAAATGTACGACTGTAGACGTACATTTTTATCGGGGTTTAACAACAATAAAAGTTCGTCTGCTTTTTCGTCTGCTGATCGTAAATAAATAATAGCTAGGAGCCGTTATGAAAAATCTAATGCAATGGAACAGCCTTCCCTCCGAATCCAATGAATGGCTCGAGAAGGTGCGTGCACTGAATCCGCTGATTATTCAGCACCGCGATTACAGCGAGCAGACCAATGCGACGCACAAGGATGTGATGTCCCGATTCTTCAAGGAAGGTTTTGGCCGTACGTCAGTGTCCCGAGCGTTCGGCGGCTCCCAGGTCGATATCCAGACCACCTCCGCGCTGGTGCTGGAATTTGCCCGGTACGACGCTTCGCTGTCCTGGCAACTGGCGGTGCAAGTGGCGATGGGGCGCCTCTCGGACTACCTGCCGGAAGCCACTTCCGAAGCGATCTATAACCACTGCGACGGTTTCGTGATCGGCGCCATCCACTCCGGCGGCGAAGCGCTGCCAATGGGCGACAACTACCTGCTGAGCGGCAAATGGGCGTTCGCCAGTGGCTCGGCCCACGCCGACTGGCTGGTCTGCACCGCCACCGTCAAAGGCACCGAAAACAACACCACCCCGGAAGTGCGGATGTTCTTCGTCCCCGCCAGCCAGTGCACCGTCCTGCCGACCTGGGACACCCTGGGCATGCGTGGCACCGGCAGCCATCACTTCCAGTGCTCCAACGTCATCGTCCACAAGTCGTACTCGCTGGACGTCGAAACCCTGAAGAAATCCCCCGAAGCGCGCAGCTCCCGGGCCTACGCCACCGGTTACTACGAGTTCGGCACCCTCGCGGCGATGTCCACCGTGCTGGGCGTGGCCCGGGCGGCGGTAGATCATTTCCGCAACGACCGTGCGGTCAACACCGACCCGGGTCTGGAAGGGGTGATCTTCGAGAAGACCGGTCGCGCCATCTCCTCGGTGCACACCGCGCAATTGTTGCTGGAAGATGCGATCCACCAGGTAATCAGCCGTGGTGAAACCATCGGCGAACCGGTCAGCGCCCGTGTCGGTCTGGCAGCCTCGGTGCTGACTGAAAACTCGGTCAATGCGGTCAACCAGCTCTACTCGATGGCCGGCTCCAAAGCGGTCTACAAGTCGCACTTCCTGGAACGTTGCTTCCGCGATATTCATACCGGTTCGAAGCATTTCACCCTGTCGCCTTTGAACTTGCACGGTATCGGCAAGTATTACCTGGATAAAACCAATGTACTGGCCGCGGCGTAATAGCCGATAAATAAAAAACGGGTGCGTTATCAGTGAATGTTCACAGGGATCAATAACGCGCCCGTTTCAAGCTGCACCTTTATTTTCTTAAATCTCAAACTTTTGTGCTCGCAGTAAAGAGTCAAGGGAGTGCCACATGCTTGCTCGAAATATTATCAAGTCACTGATCTTTATTGTTCTGGTGGTGGTTCTTTCCGCCGCGCTGGGCTGGCGTTTCTGGTCGCCGCCACCGGCTGCGGCCGAACAACGGATCCCCAGCACCCGGGTCGGTCTGGCCGTGGTCAAGAAACAACCGTACACCTACTACCTCGAAGCCATCGGCAAACTCGAGGCGCAGCGTCAGGTGCTGGTCTCGGCCGAAGTCAGCGGCAAAGTGGTGGACATCGATTTCGAGTCCGGCGATGAAGTGAAGGCGGGGCAGGTGCTGCTCAAGCTCAACGATGCGCCGGAGCAAGGCGAACTGGTTCGCCTGAAAGGCGAGTACGAATCGGCCAAGGCGCAGTTTGCCCGGGTCCAGGAGCTGGCCAAGACCGGCGCCGAAAGCCGTCGCGCCTTCGACAGTGCCCGTGCTCAATACGACGCGGCCAAGGGCGACATGGAGCGCATGCAGGCGCAGATCGCGCAACGGCACATTCGTGCGCCGTTCGCCGGCACCCTCGGCATTCGCCAGGCGCACCTTGGCCAATACCTGCAAGCCGGCAGCGCGGTGGCGACCCTGACGGATCCGGGTCTGCTGCGCGTCAACTTCACCCTCGCCGAGCGCGATGGCTCGCAAGTGCAACTGGGCCAGACCGTGCAGGCCAAGGTCGATGCCTGGGGTGACGTGACCTTCGCCGGCAAGATCGTCGCGGTCGATCCGCAGATCAACCAGTCCCACACCATCAACGTGCAAGCGGTCATCACCGACACGCAAAAACGCCTGCGTCCCGGCATGTATGCACGGGTCTCGGTGACCCTGCCACAGACCGCCGAGCTGCTGATCCCTGAAACCGCGATCACCTACAACGCCTACGGCGAGAGCGTGTTCTCGGTCTACACCGACGAGACCGGCGTGCAGAAGGTCAAGCGTGAAAGCATCAAGGTCGGCGAGCGTCGCAACGGCTGGGCGGTGGTCGACAAGGGCCTGATCGAAGGCGTGCAGGTGGTGACTTCCGGTCAGCTCAAGCTCCACGACGGTGTGGCGGTGGAAGGCGTGCCGGACACGATTGCTCTTAAACTCAGTGGGCTGGAAAAATGAATTTCACCGACCTCTTTCTTCGCCGCCCGGTGCTGGCCGTGGTGGTCAGCACGCTGATCCTGCTGTTCGGGGTGCGTGCGCTGATGAACCTGCCGATCCGTCAATACCCGATGCTGGAAACGTCGACCATCACGGTCACCACCCAGTATCCCGGCGCCTCTTCGGAGCTGATGCAGGGCTTCGTCACCCAACCGATCAGCCAGGCCGTGGCCTCGGTCGAAGGCATCGACTATCTGTCGTCGGCCTCGACCCAGGGTCGCAGCCAGGTGACGATCCGCATGGCACTCAACAGTGATTCCATTGCGGCGCTGACCGAGGTTATGGCCAAGGTCAACCAGATCAAATACCGCTTGCCGAAGGACGCTTACGACCCGGTGGTCGAACGCACTTCCGGCGGCTTCACCAGCGTGGCCTACGTCGCGTTCGCCAGTTCCAACCTGACCATCCCGGAGATGTCGGATTACATCTCCCGCGTCGTCGAGCCGATGTTCGCCGGCATCGAAGGCGTGGCCAAGATCAACATCATGGGCGAGCAGAAACTGTCCATGCGCCTGTGGCTCGATCCGCAGCGTCTGGCCGGCTACGGCATGACCGGGCAAGACGTTTCGGCGGCCATCGAGGGCAACAACTTCCAGGCGGCTCCCGGTCAGGTCAAAGGCCTGTACGTGGTCAGCAACCTGCGGGTCAACACTGACCTGAACAGCGTCGAAGACTTCCGCGACATGGTGCTGCGTAACGACAATGGCCACATCATCCGTGTGCGTGACGTCGGCACGGTGGAACTGAACGCAGCCTCCACCGACACCAGCGGCGCGATGAGCGACGTACCGGCGCTGTTTCTCGGTCTGGACGCCGCGCCGACCGGCAACCCGCTGGTGATCGTCAAACGTGTGCGTGAATTGCTGCCGCAGATCCAGGAAACCCTGCCACCGGGCGTGACCGTGCAGATCCCGTTCGAAGTGGCGCACTTCATTCAGTCGTCGATCGATGAAGTGAGTTACACACTGCTCGAAGCGCTGGTGATCGTGGTGCTGGTGATCTACCTGTGCCTGGGCACGTTCCGCACCGTGCTGATTCCGCTGGTGACCATTCCGCTGTCGATGCTCGGCGCGGCGATGCTGATGCAGATGTTCGGCTTCAGCCTCAACCTGCTGACCTTGCTTGCCATGGTGCTCGCCATCGGGTTGGTGGTGGACGACGCCATCGTCGTGGTGGAAAACGTTCACCGTCACATCGAAGAGGGCAAGAGCCCGTTCGAAGCCGCACTGATCGGCGCCCGTGAAGTGGCCGGGCCGGTGGTGGCGATGACCTTCACCCTGGCGGCGGTGTACGCGCCGATCGGTCTGATGGGCGGCCTCACCGGCACGCTGTTCAAGGAGTTCGCACTGACCCTGGCCGGTGCCGTGGTGATTTCCGGCATCGTCGCCCTGACCCTGTCGCCGATCATGAGTACCCGACTGCTGGACGCGAAAACCAGCGAAGGTTTCATGGCCGTCAAGGCGGACCGTTTCTTCCAGTATCTGTCCCGTCGTTACGGCGCGCTGCTCGGCGGTTCGCTGGCACGTCGCTGGATCAGCCTGAGCGTGGCGCTGGTGATCTTCTTCAGTCTGCCGTTCCTCTATCGCTCGGCGCAGACCGAACTGGCGCCGCTGGAAGACCAGAACATCCTGCTGACCGCAATCAAGGCGCCGCAGCACGCCAACCTGAACTACCTCGAAGCCTACGCACACGAGCTGTACAAGACCTTCAACGAAATCCCCGAGGGCTACAGCAACTGGGTGGCGAACGGTTCCGACGGTCTGTCCAACAGCGTCGGCGGGATCAACCTGGTGGACTGGGAAAAGCGCGGTCGCGATGCCAACACCATCCAGCCTGACTTGCAGGCACGGGTGAACCAGATCGAAGGCACGAGCATTTTCGTGTTCCAGATGCCGCCGCTGCCGGGCTCTACCGGTGGTCTGCCGGTGCAGATGGTGATCCGCAGTGATCAGGATTACCTGGCGCTGTACAACGTGATGGATCAGCTCAAGCAAGCCGCCCAGGCCAGCGGTCTGTTCGCGGTGGTCGACAGCGATCTGGACTTCAACAATCCAGTGGTGGAAATCCAGGTTGACCGCGCCAAGGCCAACGCCCTGGGCATCCGCATGCAGGACATCGGCGAGACGCTCAACAGCCTGATCGGCGAGAAGTACGTCAACCGGTTCTCGTTCCATGGTCGTTCCTATGACGTGATCCCGCAGTCGGTGTCGGCGGATCGCCTGACCCCGGAAACCCTGAAGCTGTATTACGTGAAGGATCAGAAGGGCAATCCGGTGCCGCTGTCGACGCTGGCCACCCTCAGCGTCAAGGTCGAGCCGAATCGCCTGACCCAGTTCAACCAGCAGAACTCCGCCACGTTCCAGGCCATTCCGGCGCCGGGCGTGACGTTGGGTGATGCGGTGGGCTTCTTGCAGAAGCAATCGGAAAACTTCCCGGCCGGCTTCAGTTTCGACTGGCAGTCCGACGCCCGCCAATACGTGCAGGAAGGCAACAGCCTGGCGTTCACCTTCGGCCTGGCCCTGGTGATCATCTATCTGGTGCTGAGCGTGCAGTACGAGAGCTTCCGCGACCCGTTCATCATTCTGATCAGCGTGCCGCTGTCGATCTGCGGGGCCCTGGTGCCGCTGGCGCTGGGCATGACCTCGATGAACATCTACACCCAGATCGGCCTGATCACGCTGATCGGTCTGATCAGTAAACACGGGATCCTGATGGTCGCGTTTGCCAACGAGTTGCAGCGCCAGCAAGGCATGGACCGCGTGCAAGCGATCCAGCACGCCGCGCAGGTGCGTCTGCGGCCAATCCTGATGACCACCGCTGCCATGGTGGTCGGCCTGGCGCCGCTGTTGTTCGCCAGCGGTGCCGGCGCCAACAGCCGCTTCGGCCTGGGCCTGGTGATTGTGGTGGGGATGCTGATCGGCACCTTGTTCACCCTGTTCATTCTGCCGTCGGTGTACACGCTGCTCAGTTCGATCAAGCAGCCGAGCCACGCACCCGAAGCCGAACCGGCCGGTGTGCCGCAACCCATCCTGTGAGGACGTGACATGTATTCGATTACACGTTTGATGCTGGCGCCCTTGGCGGCGTCCATCCTGTTGGCGGCGGGTTGTGTGAACTACGCCGGAATCGATCATCAGGGCAAATTGCTGGCGGTCGGCGATGCGCCGTCCGACAGCCTGAAAGACAAGTTGCCATCGGCCCAGTGGCCCCGTGCGGACTGGTGGACGTCACTGGGCGATCCGCGTCTGGGCGCGTTGATCGAAGAGGCGTATGCCAGCAACCCGGACTTGCAGGAAGTCGCTGCCCGGGTCGCCAAGGCCAACGCATTTCTCGACCTGCGCGATGCCGAACGTTACCCGGAAATGGACGCGTCGGCGGGGGTCACTCGCGGCCGGCTGTCGCGCTTCGAGGACTACAGCGGCGAAGGTGAAAAGTACTTCACCGCACGCAATCTGGCGGTGAATTTCAGCTACACCTTCGACCTCTGGGGCGGCCAGCGTGCCGCCTGGGAATCGGCGCTCAACAGCGCAAGAGCGGCGGAAGTCGATCTGCAATCGTCGCGACTGATTCTGGCGGTCAACGTGGCCAAGGCCTACAACCAGCTGGCGTATGCCTGGCAGGTGTCGGAGCTGAATCAGCGCGATCTGGAGCGCTTGAGCAAACTGGTGGAACTGACGGATTCGCGCTACGGCTCGGGGCTCGACAACCTGTCGCAGCTCAAGCAGGTGCAGAGCCTCAAGGCGCGTTCGGAATCGACCCTGATCGGCGCTAACGAAGACATCGAAATTGCTCGTCTTCAACTGTCGGCGCTGATCGGCAAGGGCGTTGACCGTGCGCACACACTCGAGCGGCCATCGAATCTGCAAGCCAGCGTGGTGGCATTGCCGGCGCAGTTGCCGGCCCAGTTGCTCGGTCGTCGTCCGGACATCGTTGCTGCGCGCTGGCGGGTGGAAGCCGAGACCAGGAACGTCGAGGCGGTGAAGACCACGTTCTACCCGAACATCAATCTGGTGGCGGCGGCAGGCTCACATGCCTTGATCGGTGATGCGATGTTCGCCGGGGTCAGCAAGTTCTGGAACGTGGCGCCGACGGTGTCGCTGCCGATCTTCGATGCCGGGCGCCTGCGCTCCGATCTGAAGGCCGGCAACGCCGAACTCGATAGCTCCATCGCCCAGTACAACCGAGTGTTGAATTCGGCCCTGCACGAGGTGGCAATTTCGGTGACGCAGCTGCGGTCCTTCGAGCAGCAAATCGTCGTGCAGCGCGATGCCTGCTCGATTGCGCAGTCGTCTTACGATCTGTCGCAGTCGCGCTACAAGGCCGGGGAAGATACGTTCCTCGACGCGCTGAATATCGAGCAACAATTGATTCAGGATGAAATGCGCCTGGCCTTCCTCAACAGCAAGCACATCGACAGCTCGGTTTCGTTGATGGCCGCGCTGGGCGGCGGGTTCCAGGCCCCCGCGCTGGAGACGGCACAGAGCAGTGCTCTGTAGTGTTTTCCGGGACGCCGCCTTCGGGGCGGCTGTCGCGGGAAAAAAGCATCTTGTGTATAGTCTTACTGTTCTCGTATAGACGAATACAAGACGGATTTTTCCCGCCTATATCATCAAGGGTACCTACCTATGAACGTCCCGAATCATCCCAATCAGGATCAGATCCTTCTGGAAAATGTGCTGAACGCATTGGGAAGCCCGCTACGCCTGACCGTGTTGAAAGTGTTGTCCGATGGCCAGGAACATCCATGCGGCCGGATCCTCAAGGGCGCATCGAAGTCGACCATGACTCACCACTGGCGGGTCCTGCGCGACAGCGGTCTGATTTGGCAACGCCCCTACGGTCGGGAAAACCTGCTGTCCTTGCGTCGCGAAGACATGGACGTGCGTTTCCCTGGCCTGCTCGATTCGCTGCTGTCGGCGGTCAAGACCGATGAACAGACCATCAGCGTCATCAGCAAACACGAAGTGACCGAAGAAAACGGAACCGAGTGACAGACACCGCCGGTGAAGGGTTGGCCTTCCACGGCAACCAATCAATTCACCATCACCAGGAAGGTGTGTGCGGGTATGGATACAAGTCATTACTGGTCGTCGCGACCGCTGTCGGATTTGACCGGCTCCGAGCATCACTGGCTGTTTTTGCCCGGGGCCTTGACTCCGCGTCTGAAAGCCATGGGCGACTATTCAATCGAAGTGGTCGAGCAGTCCCATGGCCCGCTCAATGCTGAAGAAGCGCAAGCGCTGAACGTGCCGACGATGACCATCGGCTGGGTGCGCGAGGTGGTGATGAAACTGGATGGCGAGGCCTGCGTCACCGCGCGCAGCCTGACCAGCATGCCGGCGCTGAACGGCGATTGGGCGGATCTGAACGGCTACGGTCGTCGACCGCTGGCCGAGATTCTCTACACCTCGGAGCAGACGCTGCGCGAGCCCTTCCAGTGCGCCTTGCTGCCCCCCGGCGCACCGTTGACGGCGCTGTCCCAGCGCTACGCGCCGCAGGCCAAACGGTTGTTGGCCCGACGTTCGCGCTTCACCCGTAATGGCTCGGCGCTGCTGGTCAGCGAGTGCTTCCTGCCGGCGTTCTGGGCCCGGGTCGAGTACGCTCAGGCGCGCAAATCGGCCTGACAAAAAAAACCTGCGGGAGCGAACTCCCGCAGGTTTTTTTTCGCAAGTTATTCAGAGCCGGATGACTGCTTCGATCTGCTTGATTGCCGGTGTCAGAGCCTGCGCCAGCTCCTCGGCTTTGGTGGTCGGGCGCATGGTTCTGGATGAACGCAAAAACAACGGATCATCGAACCGCTTGCGCAGCCGTGCCAGCGATCCGCTGATGGCGGGTTGTTTGACGTGCAGGCGCTCGGCCGTGCGTGACACGCTGCGTTCGCGGAACAGCACCAGGAAAATGATGATCAGGTTCAGGTCGATATCCGCGAAGTTGTCTTCATTGAATAGCATGGTTACATCCCTGTCATGACCCGCCGGCTGGCGTCAGCCGAGGCCGGCGGGTGTCTGGATCACTGCTCGGGTGCCAGGCGCAGTTCGTCGTTCAGACGGTAGTAACTGCGGTTGAAATAAACCAGGCCTTCCGTGGCCTCACTGTGTTGCTGCAGTTCGAGGATTTCACAGTAGAAAATGCTGTGGGTGCCGACCTCGTCGACCTTGCTGACCCGGCAATCGAGGCTGACCAGCGCTTCTTCGATCACTGGCGAACCAGTCTTGAGGGTCTGGCAGTTCACGCTGGAAAAACGCTCCTGCATGCTCAACTGCCGATTGGCGAATGCCCCTGATGTCGACTGGTGGTCGCCGGTCAGGACGTTCACGCACAGCACGCCATTGGTCTTGAAATGCTCGTGATTGGACGACGAGCGATTGACGCACACCAGCAGCGTGGGCGGTGAATCCGTCACGCTGCACACCGCCGACGCGGTAAAGCCGAAACGCCCCGCAGGGCCATCGGTCGTGACGATGGTGACGGCACTCCCCAGCATCGCCATTGCATTACGAAACTCCGTTGAATCAACCATCGCGTCACCTCATTCCATGTAGGTTTAATGGAGCCGATCCGTTCTTCCTTGTCCGTTGTCGTTGTGCGAAAACGGGTATCGGGCAACACGTTCGCTCTGGCGATATAGTACGTATGTATTCGTACCTTGAAAACTATTCCGTGTGCTTATTTTGCGGATGAAAAGATCACGCTCAGGGAAGAGCCAAGGCTCGCAACAAGGCTGTGGCATAGGGCGGCAACGTGGAGAAATCCCGGGCACACAGCAACAGTTTGCGCGTGGCCCACGCTTCACTCATAGGCACGGTCTTGAAGGTTTGCGGCGCGGCACGCTGGACCGCCGCCAGCGGCACGATGCCCAGACCGGCACCCCGAGCGACCATGCGCATCACGCCGTCGAAACCATCGGCGCGGATGCGGGTCTGCATCCGCGAGCCGCTGTGCAGCGCCTGTTCTTCCAGGTACACCGCCAGCGCACTGTCGGCGTGCAGACCGACGAAGTCGTGACGCAGGGCGTCGCTGAAACTGACTTCGGTTGCGTCAGACAGTGGATGTTCCAGCGGCAGAATCAGCACCAGCGGATCATCGCGAAAGGCTCGGGTCTGCAAGTCGGTGGTGTCGATCGCATCGGACACAATGCCCAGATCCGCCGCCCCCTGGCGCAAGGCATGGGTGATGCGGGCGCTGGGCAACTCCTGCAGATCGATGTCGAGATTGGGATGCTCACGCAGGAAATCCGCCAGCACCTCCGGCAGATACTCACTGAGCGCTGTGGTGTTGCACAGCAGACGCACCTGGCCTTTGACGCCGCGTGCGTATTCCGCCAGATCCTGCTGCAAGCGGTCGGCCTGTTGCAGCAATACCCGCGCATGTTGCGCCAGTGCTTTGCCGGCCGGTGTCGGCGTAACGCCACGGCGCCCGCGCTCAAGGAACTCGGTACCCAACGAAGCTTCCATCGCACGGATCCGCGCACTGGCCGCCGCCAGCGACAGATGACTGCGGGTGGCGCCAGCGGTGATGTTGCCGCTGTCGAGGATGTGCAGGTACAGACGCAGGTCGGTGAGGTCGAAGTGCATGATGCGTGGCTCTTGCTGAGAGAGAGGCTGCCTCAGTGTAAGACAGATTTTCAGTTCACCTGCACAGGCGCACAGTATCGCCATGAACGCACTCGCAGATTTCTATCAAAACCTCGGGCTGGCCCTGTCATTGCTGGTGCTGATGACTTTCGTCCTCGCCGGTCTGGTGAAAGGCGTGATCGGCCTCGGCCTGCCGACTGTCGCCATGGGCCTGCTCGGTCTGGCTATGGCACCGACGCAGGCTGCGGCGTTGCTGATCATTCCGGCAACCTTGACCAACGTCTGGCAACTGGCGTTCGGCGGGCATTTGCTCGGGCTGGTGAAACGGCTGTGGCCAATGCTGCTGGCGATCTTTCTCGGCACGGCCATCGGCACCCTGTGGATCGGCATGGCGGGCGGGCATTGGGTGGTGCGCGGGCTCGGCTCGGCGTTGTTGCTTTATGCGTTGAGCGGCTTGTTCCTGCCGACGCTGAGTGTCAGCCGTCGTCATGAACAGTGGCTCGGTCCGCTCTGTGGTGTGATCACTGGTGTCATCACTTCGGCCACCGGTGTATTCGTGATTCCGGCGGTGCCGTATCTGCAGGCACTGGGTTTGAGCCGCGATGAACTGGTGCAGGCGCTGGGCCTGTCCTTCACCGTGTCGACCTTGGCGCTGGCCGGTGGATTGCTCTGGCGCGGGTCACTTGGCGGCGCGGAACTGAGCGCTTCGCTGCTGGCGCTGATCCCGGCGATGCTCGGCATGTTGCTCGGGCAATGGCTGCGTCAGCGCATCAGCGCGGTGCTGTTCAAGCGCGTTTTCTTCATCGGTCTGGGCGCGCTCGGCGCCCATCTGCTGATCAGCGGCTAGCGGACGAAACGCTGAGCATGTCGATCGGACGGATATCGAAATCCCGCTCCAGATACTCCATGCGCTGAGCGAGAAACTGCTGCATGTGCGGCAGGTTCGAGTGCACGTCCAGATGCGCCTGGCTTTCCCAGATCTCGTAGAAGATGAACAGGGTCGGGTCTTCCTTGTCCCGCAGCATGTGGTACTCGATGCAGCCGGGTTCGGCGCGGCTCGGCTCGACATAAGTGCGGAAAAACGCTTCGAAGGCCTCGGCTTTTTCCGGGCGGGTCTTGGCGTGCAGGATGAAACCCTGGCGTTCGCTCATCTCAAAAAAACTCCTCAGATTCAGATGGCGGCCAATCCTACGGCAACAATCGGCAATCGATTCGTGCGTTTTACTCAAATGAATTTTGCGCAACCGCGGCTTATTCCGCGCGAGGCGCATCGTTAATCTGCCGCCATCCAATTTTTCCCCTTCTCCATCCAGCGCTCTGCGCTGCGCATCGGAATCCGATCGAGGCTGTCCCATGAAAAAAGTACTGTTGCTCAACGGCGGTAAAAAATTCGCCCACTCCGACGGTCGCTACAACACCACCCTGCACGAAGCCGCGCTGAGCGTGCTGGATCGCGGTGGTGTCGACGTCAAGACCACCTTCATCGACGAGGGTTACGACATCGCCGAAGAAGTCGCGAAATTCCTCTGGGCCGACGTGATCATTTATCAAATGCCGGGCTGGTGGATGGGCGCGCCGTGGACCGTGAAAAAGTACATCGACGAAGTCTTCACCGAAGGCCACGGCAGTCTGTACGCCAGCGACGGTCGCACCCGTTCCGACTCGTCGCAGAAGTACGGCAGCGGCGGTCTGATCCAGGGCAAGCAATACATGCTGTCGCTGACCTGGAACGCGCCGCAGCAGGCGTTCGATGATCCGACCGACTTCTTCGAAGCCAAAGGCGTGGACGCGGTGTACTTCCCGTTCCACAAGGCCAACGAGTTCCTCGGCATGACCGGCCTGCCGACGTTCCTCTGTGTGGACGTGATGAAGCGCCCGAACATCGAGGCGGATGTGGCGCGTTACGAGCAGCATCTGAGCGAGGTGTTTGGCCTCAAGGCCTGACGCTCGGCTACTATCGAAGGCCTGAGCTTGCGCAGCAGGCCTTTCGATTCGAGGACACCCGTGAAAGCCAGATCCGATGAGTTGCAGATTTTCGTCTGCGTGATCGAATGCGGTTCGATCTCCGCCGCCGCCGAGCAGGTCGGACAGACGCCGTCGGCGGTCAGCCGCACGCTGTCGCGGCTGGAAGCCAAGCTCGACACCACGCTGATCAACCGCACCACACGACGCATGGACCTGACCGAGGAGGGCAAGTATTTCTTCGAGCAGGCCAAGCTGATTCTCGACCAGATGGATCAACTCGAAGAGCGCCTCTCTTCGCGCCAACAGACGCCATCAGGACGACTGCGCATCAACGCCGCCTCGCCGTTCATGCTCCACGCCATCGTGCCGTACATCGATGAATTCCGGCGGCTGTACCCGGACATCCAGCTCGAACTCAACAGCAACGACCTGATCATTGACCTGCTGGAACAAAGCACCGACGTCGCCATCCGCATCGGCACCCTTGCCGATTCGACGTTGCATGCCCGGTCGCTCGGTTGCAGTCCGCTGCTGATCGTCGCCAGTCCCGCGTATCTGGAAAAGCACGGTGCGCCGCTCCAGGTCGCCGATCTGAGCGAGCACACCTTGCTCGGCTTCACCCAGAACGAAGGCCTCAACCAATGGCCGTTGCGCTACGTGCACGGCGATCGCTGGCCGATCAGCCCGGCGATCAGCGCCTCCAGCGGCGAGACGGTCCGGCATCTGGCGCTGGAAGGCCAGGGCATTGCCTGCCTCTCGCATTTCATGACCATCGACGACATTCGCGCCGGGCGACTGAAGGTGTTGCTGGCGGAATTCAACAGCGGTTATCGCCAGCCGATCAACGCGGTGTACTACCGCAACTCGCAACTGGCGCTGCGGATCCAGTGCTTCCTGGATTTCATCCAGAGCAAACTGGCGGCTTACGCCAGCGCCGATTTCAAAGGCTGATTCGTGACCCCTGCGCAAGAGTGAATTGGTTGAGGGCGGGTTTTTCCACAGGGCTCGCCGGTCGATACTCGTTGCATCACTTATTCACGCAGGGAGTTTCTCCATGAACGTATTCGTCACCGGCGCTGCCGGTTTTATCGGCGGCTCCATCGCCACCGGTCTGGTCCAGGCCGGCCACACGGTTACCGGTCTGGTGCGCAGCGCCGAACAGGCCAATGAGCTGAAAACACTGGGCATTACCCCGGTGATCGGCACCCTCGACGACAAGGCACTGCTGGCGGAACAGGCCCGCGCTGCCGACGCGGTGATCAACGCCGCCAGCAGCGACCATCGTGGTGCGGTCGAAGCCTTGCTCGATGCCCTGCGCGGCTCGAACAAAGTGTTCCTGCACACCAGCGGTTCGAGCATCGTCGGCGATGCCTCGGGCGGCAAATCCAGCGACGTCATCTACTTCGAAGACAACCTGCCTGAGCCGACCGTCGACAAGGCTGCACGTGTCGCCATCGACAATCTGATCCTCGCCGCAGCGAAGGACGGCGTGAACTCGGCCGTCATCTGCAATACCCTGATCTACGGCCACAGCCTGGGCGTCAATCGCGACAGCGTGCAACTGCCGCGCCTGCTTAAACAGGCACGCAAAAGCGGCGTAGTGCGTCACGTCGGCACTGGCCAGAACATCTGGTCCAACGTGCACATCGAAGACGTGGTGTCGCTGTACCTGCTGGCCCTGACCAAAAACGTACCGGGCACCTTCTACTTCGTCGAAAGCGGCGAAGCGTCGTTCATCGACATGACCACCGCCATGGCCGCAGCCCTGAATCAGGGCGAGCCGCAAGACTGGCCGCTGAAAGACGCCGAAGCCGAGTGGGGCTACGAAATGGCCAACTATGGCTTGGGCTCCAACAGCCGGGTACGCGGCAAACATGCCCGCGAATTGCTGGGCTGGGCGCCGAAGCGTACGTCGGTGGTTGATTGGATTCGCAACGAAATGGTGTGAGTCCACACCACACTTGAACCTGTGGGAGCCAACCGGCTCCCACAGGTTTTTTTATGCCCCGGAAAAGAAGGACAGGGCATCGAGGCTCATCGAAACGTTCAGACATTTCCTACTAGTCTGATCCCCGCACAGACATGGCCAACGCAACTGGCCGGTTTGTAGGATAGCGGGCACCCACTGGTTGTCTGGCCATGAGGCCAGGTCGGTGGGTAACGCCCGTGGAATTTTTCTGCAAAAAGGAATTTGCGATGGCAATACGCACCTCTGCTGCCTGCTCGTAAAGGCATATCCCGGGCGAACCAGACGATTTCGCCTCCTCACGGTTCATGACACGGCGCCAAGCGCCCTGGCCGGAGCATTGCGCTCTTCGGTCACGGGCAAACTCATCCGCGAAATTGGCAAGAACAAGGAGTAGTTATGGTCATTTTGGGCATTACCAATAACGATTTGTCGGGCGCTTGCCTGGTACGCGATGGTCAGATTCTCTCGGCGGTCAGCGAAGAGCGTTTCACCCGGATCAAGGACCACAAGATCTGGCCCGCCAAATCCATCGAGTTTGTGTTGAGCCAGGCTGGCGTGTCGCTGGAAGATGTCGACTACGTGGCTTACGGATGGAATGCCGGTTTCAACGCCGATAAACACCTGGAGCTGTATTTCGACCGGATCGTCGAAGAGGTCCGGAACAACCCCGAGGGCCTGGCGCAGTTCCGCCAGCGTGTCACCGATGAAGTCCGCAACGACAAAGAGAAGCGCGCCGAATTCGACCAGTACATCGCTGCCAATGGCTTGCTCGGCAAGGCGTACTACATCGACCACCACGAGTGCCATGCCCTTGGTGCCTATGTCTGCTCGCCGTTCGATGAAGCCTTGACCCTGACCTGTGACGGACGCGGCGACTTCCAGTCCCTGACTGTGACCTGGTACAGCCCGACCGAAACCACGGTGCTGCAGCGCGAAACCAGCATCGACAGTCTGGGTTATTTCTATGGCCGGATCACCCACTTGCTGGGCTACAAACCGAACCGGCATGAAGGCAAGGTCACGGGCCTGGCCGCTTTCGGCGACCCGCAGAAGTTGCTGGGGGTGATGCAGCAGATGATCCGTTTCGAAGACGGGCGCATCAAGGCGAGTTGCGGCGACCTGTTCGTGCCGTCCTACAACAACTACAGCGAATCACTGGAAACCCTGTTCTCCCGGGAAACCCCCGAGGACATCGCCGCCGCCGTGCAGCGCCACTCCGAAGACTTGCTGGTGGCGGTCGTCAAACATCATCTGGAACAGCGCGGCAGCACCAACCTGTGCCTGGCCGGCGGCGTGTTTGGCAACGTGAAACTCAACCAGCGCCTGCGCGAGATTCCCGGCGTGAAGAACGTCTATGTGCTGCCGTGCATGGGCGATGGCGGCCTGGCCCTGGCGGCGGCTGTCGGGGCGGCGTACCTGGAGAACGGCACTCGCTTCAAGAACCCGGTAATGACCCTCGGCCCGGATTCGCGCAGCGTTTCGCAGAACATCAACCTGATCCATCGCGACTATCCCGAGCTCGGTTACCACACCCCGTCGAACATCATCGACGTGCTGACCGACGCACTGATGGAAAACCAGGTGCTGGGCATGTTCAAGGGCAAGATGGAGTTCGGCCCGCGCTCACTGTGCAACCGCAGCATCGTCTATCACGCGCAGGATGGCGAAGTGAACGACTGGCTGAACAAACGCATGCATCGCACGGAGTTCATGCCGTTCGGCCCGGTCACCGCCATTGAACAGGCAGCGGCCTGCTATGTCGGCTGGGATGAGGATCAAGTGGCGGCAGACACCATGACCATGACCTACGATTGTCATCCGCAGTTCAGCGAAGCCAGTCCTGCGGTGGTGCACATCGATGGCACGGCGCGGCCGCAGATCATTCGCCCGGAGCGCGATGCGTTCATGCATCGCCTGCTGAATGCCTGGCATGAGCGAACCGGTCAGGCTGCGTTGATCAACACTTCGTTCAACCGGCACGAAGAGCCGATCGTGTGTTCGCCTCAGGATGCGCTGGATGCGCTGAAAGAAGGGATGGTCGATCTGGTGGTGATGAGTGAGTCGCTTATTGTCTGGCGCAAAGGCAAAAACAGCTTCACCCAGCAACGCTTCGAATAACGCAAGGATGGTTACAGGGCTCCGCTGGAGCCCTGCTCAGGAGTATCGAGCGTATGGTTGATTCATGTATCTGATCTTTTTCGGGTTCTTTGCAGCAGAAGGGATCATCTATCCGTTCTGGCCGACCTGGCTGAATTCGCTGGGCTTCAGCGCCAGCCAGATTGGCCTGCTGATCGCGGCGGTCTACTGGCCCCAGGTGGTGACCGGAGTGTTGATCACCTACGTGGCCGACTGGCGCGTGGACCAACTGCGGCTCGCGGCTTTTCTCGGTTTCTCGGCAGCGTTGTGTACGTTGCTGTTCTATTTCATGCCGGTGCACCTGTGGGGATTCGTGTGCTTGAGCATTCTGTTCGGCGGGCTGTGGATGGTGGTGTTGCCGCTGTCCGAGTCCTATCTGCTCAAGCGTGACAAGCAAGCCCTGCAGAACTACGGATGGGTCCGCGCGGTGGGCTCTTCGGCCTTTATCCTGACATCGACCCTCGGCGGCCTGTTGTTTGCGCAGTACAGCCAGTCCTGGGTGCCGGTGGTGATTGCCGCGTGCATGTTGCTCACCGCGCTGGCGTGCCTGTGGCTGAAGCGTCAGGTCACGCTGGCGCATCTGCAACCACCCGAGCGTGTGACGAAGCGCCCCGACTGGAAGGCGCTGTTCGCCCAGAAAGGCCTGCTGATCGCGATTGCCGCCGCCAGTTTCATTCAGCTGAGTCACACCCTGTACTTTTCCACGGCGTCGATCGGCTGGGGCGTGAAGGGCTACTCTTCAACCGCCATCGGGGTGTTCTGGTCAGTGGCGGTGATCGCGGAAATCACCTATTTCGCGTTCTCTAACAAAGTCCTGTCGTTCTGTTCGCCGTTATCCATCGTGATGTTTTCCAGTGTCTGCGCGGCGGCGCGCTGGGCGCTGTTTTCCGACAGCGATGCGGTGCCGGTGATCCTGTTGGGGCAATGCCTGCACGCCTTGAGTTTCGCGGCGTATCACTCGGCGATCATGCGCTGCATTCGCGACCATGCCCCGGCGGATATCCAGGTGTTTACCCAGGGTGTCTATTATTCGCTGGCGGTTGCCTTGCCCATGGGTTTGGCCACACCCTTTGCCGGGTATCTGTACGAGACGCAGCCACAATGGTCCTGGTATGTCATGGCGCTGTTTGCCCTGATGGGGACCGTGCTGGCATTCATTGCTCACCAGAAAATGCGAAGTACAACCGATGACACAACGAACGTTTACAGCCGTCTGCTTTGATATGGATGGCGTGCTGATCCAGTCGCGCCAGGTCATCGAACTGGCCTGGACCACGGTGGCGCGCAAGTACGGTGTGACCGTCGATCAGGCCTTCATCGACGATCACATTCACGGCCGCCCGGGTGGTTACACCCTGCAGGCCCTGTTTGGTCAGTTTGACGAGCAGCAGCGCGTGACCATCAAGCAAGAAGTCGATGCCATCGAAGAGGTTTCGATCTGCGCGCTGGTGCCGGGCGTCGCTGCATTCATCGCCCGATTGAACGGGCGCGTGCCGCTGGCGCTGGTGACCAGCAGTTGGCGAGCGCGCGTCGACCACGTCCTGCAGCAACACGACCTGACGTCGGTTTTCGACTGCATCATCTGCCGCGACGATGTGCGCAGTGGCAAACCGGCTCCCGATCCTTATCGCCTGGCTGCCGCGCGACTGGAGCGTCAGAGCGATGAATGCCTGGTCTTCGAAGACTCCGTCAGCGGTGTGCAGTCGGCGGTCAGCAGCGGCGCGCTGTGCATCGGTATCGGCGACGATCCGACGCTGACTGCCCACGGAGCACTGCGGACGTACGCGGATTTCACGGCGCTCCCGGTCTCGCAGGGCGGGGTGGATACACACCTCTATGCTGACGGTGGATTGTTTATCAGCGGGCAGCTTGCCCAGAGGTTCGCACGCTCATGACACCGACCTTGCGACACGCGACCGTCCTGTGGAATTTCCTCGGTGCAGGGCGCCAACACAGCGATTGTGAGCTGATCGTGGTGTGCGGCTCCTACGACCTGCGGGTCTGTGATTACGCCTGTCAGTTGCTGAAAAAAGGCGTCGCCCCGCATCTGTTGTTCACCGGCAACACCGGCAACTGGACGAAGCATTTGTGGGAACGCACCGAAGCCGATATTTTTGCGCAACGGGCCATGATTCAAGGTGTTTCGCCGGATCAGTTCACCCTCGAATCCCGTGCCACCAACTTCGCCGAGAACATCGCGTTTGCCCGGGAGTTGTTCCCGGACGTGCGCCGGGCGACGTTCCTGACCAAGCCGAATTCGATCCGGCGTGTGGCGCTGACCTTGCCCGTTCAATGGCCAGGGCTTGAGGCGTGGGTGGATGCGCCGTCGTTCGGTTTTCCGGGTGAGGTCAGCAACCTGATCGGGGTCCTGGGACTGATCGACGAAATGGTCGGGGATATCCACCGGATCATGGTTTACCCTTCGCTGGGCTTTCAGGCCGAGCAGGTGATTCCCGAGGAAGTCGAGGCAGCCTGGCGCTACCTCATCGAACAAGGATTCGATCACCATTTGATCAAAGGCAGACACTGACGCCGCGCTGCCGCCGGAGACTGACATGCAGTACGACACACTGATTCGCAATGCCCTGGTCATCGACGGCAGCAACACTCCCGGTTACGCCGCTGACGTGGCAATCCTCGATGGCCGCATCGCGCGCATCGGCGATCTGGGCGATGCCCGCGCCAGCGAAGAGATCGACGCCGCCGGCCGCGTGCTGGCGCCGGGTTTCATCGACGTGCACACCCACGACGACACCGTGGTGATCCGCCAGCCGCAGATGCTGCCCAAGCTCAGCCAGGGCGTGACCACGGTGGTTGTCGGCAACTGCGGGATCAGCGCCGCCCCGGTCAGTCTCAAGGGCGATCCACCGGATCCGATGAACCTGCTCGGCACTGCCTCCGCCTTCGTCTATCCACGTTTCAGCGATTACCGCGCGGCGGTTGAAGCGGCCAACACCACACTGAACGTCGCGGCACTGGTCGGGCACACGGCGCTGCGCAGCAATCACCTCGATGATCTGTTTCGCACGGCGACCGACGATGAAATCGCCGCGATGCGCGAGCAGTTGCGTGAAAGCCTTGAGGCGGGCGCCCTTGGTTTATCCACAGGTCTGGCCTACGCGAGTGCATTCTCGGCATCCACCGATGAAGTCATGCAACTGACTGAAGAATTGAACGCGTTCGGCGCCGTGTACACCACCCATCTGCGCAGTGAGTTCGAACCGGTGCTGGAGGCCATGGACGAAGCCTTTCGCATCGGCCGCCACGCCCGCTCGCCGGTGATCGTTTCCCACCTCAAATGTGCCGGCGTGGGCAACTGGGGGCGCAGTCCGCAGTTGCTCGCATCCCTGGAGGAAGCGGCGAAAACCCACCCGGTCGGTTGTGATTGCTACCCCTACGCGGCAAGTTCTTCGACGCTGGATCTGAAGCAGGTCACCGACGCCCACCGCATCACCATCACCTGGTCGACGCCACACCCGGAAGTCAGCGGCCGCGACCTGACCGCCATCGCGGCTGAATGGACGATGCCACTGCTCGATACCGCCAGACGCCTGCAACCGGCGGGCGCGGTGTATTACGGCATGGACGAGAAGGACGTGCGCCGGATCCTCGCCCATCCGCTGACGATGGTCGGTTCCGACGGCTTGCCGGAAGACCCCTTCCCGCACCCACGCCTGTGGGGCGCTTTCCCACGGGTGCTCGGCCATTTCAGTCGTGACGTCGGGCTGTTTCCGCTGCACACCGCCGTGCACAAGATGACCGGTCTGTCGGCGGCGCGTTTCGGATTGAAGGAGCGCGGCGAGATTCGCGAAGGACACTGGGCGGATCTGGTGTTGTTCGACCCGGCAACCGTGCATGACGTGGCGGACTTCAGCGACCCGCAACGTGCCGCGCAAGGCATCGACGGCGTGTGGATCAACGGCGTGCTGAGTTATCGCGAGGGGCAGGCCAACGGGCAAAGGGCAGGGCGCTTTCTGGCGCGTGAGGGTGATCTGCGTGACAACTTTCACTGAGTTTCGCGGATTGCGTCACAGTGATGGCACATTGCGATTAAAGAAAGCCGTCACCAAGCCGAATTGCTGACATCTACCCCGGCTACACTGCGGGGCCAATTAGTCAGGGAGCACCCCATGAGCTTCGGCAAAACCACCCCGATCCTGCGGATTTTCGATGAAGCCAAGGCCTTGGAGTTCTATGTCGACTTCCTTGGTTTCAAGATCGATTGGCAGCATCGTTTCGAACCCGGTTTCCCGTTGTATCTGCAAGTCTCCCGGGGCGAATGTGTGCTGCACCTGTCCGAGCATCATGGCGATGCAACACCGGGTTCGGCCCTGCGGATCGAGACCGATGAGCTGGAAGCCTTTCAGCAGCAATTGGTCGCCAAGACCTACAAGTTCTCGCACCCGGGGATTCAGGCCATGCCGTGGGGCAGCCAGGACATGACCATCGCCGACCCGTTCGGCAATCGCCTGGTGTTCACCAACGCGATCAGCCTCTGAGCCAAAGGCCCCCTCACTGTAGAGACCGGTACATCCTTTACACATTAGACCGGGGACATCGTTTACACCTTTTGAAGGCTTGATACG
>NZ_JBWKPF010000014.1:0-52637 GCF_059418105.1 Pseudomonas sp. GW821-FHT09C09
GGGGTATAGCGCAGTCCGGTAGCGCGCCTGCTTTGGGAGCAGGATGTCAGGAGTTCGAATCCCCTTACCCCGACCATATTAAAAATCCTCGTATCGAAAGATACGGGGATTTTTTTTGCCCTTTGCTCAAGTCATCGTACAACTTGCCGATAGCCCGCTAACGAAAGGGGCCTGCCATCGATCGCCCCTTGAATCCGGCCAATACAAGAAAAAGGGCGTTCGTCATGTTGCTTCGTCAGTTGAATATTGCTCCCCGTGCCGCTTTGGGCTTCGCCCTGATCGCGGTGCTGGTGGCGTTGCTTGGCGTGTTTGCCCTGGGGCAGATGTCGAGCATCCGCGAAAGCGAGGTCGCGGTGGAGAACCAGTGGCTGCCGAGCATTCGTGGCGGCGACGAGATTCGCGAGATCATGCTGCGCATCCGCACCATTTCTTTGCGCATGGCGCTGGATCCTGATCCGAACAACGTTGCGACTTACCGCAGCCAGATGGACATCCGCGACAAGGAACTGAGCGAGAAGATCGCCGCGTACGACCGACTGGTGACTACTCCGGAAGGCCAGCAGTTGTACGATCAGTTCAAGAAAACCTTCGCGGCCTACCGCGCCGGCATCGCGCAATCGTTCGTCCTTGCACAGCAGGGCAAACGCGACGAGCTGACCAAGCTGCTGCTGGTCGACATGAAAACCGTGGTCGACGGCTCCGGCAAGCAACTCAACGACCTGGCGGACCTGTTCGCCAAACAGGTCGCGGCAGAAAGCAGCAACTCCGCCGCCCACTACGAAACCTCGCGCACCATCGTCAGCCTGTTCATCGCACTGGCGGCATTGGCGACCGTGGCTCTGGCGATGTTGCTCACCCGCAGTATCGTTCGCCCGTTGAGCACCGCCGTCAGCGCAGCAGAAAGTGTTGCGAAAGGGGATTTGACCCGACCGATCGAGACCCAGGGCAACGACGAAGTCAGCCGTTTGCTCAAGGCGCTGGCGACCATGCAACAGAACCTGCGCGAAACCCTGCAAGGCATCAACGGTTCTGCGACGCAACTGGCGACCGCCGCCGACGAACTCAATGCCGTCACGCTCGACAGCACCCAGGGCCTGCAACAACAGAACAACGAAATCGAACAGGCCGCCACCGCCGTCAACGAGATGACCACGGCGGTCGAAGAAGTCGCACGCAACGCGGTGTCGACCTCCGACGCGACGCGCCAGTCCAGCGAATCGGCGCATCTGGGGCAAGAACGGGTCAGTGAAACCGCCAGCGCCATCAACGCCCTGGCCGGTGAAGTGCAGCACACTGGCGAACTGGTGCAATCACTGGCCGACCAGTCACAAGACATCGGCAAGGTGCTGGACGTGATCCGCGCGATTGCCGAACAGACCAACCTGCTGGCGCTCAACGCCGCCATCGAAGCGGCGCGGGCCGGGGAGAGTGGGCGCGGGTTTGCCGTGGTCGCCGACGAAGTCCGGGCGCTGGCTTATCGCACGCAGCAATCGACCCAGGAAATCGAGCAGATGGTGCAGGGCATGCGCAACGGTTCAAGCCTCGCGCTGGAGTCGATGCAGGCCAGTGCCTCCCGCGCGTCCACCACGTTGGTGCTGGCCGAGCGGGCCGGTGAGGCGCTGCAAACCATCACCGCGTCGGTGCATGAGATCCATGAACGCAATCTGGTGATCGCCAGCGCCGCCGAAGAGCAGGCGCAGGTGGCGCGGGAAGTGGATCGTAATCTGGTGAACATTCGCGACCTGTCGGTACGTTCGGCGGCCGGCGCCGATCAGACCAGCGCGTCCAGCCATGAGCTGTCGAAACTCGCCAATGCATTGCAGGGCATGGTGCGGCGCTTCCAGCTGTAATCCCGGCAGACATAAAAAAGCCGCGCTTCTCGTGAGAGACAGCGCGGCTTTTTTTTGCCGGGGCTGTTTTGCCGGGACGGACTGAATATCAGGCACCGTCACGCTCTTTCAGGTGTTCGAACAGGCCTTTGGGCATTTTCTTGCCGTTGGCTTCGTAGTTGGCTTTGACGTTGTCGTAAGCCTCTTGCTCGTCGATGAAGCCATCGTGGTTGGTGTCGATCTTGTCGAAGTCGGAGTGCGGTGCGACCTTCAGGAATTCGGCGCGGGAGACTTTGCCATCACCATCGGTGTCGGTCTTGGCCATCGACGCGTCGCCGCATTTGCCTTCACCGCATTTGCCTTCCGGGGTTTTCACCGAGGTTTCGGCCGAGGCGACCATGTAGCCCTGGGCTAGCGGTTGTGCGGCGAACACCGAGCCGGACAGCATCAGGCCGCCGGCCAGTACGGCACCGACCAGGCCAAGGGAGGTTTTGCCGATTTTCGAAGTGCGGGTCATTTCATTCTCCTTCGGTTGCGCTGCGCAACCACACGTTAAGGGCGATCAGCCGGAGCAGGTGCGCTCGGGTGTGGCCATTAAGCGGTGACGGTGTATCGCGTCTGTGTCGAGGAGCGGGGCGTTTGTAAGCGAAGGTGGGAAAGCGGGGGGCAGATACAGTAGAAGACAAAAACCGTGGGGGCGAGCAGGCCCGCCCCCGCGGTTTTTACATCAGTGCAGCTTCAGACGTGGCTCGGTGCCGCGTCCGATCTTGCTGCCCAGCATCAGCATCGCCGTGCGGAATGGGCCGTACAGCGCCATCTGGTGCATGCGGTACAACGAAACGTAGAACATCCGCGCCAGCCAGCCTTCGAGCATCACGCTGCCGGTCAGGTTGCCCATCAAGTTACCCACAGCCGAAAAACGCGACAGCGAAATCAACGAGCCGTAGTCGGTGTACTTGTACTCCGGCAGGCTCTTGCCTTCGATCCGCAGTTTCAGCGACTTGGCCAGCAACGATGCCTGCTGGTGTGCAGCTTGGGCCCGTGGCGGCACGTTGCGATCCGAACCCGGTTGCGGGCAGGCGGCGCAATCGCCGAAGGCGAAGATGTTTTCGTCGCGGGTGGTCTGCAGCGTCGGCAGCACTTGCAGCTGGTTGATGCGGTTGGTTTCCAGGCCATCGATGTCCTTGAGGAAACCCGGTGCGCGGATCCCGGCGGCCCAGACTTTCAGGCTGGCCTTGATCTCGTTGCCATCGGCGGTGATCAGGCTGTCGGCAGTAACCTGGCTGACCGAGGCGTTGGTCATCACGTTGACCCCGAGTTTCTCCAGGGTCTTGTGCACCGGCCCGCTGATGCGTTCCGGCAGTGCCGGCAGCACCCGTGGCCCGGCTTCGATCAGGGTGATGTGCATGTTTTCCGGTTTGATCCGGTCCAGACCATAGGCCGCCAGTTCATGGGCGGCGTTGTGCAGCTCGGCCGCCAGTTCAACGCCCGTGGCGCCGGCGCCGACGATGGCCACGCTGATCTGCTGAACCACGTCGGTCTGCCCGGCGTGAGCACGCAGGTAGTGATTGAGCAGTTGCTGATGGAAACGCTCGGCCTGTTTGCGGGTGTCGAGGAACAGGCAGTGCTGCGCTGCGCCCTGGGTGCCGAAATCGTTAGTGGTGCTGCCGACCGCGATCACCAGCGAGTCGTAAGGCACTTCCCGCGCCGGCACCAGTTCCACGCCGTTTTCGTCGTAGGTGGCGGCGAGCTGGATCTTCTTCTGCTCACGATCGAGCCCGCTCATGCGCCCCAGCTGGAACTCGAAGTGGTTCCATTTGGCCTGGGCGACATAGTTGAGTTCGTCTTCGGAGGAGTTCAGCGATCCGGCGGCCACTTCGTGTAACAGCGGTTTCCAGATGTGCGTCAGGTTCGCGTCGACCAGCATGATGCTGGCAGTGCCGCGCTTGCCCAGAGTCTTACCCAGACGGGTAGCCAGCTCCAGACCGCCGGCGCCGCCGCCGACAATGACAATACGATGGGACATGGTGATAGCTCGCAAGGTTTTTAAAGGAAATCGTTGTCGTCGTAACCCGAGCGAGCGCGATGCAGCTCATAGCGTCAGGTAACTGATAAATCGGCTCAACAGGCCCAGACCGATGGTCACTGCCAGCACCACCACCAGGAGCATCCACGGCCGGAATGGCCGGCGCTCGACACGGTGCTGGGACAACTGCAGGTACTCTTCGACATGCTTCTGGTCTTCGGGGTTCAGGCGGCTGGTCATATGAGGCCTCGTCAGGGATAGACGTTGCTGAATGCGCAGACGTTACAGCGGTTTGTCTGCGAGCGTTGAACGGCGCATGTCATCCGGGCGAATGATTGCGCTTTTGTAACATCCGGCCAGTGTTTGCGCCATCCTGCTTAGGGCTTACAGGCTGATCCCGACATCGAACAGAATGCTGCGGCCCAGATTGCTGCGCAGGAAATCCGGTGCATCGGGGTGGGCGAACAGCACTCGGGCGAACGTCGGCCCGACCAGTGACAGCGAGCGCCAGCCTTGACGCAGGTATTCGGTGGGCGGTGGAAAGTGGCTGTTGAGGTCGAGCACCTCTCGCTTGAGGCTGGCGAAGGCGATGATGTCCAACTCACCGAGGTCCATGCCGCGTTCCTTGTAGTTGTGCGCTTTCTTGCGCAGGGTCGGCGCCAGCCTGAGCAGGAATTCGTTGGCCGGAATTCGTCGTGGCTTGGCTTCGCGACGCACCAGTTGGCTCAGGGAAAACGCACTGCGCCGACGTTGCAGCTCGTCGCGCCATTCATCGTTGAGCCGGCGGCCTTCGTCGAGGACGAAAAACACCTCGAAGTTGGCATCGCGAAACAACACGTCCGGCGGCTCACCGGCCGGGGCGAATTCGTCGGCGCGATACGGAATATTCAAGCCTTGCAGCAGGCGCTGGCAGACCCAACGCTCACGCTCCCATTTGCGGGCATTGGACAGGAACGCGTTGGCCTGCTCGGCCGCGATGGTCAGCAGGCGTAAATAATCTGAGTCATCCATAGGCCCAAGCTTAGCGTTCAATTGCGACAAGCAGAAAGCTTTGCATCGGCAGATTCACCCGGGTGGCGGTGTAGACTTCGACACAGGAGCGCCAATCAAGGGAGTCTGCGGTGCGAATGAAGGTGATGGGATCATGATCGGTGCAGAACTGCTGTCATCGACGAGTCTGACCCTCGGCTGGCTGATTTACCTGCCGGTGCTGCTCTGGGCGATCTGCCGTGCGCCGTGGGTCGAGTTGTTCAGTGACAGCCGTCGACAGCACCTGCTGTTCGGCACCGTGTTTGCGCTGTTTCTGTTGTGGATGGTGCGCAGGGACTTCGACACGGGCGTGTCGTATCACTTCATCGGAATGACTGCCGTGACCTTGCTGCTCGACTGGCCGCTGGCGATTGTCGGCGGACTGGTGGCGCAGATCGGGCTGGTTCTGCTGGGACGCCAGGATCTGGTGGCGGTCGGGGTCAATGGCGCGTTGCTGATCCTGCTGCCGGTGCTGATCACCGAGGGTGTGGCGATTCTGGTCGAACGGGCGCAACCGCGTAATCCGTTTGTGTATATCTTCTGTTCCGGCTTCTTCGCGGCGGCCTTGTCGGCGCTGTCATGTCTGATTCTGAGCCTGACCTTGCTCTGGTACGACGGCCTGTTCGCCATGCCCGAATGGCTGGAAGACTTCATCGGTTACCTGTGGCTGTTGATTTTTCCGGAGGCGTTCATCAACGGCATGGTGATCAGCGCACTGGTGGTGTTCTGCCCGGAATGGCTGGAGACCTTCAACCGCACCCGCTACCTTTCGGCGCCCTGGAAGGACGACGATCCCAAGTCTTGATCCACATCAAATCCACACCGCGCGCGGCATTTCATGCTCGGCCAAATCCCTTCAGGAGCAGCGGCATGAGCGTTTACGAGTGGGCGAGGCAGGAAACCCGGCAGAGTCTGGAGATGGCGCAGGAGGTGGGATTCGATCCGGGTCTGAGCCTGCGTGCCTTGCTCAGTGCGGTGGTGCAGCAGAGCAAGGCGGTGCGCAATGCCGAAGACCTGGCCGACGAGTTGCGCTTTCTGGCGGAAAACCTCGACGACGATCAGGACTACGGCTTCATGCGGCCCTGACCGGGATCAGTGGCGCGGGTCGAAGTCGCCGGAAAACAGTTCGTCCTCGGCATCCGGGGCTACCGGGATCTTGTGTTCTTCCGACGCCCAGGCGCCGAGGTCGATCAGTTTGCAGCGGTCCGAGCAGAACGGCCGGAATTTGTTTGCGGGGGTGAATTCCACCGGGGCGCCGCAGGTCGGGCAATTAACGGTTGGGGTCTGGCTCATGACTGGCCTCCGGATAAAGTCAGGTAAAAGTGATGCAGGCGCTCGACCTCGCTGTGCAGCCAGGCGAGGTCGCGGTCGTTGACCACCACATCGTCGGCACGGCTCACGCGGTCTTCGCGGCTGGATTGGGCCTTGAGGATCGCCTGGACCTGCTGTTCGCTGGTCTGGTCACGCTGCAGGGTACGTTCGATCTGCAGTTGCTGCGGCGCATCGATCACCAGGATTCGGTGGGTCATCGCGTACTGTCCGGACTCGATCAACAGCGGTGAAACCAGAATCGCGTAAGGTGATTTTGCCAGCGCCAGGTGATGGGCGATTTCCTCGGCGATCAGCGGATGCAGCAGCGCTTCGAGCCAGCGGCGTTGCTCCGGCACTTCGAAGATCAGCTTGCGGAGCGCCGCGCGATCCAGCGTGCCGTCGGCCTGCAGGACATCGGGGCCGAAGTGCTCGGCAATTTTCGCCAGCGCCGGGCGTCCCGGCTCAACCACCCAGCGCGCTGCATGATCGGCGTCCACCACATGGATGCCGAGGTCGATGAAGTGCTGGGCGGCCGCGCTTTTGCCGCTGCCGATGCCGCCGGTCAGGCCGAGAATCCAGGGTTTTTCCACAGGGGTATTCATTTCAAACCGACAAACTGCCAATAGAAGTCGGTTATTTGACCACCCCAGAGCAAGGCAATCCAGCCGGCAATTGCCAGATAGGGCCCGAAGGGGATCGGCGTCGAGGTTTTCCGGTCGCGCAGCTTGAGCAGAATCACCCCCAGTACGGCCCCCACCAGCGAAGATAACAGGATGGTCAGCGGCAGAATCTGCCAGCCGCCCCAGGCCCCGAGCAGCGCCAGCAGCTTAAAATCGCCGTGACCGATGCCGTCCTTGCCGGTGAGCAGCTTGAACAGCCAGAACACCGACCACAGCGCCATGTAACCGGCCACCGCGCCCCACATCGCATCGTGCAGCGAGACGAACAGGCCGAAGCTGTTGACGATCAACCCCAGCCACAGCAGCGGCAGCACCAGCACGTCGGGCAACAGCTGATGCTCGGTGTCGATCAGGCTCATCGCCAGCAAGCCCCAGGTCAGCACGATCAGCAGGCATGCCGGCCAGCCGAAGCCCAGGTGCCAGGCGATGAACGCCGAGAGCAGGCCGCAGGCCAGTTCGGTCAGTGGATAACGCTTGCTGATCGGCGCCGCGCATGACGAGCAGCGCCCGCGCAAAAACAGGTAGCTGAGCAGCGGGATGTTTTCCCACGCACGAATGCGGTGGGCGCAATGCGGGCACTGCGAATGCGGCAACATCAGGTTGTAGACCGGCAATGGCGTTTCGACGGGCAGCCCGAGCACGTCGTGGGCCTGCTGGCGCCATTCGCGCTCGAGCATCTTCGGCAGACGCCAGATAACCACATTGAGGAAGCTGCCGACCACCAGCCCGAGTATCAGAGCAGTGAAGACAAAGGCCAGCGGATAGAGGGCGAAGAGTTCGTCGATGGGCATGTCAGATCGCTGAGCCGAGTTGGAAGATCGGCAGGTACATGGCCACCACCAGTCCGCCGACGATCACCCCGAGTACCACCATGACGAAAGGCTCCATCAGGCTGGTGAGGTTGTCGACCATGTTATCCACTTCTTCCTCGTAGAACCCGGCCACCTTGTCGAGCATGTCGTCCAGGGCGCCGGATTCTTCGCCGATGGCGGTCATCTGCACGGCCATGTTCGGAAAGATTCCGCTGGTACGCATCGAAAAATTCAACTGCATGCCGGTGGCCACGTCCTGGCGAATGCGCAGCACCGCGCGTTTGAACACCACGTTGCCGGTGGCTCCGGCGACCGAGTCCAGCGCTTCGACCAGCGGCACGCCGGCGGCAAACGTGGTCGACAGGGTCCGGGCAAAACGGGCGACGGCGGACTTGTACATCATGGTGCCCACCAGTGGCAGTTTCAGCAGCCAGGCATCTCGGCGGTCACGCAGGGCCTGGGATTTCTTCAGCGCGTGGCGGGTGCCGAAAAACGCCACGATCAGCACACCCAGAATCGCCCACCACCATTGCTGCATGAACTCCGACAGGCCGATCACCATCAAGGTAAACGCCGGCAGTTCGGCACCGAAGCCGGAAAACACCGACTGGAACTGGGGCACCACTTTTACCAGCAGAATGCCGGTGACGACCGCCGCCACCAGAATCACGGCGGTGGGGTAGGTCATGGCTTTCTTGATCTTGGCCTTGAGGCTTTCGCTCTTCTCCTTGTAGGTCGCCACGCGTTCGAGCAGGGTGTCGAGAGCACCGGACTGCTCGCCGGCATCGACCAGGTTGCAGTACAACTCGTCGAAGTATTGCGGCTTCTTGCGCAGGGCTGCGGCGAAGCTGTTACCGGCGGCGACTTCCTGTTTCACCTCGTCCACCAGCTTGCGCATCGCCGGGTTCTCGAAGCCTTCGCCGATGATGTCGAATGACTGCAACAGCGGTACGCCGGCCTTCATCATGGTCGCCATCTGCCGGGTGAACAGGGCGATGTCCAGCGGCTTGATGCGTTTGCCGAAGTTCAGCCACGACGCGGATTTCTTGCGCACCTTGCCGGGGTTGATGCCCTGCTTGCGCAACTGGGCCTTGATCAGCGCGGGGTTTTGTCCGCTCAGTTCGCCGCTGATCCGGGTGCCTTTCTTGTCGGTGCCTTCCCAGGCGTAGACGCTGATTTTCGCTGCCTTGACGGCCATGTTCAGTCCTTGGTGACCCGGTTGATTTCTTCAAGACTTGTAATGCCTTGCATGGCCTTGATCAGCCCCGAAGTGCGGAGGTCGTTGAAGCCGTCCAGGCGCATCTGGCTGTCGATTTCCAGTGAGTTGCCTTCGGCCATGATCAGCCGTTGCAGCTCGGGCGTGTTCCTGACCACTTCATAGATGCCGGTGCGGCCCTTGTAGCCGCCGTTGCAGTGATCGCAACCGACGGGCTCATAGATCGTGAAACTGCCGATGCGTTCCTCGGGGAAGCCTTCCTTGAGCAGGGTTTCGCGGGGAATCTCGATGGGCTTCTTGCAGTGGCTGCAGAGTTTGCGCGCCAGACGCTGGGCGATGATCAGGCTGACCGACGTGGCGATGTTGAAGCCGGGGATGCCCATGTTGTGCAAGCGGGTCAGCGTTTCCGCGGCGCTGTTGGTGTGCAGCGTGGAAAGCACCAGGTGACCGGTCTGTGCCGCCTTGATCGCAATCTCCGCTGTTTCGAGGTCGCGTATCTCACCGACCATGATCACGTCCGGGTCCTGACGCAGGAACGAGCGCAGGGCCTGGGCGAAGTCCAGCCCCTGCTTCGGATTGACGTTGACCTGGTTGATGCCTTCCATGTTGATCTCCACCGGGTCTTCGGCGGTGGAGATGTTGATGTCGACGGTATTCAGAATGTTCAGCCCGGTGTACAGCGAAACGGTCTTGCCGGAACCGGTGGGACCGGTGACCAGGATCATGCCCTGTGGCTGCTTCAGGGCGGCCAGGTACAGCTCTTTCTGCTCCGGCTCATAGCCGAGGGCGTCGATGCCGATCTGCGCGCTGGACGGGTCGAGAATCCGGATCACCACTTTTTCGCCCCACAGGGTCGGCAGGGTGTTGACCCGGAAGTCGATCGACTTGGTTTTCGACAGGCGCATCTTCAGGCGTCCGTCCTGGGGTTTTCGGCGTTCCGAGATGTCGAGGCTGGCCATGACCTTCAGCCGGGCGGCAATGCGTCCGGCCAGTTGAATCGGCGGTTTGGCTACTTCGCGCAGGATGCCGTCGGTACGCACCCGCACCCGGTAGTTTTTCTCGTAAGGCTCGAAGTGCAGGTCGGAAGAGCCGCTCTTGATCGCATCCAGCAGCATCTTGTGGACGAAGCGCACCACCGGCGCGTCGTCGGCGTCCATTCCACCGATGGCGTCTTGTTTGCTGTCATCGACGGATTCGACGTCCAGCCCGTCGAGGTCGACATCGGCCATGTCTTCCAGGCCTGAGGCGTGGGTGTCGAAGAATTTCTCGATGGCATCGGTGAGCTTGTCGTCCTCTACCAGGATGGCTTCGGTGGTCAGCCCGGTGCTGAACTGAATGTCGTTGATCGCCTGGTGATTGCTCGGGTCGGAAATGCCCACGAACAGTTTGTTGCCGCGTCGCCACAGGGGCAGGGCATGGTGCTGGCGGACCAGTTTTTCGCTGACCAGACCCTTGGGCTGGGTTTCCTTGTCCAGGCAGTTGAGGTCGAGGAACGCCATGCCGAAGTGCTCCGAGGCGATTTCGGCAACCTGCGAACTCTTCACCAGTTTGTTCTGTACCAGATAACTGACCAGCGACAGGCGATTGCGCTGGGCTTGCTGCCAGGCCTGCTGGGCGCTTTTTTCCGTGAGCAGTTCGGCCTGTACCAATTGCTTGGCCAGACCGCTCAGAGCGATGTCATTCATGGGAATCCCGGATGCAGACAGTTCATGACTTATAGCCTAGTCAAGTGACAGCGCCAAACCGCCTCGGTGCAGGTGACAAAAAGTGTCAGATAGTGCGGTTACAGGTTGTAGGAAACACCGCGATAGCGTGATCGCGCCCAGCCTGCGCAGGTGCGGGCGCCTTGGCACGGGCTGTGCTGAGTCCTGTTCAGATCATGAGATTCCGACTCATGCATGGAGCGTGTCTATGAAAAAACAACAAGGTTTCACTCTGATCGAGCTGCTGATCGTCGTGGCGATCATCGGTATCCTGGCCACCATTGCGCTGCCGCAATACACGAAGTATCAGGCACGGTCCAAGGTGACGGCGGGGCTGGCGGAAATCAGCGCGCTGAAAGTGCCGTTCGAGGACACCATCAATCAAGGTACCGACCCGAACAGTACGCTGGTGACCGGTTCCGCAACTTATGTAACGACCAACTGCGGTACTGTCAGCGTGTCGGGTACGGCGAATACCGGGGCAGGCACTATCGTTTGCACCATCGCGAATGCCCCGGCGCCTGTGCTGGGCAAAACCATTACGCTGACCCGTACCGGCGGCGCCACCGGTAACGTGGCCGGTGTCTGGAGCTGCGCTTCGACAGTCAACCCTGACTACGCCCCCAAAGGTTGCCCTGGCAGCGGTACTTGATTGCTTGATTCCTGCTCATCAAATGCCCCGCTTTGCGGGGCATTTTCTTTTGCGCAGTGCTTCACAAAAAGCTTCAATCTTTTCAGCGTGTTAGGAACTTTCCCAAAAGCCGCAAGTTGCATGTAGATAATTCAGGGGTCATGCAATTTGCATGATTCCGAGAATTTTCAAATTTTTTAACTTGTTGATTTATAAAGACTTATTGAATACTCAAAAGTTGGCACAGCGTTCGCAGTATCTACGGTAACCCTGCTGACAAGACACGCAGCAGACTTTCCAGAAAAACAGGAGTTACTCGTATGAAGAAGTTCGCTATCACTGCCGCTGCTGCTACCGCGCTGACCCTGACCATGGCCACCGGCGCATTCGCACAATCCACCCAGGCGACCCAGGCTCCAATGACTCTGGCTGCCGGTGAAATGACCAAGGCGAAAGAAGCCACTTCCGACACCTGGATCACCACCAAAGTCAAAAGCGACCTGGTGACCGAAAAAGGCATTCCAGGCACTGACATCAAAGTAGAAACCAACAAAGGCGTCGTGTCTCTGTCCTCCACTGTTGCAGTGACAGAAGCACAGAAAAAGATGGCCGTAGACATCACCAAGAAAATCAAAGGCGTCAAAGCGGTCTCCGCTGACGGCCTGAAAGCCGAGTAAGGCAAGACTTCTCGCCTGGACCGGGAGAAGACGCGACAGGCGGGCCGAGCAATACGTCTGCCGCCCTTTAGAGTTCATGCGAACGGCCACACGGAATGTGGCCATTACAGGCCCCGGCATTCATGTCGGGGCCTGTTCTATTTCAAGGGCTGGAAAAGTGCAGAGAAGTCAGTCGCCGCGCTTGCTGTTGATCTGCCGCAGGCGATTGCCTTCGAAGCGCAGGTATTGATACATGCCGTTGCTCGGGCCGTAGGTCCATTCCTCGACCTGAAACTCTTCACGGCGATTGGCGCTGCGCTTGTAGCCCAGCACGTCGCGGCTGACCGGTTCACCGCATTTCTGCAGTACCTCGCTGGCGCGATCACCGAGGCTGACCAACTGGCTGCCACAGCGCAGGGTATCGGATGCCGAAGCCTGGCTGGCGACGAGCGCCAGCGCCATTGCGGTCAGCCATTGACTGTTCATCACTCGGCGTCCAGATGCATTTGTGTCACCACGCGACCGTCGCTTTCGGCTTCGCCAAGATTGGCGTCGATGAAGTACACGCGGTCGTCGGCCAACTGGCCCTTGTCCACCAGGTAATCCTTGATGCTGCTGGCACGGTCCTGGCCGAGCTGGCGCAACAGCACATCGCTGGAACTCCAGAACTTGATCACGTCGGCGCGCATTTTCGCCGTGCGTTCTTCCTTGCCCAGATCCTTCCATTCAGCCGGCGGCTGGGTTTTCAGACGGGTGCGGTAGATGCCTTCGAGCAGCGGACCTTTTTCATTGTCCGGCACCTGGATCAGCGAGGCCTGGGCCGGCACCTTGTCGCCACGACGCTGGAGCATCTTGTAGTAGTTGTACTGGTATTCGCGTTCCAGGCGCTGTTCGGCAAGCAACGGGCCGTCGCTGCTCTGTGCAGCGGTGCCTTCGATTTCCAGACGCAGGGCCGGACGCTCCTTCAAGGCCTGGGACAATTTGACCAGCGCCGCTTCGGCATCCTTGTTCAGTTCGCTGGAGCCCGGTGCGAAGGACACGGTGCCCAGATCTTCCGATCCGCCACCGCTGACCAGACCGCCAATCAGCTTGAACGGTGCGGCGGCGGCTTTGACGATCAGGTTGCGCAGGGTCTGCCAGACAATCGGCATCACGCTGAATTGCGGGTTGTTGAGGTCGCCGGTGACCGGCAGTTCGATGGAAATCTTGCCGTCCACGTCCTTGAGCAGCGCAATCGCCAGTTTCAGCGGCAGGCTCACGGCATCCGGGCTGTCGACCTTCTCGCCCAGTTGCAGCTGCTCAACCACCACTTTGTTTTCGGCCTTGAGCTGACCCTTGGTGATCAGGTAATGCAGGTCGAGATTGAGCCGGCCCTTGCGAATCCGGTAACCGGCGAATTTGCCGGAGTAGGGGGTCAGGGTGGTCAGTTCGACCCGTTTGAAACTGGTGGCGATGTCGAGGCTGGCCATCGGGTCGAACGGGTTGACCGCGCCTTTGATGGTCACCGGCGCATAACGGTCGACCTTGCCCTTGACGTCGACGCTGGCGGGTTTCGCCTGCCGACTGTCGATGGTGCCGATCTGGCCGTTGAGTTGCTGGATTGCCGTGGCGAAATTCGGGGTCAGGCTGAAGTCGGCGAAGTTCGCCGAGCCGTCATTGATCACGATGCCGCCGATGTGAATGCCCAGCGGTTTCGAGTTACTGGCGGGTTTGGCCGCTGCGGTTTTCGTCCCGGAGTCGGCAGGTTGCGGGATCAGTAAATCATCGATGTTGGTGGTGCGGTCATCGTTGATCATGAAGCGCGCATACGGCTGGAACAGGTTGATCCTGTCGATCGACAGGCTGTCACCGTGCTGATAGTTCAGGCCCTCGACCACCACTTGCTGCCACTTGAGGAAGTCGCGGGTCTTCAGGGTGTCGAGGGTGTGCAACTGATCGACCTGAGCGCGGCCGGTGACACTGAGTGCCAGCGGCTCGGTACTTTTCAGGTTCACTTTCAGGTCGCTGCCGAGCATGCCGCTGCGCAGTTCCAGACGAATGAACGGGTTGATGTAGGACTGGGCGACGCGCAGGTCGATGTCCTGGGTTTTCACGTTGAGCTGGGCGGTGACCGGCGCCAGGTTGACCACGCCGTCGGCGTTGATCTTGCCTTGCTTGCCCAGGCCCGCGTCGAGTTTGACGTTGAAGGGCGAGCCGTTGAGGCTGTCGAAATTTTGCAGATCGACGTTCAGCGGCGTGACATCCAGCGTGACCTCGGGCTTCGCCGAGCGGTCCGCCAGATGCACCTTGTAGTCACGCAGTTGCACGTCCTTGAGCAGCACTTGCCATGGCTTGCCCGGCGCGGTCGGTTCCGTTTTCGGCGAGTCGGCGGCGGCCGGAGTGCTTTTCGGTTCAGCCGCTACTTTGGCGGCAGGTTTGGATGGCTGGCTGGCGAACAGTTTCTGCCAGTCCAGTTGCCCGTCCGCTTCGAGGGCAGCCCAGGTTTCGAGTTTCTGGCTGCGGATCTTGCCGACCACCACTTGTTGCTTGGCCAGGTCCACGGTGGTTTCGCTGACGTCGAGGCGGTCGAGCTTTGCCAGCGGACGTCCGTCCGGTGCCTTGATCGCAAACGGCGCGACGCTGACTGAGACGTTGTTCAGCAGCAGTTCGGTTTCCTTGGACAGGTTGAGCTTGTAATCGGTGCTGAGGCTGACCACGCCGTTTTCCAGCACCAGTGGCACGGCGTCGCGCACGTAGGGCCAGAACGCTTTCATCTGGCCATCGGTGACCTTGAGGGTGCCTTCGGAGGCAATCGGGATCAGGCTGAAGTTGCCTTTCCAGTCGATCTGCCCGCCAGCCGGGCCGATGGCGACCAGGGTCATGTCGGCGTTGTCTTCAGGCAGGGTGCTGAGGTTGTTCAGTTCGAAATCGAGTTTGTCGTAGAGGAATTCGATCGGCTCGCTCGGGCGTGCATCCTCGAAATGCACGTTGCCACCGGCCAGTTTGATCCGGTCGATACGCAGCGGAAACGGCTTGGCATTCGGATCGGCCGGCGTCGGTTCGCTGGCCGGCAGTTTGAACAGACCGAGCAGATTGAGTTTGCCGTCCTTGGCGAACAGGATTTCGGTCTTGGGTTTGTCCAGTTCGATGTCGGACAGGTGCAGGGCTTTTGTCCACAGGCTGTCGAGTTGCAGGTTGGCGTACAGGCGTTCGAAACCGACCTGTTCCTTGCCCGGCTCGCCGATGACCAGCCCCCAAAGCGCGACTTCGAGGCTGAACGGATTGAGTTCGATACGCTGGAGGTGCGCAGGCACCGTGGCGTAGTTGGCCAGTTGCTGGTTGGCCACTCGGAGCGCGATGCCCGGCAAAATCAGAAACCCCAGCAGGCTGTAGAGGGCCAGAGCAGTCAACAGGGCGCCAATCGCGCGAATCAATCCTTTGGGCATGTGCGGCTTCATCTGTCTGAATCGGAGTGCCTTGGAGTATGGCACGCGATTCCGGTTCCGAAGTACATCGCACGAGACAGGATTGTTCAGATTTGTCTGCAATGTCTGTAGGAGTTGCCGAAGACGGCTCCTGCCGGGAGAAATTTCAGAGCTGGAGAATCAGGGTCTTGAGCGGCGGTTGCCCGTCCAGTGAAGGGAAATCCCGGCCCGGGGTCATCACGCTCCATTCGCGCACCGGGCGCCCGGCCTTCTCGGCGCAACGCAGCACCTGTTCGCGCCAGTCGTCCATGCTGACTTTTGCCAGGTTGTTGCAGCAGATCAGCACGCCGTTTTCGGCGGTGGTCAGCAGGGCGGGCTTGAGCAGGCTCTGATAATCGCGCAGCAGGTCAACAGTGCCGAACGCGCTTTTGGCCCAGGCCGGCGGGTCGAGCAGCACCAGATCGTACTGGCGTTGTTCGAGGCGCTGATAGCTAGGCAGTTTCTGCCCGCGACGCTGGCTGATCGGCAGACCGGCCAACTGGCGGATCGCCGGGAAGTAGTCGGACTGGATGAATTCCATGGTCGGCAGTTGCGGATTGAGGAGGCCGTTCTCGCGGCCGACTGCCAGATTGCCCTCGGCGAAATCCAGGTTGCACACCTCGCGAGCACCGCCGGCGGCCGCGCTGAGGCCGACGCCGCAGGTGTAGGCGAACAGATTGAGCACGCTTTTGCCCTTGGCGTGATCCTTGACCCAGCCGCGGGTGTTGCGCAGGTCGAGGAACAGCAGCGGATCCTGGCCGGCATGGCGTCCGCGCACGCGGTAGTTCAGGCCCCACTCGTGGCCGACCAGATCGACCAGCGCTGCGTCGTCGGCGCGGTACACGTTGTCTTCGCGGTCGATGCGCGAGTTGCCACGGGAGCGGTCGTTGTAGACCAGCAAGGTTTGCAAGCCCAGGGTTTCGTTCACTGTGGCGTGCAGTTGCAGCAGGTCGGCGAGTTCCAGCGTCTGGTGGAAACTCTGCACCATCAGTTGCGGGCCGTAGCGGTCGACGGTCAGGCCGCCGGCGCCTTCCTGGCTGCCGTGGAACAGGCGATAGCAGTCGGTGCCCTGGCGGTGCAGCTCGGCGAGCAGATCCTGGCGTTGATCGAGGGCGGCGCGCAGCGCCTGATTCAGGGAAGACATGCTTGCGCCTTGCTGGAGGGAATCGGGGCGCGGGAGTTTAGCAGCTACTGCGCTTCATCTCAGCCCCATCCGCCGTTGAGCCCGCTGCACCGAACCATTGCGCATCGCCCAGCGCAACATCGGTGCGCTGCGCTTGACGCTGGCGCGGATCAACTGACGTTGCAACGGATTCTGCCGGGCATCCAGCATGTCGCTGGCCCAGTCCGGCAGCAGGTCGATGCCGGCCTTCATCATCAGGTCGCCAAACGGCCGTGCCAGTACGCTGGGCGCCGGGGCATCGAGCAACAGGCGCAAGACTTCGCGGCTGCGTTCGTCACACAGCAACTGCGGGCGCATGCGTTGCAGGTAATCGGCCACGGCCTGGCGCGATTTCGGAACGTCGCGAGCCCCCAGGCGTTCAGCGACCACGGCGATTTCTGCGTAGTAACGGTCCTGATCCTTCGGTGACAACAGCGGGTTGCGGTAACGCAAATGGGCGGCGAGAAAATTGCTGACTTCCGCCACATGCACCCAGGTCAGCAGATCCGGATCACTGGCCGCATAGGGCCGGCCATCCGGCGCGGTGCCGACGACTTGCAGGTGAATGGTGCGGACTTTTTCGATCAGCCATTCGGCGTCCCGTTTCGAGCCGAACGTAGTGCCGGAGACAAACTGGCTGGTTCGGCGCAGGCGACCGAGCATGTCCTGGCGGAAGTTCGAGTGATCCCAGACGCCGGCCAGCGCCAGTGGATGCAGGGCTTGCAGTAGCAAGGCACTGATGCCGCCGATCAACATGCTGCTGAAGTCGCCGTGCACTTGCCAACTGATCGAGTCCGGGCCGAACAGGCCGGGATCGCCCTTGGGGTTTTCCAGATCGAGCTGGCCGAGGGACAGACCGGTCAGGCTCATGAGCTGGTTTTCGATACGGCTGCGAATGAATTCCATGGCAACTCAGTGGTGAAGGGCGGCGCGGCCGGTTGACCGCGCCCGTGATTCTACTGGTTAAGGCGCTTGTCGATCAGCCCCTGCACCACGCTCGGGTCGGCCAGGGTCGAAGTATCGCCAAGGCTGTCGAGCTCGTTGCAGGCGATCTTGCGCAGGATCCGTCTCATGATCTTGCCCGAGCGGGTTTTCGGCAGGGCCGGGGCCCACTGGATCAGGTCCGGTTTGGCGAAGCTGCCGATCTCCTTGCTGACGTGGGCCAGCAGTTCCTTCTTCAGCTCATCGTTGGGTTCGGCGCCGTTCATGGGCGTGACGAAGGCATAGATGCCCTGGCCTTTGACGTCGTGGGGATAACCGACCACGGCGGCCTCGGCGATGCTGTCGTGCAGCACCAGCGCGCTCTCGACCTCGGCGGTGCCGATGCGATGGCCGGAGACATTGATCACGTCATCGATGCGCCCGGTGATCCAGTAGTCGCCATCCTCGTCGCGGCGGGCGCCGTCGCCGGTGAAGTAGTAGCCTGGGTAGGGCTTGAAGTAGGTGTCGACCATGCGCTGCGGATCACCGTAGACGCTGCGGATCTGCGCCGGCCAGCTCGACTTGATCGCCAGCACGCCACTGCCGGCGCCCTTGATTTCCTTGCCGTGTTCGTCGAGCAGCACCGGTTGCACGCCGAACATCGGCTGGGTGGCGCAGCCCGGTTTGATCCGCTGGGCGCTGACCAGCGGGCTGAGCATGATGCCGCCGGTCTCGGTCTGCCACCAGGTATCGACAATCGGGCAGCGCTGTTCGCCGACCACATTGAAATACCATTCCCACGCTTCCGGGTTGATCGGTTCACCGACGCTGCCGAGCAATCTGAGGCTTTCACGGGATGTTTCCTGCAGGGGGCCAGCACCTTCACGCATCAACGCGCGCAGGGCGGTGGGGGCAGTGTAGAAAATGTTGACCTTGTGTTTGTCGATCACCTGCCAGAACCGCGAAGTGCTTGGGTAGCTCGGCACGCCTTCGAAGATCAGCGTGGTCGCGCCGTTGGCCAGCGGGCCGTAGACGATGTAACTGTGGCCAGTGACCCAGCCGACGTCGGCGGTGCACCAGAACACTTCGCCTTCGCGGTAATCGAGCACGTACTTGAAGGTCATCGCCGCTTGCAGCAGGTAACCGCCGGTGGTGTGCAGCACGCCCTTGGGTTTGCCGGTGCTGCCGGAGGTATAGAGGATGAACAGCGGATCTTCGGCGTCCATCGGTTCCGGCGGGCAATCGTCGCTGACGTCGCGCACGGCCTGGTGATACCAGAGGTCGCGGCCTTCGGCCCAGTCGACCTTGTTCTGGGTGTGTTCGACGACCACGACAGTGCTGACCTTGGGGCAACTCTGCAGGGCCTTGTCGACGTTCTGTTTCAACGGCACGAACTTGCCACCGCGCACGCCTTCGTCGGCGGTGATCACCGTGCGGCAATCGGCATCGAGAATGCGGTCGCGCAACGAGTCCGGCGAAAAACCGCCAAACACCACCGAGTGAATCGCGCCGATCCGTGCGCAGGCGAGCATGGCGTAGGCTGCTTCGGGGATCATCGGCATGTAGATGCACACCCGGTCGCCTTTCTTCACGCCGCGGCTTTTCAGCACGTTGGCCAGGCGGCAGACGTGGTGATGGAGTTTGTTGTAGGTGATTTGCGTGGATTCGGCGGGATCGTCGCCTTCCCAGACAATGGCGGTCTGGTCGCCGCGTTTCTCCAGGTGGCGATCGATGCAGTTGTAGCTGACATTCAGTTTCGCCCCGGCGAACCAGGAAGCCTCGCCGGTCTTCAGGTCATAGCGCTGGACGGTCTGCCACGGGGTGCTCCAGTCGAGGAAGCGGGTGGCCTGTTCGGCCCAGAAGGTGCTGGGGTGTTCAATGGATTCGCGGTACAGGCGATGGTAGTCGTCCTGACTCAACTGGGCTGCCCGGCGGACGGCATCGGCTTTGGGGAACGTGCTGATATCGAACATGACGGTTCCTTATTCTTGTTGTGCGACAAGGATAAAGATGCGCCGAGAGTCCAAGAGGTTCAAGTCATCCACAAACGACTGTGGGAGCGAGCTTGTTGGCGATGGCGTCATGTCAGTCAGCCCTTGGGCTGACTAACAGATTGCTATCGCGAGCAGGCTCGCTCCCACAGGGTGAAGCAGTGAGGCTGGATCAGCCGCGGTGACGGCCGCGGAAGTAGTTGATCAGGCCTTGAGTGGACGCATCTTCGGCGGCGGTTTCCTCGCTGCCGACCAGGCGGTTGTAGACGCCCTTGCCCAGTTCCTTGCCCAGTTCCACGCCCCACTGGTCGAAGGCGTTGATGCCCCAGACCACGCTCTGCACGAAGACTTTGTGTTCGTACATCGCCACCAGTGCGCCGAGACGACGCGGGCTGATGCGCTCGACCACCAGGGTGTTGCTCGGACGGTTGCCCGGGATCACTTTGTGCGGTGCGAGTTTCTGCACCTGTTCTTCGCTCATGCCCTTGTCGCGCAGTTCGGCTTCGGCTTCCGGCAGGGTCTTGCCGAGCATCAGCGCCTGGCTCTGGGACAGGCAGTTGGCGTACAGCCACTGATGGTGGTCGGACACCGGGTTGAAGCTGACGATCGGCACAATGAAGTCGGCCGGAATCAGCTGGGTGCCCTGGTGCAGCAACTGGTGGTAAGCGTGCTGGCCGTTGCAGCCGACGCCGCCCCAGATCACCGGGCCGGTATCGGTCGACACCGGAGTGCCGTCCTGACGCACGCTTTTGCCGTTGGATTCCATGTCCAGCTGCTGCAAGTGCTTGGTGATGTTACGCAGGTAGTGGTCGTACGGCAGGATCGCGTGGCTTTGCGCGCCCCAGAAGTTGCCGTACCAAACACCGAGCAGGGCCAGCAGCACCGGCATGTTCTGTTCGAACGGCGCGCTCTGGAAATGCTGGTCCATGGTGTAGGCACCGGACAGCAGTTCCTTGAAGTTGGACATGCCGATGGCCAGGGCAATCGGCAGACCGATGGCCGACCACAGCGAATAACGACCGCCAACCCAGTCCCACATCGGGAAGATGTTCTCTTCGCGGATACCGAAGGCCACGGCCGCCGCGTTGTTGCTCGATACGGCGATGAAGTGACGATACAGCTCGGCTTCCGAACCGCCCTGGGCCAGATACCAGGCGCGGGCGGCCTGGGCGTTTTTCAGGGTTTCGAGGGTGTTGAACGATTTCGACGAAACGATGAACAGCGTGGTCTCGGCGCGCAGTTTTTGCGTCAGCTCGTGGAATTCGCTGCCGTCGATGTTCGCCAGGTAATGGCAACGCACGCCTTTCTGGGCGTAGGACAGCAGGGCTTCGGAGACCAGTTCCGGGCCGAGGAACGAACCACCGATACCGATGTTGACCACGTCAGTGATCGGCTTCTCGGTGTAACCGCGCCACAGGCCGTCATGGATCTTGCCGACCAGATCGGTGATCTGGTTCAACACCTTGTGTACTTCAGGCATCACGTTGACGCCATTGACCGACAGCTTGTCGCCCACCGGGCGACGCAGGGCGGTGTGCAGCGCCGGGCGGCCTTCGGAGGAGTTGACGATTTCGCCGTCGAACAGCGCCTTGATCGCGCCCTTGAGATCGACTTCGTTGGCCAGACCCACCAGCAGGTTGCGGGTCTCGGCGTTGATCAGATTCTTCGAATAATCGAGAAACAGTCCGCAGCTGCTGAGGGTGAATTGAGTGAAGCGCTGCGGATCGGCGTTGAAGGCTTCGCGCATGCTGAAATCCTGCATGGCTTGGCGGTGGTCTTTCAACGCCTGCCAGGCAGGCAGAGCGGTAACGTCATGAGGAGTGCGGTAGTACGCCATCGCTGCGGTTTTCCTTTTTACTTGAACGGCCTTTTGAACACTGAAAAGACCTCCCCGCCATGTTTGGGCGAGGGGGCAACTGCGTCGACACGATTACACTGGCGCAGGGCGAATACAGTAAACCCAGCGCCGCGATCTGTCTTGGCTTCTTCTGACCTGTTACCTGTACTTTTTTAACATCGATAACAGCAGACGCCGACAGACGGCGGGTAATGCGAGCAAGTCCCTGCTTTCGCGCGCAGTGGATCGGCGGGCAGTTTGCCCGATGGTCAGGTGCCCGGCAATACGATCTGGAAGGGGGATGAAAGTCGAATGAGGGAGCGAACAGGCTCGCTCCCTCATTCTGCTGTTGCGGTGTTCAGGCGGGGGTATCGAGGTTCAGGTGCAGGTTGTCGATCAACCGGGTGGTGCCGAGGAACGCCGCAACCAGAATCACCAAGTCACGATCTTCCGCCGTGGCCGGGCGCAGGGTCAGGGCGTGGCGGATTTCCAGGTAATCCGGGCGCAGGCCGGCGGCTTCCAGCTGTTGCCGCTGTGCCAGGATCAAGGCCGGGAAGTCGCGCTCCCCCTGTTTGATCGACTCGGCAATGCTGCTCAGGGCGCGGTAAACGACTGGCGCCACGGCGCGTTGTTCCTCGCTGAGGAAACCGTTGCGCGAGGACAGCGCCAGGCCATCGGCAGCACGGACGGTCGGCTCGCCGATGATCTGGATCGGCATGTTCAGGTCATGCACCAGCGCACGGATCACGGCCAGTTGCTGGTAGTCCTTCTGACCGAAGATCGCCAGATCCGGCTGGACCATGTTGAACAGCTTGCTGACCACGGTCGCCACGCCTTCGAAATGCCCCGGACGGCTGGCGCCGCACAGTCCTTCGGAAAGCTGCGGCACGCTGACCCGGGTCTGCCCGGCCATGCCGTCGGGGTACATTTCTTCGACGGTCGGGGCGAACAGCAGGGAGCAACCGGCTTCCAGCAGTTTTTCCTGATCCGCTGCCAGGGTGCGCGGATATTTGTCGAGGTCTTCGCCAGCGCCGAACTGCAGCGGGTTGACGAAAATGCTCGCGACCACGAAGTCCACTCGCTGCCTGGCTTTAGTGATCAACGCGATGTGGCCGCTGTGCAGGTTGCCCATGGTCGGCACGAAGCCGATGCGCTTGCCTTCACTGCGGGCGCGCGCCACGGCAGCGCGCAGTTCACGTACGGTTTTGACGGTGTTCATGCAGAGAATCCGTGTTCGATCCCAGGGAAAGTGGCGGCTTTGACTTCGTTGACGTATGCCTTCAATGCGGACTGGATGCTGTCCTGACCCTGCATGAAGTTCTTCACGAATTTCGGTACGCGGCCGCTGATCGACAGGCCGAGCATGTCGTGCAGCACCAGGACCTGACCGTCGGTGTCGGTGCCGGCGCCGATGCCGATCACCGGGATTTTCACTGCCTGGCTGATTTCGGCCGCCAGTTCGCTCGGCACGCATTCCAGCAGCAGCATGGCCGCGCCGGCCTGTTCCAGGGAGATCGCGTCGGCGCGCATCTGGCGCGCCTGGTTTTCGTTGCGACCCTGCACTTTATAGCCGCCGAGAATGTTCACGGCTTGCGGGGTCAAGCCCATGTGGGCGCAGACCGGCACACCGCGTTCGGCCAGCAGGCGGATCGATTCCGCCAGCCACAGCGCACCTTCGACCTTGACCATGTGCGCGCCGGCCTGCATCAGCATGGCGCTGTTGGTCATGGTTTGTTCGAGGGTGGCATTGGCCATGAACGGCAGGTCGGCCAGGATCAGGGCGTCGGTGTTGCCGCGCTTGACGCAGGCGGTGTGGTAGGCCATTTCCGCAATGGTCACCGGCAGGGTGCTGTCGTGACCTTGCAGGACCATGCCGAGGGAGTCGCCCACCAGCAGCACTTCGACACCGGCCTCGTTGCAGGCGTGGGCGAAGGTCGCGTCATAGCAGGTCAGCATGGTGATCTTTTCACCTTTCTGCTTGAGGCTCTGGAGCGTGGTCAGGGTGATGGCTGGCATGTAAGAAATCCTCGTTCAGGCGCTTTGGAAACTACTGCGAGTAACGCGCGTGATTCGTCATCTATTCAGGCGCACGCTCTTTTGTCGTGCTTATAAGGCCTGGATTGCGCCCTTGTATGCCGGGTTGGCGGCAGCGGGACGCCTATAGTCGTGATGAGGCCTCAGGAAGTCAATTGCATGTGTTACCGCATTGTTACGACGGGAGTGTTACCGGCGTTACTGATGCGATTCAGCGGGCCGGCGGGCCTGACCTGCGGAGTTTTTGTCCTACAAGAACGCAAAATACGGGAGCCGGTTTGCTCCCGCATCGGCGGTTTGGGTCAGGCGTGGGAGAGACGTTCGAGGCCGACGAACGGGCAGGCTGCGAGCAGATCGGCAAGGGTGCGGCCGTCGGCCAGGCGCAGATCTTCGGGGGCCAGTTCGGCCAGGGGATAAAGTACGAACGCGCGTTCCTGCATGTGGTAATGCGGGACTTTCAGGCGCGGTTCATCGATCAGACGGTCACCGAACAGCAGAATGTCCAGGTCCAGCGTGCGCGGGCCCCAGCGTTCCAGGCGTTCGCGACCCTGGCCGTTTTCGATGGCTTGCAGGGCGTCGAGCAGTTCCAGCGGGGCGAGTGTACTGTCGAGCGCCGCAACCGCGTTGGTGTAACGCGGCTGGCCCGGCAGCAACGAGTCGCTCTGGTAAAAGGCCGAGACGCCGACCAGTGCGCTGTCTGGCAATTGCCCCAGCGCGTCGACCGCGCTGCGCAGTTGTTCGGCCGGGTCAGCCAGGTTGCTGCCCATGCCGATGTAGATGCGTTCCATGCCTTATTCGCCCGTAGCACTCGGTGCGCCGGCGCGTTTGCGCTTGGAACCGCTGCTGCGGCGACGCTTGCGCGGAGCACCGCTGGCGCCGTCTTCCTTGCCGCTGAGGTCGCGGATCATGTCGCGGCGCTCGCTGTCGTTGGCGTCCTGATAGTCGGTCCACCATTCGCCCAGGCCATCGGTCTGCTCGCCGGCGCTTTCACGCAACAGCAGGAAGTCGTAGCCAGCGCGGAAGCGCGGATTGTCCAGCAACAGGTCGGCGCGTTTGCCGCTGCGGCGTGGCAGGCGTTCCTGCATGTCCCAGATCTCGCGGATCGGCATGGTGAAGCGTTTTGGAATCGCAATACGCTGGCACTGTTCGGCGATCAGCTCGTGGGCGGCTTCCTGCATCGCCGGAATCGGCGGCATGCCACGTTCCTGCAGACGCAACACGCGAGCCGGCAGGGCAGGCCACAACAGGGCGGCAAACAGGAACGCCGGGGTCACCGGTTTGTTCTGCTTGATCCGCAGGTCGGTGTTGGTCAGCGCTTCGCTGATCAGCGTGTGAGTGTATTCCGGGTTGTATTCCAGCGCATCGGCGCTGGCCGGGAACAACGGCGCGAACAGTTGCAGGTCGACCAACATCTCGAAGGTGATGGCGCCATGTCCGGAGAGGAACAGCTTGAGCACTTCCTCGAACAGCCGGGCCGACGGAATCTCGCGCAGCATCGGTGCCAGCTCGCGGATCGGCTGGACGGTGTGCTTTTCGATGCCGAAGTTGAGTTTGGCGGCGAAACGCACGGCCCGCAGCATCCGCACCGGGTCTTCCTGGTAACGCTGCTTGGGGTCGCCGATCAGGCGGATCAGATGATTGCGGATGTCGTGCACGCCATTGGCGTAATCGAGGATGCGCTCGCTGACCGGATCGTAATACAGGGCGTTGATGGTGAAGTCGCGACGTTGCGCGTCTTCTTCCAGGGTGCCGTAGACGTTGTCGCGCAGAATGCGCCCGCTCTCGTTGCGCGAGGACTGGTTGCTGTCTTCGTCGTCTTCGTTTTGCGGGTGGTTGGCGCGGAAGGTCGCGACCTCGATGATTTCGCGACCGAAATGGATGTGCACCAGCTTGAAGCGGCGGCCGATGATCCGCGCATTGCGGAATTCGGCGCGAACCTGCTCGGGCGTGGCGCTGGTGGCGACGTCGAAGTCTTTGGGCGTGATGCCCAGCAGCATGTCTCGCACGCAGCCGCCAACCAGGTAGGCCTGGTAGCCGGCGCCCTGCAGACGTTCGACGATGTTGACCGCGTATCGGCTGAATTGCGCCTTTTGCAGCGAATGTTGGCCGCTGTTGAGGACTTCAGGCGTGCTACGGATGTGTTGCGTACGACGCAGGGGAGTTCGGAATGACTGGAACAGCTTCTTCAGCATGGGATGCACTGTTTGAAGGAATGTTCGGCCATACCAGAGAATGACCGCATGATGGGCGGGGATTCTAGCATTTAGTCGAGGGATGGTGTAGGACGCTGCCGATTTGCGCTGCAGGCCGCAGGCTAGAGGGGTGAAGATGCGTCAGGAGGGGAGGTTTTTCCGGGAGGGAGAAACTACAAGGGGAGCCGAAGCTCCCCAAGAAGTAGTTGCGTGCTCTTTTTATTATTGATTCGGGCTTCTTGTTTTTGTTGAGTGCCCTCGCCATGAAGCTTTTCCTTCATGACCCTCCCAATCGGGAGCCAAGAGCAAACGGATTGCTTTGGTCGCTGAATTGCAGTGATCTCTCGATCCAACCAGTACAGGCTCTGTCTTAGGACAGTTTTTGTTGTTCTCGGCCTGGTCGTGGGGCAAGCCCCAAATACAACGCCTCTCCAAAAGAATCAGTTAGCTGCGCCTCTCGCCGTCTTGTTTTTATTGTGCGTGAGTCGATTCGTCTTATTTTTATTGTCTTGTGCATTGCTTGTTATTGTTCTTGTACCAAACATGTAGCAGGGGGCGTGCCAACTTTTGCGAACCCCAATAAAACAAGGGGTTAGGTCGATATAACCGTTTTCGCGGGGCGAAAAAAAGCCGGGGTTTCGTTACCGATAACCCCGGCTTCTGTTACGTGAAAAGACTGAGGTAACAGTTTTTTCACACATTCAACGGTTACCCGCACACTCGACAGGTAACGTTCAGCTCTCGCTGGCGACCCCGGTCTTGCGCCGTGGAATGCCCAGGCGCTGGCGGCGTTCCCACAGGCATTTGCGGCTGACGCCCAGTTTGCGCGCCAGTTCGGTCTCGGTCATGTGGTCCTGATGCTCGAGAACGAAATGCTGGAAGTAGTCTTCCAGCGACAGGTCTTCGGTCGGCTCGTGGCTGCTGTTGCTGGCGTTACCGGCCGGTTGCGCCGGCAGACCGATGAACTCGTCGTCCTCCAGATCCCCCAGCTCAATGTCGATGCCCAGCAGGTCGGCGGAAATTTCCGGGCTTTCGCTCAGGATGACGGCGCGCTCGACGGCGTTTTCCAGTTCCCGCACGTTACCCGGCCAGGAATAGTGCCGGATCGCCTGTTCGGCATCGGCGGCAAATTTCAGGTCGGTGCGGTTGATGCGTGCGCTCTGGCGGGCAAGGAACGCATTGGCGATTTCATTGACGTCGGCACCACGCTCGCGCAGGGCCGGCAGTTTCAACGCGATCACATGGAGGCGGTAATACAAGTCTTCGCGGAACTGGCCGATTTTCGCCAGGCTCTTGAGGTCGCGGTGGGTCGCGGCGATCAGTCGGACATCGACTTTCTGCGACTGCACCGAGCCGACCCGGCGAATTTCGCCTTCCTGCAAAACGCGCAACAGGCGGGCTTGGGCTTCAAGAGGCAATTCGCCGATCTCGTCGAGGAACAGCGTGCCGCCGTCCGCCGCTTCCACCAGACCCGCACGACCGGCGCTGGCGCCGGTGAACGCACCTTTCTCGTGCCCGAACAGTTCGGACTCGATCAGGCTTTCCGGAATGGCGGCGCAGTTCACCGAAATCATCGGTGCCTTGGCGCGTTTCGACAGATTGTGCAGGGCGCGGGCCACCAGTTCCTTACCGGTGCCGGACTCGCCCTGGATCAGGACATTGGAATCCGTCGGGGCGACTTTGCGGATCTTGCCGTAAAGGTCCTGCATCGGTGGGCAGGAGCCGATGATGCCGATCTCGCCGTTGCTGTTGTCGATGGCGGATTTGCCGTTGCTGTTGGCAGTTTTGCCGGCAACGACTTCGCCGGTAGCCGGCGCCGACTGGCGATCACGCAGGATCCGGGCGACGGCCTGAAGCATTTCATCGTGGTCGAAAGGCTTGGCGATGTAATCCACCGCGCCCATCTTCATCGAGTCGACCGCCGAACGCAGGCTGGCGTAGCTGGTCATGATCAGCACCGGCGTACCCTGACCGAGCTTGATCAGTTCGGTGCCCGGCGCACCCGGCAGACGCAGGTCGCTGACGATCAGATCGAATGTGGGAATACTGAAGCGTTCTTGTGCTTCCTGCACTGAACCGGCTTCGCTGACCTGGTACTGGTTGCGTTCCAGCAGGCGGCGCAAGGCGGAGCGGATAATGGTTTCGTCTTCGACGATCAAAATGTGCGGCATTGATTCGATACTCTCGACGGTCTCAGTTCACAGCGGACGTCGCTTCGACATGGCGCGGCAATGTCACCCGGATACGGGTGCCGCGCTGGCTCTGAACATCAGCCGGGCTGTCGATGGTGATTTGTCCATAATGCTCTTCAACGATGGAATAGACCAGTGCAAGGCCCAGACCGGTGCCTTCGCCAGGATCCTTGGTGGTGAAGAAAGGTTCGAACAATCGGTCCATGATGCTCGACGGAATGCCGCTGCCTTCGTCCTCCACGATCAGATCGACCGTGTGTTCGCCGGCTTCGCTCTTGACCCGCACCGCACTGCCGGCAGGCGAGGCGTCACGGGCGTTGGAGAGCAGATTGATCAGCACCTGGGCGAGCCGCTGCGGGTCGCCTTCGACCCAGTGATCGGGGTCGCACAGGTTGTAGAACTGGACTTCGAAATTGCGCCGGTTCAGGGCCAGCAGACCAATGGCATCCTGAGCCACTTCCGCCAGACAGACGGGCTCGTCACTGTGCTGATGGCTGCCGGCGTGGGCAAAACTCATCAGCGACTGCACGATGCGTGACACGCGTTTGGTCTGTTCGAGGATCTGGCCGCTGATTTCCGTCAGCTCGCCATCTTCTTCGCGTTCTTCCCGAAGGTTTTGCGCAAGACAGGCAATGCCGGTGATCGGGTTGCCGATTTCATGGGCCACGCCGGCCGCGAGTCGACCGATGCTGGCCAGCCGTTCGGAGTGCACCAGTTTGTCTTCGAGCATCTGGGTTTCGGTCAGATCTTCCACCAACAGCACGAGGCCGCTGTTACCCGGTGCCAGCGGCTCGTCGATCGCCGCTTTGTGCAGGTTCAGCCAGCGGGTCTGGCCGTCGAGGGCCAGGTGCTGTTTGTGCAGGTGCTCGTCGGGCAGGTTGATGAAGCCTTGCAGCAATTCTTTCCACGGATTGGCGATGGTACTCAGGCGCGATCCGACCACCCGTTGCGCGGCAATCCCGGTCAGCTCTTCCATGGCCTTGTTCCACATCAGGATCTCCTGATCCTTGGCCAGCGAGCAGACGCCCATCGGCAATTCCTGCAAGGTCTGGCGGTGGTAGCGGCGCAGGGCGTCAAGTTCGGCAGCGAGACCGGTGAGGCGCGAGTGATAGTCCTCGAGGCGGCTTTCGATGAAGTGGATGTCTTCGGTGACGTAGTTTTCGCCGCCGGCCTTGTAGGGCAGGAAGGTTTCCACCATGTCCTGGGCGACGCTCGGGCCCATCAGGCCGGACAGGTTGGCTTCGATCCGGTCGCGCAGTCGACGCAAGGCGTAAGGGCGGCGTTCATCGAACGGCAGATAGAGGTCGCGCAGGGCCTGTTCGACTTCCTTTTGCGCAGCCTTGGCGCCCAATGGCTTGGCCAGTTGCGTGGCGAATTCCTGGGGCGAGGCGGCATGCAATTCCCGACGTTGCGGACGACGCACGTTATCCACAGCGCAGGCTTCGGCGGCGCTGGCCTCTTCGGGGCTGGCATTGGTGAACAGCGAAATCAAAGTGAACATCAAGACGTTGGCCGCCAGCGAGGCGATGGCCGCCATGTGCCAGCTTGTGTCGTCCAGCACGTAGATCATGTTCAGCAGCGGAATATAGAAACCCTGAAGATTGCCGACCAGCGGCAGCAGCATGGTCACTACCCACACCAGGATCCCTGCCAGCAGCCCGGCGATGAAGCCCCGGCGGTTGGCGGTCGGCCAGTACAGCACCGACAGCACGCCGGGCAGGAATTGCAGGGTCGCGACGAAGGCGACGATGCCGAGGTTGGCCAAATCCTGTTCCGCGCCGAGCATCAGGTAAAAGCAGAAACCGGCCATGATGATCGCGACGATCAAGGCGCGGCGGGTCCATTTCAGCCAGCGGTAGATGTTGCCTTCAGCCGGAGGCTGGTAGAGCGGCAGCACCAGATGGTTCAGGGCCATGCCCGACAACGCCAGCGTGGTGACGATGATCAGGCCGCTGGCCGCCGACAGGCCGCCGACATAGGCCAGCAATGCCAGCGCCTTGCTGTTGGCGGCGATGCCGATGCCGAGGGTGAAGTATTCCGGATTGGTGGTGGCGCCGAGTTTCAGGCCGGCCCAGAGAATCAGCGGCACCGCCAGGCTCATCAGCAGCAGGAACAGCGGCAGGCCCCAGCTCGCGCTGACCAGCGAGCGCGGGTTGAGGTTTTCGGTAAAGGTCATGTGATACATGTGCGGCATCACGATCGCCGAGGCGAAAAACACCAGCAGCAACGTGCGCCACGGGCCTTCCTGCAGCGGCGTGTGCAGGGCGGCGAGGGCGGTCTGGTTCTGCAGCAGCCACAGTTCAAGTTGTTGCGGGCCGTCGAATACACCGTACAGCGCGTAGAGGCCGACGCCGCCGAGGGCAGCCAGTTTGATCACCGATTCGAAGGCAATCGCGAACACCAGTCCTTCGTGTTTTTCACGGGTGGCGATATGGCGCGAGCCGAAGAAGATCGTGAACAGGATGATCAGTGCGCAGAACGCCAGGGCCACGCGATTCTGTACCGGTTCGCCGGTGAGGATGCCGATGGAATCGGCCACGGCCTGGATCTGCAGGGCCAGCAACGGCAGTACGCCGATCAGCATGAAAATCGTGGTCAGCGCACCGGCCCAGGTGCTGCGGAAGCGGAAGGCGAACAGGTCCGCCAGCGACGACAGTTGATAGGTGCGGGTGATCTTCAGGATCGGATACAGCAACACCGGCGCCAGCAGAAACGCACCGGACACCCCGAGATAGCTGGACAGAAAGCCGTAGCCATACTGATAAGCCAGCCCGACCGTACCGTAGAACGCCCACGCACTGGCGTAGACCCCCAGCGACAGGGTGTAGGTCAGCGGATGGCGAATGATCGCCCGGGGGATCATGCCCCGCTCACTGATCCATGCCACGCCGAACAACGCGGCCAGGTAGGCGGCGCTGATCAGCAGCATCTGGGTCAGGCTAAAGCTCATCGGCATCTTTTTGGCTCTGCAGGATGAAGGTCACGACAATCAGGATCAGCCAGAGCAGATAAGGGCGATACCAGGCGCCCGTAGCGTCGATCCACCAATCCATGATGGCGGGAGAAAACAGGTAGATCCCCACGACCAGAAGCAGGACCAAGCGATAGATGTACATCCCGGCCTCTCTTTTTTATGCGCGTGCCCGAAAACGTGCGGCGATGGTAACGGATGGGCGCGCCACTGCAAGTGTCGTCACAGCAGTTGCGCTTCGGGCAGGGTCAGTGTGCGCGGGATTTTCGAGGCATCCCAGTGGGCGCTGCCCCAATTCAACAGCTCTTGCGGTGAGGCGTGGGCCAGTTCGGCGCCAGGGTTTTGCCCCAGCGCGCGCAAGGCCCGCAGCAGCAACGGGGTAGCTTGATCCGCTTCCAGTGGTGGCGAGCGGTAGGACTTGCCGAGCTTGTTGCCGTCGGGCTGGGTAATCAGCGGCAGATGCAGATAACGTGGCTGGCGCAGGCCCAGCAGTTCTTGCAGATAGAGCTGGCGTGGCGTCGAGTCGAGCAGGTCGGCGCCGCGCACGATGTCGGTGATGCCCTGCCACGCATCGTCCAGCACCACCGCCAGTTGATAGGCGTAGAGGCCGTCGCGGCGGCGGATCACGAAATCACCCACGTCACGGCCCAGATGTTGACGGTATTCGCCCTGCACCCGGTCGATGAAGTGATATTCCAGTTCCGGCACACGCAGGCGGATCGCGGCGTCTTCCTGGCCATGGCCGGCATTGCGGCACAGTCCCGGATAAATGCCGTGATAGGGCTCCAGTTGTTTGCGCGAGCAGGTGCAGGCGTACGCGAGGCCATGATTGAACAGGCTGTCGAGCACTTGCGCGTAGGCGTCATGCCGGTCGCTCTGGCGGATCATTTCGCCGTCCCATTCGAAACCGTAGCTTTCCAGGGCCTTGAGAATCGCTGCCTGCGCCCCCGGCTCTTCCCGGGGCGGATCGAGATCTTCCATGCGCACCAGCCAGCGGCCGTTCACCGAGCGGGCATCCAGGTAAGAAGCCAGCGCAGCCACCAGTGAGCCAAAGTGCAGGTGTCCACTGGGTGTCGGGGCAAAGCGGCCGATGTAGGCGGGGGAGGTGTTGGCAGTCATGAGGGCGATGTTACTTGAAGAGTAAAAAACGGCAGAAACAAAAACGGAGCGTTCGCACGCTCCGTTTCTCGTTCAGGTCGGGATTACTTGCCGACCTGCTTTTCCTTGATTTCCGCAAGGTTCTTGCAGTCGACGCACATGTCGGCAGTCGGGCGGGCCTCGAGGCGCTTGACGCCGATCTCGATGCCGCAGGAATCACACCAGCCGTACTCTTCGTCTTCGATCAACTGCAGCGTCTTGTCGATCTTCTTGATCAGTTTGCGCTCGCGGTCGCGGGCACGCAGCTCAAGGGCGAATTCTTCTTCCTGGCTGGCACGGTCGGCCGGATCAGGGAAGTTGGCTGCTTCGTCTTTCATGTGATCAACAGTGCGGTCGACTTCCTGCATCAAGTCCAGTTTCCACTTGGTCAGGATCTTGGTGAAGTGCGCGCGCATGGGCTTGCCCATGTACTCTTCGCCTTCGGCCGGAACGTAAGGTTCGAAACCGCTGATCGCCTGTTGCTGCTGTTGCTTTGCTTGGGTGGGCATGAAATGGACCGCCTCTACTCTTGTAATCCATTGCGCAGGATTGCTCCATCACCGACACCTGCCGGCCCTGCGGCTGCAAGCGGGCGAACTTACCAGATCAATTCGGCCCGCGCTACTCCCGGATGTCGAGCCCGCGGCCGGTGGTGCCTGCAAATGTTTGCCAAGCCATGTCTGGTGGTGCTGGAGACCTGACAATCACTGATTTTAGTCAATCCTGGAGCGTACGTTTGCCTTGTTACAGTCCAGCGTTCTTGAGGCTGTGACCGCTGCGGGTTCTCGCTCGTTCCGGCAGATGGGTAGAATCGTTTCTTTTCACTCGTTGAAGGAAGGCCAATGGCTCAGCCCTACAGTGCGCGCAGTCGTGCGATCGAACCGTTCCATGTGATGGCGTTGCTGGCGCGGGCCAATGAATTGCAGGCCGCCGGTCACGACGTGATCCACCTGGAAATCGGCGAGCCGGACTTCACGACCGCCGAGCCGATCATCCGCGCCGGCCAGGCTGCGCTGACAGCGGGGAAAACCCGTTACACCGCCGCCCGTGGCATTCCTGAGCTGCGCGAGGCGATTTCCGGTTTCTACCAGACCCGCTATGGCCTGAATATTGATCCACGGCGGATTCTGATCACCCCGGGCGGCTCCGGGGCGCTGTTGCTGGCCAGTGCGTTGCTGGTGGACCCGGGCAAGCACTGGCTGCTGGCCGACCCCGGTTATCCGTGCAACCGGCACTTTCTGCGACTGGTTGAAGGCGCTGCGCAACTGGTTCCTGTCGGGCCGGACGTACGCTATCAACTGACGCCTGATCTGGTGGAGCGCCACTGGGATCACGACAGTGTCGGCGCACTGGTCGCGTCACCGGCCAACCCGACCGGCACGATTCTGACCCGCGATGAGCTGGCGGGGTTATCCACAGCCATCAAGGCGCGGCACGGGCATCTGGTGGTGGACGAGATCTACCACGGCCTGACTTACGGCACCGATGCCGCCAGTGTGCTGGAAGTCGACGACAGCGCGTTTGTCCTCAACAGTTTCTCCAAATATTTCGGCATGACCGGTTGGCGTCTCGGCTGGCTGGTGGCGCCGGATGCGGCGGTCAGTGAGCTGGAAAAACTCGCGCAGAACCTCTACATCAGCGCACCGAGCATGGCTCAGCATGCGGCGCTGGCCTGTTTCGAGCCGGACACCATCGCCATCCTCGAAGAGCGCCGCGCCGAATTCGGCCGTCGCCGCGATTTCTTGCTGCCGGCATTGCGGGAGCTGGGTTTCAATATCGCCGTAGAGCCGGAAGGCGCGTTCTATTTGTACGCCGATATCAGCCAGTTCGGCGGTGATGCCTTCGCGTTCTGCCGTCACTTCCTTGAAACCGAGCACGTAGCGTTTACCCCGGGGCTGGATTTCGGTCGTTATCAGGCCAGTCACCATGTGCGTTTTGCCTACACGCAAAACCTCCCTCGCTTACAGGAAGCAGTGGAACGCATTGGTCGCGGCTTGAAGAGCTGGCAAGGCTGATGCGCTTTCTTCCTCCTCTTGAAGAAGGCCGGTTGATCCGCCGTTACAAGCGCTTTCTCGCTGACATCGAAACCGTTGGCGGCGAACTGCTGACGATTCACTGTCCGAATACCGGTTCGATGCTCAATTGTCAGGTCGAAGGCGGACAGGTCTGGTTCAGTCGCTCCAATGACCCCAAGCGCAAGCTGCCCGGCACCTGGGAAATCGGCGAAACCCCGCAGGGGCGGCTGTTCTGTGTGAATACCGGGCGCGCCAATGCCCTGGTCGAAGAGGCTTTGCAGGCCGGTGTCATCAGCGAGTTGAACGGTTTTACCGCACTGAAGCGCGAAGTGGCCTACGGACAGGAAAAAAGCCGCATCGACTTTCGCCTCGAATACCCGACAGGGCCGGCGTACGTGGAAGTGAAGAGCGTCACGCTGGGCTTTGACGGTACGGCGGTGGCGGCCTTTCCCGATGCGGTGACCGATCGGGGCGCCAAGCATTTGCGTGAGCTGGCGCATCTGGCGCGGGACGGGATTCGGGCGGTGCAGTTGTACTGCGTGAATCTGACGGGTATCGAAGCAGTACGCCCGGCCGTGGAGATCGATGCTGCCTACGCCGATGCCTTGCGCGAGGCGGTGGCGTCCGGTGTCGAGGTGCTGGCTTATGGCGTGCGCTTGAACCACGAAGAAATGTTGATCGATCGTCGACTGGACGTATTGCTCGACGGTTAAACGTCGACCCACAGTCCTTGTGCATCTTCACGGCAATCGATGACCGTCAGCGATTGCCCGGCGCAAGGGCCAGCGACGCATTCACCGTTCTCGATCAAAAACAGTGCGCCGTGAGTGGCGCACTGAATCAGACTGTTGCTCGGGTCGAGAAACTGGTCGGGTTGCCACTCGAGCCCGACACCGCGGTGCGGGCAGCGGTTGAGATAGACGTACGCCTTGCCGGCCCGGCGCACGGCGAACAGTTTTTTGCCGTCGATCTCGAACCCGCGGCTGGTGGCTTCGAGCAAATCGGCGCCCGTGCACAGAAACTTCATGGCTATCCTCAAGTGTCAGCTCGTGTCCGGATATGTCCGAGCTTGACGTTTAAATGCAAACAATTATCAAATGGCCGCCTTCGTCCGCCGCGCGGTGGCCGCTGCCGAGGATACTTGGCCTGCCGCCCCGATGCCCGGGAAAATCCTATAAAGGAAGCTGTCTATGCGCCTGAGTACCCGCGTTGCCGTGCTGTGTGTCGGACTTTTGGTCAGCCACCAGGCTGCAGCGGCCCAATTGCCGCAACGCTGGGTCAGTGCCGGCGGTGCGTTGTCGGAATGGGTGAGTGCGTTGGGCGGCGAGGCGAAACTGGTGGGCGTCGACACCACCAGCCAGCATCCCGAGTCCCTCAAGTCGCTGCCGAGCATCGGTTATCAGCGCAGCCTGTCGGCGGAAGGCATTCTCAGCCTGCGCCCGGACATCCTGATCGGCACCGAAGAAATGGGCCCGCCGCCGGTCATTTCACAGGTTCGCAGTGCCAAGGTGCAGGTGGAGTTGTTCTCCGCTCAGCCGGACCTTCCGACGCTGGAAAAGAACGTCACCCATCTGGGCCGGTTGCTGGGCGCCGAGACTCAGGCGACTCAGCTGCTGCAAAGTTATCAACAGCAACTCGATGCACAGAAGGCGCGCGTGGTGGCGGTGCAGTCGAAACAGAAAGCTCCGGGTGTGCTGTTGCTGCTCGGACATGCCGGCGGCAAACCATTGATTGCCGGCAAGGACACCGCTGCCGACTGGATGCTGCAACAGGCGGGCGGACACAACCTGGCCACTCACACCGGCTACAAGCCGTTTTCCGTGGAATCCCTGGCCGGGCTCGACCCGGAAGTGCTGGTGTTCGCTGATCGCGCACTGACCGGCGAAGCGGCGAAAGCGGCACTGTTCAAGGAAAACCCGATCCTCAATTCCAGTCGTGCGGCCAAATCCGGACGAGTGCTGGAGTTGGACCCGACGCTGCTGGTCGGCGGTCTCGGGCCACGTTTACCTGCTGCGTTGAAAACCCTGTCTGACGGTTTCTACCCGACCCAGAGCGGCCAATGACCACGCTGGTCAAACCCCGTGGCTTGTTCATCGGCCTGATTCTGTTGTGCCTGTTGGCGATCTGGCTGTCGCTGGCGTTGGGGCCGGTCAGCCTGCCGCTGATCGATACCTTGCGCGCGGCGTTGCGCATGATCGGCGTGCCGTTGGCCCCGGACGGGCTGGAGCAGGCAGAGCTGATTCTCGGGCAGATACGTCTGCCTCGGACCTTGCTTGGGTTGGCGGTCGGCGGCGTGCTGGCGTTGTCCGGTGTGGCGATGCAGGGCTTGTTTCGAAATCCGCTGGCCGATCCCGGCTTGGTTGGCGTATCCAGTGGCGCTGCTTTAGGCGCGGCGGTGGCGATTGTCGGTGGTTCGTTCTTCGGCGGTTTGCCGGAATGGTTCGGCCCGTATCTGCTGTCTGTGTGTGCGTTTCTCGGCGGTCTCGGGGTGACGGCGCTGGTCTATCGGCTCGGCCGTCGCAACGGGCAGACCAATGTCGCGACCATGTTGCTGGCAGGCATCGCCCTGACTGCGCTGGCCAGTTCGGCAGTGGGGCTTTTTACCTATCTGGCGGACGACGCCACCCTGCGAACCCTGACTTTCTGGAACCTTGGCAGTCTCAACGGTGCAAGTTATGCGCGGTTGTGGCCGCTGCTGATCATCAGTGCCGGCGTCGCGTTGTGGCTTCCGCGCCGGGCGAATGCTTTGAATGCGTTGTTGCTTGGGGAATCGGAAGCCGGGCATCTGGGGATAGATGTCGAGCGGCTCAAGCGTGAGCTGGTGTTCTGCACGGCGCTGGGTGTCGGTGCCGCGGTGGCGGCGGCGGGGATGATCGGCTTTGTCGGGCTGGTGGTGCCGCATCTGGTGCGTTTGCTCGCCGGGCCGGATCATCGGGTGTTGTTGCCCGCGTCGGTGCTGGCCGGGGCCAGTCTGTTGTTGCTGGCGGATCTGGTAGCGCGGCTGGCCCTGGCGCCGGCAGAGTTGCCGATCGGTATCGTCACCGCATTCATCGGCGCGCCGTTCTTCCTTTATCTGTTGTTGCGAGGACGTGCCTGATGTTGCGTGCGCACAATCTGCACATCCGTCGTGGTCGCAAGACGGTACTGGCGGACGTCAGTCTGCAATTGGAACCGGGTGAGGTGCTCGGCGTGCTCGGTCCCAACGGTGCCGGCAAGAGCACGTTGCTCGGGGCGTTGTGCGGTGAACTGAGCGCCAGCGAAGGCAGTGTTCTTCTCGACGGTGAAAACCTTGGCCATTGGAGCGGCACCCAGCGTGCGCAGCGGCTGGCGGTATTGCCGCAGGTATCGACGCTGGATTTCGCCTTTCGCGTCGAAGAGGTGGTCGGAATGGGGCGTTTGCCTTATCAGACCGGCGTCGTGCGCGATGACGAGATTGTTGCCGCCGCGTTATCGGCTGCGGATGCTGGTCACCTGAGCGGGCGCAGTTATCTGGCGTTGTCCGGTGGCGAGCGCCAGCGGGTGCATCTGGCCCGCGTGCTGGCTCAGTTGTGGCCGGGGCAGGCCGGGCAGACCCTGTTGCTGGATGAGCCGACTTCGATGCTCGATCCGCTGCATCAACACACTACGCTGCAAGCCGTGCGCGAGTTTGCCGATCGCGGCGCTGCTGTGATGGTGATCCTGCATGATCTGAACCTGGCGGCGCGCTATTGTGATCGCATCTTGCTGCTTGAGGGCGGGCGTCCGGTGGCGCTGGACACGCCGCAGCAGGTGTTGCGTCCGGAGTCGCTCAAGGCCGTATTCGGTCTGGAGGTTTTGGTGCAGTCACACCCGGAGCGCGGGCATCCGCTGATCATCGCCCGCTGATTTCGTCATCGAGGTGAAAGCATGCGTGGGATTTTGCTGTTTGCGTTGTTGTTGCTTGGCGGTTGCCAACATGTCGCTCCGCCACCGGTCACTGGCGAGATTCGCGACCTGCGCAGCGGAACGCTGATTACCCCGCAAGAATTGCTGACGCGTCTGGGTGAGCCGGCGCGGGTGATCGTGGGTGAGCAGCACGACAACGCCGATCACCATGCCGTGCAATTGTGGCTGCTGCAGAGTCTGGGCGAAAAGCGCCCTCAGGGTAGCCTCTTGCTGGAAATGCTGACCCCCGATCAACAATCGCGGGTTGATGGTGTGCGGCGTGCACCAAAGCCTCCCGCTGATCTTCCGGTCGAGCTGGCGTGGCAGGAGGGTTGGGACTGGAATCTCTACGGGCCGATTGTCCGGTTTGCTTTCACGCAACCGTATCCGCTGCTGGCGGCCAATGTTGATAACAGTGAAATTCGTGCGTTCTATCGCCAGCCTCCGGTTCTGCAAGGGGAACGCAGTAACGCCCAGTCGGTGAAAAACGAATTGGCCGGGCAGATCAGTGATTCGCACTGTGGCTTGCTGCCTCAGTCGCAGATGCCGGCGATGCTGGCGGTGCAGCAGCAACGGGATCGGCGGATGGCGACAAGGTTGTTGGCGGCGCCTGCGCCGGCGTTGTTGTTCGCTGGTGCGTTCCATGCGCGCAAGGATGTGGGTGTGCCGCTGCATGTGCTGGATCTGGGCGCACCCGAAACACCGACGGTGTTGATGCTTGCGGAGCAGGGCAGCGAGGTTACGGCGGCCATGGCCGATTATGTCTGGTTCACACCGGCTACGCCGAAACCGGATTACTGTGCCGAGATGCGCAAACAGTTCGGCCAATGACTTTCTTGCAGGCAAAAAAAGACCCGGAAAAACCGGGTCAAATAACCGTGATTAGCCTGATGAGGAGATAATCTGAGAGTCCGAACCAAGGGCTTTTCAGAATATCGACTGATCTCGCGACCAGTTGTGATAATCATAGCGATTCTCATTAACAAGTCAACGAGTGTTTTTCCATTTCTTCGGTTTTGTTTGGGGAATGGCTGAAAAGCCCCGAAAAAACTGGGCTTCAGCTTGGACGGTCAAGTGCCGTGAGCTGCTTGTTGAGCTGGTCGATGCGCCGCGCCATGCTTTCGATCAGGCTGTGGGCGATTTTCGGATTGCTGCGGGTCATGCTCAGAAACTGATCGCCGGGAATCAGCATCACGGTACTCGGTTCGCAGGTAACGACGGTTGCGTTGCGGGGTTCACCGGTGAATATCGCCATGGCGCCGAAAATCTCGTCCCTGGGCACTTCACCAACCTTGTGCCCGTCGACGAACGCTTGTGCATGTCCTTCGATTATCACGAACACGTGATCGGCGGGATCGCCTTCGCGGATCAACACTTCTCCGGCCTCGACCCGTTTAAAGCCATTGGTGCTGCGAAACTCCCGTGGCTTCAGTTCGCCAATCGCATGGGCCAGCAGCGCCATCTGGCCCAACAGATAGTGCAGAAACTGCTCCGAGCGCGCGGGCTCTGAATACACATGCTGGAACAAATCGTGTCGACGGAAGGGCAGCAGACTCAACGGACCGTCGGAGCAAAGAATGCAATCCGCCCAGTCAGGACCCTGCTGCAGGCCAATCAGATCACCTTCTTGCCAATAGAACAGCGCTCGACCTCCGAAGCGGCCATTGATGACGCCGTCCATCAGTAGAAACAGTTGATCGCCCGGCAACCGGGCCATCAGATCATCCGTGGCTTCCAGCTCCAGCACGGGCCCGCACGGTGCAAGGTCCCGCAGAAATTGACCGGGCAGGTTCTGCAAGCGGTTGATCATTGATTCGGCCGGCGCCGATTGTTCCCCGAGCAGATACATGAAGGTGGGTGCCCGTCAGTTCTTGTGGCGAGAGGAAATGGCTTCGAGCTGTTTGTTCAGAGCGTCCTTGCGTTCGGCGGGAATGTCGTTCCAGTGCACATCCATCAACGCCCCTTCGATCGCATACAGCAACACCTTCGACGCCCGGAACCCGCGCGTGCGCACGGCCCGATAGGCATCCACGGCGCCCAGGCGACGTAGATCCGAGGCGCTGTGGATGCCCACGGCATGCAGCCATTGCGCCGACGTCTTGCCAAGATTCTTCAAGTGTTGCAGTTCATCATTCATCAAGCCTCCTTGCGACGGCCGAATGGTGCGTGGGCGATCATCTCAGGAGTGTAGCCATCAGTAGGAAAAGCGTGGTTGTTTGGTCGGATTCGACGCAAAAGCTTCTAAGAAGGGTCAGGTTTTCACTGAAGGATCAGGATGGGGAGGGCGCGAAAAAGCTCGAATAACACGCAGTCCAGCGCAAAGCGGGGGCGCTGGACGGGTCAGCCTTTGGGTGGCTCAGCGGGTGCGATAGCGCAGGCGGGTGCCGAAATTCATCGACATCAGAATTTCGTCTGCACTCAGCTCCGGCGGGAAGTAAGCCCCGGAAATCTGCGCGTGGGCCAGGCTGGCTCCCTCCAGGGATGCATTGCGAAAGTCGATGCCGCGCAGATCAGCGGAACGGAAGTAGGCGTCCCGGAAATCCACGCCATCAGCGTTCAATTCGCGCAAGTCGAGGCCGCGAAAATCACCGCCGACCATATCGATCGGGCCGTCTTTCGGACGTTCTTTGTTGAAACCGGTTATGTCGTCTTTGTGCAGCAAGGCATAAAGCGGGGTGTCGAGAAGTTTCGGCTGGCTCATGTCAGATCACCTGTTGGTTTTATGACGCCAGTATAGTGCCACTATTTGACGGCCGTGAATCGAGCGAGGGCTTCACGGCCGAAATAGTTTCTTACAGACCTGGCAGGCGCTGGCGGATTTGCGCCACGACGGTATCCAGGGTGCCGGATTCGTTGGTCTGCACGCGTTTGCTGCGCAGGATTTCATCCGGGGTCAGGGCTTCACGATTGGCCTGCTGGGCTTCGATCACGGCCAGTGTGGCGTCGGACGGATCCTTCTTGTCTGCCTGACGAATCGCCAGCCAGCTCTCGATCACTGCTTGCGGCGCGTTGCAGTCGAGGATCAGGAACGGCGTGCCGGTGGCCTCGGCAACCTTGGCTGCACTGTCACGTTGTTCGCGCTTGAGGTAAGTGGCATCGATCACCACCGGGAAGCCGGCGTGCAGGATCACTTCGGCGATTTCATGCAGGCGAGCATAGGTGGCGGTGCTGGCATCGGCGCTGTAAATACCGGCCTGAACATCATTGGCGACGGTTTGTTCGCCGAACAGACGTTTGCGCTCGACATCGGAACGCAGGCGAATCGCGCCCAGAGCTTCGACCAGACGCATGGCCACGTGGCTTTTGCCTACAGCGGATACGCCGTGGGTGATCGCCATGAAACGCGAAGGAATGGTGCTGTAGCTTTCTGCCAGGTTGGCGTAGTTGCGGTACTGGCGCAGGGTGGTGGCGCGCTGCACCGGCGTCGCGTCGGCAGGCATGCTGAACAGGGCAACTTTCGCACGCACCAGTGCACGGTAAGCCTTATAGAAGTTCAACACTTCCAGGCCCTGGTAGTCACCGGTCAGTTCCAGGTACTGGCTGATGAAACGGCGGGCCAGGGATTTCAGGCCGCGGTCTTCCAGGTCCATTGCCAGGAAGCCGGTGTCGGCCCAGACGTCGGTGAAGCGGAACGGTTCGTTGAATTCGATGCAGTCGAAGATCACCACTTTGCCGTCGATCAGCGTGGCGTTGCCCAGGTGAATGTCACCGTGGCATTCGCGGGTGAAGCCTTCGGCCTTGCGCTGGGCGAACAGAGGCTTCAAACGTTCGAAGCTGCTTTCGGCCCAGGCTTGCAGGGCATCCAGTTGCAGCAGGTCGGCTTTGTCGCTGAGGAACGGCAGGATCTGCTCGAAGTTCTGGCGAACCGGCGCCATCACGCTTTCCGGAGTACCGGCATCGTGCTCGGCCGGGACTTTCGGCGCGCTGAGGTGGAAACGGGCAATCTGCTCGGCCATTTCGTCGATGTGCGTGGTGGTCAGCTCACCGTTGGCCTGCAGGGTGCTTAGCAGACCGGTCTGCGGGAACTGGCGCATTTTCAGCACGTATTCGATGGCCGGGCCTTCGCCACCCAGTTGCGGGGCTTCGACAGTGCCGGTGACTGGAATCACTTCCAGATACAAATCTTCGGTCAGGCGCTGGTTGAGGCGCAGCTCTTCGCCACAGAAGTGCTCGCGGGATTCGAGGCTGGTGAAGTCGAGAAAGCCGAAGTTCACCGGCTTCTTCACTTTATAAGCGTAAGGGCCGGTGAGCAGGACCCACGAGATATGGGTTTCGATGACCTGAAACCCTTCGACAGGGTGCGCAAACAGGGCAGGGTTTTGCAGGGCGGCGATCAGGGACTGGCTCACAGGCGATCCTTCAGAGACTGGGGAAATTCGAGGCCGCCATTATGGCCGCTCGCCAGCCCGACGCAAACCTCGGAGCGCTCCTGTTGAGTATGAATAAAGTGCGTATAATCCGCCGCCATGACTCGTACTCGATCCCCCCGCACTCCTAAAAAACCACCTTCCCGGGGCCTGCGCCCATGGTTGGGCTGGGCCCTGAAACTCAGTCTGGTCGGCCTTGTGGTGCTGGCCGGCTTCGCCGTTTACCTCGATGCCGTGGTGCAGGAGAAGTTCTCCGGCAAGCGCTGGACCATCCCGGCCAAGGTATACGCGCGGCCGCTCGAACTGTTCGTCGGACAGAAGTTGAGCAAGGACGATTTCCTTACCGAACTCGATGCCCTGGGCTATCGCCGCGAAGCCGTGAGCAATGGCCCCGGCGCTGCAGCCGTCAACGGCAATACCGTCGATCTGAACACCCGTGGTTTCCAGTTCTATGAAGGTCTGGAGAAACCGCAGCCGGTGCGCGTGCGGTTCTCCGGTGACTACGTGGCCGAGCTCTCGGCGACGAACGGTTCGAAGCTGTCGGTGGTGCGTCTGGAGCCACTGCTGATCGGCGGGATCTACCCGAAAAACCTTGAAGACCGGATTCTGATCAAGCTCGATCAGGTGCCGCCGTACCTGCTGGAAACCTTGGTCGCCGTGGAAGACCGGGATTACTACAGTCACTGGGGCGTGTCGCCGAAGTCGATTGCCCGGGCGATCTGGGTCAACACATCCGGCGGCAAGATGACCCAGGGCGGCAGTACGCTGACCCAGCAACTGGTCAAGAACTTCTACCTCACCAACGAACGCAGCCTGACCCGCAAGCTCACCGAAGCGATGATGGCGATGCTGCTTGAGCTGCATTACGACAAGAAGGAAATTCTTGAGGCTTATCTCAACGAAGTCTTCGTCGGTCAGGATGGCCAGCGTGCGGTGCACGGTTTCGGTCTTGCCAGCCAGTTCTTCTTCGGCCAGCCATTGTCCGAGCTGAAACTGCATCAGGTCGCGCTATTGGTCGGCATGGTCAAAGGGCCTTCCTATTACAATCCGCGACGCAACCCGGAGCGGGCGCTGGAGCGACGTAACCTGGTGCTCGACGTACTTGAGCAACAGGGTGTCGCCACCGCCGAGCAGGTCGAAGCCGCGAAGAAAATGCCGCTGGGCGTGACCTCGCGCGGCAAACTGGCCGACAGTTCGTTCCCGGGCTTCATCGATCTGGTCAAACGCCAGTTACGAGAAGACTACCGCGACGAAGACTTGACTGAAGAAGGCCTGCGGATCTTCACCAGTTTCGACCCGATCCTGCAGATGAAAGCCGAAGCTTCGGTCAATGACACCTTCAAGCGTCTGTCCGGGCGCAAAGGTGCCGACGATGTGGAAGCGGCGATGGTCGTGACCAATCCGGAAACCGGTGAAGTCCAGGCGATGATCGGCAGCCGTCAGGCCAGTTACGCCGGGTTCAACCGGGCACTGGATGCGGTGCGACCGATTGGTTCTCTGGTCAAGCCTGCGGTTTATCTGACCGCACTGGAAAAACCGAGCCAGTACACGCTGACCAGTTGGCTGTCGGATGATCCGCTTTCCATCAAGGGCGCGGACGGTCAGGTCTGGAAACCGCAGAACTATGATCGTCGCTCCCACGGTACGGTGTTCCTCTATCAAGGGCTGGCGCATTCCTACAACCTGTCGACCTCGCGTCTCGGGCTGGCGGTGGGTGTTCCGAATGTCCTCAAGACCATCGGGCGCCTGGGTGTGACCCGTGAATTCCCGGCGTTCCCGTCGATGTTGCTGGGTGCCGGTGGCATGACGCCGATCGAAGTCGCGACCATGTACCAGACCCTCGCCAACGGTGGCTTCAATACGCCGATGCGCGGGATTCGCAGCGTGCTGACCGCCGAGGGCGAGCCGCTCAAGCGTTATCCGTTCCAGATCGAGCAACGTTTTGATCCGGCCTCGATCTACCTGATCCAGAACGCCATGCAGCGCGTCATGCGTGAAGGTACCGGCAGCTCGGTTTACAACGTATTGCCCAAGACCCTGACACTGGCCGGCAAGACCGGTACCAGTAACGATTCGCGCGACAGCTGGTTCGCCGGTTTCAGCCAGGATCTGCTGGCCGTGGTCTGGCTCGGACGCGACGATAACGGCAAGACGCCGTTCACCGGTGCAACCGGTGCGTTGCAGGTCTGGACCAGCTTCATGCGCAAGGCCGACCCGCTGCCACTGGACATGCCGCAGCCGGACAACGTGGTGCAGGCGTGGGTCGATTCGCGCACTGGCCAAGGCTCCGATGCCAACTGTCCGGGCGCCGTGCAGATGCCGTATATTCGCGGCAGCGAACCGCCACCCGGCGCCTCCTGCGCGGGCGAAAGCCCGGCCTCGAGCGAGTCGGTGATGGATTGGGTCAAGGGCTGGATGAATTAAGCGAAGAGGGTTTCAAGTGAACAAGTGGTTGATTCCAGCGGTGACCGCCGTGGCTTTGCTCAGCGGCTGCTCCACCGTACAGCGTGGTTCGATTCCGGTTGTGGATTCCGGCACCACCGTGTCCAACAGCGAGCGTCTTTCGGCCAACGGCGGCTTCCGCAAGACGACGGTGAAACGACCTGTGCAGGGTCAGGCGCAATCGCAGGCCATCCCGCAAGGCGATACCGGTGTAGTGGTCATGGTTCCTGGTGGCGCTGCGGCTTCGACACCGATCAGCAGCTCACCGATCGTGCCGGGCCCGGCGTCCGGCGGTATCACCGCAGGGCCGTACAACCCTTCGCCGGTCGAATCGGCACCGATCAGCTCCGGCAGCTACAGCATGCCTTCGACGCCGAGCGGCATTCCTTCGGCCAGCAGCGGCGGCGGTCTGTCTGCCGACGAGCAACTGGATGGTCCGGTGCTCGCTTTGTTGAGCACGGCGCAGCAACAGCAGGCCGGCGGCGACCTCAACGGCGCGTCCTCCAGCCTTGAGCGTGCTCAACGCGTAGCTCCGCGTGAGCCGCAAGTGCTTTACCGTCTGGCACAAGTGCGCATGGCCCAGGGCGATGCCCCGCAAGCCGAGCAAACCGCCCGCCGCGCGTTGACCATGGCCAATGGTCGTCCGGACTTGCAGGCAAGCCTGTGGGAACTGATCGCTCAGGCGCGTGAGAAACAAGGTGATTCCGCCGGCGCCGCACTGGCCCGTCAAAAGGCCAAGGTTTCGCTGTGATGGACGCGCGCTTCTCGAAAGTCGCCGATCAACTGTTGTTGATCGAGCGCGAACTGCGTGCCCAGGGATGGTGGGATGATGTCCAGCCTTCGGCTGAAGCCTTGAGCAGTGTCGAGCCTTTTTCGGTCGACACCCTCGATTTCGAGCAGTGGCTGCAATGGATCTTCCTGCCGCGGATGAAGATGATCCTCGAACAGAACCTGCCATTGCCCAACGCCTCGGGCATACAGGAAATGGCCGAAATGGTCTTCGCCCAGCGCAACCTGCAGGGCAAGGACCGGCAGTTGCAGGTGTTGCTCAAAGAGTTCGACCTGCTGATCACCGCTTCGCGCTGAACGGCCGACTGCCAGTGATCACTGGCAGTTTTCGGCAATCTGTTTCTGTGTCTCTGCGATACGCTCCTGACGCTGCGTATCGCTCAGTCGACGTAACTCCCCCTCGGTCTCTTCCCTCAGGCGCGGATTGTTCTGCAGCTGCGCCAGGTTCGTGCGTGCCTGTTCACAGAAGGTCTTGAGCTGAGCCTGTTGCTCGGCGACCTGTTTCCTGACCTTGTCGTCGATGGCTTTCTGATCGCCCAGCGCGCCGCTGCCGGGGATCGCAGTTGGGCGCGGAGCGGGCGAGGGCGGCGTTTGCAATGTGGTCGCCGGCTGACCTTGTGGCGGCTGCGCATCGAAGTGCGTGACACCTTGGGCATCGACCCATTTGTAGATCTGACCGGCCGTGCACCAGGGGCTGAGGCCGATCAGCAGTATGACGAGGAGCGTTCGCATGCTGATTCCTTGGCAAAATTGCGCAATTGACGCTAACAGAGTAGCGCTTTTCAGGTTTTTTCTTGCGTTCTCATGTGCTTACCCACAATTAAGCACATTGACGGCTTGACTTGGAGAGGGCGAAACAGAAGAATCCAAAGTCCGCTGTACAGGGACTGCCAGAAGCAGACCCTCTCGGCAGATCATGAGGCGCATATCCGCGTCGACCTGTTACACCCGCAACGCGTTACCTCGCGCTGGGTGGGAAAGGCCCGCAACACTTGGGACGATCCCAATACTTGCTCAGTCAGTGCTGACGTAGTCGGCGACCACCGTCGCTCATGCTCTGCCGAGAAGTAAACCTATTAAGACCCGTTCGCCTTTTTTGTGGACGGTATTCTGGCGTTTTAGAGGTGAACAACGTGGAGCTTTTATCTGGCGGTGAGATGCTCGTCCGCTTCTTGCGTGACGAAGGCGTCAAATATATCTACGGGTACCCGGGTGGTGCTCTCCTTCATGTTTACGATGCCCTGTTCAAAGAACCGGAAGTGACCCACATCCTGGTTCGTCACGAACAAGCGGCTACCCATATGGCTGACGGCTACGCCCGTGCCACCGGTAAAGCCGGCGTGGTATTGGTGACTTCCGGTCCAGGCGCCACAAACGCCATCACCGGTATTGCCACAGCCTACATGGACTCGATTCCAATGGTGATCATTTCCGGTCAGGTGCCAAGCACCATGGTCGGCACCGACGCGTTCCAGGAAACCGACATGATCGGTATCTCCCGGCCGATCGTGAAGCACAGCTTCATGATCAAGCACGCTTCGGAAATCCCGGAAGTCATGAAGAAGGCCTTCTACCTGGCGCAATCCGGTCGTCCGGGCCCGGTCGTGGTCGATATCCCGAAAGACATGACCAACCCGGCCGAGAAGTTCGAATACATCTTCCCGAAGAAAGCCAAACTGCGTTCCTACAGCCCGGCCGTTCGCGGTCACTCCGGGCAAATCCGCAAAGCGGCAGAAATGCTCCTGGCGGCCAAGCGTCCCGTGCTGTACTCCGGCGGTGGCGTGATTCTCGGCAACGGCTCCGCGCCGCTGACCGAACTGGCGCAAATGCTCAACCTGCCGGTTACCAACACCTTGATGGGCCTGGGTGGCTACCCTGGCACTGATCGTCAGTTCATCGGCATGCTCGGCATGCACGGCAGCTACACCGCTAACCTGGCGATGCACCATGCCGACGTGATCCTGGCGGTCGGTGCGCGTTTCGACGATCGTGTGATCAACGGCGCGCCGAAGTTCTGCCCGAACGCCAAGATCATTCACATCGACATCGACCCGGCTTCGATTTCCAAGACCATCAAGGCCGACGTGCCAATCGTTGGCCCGGTGGAGAGCGTCCTGACCGAAATGGTCGCGATCCTCAAGGAAATCGGCGAAACCCCGAACAAGGAAGCCGTTGCCAGCTGGTGGAAGCAGGTTGATGAATGGCGCGGTGATCGTGGCCTGTTCCCTTACGACAAGGGCGACGGCAGCAAGATCAAGCCACAGACCGTGATCGAAACCCTGTGCGAAGTGACCAAGGGCGACGCCTTTGTGACCTCCGACGTGGGCCAGCACCAGATGTTTGCTGCGCAGTACTACAAGTTCAACAAGCCGAACCGCTGGATCAACTCCGGTGGCCTGGGCACGATGGGCTTCGGTCTGCCAGCCGCGATGGGTATCGCCTTGAGCTTCCCTGAGTCTGACGTTGCCTGCGTCACCGGTGAAGGCAGCATCCAGATGAACATCCAGGAGCTGTCGACCTGCCTGCAATACGGTTTGCCGGTCAAGATCGTGATCTTGAACAACGGTGTACTGGGCATGGTTCGTCAGTGGCAGGACATGAGCTACGGCAGCCGTCACTCGCATTCGTACATGGAATCGCTGCCTGATTTCGTCAAGCTGGCCGAGGCCTATGGCCACGTCGGCGTGCGCATCACCGAATCGAAAGATTTGAAGTCGAAGATGGAAGAAGCGTTCGCCCTGAAGGATCGCCTGGTCGTGATCGATATTTCGGTCGACACCAGCGAGCACGTCTACCCGATGCAGATCAAAGACGGCTCGATGCGCGATATGTGGCTGAGCAAGACGGAGCGTACCTAATCATGCGGCACATTATTTCCTTGCTTCTGGAAAACGAACCCGGTGCTTTGTCTCGCGTAGTAGGCCTGTTCTCGCAGCGCAACTACAACATCGAAAGCCTGACCGTGGCGCCAACCGAAGACCCGACCCTGTCGCGTCTGACGCTGACCACTGTCGGCCACGATGAAATCATCGAGCAGATCACCAAAAACCTGAACAAGCTGATCGAAGTGGTCAAGCTGGTGGACCTGTCGGAAAGTGCTCACATCGAGCGCGAACTGATGCTGGTCAAGGTCAAGGCCACTGGCGCCCAGCGCGCCGAGATCAAACGCACCACCGATATCTACCGTGGACAGATCGTCGACGTCAGCGCCAGCGTGTATACCGTTCAACTGACCGGTACCAGCGACAAGCTCGACAGCTTCATTCAGTCCATCGGCACCGCATCGATTCTGGAAACCGTCCGCAGCGGCGTTACCGGTATTGCCCGCGGCGACAAAGTACTCAGCATCTAAACCAAATTAGCGATTGGCCTGAACGGCCTGGATATAAAGGGGAAATTCATGAAAGTTTTCTACGATAAAGACTGCGACCTGTCGATCATCCAGGGCAAGAAAGTTGCCATCATCGGTTACGGCTCCCAGGGCCACGCTCAAGCGTGCAACCTGAAAGACTCCGGTGTCGACGTTACCGTTGGTCTGCGTAAAGGTTCGGCCACCGTTGCCAAGGCAGAAGCCCACGGCCTGAAAGTGACCGACGTGGCTGCCGCTGTTGCCGGCGCCGACCTGGTCATGATCCTGACCCCGGACGAGTTCCAGTCCCAGCTGTACAAGAACGAAATCGAGCCGAACATCAAGAAAGGCGCCACTCTGGCCTTCTCCCACGGCTTCGCGATCCACTACAACCAGGTTGTTCCGCGTGCCGACCTCGACGTGATCATGATCGCGCCGAAAGCACCGGGCCACACCGTACGTTCCGAATTCGTGAAAGGCGGCGGTATCCCTGACCTGATCGCGATCTATCAGGACGCTTCGGGCAACGCCAAGAACGTTGCGCTGTCCTACGCCGCCGGCGTGGGTGGCGGTCGTACCGGCATCATCGAAACCACCTTCAAGGACGAGACCGAAACCGACCTGTTCGGCGAACAAGCCGTTCTGTGCGGCGGTACCGTTGAACTGGTAAAAGCCGGTTTCGAAACTCTGGTTGAAGCTGGCTACGCGCCGGAAATGGCCTACTTCGAGTGCCTGCACGAACTGAAACTGATCGTTGACCTCATGTACGAAGGCGGTATCGCCAACATGAACTACTCGATCTCCAACAACGCTGAATACGGCGAGTACGTGACCGGTCCGGAAGTGATCAACGCCGAATCCCGTCAGGCCATGCGCAACGCCCTGAAACGTATTCAGGACGGCGAATACGCCAAAATGTTCATCAGCGAAGGCGCAACCGGCTACCCTTCGATGACCGCCAAGCGTCGTAACAACGCCGCTCACGGTATCGAAATCATCGGCGAGCAACTGCGCTCCATGATGCCGTGGATCGGTGCCAACAAGATCGTCGACAAAGCCAAAAACTAAGTCTTCGACTCTTGTAAGAAAAAACGCGGCCTCGGCCGCGTTTTTTCGTATGGGCGGGCGGTTCTGGTATAAAGCTGCATCGTTTGTGGCCGAACCGTCGTCCCAGACACCTGTCGAAAATGTCCAATCCGTTGCAAGGTAATGTCCATGAGCGAACGTCCCGAAGAGCCGAACCAGGCTTCAGACGCCGAAAGCCTGCTGCCCATCGATGAACATGTCGAAGAAGGGCATGACGCAGAAGGTCGTAAAGTCCGGCATCGTGGTATCTATCTGCTGCCGAATCTGTTCACCACTGCGAACCTGTTCGCGGGGTTCTATTCCATCATCAATTCGATGAGTGCCCAGGCTGCCTTGAGCGCCGGTGACTCGGCGAATGCGAGCAAGTACTTCGCCTTCGCGGCCATCGCGATCTTCGTCGCCATGGTGCTCGATGGTCTCGACGGCCGCGTGGCACGCATGACCAACACGCAAAGTGCATTCGGTGCCGAGTACGACTCGCTGTCGGACATGGTTGCCTTTGGCGTCGCGCCGGCATTGCTGGCATTCGGTTGGGCCCTGGGTGACATGGGCAAGGTCGGCTGGATGGTCGCCTTCATCTATGTGGCGGGTGCGGCGTTGCGTCTGGCGCGCTTCAACACTCAGGTCGGCACTGCCGACAAGCGCTACTTCATCGGCCTGGCCAGCCCGGCTGCTGCCGGTGTGGTGGCGGGGATTGTCTGGGCATTCAGCGACTACGGAATCCAGGGTTCGAAGATGTCGTTCCTGGTTGCGCTGATGGTGGCGGCTGCCGGCATGCTGATGGTCAGCAACATCAAGTACAACAGCTTCAAGGAGCTGGATCTGAAGGGGCGCGTGCCATTTGTTGCGATCCTGGCGGTGGTGCTGGTGTTCGCCGTGGTGTTCAGTGATCCTCCACGTATCCTGCTGCTGGTGTTCCTCGCCTATGCGGCTTCGGGCCCGGTGCAGTACCTGTTGCATCTTCGTCGCCACAAAAACGTCGAGTGATGTAATTTCCCTCATACTCCGCAGTCTATGGGTGCATCTGTCCTCCAAAACTGCGGAGTTGTCATGCTGATCAAAATCCCCAAAGCGTCCGACTGCCACGAGTCGGACGTCACGCCTGAATCCATTTATCTCTCTCGCCGGCAATTGCTCGGTGCTACGGCGGCCGGTCTGGCCATGAGCAGTCTGCCGCGTTGGGCTAGTGCCGAAGAGGCCGCTCGTTATGCCGATGTCGAGCCCGGAAATGCGCCCGCCTGGTTTGCCGAGAAGCATACTTCTATTAAATGGGGGGCCGTGAACGTCAAGGATGAGGCGATCACGCCCTATAAGGACGCGACCCACTACAACAACTTCTATGAGTTCGGTACCGACAAGGGTGACCCGGCGGCAAATGCCGGATCGCTGAAGACCGAACCGTGGAGTGTGGTGGTGGACGGGGAGGTGGGTAAGCCGGGGCGCTATGCACTGGAAGACTTCATGAAACCTTACCAGTTGGAGGAGCGCATCTATCGCCTGCGTTGCGTTGAAGCGTGGTCGATGGTCATTCCCTGGATCGGCTTTCCCGTTTCGGCGCTGCTCAAGCAGGTCGAGCCAACGTCCAACGCCAAATACATCCGTTTTGAAACATTGCAGGATCCCAAGAGCATGCCGGGACAGCGTTCAGGATTTGCCCTGATCGACTGGCCTTATGTAGAAGGCCTGCGTCTGGATGAGGCAATGAATCCGTTGGCGATCCTGGCCGTCGGGATGTACGGCCGGGAATTGCCGAATCAGAACGGCGCGCCGTTGCGTCTGGTGGTGCCGTGGAAGTATGGCTTCAAGAGTGTCAAATCCATCGTGCGTATCAGTCTGGTCAGTGAACAGCCGAAGACGACCTGGCAGAGCATTGCGGCGGATGAATACGGCTTCTATGCGAACGTGAACCCGACGGTTGATCATCCTCGCTGGACTCAGGCTCGGGAGCGGCGTCTTCCCAATAGTCTGTTCAAGCCGAATGTGCGTGATACGCAGATGTTCAACGGCTACTCGGACGAAGTCGCTTCTTTATATACAGGGCTCGATCTGCGGAAGAACTACTGATGCGATATCCGTTCTGGCGTGTGAGCGTTTTTATTGCGGCGGCTATCTGGCCGTTGTGGTGGTTCTATCAGGCCTTTGAGGATCAGCTCGGGCCGGATCCCGGAAAAGTGCTGGTCGATCGGCTTGGGCTTGGGACATTGGTGTTGCTGTTGATTACTTTGAGCATGACGCCGTTGCAGAAGCTTACGGGGTGGGCAGGGTGGATCGCTGTGCGCCGGCAGTTGGGGCTTTGGTGTTTTGCGTATGTGGTTTTGCATTTATGCAGCTATGTGGCATTCATCCTGGGTTTCGACTGGTCGCAACTGGGCGTGGAGTTACGCAAGCGTCCGTACATTATTGTCGGCACGCTCGGGTTTCTGGGGTTACTGGCATTGGCGGTGACGTCCAATCGTTATAGCCAGCGTCGATTGGGCGCGCGCTGGAAGAAGTTGCATCGGTTGGCGTATGTGATTCTCGGGTTGGGATTGCTGCATATGTTGTGGATTGTGCGCGCCGATCTTAAAGAGTGGGCGGTCTATGCCTTCATCGGCGGGCTGCTTCTTGTGCTGCGACTACCACCGGTGGCTCGCCGAATCCCGCGTTTGCCGGGTAAAAGGCAGGTTTTGCAAGAATAGCGAAATTAAAGGTTGACGGCAGATTCTGAGTCTCTATAATTCGCCCCACTTCCAGCGCAGTCGAAACGGAAAACTCCTTGAAATTCAACGAGTTGTGTAAGTTTCGATAGCGGGTGGCTTCAGATCATCGAAGCCTGGAAGGAGTTGGAAATGCCGGCTTGTCTGGCGCTTTCAACGGTTCGATCTTCTCGATCGAAAGCGGAGAAAAAGAGGTGTTGACAGCAGCGTGTAACGC
>NZ_JBWKPF010000015.1:2219-4848 GCF_059418105.1 Pseudomonas sp. GW821-FHT09C09
AGTCATGAAATCGAGTAGGACGGAGCACGAGAAACTTTGTCTGAATATGGGGGGACCATCCTCCAAGGCTAAATACTACTGACTGACCGATAGTGAACTAGTACCGTGAGGGAAAGGCGAAAAGAACCCCGGAGAGGGGAGTGAAATAGATCCTGAAACCGTATGCGTACAAGCAGTGGGAGCAGACTTTGTTCTGTGACTGCGTACCTTTTGTATAATGGGTCAGCGACTTATTTTCAGTGGCGAGCTTAACCGAATAGGGGAGGCGTAGCGAAAGCGAGTCTTAATAGGGCGTCTAGTCGCTGGGAATAGACCCGAAACCGGGCGATCTATCCATGGGCAGGTTGAAGGTTAGGTAACACTGACTGGAGGACCGAACCGACTACCGTTGAAAAGTTAGCGGATGACCTGTGGATCGGAGTGAAAGGCTAATCAAGCTCGGAGATAGCTGGTTCTCCTCGAAAGCTATTTAGGTAGCGCCTCATGTATCACTGTAGGGGGTAGAGCACTGTTTCGGCTAGGGGGTCATCCCGACTTACCAAACCGATGCAAACTCCGAATACCTACAAGTGCCGAGCATGGGAGACACACGGCGGGTGCTAACGTCCGTCGTGAAAAGGGAAACAACCCAGACCGTCAGCTAAGGTCCCAAAGTTATGGTTAAGTGGGAAACGATGTGGGAAGGCTTAGACAGCTAGGAGGTTGGCTTAGAAGCAGCCACCCTTTAAAGAAAGCGTAATAGCTCACTAGTCGAGTCGGCCTGCGCGGAAGATGTAACGGGGCTCAAACCATACACCGAAGCTACGGGTATCACGTAAGTGATGCGGTAGAGGAGCGTTCTGTAAGCCTGTGAAGGTGAGTTGAGAAGCTTGCTGGAGGTATCAGAAGTGCGAATGCTGACATGAGTAACGACAATGGGTGTGAAAAACACCCACGCCGAAAGACCAAGGTTTCCTGCGCAACGTTAATCGACGCAGGGTTAGTCGGTCCCTAAGGCGAGGCTGAAAAGCGTAGTCGATGGAAAACAGGTTAATATTCCTGTACTTCTGGTTATTGCGATGGAGGGACGGAGAAGGCTAGGCCAGCTTGGCGTTGGTTGTCCAAGTTTAAGGTGGTAGGCTGAGATCTTAGGTAAATCCGGGATCTTAAGGCCGAGAGCTGATGACGAGTTGCCTTTAGGCGACGAAGTGGTTGATGCCATGCTTCCAAGAAAAGCTTCTAAGCTTCAGATAACCAGGAACCGTACCCCAAACCGACACAGGTGGTTGGGTAGAGAATACCAAGGCGCTTGAGAGAACTCGGGTGAAGGAACTAGGCAAAATGGCACCGTAACTTCGGGAGAAGGTGCGCCGGTGAGGGTGAAGGACTTGCTCCGTAAGCCCATGCCGGTCGAAGATACCAGGCCGCTGCGACTGTTTATTAAAAACACAGCACTCTGCAAACACGAAAGTGGACGTATAGGGTGTGACGCCTGCCCGGTGCCGGAAGGTTAATTGATGGGGTTAGCTAACGCGAAGCTCTTGATCGAAGCCCCGGTAAACGGCGGCCGTAACTATAACGGTCCTAAGGTAGCGAAATTCCTTGTCGGGTAAGTTCCGACCTGCACGAATGGCGTAACGATGGCGGCGCTGTCTCCACCCGAGACTCAGTGAAATTGAAATCGCTGTGAAGATGCAGTGTATCCGCGGCTAGACGGAAAGACCCCGTGAACCTTTACTATAGCTTTGCACTGGACTTTGAATTTGCTTGTGTAGGATAGGTGGGAGGCTTTGAAGCGTGGACGCCAGTTCGCGTGGAGCCATCCTTGAAATACCACCCTGGCAACTTTGAGGTTCTAACTCAGGTCCGTTATCCGGATCGAGGACAGTGTATGGTGGGTAGTTTGACTGGGGCGGTCTCCTCCTAAAGAGTAACGGAGGAGTACGAAGGTGCGCTCAGACCGGTCGGAAATCGGTCGTAGAGTATAAAGGCAAAAGCGCGCTTGACTGCGAGACAGACACGTCGAGCAGGTACGAAAGTAGGTCTTAGTGATCCGGTGGTTCTGTATGGAAGGGCCATCGCTCAACGGATAAAAGGTACTCCGGGGATAACAGGCTGATACCGCCCAAGAGTTCATATCGACGGCGGTGTTTGGCACCTCGATGTCGGCTCATCACATCCTGGGGCTGAAGCCGGTCCCAAGGGTATGGCTGTTCGCCATTTAAAGTGGTACGCGAGCTGGGTTTAGAACGTCGTGAGACAGTTCGGTCCCTATCTGCCGTGGACGTTTGAGATTTGAGAGGGGCTGCTCCTAGTACGAGAGGACCGGAGTGGACGAACCTCTGGTGTTCCGGTTGTCACGCCAGTGGCATTGCCGGGTAGCTATGTTCGGAAAAGATAACCGCTGAAAGCATCTAAGCGGGAAACTTGCCTCAAGATGAGATCTCACTGGAACCTTGAGTTCCCTGAAGGGCCGTCGAAGACTACGACGTTGATAGGTTGGGTGTGTAAGCGCTGTGAGGCGTTGAGCTAACCAATACTAATTGCCCGTGAGGCTTGACCATATAACACCCAAGCAATTTGCGAACTCGAAAGAGGCCAGATTGCGGTGTGTGAAGACGCAATGAACCGAAAGTTCGACGCTCACAAA
>NZ_JBWKPF010000016.1:0-1300 GCF_059418105.1 Pseudomonas sp. GW821-FHT09C09
CCCTCACTGTAGAGACCGGTACATCCTTTACACATTAGACCGGGGACATCGTTTACACCTTTTGAAGGCTTGATACGCGCTTGGCACCGTGTTCAAGCCTGCCTAAACAGAAGTTGCAAAGGTACAACTCCCACACGTCATCAGCCACTTCCTTCAGTGCGATGTCCTCGCCGATCAGCGCCTCACCCAAAAACATTCGTTGCCCCTTCCACTTGAACTCGCCGTTCGAGCGAACCTTGCGTACCTCAACATCAGGGCCGTATTCGACCGCAGGCAAGTAGCCCGGATACGGGCGCAACGAAGGTCTGTAGACGGAAGCCGGCGGCTTCATGCCCAGTGCGGTATGTGGTCGATCATGGTTGAAGTCCTGGACGAACTCTTCAAAGGCCAGCTGCTGGCGTACGAGATTTTCCGCAGGTATTCGCAGTACCGCTGCTTTGAGGGTGCGATGCATCCGTTCGTGCCGACCATTTTGGTCAGGGCGGCCAGGTGTAATCGTTTCAATATGAATGCCATGCCTGATGAACCAGACGGACAACTTCGACAGCCGCGCTAAACCTGTCGACGCAAAAGGTGCTCCATTATCGGTGCGGATTACGTCCGGCAACCCAAACTCCCGAAAAGCCCATTCGAATCCCTGTCGCGTCGGCTCACTGTGCGTGCCGGGCAGCGCCCGGCAGAGCAGCAGATAGCGGCTCATCTGATCGGTAATGGTCAGCGGATAGCACCAATTGCCGTCCTGCATCCTGAACTGCCCTTTGAAGTCGGCACACCAGGTCTGGTTGGGCTCATCGACTGGACGTAAATGCGTCGGGGCACGCGTGCGCAAAGGATAAGGGCGCCGCGCAACTACCAAACCTGCCTTCTTCAACCATTCCCCAGCAGTGCTCGCGGCCGGCCATGGAATCTGTGGATCGGACTTTCGCAGGCGATCAATGATCTGTTTCGGACCTCGATCGGGATGTTCGTTTTTCTTGGCCAGCAATGTGGCGATGATTTCATCCGAGGTTTGATGAGGGCAGTTCAAAGGCTTGCGGGATTGCTCTTTCAAGCCGTCCACGCCGAGCGCTGCATACCGATCCAGCCATTTATCGACGGTTGGGCGGCTGACGCCGTAACGCCGGCTCAATTGGCTTTTGGTGTAGCTGCCGCTGAGCCAGTCACTGACTAATTTCACTCGCTGATCCATCGGGGACTCTTGATTCCAGGGCATGGTCAGTACCTCCTGACCAATATTGATACCTGTAAACCATGTCCCCGGTCTCAAACGTAAAGGATGTACCCGGTCTTTACCCACCCT
>NZ_JBWKPF010000017.1:0-1197 GCF_059418105.1 Pseudomonas sp. GW821-FHT09C09
TTGGGCCGCCGAAACCTTTGGCTCGATCAACATTCCGCGGGTCGGCATGGAAGTGCTGATCACCTTCCTCGAAGGCGATCCCGACCAGCCGCTGATCACCGGTTGCCTGTACCACGGCGCCAACCTGCCGCCGTACAAACTGCCGGACTTCAAGACCCTGGCCACGGTCAAGAGCAAGGAATACAAGGGCAGCCGCGCCAACGAACTGCGCATCGACGACACCACCAGCGAGATCAGCATCGCGCTGCGCAGTGATCACGGCGCGAGTGCGATCAACCTCGGTTACCTGACCCATCCGCGCCCGAGCGGCGGCCAGCCACGCGGCGAAGGTTTCGAACTGCGCACCGACCGCCACGGCGCGGTGCGTGCCGGTGCTGGCCTGCTGATCACCACCGAGCCGCGCCCGAACGAATCCAAACACCACAAGGACCTGCCGGAAACCGCCGAACGTCTGGCCACCGCCAGCGATCAGCAGGACGGTTTCGCCACGCAGGCCAAAGAGCTGCAAGCTCAAGAGGCGGGCGATCAGGACGACGTGGCCAAGGCGTTGCACGCGCAGCATCAAGGCGTACTCGGCTCGGGACCTGCAAACCTCACCGCCAACGAATTCCCCGAGTTCACCGAACCGCATCTGGTACTCGCCAGTCCCGCCGGCATCGCCCTGACCACACCGCGCTCCAGCCATATCGCCACCGGCGAACACCTGGCGCTGAGCAGCACCGGGCACACCAGTTTTTCCATCGGCAAACGCCTGCTGGCCAGCGCCAGTCGCGGCATGCGCCTGTTCGTGCAAAGCATGGGCTGGCGGCTGGTGGCAGCCTCCGGCGACATCGACGTCAAGGCGCTCAAGGACAGCATCAACCTGCTGGCCAAACTCAACATCACCGCCAACGCCGACCGCATCACCATCACCGCCAAGACCGAACTGGTGATCCAGGGCGGCGGCAGCGCCACGACCTACAACGCCGGCGGCATCACCCACGCCACCAGCGGCCCGTACACCGCCCACGCGGCGAACTTCGCCTACACCGGGGCGAAATCCCTGGCCGGCGTGTTCCCTGAACCGCCGAAACCGGGCAAGGGCAACCTCGAATTGTTCAACCAGTACGCGGGGCGTCAGGGCATCAAGGACGGCGATTACGAAGTCATCGATGCCTTGGGCAAAAGCATCAAGGGCAAGCTCGATGCCAAGGGCTT
>NZ_JBWKPF010000018.1:0-658 GCF_059418105.1 Pseudomonas sp. GW821-FHT09C09
GACTCCGGGCTGGTGGCGGACAAACCGGTGGTCAAGCGTTTCGGCCTGCGCCTGGCCACCCGCACCAGCCGCACCACGCGGCGCGATTACGACTTCGTCAAACCGAAGATCGAGCTGGAGAGCGACGCCAAGAGCAGCGCCCAACCGGACCTGGAAGACTACGATTACCCGGGCCGTTTCGTGGACCGCGAGCGCGGCAAGCACCTGGCCAACCGTAACCTCGAACGCCACCGCAGCGACTATCGCCTGGCCGAGGGCAACAGCGACCAGCCGATTCTGGTCACGGGGCATTTTCTGGCCCTGACCGACCACGCCAACCCGACGTGGAACGACCTGTGGTTGCTCACCGAAATCTTCCACGAAGGCAAACAGCCGCAAGTGCTGGAAGAGTCGGTGACCAGCGACACCACCGACGACAAGGACGATTTCCATCAGGGCTATCGCAACCGTTTCAGCGCGATCCCGTGGGACGTGCCGTACCGTCCGCCGCTGGATCACCCGAAGTCCAAGGTTCTTGGTTCGCAAAGCGCCGTGGTCACAGGCCCCGAAGGCGAAGAAATCTTCTGCGACCAGTACGGCCGGGTGAAGGTGCAGTTCTTCTGGGACCGCGAAGGCCAGCACGACGACAAGACCACCTGCTGGATGCGCGTGGCCTCCA
>NZ_JBWKPF010000019.1:0-574 GCF_059418105.1 Pseudomonas sp. GW821-FHT09C09
ATCACCTGGACCCACGAAGTATCCGGTACTTCGGGTTCCGATGACTGGCGTGCTCCAGTCGTTTAATTACGGCTGATGGTTGTACCGCCTCGGCCGGTTTTTCCGGTCGAGGCACCTTTACAACTCAATGATTTTTCGACGTCAGATCCTTACCGATCTGGCGTGTGTTGCAGCACTGCGCGAGGGACAAGGGAATGTTCTCACCGGCCAATCAGCCCCATTTCAACCTGACCATCGATGGCGCGGACAGCGATTTCCAGGTGCTGTCGTTCACCGGCCGGGAAGCCCTCAACACGCCCTTCGAATTCGAGCTGGAACTGGTCAGTGAAAAGGCCTCGATCAACCTCGAAAGCCTGCTGCACAAACTGGCGTTTCTTCAACTGTCGCCGAGCGGCACCGGAATCCACGGGCTGATCTACAGCATCGCCCAGGGCGAGGCGGGCAAGCGCCTGACCCGCTACAAGATCTCGCTGCGCCCGCAGCTTTCGTACCTCGCGCATCGCTTCAACCAGCGCATCTTCCAGCAGATGACCGTGCAGCAGATCATCAGTCAGGTGCTGGAAGAACACGGCAT
>NZ_JBWKPF010000020.1:0-547 GCF_059418105.1 Pseudomonas sp. GW821-FHT09C09
GTGATGGTGAATGTTGATTTCTAGTCTTTGACTAGTTCGTTCTTTAAAAATTTGGGTATGTGATAGAAAGATAGACTGAGATCCACTTTCACTGGTGGTGATCAGGCTAAGGTAAAATTTGTGAGTTCTCTTAGTTGAGAAATTCGAATTTTCGGCGAATGTCGTCTTCACAGTATAACCAGATTGCTTGGGGTTATATGGTCAAGTGAAGAAGCGCATACGGTGGATGCCTTGGCAGTCAGAGGCGATGAAAGACGTGGTAGCCTGCGAAAAGCTTCGGGGAGTCGGCAAACAGACTTTGATCCGGAGATGTCTGAATGGGGGAACCCAGCCATCACAAGATGGTTATCTTGCACTGAATACATAGGTGCAAGAGGCGAACCAGGGGAACTGAAACATCTAAGTACCCTGAGGAAAAGAAATCAACCGAGATTCCCTTAGTAGTGGCGAGCGAACGGGGACTAGCCCTTAAGTGGCTTTGAGATTAGCGGAACGCTCTGGAAAGTGCGGCCATAGTGGGTGATAGCCCTGTACGCGAAAATCTCTT